>PABB01000024.1 GCA_002702655.1 Planctomycetaceae bacterium
ATTGGGGCTTGGTCATTGGGGCTTGGTCATTGGGGCTTGGTCATTGGGGCTTGGTCATTGGGGCTTGGTCATTGGGGCTTGGTCATTGGGCCTTGGTCATTGGGCCTTGGTCATTGGGGCTTGGTCATTGGAGCTTGGTCATTGGAGTTTGATCGTCGGCAAACCTGTGCCCCGTGCAATCAATAAACACGTCCTCCAATGTTGGCTTGCCGAGCGTTACGCTACGGATCGCCTGCGGGAACGCCTCGACCAGCCGCGGGACCCACTGGTGCCCCTCGGGCTGCTCCAGCCGCACCGCGCCGTCAATCACGGCTGCCTCGCTGCCAAATCGCTCGCCAATTGCGCGGGCCAACTCCGTCGGCTCGTCGCAGCGAACGACAATCGCGTCGCCCCCGACCTGGGAACGCAAGTTGTCCGGCGTATCGAGAGCCACCAGCTTGCCGCGGTCCATGATCGCCAGTCGGTCAGCCCGCTCGGCTTCTTCCAGCAAGTGCGTGGTGGCGATCAACGTCACGCCATCTTGTTTTTGCAGAGTCGCCAACGTGCGCCACAGGTCGATACGCGCCGCCGGATCGAGGCCCGTGCTCGGCTCGTCCAGCAGCAGCAACTGCGGTTCGGAGAGCAACGCCTTGGCCAGTTCGACCCGTCGCCGCTGGCCGCCGGAGAGCTTCTCGGTCAGGTCGCCTGCCCGGTCGGACAATCCAACGCTGGCGAGCTTGGCGGCGATTCGCTCGCGCAGTACCGCGCCCGACAGGCCGTAGAGTCGCCCGTGGTGCTTCAGGTTCTCGGCGACGGTAAGCTTCTTGTCCAAGCTGGGCGCCTGAAACACGACGCCCAACGCCCGTCGCGCGCCGTGGGCGTCGCTCCGCAGGTCGTGCCCCAGCAGCGTCGCCTCGCCCGCCTGCAGCGGGATGAGCGTCGACAGCAAGCGGAACAGCGTCGTCTTGCCGCTGCCGTTGGGTCCCAAGAACAGGAACGCCTCGCCGCGACGCACAGTCAACGACAAATCGTCGACCGCCACCCGCTCTTTATAGCGGTGCGTCACATGAGATACGACCAATGCGTCGTCAGCGGACATGGCAGGCAAAGTGGCAAGCGCCGGCCGTGCGTGCCGCCGCATCAGCGCGGGTCGAATCTAGTGGTCGCCGTCCGTATGGTAAATCTCGCCTTCGTCCTCGACCTCGTCCGCTTCCTCGGGCGTCAGTTCGGCCGCGTACTTCAGCCGCTCATACGAAGCGTGTTCCATGCGTTTGCCGACGTCCGGCACAAGCATCAGCACCAGAAACAGCGACATCAGCGAAGCGGGGATCGTGAGCACCCACTTCCAGTTGGCTTCCCATTTCAGGTGCATGAAGAACATGATCACCAGCATCGCCTTGGTGCAGGAGACGCCCATCATCCAAATCCGCTTGATCGCCACGCTGTCGCCTACCACGGCGTCCCACACCGGCAAGTTGGTGACGTAGGACAACGAAGTGAGGAACACCAAGGCGACGGCAACCGACACGTATATGCCGACGCCCTGAGGGCCGTGATGGTGAGCGTCGTCGTGCGCGGCGTGCGCGTCGGTGGCGGCGTGAGACATATCGGGAAAGCTCCGGTGAAGGCTGTAGGCTGTCGGCTCTCGGCAATCGGCCGGAGTTGGCTGGTAGCCGTCCCCGACCTCTGGCCTCCCGCCTCTGACCTCTCCTAGAACAAATAAAGCAACGGAAACAGGAAGATCCACACGAGGTCGACAAAGTGCCAATACAGGCCGACGTTTTCAATCGTGCCCGCCATGTTGGCGCCGAGCGTCTTGGTCAGCAGGATGACAAACGCAATCAAGCCGACGATGACGTGGATTGCGTGAAAGCCTGTGACCAGAAAGTACGTGCTGGCCCATAGGTTGCCGCCGGGGATCATGATCGGCAGCTCCAACCAGGGGTGCTGGTCGTTGTAGCCTGCGGCGTGGTCGTCGCCGTGATCGGCCGCGGGCGCTTCGGTCGAGACCAGCATGATCTGCGGGCGGCCGGTGGACGCAGCCTTGGCCGCCGGCTCTTCGTGCTCAACGGCCGCTTCTTCGCTCCCGTGACCTTGCAGGCTGGCGCGAGGGTATATCCTGTTGGCCAATAGCGTCAGCTTCTTGCGCGCCTCCACTGCGCCGACGGACGTCGACTCGGGATTCTCGCGAAACAACTGCTCGATCGCGTCTAATTCCGGAGCGATCTCGTCATGCACGGCCAGCTTGTCGTTCACCTCGTCGATCTGCGCCTGAATCGCCTCGCTGGCGCCGCCCGCTTCGGCAAGCTGGTTCTCCAACTCGGTCTTGGTGGTCTGCAGCTGCAACTTCAGATCGGCCAGCCGCAGTCGCACGGCCTGGGCGTAGCGAACGTCTGGTTTTTCGTAGATCTGACTGTGCGGCAGCGCGGGGTAGATGCCGTGCGAGAACTTCGCGTTGTACTCGAACGCCTTGATGCCCAAGAAGACGCACCCCAGCGTCAGCGTCAGCACCATCCAACCTTTGGCGTTGGAGGCGTTGTTCCGCTTGGCGGCTTCCAGCGCGAGCACAATGGTGATACTCGACCCGATCAGCACAGCCGTGTTGATCGCGCCCAGGTACTCGACCAGATGCACGTCGTGCGTGCTGGGCCACGCAGGGGCTCCGAACCGCAACACGATGTAGGCGCCCAGCAGCCCGGCGAAGAACATAATCTCCGTCGACAGAAATAGCCACATGCACAACTTGCCGTTGGGAATCGGCAAGGACGGCTGGTAATCGAAACCAGCGTGATGATGGCCGTCGCCGTGGGAATCGTGATCGCTCATGACTATGGAAGTGATGATTTATGATTGATGAATGCGGAACTCTTATCTGGCTGAAAGCCGACCGCTGAATGCTGACAGCTTTTCCGTTACAAACTGACCATCAACAGCACGCCCATCCAGACCGGCAAATACAAGAGCGTGCTCTTGAGCAACTGCCGAGCGGACGCGTCGTCGCGCGACAAAGCAAACCGCACGGCCAAGGCGAACTGCCCGCCGCCCAGTGCCAGCGCCCACAAAGCGTACACGCCCGGACTGCCGCTGGTGGGCGTCAACGCGGGGATCAAACTGACGGGCAAAATCAACGCCGCTCCGACCACCGCCCACGCGGCTGCCCGAGCGCCGGTGGGATCCACCACGGTCACCATCTGCTGGCCCGCCGCGGCGTAGTTCTTGCGATAGAGCCAGGCGATCGCCATGAAGTGCGGGAATTGCCACAGAAACAGCACGCACGCCAGCGACATTGCCGTGAGTCCCAGGGGCCGCCCCGTGGCGGTCCACCCCATCAACAGCGGCAACGCCCCCGCCACGGCGCCCACCACGGTATTGAGCGGCGTGCGGGTCTTCATCGGCGTGTAAACCACGACGTACAGCAGCCAACTCGCCAGCCCCAGCGCGGCGGTGAGCAGATTCACGCGCGTCACCAGCCACGCCATGCCAATCGCCAGCGTCGCGGCGGACAGCGTAGCAGCCTCCATGGGCATGATCCGCCCAGCGGGCAGAGGCCGATTCGCGGTCCGCGCCATGCGGCGATCCAGGTCCCGTTCCCACCATTGATTCGCCATGCTTGCACTGCCGGCGACCAACGCAGTGGCGGCCAGCGCCTCGACCAACACGATCGGCTGCAAAGCGTGCGGCGTCGCGATGCAGGCCGCCGCGGCGGCGACAATCAACTCCAGCACGACAATTCGCGGTTTGGACAGCTGCAGGTAGTCCGCCAGCCGAGCCACGATCGCCGCGCCGGGCGAACGCGCCACTTGCACGCCCCGACCATCGATCGTGCGGGCCACCAGCGAGGGCATGGGAATCCGGCTCATGCCAACACCCTCCCGCTGGCGGTCAGCGAAGGCAACGTCAGCCGACGAATGCCTGTGCGGCGACCTGCGTACAGCGCGACAGCCACCGTCAGTGCCACCAGCAACGACCCCGCCGCCCCGTGGCCGGTGACCACCAACGCACGCACGGACTCCGCCTCGCGATTCAGATAATCGACTTCGCCAGTGTATTGGGCGACCCATGCCGGCACGCCGTATTTGAACAACCAAGTCGTCAACCCCAGCGCAAACTGGGCGATGATCAGCAGTTGAATCAACATAGTTAGCCGCTTTGCGACCCCGGTCCGCCAGGCTCGTACCGTGAGCAGCGTGAGATAGATAATGACGGCGACGGCCGTCAGAGCATGCAGGTAAGACGCCGCTTCAAACAATGCGGCCGAACCGTCGCGGATCATCAACGCGCTGTGCCGCACAACGACTCCCAGCGTCAGTTGACCGAACGTTAGCCCGGTGCAAATGATCGCCAGTCGCGTGAGCTTGCGATCGGCCGCCGCGGGTTGCGCAAGCGTGCGAGACTGCTCCCAACCACGCGAGGTCACAACCACAAAGCCAGCCGCCGCGGCAAAAAACAGCGGGCCGGTCACTCCGTGAATCAGCGCCGCCACGCGCTGGTCGAGCACGACGCGGAGGCCGCCCAGGACGCCCTGCGCAATCACGCCAGCCAGCAGCAGCCACGCGTAGCGCTTCACCGCCGGACGAGCGCCCGCCATGTACGCCGACACCACCAGGGCGATTGACAGCAATCCAGCGACCATTCCCAGCAGCCGGTGCCCGTGTTCGATGAACTTGTCGCCCGCCGAACTGAGCCACGGATACAGCGGCATCGCGACGCCGTCGGAGGTCAGCCAGTCGCGAAACGCCATGCCCGAGCCGGACGCGACGACCCACCCGCCCCACCAGACCAGCGGGAACGTCGCGCACGCCAACGCCCAACCCCAACGATGGGGCCAAGGGCGGGCGGTCGGCGGCAGTTTGGATGTGGCGGTCATTGATTGCAGATTGGCCAATGGCCATTTGCCGTTTCAAATTCAGGAATCGTGGAACCTGCAATTGCCATTGGCCGTTGGCCAAGGTGCTATTCTCAGTGCCCTGCCTCCGGCGGGGCCGGAGCGCCCTCGGCCGGCGGTTGCGTTTGCGGGTAGTAGTCCTCGTCGACTTCCGGCGAGTTGTACTCATACGGGCCCCGGTAAATCATCGGCTGGAAATCGAAGTTGCCGTGACCCGGCGGGCTGGGCGCCTGCCACTCCAGGCCGTTCGCGTGCCACGGATTCCGTCCGGCCCGCGGCCCGAAGAACATGCTCCAGAAGAAGTTGATCACGAAGATAATCTGCACGCCGACCAGTAGGAACGCACACCAGCTCATAAACTGGTTCAGCGGCAGCAGGTGACGGAACGTGCCATAGTGATACGGATCGGCCAACCGCCGCGGAAAGCCCTGCATGCCCAGGATATGCATCGGGAAGAACACGCAGTTCATCAGCACGAAGCTCAGAAAGAAGTGCACCTTGCCCCACGAATCGTTCATCATGCGGCCGAACATCTTGGGGAACCAGAAATAGATGGCCCCCAGCACGGCCATGGCCGTGCCGGCAAACAGAACGTAGTGGAAGTGGGCGACGATGTAATAGGTGTCGTGGATGAAGATGTCCACTGGCGTCGCGGCCATGAAGATGCCGGACAGGCCGCCGATGATGAACATCGACACGAACGACAGCGAAAACAGCATGGGCGTGGTGAACTGAAGATTGCCCCGCCAAATCGTGCCCAGCCAGTTGAACGTTTTGATCGCGCTAGGCAACGCGATCATCATGGTGGACACCATAAAGGTCATGCCCAGCGCCGGGTTCATCCCGGAAACGAACATGTGGTGACCCCAGACGACGAAGCCCAGCCCTGCGATGCCGGCGATCGAGTACACCATCGGCTTGTAGCCGAACAACGGCTTTCGGGCGAAGCAGCTCAGCATGTCGCTGACCATGCCCATGGCGGGCAGAATCATGATGTACACGGCCGGGTGGCTGTAGAACCAAAACAGGTGCTGCCACAGCAGCGGCTGGCCGCCGCCGGACTGGGCCGCCGCATTGTTAGCCGACCACCCGTCCGGAATGAAGAAACCCGTGCCCAGTTGCAGGTCGGCCATCTGCATGAAACCTGCGGCGGTCAGCACCGGCAATGCAAACGCCTGCAAGACGGCGGTGATGAACATGCCCCAGATGGTCATCGGCAAGCGGAACATGGTCATGCCCGGCGCCCGCATCTGGATGATCGTGGTCAGATAGTTGACCGACCCCATCATCGACGAGATGCCGACCATCGTCAGGCCGACCAGCCATAACGCTTGGCCTGTCCCTTGCGTTAATGCAAACGGCGGGTACGCCGTCCAGCCTCCTTGGGAGGCGCCTCCTTCCACAAAGAAACTGGCGCCCATCGCCAGAAACGCCGGCCACATGAACCAGTAGCTCAGCATGTTAAGCGTCGGAAACGCCATGTCGTCCGCGCCGATCATCAGCGGAATCAGATAGTTGCCAAACGCGCCCGCCAGAACCGGAATGATCACAAAGAAAATCATCACGCTGGCGTGCATGGTCACCAGCATGGTGTAGACCTCGGGAGCAATCTGACCGCCCTCGGTCTGGGCGACCAACTCGCCGAGAATCGGCATCGGTCGCCACGGGTACGCGAGCTGCCAGCGCACGCCCAGCGCCAGCAGGCCGCCGACGATGAACCAGATCAAAGTGCTGAACAAGAACTGCAGCCCGATGATCTTGTGGTCGAGCGAGAACACGTAGGTCCGCAGAAACCCGCCCGCGTGGGCGTGTTCAGCATGCCCGGCAGAGGCAGCGGCGGAGTCGACAGGCACGGTACTCATGAAAAATCCTCGGCTATCGGGCCGAACAGAACCTTCGGCTAATCAACGCGAACGCTAACAACTCAGTCCGTCTCGGCGACCTCGACGGTCATCGTGTCGGCGTCGCTGCGCAGCTCTTGAAGCTTGGCGTCAAACTCATCGGGCGGCAGGAACGTCACCTCGCCCTTCATCTTGTAGTGGCCCCAACCGCACAACTCGGCACAAACAATGTCGTAGCTGCCTCCAGCGGTGGCCTTGAACCACATGCTCTGTTCCATGCCCGGAACCACGTCCTGCTTCATTCGCATGTTCGGCAGGAAAAAGCTGTGCAACACGTCGGCGCTGGTGATCTTCAGCAGCACCTCTTTGCCGTACGGCAGGTACAGCTTGCCGTCAGTGCGCACCACGTCGTCGTGCGTGTACAACTCGCCGTCTTTGCCGGGATAGCGAAAGTCCCAATTGAACTGCCGACCGGTGACTTCCACGGTGGGCGGAATCTCGGGGGCCCGCATCTTGCTGGCGGCCCAGGCGTCCATCTGGTAGATCGCGATGAACAACAACGTGACCGCCGGGATGATCGTCCACACGACTTCCAGCGAATGGCTGCCGTGGCTGTAGGCGACCGGCGCGGCCGTTTTCTTGGAGCTGTATTTCCACATGAAGTAGAACAGCACCAATTCCGTCACGATGAACACGATGCCGGTCAAGTACAAGATGAACATGAACAGCCCGTCGATGACGTGGCCATGTTCAGAAACGTCGCGCGGGAGCCAAATGTCGAAGTACGGCGCGGCGACAAACGTCGCCACGCCGCCAATCGGCACGAGCAAGAACAACAGCGCCCAGAAGCCGGGCATCCAGTTGGCAAATCGCTTGAACATGATGATCTCGAAAGTCGCGTGAGCGAGTGGGCCGTCAGGCACGTCGCAAGTGAGAGCGGCGCTGAGCCCCGCTAATTGACCAGCGTCTCCGCGTTGACGGGCAACGCACGCTGCGGAATGCTGGCTGCCTCGTACGGCAGCGAAAGCACGTAGTCGACCAGGTTCCAAATCTCCTCGTCGCTGAGCGTGGCGCCGACGCCCGGCATCGGCGACCCCGGAATGCCTTGGTGAATCCGCCAGTAGATGTCAATCCGACGACGACCGCCGCGATACACGCCCGCCCGCAGATTCCGCGGAATCGCATTGCGAATCGGGTACAGCGTGGCAATGACGTCCTCGCGGTCGGAAAGCAGTTGCTCCGAGCGATCCAGCTCGCGCAGGTCGTCCTCGTCCAGGTCGTCCGCCTCACGTTCCTCGGCCACCGAGTCGGCCAGGCTGTCGGTCGCGGCGATCAACTCCAACTGCTCCTTGGTCCACATGTCGTAGTCGGTCGTCTGGCCGTCGCCCAATCCGGTCGGCCCATGGCAGGTGTAGCAGTTGGCCCGCTTGTCGTAGAACAGCTCGCGGCCTTTGACAATCGACGCGGCCCGCTCTTCGGCGGTGCGATTGTCGAGCTCAGGGATCGCATCTTCGTCCGGGACAACGACAGATTCGTTGGCTGCCTGCCACGTTTCGCTCACATCGGCCACGATGTCAGCGATCGCCTCGCGCTGGTCCTCGGCATACTCTCCGTCAACCGGATTCAGCGGAATGCGGTACACGCGGCCCTCGTCATCCTCGTCCTCGCCCAGTTCGTCGTAGACGTAGCTCGTGAGCGCCCGCTCCACCTCGCCGCGAATCGCCAGGTATTTCACATACTCGACCAGCGCTTCGATCTCAGCGGAAGCCAACAGCGAAAACGACGGCATCGACGTGCCGGGCGCCCCGTTCCAGAGAATGCGATGCAGATCTTCGTCGGTGGGGCGATCGGCTGCCGCGTTCGACTTGAATTTGAACAGCCCCATGCGATAGTCGCGCGGATAGGGATTCAAGAAGCGGGCGGTCGGGCCGCGGCCGTCGCCGGTCACGCCGTGACAATGCACGCAGTGCTTGCGATACAGGCCGTGGTTGACGCCTGCATCATCGCTCCAGGCCGGGCCCGCCGCGAGATTCAGCTTCGCTTGGTCGAGCCCCGACCCTGCGGGGGCAATCGGTTGGTCCGGCGTGCCGAAGAGACCATCCAGCACGTTGGCGATTTCCTGCTGGTAGTCGCCGTCGGTTTCGGTGCTGACCATACGCACCATGTTGAGCCGGAAATCCGGCGTCTTCGACTCCTGGCAACCAACCGAAGCGACGACCGCTCCGATGACGGGCAACAGACGAAGGAAAGGGGTCGTGTACTTCATGGATTCGTCAGTTCGCTCGGGCAAGCGAGCTGGCAAAACGCCAGGCTTGCGGCAACAAGGCGCGGTAGGAACTTGTGAAAATCTCGCCGGCAATCGCCCCGACGCCTCAGCGTCGATGCGACCGCGGCAAAGCGGCATCTCGGCATCTCGGCACGAAGAACGATCAACCCGACAGCGCCGAGGCCGGCACCTGGATCGTGATCTCTTCCGTTTGGTCTTCCTCAAGCTTGATCTTGAAACGGCCCTTGTTGGTCCATCCCAGTCGGTCGGCCGTTTCGCCCTCGGCGATCACGGCCCCGCCGGGCGCCGATTCGTGCCAAACTTGAATTTCAATCGTCTCGCCAGCCGGCAGGTTCGCCAACTCGAATGCTCCGTCCTTGCCGGTCACCGACACATAGCCGTTTTCCCGCGGCAACATGTACGACACCATCCAGGGGTGAATACTGCAAGTCACCTTGGCCGGCGACGACTCTTCCCTTTGAGGCTCGTAGGGCGTCGATCCGTCGGCGGGCACCGTTTGGTTGAACGCATTCTGTCCCTGCACGTTCGTGTTGTGTCCCACGGGATCGCTATTCTTAATCATCACCGTTTGCCCAATCACGATCGGGCAGACGTGCGACAGAAAAACGCACTGTTTCTGGTCGAACACCACCTCTTCTTCGGGCGGCTCGGCCGACTCATGCACGCGTGACACTTTGCGAGCGTAGATCGCCACGTTGGCCAATCCGCCGTCGTCGCCCACAATCAGCCACTCCTGCGGCGGAGCGGTTCCGCCAGGCGCGCACGTGGCCATGTCCTTGGTCGCGTTGTACGGCGGCATCTCCGGCGGATCGCCGACGAACACAATACGCCCCTTGAGCGTCGCCCATCCGGTGCCGCCGGCCTCGTCGCCAGCCTCGTCCCCGCCGGCATCCGCCGACGCCGAGGCGAACGCTTCAGCAATCTTGCGGGCCTGCTCTTCTTGGGCGACGGGGCCAATGGTGGCCGACTGCTGACAACCGACGACGCTTGCCGAGGCAAGGACGATCAGGAGGCGCCAGCCGCGGCGAAACCCGCCGCGGCTGGCGCTATACATGCTGCAATCGCTGTGACGACTCATGCAGAAAAAACTCGCAAGTAGTGGGAAGTAACAACTTCAACCGCAGGCGCCTTACAGGCCCAGGTCCTTTTCGGTCACCTTGACCTCGCCCAAGTCGAGCGTCTCGCCAGCCTTGATCTCGAACTCGACTCGGCCCTTGCGGTCGGTCTTTTCCTTGCCGAGTTTCAGGTTGCGGACGTTGCCCTTGCCTTCGTGCCACACGACGAACTCGTGCTTGCCAGCCGGCACGTTCTTGATTTCAAACGTGCCGTCCTTGGCCGAAGCGGCCATGTAAGGATTGTCGCGAATCAAAACGTAGGCGCTCATCCACGGGTGAATGTTGCAGGCGAACGGCGAGGGAGCCGGCTCCGACTTCTCGAAGTTCTTCACAGCCGGCTTGTCGTTCGGGATGATCTCGTTGAACGACGGATTGGCGGTCAGCTTCATCGCATTGGTGTTGTGGCCGATTCCCGGGTCGCTGTTGCGAATCTCCAACGGCTGCTTGGTCCATAGCGTCATCGCGTGCGGCTCGAAACGGCACTCATTATTGTCGAGTACGGCGGGCTCGCTGGCGGACTTCTCGTAGTCCGGGTGGACGTCCACGCTGTCACCGCGCTTCAGGTACAGGTAGACGAACATGTTGGCCAAACCGTTCTTCTCGCCCGTGACGACCGTCTCGTCGACCAACTTGTGATTGCCGCAATACTCCTTGTCCTTGGTGATCGAGATCGGCTCGGCTTTGACGTCGCCGTCAAAAACGAAGCGGCCCTTGATCGATCCCCACTCGGCGGCGGAGGCGGGCATATCGGCGAGAGCAGCGAACGCGACGGCGGCAATCGCCATCGGCAGGGAAAAAGTTGCGATACGAATCATGATCCATCCTCTCGGGTCAGGAATCGCTGGCCAAGCGGCCTGGCGAGCGATTCGAAAAGCGTCATCTACTATCAAAACTGGCAAGATTCGTGAGTGATCACAGCCGCCTCGTTACGGACGAAGCGCTGCACCTAATTGTCCTTATTGTCCGCCCGCGGAACTCTCGGCGCCGTCCTCGCCGCTGCCGACTTGCCCGGCTGCGTCTTGAACCAGCGACGACACGTCCGTCTGTTGCTTGGCGTAAGCGTCGAAATTCATCAGCAGATCCACCAACCCGTACAACTGCTCCACGCTCGTTCCGTGGAACAAATCCTGGCTGACGCCGCCGAGGTGCTCCTCGCCCGGACGGTAAGGTATGTTCACGGGCATGCCGGTGTACGGCAAGATCCGCGCGGGATTGGCAACCCAGTCGCGAACGTATTCGGGGCGCAACCGCCGGTACACGTCCGACAGCCGCGGTCCGAACGTCTTCACGTCGCCCTTCGGCATGAAGTCCGACACGGCGTGACACTTCACGCAGTAGTTGCCGCTGACAACGATGTTCATCGCCTCGTCGAGCTTATTGTCTTCGGCAGCGCCGGACAAACCGGCGAGGTAACTCGACGACTGTTGTTGACGATACTGATAGGGGAACTCTGCTCCATTGGCGGCTGCAAAGTAATTCGCCAACTTGGCGGCTTCGTCGGACGACATTTTGAAGTTCGGCATCCGCATCACGACTGCCGGACGAAGCGGACCGGGATCCATGAGGAAGGCGTGCAGCCAGTCGCTTTGCACTTTCTCGCCCTCGTTCATCAGCGGCGGCGGCAGCCAGCCCCAGGCTTCCTTCCCGTTGACTTGAGGATTGGTCTGTTGGGCCCATTCGATCACCCGCGGGAATAGGTATCGCGCCAGATCGCCGCCCCAGGCCGGGTACGCCGTACCGTGAGCCGGTCCGTACTGATCGCGGTCCGCCGGAATCATCAACTGCTCGACGCCCATCAACCGCGGCTCGCCGCTCACCAAGGCGTCGTCCCATAACGTGAATTTCCAAAAGACGGGAATCTCCTCGCCTTCCTCGGCTTCGTATTCCAGCAGTTCGACCTTGGTCAACGGCTCGCGATCTTCGTCGACCCAAGTCGGCTCGCCCGTGTCCTCCTCCAGCACCGGCATGCCGTGCAGCGTAGCATGCAACATGCCTCGCTCGTCGGTCACCAGCGAGGTGGCGATCTCCCGCGCCGAGAACTCCGGCGCCAAGAACGGGTAGTCCTCCAACTTCGAAGCGCTGCCAAAGTCGTCTTCGTGATAGGCAAACTCCCACTGCTCCATCTTCAGCGTGTGGCAGCCGGCGCAGTTGAACCGCTCGAGCACCTGACGGCCGTCGACGATCGCTTGCTGCTGCGCGTCGGGCGTGTAGACGTAGGCGTCGGCCGGCGGCTCGCTCACGAGCCCCAGCAGGAATGTCATCACCGCTTCGCGCTGCTCGTCGTCGAATGGGAACTTCGGCATGCGAAGCCGTTCGTTGAAGCTCTTGTTGCGCGTCGTCTTGTAATCGTAGCTGCGGGGGTAGCGAAGCTTCTGCCAGGCAAAGCCGTCACGAGAATGGCTGTTGAGCGCCTGGACGAAATAGCTCTCGTCGTTTGTATAGTCCTCGTCGCTGGGATCGAGGTGGGCCGCGTGCCCGTCGCCGTGCGACTCGTGCTTGCTGACGTCGGCGACATTCAGTTCGCCGTTCTCGCCGTAAGTCACCTCGATCTCCGGATCGATGCCGTGCCGGGCGAGGAACACGCCGATGTTTTCAAAGGCTAGCTTCGACGATTCCTTGCGGCCCCAGTCGGCGATAGCCGTGCCGATCGGTTTGGCGCTCTCGTAGCCGGGGATATCGTGACAGCCGAAGCAGCCGTACTTGCCAATCGTGCGGCGGGCGACGAACTCCAACTGCTTTTCGACGCGGTTAGCGGGCGTCATGCCCAACAGCACGCGCTCGTCCGCTTTCAGCTTCGACGCCAAGTGATCCGGCACGCCTTCGTTGACGTAGGCGGTCGCCTTCGCTTCGGGAATCGTGTCACTCTGCAACCACTCGACCGCCAGTTGGGCCAGCGCTTCTTGCTGGTCGCTGCTCAACTCGCGTTGGGGAATGCCGGTCGGCTTCCAGTCCGTCTCGATGCTCAACAGGTAGGCGACAATGTCGGCCGCCGGGTCGGTCACCTTGCCGGTTGGTTGGCCGTCGTCGCCAATCTCCTCGATTGGATCGAGATACAACACCGGCATCACAGTCCGCAGATGGTAGCGGTGCGGCTGCTTCAGCCACGAGTAGAGCCATTTCTGGCCGCGTTCGGTGTTCAGCTTGGCCGCAATGCGCGACAGGTCCGGCCCCTGATCGGCGGCGATGCCGTCGAACTCCTCATGGGCGTGGCAAGCCAGGCAACCGCGGGTTTCAAACAACCACTTGCCGCGATCGGGCGACGCGTCTTCAGTCACGCTCTCGGGCTGCTCGAGGTACTCGAAATCAACGCTGTTGTTGAGCAGAAACTCGCTGAGCGCGAAGATCTCGATCGGCTCGAACGTCATGCTCTCGTGCAGTTCTTCTTCATCCCCTTCCTCGGTCAGATGCTCATATTGCAGGAAGAACTGCGGCATCTTGGTCGTGGGACGGAAGTCCGCCGGCTTGCGGATCCAACTGTACAGCCAGTCGAAATCCACCTTCGACGACACGTGGCGCAGGCTGGGTCCCGCCTTGCGGTAGACGCCGGGAGCGTCCACGTCCTTCAGCACGGCCGCCAGGGCGTGCGTTGCGGGCGACAGTTCCGCGTCGTCGGCCCCCAACGCCTCATCGGCGTTGATCTCCGCCATGAGTTCGTGACGCGCCGCGTCGTTGTCGGGCGAGGCGACCAGCGCCTCGGCCAGCCGCCGCTGCTCGTCGGTCAGACTTTCGTCCTGCAGAATCTGTTGAGCCGCTTCATGGAACGCCGGCTCCAGGCGCACATCGGGACCGATCCGCTGATCGGGGCCGTTGTAGCCGTTCACTTCGTGGCAGCCGTAGCAGCCGTAATCTTCGACCAGTTTCCAACCTTCGACCAGCTTCGGCGCCGGCGGCTCGGGGAACTTCTCACTGGGCTCGAGGCCGCCCTTGTCGTGGTGACACTTCAAGCAGTTGCTCTCGGCGAACCGCGCGGGCTTCATCGGGAAAATCCAGTGATGGTTGTCGAACCAACCATGCTTGTCGATCCACTCTTCCTGCTCGTTCCAGTTGTTGGGCGTGTGCGACACCCATTTGAACTCCGTGCCGCTCCCCTGACCGTCGTGGCAGATCGTGCAGCCGAAGTCTTTTTGCGGGTGCGGGCTGAGGTCGGTCAGGTACAGATCCAAACGCGGGTGCGCCGTGTAGGGATGATTCAAACCGCGGCGAACCTTGATCTCCGCCTCGGATTCCCAGTCGACAAACTTCAGCAGTTGATCATGCACTGCTTCCGGCGAGTAGGTCGTCGCCCCGGCGACAGTCAGTATCACGTCGCCCGGCTGCAACCCGGCGATGGCGGCCGGCGTTTCGGGCCGCACGTACTGCACGGTGACGTCGGCGTCGTCGATGATGCCTGAGTCCGACAACTGCAATCCATACAGCTCGCGCACCAAGTCGGCCGGCTCGGACTCGGCCAACTGCTCGTCGTCCGGCTGATCAGGCGTCGGCAATGCTACAGCGAACTCCCGCTGGCCGTCGGGAATCGTCGGATAGAGCGGTTCGGACGCCGTGCCCGGCACGGTCTTGGCGATCGCGCGATGGCAAGTGGTGCACCGGTCGAACCGCGCGACCTGCGAGAAATTGTAGTTGATCGTCAGCTCTGGGAGCCAAATTTGATCGATGCGAATGTTGCCGTTGTACAGCGCACTGAGCACTGGCAACCGGGTAATCCACTCGCCAAGATTGGAAGTATTCTTGTCGATCTGCTCGGCCAGGCGAGCGAGATCCGAGTGGATCGCCGACAACTCTTTGGCGATTTCCGCCTCCTCGGCGTTCATTTCCGCAACGATCGATTCCAGTTTCAATCGGTACGTCTTGGCCGCGGCGATCTCGGCAGTCAACTCGACCAACTCGCTGTCGTAGCCGTCGATCTCCGACTGCACTTTGCCGATTCGCTCGTTGCTGGCGCTTTCATGCTGCAGCAGGCCGAGCTTGCTGACCGCGGCCGTGCGGGCGCCGTTGACGGCCTTCTTGCGGGCGACCAACTGCGTTTCGCGGCGTTTGGCCTCGTTGATGAAGACCTGCAATTCGTCCATCAGGTCTTCGCGGGCGTCCAACGCGGCGTCAACGGCCGACTCGTACTGCCGCGTGGCAGCTTCAGCGGCCGACTCCGATGCGTCGGCGATGTCCTGCTTTCGCTCGGCCACGACTGTGGCGGCTTGATTGAACTGCTCCAGCGCTGCGTCCACGCCGGCGAAACTGGGGTCGTCGTCGACGCTGGTCGAGCCCGCATCGCCCGGTGACAGCCGGTCGTCTTCGCCCACCTTCGCCGTCTTGAAGTCGAGGATCAGTTCGGGGTCGATCGGCTGCGTCTTCGCCTCTTTCAACTCCGTCTCGTACTCGGACGTCTTCTCGGAGTATTGATCCTCCAGGAAGTCATGCCGCGCCTGCAGCATCCAGGCATCCTTCTGGCGATCGTCCAGCTGAATGTCTTTCCACTCGCGGTTCTGGTCCTTGGCCACCAACCAAATGGTCGCCACGGCCATCAGCACGGCCGACACCGCGAACACAATGTGCAGCAGTTTTTGGTTGTACCAGGTTTGTTCGGATGCAGGCATGAGGGAAGGCGGTAACTGGTGATCGGTGACTAGCGATTGGCAATGGACGCGGCCGTGTCCGACCGCCCGCTATCGACTCAAAAGTTCAAGAACCACTCGGGAATCCAAATGATGTACTTCAGCGTAAAGACCCAACGCAGGACCATCTTGATTGGCAGCGCGGCCATGAACAGCAGCAGATTGGCCATCAGCATGAAGCGAATCAGGCCCATCTTCTGGTAGTAGCGTTTCAGGACCGTCAGCGCCAGCACGGGCGGCAGGACGATGAAGTACCCCAGCGTCAAAGCAAACCCAAGCCACTCGCGCAGCAAGATGTGGCCGGCTTGAACCAAGAAGCCCGCCCCCGACGGCGGCATCGGCAGACTGCTGCCCAGGAGCTTTTCCCACCAGATTTGCGATAGGTTGATATTGTCGGCCGCCTCGACCTTGTGGGCGTCCCAATATTCGTAGGGGCCGAAGAAGTTCCAGTTGGGACCACGCAGCAGCGTGCCTAGCACGATCAGCGTAATCCAGATCTCCAAGAAGCCGAACTGGAACGTCAGGTAAGCGAACTTCCGCTGCTTAATTGTGTAATAGCCGTTGCCCTGCTTGTTGAAGTCCAGGTACGGAATAGCCATCAGGCCGTTGACCACCAGCAGCGGCAGGACCACGCCCGCCATCCACGGGTCAAAGTACACGAGCATTTCCTGCAGCCCCAGGAAGTACCACGGCGCCTTGGACGGGTTGGGCGTCTTGGCGATGTTGGCTGGCTCTTCCAGCGGCGCCGGCAGCGCGATCGCCCAGAAGATCAGAAACGCCGTCAGGGCGATCATGCAGATCAGCTCGATGTAGACCAAGTCGGGCCACACCAGCACTTTTTCGTCGTCGAGCTTCTCCAGCGGCGGCTCGCCCCGCTCCATGCGGTCGTCGTTGATGACCGCCCGATACGTGGCCAACCACGTGAAGAACGCCAGCAGCAGAATCAACATGACAATCGGCACGTTGTCCGGCTTGGCGACGATCTCAAAGAAGTCCCGGTCCGTCATCGACAGGCCCAGGAACAGCAGCATCAGGTTCAAAATCGTCCACGCGACGGCCGGAGTCGTGAAGAATCGCCGGAAGACGAATAGCGCGGCCAACAGCACCGTGGTTCCCAGGCTGTACACGACTGGGCCCGTGTTGCTGTCGATGAAGTTCTTCCACGCCTCGGGCATCGACGGCATCCAGGCGCCGTTGCCGCTCATTCCCGAGCCGGCCAACGCCGCACAAACGGCGAACGCGGCGGCAACCAACAACCATACCACCGCGTTGGTGATCCCCAGCCCGTGACCGCCGGGAAGGCCGATCCACTTCTTCGTCTGCCCGGTCCGCCACACGTACAGCGCGGCAATTCCGTTCATCGCGGCCAGCACGACGTAGAACCAGACCAAGAAGGACGAAACCTTCTCGTAGAACAGCGCGTCGGTAAGTCCGTGAGTCATTGCCGGAGAGGTCAGAGGTCAGAGTTCAGAGGTCAGACAGGTACAACGAGGGGCCGGCGAACTTCGGTCGGAACAACCAGCCCCTGACCTTTCGCCTCCGACCTCTCTCCTCTCTTCTAGAGCGGCCCGCTGATGCCGCCATCCTTGCGGACTCGCCAGAAGTGGATCGCCAACAGCAGCGCCACGCCCAACGGGATCGCAATACAGTGCAAAATGTAAAACCGGTTCAGCGTTTCCTCGCCCACCTCTCGCGCGCCTAAGAGCGCAAAGCGGGCGTCCGAGGCGCTGGTGATCATGTCGACGCCGCCCAGAGTCAGCAACTGCTGGCCCGGGCCTTCATGCCCCAGGAAGGGGTGAGCGCGGGCCATGTTCGACCCCACAGTGATCGCCCACACGGCCAACTGGTCCCACGGCAACAGGTATCCCGTGAATGACAACAACAGGGTGAGCAGCAAGAGCAGCACGCCGACGACCCAGTTGAATTCCCGCGGCGGCTTGTAGCTGCCCGTCAAAAACACGCGATACATGTGCAGCCACACGGTGATGACCATCGCGTGGGCGCCCCACCGGTGGATCTCGCGCAGGATGCCCAGCGAATGCACGTCCCGCAGCATTTGGATGTCCGTGTACGCCCACTGCACCGTTGGGCGGTAGTAGAACATCAGCAGCACGCCCGTCACTGTTTCGACCAGAAACAGAAAGAACGTCACGCCGCCCATACACCATGTGTACGACAGCGCGATGCCCTGCTTCTTGATCGACACCGGATGCAGGTGCAGAAAGAAGTTCGTCAGCATCACGACGATGCGATTCCGTCGGTCGACGGGCATCGGGTGCCGAAAGATGCTTTTCCAGATCTGCGATTCGCGAATCGTTTCGCCAAGTCCCGGCATAGTCGTTTATCGGGGTTAGCCTGCCGCGGTGCGGCGGGCAACGGGTGATGCGTGGAGAGGTTATCAGACAACGGTTGCGGCGAGAGCGGGCCAACGCTGCGGCAGGCGGCGACTCCGGACGCGAGTTATGCGGGAATGAAGCAGGCCGGATCGGTCCACTGCCCCATTTCTTCCTGGAAGGTGCGGCTCTTATCAACTTCGATCTGGCCGTCGTCAGCGACGCGAATCGCGTAACGTTCCAGCGGACGCGGGGCAGGCCCCTCGAAATTGATTCCGTCCTTGTAAAACCCGCTGCCGTGGCAGGGGCATTTGTACTTTTGTTCCGCCTCGAGCCAGTTGGGCGTGCAACCCAAGTGCGTACAAACGGTCTTCAGGGCGACGATCTCCGCCTTGCCGTTGTATTCGGTGTTAACGATCCACACCGCGTACAGGGCCTTGAATTTGGTTGTCACGGAGCCGGCGGGAAATTCATCGGGGAAGCCAACCTTGAAGCGACTGGGCGGCTCCCGCAGCACATTGGGAAAGAGGTAGCGAACGGCCAGCAACGACCAGAAGGCCGTCACGCCTCCCAACGCCCAGAAGCCAACGCTCAAAAACCCGCGGCGATCACGCTCGGCGGAGGCAGCGGTCTTGGCGGCTGCCTTGGGCTTCGGCTTCGCGTAGTCCGGTTTGGCCGGCATCGGCGGCACGGCGAGCTTCGCCTTCGCGGCGGCAGCCTTGGGCGACGCCTTGGCGGCGGCAGCGGCTTCGCCCTTGGACACGGGCCCCGGACGTTCCTTCTTGCGAGCGGCGGCCAGAATGCTGGCCGTGTCGCGCGGTTCAGCGGGAGCATCGGCGGCTTTGGCCTTCGGCTTGGCGGCCGGTTTGGCCGCGGCGGGCTTGGCTGCCGCCTTGGGCGCGGGCTTCGCGGCAGGCTTCTCTTTCTCCGCCGACTTGCCGGAGCGGGCCATGGCGAGGATGTCGGCCACGCCGGGACGATCCGCGGAGCCCGGCTTCGGCACGGGCTTTGCGGAAGTAGATTCAGCCGCAGAAGCAGCCGGGGCCGACTCCGGCTCGCTCGAGGCGGCCGGTTCGGAAGGTGCTGGCGAGGCGTCCCCGCCATCAGCTTTGCGGGCGGCAGCCAACATATCAGCCACCGACATCTTCTTTTTATCAGCCATCAAAACCGCTCAATTCCGGCAAGATCTTCGGAGATAGCCAGCCGTAAATCGTCAATGCGCCCGTCGCGACTCGCCCCATTGCGGCCGTGGGAAGAGCCTAAATGCCGTCGCGATAGAAACTTACAGCTACATTGTGACGATTTTCACAATGTATCCTGTCTAGGTGTACGCTTCCCGCAAGGGGTTGTCAACCGTGTCCGCTGGCGCCGAACCCCGAATCCGGCCAAAACCGCACACACGCCACTAGCCGCTGCGCACGCTCCGCCCACTTCGCCACCGCGACACTCGCCGCCCATCGCCGCGACGCTCCGCTTGGTGTGCAACTCATCGGCCGGATAATTCTAGCGAGGCGAACCACGTCCGCGAAGCAGCATGTCCGGGGAGTTGCACCGATTTCGCGGCCTCGAAAAGCCATCCGCGCCGGGAGGATTGCAGCCCCTGCTCGGCCGCGACTACCGCGCAACACGATGGCTCCGTAGAATCGCCCACTGCGCGTCCCGCGTGGCGCCCGAATCGATTCGAACGCACGAGGAAGCAACGCAATGAAAGTTTTGGTCGTCGGCGGCGGCGGACGCGAGCATGCCCTGGCTTGGAAGCTGTCGCAAGGAGCGCAGGTGGACCGGGTCTTCGTCGCCCCGGGCAACGCGGGTACCGCGTCGGACGCCGAGAACGTGGACATCGCCGACGGCGACATCCCCGCGCTGGTGAAATTTGCGCAGGACAACCAGATCGGCCTGGCCGTGGTCGGCCCCGAAGCCCCGTTGGCCGCCGGCGCGGTCGACGCCTTCGCTGCGGCGAAGATCCCCGCCTTCGGCCCCAGTCGCCAGGCGGCCGAGTTGGAGGCGAGCAAGGTCTTCTGCAAGAACCTGCTGCGGCACGCGGACGTGCCGACGGCCGATTTTCGCACGTTCACCAGCGCCTCGGCCGCTGAGAAGTACGTGCAGAGTCGCGACGACTTGCCGGTGGTGGTCAAGGCCGACGGGCTTGCGGCCGGCAAGGGCGTAATCGTCTGCAGCAACCGCGACGAAGCGCTGGAGGCCGTGCGCCGCATCGCCGTCGACCGCGAGTTCGCCGACGCCGGCACGCAGTTGGTGATCGAAGAGCGGCTCATCGGCCAGGAGGCGAGCGTGCTCGCCCTGACCGACGGCCGGGCGATCGTCACGCTCCCGGCGGCTCAGGATCACAAGCCGGCCTACGACGGCGACCGCGGCCCGAACACGGGCGGGATGGGCGCTTACTCGCCCACGCCGTTGGTCAGCGACGAATTGATCCGCACGATCGAGGAACGCGTCCTGGTGCCGACGGTGCATCAAATGAAGCGCTCGCGGCGGCCCTTCCGCGGCGTGCTGTACGCCGGCTTGATGATCACCAACAGCGGCCTGAAGGTGCTGGAGTACAACGTGCGTTTCGGCGACCCCGAGTGCCAGCCGTTGATGATGCGTCTTAACAGCAACCTGGCTGAGTTGCTTCTGGCTTGCGCCGAGGGCCGGCTCGAAGACGCCCCGCCGCCGCAGTGGGATCCGCGCCCCGCGGTGTGCGTCGTGATGGCCAGCGAGGGCTATCCCGGCAGCTACCCCAAGGGCCTGCCCATCCGCGGCTTGGACGACGCCGCCGCGGTGCCCGATGTGAAGGTCTTCCACGCGGGAACCGCCTTGAAGGACGGCCAGGTCGTCACCAACGGCGGGCGCGTGTTGGGGGTCACAGGCCTGGGCGACTCGATCGCCAAAGCCAAGCTCGCCGCCTACTCGGCCGTGAAGTGCATCCGCTGGGAAGGGGCCTGGTGCCGCAAGGACATTGCCGACAAAGCGCTGGCGTGACGTCGGCGCCAGCATTGGCAATGTGAGTGTCTTCACGGGCCGCAACCGCCGTTTCGCGGCGGCCACGAATTCGCATTGCCGCTTCGCCGCGTAGCTCGTAGAGTTCCAGTCGTTGGGGCAGAAAAACGAGTTTCTTCTCTGCCGCCTGTGCTCCGCGCGTCTTCACCTCCTTGCCCGCCGCTGCTCGATGCCGTTTGCATGTCGTCAACTTGCCATGCGCGCTTTGGTCGTGTTTCTCGCGGCCGCGTCGCTGCTTGCGCCGCTGGGCGTTTTCGCGACGCCATCGTGCCGCGGTTGCACAAGCGCGATCGACTCGACGGCCAACCCCGCTGCCGCTGCGGAGACGGCGTGCAGTTGTTGCAGGTCGCAAAGTACAACAGCCAGCTGTTGTTGCTGTGACACGGCCGACAACGGTCCCCTACCGGCCGCCGATGCTGCGTGCCTGCTTGGCCAATGCAGCCCGGGCTGCTGCTGCCAGGTCGTCCCAATGGCGCCTGCGTTGCCCAGCCAGAGCGGATCGGAGCACGAGGCAAGCGGAACCGAGGCGCCGCAACTGACATGGCCCGCGGCGATCCTGCCAACGGCGCCGCTTGTCGCAATTAACTCGTTCGACGACACGGCGGCCCTGTGTTGGGCGCCGCCGGGCGGAGAACTTCGTTGGCACGCTTACCTTTCGGTGTGGCGGAATTAGACAGCGGCCCGTTTTTGCCTCGCGTCTCTGACGCGGGATCAGCGCTGTTTCTCCTAATTCCGCATGTCAGACGGTCCTGTCTCCGGCGCACTTGCGCCCAGCCGTTTCTGGCTTTCTAACGAAAGGTATCGACCATGTCGAAGTTCCAATTCCTGATGTTCTGTTTCGGCCTGCTGGCCGTGGGCTTGGTTGCCGCGGGCGCGTCGGCGACTGCGCAGCAAACCACGACTGCTGCGGGCGCCTGCCAGTGCACCTCGTGCGATTGCGGCGGCAACTGCGGCGACGATTGCGATTGCGCAGACTGCGACTGCGGCTCGACGACGACGCGTGCCGTCGCCGCTGCGGACTGCTGCGGCGGTTGTGAGTGCACAGATTGCGATTGCGATCCGTGCGAGTGCGGCAGCTGCGATTGCGAATCGTGCGACTGCGGCGATTGCAGCTGTGGCGAATGCGGCTCGGCTTGCTGCGCCGCCTAGCCTGCCCATCGTCACCTGGCGACTTCCGACGGCCCGCGTCTGCCCTGCGGCAGGCGCGGGCTTTCTTTTGCTGCAAAGGCGACCGGACGACTTGAGAGTTGCGGCCAACGGCGCGACACTACGGGGGCGGGGCGCTGCCTCGCGCTCCCTTCGCGTGCAACAACACTGGTCCCCATGTCTCGCTGGCAGTTCATCCTCGACAGTCTTCGCCACTATCGCTGGCTGCACCTGGCGGTCGCCGCGGGGGTGGCGGTCGCCACGGCCGTCATCACCGGAGCGCTGTTGGTCGGCGATTCCATGCGCGGCAGCTTACGCGATCGCGCGCTCGACGGCCTGGGCCGGGTCGACGTTGTGCTACTGGCCGAGCAACCGTTCCGCGCGGAGCTGGCGCGTGAGACTCTGGACAAATTCGCCGCGGAGACATCAGCACAAGACTCGCCTGGCGCGTACCAGAGAGCCGTGCCTGTGCTCACCCTGCGGGGAGCACTGACCGCCGGCTCGGGCAAGAAAGCCCGTCGCGCCACCGGGCTCACCGTGTACGGCGTGCCCGATGATTTCTGGAGTTTGGCAAATGCTGGGGAGGGCGAAGCTCCTGCTGAGCCGAAACCGGGCTCTGGCGTCGGCTCGGCGGGAGCCTCGCCCTCCCAGGGGCCGACTGATCTGGCGAAGATCAAGTACGAAATCGCCATCGGCCCGGACATCGCCGAGGAGTTGGGCGTAACCGACGGCGACGCGGTGCTGCTGCGATTGCCGACGCTCGCCGCGCTGCCTGCCGATAGCGCACTGGGCGAGAAGGACGAGACGGCGCTCACCCGGCGGCTCAAGGCGACCGTGGTTGAAGACGCCGCGACGCCGATGCTGCACTTCTCGCCGCGTCCCAGCCAACAGACGCCCCGCAACGTGTTCCTGCCGCTGGAGCAGGTGCAAGAGTTGTTGAATCTGCCGCAACAGGCCAATGCCGTGCTGTTTGCCGGGGACGGCAACAGCGCAGACGCCGCCTTGCCGCAGCCGCTGCGTGATCAATTGACGGCCGCGCTGCAACCCAAACTGGCCGACTATGGTTTGAGTCTGGAACTGATCCGCGGCGGCGAGAACGCCTTTGGCGGATATCTGCGGCTGTCGGGGCGGGAACTCGTGCTGCCCGAGGCCGCGGTGAACGCCGCCGCCACGCTGTTTGCGAGCCGCGACGCCCAACCGGTCGTGACGTACCTGGCCAACACGATCCGCGTCGGCGAGCGGCAAATTGCCTACTCCACCGTCGCGGGGGTCGACTCGGTGGCCAGCCTCGGCCCGGTGTTCGCACCCGATGGCCAGCCGATCGAGTTGGCCGACGATGAAATCGCGCTGAACTCGTGGGCGGCCGAGGCGCTCGACGCCCAAGTCGGCGACGCAGTGACGCTGACCTACTATCAGCCGGAGACGATGCACGGCGAGTTGCAGCAGGCCGATCCGGTCAGGCTCACGCTGCGGGCGATCGTCCCCCTGGAGGACGACACGGGCGCCCCGACCCCGGCCGCCGATCCCGCATTCGCCCCGGAACTGCCCGGCGTGACCGACCAGCAGTCAATCGACGAGTGGGACGTGCCGTTCGACCTGGTCGAGGATGTGAGCGACGCAGAAGAAACCTACTGGGACGAACGACGGACGACGCCCAAGGCGTTCGTCTCGCACGCCCTGGCGGCACGGCTGTGGGTTACGCGCTGGGGAACCGACAGCGTGCTGCGCATCCCGACGGGCGATCTCACCGCCGAACAAGCGTCCGCGCAGCTCGCCGGCAACCTTCAGCCGCAGCAGTTGGGCATGGTCATGCTGCCCGTGAAACAACTCGCCCTGGACGCGTCCAGCGGGACCACGCCCTTCGACGGTTTGTTTCTGGGCTTCAGCTTCTTCCTGATGGCGTCGGCCGTAATGTTGATCGTGCTGCTGTTTCGGCTGGGGGCCGAGCAGCGGGCGAGCGAATCCGGGTTGCTGCTGGCCGCCGGTTTCTCGCCGCGAACGTTGCGGCGACTCGCGTTGCTGGAAGGCGGCGCCGTCGCGGCGCTGGGCGCGCTCGTCGGGGCTGCGGCCGGCGTGGCGTACGCCTGGATCATGGTGTACGGACTGAACAACTGGTGGTCGGCAGCCACCAACGCCCCCTTCTTGCGATTGCACGTCGAGCCGCGGAGCGTGTTCATCGGCCTGGCCGCCGGAGTGCTGGTTGCCGTGGCGGCCATGGCGTGGTCGCTGCGAAAGCTGGTGAAACTGCCGCCCCGACAACTGCTGGCTGGCGATGCCGAGCCCCGCGAGCAGCGCCTGCCGACGGCCGCGGGCAAGCGCTCGTGGACCGCGTGGGTCGCCGGCGTGGCTGCGGTCGGCTTGGCCGTCGCCGGTCGATCGCTCGAGGGCGAAGCCCAGGCGGGCGCCTTCTTCGGCGGCGGCGCCATGGCGCTGATCGCGGCGCTGGCCGCGGTGCGGCAGGTCATGCGGCGTCCCTCGGCGCCGACCGCGCGGCTGACGCTCGACGGGCTCTCGCTCCGCAATGCCCGGCGCAACCCCGGCCGTACCCAACTGGCCCTGGGACTGGCGGCCGTGGCAAGCTTTCTGATCGTCGCGCTCAGCGCGTTCCGCCTCGCCCCGACCGACAGCGGCACGGGCGGCTTCGCGCTGTTGGCCACGGCCGACCTGCCGTTGCAATACGACCTGGGAACATCTGCCGGCCGCGACGAATTGGGATTCAGCACCCGCGACAACGAGTTCATGCAATCGGTCCGCGTGGTGAGTTGCCGCGTGCATGACGGCGAGGACGCCAGTTGCCTCAACCTGTACCAAACAACCCAGCCCCGCGTGATCGGCGTGCCCAGCGCGATTGCCGACGACGACAAATTCGCGTGGGGGCCCACCGCCGAGCTGCCCGCGGGCGACAGCCCGTGGTCGCTGTTGCAGTCCGACCTGGGCGCCGACGACTCCGGCCGCCCGATCGTGCCGATGGTGCTCGATCGCAACACGGCCATGTACAGTCTGAAGCTGTATGCCGTGGGCGACCGACTCACGCTGCGTGACGAGTTTGATCAGCCGCGCACGTTTGAAGTCGTCGGCCTGCTGGCCAACAGCATTTTGCAGGGCGAGGTGCTGGTGGACGCGCAGGAGTTTGAGCAACTTTACCCCAGCACCGGCGGGTCGCGGTACTTCCTGATTGGCCCCGTCAAATCAGACGCCAAAGAGGACGGCGCAGACAAGTCGTCGTCGCCCGCTGAACTGGCGACGCTGTTGGAATCGCAACTGGAAGATTTTGGCTTCGACGCCGTCGACGCGCGCGGGCGGCTGGCCGATCTCATGGCGGTGCAGAACACGTATCTGTCGACATTCCAGAGTTTGGGGGCTTTGGGGTTGCTGCTGGGCGTGATCGGGCTGGCCGTCGTACAGATCCGCAGCGTGCTGGAACGGCGGGGCGAGCTGGCGCTGATGCGGGCGACCGGCTTTCGCCAGCAACGGCTGGGGCGGATGGTGCTGACCGAGAACTTCGCCCTGCTAGGCGGCGGGCTGGCGATTGGCTGTCTGGCCGCGCTAGCCGCCGTATTGCCGCATGCCTGGTCGCAGGGAGCCAGCGTACCGTGGCTGGCGCTGGCGAAACTGGTGGCCGCGGTGGCGGCGGCGGGCGTGCTGTCGGGGTGGCTGGCTGCCCGCCAAGCGGTCCGCGTGCCGCTGTTGCCCGCACTGCGTGGGGAGTAACACCATCACCCCCACCGTGTGCCACGGCTCTGTGAGCCGTGCGACACAAGACAGACCGTCTCCCCCCGTAAGCGGCTCACAGAGCCGTGGCACGCCGGTCGCACGCTTGCGAGTATCCGACCTCACGTCGCCGCTGCGGCCCCGGGTAGCATGAACTCGCTGCGGCCTTTACAGTTGCAGGGAAGCGTCTTGCCGCCCTGCCCCGCCTTGGAAATCCCATGCGCAGCCTGATCTTTGTCATCGCGTCGTTCGCCGTCACGATCCTCTGCTGGGGCATCTACGGCCCCGTGCTGCACGCCGGGCAAGCGGGCATGTCGACCGTCCCCGGCGAGTTCGCACGACTCCGGCCGTTCATTTGCGTGGGGCTGGCGTACTTCCTGATCGGCGTGCTCGTGCCGGCCATCTGGCTCAAACTGCGCGGCGAGCCTGGCGACTGGACCATGACCGGCATCATCTGGAGCCTTGCGGGCGGCGCCCTGGGTGCGATCGGCGCGCTGGGCATCATCATGGCATTCAACTTCGGAGGCAAACCGCAGTACGTCATGCCGCTAGTGTTCGGCGGCGCCCCTGTGGTGAATTCATTCCTGACGATCTACCTGGCGCGGAAGCTCAAGGAGATCGGCCCGCTGTTCATGGCGGGGCTGGTGATGGTGCTGATCGGGGCCGTGACGGTGCTGATCTTCGCGCCGCGCAAGGAGAAGCCGCACGCGGCGACCTCCGCCGAAACGGCTTCGGCCGCAGCCGACGTCGATTCCGCCGCAGCTCCTGAAAAGCCCACCGCCATCGAGCGAGCCAAGGAGGGCGCATCGAACTTCGTCCTGCAGATTCTCTCCATCCTGACCGTCGTGGCCTGCTGGGGCGCCTACGGACCCGTGCTGCACAAGGGGCAAGCGGCCATGCATCACAGCCGCATGCGGCCTTTGATTTGCGTAGGGCTGGCGTACTTCGCGATCGCCGTGATCCTGCCGAACCTGATGCTGGCTGCCAGTTCGACAGGCGAGGCGAGCGAGTGGAACTTCAGCGGAACTCTGTGGAGCCTGGCCGGCGGCGCGGCCGGTGCGATTGGCGCGCTGGGCATCATCATGGCGTTCAACTTCGGCGGCAAGCCGACCTACGTCATGCCGCTGGTGTTCGGCGGCGCGCCGGTGGTTAACACGCTGACCACGACGATAGCCGGCGGGTTGTGGGACAAAATCACGCCCTGGTTCCTGGCCGGGCTGATTCTCGTCGTCGCGGGGGCGGCGATGGTGCTGGTGTTCGCCCCCCGCGGCGCACCGCCCAAGCCGGCCAAACCCGTGCCGCCGCCCGCAGAGCCGTCCGACGTGAAACCCGCCGAGAAAAAGGCGCTGGTCGAAGAGAAAGCGGCGACCGAAAACGACAAGCCCGAGTAGCGGCGCCACGTGCCACGGCTCTGTGAGCCGTGGGACGCAACTCCCTCGCACAGCGCGGAACGCTCCTACGTCCGCCGCACGGGGCCGAACCACTCCAGTTGTCGCCGCGGGCAGTAAGTCCAGCCCTCCGCTGCGCACAGCGGCTCGATCCATTCGCCCCGCTGGGCGACTTCGTTGGCGGTGCGACCCTGCGGCATCAGCAGCACGCGGCGCGGGTCGATCTGGGGGAACTCGACCAAGAAGGCCCGCATCTCGGCGATATCCTGCTCGCTGTCGATGACGAATTTGAGCTGGTACTGGTAATCAGCCAAGAGCCGCCGCAACACGGCCGGCTTGTGCCGCTCGCGCAAGTGGCGGCGTCGCCAGTGCGAATGGGCCTCGCCGTCGGGGGCGCTGCTGGCGAACTTGGGGCTGATCGACAGCAGATCGCACTCGACCGGCAGGTGCAGCGTGCCGGCCGTCTCGATCGTTACGTGCCGCCCCGCGGCCCGCAGGCGCTGACACAGCGGGATTAACTCGGCATGCAGCATCGGCTCGCCGCCGGTGATCACCACGCTTTGGCAGTCCCACTCCTCGACCGCGGCGATGATTTCGTCGAGCGCGTAGTCCTGCCCCTCCGGCGCCCACGACGCGTAGGGCGTGTCGCAGAACCAACACCGCAAGTTGCACCCGCTGGTCCGCACGAACACGCTCGGCGCCCCAGTCAGCAGGCCTTCGCCCTGAATCGATTTGTAGATTTCAGCGATTTTCATTTGGCAGTGGTATTCACCACAGAGGACACAGAGAGCACCGAGTGAGAATGGCAAACCGTGTAGTCAATTTGCGAGGCGCGTGATGCCTTGCTTCATAAGCGGGACGTTGAAGTTGAGCAACAGGCCGAGCGGCAACTGGCTCAACTTGAGATAGGAAAGTAGTTGGGCCTGGTGGATAGGCAACACCTGCTCGACGGACTTCAACTCCAGGATAATCACCCCGGCGACGACGACATCCAGGCGGTAGCCGCATTCGAGCCGCACCCCGTCGTACTCAATCGGCAAGCTCGCCTGCCGTTGAAAAGGTATTCCCCGACTCGCCAGTTCTTGGCACAAGCACGCTTCGTACGCCGACTCCAAAAGCCCAGGGCCCAGTCGTTTGTGTACGGCAATGGCGGCATCAACCACCTGTCGGCTGAGCTTATTCAAATCAGCCCGTGGTTCTTCCGTACTCTGTGCTCTCTGTGTTCTCTGTGGTGCATCGGCCGAATATTGCACCGGGTCTTCAACGCCCGCTTCGGCGAACCCCTTCAGCCTTAGCTGGCAAGCGTCGCAGCGGCCGCAGGGGGCGCCGGTTGCGTCGGGGGCGTAGCAACTGTGCGTCAATGAATAGTCGACGCCCAGTTCCAATCCCCGCCTGATAATCTGCGCTTTGGTCAATTTCACCAACGGCGTGTGAATTTTGAATTTCAGCGAACCTTCGACCCCGGCCTTGGTCGCCAGGTTCGCCAGCCGCTGGAATGCGTCGATGAACTCCGGCCGACAGTCCGGATAGCCGCTGTAATCCACCGCATTGACGCCGATGAACACATCGGCCGCGCCCACGACCTCGGCGTAGGCCAGCGCCAGCGACAGCATCACCGTGTTGCGCGCCGGGACGTAGGTGACCGGAATCCCGTCAGAAATTTGCTCGTCGGTGCGCCCTTGCGGCACATCAATGTCGGCAGTGAGTGCACTGCCGCCCAGTGCCGCCAGGTCGATTTGCAGCACGCGATGCTCGACAACTCCCAGTGTCGCGGCAACGCGCGCGGCGCTCTCTAACTCGAACCGATGCCGCTGACCGTAGTCGACGCTCAGCGCATGCAGGGCGAATCCCTCGTGGCGGGCGATCGCTCCGACCGTCGCCGAGTCCAATCCGCCCGACAGCAGGATGACGGCGGGTCGCGGAGAATGGGGCGTGTCAGAATCGCTCATCGGCGGCGGCGGGATCAATGGCGGTGGCGACTCAGCCGCGGCCTAGGCCCGGATCGGGCCGGCAAGCGGCTATCGGCAACGGCCCTATCATGCCACAATGACGGGACTTTCGACAGTCGCCCGGGCCAACGGACCGGCGGCGACGCCCCCTTGCCACCCCACTGCCCTGAAAATGAGCGATTCTCGCAACCTGCTGGAGACGTTTGAGAACCGGTTTCCCCAGCGCGATTACAAGATCGAAATCGTGGCCCCGGAGTTCACTTCGGTTTGCCCCAAGACGGGCCAGCCCGATTTCGGCACGGTCACGATCACCTACACGCCCGCGGCAAAATGCGTGGAGCTCAAGAGCCTGAAGTTCTACCTGCAGAGCTTTCGCAACCAGGGCATCTTTTACGAGAACGTCACCAATCAAATCCTCGACGACCTGGCAGCGGTGATTCAGCCCCGGTGGATGAAAGTGGAAATCCACTTCAACGCCCGCGGCGGCATCACCGAAACCGTCACCGCCCAACACACGGCTGCCGTATAGCGCGGCTCGGCCCGCGCACGGCGTCCGTTCCGAGACTCATCCCGACCGAAAGCGACCGACCATGTCCACCCCGCCTCGCGTTATTCTGTCCGGCTTTGGCGACGAAGCCGCGATCCACAAGACGGCCTACGAGCAGTTCGCCGCGTTCGCTGCGTTGGGGTTGCAGTACTATAGCCTGCGGTTCATCGACGTCGGCAACGGCGTGAAGAACGTCATGCAGTTGACCAAGAGCGAGATCACCAAGCTGCGGCACCAAGAGGACGAGTTCGGCTTGAACGTCACGTCGATCGGTTCGCCGATTGGCAAGGTGAAATTGCTGGACGTCGACGACGGCACGAAGAACCGATTCGTGCCGTTCAAGAAATACCTGAAGAGCGAGGTGCAAAAAGCCTGCGAGCTGGCGCACGCCTTCGAAACCAAATTGATCCGCGGGTTCTCGTTCTACCACCCCAAAGGGACCGATCCCTGGGACCACATCCCGCAGGTGGTGGATCAGTTGGGCCAAATCGCCGAAGTCTGCCACCGCAGCGACTTGACCTTCGGCCTGGAAATCGAGGCCAATCTCGTCGGACAGACGGGGCAGTTGCTGGCGGAGATCCACCGACAAGTGAATCACCCGGCCATGGTCACGATCTTCGATGGCGCCAACATCGTCTGCCAAGGCTACGACACGCAGCAGACGTACGAGCAGTACCGCGTGATGAAACCGAGCATCGGCTGGATGCACGTCAAGGACTACCTGGCGCCGGACGTCGATCGCCCCATCGGGCACGTCGACGAGGACGCCCTGTCGAACTTCGTCCCCGCCGACATCGGCGACAGCGGCCACGCCCAGATTCTGACCGATTTCAAGCAGCAACTCCCGAAGCTCGAACGGCGGCTCAAGCGGCGCGGCATTCCTGGCGTGTTTCTCGACCTGGAACCGCATCTGAAGGGCGGCGGTCAGTACGGCGGGTTCAGCGGACCCGACGGCATGAGCGTCGCGCTCCGCGGCCTGACCCGGGTGCTCGACTTTGTGGGCATCGAGTACCACTTGTGCGACTTCGACGACGTGAAGGCCGCCCGCGGGTTCTGACGCCCGATGCGACCAGTCGCCCCGCTCAGGCCTCGTCGCTCGCGGACTGCGCGTGCGTTTTCGCCAAGGCGGTTTCGGCGGCCTGTGTCGCCCGGCTCAGCTTCAACCGCTCGGCGAATTCCGAGATCGCGAATGCCGCCACAGTGCCGGTGGCCCAGGCGCCGCCCACGGCGATCAGCGCGCCCAGCACAAAGTGCGTCGTGCCGATCCACTCAGCCGACAACATCAGGTAGATGGCCAACCCAATGGCAATGGCGCCCACGGCAAACCGCCCCATGGCCGACTCCGCGAGTCGCTTCTTGCGGTGCTTGGCAATGGCGGTGCGGGCCGACGAGTTTGCCAGTTCCCGCATCGCCGAGATATCAGCAGGCAGCGCCGGTTTCTTGGTCGACTTCTTCAATTCGTCCAGGTCGATCAGTTCCAGCGGCTCGGCAGGCTCCACCGGGGCGGCGGCCGGCGCGGGCGCGGGCACAGCGGACTGCGATGGCGTGTAGGTGGGCACTGGCCTGGCCGCCGCGCTGCGGAGCAGCTCTTCGGTGCTCACGTTCGGCTCGCCCCGCACGCGCCGCATCATATTGTCCATGTAGGCCTGCAGCGCCGCGTCGTCGTCGTCCTCGCATTCGCTGGCTGTGAGGGACGGTTCCGGCGCCGAGAAATCAGCAGATACGCTTTCGACCGGCGTCGGGTCCGCATCGTCTTCCTCAAGCAGATGGCGATACTGCTCCAAGAAGGACGGCGCTTCATCGGTTGCGGGTTCAGACGGCTCTTGCACCGGCTCCTGGACGGCGATCGAGACATCCGGCTCTGCGACGCCCGGCTCAGCGGGCTCCTCGTCTTTCCAGATGGCAGCGGCCCGCAGATGCTCAATCGCCTCCTCGGCCGCCGTGTGAGGGGTCTCCGGCTCGGCGACGGCGGGCTCCACGCTGACGTCAGGGCTCCCATCGCCTGCGGGGTTTGCGTGCCAGGAGGCCGCCTCCGCAAGCTCCGCCTCCAACTGCTCAATCCGCAGCGTCAACGACTCCTGCAGCCCGGCGGCCTCGGCGGCCCGCGTTTCGGCATCTCGTGCGCGAGTTTCGGCGTTGGCGACCGCCGACTCGGCTGCCGCGACTTGCTGGGCGAGCTGCTCGCGAATCGCCTCCAACTGAGCATCGTCATGTGCGGCGCTCTCACCGCGGCTGGCAGCGTCTTGCAGTTGTTCGCGGGCCTGCTGCAAATCCGCCGTCAATTGCAGGACTTGCGCCTCGCATTCGCGCAGCAGGTCCTGGGCTACGTCGCGCTGCTCCGCCATGTCATCCAGTTGCGTCTGCAGCGCGGTCAGGTCCTCGTTCGGCTCCGTCGCCGTGTCCGCTAGCTCCTCGATCCTCGCCTGGGCGGCAACCAGTTCCGACTGCAGCTGCGACTGCGACGCGCTGAGCCGATCCACTTCCGCTTGAGCGGCGGACGCTTCGTCGCGAGCCGAGTCGAGATCCGCCTGCAGGCGAGCCAGGTTGTCGTGATGCTCGTCGAGCAGTTGCTCGGCCGCCGCCAGCGAGGCTGCAGCAGCCTCGGCTTCCCGCTGAGCCGCCTCGACAGCCGTGCTGTCGTCGGTCGGCTCGTTGAGTTGCGTCTCAAGCTGCTCGATCTGCTCAGCGAGCGACTCGGCCTTCGCCTCGGCCGCCGCCAGTTGGTCCTGCAGGCGCGCCGCCACGTCGTTGGCTTGAGCCGCCGCGGTCCGCGCGGTCGCGAGATCATTCTGCAGCGACTCTATCTGCTGCTGTTGACGCAACGCGGCCTGTTCTTCTTCGGTCGCGCTCGCGGCGGTCCGCTCAGCCGTCTCGCGGAGTTCCGATTCCAGCGTCGCGACGCGAGCAGCGAGTTCGGCGGCGCGGCGTTCGGCATCCGCTAACTCGCCGTGCAGCCGGTCAACGGTTTCGTCGCCGCCGCTGGCCTCGCTGCGGGCCGTTTCCAGCCCAGCTTGAAGGCGCGCGACCTCCTCCTGCTGACGGGCGAGTTCCGCTTCCTTCGCGGCCAGCAGATCCGCCGCGGCCGCTGCGTCCGCAGCCAAATGCTCATGGCGCGCCAGGTCCGCGTCACGCTCAGCGAGTTGGTTCTCCAAACGCTCAATCGTGCCCGACAGTTCCTCGGCGCGTTGCTCGGCCGCGGCGAGTTTTTCGCTCCAGAGGCGCGACTGCTCCTCGGCGCCGGTCTGCTCGGCGCGGGCGTCGGCCTGGCTCCGCTGGTACTCGGCCTGCAGGTCCGTCAGTTGCTGCCGCTGGTCGGCAATCGTCTGTTCGGCCCGAGCGAGCGCATCGACGGCAGCCGCGGCGTCGGCCGCAGCGGCCTCCCGCTCGGCGAGTCGCGCCGCCTGTTGCCGAAGTTCCGCCGTGAGTTCGGCCGTCTGTCGCTCCAGGCCCTCAGCGCGCTGCCGCTCGGCCGCCAATTGTTCCGTGAGCCGCTGATTCTCGCCGACGTTCTGCCCGCTGGCGCACTCGAGTTTCCGTTGCAGAGTCGTCGCGGCTGCCCGCGCCGCATCCAGATCGCGGTGCGTCGTCGCCAGATCATCGGACAGGCCGGTGAGCCGGTTGCGCAGGCGGGCATTCTCGCGCCGCTGTGTCCGCAAGTGCGAAACCAGCGCGTGCACGCGCGATCGGTTCTCGTAGTTGCGGGACCACAGGCGTGCCAGCAAGCGATCTTCATCGCGCCAGTGCGTCAGAGTCGGCAGTGGCGCGGGCGACGTCGGTGCGACCGCGGGGTGCGAGGTCGTGGTCGGTGTTGCGGCGGGCGCCGGTTCGGGCCGGCGGGGTTCCTCGACACGGGGGCCGACAGGCTTCGCTGCCTCGGCTCGGGTCGGCGAGGGCTCGCTACTGGCTGCCGCCAGTTCCAATTCGCAGCCGCCCAGCGTCAGGCGATCACCCGCCGCAAGCGGACTCTCGACAAAATCGCTGCCGTTGAGCAAGACTCCGGGCGCCCAGCGGTTAGCTCGAATTTCGTCGCCGGCGACGGTGATAACGCAATGCAGCGGCCGCACGCCCGGGACCGCCAGTTGCAGGTCGCAGCGCCGGCTCGAACCCAGCGTGAATTTGCCTTCGCTCAGCGCGAGCGCACCGGCGGCGCCTCCGCCGACGGCGCGCAGCGTGAAGCTCGCGCATCGTGCGGGCGCAGCCAACGGTCGATCAGAAGCAGCGACGGCGGCCGGCAAGTGACAATTCTCGAGGCGGGATATCGGTCCTGGACAGTCGGTTGGCGCAAACCGTGCGCCGCCACCAAGCCCCCACAATGCGGGGACTGGATGCCAAAGGCTAGGTCACAGCGGGGACGGACGGGCCGCTCGCCACGGACGAGATCGAAAAACTTGCCGCCCGCGATGGCGGCTTTCAGAAACCGCCCGCTACAAGTCGGACAATCGGCACGGCCCCACTGACCTGGATGATCGCCGGCAGAATTCTCGCGTCACCAGAGCCTGACCGCCGATACACGCAGTGCCCAAATTGTGCAAACCGCAAACGCGCGACCGCCTTGGGGCGAAAGGCCCGCTGCGCCGATGGTGTCCACCGCAGAAATTCCCCGCAGCCGCGTCGCGGGCTCGCCCGCAGGAAGTTTCGCAAACTGTTATGGCAAAGCCACTTACAACGCCACAGGAATCGCCCGCCGCCCCTCCGGGGAGGGTTAGCCGCGAATCGTTTCCCCGCGGGCGACCCATTCCACAGGCCGTGCGTACTATAGTTACGGTGCAATGGGCACTTTCGGCGACGCCGAACAAACCCATTGCCGCTGGCAGATAAGGCTTTTCGATGCTGGCGCACCCGCCTTGCGGCGGGAGGAGCCGCGTCGACAATCTTGCGAGCGGCCCCGACCCTTCCCGGAACAGAGGACAACTCCAGTTAGCCACCAGTGATCATGCCCCCCAAGTGCGTTGCCCAGGCGGCCGCGCGAAGCGTTGATCCCGACGGCCCGAAAGAGAAGAGGCAACCGCCATGGCCCGCAAAGACGCTTTGTTAAAACTGCGAAACACATTGATCCTGCGTCGGGACGCGCTGCGGCAGGCGCTCGCTGGCGACTTGAGCCTGCTGAAGTCGCTGCGCGATCAGATCGGCGGCGACGTGGTGGACGCGGCGCTCGACGCGGCCCAGGACGAGATCAGCTCGAAACTGGCCGAGGTGGAAAGCCGCGAACTGGGGAATATCGAAACAGCTCTCGAACGGATGCGCGACGGCACCTACGGACAGTGCGAAGTGTGCGACACCAAGATCCCGCTGGCACGGCTCACGGCGTTGCCTTACGCGACGTATTGCATCGAGTGCCAACGCGCTTCGGAAGAGGGCGGTCCCGACTGGAATCCCGGCGTCAATTCGCGCGGCGGCGTCAATGTGTCGCCCGACTACGAAACCACCTGAGGCTCGCCGCTGCGGGCTGGGTTTGTCGCCGTGAACGTGCGCGTGCTAAGATCAGCCGCAGAGCGAACGCCGCGGCATCGGCCGCATTGTTCGCGTCGCCGATTGCCTCGCGTCGCCCCTGGAGCCTTCATGGCCGCTCACCTGTCGAACGACCGGCGCCCGCGAACGCCGCGAATGGCCGCCCGATACCTGGCCGTGGCCCTGGTTGCCCTGTGCAGTTCCCGCAGCTCGGCTCAGGGGATCCTCAGCGACAGCGCCGCAACGCTCGACGAGCAGCAGCGCCAGCAACTCTACGCCGAACTCGACCGCGACGTGGCCGCGATGCAGCGCGAGCTGAGCATCTACAAGCGCGTCGTTCAACTGGTTTCGCCGTCGGTGGTGCACGTGGAAGCCCGCCCGCTGCCGCAGTACCGCTTCCGCCGCGACGTGGAAGAAGCCGGCTCGGGCGTCGTCATCCGCCATCGCGACCGCGACTACGTGCTGACCAATCGGCACGTTATCAAGCACTCCGACGAGGACGGCATTCGTCTGGAATTGGTCGACGGCCGGCAATTCCACCCCACGCGAATCTGGTCCGACCGCGAGACCGACGTCGCCGTACTGGCCGTCGCCGAACCCAATCTCACCCCGGCCCGCATCGGCGACAGCAACCTGATGGAGATCGGCGATATCGTGATGGCGTTTGGCAGCCCGTTCAATCTGCGGCAAAGCGTGTCCCGCGGGATCATCAGCGCCAAAGGCCGCTCGAATCTGGACCTGGGCGAAGGCGAGGTCCAGTATCAGAACTTCCTGCAGACCGACGCGGCGATCAACCCCGGCAATAGCGGCGGGCCCCTCGTCAATTTGCGCGGCGAGGTGATCGGGCTGAACACGGCCATTGCCAGCAACTCCGGCGGCAACGACGGCATCGGTTTTTCCATCCCCGCCAACATTGTCGTGCGTATCGCCGGGCAATTGGTCGACCAGGGTCGCGTCGAGCGCGGCTTCTTGGGCGTCACGCTCGATTCGCGATTCGACGCCCAAGCGGCCCAGTTTGTCGGCCTGCCGCGATTGGTCGGCGCTCGCGTCACCAAGGTCACCGACCGCTCGCCGGCCGCCGTGGCGGACCTGCGCGTGGATGACATCATCCTGCAATTCAACGGCCTGCCGGTCGAAGACGACGACCATCTGATCAGTCTGGTCAAGCTGGCCGAAATCGGCCGCGACGTGGACCTGCTGGTGCTGCGCGACGGTCAACTGCTGCGGCGCCGCACCGCAATCGGCCGGTTGGGCGACTTTCGCAGCCCCGAACCCGCTGTGACCGAAGCGGCCGCACGCGGGAAATAGCGCCGCCCAGCGTTTCTCAGCCCCGGTCGCGCAATCCCCGCAGCACGCAGTCCAGCGCCGCGGGAACGTCGATGCCCACCGCGACATCAGCGTTCGGCTGCGAATCGGGGCGCCGGCGACGATCGATCACGGTCGCTCCGTGCGTCAGCCGCCCCTCGGTCTCCACGTCGCAATGGAATTGCTCGGTCGTGAGCAACTCAGGATGAAGCGCCGCCGCCACGGCCAGCGCCTCGGGGGCATACAGCCCCTCCAGGCCCAGCTTTTGCCGCATCGCCTGAAACGCCGGCGGGAGCACCGCACGCAAGAAATGTCCCGTGGGATTGGTCTCGGGGGGTAACTTGTTGAGCAGGTCGAACGTCAGCGTCGCCTGGCTCGTCACATCCAACGGCAGCAGCGTTTTCGTTGCCGGGGAGCGGAACACGCGCTGCGCCGCCTCGGGATTGCAGTAGATGTTGAACTCGGCGGCCGGCGTCACGTCGCCCGGCCCCTCGAACGTGCCGCCCACAATGATCAAATGGCGGATCTGCAGCGGCAGGTCGGGCTCCATTTGAAAGGCGGCCGCGATGTTCGTCAGCGGTCCGCCGGCGATCACGGTCACGTCGCCCGGAGCGGCGCGGATCTCGTCGCTCAACAGCTTGATCGAGGGATGCTGCTGGTGCAGCTCGGCGACCTTGAGCTTGGCGCCGCAGAAACCGTCGGCGCCCCACAGGGCGCGGTTGTCGGTGGTCAGCGGTTGATCCTCTTCGGCGACCCCAATCCGCGGCAGCCGCGGGGGATCGAGGTGCTCGACGATCGCCTGCACGTTCAGGCTGGCCTGCCGCGGCGACACGTTGCCGCCGGTGGCCGTCACGGCGACCACCTCCACCTCCGGCATGTTCAGCGCCACGCAGGCGGCCAGCGCGTCGCTCACGCCCGGGTCGATATCGAGAATCAGCTTTCGGGGGCGTGGCATGGCGCGGTCCGTCACGACGAGACAGGGGACCCCAGCGGGGAGATTCCGCGCATTCTAGCGCTGCGGCCGGCTCGGCTCAAGCGATCCTCAGTCCGACGTGGTCGGAGGCGGGGCTTCTGCGCGGTTGCGCAAAATGCTCCCGGGCATTAGAATTACGGGTCCCTCGTAAAGTCGCTTCTCCAAGCTGACGCCCGCCCCCTGCCCCGTCGACCGCCATGTCCGCCGACCTCACTCCGTTGATTCAACAGGTTTCCGCCGGGCAGGATCTGTCCCGAGCGGAGGCCACCGAGGCGCTGGGAGCCATGATGAGCGGCGCCGTGGCCGAGGACCAAATCGCCGCCATGCTGCTGGCGCTGCGTGACAAAGGCGAGGCGGTCGCCGAGATCGCCGGCGCCGCCGCGGCCATGCGCGAGCACATGACCCCCATCCGCAGTCGGCACGAGCGCCTGCTCGACACCTGCGGCACGGGCGGCGGCGGCAGCCAGACGTTCAACATCAGCACGACCGCCGCGCTGGTGATCGCCGCCGCGGGCGTGCCGGTCGCTAAGCACGGCAATCGCAGCGTGACCAGCCGCAGCGGCTCGGCCGACGTGCTGGCGGCGCTGGGCGTGAACATCGAAGCCTCGCTGTCGCAGGTCGAGCGCTGCCTGGACGAACTGGGCGTTTGCTTTTGCTTCGCCCCGTTGATGCACCCCGCCATGCGACACGTGGGAGCCGTGCGAAAGCGGCTGGGAGTGCGGACCATCTTCAACATGCTGGGACCGTTGGCCAACCCCGCGGGCGCGTCGCATCAACTGCTGGGCGCGGGGCGGCCGGAGTTGAGAGCTCCTCTGGCCGCCGCGCTGGCTGAACTGGGAATCGAGCGGGCGCTGGTCGTCAGCGGCGACGACGGCCTGGGCGAGATCACGTTGGCCGAGGAAACCAGCGCCACCGAGGTGATCGGCGACAAAACGAGCGACGCCACGCTCGCCCCCGAGATGTTCGGCCTGCAACGGCAGTCGCTGCAGTCCATCACCGTCGCCGACGCCGCCGAGAGCGCGGCAAGAATCCGCGGCGTGCTGGCCGGCGACCCTGGCGCGGCACGCGACATCGTGCTGCTCAATGCGGCCGCCGGCCTGGTCGTATTTGGCGCCTGCGACGATTACGCCGAGGCCGCCGCGCGGTGCGCAACTGTGATTGATCGCGGCGACGCCGCGAAACTGCTGGATCGACTGATCAAACTCTCCAACCAACAATAACGGCTGCGACCCGGCCGCTCCCTGCCCCACAGCGCACACCCGCTCGCCGAGAACCGCCCCGTGCGAACCCCCGTCAGTCGCGATATCACTGGAAAACTCGTGCTGTTGGGCACGGGCACCAGCGTGGGCGTCCCCGCCATTGGCTGCGGGTGCAACGTCTGCACGAGCGACGACCCGCGCAATCGCCGCACGCGTTGCGGAGTCATCCTGGGACTGCCGGAGGGAAACCTGCTGATCGACACGCCCCCCGACCTGCGCGAGCAACTGCTGCGCGAGCAGATCGGCATCGTGCACGGCGTGCTCTACACGCACGAACACGCCGACCACATCTTTGGCCTCGATGATTTGCGGTTGATGCAGTTTTACCTCGGCGGCCCCGTGCCGCTGTACTGCGAGCCCACGGTCGAAGATCGCATCCGCAAATCGTTCGACTACGCCTTCCGCAATCCGACGGGTCTGCACAGCGGAGCCGTGCCGCAACTCACGATACAGCGCATCGGCTTGGAGCCGTTCGAAGTCCTGGGGGCGCGCGTGACGCCAGTCCGTCTGCAACACGGGCCGCGGTTTGAAGTGTTGGGATTCCGCTTCGGCAACGTGGCCTATTGCACCGACGTCAGCGGCATCCCGGAGGAAAGCATGCAACGGCTGCGCGACCTGGACGTGCTGATTCTCGATTGCTTGCGCCACGAGCCGCACGAGACGCACTTCGGGCTGCGGCAGTCGCTGGCCGTGATCGCCGAGTTGCGACCGCGGCGTGCGCTGCTGACCCACGCGTCGCACGATCTGGACTACGCCGCGACCAACGCTCGGTTGCCCGCCGGGGTGGAAATGGCGTACGACGGCCAGGAAGTGCCGCTGGCGTAGCGGGCAAGCCCCCTCCCTCGGAGGGAGGGGCCAGGGGAGGGATGCAAGAAGCGACCCGTGCGCCGCAGACGCCCAACAAAAAGCGGCCTCGGCGAGTCATCGCCGAGGCCGCTGGATTGATCTCGCCAAGCCGCACGCGGTGCGACCGGTCCTTGTGGCTCCGCCTTACCGCTTCGCCAGTCGCTGGTCCTGCAACAGTTGCAGGTAGTCCAGGCAAATGGCCACGAGTTCTTCGTTATAGGGCTCGTCGGGGAAGATATCCTCGTCCGACGACTGCATGTCCTCGAACATGTCTTCCTTGTCTTTCTCTGTGTTCAGTTCCTTCCGCTCGGCCAGGAACTTCTCTCGGTTGAGCGTAATTGGCTCTTCCTTGCGCTCCATGTACCGGTCGATCGCGTTCTTCTCCGTCTCGAAATATTCCGAGCCGTCAACTCGCAATTGCGAGCGATTGCGAAGTTCTCCAATGAGCTGCGCGCTGGCCATGCGGTAGTTATCGCGCGGCAACGGAAGTTGGCGATCAAACTCCAGCGCGAACTTCAGGTCCGACTCGCCGACGTCCCAATGAGTCGTGCGGCTGGGCAGTTCCACGTCGGAGACCACGCCCTGGTTTTGGGTGCTGTCGCCGCCCGGGCGGTAAAACTGCTGGATCGTCATCTTCAGCGCGCCAAAGTTCGGCGGGTTCAGCGGAGCGATCATCCGGCCCAACTCGTCGAGTTGCTGCACCGTGCCTTTGCCGTGCGTGGCGTGATCGCCCACGACAATGCCGCGACCGTAGTCCTGAATCGCACCGGCGAAAATCTCGCTGGCACTGGCGCTGAACTTGTTGATCACCACCACGAGCGGGCCGTCCCAGGTGGCCCCGGGGGTTTCGTCTCGCAGCGGTTTGATCCGGCCCTGAATGTCTTTGACCTGGACCACCGGGCCCTTGTCGATGAACAACCCGGTCGAGTCGATCGCCTCGGGCAGCGAGCCGCCGCCGTTGAACCGCAGATCGACCATCACCAGATCGACGCCTTGGCGCTTGAAGTCTTCCAGCAGCTCCTTCATATCGTGAGTGGTGCTGCGTCCCTCGCCGTCGTCGTGACCGCCCATCTTGCCCGTGTAGAAGCTGGGCAGATTGATGACGCCAATCCGCACCTCATCGCCATCGAGCATCGTGTGGTCAATCACCTGCGAGGTGGGCTGATTGCCGCTGGCATCGGCTGGCTGGGCAATCTCGCCGCCGCCCGGGGTCCGGGATATCACCTTGCCGCGCGCGGCGCTGTCCTTCAATTCGATCCGCGCCCGGGTGATCTCGTAAACTTTGATCTCGTTCGTCAAGGCCGTGCGGACTTCCAGTCGGACGACCGAATTGGGTTCGCCGCGGATCTGGGAAACCACGTCGTTGATCTTCATGTCGGCAATGTCAGTGATCTGACCGCCGGGGCCCTGGCCGACGCCGGTAATCACGTCGTCGACCTGCAGGCGACCGTCCTTGTCGGCGGCGCCGCCGGGCACCAGGCTGCGAACGACCGTTTCGCCGTACTTCGATTCGAGCGTGGCGCCGATGCCGTTCAGCTCCAGCCGCATCTGAATCATGAAGTTTTGCAGATTATCCGGCGACATGTACGTGCTGTGCGGATCGAAGCTGGTCGTCACCGCAGTCAGGAACAGTTCCAACAGTTCGTCGTTGTCGGTCTGCTCCCACCGCTTGCCGATGCTGCGATAACGCTTGTGCAACCGTTCTTTGGCGTCAGCGTCTTCCACGTCGTCGGCGGTCTGCAGCAGCAAATCGAATTTGACCCGTTTGCGCCAGCGGTCGTCCGCCTCGGCGTCGTTGTGCACCCAGTCGAGATCCTCCGGATCGCGGACCATGGTTTCGTCGACCGTGAAGTCGTGGTTGGCGTCAATCCAAGCGTGGGCCCGTTCGATGCGCTGCGCAACGCGCTGCAGGAACACGTCGAAGATCCGCTTGGCGATCCGCACGTCGCCGGCGCGAAGGTAATCATCGATGCGGTCCTTCTCGAGCATGAACTTGTCGATGTCGGCCTGCGTGAAATACAGCTTCAGCGGATCGAGCATCTCCAGATACATCTCCATCGCCCGCTCGGAGATGGTGTCGTTAACGCGAATCCCCGACAGGTGCCGGCGATCCATGAGCGTCGAGACCAGCAAGGCAATCCGGCGATCGCGATCGCTCGGCTGCCCCGGACGGGCCTCGGTGCGAACAGCCGGCAGCAGACTGACCAGGCCGACCGCCAGCGTCAGAGCCCACAACATCAGACGACGGCGGGCCATCGGCGGACGGCAGGCAGGTGCGCTGGGGGCGGCAACGGAGCGGATCATCGGGGCTCTCCAGGGGACGGCCGGGGGCAACGATCGCGGCGCAACGTCCTCGCAATCGAGGGCGGCAGCGGAGGTGTTCCGGCGAGAGGGGATTTCTCAAACCTGCGGCGCTGTGCTGGCGCCGTGGCGGAGTTTATCGAAAATACGCAACAGACCGCGCGACGGTTCGCACGGTCGCCCGGCGCGGGACGGTTTCCTCCCGGCGAGCGACGGTTAGATCGTAGACGACCGCCAAAACGGCGGCAAGGTCGACGCAATCGCTACGATTGCCCAACGTCAGCCGTGCCAGCAACTTGCGACGAGGCCGCGGCGCCGGCGCCCGGGCCCCGCTCGGGCGCCCCCTATGGCGAGCGGGACTCCCGCCGCTCGCGGCGCTGCTGCCGACGTTCCTGGCCAGGCCGCAGAGGGGGATCGGCCGGTTCGGCCCCATAGTCGATCGTCTCGGCGACGACCGTTTGCACCCGCCGGTCGTCGCTGTCCCAATCAGTGCTCCAGGCGGCGACCTGTCCCCCCGGCACCGCGGGACTGACGACGTCAATCTGCACCGTGCGGCCCTTGGGTCCCTCGATCGTCGTCCGCAGGCAGGCGCACAGCTGCACCGTTTCGCCCACGCGATACGGCATGCTGCCGGCAATCACTTCGGTGGTTTCGATCCGGTCGGGGGCCGCCTCGGCGTCGTCGGCCAACGTCAAACGCTGCCGCATCAGTACGTGCGGATACACCGCGGGCGAGAACCACAGCCGATCGCTGCGGCGGCGTCCCCCGTCGTCGTACTCCAGCAGCCAGACTTCGCAGTCGACCTGCCTGCCGTCGATCACCACGGCTTCGTCAGGCAACCGCTTCTGTGCGACCAGATTGCCCGGACCATCAAGCAACGGCGAAAAGGAGCTCTCCACCCACTCGCCTTCAATCACCCGGCCCAGGGCCGTGACGGAGGCGCGCGAGCGGATGACGTAGCGATCGCCAGCGACCGCTTCCAGCGTTTGCTCCTGCGTGGTGACGCCCTCGCTCGCGACCTCCCCCTGGGCGCCCAGCGTTTGCGAAGCGATCACCGTTTGCCGCCAAGCGCCGGGCGAGAACCGCAACCAGGGATGGGTTGCCGCCGGGCGACGCAGCTCCGCGGGGTCGTCGTCTGCGGGCCCTGGCAGCACGGCCGGCTCGCTCGGCAGATCGGCCGCGCTTGCCACGACCGGCGTCGCCTCGACCGATTCGGCCGGTTGCTGCGCCGAAGCGCCCGGCGTCAGGCATGCGAACCACGCGGCTGCGGCAGCGCAATGACGAGAGCGAGAACGATACAAGCGAACCATATGCGAAGACGAGGCGGCCATGCTCGAAACGGGAACGGCGGACAGCCGAACATTGATGCGGCGGGAAGCGGCGACGGCCATGCGCCGCATCCGCTACCCGTCATGGTAAACAACTGCTAGCGGCGGTGAAACGCCCCCCTCGCCAGGACTAGCCAGCTTGCTCGATCGCGGCCACCAGGTCCTGATCCCAGCGAGGAAACACGGACCGCAAATCCAGCAGCACGCAATCGCCCTCGACCAGGGCTGCAACCGGCCGCGGGGCATGCCGCAAGGCGCCGGCCAGTTCCTCGGCCGACCGATCCGCCGGCGACAGCGAAATCGCGACCGTGGGAGCGGTGAGCGACTGCCCGCCGCTGCAGCCCCAGACGCCGTTGCGTTGCACCACTTCGGCCGCGGCGACGGCGGTCGATTCCGCGATCAGTTGGACCAACCGATTGGCGCGCTGCGAGAGGTTGTCCAACGATGCCGACAGCAACTGCCACGAGGGCAACGCCAAGCAGGCCGCTTCCGCGTCCCCGCGACGCCCTTCCTGCAGCGTCGTCGCCAGTAGCGAGCAGGTCAGCCCGCTGGCCAGCAGCACTTCCAACAGCGGATGTGCCTGCAGCGGAGCCAGGTTCTCGGCACGCCCCACCACAATTCCGCACGGCGGGCCCGCGACCAGGCCCGCGCCGTCGGCGATCACCAGGTCGGCGCCGGCGGCCAAACGTTCGGGAATGCTGGCCAGAGGAGGCAGGTCGATGGCCGCCGGATCAAGCATGCCGGCCAGCGGCGCCAGATCGATGCGCACGCCGCACGACTGGGGCCAATTGCCAGGTACGCTGCGAAACGCGCTGAGCGCCGCCGCATAGCCCGCGTCCGCGCCGTCGCGCACGTTGGCGAACACCACGCCCGCCCGAGCGCCGAGTTGGGGCCAGTCGAATCCGCCGTCGTCCGACCCCACGTCCTGGTGAGTCATGACGCCAATGCGACGCCCGGTCGCCACGGCCGAGCAGCTCAGCAGAAGTGCCGCATCAATGCTGCCGGCGATGACGGCAGAATACCCCGGGCAGCAACTCTGCACCGCGTCGACGGCGCGCTGCCGCGCGGCCGCCTCGTTCACGCCGTAGTCGCCGCCGGTTTGCACCAACGCTTGCAGCGCCGCGTCGGGTAGCGGCCCGGCGAGCGCGGAGCTGCCCGCCACCACGCCGGTGGCGTTGATCCAAGCCGCCCCGGGCGCCGGGTCGCCGAACACGCGGCGCGCAAACCGCTCGGCCAGTTGGCCCACGGACGGAACGTCCCAGTTCTCGGTTCGCTTGGCAACCGACTCGCGCAGGTCGTCCAGGAAGTTCCCGGCGCGGTGCGCCAGGGTCGAACGGTTGATGCGTTCCACCAGCCCTTTCACGCGCGGGTGATCGAGCAGTTCCTGCACGGAGGGCAACGAAGGGAGTTGCGGCGGTTTCATCAATCGACGCCCCGGGGAGAGCTGCGGCCGCCCGTTGCGGCTGCGGGAAAGTGTTTCGCAGCCCGCAATTATGCCGCACCGCGCCGTCGATTGCTATTCGCTGCGCATCTCAATCCCCAAGTCCGCCGGCGAGGGGAATGGATCGTGCGACGCCAGTTTCGCCGTCTTGGCGTCGGCGCGCGACGACGCGAGCTCGCTCAATGGGTTGCCGGGCGCCCACGACTGGCAACCCAAGCTGCAACACGCAATCAATGCGAACGCCGATGCGCGCACGCCAAGCCTAGCGAACCGGTTTCGAGAATTCTTGGGCATGAGAAGAGGCCTCCGCCGTGCGGCGCCGGCTCGCGATCACTGCGGTCGCGGCTGGTTGACGAAGTCTGTCAACGGATTCGTGGAGGTGCGCGTCTCGGGCTCTTCGCTGATGAACATCCGCTGCAACAGCGAAGGCTGGTCGCGCGAAGCAACCCGCGCGTCCGGCTGCTTGTTGCGGCCGAAGCTCAGGATCTCCTTGGTGCCCTCCCACGCCTTTTTGGCGCCGTCTTTCACCTTGGCGGCGCTCGCCTTGACCGGCGCCAGCGCGTTGGTCGGCATTTTGGGCATTTCGATTTTCGGCATGCTGATCTTGGGCAGCGTCACCTTGGGGACCATCCAAGACAGCGGACCGCCGGACGACTCCTCGGCGGTGGGCGTCGGCGTCACGCCAGGTTGCACGGCGTTGCTGCCGGAGAGGCTTTCGTTGATGATTTGTCCCTGCGCCGACGCCGCAGCCAGCACGGCTGCCGCTACGACGAACATGCGAATTGACGATGTCACGATTCGGTCCTCCCGAAAGAAACGACTCGGCGCACCGCAAGCGGCACGCCTGAAGGGGAGCGGGAGTCTTTCAAAACGAAGCGAACTGGTCCAGAGCGATGCGCCAGTCGCGGCCAATGCGTTTTTTCGGGCTTCCGCGGCCCCGTTTGGCGTCGCTCGCTAGCGCTGCTACCATGCGCGTCGCAACCGCGAGGATCGCACGTTGCCAATTCAGCTTCCCTTCTTCGCCCCGTTCGAGACGCTTGCATGTCCCAGCAGATTGGCAACCTTGGATTCCTTGGCGCGGGCCGCATGGCGACCGCTTTGGCCAGCGGCTGCGTTCAGGCAGGACTGGCCGCGCCGACCGCCATCCACGCCGCCGACCCGTACGAGGCCGCTCGCACTGGCTTCGCCGCTAAGATTCCCGGCGCCATTGTGGGCGACGACAACGCCGCGGTGCTCGCCGCCTGCGACGCAGTGGTGCTGGCCGTCAAGCCGCAGATGATGGCCGAGGTGCTCGCGGGCATCCGCGACCACGTCGAGCCCCGGCACGTGCTGGTGTCAATCGCCGCAGGGACGCCGCTGACCAAACTGGCGGCCGCGCTACCCGCCGAGACGCGGCTGGTGCGGGGGATGCCCAACACGCCCTGCCTGATCGGCGAGGGAGCCAGCTGCTACAGCCGCGGCGCCACGGCCACCGCGGACGACGCCGCGCTGGTCTGCCGGCTGCTGGAGAGCGTCGGCCTGGCCCGCGAGGTCGAGGAATCGCTGCTGGACGCGGTGACGGGGCTGAGCGGCTCGGGCCCGGCGTTCGTCTACACGGCCATCGAAGCCATGGCGGCCGGAGCGACCGCCGGAGGAATGCCCGCCGACTTGGCCCTCGAATTGGCCGCCGCCACCGCCCGGGGCGCCGCCGGCATGATCCGAGCCACGGGCTTGTCGCCCGAGGAGCTGCGCAACCAGGTGACCAGCCCGGGCGGCACCACGCTGGCCGGACTGGAGGCCCTGTCGGCGCGGCAGGGGGCCGCGGCGTTTCAAGCGGCCGTCGAGGCCGCCACGAATCGGTCGATTGAGTTGGGGCAATCGTGATAGAATACTTTGGGACGGCGCGCCAGCCGCCGCGCACTCCCGCGTTCGATTCCTTGCCGCCTGTCCCGCCCGCCGCTTCCATGAGCAACTTCGCCATCGTCGACGACAAATACGTGCCCCTGTACCGCATCATGTGGGTCGCCGCGACGCCCCACTTCTGCGGCGAGGAAGATTGCCAGCGCGAAGGCTACTACGAAGTGCGGCTTGAGCAGGGCGAGTCGCTGTGGGCCAACATGCAGGAGCGCGACGGCGTGCTCACGAGCCTGGACCACTGGCAGCAAGGAGTCGACTTGCCGCCGGAGGACGATGCCGAAGGCGACGGCGAGGGCTGGTCGTAACCGCCCCGCTGCGGCCACAGGCCAAACCATCAAACTGCGTACGACCGTTGCAGCGCGACGCCAGTCGTCAGGAGCGACTATTCATGGCCGATTCATCCAACGACGAACTGTTCTGGCGCGAAACCTACTTCATCATCTTCCCGCACGATCGTCGGCCGTCCTTGGCCACTGTCAAACGCGCCCTGGCCAAAGCCGACGCCCGCCTGCAACTGGAAAATCCCGCGGCCGACGACCAGGGCAACTTTGCCTCCCTGCTCATTGAGTCGCCCGAGGACCACGCGGCGGTCGAGGTGAGCTTTGAAACCGGCGACGCCGTGATCGAGCAGAACATGGAATGGGCCAAGCGGCTGCAGGATCAACTGGGCGCCAAGCAACTGCAATTCCTGATGACCGCCGATTCGCGGCTCGACGTGGCCCACTTCGAGCGGATGGCCGCGGGCGACGCGCCGCCGCAGCCCGAGGACGAATTTGGCGGCGGCGACGCCTGGTCCGACGACGACCAGTTCGGCGGCGACGGCGATGATGACGATATGGCCGAGCCGCCCATGGAGATGCTCGACCCCACGTGCCTGCTGACCGTGGTCGACTGCCTGACCGGCCTGACCAAAGGGCTGACCATCGACGCCGCGGCGGGGGAAGTCGTGTAGCAAGGGGGAAGGCGGAGGGCGGAAGGGGGAAGGTTGGCGGGCAACGCCTCCCTTGGCTGCGACGGTCCGCGCACCTCCCGCCGTCCGCATTGACAGCGGGCCCTCGAAACCTGACAACGGTCGCTCTCCGCTTACTTCCCCCTTCCGCCTTCCCCCGTCCGCCTTCGCCCCATGCTCGCCAAAGACCTCAAACCCGGCGCCATCTTCAAGCAGAACGACGCCCCCTACATCGTCGAGTCGGTTACGGTGCAGTCCCCCTCGGCCCGCGGCGGCAACACGCTGTACAAATTCCGCGCCCGGCACCTGATCACGAAGCAGAAGACCGACCTGACCTGCAAGGGCACGGACAATCTGGCCGACGCCGACTTCACGAAGCGGCTGGTGTCGCTGATGTACCAGGACAACGAAGCGGTCCACCTGCTCGACACCGAGACCTACGAGCAGTACAGCATCGCCTCGGAGGACGTGGCCGAGGAAATGAGCTACGTGACCGAGGGGCTCGAGGGAATGTTCGCCCTGATCTACGAAGACCAATGCGTGGGCCTGCAAGTGCCCGCGGCGGTCGCGCTGGAGATCACCGAGTGCGACCCCGGCGCCAAAGGCAACAGCGCCACCGGCCGCACCAAATCGGCCACGCTGTCGACCGGCAAAACGATCCAAGTGCCGGAGTACCTCAAACAGGGCGAAGTCATCAAGGTCGACACGCGGACCGGGGAATTCTTGGGCCGGGCGTAAGCCGTAGGTCAGGCTTTCCAGCCTGACACAGCGGGCCCATGCGGCCTGCACGATAGACAGCGTCACCTCAAACGAACGCGCACTAGCCGGCGGCACACCTGCCGCCGGGAAAGCGCCGCGAGTGCCGCTCAGTTTGCACCGGCCCGCCCCCGAGTCCCGGATCGCGTGGCGATCCGGCTAGGGGGCGTCGCGTGACCGTGCCCCGGTAACTTCAACATGGACCTCCACGCCCGGTAGATTGTCGCGCAGTTTGGCGATCTCCTTCGCCGTCAGCGTCGCTTCGCGCAGCGTGAGCGACACCAGCGACGGCATCTTGCTGAGTTGCTGCAGGTCGCGCAGCTGCAGTTCGCCCTGCCGCAGCGTCAGTTCGCGTAGCAGCAGCGGCTCGAGCAACTGCAACTCGCGGCGCGACAGCACCGCGTCGCCCGTGTCGAGTTGTTCCAGGTTTTCGCAGTGGCCGACCAGGCGCCAGCCCTCGTGCGTCATCCGCGTGGGTCCGAACGTGAGCTGCCGGACGTGCGGCACGATGAACGGCGCGTAGGTTTGCAGCAGCTCGTCGGTCATCGTCAACGGCGCCAGCGACAAGTTGCGCGGGTCGGCGTCGCGCGGCTCGGGGCCCTCGCGGTCGAGCCGGCGGCGCAAGCGCGCCAGCGCGACCGAATCGGCATCGGCGAACATCGATGCCGGGTCGATCATCACGCGACCGCCTAATTGCTCAGCGGCAAATCGCTCTACCTCCTCCTGGGTCGCCATGATGCACACGGTGAGCCGCCGCAGCGAGTCGACCTTGGCCAACGGCTCCAGATCCTCGATCAGGCAATCTGCCGTCGCGATTGCCATGTCGGAAAAGTCGTCGCTGGCCGCGAGGAACATCTGCCCTCTCATTCCGTAACTCAAGAGGTCGCGATTCGGGTCTACCAACGTCAACCGCCAACACCAGCTCAGCGCCTCGCGACTGCCCACAAGCCGAGCCAGCCATTCCGGACCGTCGTACCGCCAGGCGCGCCACTGCGGCCGCTGGAATCGGCTCCGAACCATCGGCGGCAAGGGGGCGTAGGGATCCCACCCAATATTCACGTCGCGTTCGCGGCCCGACGACAGGCTCCTGGCAAAGCTCAACGCGACCCTCTGCGGCGGAAACACGCGGCGGTTGAATCTCTCGAACAGTTGCTGCATCTCGGCATGTGCTTCATGCCGCGAGTGGTGATAGCGCGCCCAACCCAAGCCGCAGGCCAACGCCGTGCAACCGACGAGCAAATCGGCCAGCGTCCACCGCAGCACGCCGCCGCGACGGCGCAGGCGCCACTCGACCAGCGCTACGGCTCCGACGATAAGGCCCAGACACGCCAGCAAGTCGCCGGCGGCCGCCAGCGGCGAGAAGCGGTGCTGCTCGCCAGCGGCAAAGGCCCACGCCTCCCGCGTCGTCCACGCGATCGGCTCGCCAGCCACCCGCACGCCGTGCAGCGGCACGGTGCGATCGGCGTCCAGGTCGTACTCAAACCGCCCCGGCGTCGCCGGCCGGACCGCAAACGACCACGAGTACGGCACGCCGCGCGACAAGAACGGCCAGGGCCAGCCATGCTCCCAGGTTTGTACCAGGGTAAACGGCGCCGGCATCGGCAAGTCCGGCGAAGGCGGACGGAATTCCGGCCCGGCGCGACTGGGCATCCCCGGCACGGCCACGATCACCGCCGTCGTGGCGAGCGCCGCCATCGCGAGCCAGCTGAGCCAATGCAATCGCCACGACGGTCGATCAAGCGACAGCGCGGCCGCGGCTTTGGGCGAAGTCTTCAAACCGAACTCCGATCACCGGGCGTTTCGGACGTAGGTCAGGCTTTCCAGCCTGACACGGCACAATGTCAACGACTGCAGGCAGGCAACGCCATGCCCCTTGATCTCGCTGACTTTTCTTTGCGTAAGAAGTCGACTCGTGGTTCGTTGTCAGGACGTAGGTCAGGCTTTCCAGCCTGACACGGCACAATGACAACGGCTGCAGACAGGCAACGGCACGCCCATTGATGTCGCTGCCTTTTCTTTGCGCGCGCAGTCGGTCGTGGTTCGTTGTCAGGACGTAGGTCAGGCTTTCCAGCCTGACACGGCACAATGACAACGGCTGCAGGCAGGCAACGGCACGCCCCCTGATGTCGCTGACTTTTTTTGCGTACGAAGTCGACTCGTGGTTCGTCGTCAGGCTGGAAAGCCTGACCTACGGGCCTCAGAACAGTTCCATCTGCCGCAAGCCGTCTGCGGTGCGCTTCTTGGTGCGTTTCTTGGTCGTCTTCTTCGCTTTGCGCTTGGCCTTCGTTGCAGCGCCGGCCGCCTTGGTGGGCTTACGCTTGGTCGCCGGCTTGGCGCTGGCGGCGGGCTTCTTCTTGGTCACGGCGGGCGCGCTCGCCGCTTTCTTGGCAGTCGCCTTCTTCTTGGCGCTCTTCGCAGCGGCGGGCTTTTTCTTGCCGCCAACTTGCTTCGCACCACTGTTCTTCGAAACGGCCGGCTTGTTCGACGCCTTCTTCTTGCCCGCCTGCTTGGTCGCGGCCTTTTTCTTGGCGCCCTTCACCGACGCCGGTTTCGCTTTCGGCGCCGCGGATTTCTTGGCCGGCTTCTTCTTCGCCGTTTTCTTGGCCGCGCGCGACGGACCGCCCGCCTTCTTGCCAGCGAAGACGTTGTCCCAGTTATCGGAGTATTGCGGAGTGGAGCCGACGCGGGTGATGGACATGGCGGTTGGTCAGTTGTTAGTGGTCCGTTGTCAGTTGCAGGTTGTGGGGAAAGATCTCCGCCGTTCGTCGCCACGGACAACTGACAACGGACGACCGACCAATCTCACGCCTTCGTCAATTTCTTATACCGGAACCGGTGCGGCTCGTCAGCGTCCGTGTCCAGCCGCTCGTGGCGTTGGGTTTCGTACGTGTCGAAGTTGCCCTCGCACCAGTGGACGTAGCCGTCGCCCTCGAACGCCAGAATGTGCGTGGCCAACCGATCGAGGAACCAGCGGTCGTGGCTCACGACCACGGCGCAACCGGCAAAGTTGGCCACTGCCTCTTCCAACGCACGCAGCGTGTCGACGTCCAAGTCGTTGGTTGGTTCGTCCAACAGCAGCACGTTGCTCCCCCGCCGCAGCAGCTTGGCCAGGTGCACGCGGTTGCGTTCGCCGCCCGACAGCACGCCGACTTTCTTCTGCTGGTCGGTGCCGTTGAAGTTGAACCGCGAGACGTACGCCCGGCTGTTCATCTTGCGGCCGCCCATCTCCAGCAGGTCGTGCCCGCCAGAGATTTCTTCGTACACGGTGGCGTCGGCCGACAGGTCGTCGCGCGACTGGTCGACGTACCCCAGTTCCACCGTGTCGCCGATGATCAGTTCGCCGCTGTCGGGTTGCTCCTGCCCCATCAGCATCCGCAGCAGCGTGGTCTTACCCGCGCCGTTGGGACCGATGATGCCCACGATTCCTCCCGGGGGGAGGCTGAAGTTGACGTTCTCGAAAATCACCCGGTCGCCATACGACTTGGACAGGTTGACCGCTTCGATGACCTTCGTGCCCAGCCGCTTGCCGGGCGGGATCTGGATCTCCAGCTCGTCGGCTCGATCTTTGAATTCCTCGGCCGCCATCTTTTCGTACGCGGCGACGCGGGCCTTGCTCTTGGCCTGGCGGGCCTTGGGATTCGAGCGGACCCACTCCAGCTCTTTGCCCAAAATGCGCTGCCGTGCCGTCTTCTTCTTCTCTTCCTGTTCCAGCCGCTTCTGCTTCTGTTCCAACCACGACGAGTAATTCCCCTCGAACGGGTACCCTTCGCCGCGGTCGAGTTCCAGAATCCACTTGGCCACGTTGTCCAGGAAGTAGCGATCGTGGGTGACGGCGACCACCGTGCCGGGGTAGTCGTCCAGATGCCGCTCGAGCCACAACACGCTTTCGGCGTCGAGGTGGTTGGTCGGTTCGTCCAAGAGCAGCAGGTCGGGCTTTTGCAGCAGCAGTTTGCAGAGCGCCACGCGCCGCTTTTCGCCGCCGGACAGCTTGGCCACGTCGGCGTCGCCGGGCGGCAAGTTCATGGCATCCATGGCGATCTGGATCTGCCGGTCGATCTCCCAAGCGTTCTCCGCGTCGATGCGGTCCTGCAGCGCCGCCTGACGGTTCATCAGCTTTTCCATCGCGTCGGGGTCGTCGGCGACCTCGGCGTACTTGTCGCCGATCTGCTCGAACTCTTCCAGCAGAGCACGGGTCTCGGCAACCGCTTCTTCGACATTGCCCTGCACGTCCTTGTCCGGGTTGAGCTGCGGCTCCTGCGTGAGCAGACCGACGGTGAACCCGGGGGTGAGCTTCGCTTCGCCGTCGAAGTCCTTGTCCACGCCCGCCATGATCTTCAGCAGCGTGCTTTTGCCGCTGCCGTTGCGGCCCAGCACGCCGATCTTGGCGCCGGGGTAGAACGCGAGCCAGATGTCCTTGAGCACCTCGCGCTGGCCGATCTTCTTGGTGAGATGGCCCATTTGGAAGATGTATTTCTGACTCATGGCGAGGATGTGCGATGTGAAATGTGTGATGGGTGATGTGCCGCGCGGACGGCGTGCCACGGCTCTGTGAGCCGTGCGTTTCGAGCTGATGTTCGCGGGGGTTCACACGGCTCGCAGAGCCGTGGCACGCCCTGGAGAGGGCCGCCGGGCGGGCGCGCAGTGCATCAACTTACGCGGGGGGCGGGCGGGCGGACAAGGCGCCTTTCTTGCCTGCTGCGAGCGGGCCGCGATAGACTGCGAAAACTGCGGTTTCTTTCGACAGGGCCCGCCATGGAAATCAGCGAACTGCCGGACACGTTCGCCGAGCCGCTTCCCTGGGCTCGGCCGCAGGCGCCGCCCGATCAGCTGCGTCGGTGGAGTCGGTATGTGCGCCACTCCCACACGGCGTGGGTGCTCGACGCCCTGGACGAGATTGAATCGCAGCGGTTGCTGCTGCTGGCCACTTCGCCGACCGGCGAGCGGCCGACGCTCAGTTGGCTCGTGCCGTTTCGTCCGGTGTTTCGCGCGATTCGAGATTGCGAGACGTACTGCGCGCTGCACCTGTACCTGCAGCGGTGCGCCGAGGAAATGGTCCCGCTCGCGTTGTGGCTGCTCAGTCGGAAGGCGAACCGCTTTGACCTGTACGGTTTGCCGGGGTACATCGACGCCAGCGACCCGCACGTGCAGCGGATCCTCGCGCGAACGTTCCTGCGGTGCGAGGCGTGGCGACAGTTCGACCGGTTGTGGGCCAGGCAGGGGCCGACGGACGAGATTGGCCGCTTCCTGGCGCTGGCCGGCCGGCGGGCGCCGTTTTCGCAGCGGATGGCCAACTGGAATCGGCACGTCGCCCAGCAGCCGGCGGCGATCGCCGCCCCGCCGTCTCCGTTGTGGTTTCGCGATTGGCCGTGGTCGCTGGCGCCGCCGAAGTCGGCCGCGGCGATTCGTCGCGCCCTGCGGCGGATTCACTGGTTGGTGCGGTGGCGCGTGTGAGCGGCGCGGGGCGAGCCGCCGATGGGGATCGCGTGGCCGCGATCGCCAAGGTGCGCTGACCACCCTGACCGTGGCGCCCGGTTTGCTACACTGCGGGGCATGAACCCGTGGCTGTATTATTTGCTCGCCGTGCTGCTGGTGACCGCTGGCATTGGCTGTTGGTTGACCAACCTGGTCGGGGCGCCGGGCAACTGGCTGCTGCTGGGGCTCGCGGCGCTATTCGCGTGGCTTGTGCCCGTCGCCAGCGGTCGCGGGATGAGTTGGGCCACCGTGGGCATCCTCGCCGCGCTGGCCGTGGCGGGCGAAGTGCTGGAATTCATCGCCGGCGCCGCGGGGGCCGCCAAGCAAGGCGCCAGCCGCCGCTCGGTCGTCTACTCCCTGGTAGGCGGCTTCGCCGGCAGCATCGCCGGGGCAACGTTCGGACTGCCGCTGCCGGTGCTCGGCTCGCTGGCCGGAGCGCTGCTGGGCGGCGCAGGCGGCGCCTTCGCCGGCGCCTACTACGGCGAGTCGAGTCGCCAACGCCCCCACGGCGAAAGCTTCGCCGTCGGCAAAGCCGCATTCTGGGGAAGGCTGTGGGGCACGGCGGGGAAGTTAATTGTCGGTGCCATCATGCTCGGCGTGATGTCGGTCGACGTTGCGTACAACAGATAAAACACTCGCGTCTCGCGCAAGGCATGTCAAATCACTTCGTCAAACGTGTAACCAGCACCTCGATCACTGCGTACCCGAGAATGGGCGGAATGAGAGCTGCGAGAAGCGTCCGCTTGCGCAACAAATGAATTCGAAACTGTCGTCGAACTGCTTCTGTCAGCAAATAAGCCGTGAGCATGCCTGCGACCGCGGCGCGTAGTAAGTACTTGTCAATGACTCCTCGCACCTCCGCCGAGCTAGCGCCCAACGCGGGTAACGAATGATACGCAAACGCGATGGCTGCCAGCGCGCGATAAACGGCTAGGGCTTGATACAAAACTGCTACCGACCACCCCCATTTCGCTCCCCGAAGTAGGCCGATTCCAGCCGCCAGATTGAGCGCCGCAAGTAGCGCCGTATTGGCATGGACCGCAAACGAGTGTGGCTTTGCGTCAATCAAACGAAAAGCGCCAAGAACCATGACCGCGACGATGGCAATCCCGCTGATCACATGCAACCAGCCGAGAAACCAGACACCGGTCGGCTTGGGCGTCCGCAGATCACTCTGCTGCGCATCACTCTTCACGACCGGTTTTTCCATAACGAACCCTTATACGGACGCTTATTCCCGCTCAATCGTCGCTGGCTGTTTACCGTTGAGTCGTTCGAACGCGGCCAGTTCTCTCGTGGCGACTCGGCTTCCTAGGCGGCAAACGATCGCAACGTCATGGGCAACTTGGGAAGCTCGCGGTGAAGGTCGACCGACCACCGCCCTACCAAAGTCGTCAACCGGGATCCCATTTGTTCGCCTTCGATGAGCGCCCGTGCCGCCAGGTACAGAGCCGCAAGAACCAGCGGATAAATACTCAACGATGCCAGCGTCGCCAGCACGATCCACTTGAGGCGTTGTCGCATGAGCTTGCGATAGTCGCCGACAGCTTCGCAGAGGAACTTCACCTGAGCCAAGCGTTGTTCTTCTTCGGAAAATGAAGCGACCTGCGCTTCAAACGTTTTCACGCGATCCAGGCAAAGCGACCTCGCCAGACCAGACTCCGTCGTTGGGCCGCCAAACGCTTCAATCGGGTCGGGGGTTCCCAGGGCGAGTTCGCCCGTGCGACCGTAGTTGTCGCCGAGAGCCGCTCCGAATATCGCACCAGCGGGTACGGTGAAGATGAGCAGCAGAGCGAAAATCGTCCCCGCCGACGAATTCCCGCCGGGTTTAAATCCATCCAGTGCGGAAAACCCATAGCACACGGCGAGCGGACCAATCAGCCCCAGGGCAAACCCCAGGAAGCAGCCGAGGCTGCTGTATAGGGCACGCCGCCCTCCTATGAGTCGTCGCCATCGGGGTTGCTCTTCGGACATCGTGGCCCTCGCTATTCCCACTCAATCGTCGCCGGCGGTTTGCTGCTGATGTCGTACACCACGCGGTTCACGCCCTTCACCTCGTTGATGATCCGCGTGCTGATCCGCGCCAGCAGGTCGTACGGCAGGTGGCTCCAGTCGGCGGTCATGAAGTCGTCGGTGTTGACGCACCGCACGGCCAGCGCGTTGTCGTAGGTGCGGCTGTCGCCCATCACGCCGACGCTTTGCACCGGCAGCAGCACTGCGAACGCTTGGGAGGTAGCCCGATACAGACCCGCCGATTTGATTTCGCCAACGACGATGGCGTCGGCCTGCCGCAGCGTGTCGAGTTTGTCTTTGGTCACCTCGCCCAGGCAACGCACGGCCAGCCCCGGCCCCGGGAACGGGTGCCGCCACACGAGCTCCTCCGGCAGACCCAGTTGCAGCCCCAGCCGCCGCACTTCGTCTTTGAACAGGTCGCGCAGCGGTTCGATCAGCTCGAACCCCAATTCCTCCGGCAGGCCGCCGACGTTGTGGTGCAGCTTGATCGTGTCGGCCGGGCCGTCGGGGGCGGCGCCGCTCTCGATCACGTCGGGGTACAGCGTGCCCTGGGCCAGATACTTGGCGCCCTCGATCTTGCGGGCCTCGCTCGTGAAGCAATCAATAAACGTGTGCCCGATGCGTCGACGCTTTTCCTGCGGGTCGGTCACCCCGGCCAGCACGCTCAGGAACTGCTCCTCGGCCTTCACCACGTGCAGGTCGGTCTTGAAGTGCTTGCTGAACTCCTCGACGACCAGCCGTTCCTCGTCGAGCCGCAACAGGCCGTTGTCGACCAGAATGCACGAGAGCTGCGGGCCGATCGCCTGATAGAGCAAAGCCGCCACCACCGAGGAATCCACGCCGCCGGAGAGCCCGCAGATGACGCGGTCGTCGCCCACCTGCTCGCGAATGCGTTGGATCGTTTCGTCGGCAAAGTCGCCCAGCTTCCACGCCCCCTCGGCGCCGCAGAACGTCTTCAGGAAGTTCCGCAGGACCTTGGAACCCTCGGGCGTGTGGGTGACCTCGGGGTGGAACTGCAGGCCGAAAATCGGCCGCTCGCGGTGGCGGATCGCGGCGTAGGGGCACGTGCCGGTTTGAGCCAGCGGCTCGAAGTCCGCCGCCACGCCGGTCACCTGGTCGCCGTGGCTCATCCACACCTGCGTCTGCGGGCTGACGTCGGCGAACAGCCCGGCCCCCGCGGCGGTGATTTCGCACTCGGCCCGGCCGTACTCGCGCGAGGGGCAGCTCTGCACGCTGCCGCCCAGGGCCTGGCAGATGAGCTGCATGCCGTAGCAGATGCCCAGCACGGGGATGCCCAGGTCGAACAGCCCCGCGTCGCACTGCGGGGCGCCCTGCTCGTACACGCTGTTGGGCCCGCCGGACAGGATCAGCCCGATCGGCGCCAGCTCGCGGACCCGCGCGGCCGTGATGTCGTGCCGGACGATCTCGCAGTACACGTTCTGCTCGCGCACCCGGCGGGCGATCAGTTGGGCGAACTGCGAGCCAAAGTCGAGCACCAGCACGCGTTCGGCAGCAGCGGCGGTGGGAACGGGCGTAGCAGCGGCGGCGGGGGCGGTCATCGTCGCAAGTTCTCGCAGGTCGGCGCACCCGCCTACAGAGGTGCGCGGCGTCGTGGGAAAACCGGGGATTGTAGCAAGGATCAGCAACCCGCGTTAGCGGCGGCGGCCACGCCGCTGCGATGCTTTGCATGATTGCCCCGCAACGCAGTTTTCTCGCCCGCTCGCCGGTCTGCGGATGGGGCGGCATGCAGGCGGCCAGTCACAGCGAGCTCGACGGGACGCGTTTTTTGGGTTGCCAGTCACCCCGGGCGAGCGACCGCGGATTGGCCACAGACCACCGAGGCAGCGCAGCGGCGTGGCCGCCGCCGCTAACGCGGCCAACTGTCGACTGCCGACTGCCGACCGCCCACTCCCCGCCCGTGTTGCCAAATCGCCTCGTGCGTTGCCGGTTCGCCACGGGTGCGGTTATGATGGTTGTACCGGCACGATGACGGAACTCCAACGAGGAACGAGGTTTACGGCGTGCAAATCCTGCTCACCAACGACGATGGCATCTATGCGCCCGGCCTGGCGGCGATGGAACGGGCCTTGCATTCTCTGGGCAACGTGACCGTGGTGGCCCCGCTGACCGAGCAAAGCGGCGTGGGCCACGCGATCACGTATTTGACCCCGCTGATGTGCCGCGAGGTCTACGACGGCGACCGCCAACGCGGCTGGGCCGTCGAAGGCAGCCCGGCCGACTGCGTCAAACTGGCGGTCGCCCGGCTCTGCCCGCAGAGGCCCGACCTGGTGATCAGCGGAATCAACAGCGGACAAAACGCCGGCATCAACGTGCTGTACAGCGGCACGGTGGCGGCGGCCATCGAAGGAGCCTTTTTTGGCATCACGAGCTTTGCGGTCTCGCTGGAATTCGACGAACACGCCCGCTATGACGCGGCGGCCCAGGTGGCCGCGCGGATCATCCGGCAGGTACTGCAGCAGAAAGACTCCGACGCACAACTCTACAACCTGAACATCCCCACCGCGGCGCTCGACGAGCCCGCCGACGTGTGCGTGGCGCCCATGTGCGTGGCGCCCTGGGGCGAACAATACGAAACCCGCCGCGATCCCCGCGGACGCAACTACTACTGGGCGACCGGCAAACAGCCCGTGCCGCCCGAGGACGAACGAACCGACCTGTCGCTGCTGCGGGAAGGCAAAATCACGCTGACCCCGCTGGCCTTCGACATGACCCGCCGCGACAAGCTGGCCATGATGCGCGACTGGCAATTGACCGCCGGCGAGTGACGCCACGATCCTCCTCCCCCACCGAAACACTGAAAACGGAGTTTGGGCCATGAAGACGGAATCCCTCGCACTGGCAATTGGCGCCGGTTTCCTGGCGGCGGTCCTGGGCTGCGAGGTGGCGGAACTGCCCGACTCGCCCGGCGCCGGCACGACGCCCGCCGAAACGGACTCGCCCGCCGCCGAAGACACCGGCCCCGAGCGCGGCGCCGCCGCCGCCGCGACCGACGAAGGCGAGGCACTGCCCGACCCGGGCGACGTGGAAGCGGTGACCGACGAAGGTCGGGCGTTCACGGCCAACGACCCAGTGAAAGGGCGCCGATCCCGGAGCGCAGGCGGGTACCTCGGAGCAGTCGCCGGCGCGCGGTTCTGGGCGGAGCACCAGATGATCCTGAACAACATCAATTACGCGGTGAAACTGTACCAGGCCGAGCACGGCGAGTTCCCCAAATCGAATGAGGAATTCATGGCCAGAATCATCCGGGCCAACAACATCGTGCTGCCGCAACTCCCCGACGACCAGGAGTACTATTACGACCCGGACAACCCCGATGTGGCCACCGAACCCTTGCGTGTTCGCCTGAAGGAAGCAGAGTGAAGGCTGGCGAATTGAGCGCCGCGTCATGCGTGGCGCCTCCCGCGACCTGGCCAGGTCGCGGCTAGGCTGGCATCTGCTCTCGGCTTCAATACGCACAACTCATCGTTCATCGCTCATCGTTCATCCCTCGCTCCGCCCGCCCTCCCCTCCCGCCTGACTTCTCACGTCTGATCTCTCACCCCTCCTGCCGCCATGTCTCGTCCTGCCCCGAAGCCGTTAGGTTTGCCGATGTTCGCGTGGCGATTGATTTTCGCCGCCGCCGTGTTGGCCACGTTGCTTGCCACCCGCCGCGCCCCCGCGGCGGAGTGCGACTGCGAGGTCCAGCCGGTCGCGTATCAGCGGACCATCGTCAGCCAACCGCAAAGCCCCAGTTGGATCTTCCAGCCGGGCCGCTACACGCACGACCACGAGACGGGCGCTCGGGTGGCCCAGTACGCGCTGAAGCCGGCGATTGAGCCGCTGGATGATCCGCGGCTGGTGACCAGCGGCTACTCCCGGACCCGGCAGGTCCTGCGCGGGCCCGACGGCTCCGCGACCACCACCTACCGCGTGCAGAGCTACGGCAACGGTCGCGGCGGGCTGGACGCCGAGTGGGAACGGTTCCACGACGCCTGGCGCGGCAGCACGGTCGGCGGCGGCGCGTACGGTGGGTTTGGCTACGGCGGCGGCGGCTACGGCTACCCGGGATATGTCGGCGGCTACCCGCTGCCCTATGGCGGCATGGGCGGCATGCCAGGATTCGTCAATCCGTGGTTCGGCTACCGCCCCGACCTGCCGCCGGGTTACGGCTTCGGCCCCGGCTACGGCCAACCCGACGCAGGGCGACTCGACCCCGACGCAGCCGACGGCTACCGCTCGCAACGGCCCTACGTCCCCGACCGCGAGTTCTTCAACGACCGCCTGCCGCCGCGGCGGTAGGTATTCTTCTGAACCACGACGGGGTGGCTGGGGACGAGCATCGCGAGCCCCCAGTGCCTTCACGCCCGTCGCCGACGCAACTGGGGGCTCCGCTTCGCTCCGTCCCCAGCCACCCCCGGTTTGCAAAGTCACCGCGTGCCGCGGCGCGCCCTTCCGACGGCGTCGATGACCTTGCCTTTGTCGTAGACCGTGTAGCCGTCGATCAGCCACTGGTCCCCCTGCCGGGTCCAGGTCACTTCGACCTGGTCGTTGTAGCCCACCGGCGCCCCGCCGCGGGTGCTCTTGCCGATCAGCAGGGCGCGGAATTTGGCCACGCCGGCGCTCGGCTCGCCATCGCTGGGGGTCAGTTCCACCGTCAGCTTGCCTTGCACGTTGGCCCGCTCGACCTTGATCAACGGCATGGCCGCCTCGGCGTCGGTGCGAATGGTCGCCGCCGCCGGGTCGATGAAGGCGAGCACCGCCGGCTTGTCGTTGGCTTCGATCGCGTCGAGCACGCCGAACATGGCCGACTCGATCTGCTCGCGCGGCGTGACCACGGCCCGCTCGATCCCCGCCAGCAGCAGCGTCACCAGCACGATGCCGGCCAGCGCCACCAGCGACGCCAAATTCCGCCGCGCCGCGAACACCACCCCGGCCAGCACGGCGCCAATCGCCCCGGCAATCCAAATCGGCAACGGGTTTTCCAGCAGGAAGGTCATGGCGATCTGTATTTCTCATAACTTGTTTTGAACCGCAGATGGACGCAGATATACGCAGATTGGAGTGGCCCAATCATATCTGCGTTCATCCGCGTCCATCCGCGGTCGCTTGGACTTGCTGAGGTCGTGGCATCGGCGATTCACGCCGGGCCCATCCGCTGCCGCAGCAGCATCGCCACCGATCCGGCGCAGACCACGGCCAGTAGAATCTCCAACGGCCACAGCGGAATGATCGTGGAATTGGGCGCCGAGTATTCCGGCGCCCCCGCGGCCGCCTTGGTCCCGGTCGCATCGGTCTCGACCTGCAACTCCCCGCTGGCCACGGCCGAGCGCGCCTGGTACTTCCGCTCGATCCCGGCTTGCCGCTTGCCGAACTTGCCGCCGGTCGCCAACAGGGCCGAGAGCCCCACGGCCGAGAACAGCGCAAACCACAGCCACGGCGAATCGGTCAGCGGAGGCTTAGCGTTGTCCGTCATGGCGTCGCCGCGCTCGCGGCTTCCAGAAACTCGTCGATCGACTTGATGAACTCCGGCGCCATGACGGTCGTCACGTGGTCGCGCCCGGGGACAACGACGACTCTCATATCGGGCAGCAACTCGCCGGTGGATTCGACGCTCTGCCGCAGCGGGTCGGCGCCCCCGACGATGCCCAGTGCGGGCGCCTCAATTCCCTTCCAGTACGATGCTGGCCGCTGGGCGTCGGCGGCCAGCATCGGCTCGAAGCCCCGCACCATGGCCGCCAGCGCCTGGGGATCGTTCATCCCCATCATGACCATGTCGACCGACTTCAATTGAAAATCGGTCGGCGGCGGGGCGCCCGGCGGGTTCAGCGCCATAATCAACGGCGCCATGCTGCCTTTCTTCTCAAGCGAGGCGACCAGGTCGGGCAAGCAGCGCGTAAACGCCGCGTCGGGCATCACCCCCGCGCCCCCCATCACCAGCGACAGCGTGCGATCGGGATACATCGCGGCAAACCGCGCGGCGATCCCCGCGCCCATCGAGTAGCCGACGATGTGCGCCCGCTCCAACTGCAGATGATCGAGCAGCCGCTTCACGTCGTCGACCATCTTCAGCCCGTAGGCGTCGGCGTCGTGCGGCTTGTCGCTCTTGCCGTGCCCGCGACAATCCAGCGCGATCACGCGATACTCCCGAGCCAGCTTGGGCACCACCGGCCCCCACTGGAACTCCACATTACAGGCAAATCCATGCACCAACACAACCGGCTCGCCATCGCGGGGCCCGCGATCGACGTAGCGGATCTTGACGCCGTCGGAGTCGAACGACAGATTCTCCGCGGCGGAGGCGGGCAATTGACAGAGCGTCGCCGCCACAACGGCAAAACGTGCAACGGCCAAAAAAACTGAGAGTCGCCGATGAGCCATGGTCATCCTCGCACGGGCGCTAGCACATGACGCCGAACAGCCGGCGACGATGCACCATCATACCCCCGGGCGGGTTCGCGCGGCTACACGACTGACCACGGCCGCTGGAGCTAGGCTGCCTGGCCAGGCGGGCGACGCCTCGGCTGGGGCGGGCTATCGCTCGACTTGCGGCATCTCCAGATCTTTGACAAAGATTTTGAATTCGTAAACGTACATGCCGCGACCGTTGAAGTCCGAGTCATACGCGGCGACCCGCCCCAGGAGTATACTGCCAGCCTCAAGTGGCGCGATCTCGATCGCTGCTGCAGCGTGATCCGGCAAAGCCCCGTTCGCTTTGTTGATTTCGACGAACGGCTTGTACCGATCAAGAGCCGCCAACTCGATGTGCTCGAACCTCTCGTCGTCTGGCAAGTCATGACCGAACAGTTCGCCGGCATTGTCGGCGTCGATTTTCAATCGGCCGCACCACCCCGGCGGCGACTCGCCCACGCGTCGAGCGGGCGGCCACTGCCGGTTGATGAACAGACGAAGTCGAGATTCGTCTTGCTGCAACCTGATGAAAGGCACCTGTTGGAGCGCCGCCAAGCTCCGCCGATCGTCCTCGGGCAGGTGAATTTCAACTTGACCGTTCGTCTCGACATTCGCCGCCGAGAACTGATTGAGATCGTATCGCACCGGTCGCGCTCGCCAAGCCACGTGCAAATTGCCGGCGACCTTTCGGTGGAGCACCAACCGATGCGTCTCCGGAGGTTGATTCTTCCGCACCCAAAATGTGTCTGTCGCGGGAAGATACCCGTTCTTGGCAGCGGTAACGCGATATCTGCGTGGAAACAACCCCAGGTCCCCTGTCCCGTCGTCGGCCGTCTCGACAGTGGCGAACGGCTCCTGGTTGCGATTGCCAGCAATCACTGCAGAGATGGTCGCTTCCGGTGTCGGAACGCCGGCTCCATCGACGATCTCAAAGGGCACTCGTGTCATCTCATCGTCGCGGAATCGTCGCGCCACCCATTCGCCAGCACGTTCTGCCCCCAGCGCCCGGCCCTCGAATTCGCGCTCCGTTAGATCATAGCGGCCATCTTCAAGTCGCACTCGACACGGCGATTCCGATGCTCCGCGGCGGTGAAAATAGGTGAATAGGTAATAGCCGTTGCCGAAGGACTCCAACTTCGGTCGGCTGCCGTTGCACGTAATCTGCGGGGCAACCCGTACCCCGGCGCGATCTTGATCGACGATGCGAAAATAGGCGGCGCGCAATTCGCCGTCCTCGTAGAAGGGTTCGGCGCTCGCCGCGGCCGCCACCTGTTCGAGACGCGTGACAAGCCGACGCGGCAGCGACTCGACGCGGATGCGATTGCGAATCTGCAAGTCGAGACTGCTGGCGAGCCCGGGATACGCCTTTTCGATCGCGTGGTGGCGAGGTTCGAAAATCGCCTTGGCGGCGCGACCGAAGCCGCTGGCACACAGACTACGGGCGTACCAGTACGCAACACGCGGGTTTTCCGGATCGAGATGATACGCCTCGGACAATAAGCCCAGCGCCTGCTGGTCGCCGCCGCTCGAAACCTGCAATTCCAACGCCTTCAGCAACAGCCTGTCGACTTGGCCCCGCCCCGCGTCAACCGCATCGGTAACCGATGCAATGTCGTCGAGTTCAAAACGCAACTCGGCGTCGCCGACGTTCACGACAATCTGCCCGTCCGCTTGCGAGACGGCGCCAACGATCACGGTTCCCGTTTGAAGCGTGACCTGCTGGTCGGCCCGACAATGCGGTACGCTCGACAGTGTCAGAATTGCCCAACCTGCAATCACCACGACTACCGTGCGCATAACTCGGTCTCTCCAACCACTGTGCAGCGAGCTCTGCAACCAAAGATCGGCCCTGATCTTGCAGCATTTATACTACTTATGAAAACAATCCCGACACTACCGCGCCGGGATTGCTGTGAAAACTCGAGATTTCAGCGTACTGGCAAGAATTGCTGGCAGGGACCAAAGCTACTACTTCGCCTTGAACAACGGACCCGCGCGATTGGCGACGTCGCTGCGCTACGTCCCCAGCCGCTCACTCTCTGTGGCGTCACGGCTCGGACAGGCCGACCTCGGTCACCAACACCTTAAACTCGTACACTGCCGGGCGGCCGGTTTGCATGTCGCGCGAGGCGAGCCGGCCGACGAAGATGGCGCCCGCGTCCGCGTCGACCATGATCGCCGGGCGCCCGCGCGTGACACGCGGGTCGCTGGGCCGGAGATCGAGCGACTTCTTCAGCTCGTCGATCTTCTCCAGATCGATGCCGGCGAACTGGTCCGCGGGCGACTGGCTCGCCGCAGTCTCGCCGTCGGCTGGCGCGGCCACATACCGACCCACGAAATCTTCGGCTGTGGCGTTGGGGTAATAGGGCTGGCTGGCGAATTGCAGTTGCAGTTTGTCGCCGTTCTGGACGAATCGCAGCCATGGCACGCCGGGACCGTACGGCCCGCGCATTTCGTCGGTGCTGGAGACCTCGGCTTCGCCCAGGCTGACCGATTCGCCGCCCACCGTGGGCGGCCCAGGGTACCCGACCGATCGCATCCGCCACTGCACCTTCGCCTGGCCAACGAGCAATCGGTGCATCGTCAGCTTGACCGGCTCGGGGACGCCGTCGGAGGAAATCTTCAGCGATTCGCTCGCCGCGTTGTAACCGTCCTTCGCGCCGCGCACGACGTACTGTCCGGGATAGACGCTCAGTGCAGTCGCGCCGTCGTCGCCGGTGGTCTGGGGCGCCACGTCGGCGTCGCCGCCGCGAGTGGGGGTGACGCTGACGGTCACGCCGGCCAGCGGCTCTTCGGCCGCGTCGACCACGGCCACCGCGGCCTTGACCCGATCAGCATCGCCGAAGCGATACGCCGTGAACACGCCGGCATCGCCGGCGCCGCCGCGCTCGCCTTGGAATTCGAAACTGTCATCGCGGTAGAGCGACTTCTGAATGTTGATCCGACACGGCTGTTGGTCGTAGTTCCCTTGCCGCGTAAAAGTGAATAGGACGTAGCCGTCGCCAAACGTCTCGGTCTTCTCGTGGCTGCCGTTGCAGGAAATACGGTACGCATCGGCGGGGAGCGGCTGGCCATGTTGATCGACCACGCGGAAGAAGGCGGCGTGCAGGTCGCCGTCGTTGTAGAACGAGGCGCCGACGGACGCCCGGTCGATCTCGTCGAGCCGCTTGACCAGCCTGGCCGGGAGCGACTCCAGCCGGATCCGCCGTTCGATCAGGGTCGCCAATTGGGGCGCCAGGCCGGGATACGCCTCGGCGATCGCCTCGCGGTGCTGTTGAAAGACCTCCCGGGCGCCCTTGCCGTAGCCCGCGTCGGCCATGCTGCGGGCATACCAGTACGCAATCCGGGCGTCGTCCGGCGCCAGCCGGTAGGCCTCCGCCAGCACGCCCATTTCGCGCCCTGCGCCGTACTCCAATCGCGACTCCAACGCTCGCAACAGCAGCCGCTCGGCTTGCGGTTCGCCGCGCTCCCCGGCCGACGCAACCATGGCAACGTCTTTGAAGGGGATGCGCAGCTTAGCGCCGTCGACGTCGACGACCAACTCGGCGCCATCCATCGACACCTCGCCTACAAGCACTGCGCCCGACTGCAACGTCACCTGCTGAGCGGCGCGAGCGTGGCGGGCCGGCAACAGAGAGAAGACAACGAAGCCGAAAACGGCCAACATTCGAAGCGTACGCATGAGAAGCCCTCCGCCAAGGAACCGAGGGAGCAGGGAGCCGCCGTTTGAGGAGGCTGGGGGCAATTGCAGCGCGTGCCCCTGCGAGCATCCCTCGGGATTCGCTGCGCTGCGTCCCCAGCCACCCAGATCTCGGGGATCCTGCGACGGCCCCCATTATGACAAAATCCCGGCGCACTTGCGCCGGGATTTTGTCGTGGGTTCGTCACGCGCGAGCTCGGCAGGGGGGCCGCTTGGCTTCGGCTCCCCTCTCAAGCCGCCTGTTGCGCTACTTCTTCGTCTTAAACAGCGGCCCCGCGTACACCGCGGCGTCGCCCAGCATTTCTTCGATCCGCAAAAGCTGGTTGTATTTGGCCATGCGGTCGCTGCGGCTGGCGCTGCCGGTCTTGATCTGCCCGGTCGCGCAGGCCACGGCCAGGTCGGCGATCGTGCTGTCCTCGGTCTCGCCGCTGCGGTGGCTGCTGATGCTGGTGTAACCGTTGCGGTGGGCCAGATTGATCGCGTCGATCGTCTCGGTGAGCGTCCCAATCTGATTGACTTTAATGAGAATGCTGTTGCCGATGCCTTCATCGATGCCGCGTTGCAGTCGCTCGACATTGGTCACGAACAGGTCGTCGCCGACCAGCTGGCACTTGCCGCCCACCTTGTCGGTCAGCAGCTTCCAGCCTTCCCAATCGTCTTCGCTGCAGCCGTCTTCGATCGAGCAGATCGGGAACTTGTCGACCCAGCCTTCCAGCAGGTCGACCATGCCGGCGGGATCGAGTTCCTTGCCGTCGATCTTGTAAACCTGCTTCTTGGCGTCGAAGAATTCCGTGGCGGCGCAATCCATGGCGAACCAGACCTGCTCGCCCGGCTTATAACCGGCCTTTTCGATCGCGGTCAGGATCACGTCGAACGCTTCGGCATTGGCGCCCAGGTCGGGGGCAAAACCGCCCTCGTCGCCGACCGCCGTGTTCAGACCTTTCTCGCTGAGCACCTTCTTCAGGTTGTGGAACACCTCGCAGCCGCACCGCAGCGCGTCGCTGAAGTTGTCAAACCCCAGCGGCATGACCATGAACTCTTGGATGTCGACCGAGTTGTCGGCATGCTCGCCGCCGTTGAGGATGTTCATCATCGGCGCCGGCAGCAACCGGGCGTTCGAACCGCCCAGGTACCGGTACAGCGGCAGTCCGCAGAACCGCGCGGCCGCGTGAGCCGTGGCCAGTGAGACGCCCAGGATGGCGTTGGCGCCCAGGGTCTTCTTGTTGGGCGTGCCGTCCAGGTCCAGCATCCGCTGATCCACGGCGATCTGGTCCAGGCCGTCCATGCCGATCAGCTCGTCGGCGATCTTTTCGTTGACGTTCTCCACGGCGGTCAGGACGCCCTTGCCCAGGAACTTGCCCTTGTCGCCGTCGCGCAGCTCCCAGGCTTCGTGGGCGCCGGTGCTGGCGCCGCTGGGCACGGCCGCGGTGCCGACGGTGCCGTCCGACAGGGTCACGTCGCACTCGATCGTGGGATTGCCGCGGCTATCCAGAATTTGGCGGGCATGGACGTCAACAATCGTGCTCATGGCGGGGGTCCTTACGTGCGGGGGCAGTAGGCGGGAACGCCGCGACCGGGGCCGCGACGGAAATGGTTCGCGTAAGCGACGGCCAACGGGCGCCGCCGCAAGGGCCCATTCTAAGGAATGCCGGTCTGGCAGCGTAGGGGGCGCGGCAGCGGGCTTTCCGGCCCGTAGGTCAGGCTTTCCAGCCTGACGCACTGCCCTTGCGGAACCTTAACATCGCCGCGAGCCACGATTCGGAAAGGCGTGTGGAGCAAGCCAGGTCGATGTCGGCATTGTCCGCTGCACCACGCCCTAGCCTTGCGGTCCCGTCGGGTGCGAAGCGCCGCGTCAGGCTGGAAATCCTGACCTACGCCAGCCGCGTCAATTTCGCCACCCGCCCCGAGTGGACCCACTCGGCCACGTAGATGTTCCCGTCCGCGTCAAAGCACGCGTCGTGCGGATGGACGAACTTGCCCGGGCGCCACAGCGACTCGTCGCCGCGGATCGTCCAGTTGGTCTTACTCTGTCCATTGGGGGCGTCGGCCAGGATCCGCTCGCTGTCGTCGCCCAGGTGGCCCAGTACGTTGTTGGCGCCATCCAGCAGCGTCAACCGGCCGAACAGATCGGGAACCAGCAGCAACTCGCCCTGCCGATCGATGTTGGCCGGCAACAGAAACCCGTCCTGCGTGCGGCGGTGCTCGCCGGCGAGCGTGAACCACTGCAAGCGCTTGTTCGCGCGATCGGCCACCGCGATCAACGGTTCGTCGCCCCGGTCGTCAATCCAAATGCCGTGCGGCGTGTTGAACGTCCCATCGGCCAGCGCGTCGCCCGACGGCTCGCCGAAGCACGACAGCCAGTTGCCGTCGTCGTCGAAACGGTGAATGCGAAAGCTGCCGTAGCCGTCGGCCAGTAGAAAACCGCCGGTCGGCAGAAACGCGAAGTTGGTCGGATGGAACCGGTCCCGCCCCCACGGGTTATCCGCGCGCGGCAGCACGTCCTCGCCCTCGGCGTACAGCCCCGACTCCATCGGTGCGAACTTCCGCCACACCAATTCGCCGGCGGTGGTGAACTTGGCGAACGACCGCTGCTGCTGGTACGCAGTGGCGTAAACAAACTCATCGCTCCCCTCGCGGCGGACCTCCAGCCCGTGCCCGCCGCCCTGCAACTCGTTGCCGAACGAGCGGACGTACTGGCCGTCGGCGTCGAACACGAAGATCGCGGGGTGCTCCGGCTGACCGAGTCGGCCCTCGTGAATCACGTAGACGAGCCCGTCGCCGCCGACCGCCACGTTGTGAGTTGTCTGCCAAGTAAAGCGGTCCGGCAATTGCGCCCAGTCGTGGTTGGCTTCATACCGGCGCTCGCCCACGGCAAGCACCGGTCGCGGCGAGTCCGTCTTGGCGGCCGTCGCCACGTGCGGAGCGACGAGCGACGCGGCAACGCCGGCGCCGGCAGCACGATGGAATTGACGACGCGACCAACGGCGATCAACAGGCAAGGACATCAGCGAACCCCGGGGGCAGAAATGCGGCAGATCGGCATGAGACGAGGCACGTCATTCTGACGGCCCCCGCACGCCGGGACAACAGACCGTCCCGCCGCCGCCTGCCCCCAGTTGACCCCATTTAGCCCCGCCTCTCGCGGCGGGGCCCGCGGAGCAAGCTCCGCGGCTAAATTCGACGCTCATGCGACGCCAACATGTCCCGCCAGGCCCGAATTGTGGGCCTTCGCCCGGCCCCGTATACTGATCGGTTTGCCCGCTGCCAGCCGCGGCTCGCCCCTGAGCCGCCTCCCCTGCCCCGCCCGGCTCCGACCATGCCCGCCGCCCGAGAGTTCCTCGCCGCCGCCGACGCCCAGCACCCGCTGCTGGTCGGCATCGACGTCGGCGGGACGAACATCAAGATCGGGCTGGTCGACGACCAGGGCCGCACGCTGGCGTACCGCTCCATCCCGACCGAGGCGGACCGCGGCGCCCCCGACGCGGCCGAGCGGATGAGCACCACGGTTACTGAGTTGTGTGACGACGCCGGCGTTGACCGAGCAGACATTGTGCGGGCCGGGCTGGTCACGCCCGGGCCGATGGATCTCGCCAACGGCATCCTGCTGCACCCCGGCAACCTGCCGCAGTGGCACAACACGCCGATCCGCGACCTGGTGGCCACCGCCTGCGGCGTGCCGGTGCGGTTTGCCAACGACGCCAACGCCGCCGCCTACGGCGAGTACTGGTGCGGCGCCGGCGCCGCGGTCGCCAGCATGATCATGCTGACCATGGGCACGGGCATCGGCGGCGGGATCATCGTCGATGACATGCTGATCGAAGGCCGGCACGGCTGCGGCGGCGAACTGGGCCACATCATCATCGACTGCCGCGACGACGCGCCCAATAATTCACTCGACATCCGCGGCACGCTGGAAGGCTACAGCAGTTCCTACGGCGTAACCGGCCGGGCCGAGGCGGCATTGAACCGCGGCGACGCCTCCTCGCTCCGCAAACGCACCGGCGAAGGCGAGGAGTTGACCCCGTTGATGATCGCCCAGGAGGCCGAGGCCGGCGATCAGCTCGCGCTCGACGTGGTGCTCGACACGGCCCGGTACATGGCGATTGGCATCGTGACCGCGGTCCACACGATTGATCCCGACGCCGTGGTGATCGGCGGCGCCATGACGTTCGGCGGCGCCGGCCATCCGCTGGGCGAGCTGTTCCTCCAGCACGTGCGCACCGAGGCCAAGTCGCGGATGTTTGAAACCCTGCGCGACAAAGTCAGCATCGATTTCGCGACCCTGGGCAGCGACGCCGGCTACCTGGGCGCGGCGGGGCTCGCACGACGCGAGCACCAGCAACTGCAGCAACAGCGATGAGCTTGATCGCGCCCGTCGGCCGGCGCGCCGATCACATTCCGCGACCGCCGGTCGCGGCTTTCCGACCTCTGACCTCCGACCTCTCCCCCCATGCCCGCCCCCAAGTTCATTCGCAACTTCTCGATCGTCGCGCACATCGACCACGGCAAGAGCACGTTGGCCGATCGCCTGCTGGAGTTGACCGAGACCGTCTCGAAGCGAGAGATGAAAGAGCAATTGCTCGACGCGATGGCGCTGGAGCGCGAGCGCGGCATCACGATCAAGTCGCACCCCGTGACCATGCTCTACAAGCACGGCGGCCAGACGTACGAGTTCAATCTGATCGACACGCCCGGGCACGTCGACTTTCACTACGAAGTTTCCCGCTCGCTCGCCTGCTGCGAGGGCGCTCTGCTGCTGGTCGACGCCTTTCAGGGCGTCGAAGCGCAGACCGTGGCCAACGCCTACGCGGCCATGGAGCAGGAACTGACGATCGTGCCGGTGATGAACAAGATCGACCTGACCCACGCCCGCCCCGAGGAGGTGAAGGACGAGATCGAGCAGACGCTGGCGATCGAGCGCGACGAGGTCGTCGGCGTCAGCGCCAAGACGGGCCAGAATTGCGACGAACTGCTGGCGGCGATCGTCGACCGCGTGCCGCCGCCCACCGGCGACCCCGACGCTCCGCTTCAAGCGATGGTGTTCGATAGCGTGTACGACGAGTTCCGCGGCGCCGTGACCTACGTGCGGATTATGAACGGCACCGTGAAGAAGGGCCAGAAGATCAAGTTCCTCCAGGCGGGCACCACGCACGACGTCGTCGAACTGGGCCAGTTCACCCCCGCGCGGGTGCCGCGCGAGTCGCTCTCGGCCGGTCAGGTCGGCTACCTCGTCTGCAACATCAAATCGCTGGGGCAGGTGCACATCGGCGACACGGTCAGCGTCGCCACCGGCGAACAGGCCAAGCCGCTCCCCGGTTACCACGAGCCGCAGCGGATGGTCTTCTGCGGGCTGTATCCCAGCGACGGTCAGGACTTCGAAGAGCTACGCGAAGCGCTCGGCAAGCTGGCGGTGAACGACCCCAGCTTCGAGTTCGAGCCGGAGAGTTCCGACGCGCTGGGCTTCGGCTTCCGCTGCGGCTTCCTGGGCCTCTTGCACATGGAGATTATCCAGCAGCGGCTGGAGGGCGAGGCGGATATCGACCTGGTGCAGACGGCGCCCAACGTCACCTACCGCATCAAGAAGACCGATGGCGAATGGCTTGAGGTGCACACGCCAACCCGCGTCCCCGACCTGGGCGAGATCGAGGAATTTCAGCAGCCCATCGTGCGGGTCAGCTTTGTCGTGCCCACCGAGTACGTCGGCGGGATCATGAAGCTGTGCGCCGACCGCCGCGGCGAATTCGTCCGGCAGGAGTACCTGTCGCCCACCCGCGTGATGCTGGTCTACGACCTGGCTCTCGCCGAGGTCGTGTACGACATGCACGACAAGCTCAAGAGCACCACCCGCGGCTTCGGCACCATGGACTACGAACTGAAGGGCTACGAGCAGGGCGACCTGGTCCGCATGGACATCCTGGTCAAAGGCGAGCGCGTCGACGCGCTGTCGATCGTCTGCGACCGCCGCGACGCCGACCCCCGCGGCCGGGCGATCATCAAGAAGCTCAAGAAAGAGATCCCCCGCCACATGTTCGAGGTCGCGCTGCAGGCGGCCATCGGCAGCCGCATCGTCGCCCGCGAGAACATTTCGGCGATGAAAAAGAACGTGACCGCCAAATGCTACGGCGGCGACATCAGCCGCAAACGCAAGCTGTGGGAAAAGCAGAAGGAAGGCAAGAAGCGCATGAAGTCCATCGGCCAGGTCGACATCCCGCAAAAGGCGTTCCTGGCGGTGCTGGAGACGGGGGAAGAGGATAAGAAGTAGCGGTAAGCGGCGGTTGGTTGGCAGGAGCCTCGCCCTCCCTGCAACTCCAGCCGTCGAGCGCTCCCTGCTACCGCCCCGCTTCTTCGCGGTCTTCCAAGCCCAGCCGCTTCATCTTCTTGTACAACGTCGTACGATTCACGCCCAACGCGTCGGCCGTGGCGTTGCGGTTCCAGTTGTTGGCTTCCAGCACTTCCAGAATGATCGCCCGCTCCGGCTCTTCCAGCGCCTCCTTCAGCGTGCGCTGCCCGACCCGCGCCGGGCGGAAGCTGGCGCCCACGGCCACCTCGCGCGGCAGATCGCCGGGCAGGATCAACTCGCCCTTGCCCAGCAGAACGGAGCGCTCCACGACGTTTTGCAGCTCGCGGATGTTGCCCGGCCAGGCGTAGGCTTCCAGGGCGGCGAGCGCTTCGTCGCTGAACCCCACGACGCTGCGGCTGGTGTCTTCGCGCAGCTCCTCCAGGAACCGCTGGGCCAGCAGCGGCACGTCGGTCCGCCGCTCGCGCAGCGGGGGCAGTTCGATGTTGATCACGTTGACGCGGTAGTACAGGTCCTGCCGGAACCGGCCGTCGGCGACCGCCTCGGCCAGGTCTTCGTTGGTGGCCAGGATCACGCGGACGTCGACTTCAAACGTCTTGCTGCCGCCGACTTGCTCGAACTGCAGCTCCTGCAGCACTCGCAGCAGCTTCACCTGCATGGCGGGGCTGGCGGTGCCGATTTCGTCGAGGAAGATCGTCCCCCCGTCGGCTTGCTTGAACTTGCCCACTTTGTCGGTCGTGGCGCCGGTGAACGCGCCGGCGACGTGTCCGAACAGCTCGCTTTCGAGCAAGTTCTCCGGCAGCGCGCCGCAGGCAACTTCGATGAACGGCTTGCCGGCGCGGCCGCTGCGGCGGTGGATGGCCCGAGCGATCATGCTCTTGCCGGTGCCGCTTTCGCCGGTGACCAGCACGGTGGCCCGCGTGTCGGCGACGCTGTCGATGACCTCGAAAATACGATTCATCTGCGGATGGGCGCCGACGATGTTGTCCAGCCCGGCCCGCTTGTCGAGCTCCCGCTTCAGTTGGGTGTTTTCCTGCATCACCTGCTGCTGCGTGAGGGCCTTCTGCAGGCACATCAGCAGCTCGTCGCCGATGATCGGCTTGGTCAGATAGTCGAGCGCTCCGGCCCGCATGGCTTCGACGGCCTGCTCGGGCTCGCCGTAGCCGGTCATCATCACGACCTGGCAGTCGGGGCGGTTGCGGCGGACTTGCTCCAGCAGGGCCATGCCGTCGCCGTCCTGCAGTCGGACGTCGACCAGCAGCAGGTCGTAGGTGTGGCGGCTGAGGGCCTCCAGCGCGTCGCCGCAGCCGGCGGCCGCGTCGACATCAAGGCCGTGGCTCCCGAGCCACTCGCCCATCGATTCGCGAATCTGACGGTCGTCGTCAACCAGCAGCAAAGAACCAGCAAACATGATGCGGCAGTCCCCTCGGCGGCGAGCAGGCCTGCGCCCAGCGGCGCACGGCTCGCCCACGGCGATGTGTCGATGCAATGGGTGCGCGGCAAAGCGGGGAGAGATTGCCGGCGGTTGTTGCCAAAACCCTACGTCGCACGCTGCGCGAGTCAAAGAACGGACCGCCAGGTGGGAAAAAGGCGACAATTTGCGAATGGGGCCCGGTGCGGTCGTGAGGGTTGCGACGGTTGCCGTCGATTGGGAGAGGAACCGCGAAACGCGCGAAACGCCGCGAAAGGAAACGGGGCGCGGCCGTCGCTGGGGACGCGCCGCAGCGGAACCCCGGGCGTTTGCGTGAGGATGCGCGGAACGCGATGTGGACTCTTGCACTTCTGCCTTTTGCACGAAAACGGAAATCTGCGAGCAAAACTCTCCGCGCCGATGTGAGCCTGTTGTTTGCTAAGCCTTTTGCACCAACGACTTACGCTCGCGGCGCCCGCCCGCATACCGCGAGTTTTGCGAGCAAAACTCCACTCCGGCGAGCAAAACTCGCAGCGGCTGAGCTTGCCACGGGGCCCCGCCAACCAAGCGCCCCTAAGCGCGGCGGCAACCCTTCACTCTACGCGATCGGCTGGCCCATTTTCTACCAGAATCCCGCTGGGCGACGGGCGCATCTGACAGGGCAAACCGGCGACGACCGCCGTCCTCCGGATGCCCGCGGTTCGTCCCGTCCGGCGTGCCGCGAGTTGAGCGGCAGTCCTGTTTGGTGCGCTCGGCAGCTCACGCCGGTGCGTCGAAGAACGGGGCCCAAAGTCGCTGAGGTTGGGCACCTATATCTTCACACTGACGGCACGACGGCTGCCCGCTAAGTCCCGGTGGTGACGAGCACCGACGCGACTTCCGAGAAGACGGATGGAGAGTGGTTGTCGAAATCGCCGCCAAATCGTCTCTTCCACAACTCACGTCGATGTTTCGCAGGAGCTTCACGCCGGTGCAGTTTCGGGGGCTTGGGTAAGGCCGACATTCGCGGGGCCGCGATGTTGCCAACCCATGCGCAGCTTCCAAGCGATTTTCGGTTTCGCCTTCGACACGAGGCAAGCCGGTTCGCCTCTCTTGCGAAGCATACGGACAATCGGCCAGTCGAGACTCCCCAAATGGCCGCGTCAACTACGGCCGACTGACCCGGCCTCCGGCGAAACTGTTACATCCGTCGGTTCTTGCTTGTATTCGCTAACAAGCTGGGTAAACTGCCCGAGGACGCGGGCTTGCGTCTGCCACTTCTTTTCGCTGTCGAGTTCTTGCCCGTCTGATTCATTCGACGGACGTCCGCTTCCAATCGAACGGCTATGATTTTCGACCAGTTGGCTTTTCCGCAAATTGGAAGGCCGTGGTCCTGCCAGCTGTCTTCTTTGAAGGGAACACGACTCTTGAAGGTTCACCTAGGAATGCGACTGATGACGGTCGCGACGCTCGCGTTGTCCGGTTTCAGCGGCGCAGCGGCAGCGAACATTCTCCTCAACCCTGGCTTTGAAATCGGGTCGGACGCCGATGCGACTGACTGGCTTGAAACGAGCGGTCCCAGCGGCAGCACGACCCGTAGCAGCGCGATGCCCAACAACGGCGGCTTCTCTGCCTACATGACGGCCGATCATATCAATAATCCTGCCGCCCCCACGCCGTACTCCGTTGAGCAGACTCAGCCTGTGGGCAGCATCGATCACACCGTGAATTACAATCTTTCGTTCTCGGCCAAAGTCGACTCGCTCGATTTCACCGGATTCGACATGTTCTACCAGATTCTCTGGCTCGATCAGGACGCGAGCGACGGCGGCGGCGTCAAAGGCGAGATTCTCACGTCCCTGGTGACTGCGGGCGTCAATACGGTCTATCAGTCGTTTGGATTGAGTGATCTCGACGTCCCCGACGGTGCTGACTCATTTCAGCTTCGCTTCCAACTTTCTCCGGGCGCCGTCGAAGATATCGTTAATGGACTGTACGTCGACGACGTGGATCTCTCCCCGACGACGGCGGGACTTGCGGGTGATTTTAACTTTGACAACAAGGTTGATGGCTCCGATTTACTCGTCTGGCAACGCCTCGATGGCGCCGCTGCAAGCCTCAATGCCTGGCAGTCGAATTATGGTTCCTCCATCGCTTCGATAGCAGGCTATTCATCAGTGCCCGAACCCGCGACGTACTCATTCTCATTGATGTTGGCAAGTTGCTTCTTCGGGCTGCGACGCATGCGTCGGCGATATTAGGGCAATCATTATGGTCTTTCGCGCCGTCAGGCGACGTTGACGCGACGACCTGAGCCGAATTCGTGCAGCCGCCCGTGCGTGTGCCCTGCCGGCAAGGCCAACTCGCTCGGCCTTCCGTCGCGAACACCGCCCACGCTCGTCCGAATTGAAGTCCGCTGGGGGCCGGTCGCCATGCCCACGCCTGTCTTCAGGGGTGGGACGCGAGTTTTGAGTTGAGCATTCCCACTTCGGAAGACCTCCTTAGGCATGCACTCGGCTTCTGAGTTACACGCCTGTGCGTCGAAGAACTATGCTCAAAGTTGCTGAGGTTGGGCACACCGCCGGTACGATGGTTACCCGCTAACTCCCCGCGGTGACGAGCACCGCTGCGCACTTCGTTCATGGCTACGCCGCAGTGGCCGACGCACCCGCCGTCAAACGGCGCCAGATTGAACTGCGGCCGTAGAGAACGAACTCTGCGTGCAGGGCCGCAACGTCGTCGATCGCCGGGCCTCGGTGGCCAGGGCGTCGAGCCTAACGCCTTCTCCACACCAACAATCCTCCTGTTGCCAACGCACCTAGCAGCACCGTACTTGGCTCAGGGATACTTGCGACGCGGAACCCAATGTTGAAGAATCCGTTCCGCGGGGCGACGTCGAACCGGCCCGACCAGAGCAAGAAGTCGGAGTTGAGGTTCCAGGCGCCCCCGCGAAAGCCGCGAGCAGACAAACTTGAGTCGTTCAGCAAATCGCGCTCGGTCTCCTCCCATTCATACACGTTGCCGCCCTGGCCCACCGTGCCGTAGGGGCTCAGCCCGCCAGCGAGCGTGATATCCGCCGGTCCCTGGGATAAGGACTGGTCGTAAACTGCCGTGTCTGGTGCCGTTCCGCTGGCAACCGCCGCGGGGGCGGTGTCACTGCCAGTCGGGTAATTGAAGTAAGTATTGCTCGATGCGTCAAAGTAAGCGGCCTTGTACCACTCGTCCATGCTGGGCAGAAAGTAGAATGCGTCTTTGTGGCGGAACAGGTTTTCGCCGCCCGTTTGCCACGCCTCAGCACTCGTCCAGAGCTGGAAGTTGCCGGCCCCGTCGAAGTTGTACGCGGCCTGGTGGCCCTGGCTCGTGTTGAGCCAATTGACAAACGTCGCCGCCTCGAACCACGAAACGCCCGTGGCCGGCATGTCGTCCCGCGCACCGGCCGTAACAATACCTAGCACATCCATCGTGATCCCCAGGCCACCTCCATTGTTGGCCTTGGTAATCATGTCGCGGCTGATTTCAAACTTACCCATGCGGTAGGCGTACTCGACCTTGCCGGCCGGGTTGGGCTCGCCCGTGGTGTCGTCCGGGTTGTTGGGGTCGCCGATCGAGACGAAGCTGATGTCGAACTGGTTGGCCCCGCCACCGAAAGAATCGGCGTGAGCGGTGGACGCCGCGAGGATGCAAGCACTCACGAGTGAGAAGATGAAGAAAGTTAATGTTAGAGTGTTTTTCATCTGTTGGTTGACTGCAAGTGACGCGAAAGTGCGGTGATTGGCGTAGGAGCACGTGCTATTTGGCGATTATATCCGAAAGCACCCCTCTGAGTTTCGCGTCGTGAAGATTCTCTGGGATTATCGCACCAGATAAGGTCTCCGCGAAAGCCTTGGATATCGCCCAAGCTGTTGGATCACAGGCGGTTAAGGAGAGACCGCTCCGCATCTTGCCGCAATGAGGCGGGCCGCCATTCACCGCGAACGGTGACAAAGACTGCCCGCAGTTGG
>PABB01000025.1 GCA_002702655.1 Planctomycetaceae bacterium
AGAACCAGGAAGAGCAAGTAGGTAGACAACACTAGTGGAAGAATAGACTTCCAGCAAAGTGACATGAGCGTATCATAACGAAAACGCGGAAGAGTGCCGCGAGACCAAACGAAGACAAAAGAAAAACCAAGACACCCAAATAGTGAGGGAAGGTAGGAACCAGAGGCACAAATAGAAGCAACTAAAAATGATCTAAATAAAATAGATAAGTACTCTCTTAAAAAAAGCAGAACGAAGCCAGAACCCCTAAATTCAACATTGTAACCAGAAACAAGTTCAGACTCGCCTTCTGCAAAATCAAAAGGCGAACGATTAGTCTCGGCTAAGAGAATTACAAAGAGCAAAAGCACCACATGAACAAAACCCAACCCAAAACAATAAGCAGTTGGTGCAAGCAAACCAAAACCACTCCATAAGCAAACAGAGAGTAATAGTAAGGTGAGGCAAACTTCATATGAGATGCACTGCGCAAGACATCGAAGTCCACCGAGAGCACTGTACTTAGAATTTGAGCCTCAACCAGCTAACAAAAGACTATAAACAGAAAGTGATATTCAAACTAGGACGGAAAGAACGGTAAAAGTACACCACCAGGAAGCAGACGGAAGGGACACAAATAACCAAAGACAAGAAGGGACTAGCAACCCCAGCAAACACGAAAAATACATCAACCCCTTACTTCCAGCGAGTGGAAAAATAAAAGGCTTAGCAAGAAGCTTCAGGGCATCAGCGAAAGGAACTAGCAGTCCTGAAAAGGAAGGCTTTGCGGGGCCGACACGAAGTATAAGAAGCGCAAGAACTTTTCGTTCTAGAAGTGTAAAGAATCCAACAGCAACAAAGAGGAGGAGAGTTCTCAGAAACGCAGACATTGAAACAGACTTAAGCTCAACCCAGGGTGGCTTACCTAAATTTACCTAAAACTGGACCCTTTGGGGCTTTGACAGCACGTTAACTCTAATGGGCATGAAAGAATGATTACTGCCGCAGATCTCTGAGCACTGGCCATAGGTGACGCCTGGGCGATCCAAAATTGTAACGAGCTGGTTGACACGTCCGGGAACAGCATCGGCCTTAAAACCAAAGGAAGGAACGCTTCAAGAATGTAGAACATCGGCAGACGTAATCAGAAAACGATAGACTAGACCCGGAAACAATACTAGAGAATAATCTGCTTCAAGCAACCGAGGGTTTCCATCGGACATGTAACTAAGAGATATGAAAGGTGAAACTTCTAAGTCGGAACATTCATAACCCCAATATCACTGATGAGCCTGCACCTTGTGTGTGCACAATGGTTTACCAACCTCATCGATGGTGTATAGAAGGCAAAAAGAAGGAATAACTAATAATATTAATAAAAAAGCTGGAATAGCTGATCAACTAAACTCTAAAAATTGCGAATCAACCAAGAAGCGGTGGGTAGGCAAAACAAGGAATTTAGACAAAACTAGCAAAATGACTAATGTTGAAATTGGAAGTACGAGAACCATGGTAAGATCCGAGAAGGATAATAATATTTCGGCCGAAGCCCCATTCGCATCTTGAAAGTAAAAATTAGACATACCCTTAGCACCAAAAGCCAAAGTGCTTAACACCATTAGAGTATACATCAAAGTTAGTAATAACGTACTAATTCAGCATAAGAATGGAAGGAAGTGGGGCAACGCATACCAAGCTCCAATGAAGCGGAATCATAGATAGGACCTAAGGAAGCAACAGAAAAAGCGTATCAGATAAGAGACAAAAAGAAAAAAAGACGACATGATGGAGAGCATGGAACCAAGAGAGGAGATAACATTAAACTTCATAAAACAATCCGCATAATCGGAATATCGACGGGGTATACCTTGTAGACCCAAAAAGTGCTGAGGAAAAAAAGTAAGATTAACACCTACAAACATGATAAAAAAGTGTGATTTGGACAAGCGTGATGGCAGACTAACACCGGTGAGTAGAGGAAACCAGAATGTGAGGCCTGAGAAGATAGTAAAAACAGCACCCATTGATAGCACATAATGGAAATGAGCTACGACATAATAAGTGTCGTGCAGAGCAATATCAAGTGAGCCATTAGCTAGCACAATGCCAGTAACGCCCCCGATAGTGAATAAGAAAAGAAAACCTAAGACCCAGAGCAGGGGGGCTTCGATAGAAATGTTCGTACCGTGAAAGGAGGCCAACCAGGAAAAAATCTTAATACCGGTAGGCACTGCAATAATCATGGTTGCGGAAGTAAAATAGGCCCGGGTATCAACATCGAGGCCGACCGTGAACATATGATGAGCTCACACAATAAAACCTAATAGCGCAATAGAGCCCATAGAATAAATTATACCCAGAGCGCCAAATCTGTTCAGCTTAGCCGAGTAATGAGTAACAATCTGTGAAACGAGACCAAAGCCAGGTAGAATCAAAATGTAAACCTCAGGATGGCCAAAAAATCAAAAAAAGATGCTGATATAAAATGGGATCACCACCACCGGCAGGATCAAAAAAAGAAGTATTAAAGTTGCGATCTATGAGAAGCATAGTAATAGCACCTGCCAAGACTGGAAGAGAAAGCAAGAGAAGGAAAGCGGTAAAAAGCACAGATCAAACGAAAAGTGGTATGAGCTCGAGAGTAAGACCTGCCCCACGCATGTTGGCGATTGTGGTAATGAAATTAATAGCGCCCAGAATGGAGGAAATGCCAGCTAAATGAAGGGAAAAGATCGCGAAGTCAACTGCCACCCCTGGATGACCAAGAGAGGATAATGGCGGATAAACTGTTCAGCCAGTGCCCACACCAGACTCAATACAAGAGGAGAGTAGGAGTAGGAAAAGGGCAGGCGGTAATAATCAAAAGGAAAGGTTATTCAGCCGAGGAAAGGATATATCAGGAGCACCGATTATGAGAGGAGTTAATCAATTACCAAAACCTCCTATCAGGGTAGGTATTACAAAAAAAAAGATCATGATAAAGGCATGGGCAGTGACAATAGAGTTATAGAGCTGATCATCCAACAAGAGCGAACCGGCCGAGCCTAGCTCTAAACGAATAAGGGCAGAAAGACCACTACCAATAAAAGCTGATCAAATGCCGAAAAGAAAATACAAGGAGCCGATGTCTTTGTGGTTAGTAGAAAGAGCTCAACGTAGCATTATAGAATACAAGACTATAAGAAGTAGGAAATATGTACCATTCCTCTCGTACTAGATAAATATAAAATTATTACAGGTTGAAACCAACCTGGCTCACACCGGTTTGAACTCAAATCACGTAGGAGAGAAAGTGTAGAACAGACACATGCCACTTAAAGGATAAGCAAGACACTCCTAGTTCAACATCGAGGTCGTACGCTAGAATGGAATTCTATATTACGCTGTTATCCCTAGAGTAATAGTGATGACAGAAAGTGCTTAAAGGTGTGATTCTCACCTAGTTGCCCCAACTAGACACAACGAAGTCTACTTCTAGGGTCTTATCGCCTTGCAAAAGTGTCTAACCATTTGCAACTAGAATGTTTAAAGATATCAACCCTAATTATAAGAGCCTCCAAAACCCATTCAAACCGTACCTTAATTAAAGGACAAATAATTTTGCTACTTCCTATAACTAAGCAGGGATTACCTTAAAGGCATAAGGAAATGTTTTTGTTAAACATTGGGACTGGATATTAGTTAAGTGTTAATACTTTTGCTCAGCACAAATTCTCACACAATACCGAGACAGAGAAAATTATCTTGAAGAGGAATATTACAAGTATAAAAGTTAATACTAAACCTACTATATAATCAAGTACTAGTTAAAGATAGAGCTAAAGCCCTAGTGCTTAAATTATTTACTCATAAAATGGCCAGGAAGCAAGAATAAGGAGCCCGGTATAGCGTTTCGTTACTATGTATAGTTAGGTGCCCCCAATTATTTAACAGTGCATATAATACCGCTCCTATACGTTCTTGTGCCCATTATGCCAAAGGGAATAAGGAGAAAAAGAAAAAGTAGCAAGATTGTTTGGCATTGTAAGTGCTAATTAAGGGAAATAAAGTATAACTAAGACGTTAGGAGGCAAAAAGAAAAGCTATAGGTTAAAAGAAAACTATTTACAGTTACACAAACAAGAAAGAACGAGCGGTATAACCTAACTACTCTATTTAAAGGAAAAGTCTATGATCTTGCCACTCCTCCAAATTTGAGTTCTTGGTGGAATTTTGGGTCCTGTCTTGGTTTAATTCTAGGGCTGCAGATTATTACCGGCCTATTCCTTGCTATGCATTATTCATGTGACATTTCCCTTGCTTTTAGTAGAATCTCTCACATCATGCGTGATGTTAGGTCTGGTTGGTTGTTACGTTATCTTCACGCCAATGGTGCCACCTTCATATTTTTCTGTTTATACGCTCACGTAGGTCGTGGTCTTTATTTTGGGTCATATAATTTGTTCACAACTTGGTCGCTTGGTGTGTTCTTACTTCTGCTTAGCATGGGTACAGCTTTCTTAGGTTATGTATTACCTTGGGGTCAGATATCCTTTTGGGGCGCCACAGTAATTACTAACTTATTTAGTGTTTTTCCTTATTTTGGGCCTAGGCTGGTGAGTTGACTATGGGGTGGGTTTAGCATTGATAATGCAACTCTTACACGTTTCTTTGCCCTTCACTTTCTTTTGCCCTTCTTACTTTCTGGAGTCAGGGTTGTGCATATCTTTTACCTTCATACTACTGGTTCTTCGAATCCTTTAGGTCTTAGTAGTGCTTCAGATAAAGTCTGCTTTCATTGTTACTATAGTTTAAAGGATATATTCGGTTTTGTTACCATGATTTCGTTGCTTCTTGTAGTCGTTTTATTTTTCCCGTTATTTTTTTTGAAGTTGAAAATTTTATAGTTGCCAATCCTTTGATCACTCCTGCTCATATTGTACCTGAATGATATTTTCTCTTTGCTTATGCTATTCTTCGTTCTGTGACTTCTCCTCTAGGGGGTGTTGTTAGTCTGTTTTCAAGTATTCTGATTCTACTCTTATTCAAACTTACTAATGTGATAAGTATGAAGGGGCTAACGTTCTATGGTCCTGTTAAGATTCTCTTCTGAGCTCATATTTGCAATTTCTTTTTGTTAACGGCACTGGGGGGTAGTCCTTTGGTCGTACCATTTACTACGCTGTCGATTGCATCTAGTATCTTTTATTTTTCTTTTTTTATGGTCTTGCCCTTAGCATGCTTGGTATGGGAGCGAATAGTTGATATTACTTATTCTTGATAAAATTTTGTGTGATCCACAGTCTCTTTTCATAATGCTCTCTTTTACATTCATCTCACTTGCCCTATTCTCACTCTTTTTCAAGCAATCTTTCTTGAATACACTAATTTTTGTTGAAGTCTCGCTTCTGTTAGTAATTATGCTCATACTATTTTTTTTCTTCCATCTTTCATAGTTCTTCCTTTGCTTGGTCTGGGGGCTACTGAGTCCAGCACCGGTCTGTCTCTGTCCGTGCATCACTCTCGGGGTTCTTCTGTGACAGATTGGTCTGTTTAGGAATAGCACCTTAGGTTATTACTTTTTGTGGCTCTGCTCCATTTTCCTGGTTCCATTTGTATGGAATTTTTTGCTACAACCTCGTTACTTCCTGAAACTTCTTATTCTCATATTTCATTGGTTTATGAGAAACATCTTACCCTCATCCACCAGTCCTCTCCTTCTCGTCTTGCTTTCAGTCTTGGTATCTTTCTCTTCCTCACTGCTCTCAGCCTTCGCTCTCTTGGCAGTAGTGTCTCTGTGTCTATCTTACATCTTGTTTTCACATTCCGTGATCTTGTGCTTACTCCATCTTCTGCTATATTTAGGTGGTCTTATAGTCCTTTTTGCTTATATGCTCATGTTCTGTTCTTTTTCTGCTCGTGTTACTTATTGGCCTTATTTTTCCTTCATTCCCCTACTTTATCCTTCCTTGTCTTCTCTCTGTCCCAATTCATCTCTGCTAAGGATTACGTTGTCTACTGGTCTTCTCGTTTTTCTAGCTTCCTTTTTATTTTGGGCTATGATCGTAGTGGTTTCTTTATTGGACCTTTCTCTTGGTAGGTTCACAGGGTAGTATTGTTCTCCTTGAATAAAATTTTTTTATGTCTGCTTTATTTAGACTGTTCGCTTCTCTACTTGCTTTTTTTCTCATTGAGATTCGTGGTGCTTCTTTTTTAATAGTCTTAATCGTTTTCTTTGTTCTTACTTTGGTTAGTAGTTCTGAATTATGTTCTTGTTCTTCTTTGTCTTCTGTTCTTGTTTTTAGAATTGCTGTGATTGCGCTTCTATTTTTCTCCACTGAGTCCCTTCTTGTTTTGTTCGTTTGTTATGAATCTTCCTTGATTCCTGTTTCTCTGCTACTTCTCGTATTCGGGTATCAGCCCGAGAAGACCAATGCCTTGTTTTTTCTAATTATTTATTTGGTAGTGTTTTCATTCCCATTTTTATTTTTTGTGGTTTTGTATTCTGGTTCTATTACTTCTTCCTTCAGTCAAGTTGGTGCTTTTTCAGGCTTAGTTCTCTCTCTTTCATTCATGTCTAAGTCTCCGCTGTTTACATTGCATGCATGGTTGCCTAAAGCACATGTTGAGGCACCTCTTGTTGGTTCTATTCTATTGTCAGGTATCATGTTAAAATTCGGGGGCTATGGGATCTTGCTTTTGTCAGCTAACCTACTTTCTTGATCCTGGTTACTGGTGTACTTGTCCCTCACTGGAGCTGTGGTCTGTAGTTTGCTTTGCTTTCGTGCCTCTGATATTAAATCCATAGTGGCATATTCTTCTGTAGTTCACAGAGGAACAACAACATTGGGTGCACTTAGTGGCTTAGAGCTTGGTGTTTTTGTAGCTTTAGGAATACTTATTACACACTCTCTTCTCTCACCCTTACTCTTTATTTTGGCATTTGAACTTTATTGCTCGAATTCTTCTCGAAGGTACATCCATGCTCACTCTTCTTCCCTTTCCGGTCCCATCCTATTTTTAATAGCTCTTATTTGCGGTTTAAGCTTTGGTCTTCCTCCCTCACTTGGTTTCTGGGTAGAAGTAAGCTTGTTCAGGTGCTTGGGGGTCGTCTTCTCTAGCTCTTTGCTTTTGCTCGGGTTAGCCTCCTTCTTAGTGTTTTTGTATTGCCTTCGTTTTTACGTTTCCTCTGTTGCTGGCTCATTTGATTCGTCTATAGCTACATTAAGGCACCTTTATTTATATATTCCTGGTTCGTTCCTAAGTCTGTTATTGCCAATTTCATCATCAGTTTTTTCCTTTAATTAATGGTATTACTATATATTTCTTCCTCTCTTTTGCTACTTTTTAGCTCTTCCTTTTCTTGTGTGGTGCTCAGTCTTGGTTTCGGCCAGCGTTTTGCCTTGTGTTGTGATTCGGCTGCTTTACACTTTCTGTTGACTCTCTGTACTATCTCATTTTGTGTTCTCCTTTGATCGTATTATTATTTAGATTATACTATTTTGTATCGTCAATTTCTGGGTCTTGTTCTTTGTTTTCTGTTTTCAATATTCGGCCTTGTTCTTGCTTCTGATCTTATTTCTCTTCTGGTTAGCTGGGACCTGCTCGGTTTCACTTCTTTTTTCTTGGTCATTTATTATCGTACTCGTACTTCTGTCACTGGTGGAATACTAACTTGTCTTAGGAATCGTATCGGTGATATTCTCTTTCTTTGGTTTTTTGGTGTCTACGCTCACTTTTCATCTTTTCCCCCTTGTCCTCTTAGTTATCTTCTCATTCTCGTTGCTATGACCAAGTCCGCCCAGGTCCCTTTTTCATCTTGGCTCCCAGCAGCTATGGCTGCTCCAACACCCGTTTCTGCTCTGGTTCATTCATCTACCCTGGTTACAGCTGGTATTTATTTATTGTTTCGTTTTTCATCTCTTCCTACTACTATCCTGCTCTCCATTGGCGTTTTTACCACCCTCATGGCTGGTGGTGCTGCTTGTTCAGAAACTGATTTCAAAAAAATCGTAGCCCTGTCTACACTTAGTCAGTTAGGTTTAATAGTATCAACACTCGGTCTTAATCTTCGTTACATGTCTTTTATTCACCTTAACCTGCATGCTAGCTTTAAGGCTCTTCTCTTTTTAGCTGTTGGCATCGTTATTCATACTGTTTATGGCTCACAGGGTTTTCGTAAGTTGGGTACAATGGTTGCGAGGTCTTCTTTGGTTGGTCTCTCATTCATTGTTTCTTGCTCTTCCATGTGTGGTCTTACTTTTCTTTCTGGCTGAGTGAGTAAGGAGGCTATTATGAGTCAGTTTTATTCCTCCTCTACCTCTAATTTTTTGCTTTTTTTTTTTTACTTGGGAATTCTTCTGACTGTAGCCTATAGGTTTCGCATGGTCCTAGTTTCAGCTTCAGTCCATTCTTCCCATATCAGGTGTTCTCCTGGTGCCTCTCTCACTTTACTAATAAAGGTCCCTCTTTATACTTTAGTTATGTTAGCTACTTACCAAGGTATTGTTTTACCTATAGGTACTTCTTTAGTTATGATTAATTTGTCATTTTGGGCCACTTTTGCTTTACTGCTGTCTCTCGGGGGGGGCATAATGTTTGGCACGATTCTTCGACACTGTTTGGGTGGTTCTATCTCTTGGTTTGACTACTTGAAGCATTCAACTTCTCTAATAGCAGTCTTAGGAATCCCATTTTCTCATCTCATTCATCTTGAAGTTCCGCTTACTCACGTTGGTCAGGTCTCGGTAGGTCTGCGTGGGCTGAGAAAGGTATACCTGTCTAGAGTATATATGAATCCCTCTCTTCTCTGCCTAGTTGCTGTCTATCTTATTTTTGTATAGGGTATCAGTGTATAATTTGGGATTGTTTCTCTCGAGATGTCCGTCCTTCTAAATGCAAGTTCCCCTACATTTACTTTGTGACGACTTACTCCTGAGCAAGGAGGCGACGGGCAATATGTACAAGTCAAAGAGTGAATTCTATATAAGGAATACTAGCCTATCTATATCTCCCAATTATAACTAGTTCTTGCTAAAAAGCACTAAGGCCTGAGTAAAGCTGAATCGAAACCGAGAAGCACGGCAATACACCATACTTTGTGACAAATTACATGGAGGAGTATCGAGGATCAGGAAGCCTAGACGAAAATAACTCTGCCAGGTATTTGGTGTTTCACTTACTACACGATCCAGCATAATTAGAGTACAAAGATATCTATCCTTTTTCCTTGGTTTCTAAATTCTAAACAATAAAAGTATTAGCTTATTAGTCATATTAAAATCAGCCATTTATAAAGCAAAAGAGTATAGTATAACCGCGGCTGCTGGCACGATATTACCCCCTTGGCAAGGTACAAGAACCTTACAAGGCTACCTAATGCTTGGCATCCCTTTAAGTACTAAAATGCGGTTGGGCTAACACAAAAGGAAGGGGGAATATTCCATTGCTGAGGTATGAACCCAGTAGCTTG
>PABB01000026.1 GCA_002702655.1 Planctomycetaceae bacterium
CCTGGCGCCGCGTCGCGATGGACGACCAACTGATGAAAACCGTCTGCGCCGCGACGTGCCTCGATCGCGCTACTTCAAGTTAGAATGCGTATCACTATAGCTTGCCAGGAGAATGAACAACGACCGAAATCGTGCGCCCACCGCGCCTGCGCTGTCGGTTTCGCGCACGAAAAAGCCCCGAGGCTTTTCGCTTCGGGGCTCTCTCTTGCGCGAATTGTCCAGCTGGGCTGGCGATCGGCCTAGTCCAAAAACCCGCTCAGTTCCTGGCTGCGGCTCGGTTGCTGCAGCTTGCGGACGGCCTTGGCTTCGATCTGGCGGATGCGTTCACGGGTCACTTTGAAGATGTGGCCCACTTCCTCCAGCGTGTAGCTGTAGCCGTCGCCCAGGCCGTAGCGGAGCTTGATGATCTCGCGTTCACGGTAGCTGAGCGTCTTGAGCACCTTGGTGATCCGCGAGCGGAGCATTTCCTGGGCGGCGCCGATCGCCGGGCTCTCGGCCCCCTGGTCGGGCAGCAGGTCGCCAAAATGGCTGTCCTCGCTGTTGCCCACGGGCCGATCGAGGCTGATCGGGTAGCGGCTCATCGCCAGCACGCGGCGGGCTTCATCCACGGTGCAGTCAGCGGCCTTGGCCGTTTCTTCCAGCGTCGGCTCGCGACCCAGCCGTTGCAGCAAAGCCCGCGACACGTTCCGCACGCGGCTCATGGTTTCGACCATGTGGACCGGAATGCGGATCGTGCGGCTTTGGTCGGCCACAGCGCGGGTGATTGCCTGACGAATCCACCAGGTGGCGTAGGTGCAGAACTTGACCCCCCGCCGATACTCGAACTTGTCGACGGCTCGCATCAGGCCGGCGTTGCCTTCCTGAATGAGGTCCAAAAAGCTCAAGCCGCGATTGCGATACTTCTTGGCAATCGACACGACCAGTCGCAGGTTGCCCTCGCTGAGCCCGCGTTTGGCCTGCTGATAACGCGAGTAAATCTCGCGAAGCTCATTGACGCGGCGCTTCAGGCTGCTGGGCGATTCCTGCGTGATCCGCAGAATGTTGCGATACTCGACGATTAACTGCTTGCGTTCGGCGACCGGGCGTCGGTTGGCCTTCGACTGCGCGATCTCGCGACGCAGCTCGATCACCCGGCGGTTGAACTCCTCCAGCGTGCCGATCATCGACTCGATCCGCTGGGTTCGCAGGCCGAGTTCCTCGACCAGCATGACCGCGCGGCGGCGGCGGCGGCCAAGCCGCTGCCAGGCCGCTTTGCGCTGACTGGCCCGAGCGCTCTTGCTGGTGGCGGTGCGGTAGTCCTCGGCGTTGCGCTCCAGCAGCAACTCGAGCGTCGCCAAGTTGTGCGGCAACCGGCCGAGAATCTGCTCCTTTTCCAGTCGATCGGTGACCGACACCTGCACGGTACGATCGAACGGCAACTCGCCCCGATGGACGCGGCTGAGCACCTTATACGCGGCCCGGATCACGTAGTCGCAGGCCAGCAGCCGGCGACGGAACGCGGCGCGGGTCGTCTCGATCCGCCGTGCCAGGTTGATCTCCTGCTGCCGGGTCAGCAACGGGATCTCGCCCATTTGGGTCAGGTACATTCGTACCGGATCGTCGGACCACGACTCGCTGTCGGGCAATTCGCTTTCGATCTCCAACGTCGCCGCGTCGTCCGACTTGTCGTCGGAGTCGTCGGAGATGTCGTTGATGTCGAGACTGTCGTTGTCGTCACTCTCGTCGTCGATGCTTTTGCCCGACATCTCCATGCCGGAGCTTTGAGTATCTTCGTCGAGATCGTGATCTAATAACGCGTCGTACAAGTTACAAACTCCTGTCTCGATGACTTCAGTCGTTGGGGACGACTCTTGCCCGCACGGCAACCAGAACTCCTCGCGCTCCCGGCAGCCGGATCGACGCAGGCCACGGCATGTGGTCGATTCCTACGGCGCGACGGGGGAAGGATGTTGCTTGCCATGTGCTCGCAGCCAGCTTGCATGTCGACGCGGCGGCGATGAGCACAAGGCTAATCATGGCGATGACGCACTTAGGCTCCCGCAAGCAGCGGGAGACGCGGGCAAAGACAACTAATTCTAACACCACTCAATCTTCAGTCCGCGCCTGCCGACCATTTGCTAAAAGATTACAAATGAGCGGTTGGCGCCGCGCCTCGGCAAAGTCTTCGCAGAGCGAACGGCTTTCGCCGCCGCTGCAATGCGTCGTCCTTGCCGATGCCAGCGTCCTGCCAGCACTCGCATTCGTCGAGCCCTCTCGTTGTTCTTGGCGGCGTCGACTTCAGAGTGCCGGGTCGCACGCCTATCAGTAACTGGAGATGGTTCAACGGTTGTACTTGGTTCCTCCGAGGCTTCGCACGTTCGCGCCGCTGGACGTGTGTGTCATTTCGCGGGATGAAAGTGGTAAGCGGTTTCGAATCGTTGCTGCGCGGAATCCGACCGCCAGTGGTTCACGCAGGGTGGCTAGCGCCGCGAGGACGCGCGTGCATCACTTGCACGTAGGAGCTCGCACTGCGTTGCTTGACGGCGCGGTGCGAAGCAGGACCTCAAAGCCGACGATTCGCTGCCCCGAATCTCAGCCCGATCGTTCGTAGAGTGCTTGCCGGTGGGGGCGGTGGCCGCCGGGCGGGGGGAGGAATCGCCGCGCAACCCAGTCCCTATGCCGGAACGAGTGCGCTGCGAAGACCACGCCGGTCGGGCCGCAGGTGCCTAGTACGACGCAGATAATCGGGGACTGGGGAAGGGGGGAGTGACCAAGCTCCATAATTATAGTCACCAGAGCGGCTGCGTCTAGGAAATATCGCTACGATCGGCGCCACCGGACCGGCGACGCGACCGAGGGCGAACCCTGCAGGCAATCGCCCAAACCCGTTCTTATTGCGCGACTTGCGCCCTTTGACACGACGGGCCTGACCAGGGCCGTCGCGTCCGCACGGCGAGATACGCGGCAAACCGCGTGTTTGCTCAAGTGTCCACCCGGCCAGCCAGCCCCTGGCCGAGGCAGCAGCCCCTCGCCGAAATCATCGCAGCAATTCGCTCTGCTGGGTCGGCGTGACGTCGACCCAATCCGACGAGAAACGACCTGCCGTTGCCAGCCGACGTACTGCCAGGCTCTCTTTGTCGACCACCACCAGCAGGCGTTTCAGAAGGCCATCGGCCCGGGCAATGTACACGGTTTCCGTTTCCGCCAGTCGCCAACGGTTCCAGCGTTCCAGGCCGCGATGCTCGCCCATCACCCAGGCCAGCCGCGGGTCGTCCTTGCGGACTGGCGCCAACTCTCGGCAGGCCTGGCAGAGCCCGCCCTGCAGGTTCGAGCGACTCACCCGCTGGCGACACTGCTCGCACGCCGAGAATTCGCTGCGTAGCGCGGGACGTCCCGTGACGGGGCACTTCTCGGTGAACTCCGGCAGCACCTGCTGCTCAGTCACGCTGCACGTCACCAGATCTTGGCGGAGAACGCGACGGCCCGATTGCTGGCAAACCGCCATCTCCTCGGCGGCGTCAATCGCGCCGTCATCGGTGGCGGCGAGATGGAAAGTCTCGCGTCCCGAGCGGCGAGCCTTCCACGGTTTCGGTTCCAGCAGGCGGGCCCACCCGGAAAAAGCCAGCTCCTCGCTGTTCTCGCCAATCTCGAATTGCAGACGACCGTCGACATGGCGGACCCAGACGACGGCCGTTAGCAGCGGCTCGGTCGACTGCGCCGCGGGATCGCGGACGGTTGAATTCTTGGCTGCGATCCGACGGCCCGCGCCGGCGAGCGATCGCAATGCCGCCTCGTCGATCCGCGGAGTCGGTTTGCCGGCGGGCTCCAAACGATCTAGCCCCAGCCGCGCGACCAACTCGTCGCTGACCGTCGATCCGTCGGGCGCGACAAACACGTGCCGCACGTTGGGGTCTTCCTCTGTGCCCGCGAACGTCAGACGCAAGAACGGATGGTCCGTCAGTTGGCATCCCGCCAAGTGAAATTGCCCGTTGTCCACCGAGTAGGCGGGAAACAGCCGCGTCGAAACGTCGCCAACGCTAATCGGCTGTCCGCTGGGTCGCGCGTGAACCACCCCGTCGCTGGCGACAAGCTTCTCCAGGAGCCACCGTCCTAGCGGGCCGTCGAGAGTTAGCAATTCATCGGCATTGCCTGCAGAGCCGGAATCGGTTGCGGTGATTTCATCCTTGCCATTCCACGCAGGCCGATCCTTCTCTGGCAACCGAATCGTCACGTGACCTTGATCGTCAGTTTCGGCATCCAGGTCCAGAACGCCGATGGCCCATCGCAGCAGCGACTCGGCCGATTCGCGGTGCGGCGAGTCGGGGACGACCAGATCAGCGGAAGGGGGGGACGAATCCACGGCAGGATGACAGGGTCTGGGGTGGAATCCCGCGCTGGCGAGGCAAGTCAAACGGGCCAGGTGCAGGGCTCGCCATTGTCCCCCCATTCGCCTGCCGTGCGAAGCCCTCTTTCCGGCCCTGCTGGCCGGGCAGTTCTGCCGATTCGCGTCAGCAGCGATCGCTGAACGCCCCCGGCAAGCCCGTCAACGGCGGCAGCCGGAGGTGCGCAGGCGGGACGAACGGGCTGGCGGCGGCCGTTCACACCCGTCGCAGCACGTAAATCACATCCTCGGTGGCGGCGGTGACGATGACTTCCGCCGCCGTGTCGTAGCTGAAATCGTGAATTGCAGCGATCTCAAACTCCGGCACGGCCGCCAGCAGCTCGCGCATCTGGGGGGCGGTGTAGGTGCGGAACTTGGTCTCGTCGACAATGCGAAACTGCTCGCTGGGCGTGTAAACGTCGAAGCTCATCCCCACCCGCTCGTAGCGGCGGCGGCGATTGTGCTCGGCCACCCACAGCCGCGACAGCACGGCCAGATTGCCGCGGCGGGCCGCCCAACTCTCCTCCTCCATGGGCGGCACGGCGGTCGGGGTCAGGTGCAAGCCCAGCACGTACAACCCGCCCTTGGCGATCGCCGCGGCCATCGATCGCAGGTGCCCCAGGGCTTGCTCCTGCGTGGCCAGGTGACGAAAGCTGTTGATCGTGTTAAACGCGGCGTCGCATTTCTTCTTCAGCCGGAAGTCGCTCATGTCGCCCACAAACGCCGACTCCGACAGTTGATGCCGCTTGAGCCGCTGGTTGCAGAAGTCGACCATCTGCGGGTTCAGGTCGAGCCCCGCCACCTCGTAGCCCGCCTTGCCGAATCGGTACAGCAGCCGGCCGGTGCCGCACGCCGGCTCGAACAGCCGCCGCACGACCCGCGGCGTATATTGCTCGAAGCAATCCTCCAGAAAGTCGAACTCGGCCTTCCAGTCCGAGCCGTACACCAAGTCGTAGTACTTGGGATAGTCGTACAGATGGGCGTGTCGGATTTCCACGACGTGGCTCGGAATTGAGTTTGTTGCAGAGCGGTCACAGCAGCAAACACGTACCCGGTCGTCGGCGAGTCGCTGTTGCGCGCTGATGGGGCAACCAGAATAGTCCAGCGTCCATTAACGGACCACCCGTGGTCAGTTGTCTTGTGTCTTGCCAGATGTGACCGGCTCGATTTCGGTCGATCATCACCAACACGGAGGCGACGGCTGTGACGCGCCGCGCTGCTCAGGAGTCCCGGGTTCTTGCTTGCCGGCCGGCGCCGCTCGGCGCCATGAGCGCGCCAGGGCTGCTCGTCTCGCACGTTGCGGCCCGCGCTCCCACTGGCTAGCCCTGTTTTTCGCGGCCGAAGAGGCCTCGTCGGCAGGCAGCGGCTCGGCGTGATATGATAAACTCGCCGCCGCGCTTTGGCTGTTCGCGCTACCTGTTGTCACACCCGGGGAGATCCACCATGGAAAATCAAGTGCTAGTGAAACCGAACGACAACGATCGCGTCCAACGGCTGCTGGCCCACGAGCTGCGCCGCCTGCACGATTACTGGTGGTGTTTTCTCTTGCTCGGAGCACTGTTGGCCATATGCGGCGCCGTGGCGATCGTCTATCCGTTCATCGCCACGACGGCCGTGGTGGCCGTGCTGGGAGCCATGCTGTTGATCAGCGGCGCGGCGACCATCGTCAGCTCGTTTTGGACTGGCCAATGGAGCGCGTTTCTGCTGCAAATGATCGTGGGCGTGCTGTACGTCGTGGTCGGGCTGGCGGTCATCGACAAGCCCTTGGCCACCGCCGGCGTGCTCACGCTATTCATTGGCACGTTTGCCATCGTGGTCGGGATCGTGCGGGTCATCGCCGCCATGACGATCCGTTTTCCCCAATGGGGTTGGGCCCTGCTCAACGGCGCCGTGACCGCCCTGTTCGGCATCCTGATCTACCGGCTGGTCGCGAAGGAGCCCGCCGCCGTGCTGTGGGTGATCGGCCTGATGGTCGGACTGGAGTTGTTGCTCAACGGCTGGACCTGGATCGCGCTGTCGCTGCAGCTCAAGCAGATCGCGCCGCACGCGGCGAGCGACGCCGATGCAACTCGTCCGTCGGCATAGTCAGGCCGTCGTGCGGTGCAGGAAACACGTTGCCCGATGCGCCCCGTTCGATAAGAACAAACGCGAAGAGGCGTGAGTTCAACAACATCGTCGGTCGCGGAGGGCGCCCGCTATCGCGCGCCGAGCAAACGAACGATTGCGGCGTGCAATTCGGGACCATCGAGATTCTTGTTGCGAACGACGCCATCTTGATCAATCACAAACGTGGTCGGCCAGGTCGTCACGCCGAACTGGTCGATTATTCGCACATCGGCAGACGGTTCGTCTCGCGATGACCGGAAAGCAATCTTGTACTTGTCTTTGGCGCGCAACGCATCGTCGAGGTTCTTGTCGCCGTTGATTCCCAGCAGCACGAAGTCGGCGTCCTTGAACTGCTCGACGAGTTTATTCTCGTAGGGAATTCTTTCGCAGCAGGCGCCGCACCACGACGCCCAGGCGACGATCACGACGACTTTCCCCCGGAACTCCAGAAGGTCAAGAGCCTGGCCCGACAGATCCGTGCCGCTGGCTCGCGGCGCGTTCCCGCCGATCTCGGGATACGTCTGTTCGAGCGGCATCAATCGGTCGGCTGCAATCTGGCCGAGCGTCTGATCGCGATAGGGGATGTCGGCAAACTCGTCGATAACTTGGTGGTAGAGCCGCGTCGCTTCCAGACGGTCCTGATCACGATTGGTTGCATCGAGGAATTCGACGACAGCAGGGCCCATTTTCAGCTTGCGTTGGGCGTCCAATTCCGGAGTGGCATCCATTGCGTCCTTGAATGCGGCTCGACGCACCAATGCGTCGGCCAGGGCAAACATGGCACGCGCGCGGCATTCGCCCGGCATGGCGGCGGCACAGCCTGAGCGCAGGACTTTCTCATAGACCGGATCAAACCCGTCCAGGTGGTAGTAAGCATCGAACATCCGCCGATCGCGAGCGTGGCGCCGAAGGAGAATTCGAGCGGCCTCGACATGCGGTTGGAAATCTGCGTCGCAGTGCGTCACGACCCACAATGCGGCCTGCATACCGGCTTCCGATTCCGGAGCGGCTCGCGCAATCTCAATCATCGCACGGATCGTGGCCGAATGTTTGGCGATAAACTCCTCCTGCAGGGCGTCGCGGGCATCGTCGGATTCCGCTCTTGCTGAGGACTCGAGAAATGTTGCGCGGCCCTCGTCGTAGTCTTCTATGATCGTCTCGACGTCCCGAGGACTTTGCAGCTTGGCAAGTTCGGCCGGCGCATCCTGGGCGTAGGCAGGTTGTGCGATGGCGGCAAGTGCAGCGGCAACTAGCGAACAGCAGAGAATCCGAGCTTCATACACGAGTTGCTCCTCACTTTGATTCCGCATGCACGTTCCGCGAGATCTTCCCGCGAATCTCGTCCTTCAGCTGCTCAATGACCGACTTCTTATCGGTGTTCGCCAGAATCTGGCTGACCACGTGCTTGGCGCCTTCGTCGCCCCAGCTGGCGCCGTGTTGAAAGTAGAACCGGGCCGCCTGCCCCACGATGTAGCTGCCGTAGCCGGCCGCTGCGCCTTGGGGGACTTGCGAAATGGCCGTGCTGAGCCCGCCGGTCAGGGCTTTCAGCGCGCTGGACGCCCAACTCACGACCGCCTCGAACACGCTCACCAAGCCGGCGCTCTTGGCGATCGATATTGCCAGCGTGTGGGCGTTCTTGCGGCTGATGGGAATGCCGTAGATGCGTCCCAGCGTGACGATCATCGTGGCGTCGACCGCCATGCCGCCCAGCACGTCGGCCACCGCCACGGGGTTGATCGCCACGGCCAGCGACTTGGTCACGGCAAAGCTCCAGATGACGCGGTTCGCCTCGGCCTCGCGCAATTGCACCCGCAGGGCGTGCATGCGGTCGGTCTTGTCGGCGGCGAACATCGCGGCGTTGAGCGCCAGCAGACTCTTGCCGTCGGCCTGCAGCATCTCCAGAATCCGCAGCCGCAGCTCCTCGACCTTCGGGGCCGGTTTGCGCCACTCGCTCCGCGTCGAGCCGTTGGCGCTTTCGATCACATACTCGACCTCGCGGGGATCGGCCGCAGTGGTGACGACGTTCTCGGGCGAGACAAGTTTGGCCAACCGCGGGCCGCGGAACTGCGCGAGCAAGTCCTCCAGTTCCTGCGGCCGGTAGAGGTCGCTCTTGTTGAGCACCAGAATCAGCGGCTTGTGGCTGGCCGCCAGTTCGGTGAGGGCCCGGTACTCGATTTCGTTCAAGTCGCTGTCGGTGACGAACAGCACCAGGTCCGCCTGATCGGCCGCGGCGTGGGCCATCTCGCCCCGGGCGGCGCCGTCGACCTCGTTGAGCCCCGGCGTGTCGACCAGCACCAACTCGCTGGCGCCGAACCCCGGCAGCACGTACCCGGCCGACGACCACGACGCGTGCCACACGTCCTTGGTCCACCCGCCGCGCACGTTGACCGCCGCCTTCTGCTCGCCCAACAGGGCGTTGATGACCGCGCTTTTGCCGGTGCTGATCTCGCCGAACACGGCAATCTCGACTCGCCCCGCGGCCAGCTTGTCGCTCATCCGCGCCAGCTGGTCCAAGTCGCCGGCCAACACGTCCAACTCTGCCGGCCGGCACCCCTCAAACTCGCGCACCGCACGCCGAATCGCGGCCAGCGACGCATCATAATCGGCGTCGGCAACATTGGTCGGCGGTTCTAGTGTGATATCTGACATCTATGGAAATCTCTCACCACAGAGGACACAGAGAGCACAGAGGAGCTTGGCAGCTGACGTTCTCTGTGTGCCCTGTGTCCTCTGTGGTGATTACTGAATTCAGTTGTTATTGGAGAGCTTCTCCCGCCCGCGGTGGATCAGCTTTTTCAATTCCTCAGGCGTCGTCACCTTCGCCCACTCGCGGCGGGCCGTTTCGGCCAGGCCGCCCTCAGGCGGTTGCATTTCGTTCTTCAGGTAGGTCACGAACACGCGGCCGATCCATTTGGTGATCAGCGCCTGCACGAGGCCCTGCACGAGTCCGCCGGCGAGCGTGCCGACGCCGGGGACCGTTTTTAGCAGCGAGCCGACCAGGCTCGCCAGCGCCGGCGTGGCGGCCGTGGCGCCGACCATGCCGATGAGGTTCTTGCTGAGCCCCTCGAGCATCTTCGCGGCCAGATCGGCGTCCAGCGGCTGCTGGTACACCTTGGCCAACTCCAGCACCATCTTCAGCGTGATCGCGCTGCCGCCGGCCAAGTCCAGCAGCGGGATCGGGTTCACGCCCGCCACGCCCCCCGCGGCCCACATGTAGCGGGAGATGATCTGCTCGGCCCGCTCGTCGAGGTGCGCCTGCACTTGCCGCTTGGCCTGGTCGACCATTCCGCGAGATTGCAGCAGCAGATTCGCCAGCAGCAGGTCGGCGCCGTCGCGCTTCACGACCGAGAGCATCCGCTTGGCGAGCGGCTCGACGTTCGGCGGCACGTCGACCATCACCGTCTCCTCGCGGCCGTCGGCCAGCACGCGCACCTGGGGGCGCTGCGTGGCGCCCGCTCGGACGGCCACCACGTCGTTGCGGTCCACCCGCGGCAACTGCTCGCTGATCTGCTCCAGCAGTTCGCGCTCCTGCGGTTGGTCGTACCAGTCTTCTTTGTTCAGGCAGACGATCAGCCGCTTCTCCATCGCCAACAGCGCCTCGGCCAGATCGACTTCGTACGCCTTCAGCGGGCCGTCGACCACCAGCAGCACCAGGTCGGCGTTCTCCGCGGCGGCGGCGGCCGTGGCGGCGCGGGCCTCGCCGCGCACTTCGGCCAGCCCCGGCGTATCGACCAGCGTCACCTGGTCGGCCCCCGGCCAGGGCAACTCGCTGCGCGTGGTCGTGGTGCCGCCAACCACGTTGGACAAGAACGCCTCGCGCCCCGCCAGTGCGTTCAGCAACGTGCTCTTGCCGCCACTGATCGTGCCGAACGCGGCAATCTCCAACTGCTGCGATTGTTGCTTCGCTTCCAACTCGGCGAGCGTGGTCCGCAGTTGCTCGCGGACCGCGGGGTCGGCGTGTTCGCTTTCGGCAAAGTCGCGGCTGGCGGCCAGGTTGTCTGCGATTTCCGCGCGGCGCTCGCCGGAGTTCATCGCACTGGGATCGCGGCTGCGGCGCTGCTGGCGACGCTGCTTGCTCGCCGTGTTCTTCCACAGATGAACGATGATGCCCAGCGTCAGCCCGACCAGCACCAGCCCGCCGAACCCCACCACGGCCAGGTATGCGTACGCCATATACGGCTGGTCGGCGATCAGCCGCTGGTAAATGTCGACGACCGTCGGAAACCACGCCACGGCGGCATACGCCCAGCCGGCGGCGAAGGCGATCAACACCCAACCCAGTTTGCGAGGAACGAGCGACATGCTGTCAGTATAGCCGCTCCGCGGCAGTCGGTAGTCGGTAGGGGGTAGTCGGTAGGAACAGAAGTGGGAGAATGGGCGCGAACGGGTAGCCCAGCTTCTCGAAGCTGGGTCGCCGCAGGCGACGAGAGGCGACAACCGCTGTGCTGGAATGCCTCTTGCGGCTGCGCCGCCAAGGTTCGAGAACCTTGGCTACCCGCCTGCCGACTACCCCCTACCGACTCAACACGCCATGCGCGCTGCCTACATCAACGAACCTGGACCCGTCGAAAACATCGCCGTCGGCGAACTGCCCGATCCCAAGCCGGGGCCCGGGCAGGTGCTGGTGCGGGTGACCTACGCCGCGGTGAATCCAATCGACACTTACGTGCGCAGCGGCGCCGTGGCCATGGAACTGCCCTCGCCGTACGTGGTCGGGTGCGACCTGGCCGGCGTGGTCGAGGAGGCTGGCGCCGGGGTCGACGATCTGCCGCCAGGAACGCGCGTGTGGGGTTCCAATCAAGGTCTGCTGGGACGGCAGGGGACGTTCTCCGAATTGGTCGCGGTCGACCGTCACTGGCTGTACCAGATTCCCAATGGCGTGAGCGACGAACAAGCGGCCGCCACCGCACTGGTCGGCATCACGGCCGCCTTGGGGCTGTTCGAGGAGGCCAAGCTGCAGCCGGGCGAGCGACTGGTGGTGCATGGCGGCGGCGGGGCGGTGGGTTCCACCGTGATCCAAATGGCCGTCGCGCACGGCGCCAAGGTCCTGGCCGTCACCGGCGGGCCGGAGAAATGCGCCGCGTGCGAAGCGTTGGGCGCTGAAGTCACCGTTGACTACCTCCACGAGGATGCCAACCATGTTGCCGCATCGATCGCCGCCTGGGCGGCCGAGGGCGTGAATGTGTGGTGGGAAACCAGCCGCACGCCGCAGTTAGAACTGGCCATCGGTGCGCTGGCCCGCCGCGGTCGGATGATCGTGATGGCCGGCCGCGACGCCCGTCCGGAATTGCCGATCGGCCCGTTTTACGCCAAGTGCTGCCGTTTGCTCGGCTTCGTGATGTTCCTGTGCGAGCCGGAGGTGCAAGTCCGCGCCGCGGCGAAGGTCAACGAATTGCTGGCCGCGGGGAAACTCCAGACGCCGGTCGCCAAAGTGGCGTCCCTCGACGAAACCGCCGCCCTGCACGACCTGCAGCACAACAGCACCGTGCTGGGCAAGCAACCGCTGCGCGGGAAGTTGCTGGTGAAGTTTTGAGGGACCACGGATAACACGGATTCCGCGGATTTGGATTGTCCGGAGAACGCACTCCATAGGCAGCGGGCCCAATTCCTAACGCATCGCTCAAAATGGACGATCAAAAGAACCAAGTGCTTTGGATTTCACCTGAGCACCTGCGAGGAATCTCGTTTCCAGACTGCGAAGTTGTCCGATTCGAGTTTTCCGCGTCGCGACTGTTCTGCCAGTTAAGCGGCATTCATGTCGAAAACACCGGGATGATCCACGCCAACGTCCAGTTGATAATCTCTGGTTGGACTTGTGTTTCCGTACAACGCTTTGACTCTAACGGAATCGACACCGTTGATCTGGAACTCGCGGAGAGCGGGTCGCTGAAAGACATCTGCGAATGGCGTATGAACGGCAGCGAGCTCTCTTTTGCAGGCTTCGAAGAGAATTCAGGGCTATGGCAGCTGTACCGATTTGAAGGTGGGACAGTTCAGGTTGGTTACGCGAGCTAACGTTGCAGGATTGTGCGTTGCGACTCGTACACGTACTCCTCGCGTCTTGTGCCCTCTATGCCTTTTCGTCGTTATCCCCCCATATCCGTGACATCCGCGCATTCCGTGGTCTATTCCCCCGGAATGCGCTCACCGCGCACCAAATCGTCCAGCGATTGCCGCTCGCGGACCAGGTGCGCCTGGCCGTCTTCGACCAGCACCTCGGCGGCCAGCGGCTTGCTGTTGTAATTGCTGCCCATCACGGCGCCGTACGCGCCGGCGCAGCCGATGATCAGGTAGTCGCCCACCTCGGCGGGCGGCAGCGGGCGGGCCTGCACGAAGCCGCCTTCCTCCTGCGTGAAGATGTCGCCTGACTCGCACAGCGGGCCGCCGATGATCACGTCGTGCTTCTCGCCAACCGAGCCCCGCGGCCCGCCGGCCGGGCAGATCGCCATGGGGTGGTAGGCGCCGTACAGAATCGGCCGGGCCAGATTGTTGAACCCCGCGTCGACCACGTAGAACAGGTTGTCGCCCATGCGCTTGACGGCGCGGATTTCCGCGATCAGCGCTCCGCTTTCGGCCGACAGGTAGCGGCCCGGTTCGATTTCCAGGCTGACCGGGTGCCCGAACGCGTCGGCGAGCTTCTTGCGGGTCGCGTTCCACAGCTCGTAGTAGGCAGCCACGTCGACGCGCTTGTCGCCCGCTCGGTAAGGAGTGGAGAGCCCGCCGCCGGCGCTGATCGAGTGGATCGAATCGCCGATCGACAGCGCCGCCTTCTCCATGGCGCCGCACACCTGGCTGAGGTGCTCCAGGTCGGTGCCCGAGCCGATGTGCATGTGTAATCCGGCGATCGACACGTTGCTCTTGGCGGCGCGCTCGACGCACTCGCCGAGTTGTTCGTGCCAGATGCCGTGCTTCGACTGCTGCCCGCCCGTGTTGGTCTTCTGGCTGTGGCCGTGGCCGAAACCCGGATTGACGCGCAGCGTGATACCGCGGCCCGGGCAGCGGGCGCCGTACTGGTCGATCATGTCGGGCGAGCCGCAGTTCACGGGGATCTCTAACTCGGCAACCATGTCGAGCGCCTGCCGGTCGAAGATGTCGGCTGTGTAGACGATCTGCGGCGGCTCGTGGAAGCCGGGCTGATAGCCAGCCCGCAGCGCCCGGTGGATCTCGCCGGCGCTGACCGCGTCGACCATCCCGCCGTGCCGCCGCACCAGATCGAGCACCGCGAGGTTCGAGCACGCTTTTTGCGCGAACCGCACGACGTCGAAAGCGGCCAACTCCGCGATGCGCTCGGCGATGACCGCCGCGTCGTACACGTACAGCGGGGTGCCAAACTCTTGGGCGAGTTGCTCGACGGACAGCCCGGCGACAGTTTCGACGAGCGAGGGGGATTCGGCGGTCACGGACATGGCGTTACACGCAAACGGGCGGGGAGGCGGGGCGGGAATTCTCGCGGCGAAGCGAGCATCATATCAAAAAACAACGGCGGTCCTGCTGCAAGCAGGACCGCCGCGAAATCGTTCAGGTTCACATGCCGACGGACTTACCGGCCTGCCGCCTGCATTTGGGCGGCCATGGCGCCCAGCGCGATCGACCGCAGGACGCCTTCCTCGGCCTCGATCCGCACGACCTGCCCGTTGCCGCCTTCGGTGGCTCGGGCGACGATCCGCACGTGGTCGCGGCCGTTCGCTTCGTTGTCGAGCATGCTGGCGATGCGAGCCAAAATCGGCTTGGCGTCGTCCTCGGCCACGGACTCGGCAAAGTCCATGATCTGGCCCAGGGCGAACGTCATTTCCATGGGCGGCACGCTCTTGCCGGGGTTGGCGGCTGAGGCGTCGATGACGCTTTTGACCTTCTCGAACCAGCCGCGACCCAAGGCAAAGTAGACCGAGTCCTCGCCGATGCCCACCGCAAACTGCAGCGCGTCGCCGAACACGGCACGAGCCTCTTCTTCGCGAGCCGGAATCTCTTTGCTGAACGTGTGGAAGCTGTAGCCTTGGTAGCTCTCGGCGTTCCAACTGACCTCCGGCATGTCGTCAGCCGATTCTTCCTGACCGACTTCAACGATTTGCCGCAAGGCGCTGTCGATCTTTTGCGGTTCGGCAATCGCGCCGCCGCCGACGAACGTCAGTTCGTTGTCGCCCATGTTCAGCACGGCGCCGCCGTCGAACTTGCCCGACTGGGCCGTGGCCACAAAGGCATCGAGAATATCGGACAGCGCGGCCTTGACTTTCTCCTTGCCGGCGTCGGACAGGTCGTCGTTGTTGTCGATTTCCTTGTTCGCTTGCTTCTTTGCGGCCTCGAGCTGTTGCTCCATCTGCGACAGGTCGGTGCTGGCCGCCTCGGCTGACAAGGTCATCATCATCGCAGCGTCTGGTTCAAAGAAGCCGGCGAAGTTGGTCGTGGCGTTCTGCGCCTTGGCCATTTCCGCGGCCAGCTTCGTGCCCGGCTGGGCGGTGGCGGTGAACTCCAGCGCCACGTTGGCGTTTTGCTCGTCGACGGCCAAACCGATGGTGATCTGGTCCATGTCGTCGACCGCCTGCTGCATCTCGTCCAGGCCGGCCTGCAACTGCTCCTGCCGGGCTTGGTAGTCCTCGTCGGACTCGTCCGGCATTTGGGCCATGCTTTGGTTGGCCGCCTGGGTGATGAGCTGGACGAACTGCTGGCGATACGCCTCAGGAATGTTCTGCACGTAGGCCCGCGCGGCCAAATCGTAGGCGTCGGTGAGCTTGGCCAAGTCGGCGCCGGGGTCGGCGGGCGCCCCGTCGAACGCGCTGGGCGTGATCGACAGCAGCAGCCACCCGCCGGAAGGCTTGCCGAACAGCGGCATTCCCGGCGATTGGATTTGCATGACGCCGTCGCCCAGGTCTTCGGTCGTGACGCCAAACTGCTTGGCCACGCCCAGCAACTCGTCCGAATCGGTCACCGGGACGCAGATCAGCGGCTCGGGCATCCCGCTGTTGGATTGCAGGATCACGCCGATCGGCTTGCTCTTGTCGAGTCCGGCCAGACCTTTGTTCTGAGTGAACATGCCGACCATCATCTCGACCTGCTGCGAGGCCTGCATTTGGCCGGCCAGCTCGCCGATGAAGTCGATGTCCTTCATCAGCGCGTCGTAGCCGCTAAACGCGACCACGGCCATCGGCTCGGCGGCGCGAGCCCGGTCGGCATGGGCGAACGCACTGGCCACGACCGCAGCCACGGCCGCCAGGCCGGTCAATCGATTGGAACGGATCATCACAGGGAGAACTCCTGAGTAAGTGAGTTTTTGAAAACTTGAGTGAATTCTGCGGCGACGGGAGCAGAGCCAACGGCCGCGCCGTCACTGAATCCTACCCCCTTATTTCCCGAGCCCGGCAGTTTACCGAGTCGGCAACGTCCCTACACCCCTAAGTTCGCAGCATGGCGGGGCGGAAAATGCGGGGGCGCACCGGTGGCGTGCCAGAAATGTATACGCGGCGGCCGGCGGAATCTCAGCCACCTTGTCAGAAAAATGACAAGAATTTGCGTGCCGTTGGCGCGCAACCGGGGCGGGGCCGCTGCACGCTGCGCGAGACCGCTTGTGCCGCTGCGGTCGAGAAAACCTACCGCCGCGATGGGCGATTGCGACGCCGCTCTAGCGCTCGCGGTAGGTGATGCGACCCTTGGTCAGGTCGTAGGGCGAGAGTTCAACCCGCACCTTGTCGCCCGGGACGATCCGGATGAAATATTTGCGCATCCGCCCGGCGACGTGGGCGGTGACGGTGTGGCCGCCTTCGATTTCGACGCGAAACCGCGTATTCGCCAGGGCTTGGGTCACCACGCCCTCGACTTCCAGGGCTTCTTCCTTTTGCTTAGTCATAAATCACTCGTGGGGCCGCTGCAGCCGCGATTCACGCGATCGCTTGTGCTAGCGGCGAAAAACTGCTGACGACAATGCGCCGTCCGTAATCCTATCATGGTACCACTGTCAGCGGGCCAGTCCAGCACAACGAGGGGTAACGGTCGTGGCGCGACCCCGCTGGAGCAGTTTTGGCGTGCCGACCATTCCGATTGCAGCGGTTGCGCAGAGCTGCGGCCGCGGCCGGTATGGGATTGGCTTGATTTGGTGCAAGTTGTTGTCCCCCTTGAGTTTGACGAAAGCGCTGCAAGGCGCGACAATTGAAAGATTCACGGCACGCGGGGCGTCCGCACTGGCTGCCGCCAGTGATCAGCGGGCGACCATCGCTTTTCCCCACCCCGCCGCTGGGCCTTCCCCCCGGCGTGATTTGACGATTCGCCCGAGGTCGCGACGTGAGCGAGCAATATCCCGCTGCTGAGGAATCGCGCCTGCCCGATGACGAGGCGATCCGTCGCGCCAAGCAAGAAATCCAGACGCTGGTGGCCGAGGTCGACGCCCTGGCCAAGCGGGAAGTCGAGCCGGCGGAGTTCTACGAAGGGCTGCTAAACAACTCGATCGCGGCGTTGGCTGCTCCCGGCGGCGTGGTGTGGACGATCGAGGAGGGCGCCGGCTTCCGGTTGCAGTATCAGGTCAATCTGCAGCAAACGGGTCTGGCCCGCGACCCGGCCGCCCAGATGCAGCACGCTCGGTTGCTGGCCCAGATTGCGGAAAAAGGCGAGCCCAGCCTCACTCCGCCGCATTCGGGCGTAGGCGGCGCCGGCGACGATCGCGACCAAGTGGCCGCCAACCCCACTGATTTCCTGCTGGTCGTGGCCCCCATCCTGACCGACGAGGGCGTTAACGGTCTGGTCGAGATCTTCCAGCGCACCGGCGCCCGACCGACCGCCCAGAAGGGCTACCTGCGGTTCTTGGTGCAGATCTGCGAGATCGCAGGCGAGTACCTCAAGACCCGCCGCTTGCGGCATTTCGTCAGCAAGCAGTCGCTGTGGGAGCAATTGGAGAGCTTCACCTCGCTGGTGCACGAGCGGCTTGACTCCCGCGAGACCGCCTACACCATCGCCAACGAAGGCCGGCGGTTGATTGGCTGCGACCGCGTGACCGTCGTGCTGCGCAAAGGCAGCAGCTACGTCGTCGAGGCGATCAGCGGGCAGGACACGTTCGACAAACGCTCCAACGTGGTGCGATTGCTGCGCAACCTGTCGCGTGTCGTTGGTCGCAGCGGCGAAGACCTATGGTACACCGGCGACACGTCGGATCTTGCCCCGCAAGTGGAAAAGGCGGTCAACGCCTATGTCGACGAATCGCACACGAAGCAACTGGCCGTGCTGCCCTTGCGGGAGATTGAGCCCGGCGAGGAGGAAGAGGACACCAAGAAACGCCGCGAGAATATTCTCGGCGTACTGGTCATTGAACAACTGGTCGACGGGCAGCAGCCCGAAGGGTTGATGCAGCGAGTCGACGTCGTGCGGCGGCACAGCGGTACCGCGCTGACCAATGCGGCGTTTCACGAGAGCCTGTTCCTGATGCCGCTGTGGCGTACGATTGGCAAGAGCCGCGCGCTGGTCGCCGCTCGCAACTTGCCCAAGACGATTGCCGCGGCGATCGCGATCACAGCGGCGGTCGCCGCATTGTGGCTCGTGCCGTACGACTTCACAGTGACCGCCGATGCCAAACTGCTGCCGGAAGTTCGCAGCAACGTGTTCGCCGAACTGGATGGCCTGATCACCAGCGTCAAGAAGACGCACGGCGAGCATGTGGCCGCGGGCGAGGTGCTCGCCGAACAACGCAGCACCATGCTGGACGAGCAGCAGGCGGCGCTGAACAAGGAGCTGAACACAACGTTGACCGACCTCAACTCGGTGAAGTCACTCTTGCGGCGCGGTGGCGCCAGGTCGCAACAACCCAGCGAAATCGCATCGCGAACGGCGGAGAAGGAGCGGCTGGAGAAGCAACTTGAAGGCATCAATCGGCAGATTGCCCTGCACGAAGAAATTCGCAAGAAGCTGCTCATCCGCAGTCCCATCGATGGCGAAGTGGTGACCTGGCGGGTCAAGCAACTCATCGAGGGCCGCACGGTGCGAACCGGCAATCGGCTGATGGAGGTCGCCGATCCCACCCACGGCTGGGAACTGGAGGCGTACGTCCCCGAAGCGAAGATGGGGCACGTGATCACGCAGCTCGACGAACTTCGCCAGACCGACCCCGAGGCCCAGTTGCGGGTGACGTTCATCCTGGCCACGCATCCCGCGGAAAAGCTGGAAGGCCGGGTCGTCAAAATCCACTCCAATGCCGAGGTCGAAGGAGAGGAAGGCAACACGGTTCGCATGGACGTGGCGTTCGACCAGGACCAATTGAAGAAATTGGTCGCCGACCCGGCACGCGACCTGAAATTCGGCGCCGACGTCAAAGTGAAGGTCCACTGCGGCCGCGCGGCGATCGGCTATGTGTGGTTCCACGAATTGTGGGAATTCATTCAATCGCGGATTCTATTCCGCTTCTAGGACCAAACGCGTCGTACCAAATGGAGCACGACATGACGGCAACTCGGATGACAGCGCTGAGCGCAGCAGTCTTGATCGCCGTGGCGATGGCTGGCAGCGTCCGCGCCGCCGATTTCATGGCGGACGGGACGGCCGCCTACATCCAGACCATCAAGATTCCCGCGCAGGAAGCGGGCGTGCTGCAGGAGGTCAACGTCCGCGACGGCGATCGGGCCCAGGCTGGCGACCTGCTGGCCAAGATTGACGATCGGCAAGCGCAGGCGGCCAAGAAGGTGGCGGAGGTCAAGTTGGCTGCCGCGGAGAAACGCGGCAATGACACCATCGAGATCCGCTACGCCAAAGCGGCCGGTGAAGTCGCTTGGATCGACTGGGATCGTGATCGTCAGGTCAACCTGGCGAGCGCCGGGACAATTCCCGACATCCAAATTCGCCAGAAGGAACTCGTCTACCGCAAATCGCTCTTGCAGCATGAAAAGGCCCTGAACGACCAGGTGCTCGCAAAAATGGATGCCGACGTCTACCGGGCCGAGCTGGAGCAAGCCGAACTGGCTCTGGAACGTCGCGAGATTCGGGCGCCGTTCGACGGGGAGGTGAAGACGCTCAACATTCGCCAGTCCGAGTGGGTCAACCCGGGCGACCCCATTATGGAGTACGTGCGCCTGGACAACCTGTACGTCGATTTCAACGTGGATGGCGAGCAGTACGACCCGATTGACCTGGAGGGTCTGGCGGTGACCGTGACCGTGCGACTGGCGCGCAGCGAAACGGTCGATCTGCAAGGCAAGATCGTGAGCATCGACCCTACCGTGCAGGGGCTCACGCAGACGTTCACCTACCAGGTTCGCGCTGAGGTCGAGAACTCCAAGCCCCGCGGCTTTTGGGTGCTCCGCGATAACATGCCGGTCGTGGTCACCGTTCACACGGGGCAATAACCGTTCGTCGCCAGCGCGACTGTCGTCCGGGGCGCGAGCGCCCGCGAGCTGCCGGCCCCGCCCCCTTTGCTGCCCATGCCTACGCTTTCCGACAGCATTGTTTCCAGCAGTTCGCGGAAGCTGGCGATCCGCGTCCGGCCGGACCTGAAGGCCCGACGGCAGCGCTACCAGGGGCGCGTCTACTGGGTGGTCAAGGACCCGGTGGGCCTGCAGTACTTCCGTTTCGAGGAGGAGGAGTTCGCGATCCTGCAGATGCTCGACGGCGAGTCGAGCCTCGACGAGATTGCCGAGCAGTTCGAACGCGACTTTCCGCCGCAGACGATCCGCGTCGAGGAACTGCAGAACTTCATCGGCATGCTGCATCGCAGCGGCCTGGTGTTGTCCGACACGCCGGGGCAGGGGGGGCAGCTTAAGAAGCGTCGCGACGAACGCAAACGCAAAGAGATGTTCGCCACGGCGAGCAATGTGCTCGCCATCAAATTTAAGGGGTTTGATCCGGAGCGGATTCTCAACTTCTTGCGGCCGGTCGGTCGGTTCTTTTTCTCCCGGCCGGTGACCATCTTCAACCTGCTGCTGGTGCTGGCCGCGGCGACGTTGGTGACCGTCGAGTTCGATATCTTCCGCTCGCGGTTGCCGTCATTTCACTCGTTCTTCAACGCCCAGAACTGGCTCGCCCTGGGCGCGACGCTGGCCGTGACCAAGGTGCTGCACGAATTCGGCCACGGGCTGTCGTGCAAGCATTTCGGCGGCGAATGCCACGAAATGGGCGTCATGTTCCTGGTGCTCACGCCGTGCCTGTACTGCAACGTGAGCGATTCGTGGATGTTGCCCAGTCGGTGGAAACGGGCCTTCATCGGCGCCGCCGGTATGTACGTGGAGGTCGTGCTCGCGTCGATCGCCACATTCGTCTGGTGGTTCAGCGAGCCCGGCTGGCTGAATTACATTTGCCTGAACGTCATGTTCGTCAGCTCGGTCAGCACGATCATGTTCAACGCCAACCCGCTGCTGCGTTACGACGGGTACTATATCCTCAGCGACTTGATGGAGGTGCCGAACCTGCGAGCGAAGGCGAACCAGATTCTCGTCCGCAAGCTACGGCAATTGTGTTTGGGCTTGGAACCGCAGGAGGATCCGTTTTTGCCCAAACGTCACCAGACGTTGTTCGCTTTGTTCACGGTGGCGTCGTTTATCTACCGCTGGGTGGTGCTATTTTCGATCCTCTACTTCCTGAACAAGGTGTTCGAGCCGTACGGGCTGAAGGTCATCGGCCAGACAATCGCCCTGGCGTCGATCTGGGGGTTGTTCGCCGCCCCGATCTGGAAGGGTTATCAGTTCTTCAAGGTGCCGGGAAGCCTGAACAAGATGAAACGACTACGCCTGTTCCTCACTTTGGCGGTTGTTGCGGGGATCATCGCCGGCGTGATGCTCATTCCGCTGCCGTCACACGTGTACTGCCCGTTTGAGGTGCAGCCGCGCGGCGCCACGAGCGTGTACGTCGAGTCGCCCGGGCGGCTGGTCGACGTGGCGGTGCAGCCGGGCGATCGCGTCGAGCCGGGGCAATATCTGGCGCAGCTCGAAAACGAAGCGCTGCGGATGGACATTCTGCAGATGGAGAGCCAGTTGGCCGCGCTGGAAGCGGAACTGGCGAGCCTCGAGCGACTGCGGCTTCGCGACGAGACTGCGGCCCAAAGTATCGACAGCGTCCGCGAGACCATCGCCCAGACCAAGAATCAGTTGGCCCAGAAACAGCAGGAATGGGACCGGCTGACGATCACCGCGTCGGTGGCGGGGACGATCATTCCGCCGCCGCCGGCGCCCGACCACCCCGTCGACCCCGAGATCGAGCTGCCCGAATGGTCCGGCAGCCCGCTGAAGCCCGAAAACCGCGGCGCGTTGCTCTCGCCCGAAGGTCCGCGGAACATGCTGTGCCAGATCATCGACGACGACGCCTGGGAAGCGGTCATGGTGATCGACCAGGATGACGTCGACTTGGTGCAGGAGGGGCTGGAAGTGCAACTGCTGCTGGAAGAAGCGGCGTGGCACGAATTTGACAGTCACGTCGAGCACCGCGCGACCGACGCGATGGACGAAACCCCCAAGCGGCTCGCCAGCACGTCCGGCGGGCCGGTGGCTGCTCAGCCCGATCCCGACGGCGTGATCCGGCCGATCAGCACGAGCTTTCAAGCCACCGCGCCGCTGGACAACTCCACGGGCCTGCTGCGCAACGGCCTGACGGGTCGAGCGCGAATCACGACCCCCAATCGCACGCTCGGCCAGCGGATCTACCGCTACCTGAGCCGCACTTTCAATTTCGATATCTGAATGCGCGCCGAAAGAGCGAGGCTCTCGGCCGAGGCAGGGATTGAGCAATCGCACGCAAGGCTGACAGACGCTCGCCGATGAACGCAGATGTATGCAGGTTGAAGACGAAGCGGGCGCCCAAAGCCCGCCCGACGTCGTCGATCTGCGGTTGCCTGGTCATGGCGCTAGCGTGTTCGACGGCGACTGCGGCGCTCGCCGCCTCGGGAGCAATTGACGTCGACCGCATGGCCGCCGCCGGCGTGCGCATGCTGCCGGGGCGTCATCTGCGGCTGTTCACCGACTTGCCGGCCCGCGACGCCGTCGACGAATTGCCCGCGGTGTTCGATGCGGCCGTGCCGCAGTGGGCCGCCGCCTTTGGCGTTCAACCGGCGGACTGCGCTACCTGGCGCGTCGATGGTTTTCTGATCAAAGACCGCGCCACATTCGCCGCGTTGGGCGTCATGCCGAGCGAACATCCCGATTTCGAGAACGGATTCGCCCGCAAAGACCGGCTGTGGCTGGTCGAACAACCCAGCGACTACTATCGCCGTCATCTGCTGCTGCACGAGGGGACGCACGCCTTCATGCTGAGCTTTCTCGGCGGCGCCGGCCCGGGGTGGTATATGGAGGGCACGGCGGAACTGTTCGGCTCGCACGCGCGGCAGCGCGACGGCAAGCTCCAACTCGATGTATTCCCCGCCTCGCGCGACGCCGTGCCGATGTGGGGGCGGGTGAAGATTCTCCGCGATGCCGCGGCGGCCGACGCCTCCTGGCCGCTGGATGCCGTGTTGGAATTGGACAACTCCCGCGCTGTCGGCGTCGAGGGCTACGCGTGGAGTTGGGCCCTGGCGGCGCTGTTGGACAACCATCCGCAGTTTCACGACCGCTTTCGCAAGCTTGCCCGGGTGGCTGACCGACCGAATTTCAACCGCCGGTTTCGTCAGGCAATCGGCGCCGACTGGGGCGATTTGCAGTGCGAGTGGCGAGCTTACGCGGCGTCGGTCGACTACGGCTATGACTTTGCCCGCATGGCGATGGTCCACCGCGAGCCGCGCGATTTTGCGGCGGCGCAGGCCGCGGCGACGATCCGCGCCGACCGCGGCTGGCAATCCACGGGCATTGTTCTGCCCGCAGGCGGCAAGTACCGCATCGCCGCGGCCGGCCGCTACGTGATCGCGGAGGACGAGCAGACGGGCGAGCCATGGCCCTGTGAACCGGGCGGGGTGACGCTCCGCTGGCACGCGGGCCGTCCGTTGGGCGAATTGCTAGCCGCGCTGCGTCCGTTGACCAGCCTGGCCGGCGGACAGCGGCCCCGGCGCGCCGACTCGGGCTCCAGCCCAGCGCACCGGAGTTTCCTGCCCGACTTTGCCCACCCCCAGCCGATCGGCCTTGCGGCGACAATCACGGCGGCGACCGACTCGGTGCTGTACCTGCGCGTGAACGACGCGCCGGCGGAACTGGCAGAGAACTCCGGCGAAGTGGACGTTACGGTCGTCGCCGATTGACTTCTTTGCGGTTCGCTTTGACAATACATCGGTCGCGCAACTGCCGATGCCGTCGTCAGTTGCATTCGCGCCGCCGATTCCGTCGCGCGGCCCGCTCCCTCCCCGCACCCGACGCCCTTTGCCGATGACCAATTTGCTTGCTTCCGCCGATCCCGAGGTCGCCGCCGCCATTGCCGACGAGAGCCAACGACAACAGGATGGCTTGGAGATGATCGCCAGCGAGAATTACACCAGCGCCCCGGTCATGCAGGCGGTGGGCAGCGTGCTGACGAACAAGTACGCCGAGGGTTACCCGGGGCGTCGCTACTACGGCGGCTGCGAATTCGTCGATGTCGTCGAGCAACTGGCCATCGAGCGGGCCAAGGACCTGTTCGGCGCCGAGTTCGCCAACGTCCAGCCGCACTCGGGCTCGCAGGCCAATACAGCCGTCTATCTGGCCGCACTGGAGCCGGGCGACGCTGTGCTGGGGCTCGACCTGGCCCACGGCGGCCATCTGACTCACGGCATGCGGCTGAACATTTCGGGCATGCTGTACGACTTCCACAGTTACGGGGTGCGCGAGGACGACCATCGCATCGACTTTGACCAGGTCGCGGCGCTGGCGCGCGAGCACAAGCCCAAGATGATCGTGGCGGGGGCCAGCGCCTATCCGCGGGAGATACCGCACGAGAAGTTTGCGGAGATCGCCCAGGAAGTTGGCGCCAAGCTGATGGTCGACATGGCCCACTACGCTGGGCTCGTGGCGGCCGGATTGCATAACAACCCGGTCGCGGTGGCCGACTATGTGACGACCACCACGCACAAGACGCTCCGCGGGCCGCGCGGCGGCTTGATCCTGGCAAAGAAGGATCTCGGCAAGACGATCAACAGTCGCGTCTTCCCCGGCACGCAGGGCGGCCCCTTGATGCACGTGATCGCTGGCAAGGCGGTTTGCTTTGGCGAAGCGCTCAAACCGGAATTCAAAGCATACGGCCAACAAGTGATCGACAACGCCAAAGCGCTGGCCGAGACGCTGGCGGCCGGCGGCTTGAATTTGGTCAGCGGCGGCACCGACAACCACCTGATGCTGGTCGACGTGACCCCGCTGGGCATTGGCGGCAAGCAGGCCGAAGAGGCGCTCGACGCCGCGGGCATCACGGTCAACAAGAACATGATCCCCTTCGACCAGCGCAAGCCGATGGACCCGTCGGGCATTCGCGTCGGCACGCCGGCGTTGACGACCCGCGGGATGGGCGTGGACGAGATGCGGACCATCGGAACCTGGATGCTCGAGGTGCTCCGCAGCGCGGATGACCCGTCCGTGCAGGAGCGGGTTCGCGGCCAGATTCGGGAGTTCTGCGTCGATTATCCCGTGCCCGCCGCCGCCCTGGAAACCGCCGCAACGGCGTAAGACACCCCAGCCCCAGCAATTCGGCTGCCAAACTATGAGCGAACGCGACCGCGTACTGATTGCCGACGACAACGAGCAGAACGTCGAGCTGATCGAGGCGTATCTGGCCGAACGGGACGTTGACGTGGCGATTGCCGTCGACGGGCAGGATACGCTCGACAAGGTGGCGTCGTTCGACCCGCATTTGATCCTGCTCGACGTGATGATGCCGCGACTCAGCGGGTTCGAAGTGTGCGAGCAGCTCAAGGGCGACCCCGCCACCAGCCGGATCATGATCCTGATGGTCACCGCGCTGAACGAAGGGGGCGACATCGAGCGGGCCGTCGAGGCGGGCGCTGACGACTTTGTCTCCAAACCGGTTAACAAGCTGGAATTGCTCTTGCGCGTCGACAAGATGCTGGAGTTGCGGCACGTGACCGACGAGCGCGAACGATTGCGGCGGTACATCGAGAGCATGGAAATGCGTCCCGGCGCGGCCGCCGAGGATGCCACGTCGACCTAACCTCCGGCCCCTGGCGTCACCTGTCGCTCTGACACGATGGCGAGTCCCACGATGCGCCGCTCAGCCATGTTCTTGTCGGTCGCCTGTCTCGCGTGGGGAGTCTCGCCCCCCAGCCGCGGCGAGTCGACTTCGGCGCCGCCGATACCCGTCGAGACCGACTTGGCGGTTGTTGTGGCCGACGGCAGTCAGCCGCTCGCCAATATCCCTGCGTTGATCAAGCAGTTGGGCAGCCCCAACTTTGCCGAGCGCCGGCGGGCGGAGGAGCAGCTCATTCGGCTCGGGCCCGAGGCCTACGATGTGATCGACCAAACCGGCGAACACGCCGACCCGGAAATCGCCGAGCGGCTGGCATATATCAAGCTGTGTTTGAAGATCGACTGGGTTCGCCCCGGCGATCCGCCGCAGGTGCAGCGCGTGCTGCGCGACTACGGCGACCGGCACGAAGACGAGCGGCTTGAAAAGATCGACGAGCTGACTGCGTTGCCGGCCGGGCAGGGCATTGCGGCGCTGGTGCGTATCGCGCGGTTTGATCGAAAGGACGTCGTCGCCAACTGGGCCGCATTGGGCGTGCTGGAGATGAACGGCGACGCGCTGAAACACGGCGGCACATTGAGTCGCGCGCTGCAGGAGGAGGCTGGCGCCGGCGAGCGGCCGGCGCTTGCGTGGTTGCGGTTACGACTGGCGAGTCTTAGCGACGTGGCGGCGACGCTGCCCGAATGGGCTGCAGCGGTCGACGCGGCGGCGGCGCCTCTGCTGGCGGCCCGAGCGGATGCGCCTGACGGCGAAGACGACGCTCGCGACGCGGTCGTACTCGCCCGCTTGGTGCGTTTCCAATTGCAATTGAGTGCCGACGTTGACGACGAAGCCGTCGCCGCGGCGCTGACGCGCGTGGTTTCGCTCGATCAGCAGTTGCCGCGTGACGACGACCGCCGAATGCTCATTTCGGTGTTGTGTCGCCCGGCCGACCGAGCGGGGAATCTGCAGGGCGTGTGCGCCTTGTACTTCGGCGAGAAGCCGCCGGGGCTCTCGGGCGTGTGCTACGCGCTGGCTTGGTGCCAACAGCAGCAGCGGCCAGGCGTGGCAACCAGGTTGCTGCCGCCGTATGCGGACTTGGCGCGCGAGCGGCTGGCCTCGCGGTACCTGCTCGCCATGGTCCTGCAACTCGCCGACCGCGAGGACGAGGCCGCCAGCGAAGCGGCCGCCGCTCACGAGCTGAAGGTCGACGACCCGTTCGATTTGGAGCCGACCGAGCGCCGCTTCACGGCCGATTTGCTGGCCGAGTACGGCTACGTCGATTGGGCAATGCGCGAATATCGCGCGACGGTCCAAATGTGCGAACTGATCGACTTTGGCGCGCTGCGCGCCCGGGAAAATCTTGCACAGTGGTTGGCCGATGATCAGCAGTACGGCGCCGCGGCCGAGGTGCTGAGCGAGTTCATCGACCCGGTTACGGACGACAAGCGCATCAAGAAACAGTACGAAGACGATTGGCCGTATTCTACTGCTTCGTCCGAACGTTACCTGCGAAGGCTTGACGGGCAGCGGCGGTTGTATGCGGCGCAGCAGGCCGAAGCGGACGGCGATCGGGACGAGCAAGGCGAACAGATCGATCTGGCCGTCAAGCTGGACGAAGAGAACCCCGATATCCTCATCGCCGCGTACCGATTCCACGCGGGCGACGCAGAGATGCAGCGCGGCGTCGCCGAGCGGATCAAGCACGTGGCGACGGAGTTTCGCGCGGAAATCCGCAATACCGCCGACAACGAAATGCTGCAGGCCAGCGCCTACAACCAGTACGCGTGGTTGATCTCGAACACGGAGGGTGATTTCGACAAGGCGCTGCGATACTCCCTCCGCTCTACGGAAATCGCTCCGGAGGAAGCCAGCTTTTTCGACACGCTTGGCCGTTGCTACTACGCCGCCGGTGATTTGGACAAAGCCATTGCCGCGCAGACGAAAGCGTGCGAAATGACGCCGCACTACCAGGTGATGCAGCGGCAGCTTGAATTCTTCAAAGCCGAGCGCGCTCGCCGCAGCGACGAGTTGGACCAATAGCCCCACGTCAACAGACGGCGAGCCGCCTCGCCGCAATGTGCCATGCCTGTCAAACGCTACGCCCACGCGGACATTGACTTCGCCTACGTCGACGAAGGGACCGGACCGCCGGTTTTGCTCGTGCATGGGTTTCCGCTCGATCGCACGATGTGGGACGCCCAGGTGGCGGCGTTGTCGACGGACTTTCGCGTTCTGGCCCCCGATCTGCGCGGCTTCGGCGAGTCGGGAATCGGCCCTGGCGATGCTGATGACGGCGTGTCGATGGAAACCTACGCGGCGGATCTCGTGGCGCTGCTGGATGCCGCCGGCGTGAGCGAACCGGTCGTCCTGGCGGGCTTTTCAATGGGCGGGTACGTCGGATGGCAGTTCGCTCTGCAGCACGTCGATCGGTTGCGGGCGTTGGTCGCTTGCGACACGCGCGCGATTGCCGACACGGACGAGGCGGCGGCCAATCGCGAATCCATGGCGACCGAGGTGCTCGCCGCGGACAGCTCGGCGGCGGCCGAGGGCATGATTCCCAAGCTCATCGCCCCGCGCACGCTGGAGTTCGGCGGCCCGGCCGTCGCGCGGCTGATGGAGATGATCGGGCGGGCGACGCCGGCGGGAATCGCTGCGGCGCAGCGCGGCATGGCGGTGCGGCCGGACGTGCGCCAGCAGCTTGCCGAGATCGCTGTTCCGGCGCTGGTCGTTGTGGGCGAAGAAGACGCAATCAGCCCGCCGACTGAGATGGCCGAGATTGCCGCGGCGCTGCCCGACGCGACATTTGTGGAGATTCCGACGGCCGGCCATATGTCGCCGCTGGAGAATCCAGGCGACTTCAACGCAGCGTTGCTGGATTTCCTCGCGTCCTTGTCGTAGGTCCGGCTTTCCAGCCTGACATAGCGCCGCTGTTGAGCGGCAACTTCGGGGCGACGCGGCACCCAAGATCCAAGCGCTGCGCCGTGTCGCTGCGGTGATGTCAGCCTGGAAAGCCTGACGTACGGTTCGCTACTTCGGCGTGCGGAACACGCTCTGAATCTTCAGCACCGCGCCGTCGTCGGGAAACGTGTGGAACGACTGCACGCGCATCGCCTTGTCGCGGCAATCGACGGCAATGTAGCTGAGCGCTCCCAGCTCGAACCGACCGCTGGCGTCGAATCGCTGGAGCATGCCCTCGCGCGTCGCGGGCAGCGTCAGTTGTTGCTCGTATGCGGCGAACTTCTCCTTGTCAGCCGGTTCCAGCGAGAACGCGGTTTCGAACCGAGCGCCGCCCCGGCAATCGACTGCGTCGCTACGCGAGCCGTGGAGTCGGTACGACATCAAACGGCGTCGTTGCGGCAATGGCTGCGATGCGGCGGCTGCCACCTCGGTCAGCACCAGTCCCTCGTAGGTCCAGGTGACGACGTGACCCGAATTGGTGATGTGAATCGTCGCCGCGTACCCGCCGCGCGAGATGCGGCGCGTTTGCTGAATCTCGAACAGCTCGGGATGGAGCGAGCGCCCGTAGAACTGGTAGACCAACTCGGCGATTTTGGGACGAACAGTCAGCATCGGTCGATTCATAGCGGCGAAACAGCCCGGCAACCAGGTTTCGTTGCGGCTGTGAAAGGCGTCTTGAGGCGGGTCGAGCGAGGCCCGGCATGCAATGCACGCCCGTCGACTCGCGTATCGTCACTTGAATTATAATTCTCCAAACAGCGCCGCTCAAAGGGAAGTTTTTTGTAGGATCGCATTCGCGAAAAAAGTTTTGCGCCGAACGCGCTTGACAAACGCGCGCCGCGCATGCGGCAGCGCGATCGATGCTAGCAACATGCCAACGACAGGCCCATGCGCGCCGACGAAATTTACCGCGTCTTGCTTGACAATCTTGGCCCGCAAGGGTGGTGGCCGGGCGACTCCCCGCTGGAAGTCATGGTCGGCGCCGTGCTGGTGCAAAACACGGCTTGGGCGAACGTGGAGCGCGCGATCGAGAATCTGAAAGACGCCGGCGCGCTCGATGCGCAGCGACTGGCCGCGATGTCGGCGGAGGAATTGGAACCGCTGCTGCGTCCGGCCGGCTACTTCCGCGTCAAATCGCGCCGCCTGCAAAATCTGATGCGGTGGCTCGCCGACCGCGCCGAGGGCGACGTGCAGCGGTTGCGCGATTGCGACCAACAGGCGCTGCGCGAGGAGTTGCTCGCGCTCAATGGGATTGGCCCTGAAACGGCCGATTCAATCCTGTTGTACGCGCTCGACATGCCGGCGATGGTGGTGGACGCCTACACGCTGAGAATCTGGGCGCGGCACGGCTGGATTGATTACGAAGCCGATTACCACGCACTTCAGGAACACCTGTCGTGCGAGTTGCCTGACGATCCGGCAATCTACAGCGAACTGCACGCGCTGATTGTCGAAGTGGGCAAACGTTGGTGCAAACCGAAACCCAAATGCGACGGCTGCCCGCTGCAGGAGCTGCTCCCGGACGGCGGGATCGTCGAACCGTGTTGGTGATTGTCGCCCCGGGCGGCTCCGCGACCGCGGGTCGATTGGCTGCTAGCACCTCGCTGGGAACGAATCGGCAGACGGCCGTCTCAATTGCCGTAGCGGCGCTTCGGCGCATTCTCTACGATCCGCGGCGCTAGCGTTGCTCGGTGCGCTCGTTTTGTGGGCCGAGCTTGACCCAACTGGCGTCACCCGGCGCCTTGTCGCTGCCTTTGGATCCCAATGACGACAAGGCATCAGCTTGTCAGGGAGGACGAGCCGTGAGTTCCATTCGCCCACTCGCAACCATCACGTTGTTGGCCGTTGCGGGATTGATTTTGTATGTGAAGATCACCGAGACCGAGCCGGTCATTCCGGCCGACGTCGGCGAATACGAGTTCAACGTCGGACTCGACAGCGGCGTCGACGCCCCTGAGGCGTGGACGGCCGGCGGTTTCGATGATGCCGGCGCCTCGGCTCCGGCGTTCGCGGCCACCGCTGGCGGCGAGGCCCCCACATTTGACGCGGCAGCCGCTCCCGAGGCGGGCGATGCGGCGCCGGCCTGGAATGCCGATACGGCCTCCCCCGCGGTGACGGCAGAAGCCCCAGCGTATGAGGCCGCTGCAGTCGTTCCGCCGATTGACGCGAACGCCGCGGCACAAGCGGCGACGGCCAGCGAACCGCCCATGCCGCAACTCCCGGGCGACGAGACTGCCGCGGCGCAAGACGTGGCCGTCCCTGCAGCAGTCGGCGCCGCAGCCGTGTCCGCCTACGCGGCCGCACCTGATTTTTCTAGCGCTGGGAGCGCCCCAGCCGTCCCGACAGAGTCGGGTGTGCCGGCGATCGATTCGGTCGCCTCCGAGCCGGTCGACTCGGCGCCTGCCGACACGCCGCAGGACGAAGTCGCCGCGCCGGGCGGACGCTACTCGACCTACGACGCCGCGCCGACTCAATCGCCTGCCGAATCAACGGCCGACGTGCTGCCGACTCAAGACGCTGGCGAGCCGACCGAATCGCTCTATGCGAAATCCAAGGTTGCCATCCAGTCCGCACTCGACCGAGGCGAATTGTCCCAGGCTCTGCAGATGCTCTCCGATTGGCGGGGCGATCCGTCGCTGACCGCCCAGGAGGAACAGGAAGTCGAGACGCTTTTGGGCCAGTTGGCCGGCAGCGTGATTTACTCGACCGAGCACCGCTTGGAAGCGCCCTATCTGGTGCAACCGGGCGAGACGCTTGAACAGGTGGCCGCAAAGTACCAGGTCTCCGCGCAACTGCTGGGCAAGATCAACGGCATCGCGCCGGGCACGCCGCTGGCGGCAGGCAAAGAACTGAAGGTCGTCCGCGGTCCCTTCTCGGCCACCATCGATGTGAGCGAACGCGAGCTGACGCTGATGCTCGACCGTCGTTATGCCGGACGATTCCGCGTGGAAGTCGATCCGACGTTGACGGTCGAAGACGGCCAGTGGCAGGTGGTCGACAAGCCGGTGGCGCCGGCGTCGGTCACGGCCTATCAAGCTACGCCCGGCGACGGCGTCGATCGCACGGTCATGCTGCAGAACCCGGGCGCTGCCAGCGGCCAGGTCGCCGTGCTCCGCGGCCCGGGGACTCCCGATCCGGTCAGCGCACCCGAGCCGGCCGGTCGCGTCATTCGGCTCAGTTCGCGGGACATCGAGGATGTGTTCGACATCCTGTCGGTGGGTTCGCAGGTGACGATTCAGCGGTAGTGGCAGCGGCTGCGCGCCGTCCGGTCGACGATTGGCCCTCAGCGCGGTATACACGGCGTCCCAGGCGAGCGAGGGACGCTCGCCAACTCGCATGCCCTGGACGATCGCGACGAATCCGTGAACTACGACCGCCAACAACTGATTGATCTGATCCGCGAGAAGGCCCTCAAGTTCGGCGAGTTTACGCTCGCTTCGGGCAAGCAGGCCAGCTACTACCTGGACTGCCGGCACGTGACGCTCGACGCCCGCGGCGTCGGGCTGATCGCCGCGGGCATGCTCGAGCAGATGGGCGACGACCTGCCCCCGCTGGTCGGCGGGATGGCCATCGGCGCCGATCCGATCACGGCCGCCATTCTAACCGTTGCCGGAATCGAAGGCCGCTCGTTGCGCGGGATCATGGTCCGTAAGGAAGCCAAACAGCACGGCACCGGCAAGTTCGTCGAGGGGCCGTACGAGCCGGGCGAGGAAGTCGTGATCGTGGAAGACGTCGTCACCACCGGCGGCTCATCGCTGCTGGCGATCGAACGCTGCGAAGCGGTCGGACTGAAAGTCAAGCGGGTGATGGCCATCGTTGATCGCCTGGAAGGCGGTCGCGAAGCCTTCGCCGACCGCGGCTACGAACTGTCGCCGCTGCTGACGATTGAAGATTTTGGGATCGAGAGGCCGCAAGCGGGGTGATTGGTTACTGGTGATTGGTGACTGGTCATTGCAGGGTTTTCGTCGATCGGAGCGCTCGGTGTTCCCAATCGACCACAAGTCACCAATCACGAATCACCAGTCACTCGCGCAGCGCCCATGGAAACCTCTCTCCACCGCCAACTCAAAGCGCTCTACGTTGCCGACGAGTCACTGCACGAGGTGGTGCTCGGCGACTATCGGATCGACGCGGTGCGGGGGCGGGAGCTGATTGAGGTGCAGCACGGCTCGTTGGCGGCGATCCGCGACAAGATTCGCCGACTGCTCGACGAGCATCGCGTGCGCGTCGTCAAACCGATCATCGCTCGCAAGACGCTCGTCAAGCTCCCGGAGCCGGGGGCCGAGCCGCTCAGTCGCCGCCGCAGCCCCAAGCGCGGCACGCTGCTGGATGTGTTCGACGAGCTGGTCTACTTCACCCGCGTGTTCCCTCATCCGCGGCTGACGCTGGAAGTGGTGTTGGTCGAGATTGAGGAGCTGCGCTACCCGGGGCGCGGCAAGCGCCGCCGCCGCCGTCGGCCCAACGAAGAATTTCAGATCGAGGACCAGCGGCTGGTGGCGGTCGACTCGCACCATCAGTTCCGCAAGGCGGGCGACCTGATGAAGCTGCTGCCCCGGCGACTGCCGCGCCCGTTCCACACGGGCCACTTAGCCGAGCGGATGGACGTGCCGCGGTGGATTGCCCAGCGAATCGCGTATTGCCTGCGCGAGATGGGAGCGGTGGAACCGGCGGGTAAGAAAGGCAACGCGATTCTCTACCAGCGCAAGTCGCGGGCGGCGTAGTCGTAGGTTCTGGCTGACGCCGACGAATAGAACGCGGATTACCGCGGATGGCGCGGGTGACCACGGTAAGTGACGGCAACGCCGGTTGGCGGCTGGGCGACCGGTGCAGGTCGTCGCCGTGGAGGATCCCCCTTGAGTCGGGACTTCCGCGCAAATCGGCCCGCCCCGCGTTGAACCGTGTTCCATTCATCTTGCGAACCCGGGCGGCAGGGCTTACCCTGCTATCTTCCCAAATTTGCCCATCTGCCGGTATTTTCACGCGACGGATCGCGTCGCGAAGGTTCCTATTGCACCATGAGCGACAACCACCCGTCGGTCGGCGGCGCGCCGTTGCGGCGACTGACCGGCGTGCAGATCCTGGGCACAGGCAGCTTCGTCCCCGACAGGATTGTCACCAACGACGATCTGGCCGACCTGGGGTGCGATAGCGATTGGATCGTCAAACGCACCGGCATCCGCGCCCGTCGGCATGCTCCGCCGGGGATGTGTACCAGCGACATGGCGGTCGAGGCCGCGCGGCGGTGTCTCGCAGCGGCCGACGTGCCGGCCAAGGAAGTCGACCTGCTGGTCGTGGGCACGTTCACCCCCGACCGGCTGATGCCCGCCACCGCGCCGGTCGTGCAAAGCGAACTGGGCCTCACGTGCGGCGCCTTCGACGTGTCCGCGGCTTGTGCGGGATTCACCTACGCCCTGGCCACCGCCATGCAGTTCGTCGGGACTGGGTGCAGCCGACGTGCCCTGGTCATCGGCGCCGACACCAATTCGCGGATCCTCGACCCCGAGGACAAGACGACTTACCCGCTGTTCGGCGACGGCGCCGGGGCCGTGCTGTTGGCTGGCGGCAGCGAAGAACAGGGCGCCCTGGCCTACACGATTGGCGCCGATGGCAGCCGTGTCGATTTGCTCACGCGCCCGGTCGGCGGCGTGCAATCGCCCGAAGTCTACCCCGACGGCAATCTCGATCGTCGCTGGTTCATGCAGATGGAGGGCCGCTCCGTCTTCAAGTGGGCCGTGCGCTTGGTCGACGAGGACGTGAAGCAAGTGCTGCAGCATGCGGACCTGAAGCCCGAGCAAATCGACTGCTGGCTGTTTCACCAAGCCAATGTGCGGATTCTCGACGCCGCGGTCGACGCCATGGGAATCAGCCGCGAGCGGGTCGTCATGCATCTGGATCGCTACGGCAACACCTCGGCGGCCAGCATTCCCATCGCGCTGGACGAAACGGTCCGCGGCGGCGGCATCAAGTCGGGCGACCACGTCGTCATGTGCGGCTTCGGAGCCGGCCTCGCCTGGGGCACCCTCGCGTGGCGATGGTAGGCGAGGCGCTGCGCGGGTGAGCAGTGACCAGTTATCGGTTACCAGTGTTCGGTGACTGGCACAACACGAACACGGATCACTGGTCACCGATAACTGATCACTAGCTTCCTATGACCGCTTCCAAAACGTCTGTCGCCGGCAAATCCAAGTCCAAGCCGAAGGCCAAGATGCTCCCCGCGCGTTCGGCGGTCAAGGCGGACGACACCTGGGATTTGTCGACGCTGTTCGCCAACGATGACGAGTGGGAAGCGGCGTTCGAGAAGTGGAAAAAGCAGATCCCCAAGTTCGAACAGTTCCGCGGCACGCTGGCCGACGGCGCGACTCAGTTGGCGAAGTGCCTGAAGTTTGACGAGAAGTTCGACCGGGCCGGCGAACGGATCGGGACGTACGCTTTTCTGAAAACGACGGAAGATCAGACCAACAGCGCCTATCAGCGAATGGTCGGCCGGTACCAAAACGTCGCCAGCCAAGCGGCCCAGGCGGCCAGTTTCATTCGACCGGAGATCATGGCGATCTCGAAGAAGCAGTTTGCCGAGTACAAGGAGGCCAAAGAGCTCGCTCCGTACCGGCTGATCTTGGAGCGGATCGAACGTTATCGCCCCCACACGCTTTCGCAGGCCGAGGAGCGGTTGCTGGCCATGCAGAGCGAGATGGCCGACGCCGCGAACAAGGCGTTCCGCCAGCTCACCGACGCCGATCTGAAGTTCGGCGCCATCAAGAACGAGTTGGGCGAGACGATTGAGCTGTCGCACTCGTCGTTCTCGGCGCTGTTGCACGCGCCCAAACGCAGCGTCCGGCAGAAGGCGTTTCACCAGTACTACGAGGTGTTCGCCGCCCACGAGAACACGCTCGCCGCGACGCTCAGCGGATCGATCCAGCGGGACGTGTACTACGCCAAGGCCCGCGGCCACGAGAGCGCCCGCGCTGCCGCGCTGTTCCCCGACAACGTCCCCGCCGCGGTGTACGACAACCTGATCGCCGCGGTGCGGGAACGGTTGCCGGTGCTGTACCAGTATTTCGATCTGCGGCGGCGGAAGATGAAGCTGCGCGAGATTCACCACTACGATACCTACGCGCCGATCCTGGCTGACCTCGATCAGAAGCGCTCATGGAAGCAAGCGGTCGACGTGGTGCTCAAGTCGCTGGAGCCGCTGGGCAGTGAGTACTGCGGCGCCCTGGCCGACGGCCTGACGACCGCTCGCTGGTGCGACCGCTATCCGAACCGCGGCAAACAGAGCGGCGCGTTCAGTTGCGGCTCGTTCGACGCGTCGCCGTTCATCCTGATGAACTACCAGCCGACAGTGCTCGACCACGTGTTCACGCTCACGCACGAGGCGGGGCACTCGATGCACAGCTATTACAGCGCCAAGCATCAGCCGTTCGTGTACTACGACTACGTGATCTTCGTCGCCGAGGTGGCCAGCACGTTCAACGAGCAACTGCTCAGCCGGCATCTGATGTCTCAAGCCAAGAGCGATGCCGAGCGCGCCTACCTGATCAACCGCGATATCGACGCGATCCGCGGCACGATCATCCGACAGACGATGTTCGCCGAGTTTGAAAAGCTCACCCACGAAGCGGCCGAGACGGGCGAGCCGCTCACGGTCGAATCGTTCAAGGCGATTTACGGCACGCTGCTCAGCGACTACTTCGGTCCGGATTTTGCCATCGACCAGGAGCTGCAGTTGGAGTGCTTCCGCATTCCGCACTTCTACCGGGCGTTCTACGTGTACAAGTACGCCACGGGCCTGTCGGCGGCGATCGCGCTGAGCGAACGCGTGCTGGAGGGCTCCCAATCAGAGCTGGACGACTATTTGTCGTTCCTCAAGGGCGGTTGCTCCAAGGACCCGCTCGACCTGCTGCGCGACGCGGGCGTGGACATGGCCGAGCCGACGCCGGTGCGCACGGCGCTTGACCGGTTTGAAGAATTGGTCAAGGAGTTGGACCAACTGCTGTAAAGCCGCGGCCGCTGGTCGCGCAACGACCCAGCGAGACGCATTGGAGAGTCTCGTGGCGTCAGCGATTGTAGTTGCTCAGCCGTTTGAACTGGTCGAGGAATTCGGCGACTTCGCGGTGGATGGCCTGCGTCTGACGGATGAGTAGTCCGTTGTTGCCGATGGACGTTGCTGTACCGGGACCGCCCTCGTTGCTCCAACTCTCGCGGTCGCCGACGCCCATCAAGATCAGTTGGCTCAAGTCGTCTGCACTCACTCCGTGGAATTCGGCCAATTCGCCGACATCGTAGATCCGCGTTTCAAGCAGCGACTTGGCACGGTCGATCGTCGTGATCAGCAGCACTTCGTCACGTATCACATAGTCGAGTCCAGCGCCAGAATTGCGGAGCAGCAGATCAAGCGCCGAGTGCAGTTGCATCTCGGGCAGTTGGACGGACACTTCGATTTCAGGCGATACTCCGTCGCCGTCGAGTGCCGGCAAGTCAAATAGAATTGGGATTCTCAAATCGTCGCTCAACGCTTCGGTGATTTGATTCAGCGGCGTGTCGATGTACTCGAGCCGGTTGATCTTGGCGTACATCGCTTCCTCGAGCCGGTATTCACTGTCGGTCAGACGTCGCAAGTCCGTGTCACGCCTTGGCGGCTGCGACGGCGGTTGGGGCGTTGTCGCGACTGAGGACGCGGATTGAGGGCCGACGGTCACCGCCGCATCCCGGGAGGATTGTCCGATGTCGGAAAACGGATTGTCGTCTGATTCCGTAGGGGCGAATGGGTCGTCACCGGCAATGGGAGGGGTGGCTTCTTCGGTCGATGCCGAGCGAAGATTATTTCCACCGCTGGCTGGCGCGACCTGCACTGCGGTTTCGGCCGTCGGCCAGACGCGGGGACTCGGCTCGGCGTCGGCCAGGGCGAGTTGCCGCGGCGCGCTGTCGCCGATTGACTGCTGATTCGCCACGACGGCCGTGCCTCCCACCAGGGCGACGACGACAGCGGTCAACAGAGCGGAGGGAGCGGAAGTGGTCATGGCAATCACCTCTGTTTGGGCGAGTGTTACGGTTTCAGGAAAGGTCGCAGTCGATGGTTCGCCAGCCGCGTAGGACAAGCTGGCTGCTACGGTTTGTTCGATGAGCGCCGCGTCGACGGACGCCGCCGAGGCTTGCTGGGCGGCGACCAACGCCGCGGTTGCCAGCGGCAGGCTGACTCGCCGGAGCGCCAGGTTGCGCCGCAGTGTTGCTTTGCCGCGGCGCTGCCGGCCTTCGACCGTGCGGATCGACAGCCCCAACTCCTCGGCGACTTCCCGATTGGTCTTGCCCAACAAGTAGTGCAGCACCAGCGGATCGCGGAGCCGGGGCGGCAGGCGGTTGAGTTCTTCCTCTAGCACGTGCAGCCGGTGGGCCGCTTCCATGTCGTCCCAGGGCTTGCGGCGGTCGACGACGTCGCCGGGCATGGTCGACTCCTGGCGCCGATTGCGCTGTTGGGCCGCCCGTAGGGCAATGCGATGGGCCGCCGCGTATAGCCACGGCGCCAGCGTCTCGCCCACCCGCAACCGCGCCGCGTTGCGGGCCAGCGCCATGAACGTGGCCTGGAAGGCATCGTCCGCATCGTGCGTTTGCTGCAGCACGCGGCAGCAGGCGCCCAGCACGAGCGGGCCGTGCCGCCGCACCAACTCGGCGAACGCCGCCTCGTCGTGCGTCTGAGCGAATCGGCTCAGCAGTATGCCATCGGACGCCGTGCGTTCGGCGGCCAAATCGTCAGTGTCGGCGGATAGCGGCGGCGTGGCGTGCATGTCTCTACGAGAATAATGCAGCCGGCGAACAGTTTCCGCCGCATTTTCTCCAGAGTTTCTCGCCGCAGCCCCGGCGGTGCAAGAAATCGCCCATAAAGCCGCGACCGCTGGTCGCGGAAACGGGCATGTCGCAGCGCACGCGATACTCGCGCGGACAAGCCGCAGTCCGCGACCAGCGGTCGCGGCTTTACACGCGTGGCTTGCGGGTGACGAACAGTGCCAGCAGTGCCCCCGTGGTCAGCCCAATCGCCAGGACGCTGAGCAGGGGCCAGGGGCCGCTGCTCTTGTCGGCGTCTTCCAGCCCGTGTTTCAGGTTCATCCCCAGGATGCCCGCCACCGTGGCCACCGGAAAGAAAAACGCCACCAGCACGTTCAGCCGGTGGGCCGAGACCGCCATGCGATGGGCCGAGGCGGATTGCTCCTCCTCGCGGCGGGCCATTTCGAAATCGAGGCCATGCTTGGCGTCGTCGTACAGTAACTCCGCCGCTCGGGCCAGTGAGTAAGCCCGATCCCGCAGCAGGATAATCTGCCGATCGTTGGGAATCGCCTCGCGGGCGTCTTGCAGCACGCGGTGGACGTTGCGGATGGCCCGCATCAATGGCGTCAGGCGGTTGAGGATGTTGAAGTAGGCCCGCGAGTCGCCCGCGGTGGTCATCGATTGCTGCAGCGAGTCGATTGCCCGGTCGTATTCATCGAGCAACTCGCCCACGGGCGGCTCGCCGTGACGCATGGCCCCCGGTTTCCATTGCCCCTCGGGCGACCGCCAGTAGAGCCGACCTTCGCGTACATCGTGGTCGGCAGTCGGCGGGGCGTGCAGCACCAGCAGTAGGTGGCCCTCGGCGACCATCGCGCGCTGGCGGCCCGGCTTCTCGCCCAGCCGATCGCGAAACTTTTGCGGCACGTTCCACGACGGCGGCAGCAGCGGACAAGCGGTTGGCAGCATGGCACACCTCGGGTGGATGTGGGATGGGAGATGTTAGATTGTTGATGTCAGCATGCGGGGCCCGCTTCCCACCTCAACAATCAAACATCCAACATCTTACATCGCCCATTAGGGCGCGTGCGGGCTGAGTTCGCCGTACTTCGTGACCCAGTAAAACGGGGCGCCGGCATCGTCGACTCGCAGTTCGCCGGCCAGGCGGGCTTGGCTGAGGCACGTGGTCACGGCGTTCTTGATCAACAGCTTTTTGCGGGGCACCTTCACCATGACCTTCGTCGGATCGATCTGATTCTTGGCCAGCGCCCAGGGGTCGTACACAATTCGCAACCCCAGCGGCTTCTCCAGGGCGGTGAGCGCCTGTGCGAGCGTGTAGTTGGCGATCTCGATCGTGGTCACGCGGTAAGCGCCCGGCGCAATCTGCCGCATCGTCTGCTCGGGCTTCCACCCGGTTGGCCAGGCGTCGTCGAGATTGGCCAGCTCGCTGATTTGCAGTTGCAGCGGCTCCCGGCGGTGCTGCCGGGGAAACAGGGCGAGCCCCTCTTGCCGCAGCGCGATGGCCACCGCCGTGCCGCGCGACAGGCCGCGCAGCTCAATGCCCAATGGCTTGGAACTGGCGAGCGCCTTTCGCGCCGCCGGCGACCACTCGCACGGGGCCGGCAGATCGTCGGTCTGCTCGCGCAGCCAGACGCCGCGTGGCACATCGACAGTCGAATCGAGCACCGGTTCGCGAAACGATCGCAGAAGGTTGGTAAAGTCTTCCTGAGTCAGCCCGAACAGGCCGCGCTCGATCGACGCTTCATCCAGCGCCTCGGGCAAACCCAGCAGGTGCTCTTTCAGCTTGTCGCTGTCGCCCAGCCCGAACCTCCCGCCGGGCAGAACCAGTTCGTTGCCGCGCGAGAGCAGCGCCCGCACTTTGTACCGAGTGACGCCGCCGTAGTCTTCGGTTTTGACTTCGGGCTGTTCATTGCCGCGCGCCCCGCGGAGCGTCACGCGCGCGAGGTCAATGCGGCCCAACACGCGGGACCAGGTCTGCAGCTCGCTCACCGGTGCGCCTGGCACGGCGGCGACTTCAATTTCAATCGGCGCGGCCGCACGGCTGGACGTCGTCAGCAGGACAACGACCAGCGGAACGGCAGCGAACAGACGGCAAGCGAACATGGCCACGCAAAACGGTTGTGATGGATGTGCGGTCCTCAATTCTAGCACGCCCTGGGGCCAACGCCGCGTCGGCGACGGGGCGTGAGCCCCCTGTTTCGCACATGCTTTGGCAACCTGAGCCAACAGTGAGCTCACGCCACCCCGCTCGCCCCGCGAATCGCCGCCCCTTCGCAACTTGTCAACGCGTGCGGGTCGCGAGACAATGGCGGCTTCGCTTCTTGTTGCCTCTCTCAGTCGGAGTCATTCGCCATGTCGCGTCCCGTCACTTTGTTCACCGGCCAGTGGGCCGATCTGCCGTTGCAGGAACTTGCCGAGATGGTGGCCGGGTTCGGCTACGACGGGCTCGAATTGGCATGTTGGGGCGATCATTTCGAGGTCGACAAGGCGCTGGCCGACGACGGCTATTGCGACGCCAAGCGACACGCGCTGGAGACGGCAGGCCTGGAGTGCCACGCCATCAGCAATCACCTCGTCGGCCAGGCAGTGTGCGACATCATCGACGAGCGGCACAAGTCGATCCTGCCGCCGTACGTGTGGGGCGACGGCGACCCGGCCGGCGTGAACAGCCGCGCCGCCGAGGAAATGAAGAACACCGCCCGCGCCGCCAAGAAGTTCGGCGTGGAAGTGGTCAACGGCTTCACCGGCTCGTCGATTTGGCACCTGCTGTATTCGTTCCCGCCGGTTCCTGAGTCGATGTTGGAAGGGGGCTTTCAGTTGTTCGCCGAGCGGTGGAATCCCATCCTTGACGTGTTCGGCGAGTGCGGCGTGCGGTTCGCGCTGGAAGTGCATCCCACCGAGATCGCGTTCGACATTCACACGGCCCGTCGGGCGCTCGACGCCGTGGGCAACCGCGAGGAGTTCGGCTTCAATTTCGACCCCAGCCATCTCATCTGGCAGGGCGTTGATCCGGTGGAATTCATCCGCGCGTTCCCCGACCGTATCTACCACGTGCATATTAAAGACGCGATCGTCACGCTGGACGGCCGCAGCGGGATCTTGGCCAGCCACCTCAACTTCGGCGACCCGCGGCGCGGTTGGGACTTCCGCTCCCCGGGCCGCGGCGGGGTGAACTTCGAAGAGATCATCCGCGCACTGAACCAGATCAACTACCAGGGCCCGCTGTCGGTGGAGTGGGAAGACAGCGGCATGGAGCGCCAACACGGCGCGACCGAGGCGTGCGAGTTCGTGCGCAACCTCGACTTCGCCCCCAGCAACGTGGCATTCGACGCGGCGTTTGCCGACGAGTGAACTCGCCGCTGTCGAATCGCTGTATGCAGGGAACAGGATTGCAGGATTGTTAGGATCGACAGGATAGGAATGTGCGGCGTCGTCGCGCTGTCATCCTGTAAATCCCGTGCATCCCGTCGATCCTGTGCCCTGGAGCTTGCCGTCTAAAGCCGGGTGAGTTACAGGGCGTGGTATAATCAAGGGATTCCGCCCCGCTCACCTGCCTCTTGCTGCTGATGCTTTGCTTTCGCCTGCCGCTGCTGCTCGTTGCCGCGTTCGCGGTGCGCACCGCATCTGGCGACGAATTCAAAGGCAACGTGCTGTTCGTGCCCGGCGACGTGTACACGGGCGAGTTGCCGTCAGTTGCTGCGGCCGGCGAGGCGGACGAGTTATTCGAGCAGGTGCAGGCGGCGGTCGAAGCCGCGGACGTTGCCAGTGCATTACGGCTGGCCTGCCGCGTCGTCGCCGCGGAGCCGGACCACGCCGACGCGCGGCGGCTGCTTGGCTACCGCCGCGTCGGCGACGCCTGGGCGGGCGGCTATGCGGCGCGGCAGTTGGAGTTGGGCAACTCCTGGGATCCGCAACTCGGCTGGATTCCCGCGAAGCACGCCGACAAGTTCGCCGCCGGACTGCGACCCTGGGGTCAGAAGTGGATCAGCGTTGAGGAGGACGCCGAGCGCCACGCGACGCTCGAGCGCGGCTGGACGGTCCGGACCGATCACGTGCTGGTACAAACCAATCACAGTCGCGCGGCGGGCGTGGAGTTGGCCGTGCGGCTGGAGACGCTCCACCAACTGTGGCGGCAACTGTTTGGCGAGTTCGAAGTGTCGGCCGCCGAGCTGCAGGCTCGCTTGGACGGCAAGGAGCCGACCGGGTACCGTCGTCGCCCGTTCCGCGTTTACTACCATCGCAGTCGCGACGAGTACAACGCGGCGCTCGCGCGGCGGCAGCCGCAGATCGAGATCACGCTGGGCATCTATTTCGATCGCGAGCGGGAGAGCCACTTCTTCGCCGGCGCTCAGCAGGACCCCGGCACGATCTCTCACGAAGCGGTGCATCAGTTCTTCGAGGAGGCCAAGCCGCGCGGTCGCCGCACCGCCGCCACGAGCAACGCCTGGGCGATCGAGGGCGTGGCGTGCTATTTCGAGTCGCTGCTGCCGCTGGGCCGAGAGGGCGAGACGCCGCAGGCGTACGTCATCGGTAACCCAGCGGCGGGCCGGCTGCCGGCGGCTCGGCATCGTCGGCTGGTCGACAACTTCTACGTGCCGTTGGCGGAGCTGTGCCCGCTGGCGATGCCCGACCTACAAAACCGAAGCGATTTGCCGCAGCTTTACAGCCAGAGCGCAGGGCTGGCCGCCTTCTTCATGGACGCCCAGCAGGGCGCTTTTCGCCCAGCGTTTGCGGAACTGCTGCAGCAGATCTACGCGGGCCGCGATAAACCCGATACAATCGCGGTAGCGGCTGACCGCAGTTTTGGCGAGTTGGATCGCGCGTACCGCGAGTTCCTCGAAGAGTTGCCCACGGGCGAACCTGCCACCACGGCAACTCCTTAGCTCTCGCGGCCGACCGCCAGCCGGACCGCCACGCGGTCCGGGAGCGCGGCGGCGTGACTACCTCCCGGCGGGCGGTGGCCCGCCGGCTAGAGCGGGCCGGCTGGACCCGGCCGACAGACACACCAAAATCCTACGCGTGCGTCGAAGGCGACGCCGCGAACCTTTCCTCGTGCGGAGTTTCTCTTATGGAAGCCATTCTCGCTCACGTTACGACGGCCGAATTTCCCGCGGGCTTGCTCGCTTTCGTCGCTGGCATGGCGACCGGCGTGGTGGCGGCGGCCGTGATTTGGCGGCTGCGTCGTACTCGCTAGCGGGCGTCCCGGACGCGCCCGCCCAGGACTCGCCCGTTGACCGGACCGTGCCGGCCGGGGTACCATTGCCCGACTCGCCGCATGGTGGCTGTAGCTCAGCTGGTTAGAGTGCCAGATTGTGATTCTGGATGTCGTGGGTTCGAGTCCCATCAGCCACCCCTGACTGACCGCCGGCCGATCGCTCGATCCGCCGGCGGTTTTTCATGCGCCGCGGGCGCTGCCGCGAAGTTTGCTAGAAACAGGGCCAGCCGCTACATTCGACGGCAACCGCACAGCGACGACTTAGCCGCCGGCTGGGGTTTCCTGCTCATTCTTCCCGCGGCGTCGCCGAGCCGCGTCGCCTGGCGCCTCCAACCGCACTGGAGCATGTCATGGAGTTGATCGACGAACTGGTGAAGACCCTCAACGTGCAGCGCGACCAAGCCGAGGGCGGCGTCGGCGCAGTGCTGAAGGTGGCGGAGAACCGCCTCAGCGGCGATGATTTCTCCCAGGTGCTGGGCGCCGTGCCGGGGTTGGGCGACTTGCTGGGCAAGGCGCCGCAGTTCGACCCCAACGCCACTGGCGGGATCATGGGCCTGCTCGCCAAACTGTTTGGCGGCATCGGCGGACTGGGGGCGCTGCTGGAAGCCTTCAAGTCGCTGGGGCTCTCCAAATCGATGATCATGAAGTTTGTGGGCATTGTGCTGAATTTCGTCCGCAAGCAGGGCGGGCCGCAGGTCGAGGAACTGCTGCGGAAGGTGCTCAAGTAAGCGCCCCGTCAGTGGTCCGTTGTCAGTTGTCCGTTGTCCGGCGCGGCCCATTCACCGTTCACAACGGAACACGGACGATTGACAATTGACAGCCACCTACGAACAACTCGGCTCGTTCTACTTGGGCCGCAGGCACGATCTGGCGACGGGGGAAACCGCCGCCGATCTGCTCTATGACAGCAAAGATCTCTGCACGCACGCTGTGTGCGTCGGCATGACCGGCAGCGGCAAGACGGGCTTGTGCCTATCGTTGCTGGAGGAAGCGGGGCTGGACGGCATCCCGGCCATCGCCATCGACCCCAAGGGCGACTTGGGCAACTTGCTGCTCACGTTCCCCGAGTTGCGGCCCGACGATTTTCGCCCCTGGATCGACGAGAGCGTTGCGGCGCGCAAGGGACTCTCGCCCGATGATTTCGCCGCTCAGACCGCGGAACTGTGGCGCAACGGCCTGGGCAAGTGGGGCCAGAGCGGCGAGCGCATCGGCCGCTACAACGCCGCGGTCGACAAGGTGATCTACACGCCGGGCTCCACCGCCGGCGTGCCGCTGACGATCCTCAAGTCGTTCAACGCGCCGCCGTCGGCGGTCATGAACGACGGCGACGCGTACCGCGACCGCGTGCAATCGGCTGCGTCCGGCGTGTTGGCCCTGTTGGGCATCGACGCCGACCCGGTGAAGAGCCGCGAGCACATTCTGCTGTCCAACGTGCTGGACCACGCGTGGCGCGACGGTCGCGATCTGGACCTCGCCGCGCTCATCCACGAGATCCAGACGCCGCCGTTCAAGCGGGTAGGCGTCGTCGATCTCGACACCTTCTTCCCGGCGGCCGATCGCCTGGAACTGGGCATGCGGCTGAACAACCTGCTGGCATCGCCCTCGTTCAGCAGTTGGATGGAAGGGGAGCCGCTGGACGTGCAGCGTCTGCTGTACACGCCCGAGGGGCGCCCCCGGTTGTCGATTCTGTCGATTGCGCATCTCAGCGACAGCGAGCGGATGTTCTTCGTGACCATCCTGCTGAACGAGGTGCTGGCGTGGATGCGCACCCAACCGGGCACCGGCAGCCTGCGGGCCTTGCTGTACATGGACGAAGTATTCGGCTACTTCCCGCCGTTGGGCAACCCGCCCACCAAGCGACCGATGCTCACGCTGCTCAAACAGGCCCGCGCGTTTGGCCTGGGTTGCGTGTTGGCCACGCAGAACCCGGTGGACCTCGACTACAAGGGACTCTCCAACGCCGGCACGTGGTTTCTGGGCCGGCTGCAGACCGAGCGTGACAAAGCGCGGGTGATCGAGGGGCTGGAGGGCGCCTCGGCCGAGGCGGGCGCCAAGTTCGACCGCGGCAAGATGGAGGCCACGCTCGCCGCGTTGGGCAACCGCGTGTTCTTGATGAACAACGTGCATGACAACGCCCCCTCGGTGTTTCAGACGCGGTGGGCCATGTCGTATCTCGCCGGGCCGCTGACGCGGGCGCATATTGCGCGATTGATGCACGATCGCAAGGCGCAGGCGGCCGCGGCCGCCGCGGCATCAGGTGCAGCTGCCACTGACTCCGATTCAGCGACGCCGGCCACGACCAGCGGGTTGCGCGACTCTGTTGCCGGCGCCCGCCCCGTGCTGTCCGCCGACGTGCCGCAGCGGTTCTGGCCGGTCAGCGAACCGCCGCCGCCGGGGGCGAAGCTCGCCTACCGCCCCGCGCTGGTTGGCGCGGGACGGCTGCACTTCGTCAAGGCCAGCGACGACGTCGATGCGTGGCGCGAGTTCGTCGCGTTGCAGCCGATCCACGGCGAACTGCCGCGACCGCTGTGGCACTCGGCCATGGTGTTCGATACGGCGCCGTCGCTGGCTGAGAATCCGCATGGCGAAGCCGCCTACGCCGACATCCCCGGCGAAGCCGCCGAGCCGAAGAGCTACAAGTCTTGGGCGGGCGATCTGGAGGATCGGCTCTACCAAACGGAGCGGTACGTCGCCTGGGAGTGTGCGCAGTTGGACGCCCGTAGCGACGCGGGGGAGAGCGAAGGCGACTTCCGCGTCCGCATGAGCCAGCTGGCCCGCGAACGCCGCGACGAGCAGAAAGATCGCGTCCGCGCGAAGTTCGCCAAAGACACCGAGCGCGCCGAAGCCAATCTGGCCAAGGCGGAAAAGAAGCTTGCCGAGGTGAAGTCGCGATTCTGGAGCCGCGTCTGGGAAATGATCCTGCGGGTCGTCGAAGTGGTGGCGATCAAGGCGTTCGGCGGCCGCACCCGCAAGCAGATCTACACGTCCAGCAGCGGCCGGCAGACGATGGAGGCCCGCAGCCGCGCCGCCCGGGCCGAGGCGGAGGTCGAGGAGGCCCGCGAAAAACTGCTGGAGGTCAAAGCCGACTGTGAGCGGGACATCCAGCAGTTGCAGCTCGACTTCGAGCCGGCAAATCTCAAGCTGAACCGGGTCGAGGTCAGCCCCCGCAAGAGCGACATCGCGGTGGACGAGGTCGTGCTGGCATGGCTCCCCTGGTGGGTCGGGGGGGAGGCCGGCGATCGGCCGGCGTACTAGGGCAGCCCGCGCCGGACCGCGCCAGTGCGGTCGCCACCGCGGCGGCGGCAGGCTATCTTGAGGGCTTGCTCGCCCCCGTTTCCCCGCGCCAAGTCCAGCTCGCCGTATGCTCGCCCGTTGTCTTGAGTTGACTGTCTTGCTACTGCTTATCGGCGGCATCGCCGGCTGCGGGATGAACGGCGCTGCCGAGCTGCGCGGCAAGTGGGTTGGCGTCCCCGACACGGCGGCCGCCAAGGCGCAGCGCGAAGCGGACCGGTACCGTGCGCTGACCGATACTGCGGCCAGCGACGCTGCTCCCGCCGAGACGGCTGACCGCCCCGCGGTCGTCTCCGACTGGGAGCAGCACGACGTGCGGGTGGAACTGGAATTCATCGACGCCGCGCAGGTTCGCCTCGCGCTGTCGGGCGACGCCACGGGCCAACCAGTCCAGGGGACGTGGAAGGTGCTCGAGAAGGGCCCGGCCGGCATGGTGATCGAGATCGTCACGCCCGCGGCCGGCGAGGAGGGCGAAGCGACCCGGCGTCGCTTCGAGCTTGGCTTTGATCGCCGCGAGGACGGTTTGGTCGGCTTTACCTTCAACGAAGTCGGGGCCGACCGGCGGCTGGGCTCGCTCTATTTTCAGCGCCCGCAGTAGCGATTTGATCCGCCGGGCGCGTGCGGCGAGCGATCCCGCGGCGTCCTGGCCCTTTATCCACCGGACACCCCGAGCCCCCATTACGCCCGATGAGCGAACGCGAACGTTGGATTGTCTACCCGCTGTTGTTCTTCGCGCTGGGTGCGGCCATTCGCGACAAGATTCTCAATGTCGTGGAGTCGAAGCAAGTCGCCTGCGGCGAACTGGAAGCGAAGACGATTCGCTGCCAGGAGCTGGTCGTCACGGATCCGGCCGGGCGGGGCGCCGGGCTGGCCAAGCTGGGTTCGACGCTGGACCAGCAAGGCGGGCGCCGCGGCGTCCTGGTGCTGACCGACAGCGGCGGAAACGAGTTTTGCGGACTTGTCGAAGACGAACTGTTGATCCGCCGTCTTCGCTGCGAGAATCTGGCAATCATCGATTCGCATCCCCCAGCCCGGGCGGTGGCGGGACTGAGCGTGCAAGAATTCTCGACCACGGAGAATCCGAACCAGCGCCAGCGGGCCGGCGTGCTGCTGCTCAATTCGCAGATCACGCCGCTCATTCCCGGGGTGCCTCCGGTCACGCTCAGGCAGCCGGGAGCGATTCCCAGCGTGGCTCCGCCGGCAGAGACGCCGGGGGTTCCCGCACCGCAGCAGCCTACGGCAGACGACGCCGACAGTCCCTAAAGGCCCGCTGCACGCTGCAGATTCGCTGTGGTTTCGGCGCGGATTGTTGCACTTGGCGGTCCGTTCCCGCTACTCTATCTGAGCGTCGCATCGGGGCGAAGCTCGCCGCTGCCGAGCCCTGAGGTCCGCGGCGGCCCGTGTTTGCGTGCTGTCAGGACTGTTGTCATGTTGCTTGCCGCCTCCGCACCGGTTGCCGGTGCGCACTCCCCCGCCGTGGGACTCGCCATGAATCCGCCCGCTGACGCCGCCGAACCGCCGCTGGCGTCCGTAGCCGAGTTGCTGCGACGCCGGGCCCGCGAACTCGGCAGTCGCCCGGCGTTCACATTCACCGACGAGGCCGGCGCCGAGACGCAGTCGAGCTACGCCCAACTCGACGCCCGGGCCGCGGCCGTGGGGCACGAATTGGCCGCCCAACTAGCCCCCGGGGACCGAGCGGCGCTGGTTTTCCCGCCCGGCCTCGACTTTATCGCCGCGTTCTTCGGGTGCCTGTACGCTGGCGTCGTGCCGGTGCCGGCGACCTTTCCCAAGCCGCGTCGGCCCTCGCCGCGGCTGGACGCGATTGTCGCCGATTCCGACGCCGCGGCCGTACTGACGACCGCCGCCACGCTCGAAACGGTCCAACTCGACCAACAGTCGCCTGCGGTCCAAGCGGCGCGGTGGATTGCCGTCGATCAACTCGCGACAACCAGGCCGGCATTGGTGCATCCCGCCCGGCACGACGATCTCTGCTTCCTGCAATACACGTCGGGTTCGACGAGCGATCCGCGCGGCGTGATGATTTCGCACGGCAACCTGCTGGCGAATCTGGAGACCATTCGCGGCGGGTTCGGCCTGGAAATCGCCGGGGCCGACGACACGTGTCCCGCGGGCGTGTTTTGGCTGCCCGCATACCACGATATGGGGCTCATCGGCGGCATCCTCACCCCGTTGTACGTCGGCGGGACGAGCCACCTGTTGTCGCCGGCGGCATTTTTGAAGCGGCCGTTGGCGTGGCTTGAGAAGCTGTCGGCCACGCGATCGGCGATCAGCGGCGCTCCGAATTTCGCCTACCAGCTCTGTGCCGACAAAACGACCGCTGAGCAAGCGGCGGCGCTGGACCTTTCAAACTGGCAGTTGGCGTTTTGCGGCGCCGAGCCGATCGACCCCGCCGCCCTCGACAACTTTGCGAAGGCCCTGGCCTCAAGCGGTTTCCGGCGCGAAGCATTCTATCCCTGCTACGGATTGGCCGAAGCCACGCTGTTGGTGAGCGGCGGCCACGCCGCGGGCGAGGCCGCGCTGTTGAATGTCGACCGAGCCGAGATCGCCGCAGGTCGTGCCGTTCCGGCCGCCAATGGCACGCCCGCCAAGTCGTTGGTCAACTGCGGTTGCCCGCTTGGCGGAGTCGACGTGGCCATCGTCGACCCGGCCACCAACGAGCAAGTCCCCGACGGCGTGATTGGCGAAGTGTGGGTCGCTGGCCCCTCGGTCGCCGCCGGCTACTGGAATCGCCCGCAGGAGAACTTCGCGGCATTTGGCGCCCGCTTGCCGGACTCCGAAAGGCCCTATCTGCGCACCGGCGACTTAGGGTTTCTCCACAACGGCTCGCTGTTTGTCACCGGGCGGCTGAAGGACGTGATTATCATTCGCGGCCGCAATCTTTATCCGCAGGATATTGAGCAAACGGTCCGCGACGCCAACGCGGCTGTCGACTCCGGCGCGGCCTTCGCGGTGGTCGAGGGCGCCGAGGACCGGCTGGTTGTCGTCCACCAAGTCGGTCGCGAGCATCGCCGCGGCGACCTGACGCCGGTGCTCAAGGCGGTCCGCGCCGCGGTCGTCGACGAGTACGAGCTGGACCCGCACGCGATCGTGCTGCTGCGCCCCGGCGGGTTGCCGCTAACCACCAGCGGCAAGGTGCAGCGCAACCGCTGCCGCGAGATGTTCGAGGCGGGCGAGTTGCCGTCGTTGGCCGAGTGGCGTCGCCCGAGCGTCGCCGAAGCAGGCGCTGAGCAATCCGCAGGCGACGTGCAGCAGCGGCCCGCGTTTCTCGATGAACTCGACAAGCTCACGCGCGACGAGCTGGCGGCGGAGATCTCAACTTGGCTGCTGGGTTGGATTCGCAACCATGTTGGCGAGGACGCCGGCGACTTGGACGCCAACGCCACGTTCCCCGAGTTGGGCGTCGATTCGCTCACCGCATTGGAATTGAGCGCCGCGTTTGAAGACGTGCTGGGCGTGCAGCTCTCGCCCATCGAAGCGTTCGAGCACCCCACCCCCGCGGCCCTGTCGAAGCATTTGGCCCAGCAGATGCAGGCCAGTTCGCTGCAGTCCGCGGGCTAGCCGGCGTGTAGGCCGCTCACTGCGAGGCTGGCGGAAGCGGGAACTGCCGAGCCGGCGCGGCAGTGTGCAGGGTCGGCAAGATTTCCGTGTTGGGGTCAACCGCGGAGGTGTCTTTCGATTCTGCTTCGGGCGTCGGCGCGAGCGGCTCGGCGCTCTCATCAGTCTCGGCCGGCGCCGATATCGGCGGAGCCGGTTCGGCCAGCGGCAACGCTTGGGCCATGGCCGGGTGTTGGTCGTACGAACCCCGGCTCACGCGCGGCGCGCGGGCTGACGCATAGTTCAACTCGCGCGGCTTGCCGCGGCGGCGTTCGAGTTGGGCCGCGTCGGCGTACGCTTCGCGGCACCAGGGACCCTCGCTCAGGTAGACGCCGTCGTAGGGCAGCAGCGTGCCCTTGGCGAAGTGCACGTTCTTCATTGCGACGGCATACTCGGCCAGCGAGCGGAAGTGCCGGCTCTCGGCGTCGGCGACGCTACGCTGGGCTTCCAGCAGCAGATCCAACGGCGCCTTGTCGGCTTCGTAGGCGGCGGTCGTCGCGGCCAGCTGCTGTTGGGCGGCGGCCAGCCGGTTGGCGGTCGTTTCGGAGATCATCCGCGCCCGATCCAGGTCGGCCACCGCGCCGGCCACGTCATGCAGCACCTGCCGCTCTTGTTCCCGCAACAGGGCGCGCTGGCGGGCGAGTTGCAGTTCGGCATTGCGCACGCCGGCGAACGCTTGCCGGTAGCCCAGCGGGATCGTCATTTCCATGCCGAGCTGCCACTCTTGGAAGTCGCCGTCCGTCAGATTGCCGTAGGCGTTGTCGAATCGACCCAGCGTGGGGCTGTTATCCAGCAGGTCGTGACCGAACCCCCGCCAGCGATAACGGCCCACCGCGTCCAGCCGCGGCAGCAGATGATTCTTGCTGGCGATCCACTCCAACTCGTACCGTCGGGTCAGGAACCGTTGCCGGCGCAGTTCGGCCCGGCGGGCGACCGCTTCGCTGGTCACCTCCTGCCAGTCGAACACCAGCGGGGCGTTGATCGGCTCGTCCGCGGGACGAATCAAACGACCATCGGCCGGCGACAGGCCCAGCAGCATCCGCAGGCGACGCTCGGCCACGTGAACGCCGCCCTGGCCGCGGAACGTGCCGCCGCCGCTGCCGTTGCCGGTGCGAGTGCCGTCGATCAAGCGTCCGGACAGTGCGTTCTGCACTTCTTCCTGGAACAGGAAGTATTGCTCGCGAGCTTGGGCTTCCTTCTCCGCTTCGCCGCCGCGACGGCCAGTCGAGTACAGCGCCTGGATCTTTCGCCACGTTTCCAGACTCGCGTCGCGGGCCGCGACCTTGGCGTCCAGATCGCGGTAGGCGAAGTACAAATCCCAGTAGGCGTTCTCCACGTTGGAGACCAAATCGCGCACGGCGAGTTCAAAGTCGGCCAGCTTCACGTCGGTGTTGACGCGTGCGATCAGCACGCCGTTGTATACGCCCGGCGTGCGAGTCGGCCCGGCGATGCGGTTGAAATCGATCCCGCCGCCCTGCAGCAGCGGATGGCGGAATTCGGTTTCGATGTTCGTATTCCACGCACTGGCAAACTGATTGCCGGGGGCGTTGTTGGCGTCGTAGTCGATGTTGTGGCGCGCGGTGAACTGGGTGCCGGTGGCGGCCTGTTTGGTGATGGCCGACTGAAACACCATCGCGTCCTGCTGCAGGATCCGCGTGCCGCCGCCAAAGAACTGGTTGTTCAGCGCGCGGTCATTTTTCTCCGCGTAAACGCTGGTGGAGAACTGCGCGTCAAACGCCGAGAGCGCCGCGTCGATGCCGAACCGCGGATCGGTTTCCTGCAGCGCGGGATCAACCGTGGTGGTCGCGTCGCCCGGCGATCGCAGCACCGCGCCACCCAGGTCGCGAATCACCTGCGACTGAGCCAGCGCGATCTGAATTGTCTCTTCGAGCCCCAGATTCCAGTACTCAATCTCGCCGGGATGGGCCAGCGTCACCGGCGGCAATGCCGCCCAGTCATCCTCCAGGGCGCAGCACTGCTGCACCGTGGGGTACTCGATCTTGGTGGCAATCGCCTTGTAGCAGTCGTCGTCGCAGGCGGCTTTGAAGGGCTGTTCCTTCCGCACCGCGCAGCCCGGCGCCAGGCTGCAGGCCAGGGCCAGAGCGGCAATCAGGCGACTTGCGGGACGAGCGTGCGACATGGAGCGAAAAGACTGCAAGGACGTGCGCACCGGCGGACCGGGCGCGCGGGCCTGCCGCGCTGGTGCGCGGACATGCTGTCGTTTTCGGCGCCCTACGACCGGATTGACCAGCAATTCCCGCGCAACGAGCAAACTTCCGCCACGTTGACAATCCGGCGCCGCTGGCAGTGCTGGCGGGTCGCGAGTCGCCATTTACCGCGTTGCGGTGCGCGGGACCGCGGGACTCGATGCGTATACTGAAAGTTGCCCGCCAACGCCGCCGGAGCGAATCCCAGTGCGGCTCTCCTCGCCCAGTGTGCGCATGATTCCGTTGCATTCCGCCTTCGACGCCGACGCCTGCTGGCGCCAGCAGGAAGAAGCGATTGCGCGCCTGCACGACGCCGCTCGAACGGCGATCTCGGCCCGGGCGTTCTACGCCCGCGCGATCGACGAGTTTGCCGCGTGTTGGGGCCCGGCGCCACAGGTTGCCGTGTGGCTGGCCACCAGCGGCGGCGACCTGCAGAAGGTCGGCGAATCCGCCGGCGGGGCCGAGTCTGCCCGGCCTGCTGACGAAACAACGCGACGAGCACAAGTCGCTCTCAAGCTGGCCAACGGGCAGCCGGACAGTCCACGCGGTCGTTTGTGGCAGACGATCCCCAACGCCATTGACCCTGCGCATCCCCATGGGGTGATCGAGATCGCCGTGAGCGGCGAGGCGTCGACCGAACAGCTCGACAGCCTGCAAGATTTTGCGTCGGCCGTCGCCGCGGCAGCCAGCGACTTTCACGCGTTCAGCGCATTACGCAGCCTCTCAACCGGCGACGACGCGTTGCGTCGCAGCGGACCGTTGGTGCGCGGCCTGCAGCGCGAGAGTCGCCTGGAGCCGCTGGGCTATGTCGCCGCTAATGAAGGCCGGCGCCTGCTGGGATGCGAGCGGCTGACGGTGCTCCTGCGGCGCGGCCGCCGCTGGCGCGCGTTGGCTGTAAGCGGCGTGGATCACGTGGAGGCGCGGACTGAGTTCACCCGCCGCGCCGAAGGGCTCGCCGCCAGGATCGCCGACTGGGGCGAGCCGCTCAGCGCCGGCGAATTCTCTGCGGGGCCGACCGCCAGCGACGATCTTCCGCCCCCGTTGACGGAAGTGACAGCGGCATATCTCGATGCGACGCATGCCAGGACGCTTGCGGCGGCGCCAGTGGCTTTTCCGCTGGCTCGCCAGCCCGACTCGACCGGTGCGGATCAGCCACGCACGGCGAGTCGCGCCGATGCGGTGTTTCTCGCCGAGTGGTTTTCTGCCGCCGGGCCGGCCGACGCCGCGGTGCAGACGGCGGAACTCGCCGAACTTTGCGCCGGCGCGCTTGGGCGTGCCGCAGCCCTCGACGGGCCACTCACGCGCAGGCTCGTTCGCCGTGCGCAGCACCAAGCGGAGACTCGACGTGCGGGCCTGCCAAAATGGGCGTGGGCCATCGCCGCGATTGCTGTGGCGGTCGCTGCTCTGACGTTCATTCCCACGACCTTTGAGGCCGCGGCCCCGGCGACGCTGTTGCCCGTTGACCGCCAGGAGTTGTTCGCCCCGGTGAGCGGCCGCGTGGCCGAGGTCCGCGCCCAGCACGGACAAACGGTCGATGCAGGCGAGGTCTTGGCCGTCATCGACGCCCCGGAATTGCAGTTGCAGTGGCAACAGGTCATCGGCGAATTGGAAACGGTGAGCCGGCGGATCGATGCGCTCGCTGTTGCTCGAACCGAGCGCGGCGTCCGCGAGCAGACGGATGCCGTCGACGGCTTGCCGCCGGGGGCCGAGCAACTGCAACTGATCGAGCGTCGCACCAGCCTGCAGCGGCAACGCGACTTGCTGGCCCAGCGGCGGGAAGAGCTCACGATCCGCAGTCCGCTGGCCGGCGTTGTGCTCACCCGCGACGTGGAATCTCTGCTGGCGGGGCGCCCTGTGGAGCGCGGACAAGCCCTCCTGACGGTGGCCGATCCCGCCGGCGCCTGGGAGCTAATCGCCGATGTCGATCAGCGCGATATCGGGCACGTCGTCGCGGCTCAGCAATCTTCGACGCGGGGACGCCCTGTGCGGTTTCGCCTCCCCGGGGACGTCGACCGCGTGCGCACCGGCCGCGTGGCAAGCATCGACGCTGCCGCGCCGCTTGATACGACCGACCTCAACGAACCGTCGCCGCCCGTGGACGTACATGTCGCCGTCGACGCTGACCAATTGGACGAGGGCGATCGCCCGGGCTTGGAGGCCGAGGTCCGCATCGACTGCGGCCGGCGATCGCTCGCTTACGTTTGGCTGCACGACGTGGCCGCGGCCGCCTACCGCTGGTGGTCGTTTTGATCGCGCCCATGAATTCGTCGTCCGCCGTTGTCGCCCAGCGCAGGTCAGTGATCGCTTTTCAGACTCTTCCAGATTTCAACTCCATCGCACGATGCCGCGTTTCCTAGCGAATCCTATTGCAGTCGTCGGCCTCGCCGTCACGGTCTTTTGTCAGGCCGGGCCGGCCGCAGCGCAGGTCGCCATCGAGAGCATCGTCCTGCGGCCGCTCGCCGAAGCGGAGGTGCCCGCGCGGCAGACAGGCGTTGTTGCGCGCATCTTGGTCGACGAAGGTGACAGGGTTGAAGCCGGCGCCGTGCTGGTGCAACTTGACGACAAGTCGGCGGCGCTCGCCGTGCAGCGGGCTCAGCACGAGCGCGATCGAGCACGCGTCACGGCTGAGAACAATCTGCAAATCGAGTACGCCGCCAAGGCGCTGGAGGTGGCCGAGGCGGAGTTGGCGCGGTCGGAGGAATCAATCGCGAAGTTCCCCAAAAGCATCAGCCGGTCGCAGTTGGACGTGGAACGGCTGACCGTCGAAAAACTGCAACTGGAGCGGCGCCAGGCCGAGCAGGATCAGCAACTGGCGCGGTTTGACTTGCAGGTCAAGGAGACCGAACTGGCCGTCGCCCAGCGCGAGTTGGAGTTGCACGCCGTTCGCGCCCCGCTTGCCGGCGTGGTCACGTTGGTCCGCGCTCGCGCGGGCGAGTGGGTCGAGCCTGGCGCCCCCGTCATGCGCCTGATTGCCGTCGACCGCTTGCGAGCCGAGGGCTTCGCCGACGTTGCCGACGTGGCCGAGGTCGCGGCCGGGCATTCCGTGAAGTTTGCCCTCGGCGAGGCCGGCCAGATTCACGCCGGTACGCTGCGGTTTGTGAGCCCGGAGATTGACCCCATCACCAAACAGGTCCGCATCTGGGCCGAGATCGACAACAGCCAGCTGCAGCTTCGCCCGGGGCAGCAGGGGCAATTGCAGTATGATCGCTAGTCGAGAGTCTTCGTCTCGCCTTGTATTGGCAACAATTGAGTTGCACAGTCCATGTCCGCTTCGCCGCTGAATCTGTCCGCCGCCGACCGGCCGCTGCCGCTGCGCGCTCGCGGCGACTGGCAGGTGGTGCGCGTCGAGTTCTCCGGGCAGCCGGCGTTCGTGGCGACCGATCCGGTGACCCTGGCGACCGTGCAGCTCTCGGCCGAGGAGCATTTTCTGTGGGAGCGGCTGCGCGAGCCGACGTCGCTGTCGCAATTGCGGCGGGCGTTTGAACATCGATTTGCCCCGCGAACGGTTACGGAGACCCAGCTCCAGCAGTTTCTCACGAAGCTGCATCGTCAGGCGCTGGTCGTGAGCGACCGGGCGGGGCAGGGGGCCGAGTTGATCGCCCGCGACGCCGAGCGCCGGCGAGCCCAACGGCGGCAGCGGCTGCTGCAGGTGTTCTCGATTCGCTTGGGCGGTTTTCGCGCCGGGCCTGCGGTGGATGCGCTGTATCGGATCGTGCGGCCGGCATTCTCGTGGGCGGGGGTCATTGCCGGGTTAGCCTTGCTGGCGGCCGCAATGTCACTGTTGCTGACGCGCGGCGGCGAGATGGCGGCCCGCTTGCCGGGACTTGCCGAGTTGCTGGCTCCGTCGCATTGGTTGATCTGGGCGGCGGCGATTCTTGGGGTGAAGCTGTTGCATGAGCTGGGGCACGCCCTTGCGCTGCGGCACTTTGGCGGGCACTGCCGCGAAATTGGCGTGCTGCTGTTGGCCGGTATGCCCACGCTGTACTGCGACGCCAGCGACGCCTGGCGGCTGCCCAGCAAATATCGCCGCATGGCCGTCAGCGGCGCGGGCGTGGTCGTCGAGCTGCTGCTGGCTGCGGCCGCTGTTTTGCTGTGGAACTCGACTCCTCCCGGATTGTTTCACAGTTTGGCGCTCAGCGTGGCGATTGTCTGCTCCGTGCACACCGTGGCGATCAACGCGAACCCGTTGTTGCGGTATGACGGCTATTACATGCTGGCCGACTGGCTGGAGGTCCCCAATCTGGCCGATCGGTCGCGGGGGCTCATCCGCGGCGCGGTGCGGCGGTGGCTGTTGGCCGAGCCGGGCGTTGACGAACCGCTGCTGGCGCCCGCCAAGCGTCGCGCTCTGGTTGTTTACGCCGTCGCCTCCGCGGCCTATGGCGTGTTCGTGTTGGCGCTGATTGTTGCGATGTTGTTGCGCGCGGTGGAACCGTATCGAGCCGAGCGACTTGTGTACTTGGCTGCTGCGCTGGCAATCGTGGCGCTTGTCTTCGCGCCGCTGCGGGCTGCGGTGCAGGTGTGGCGCGATCCCAATCAGCGCCGGCGCCTGCGGCAGATGCGCCTTGCCGCGGTCTTGCTGGCTCTGGCGGCTGGCGCGTGGGGGGCGTGGAACTGGCCGATGGTGCAGCGCGCCGAAGCTCCGGCGGTGTTGGTCGCGGCGGACGCCCAGCCGGTGTTCGTGACGACCGCGGGGCGGATTGAACCGCGCGTGGCATTGGGCGCGGAAGTCCATGCCGGCGACCTGTTGGCGACGTTTGCGAATCCTGACTTGCAGCAGGCGGCTGCCCGCCAGGAAGGAGAAGTGGCGGCGGCCCGGGTCCGCGTCGAGCAACTCCGCACGCTGCGGGCCGCGGGCAAGTCAACCGGCGCGGCGCTGCCGACGGCGCTGGCCGAGTTGGCCGACGCCGAGGCGCAACTGGCCCAGCAACGCGATCAACTCAGGCAGCTTGAAATTCGCTCGTCCACGACCGGTCAGGTGCTGCCGCCCCCCGCACGACGGACCGAGGCAGGCGACGAGCAGCGTCTTGGGTACTGGACTGGCCATGCGCTTCGACGGCGCAACTGCGGCGCGTGGCTCGAGTCGGGCACGCCGCTGGCTGTGATCGAACCGGCGGGCGAACGGACCGTGCATGCTGCGCTCGATCCAGCCGATGTCCCGTCGGTCGCCGCAGGTCAACCGGCGCGCGTGCTCTTCGACCAGGCGCCGCTGACGATCGTCGCGGGCGAGGTTCGGGGCGTCACGCGGCGCATAATCTCGACCGAAGAAGCCCAGCGCTCGGCGGCGATCTCAATGCCCCGCCCGCACGTCCAGTACGTCGCAGAAATCGTCTTGGTCGACCCGCCGGACGTGCTGCTGCCGGCAGCCCGCGCAACGGTCAAGATCGAGACGCAGCGTTCGACGCTGGGCCGGCTCGTCCGGCGCGAGTTGAGCGAACTGTTCCGCCTGCCGTGGTAGCGCGGTCGCGTCGCATTCCGCTAGCCGACCGCGCACTCTTGGGCGTGAATCATCACCGACGCGAGCACGTCGATCGTGCTGGACCAAGCTTCGCGTGCTTCCGGCGTGAATTGTTCGCCCAGATGCTTGTCGAGCGCCCACAGGAGCGTCTCGCCCACGACGGGGTAGTGCTCCGGCTCGGCTCCGTAGGCCACATGGCGTTCGCCCAGCGCGTGCAAATCCGTCATGATCGTGTTGAGGTTGCTCAACCCCACGACGGCCGCGTCGAGCACGGCGGCGAGCTTCGCCCGCTGATCGTCCATGTCGTCGGGGAACAGGCCCCGTACGGCCGGTGCGGCCTCGAACAGGCGGCCGTAGAACAGTCGGGTCAGTCCATCGGCGTCGCGCTTGGCGATTCGCCACGTGCTCTGCACGAGTTGACGTTGATTGGAAGGAATCATCCCAAGCCCCGGTCCAGACGGACGGCGCCGCCACGCGGTCTACCGGCCAGTGTCAGCAGGCGCACAGCGCCCTACGCTACCTGAACTGATAGCTTGCCGGACCTTCGATGCGGCCACGCGGAGCGCACGAATCTGCCGTCCGCCAGCCGTTCGTGTCGGAATAAGCCCTACGACCCGCTTGAAGTGCCCGCACTCTCGGCGAGGACTGAGCAGCCAATCAGGGAATCAGGAACACCAGCGACAACGCCACGGCCGCCTCGGCGACCGCTCCCGCGCCATCGTCGCCGCATTGCGGCCAGTGGACGCGTCGCGGGACGCAACTGCCTGGGCGGTAGTGTCCCAGCGTGTAGACGCACGTGTCCTGCGGCGCCACGGCGATCTTATACGGCAACGCGGGGACGACCAGAAAGAAGTGCGCCCCCGACAGCAGCGGTTGCACGCACTCGCCCACGGTGTAACCGTAGCGCTCGAGATTGATCTGCTCGAAGTACAGCGGCCGGTGCCGCATGTTGGTGGCCGCCCACTGCTTGCCGCGCGACGACCAGGCGCCCAGGCGGCGATTGTCGTCCACCAGCGCGATCGTAGGAGTCACCGGCGCCTCGGCTCCTTGCTCGGCCGTCGGCATCAGCCCTTCCGGGGGAGCGACATCAACGGTCAATTCGCTGATCGGTCGAAACTCGCGCACGCTCAACTCGGCCGCGGGCAACTCCAGCGGTTCGGGACGCTGCACGAGCGGCTCTGGCTCGGAAGCCGGCAAGGCAGAGGCTTCCTGTTGCGGGGCCGGCACGACTTCGTCGGTCGGGGCGGCGGGCTCCGCAGCGTCTTCTTCGGTCGGCAGCACGGTGAGCGTTGCGCGCGGCGTGTCGAGGCCGAGCAACGAGCCGGTTCGCCTCCGCTCGCCAGTCGCGGCGGGAGTATTGCCGGCGGGCGTCGAGAGCAGTTGCAGCGTGTGGGCGCTGGGCGTCCCGTTTTCGGCCACGGCGCGAACGCCGCCCAAGGTGACGGCCACGCGCGGCTCGGCAACTGGCGCTTCGGCGCCCGCCAGCGTCACCGTGTCGGCCGCGACCGACTGTTCCTGCTGAGTTGCCGCCAAAGGCGCCAGCAGATCGAACGACGACTCTGCTGCGTCGGCCCCCAGCATGCTTGGCATTGTTCCCACGGCCAATGCGACGGCGATTGCCCGACTGAGCCGGCTTCGACGAGACTGCAGCGACGCAGTGAAGCAGCGGAACTTGTCGCGGTGAGCCGGCATGGCGGGATCTCAGTAGTGGGAGCGGAGGCCGCGGCAGTGCGTGCGGCGGCGTCGGGGGACGGGCGGCGGGAGGGAAATCAGCCGGGTGACCGCGTAATCCAACGCTGCGGAACGCGGAGACTTCCCCTCGGGTCGAATCGACGCGGTACAACCGGCGCCTCCAGCACCAGCGGAGTCGCCCGTACAGGCCGGTCGACCGGAGCAACCGGCAAAGTTTCGCCTCCTTGCCCGCCGCCACAGCCGTCCCCGCAGACTTTGCCCACGACCACATGTTTGACACCTGCGCAGGCTTCTTCGGATAATCGGGGGATCGGGCGTGCGCGCCGCCGGGAGCGTTTCTGGCTGTCGCGGTGCGCGCCGTGGACACCCCCTGTACGAGCCGTCGCATGTTCTTTCGCCGTCGCAAATCGGAGTCGCTGCCGCCGGGCAGGCGCGCGCGGGCGGCGCTGCGCCGGGCCCGACGCGACCGCTCGGCCATGTTGACGCCGGCGCTCGCGCCGCGGCCGTTGGAGCCGCGACGATTGCTCGACGGCGCCGGGGGCGTGCTGGCGCTCGATGCCATGGCCGCGGGCGAGGAGTTTGTGCAAGCGGCGTCGGTCGCCACATACGCCGACTCCGGCGATCCGCCGACGGCCAACATCACCGTTGGCGTCAACAACGCGCCGACGGACCTGCAGATCGCACCGATTGCGGCGATCGACGAGAACGGCATTGCCGAGTTGCAACTGACCTTTGCGGACATCGACCCTGGCGACACGCACGTTGTGCAAGTCGACTGGGGCGACGGCTCGCCCGTCGAGTCGTTCAACCTGTCGGCCGGAGCGCGATCTCTCGACGCCACCCATCAATACCTGGACGACAACCCGACCGGCACGCAATTCGACGTCGCCGACATTTCCGTCACCGTGACCGACAACGGCGGCCTGGCAGTCAGCGGCGATGCGACGGTTCGGGTCAACAACGTGGCGCCGTCAACGCCGATGTTCGAGCGGCATCTGGTTGTCGCCGAGAACGGCGCGGCGACGTTGTCGATCGAGTTCCACGATCCGGGAACGCTCGACGCCCACGTGGTCGAAATCGACTGGGGCGACGGCTCGCCGCTCGACACGCTGGCCGTGCCAGCGGGGGTGCGCGAGTTGACGGCCTCGCACCAGTATCTCGACGACGATCCCAGCGGGACGCCCCTGGACGTCCTCGATTTTCACGTGCGGGTGATCGACGACGACGGCGGCGTCGGCGAGCAGAACGGATTCGCGCTGGTCTACAACCTGCCGCCGGGCAATCTGCAGATCGACGCGGTCGCGCCCATCGACGAAAACGGCGTGGCGACGCTGCATCTGACGTTCGACGACCCCGGCACGCTTGACCAGCACGTCGTCGACATCGACTGGGCCGACGGCACGCCCGCTGAGTCGTTCACGCTGCCGGTCGGCGCGCGCGAGCTTACGGCAACCCACCAGTATCTCGACGACAGCCCCTCGGGGACCGCCCTGGATACCTACGCCGTCGAAGTGCGGGTGCGAGATGACGACTTGGGCGCCGAGGTCGGCTCGACGACGATCCAGGTCCGCAACGTGGCGCCCAGCGGCTTGGTGCTCGCGCCCCCCGCGACGATCGACGAGAACGGCGTGGCAACGCTCAATCTCTCGTTTTTCGATCCCGGCACGCAGGACCTGCATACGGTGCAGATCGACTGGGGCGACGGTTCGCCGGTGCAGAGCATTTCGTTGGCGGCAGGGACGCGCTCGCTGGCGGCGATGCATCAGTATCTCGACGACAACCCGTCGGGCACGCCGGCTGATAAGTATCCCATTTCCGTCACGGTGGTGGATGACGACGGTGGGATGATCAGCGAAACGACCGCGGTGACGGTGCGCAACGTGCCGCCGGAGATCACGCGGTTTGTCGTCGGCAGCGGCATGGCCGAGGGCGACCTCTACACGGCCCGGCTGGAGTTCGCCGACCCCGGCACTGTCGATGTCCATACGGTCGAGATTGACTGGGGCGACGGGCTGGTCACCACTGCCATCGCGTCCGGCCGTTCGTTCACTGCGTCGCACGTGTACGCGGACAACGGGACCTACGTCGCCAGGGCGCGGATCGTCGATGACGATACCGGCGCGGACATGGCCAGCGATCTGGTCGGCGTGGTCAACGTGGCGCCGACGCTGACGGTTGTCGGCAAGCAGACGATCGCCGAGGGCAGTCTGCTGCAGATCACCAGTATCGGCACGTTCACCGACCCGGGATTCGACAATCCGCTCAACGGCGGGCCCGGGGGCAACGGCGACGAGGTGGCCGAGACTTTCACCTACGAAATCAACTGGGGCGACGGTACGGCTCCTGATTTTGGTTTCGCGGCGGTCGACAGCTCAGGCGGTCCGGGCACGCTCACCGCCGGTTCGTTCGACGGTCAGCACACGTACGCCGACAACGGTTTGTACACGGTCGAGGTTCGCGTCATCGACGACGACGGCGGCGTGGACATCGAACTGTTTCAGGTCGAGGTGACCAATGTCGCCCCGACGCTGGCGGTTGCACCCGACCAAACGATCGCCGAGGGGAGCCTGCTGCAGATCACCGACATCGGCACGTTCACCGATCCGGGGTTTGACAATCCAGCCAACACGCTCGACCCGACCAATGGCGGCGAGGTCGAGGAGACGTTCACCTACGAAATCAACTGGGGCGACGGTCTGCCGCCCGACTTCGGGTTCGCGACGATCGACGCGGCGGGCTCGGCCGGCGTGCTGACTGCGGGTTCGTTCAACGGCCAGCACACCTACGCCGACAACGGCCTGTATACGGTTGAAGTCCGCGTGTTGGACGACGACGGCGGCATCGCCATCCAAACGTTCCGCGTGCTGGTGACGAACGTCGACCCGCAGCTCACGGGAACCGACGCGTTGGCGGTCGACGAAGGGCAGGCGTTCACGCTCGCCGGCCTGGGCGTGGGGCTCACCGACCCCGGCTTCGACAACCCGGCTAATACCTCCGACCCGTCCAATGGCAGCGAAACGGCCGAGACGTTCACCGGCTACACCGTCGACTGGGGCGACGGCACGACGATCGATCCGCTGGCAGTCGTGGGGCGCGTGAGCGGCTCTGCCGGCACGGCGACGACAGCCGCGTTCGCCCACGCGCCGCACACCTATGCGGACAATGGCGTCTACACGGTGACGCTCCGCTTGGCCGATGACGACGGCCCCGTGGTGGCGCGGACGCTGCAAATCACGGTCTCGAACGTCGACCCGACGCTCACGCTCACCGACGAGCAGTTCACGCTCAACGAGGGCGAGACGCTCACGATTCCCGATTTGGCGACGTTCACTGATCCGGGATTCGACAATCTTGCCAACACGCTCGATTCGTCCAATGGCGGCGAGACGCAGGAGCTGTTCACTTACACGATCGACTGGGGCGACGGTACGCCGGTCGAGTCGTTCGGTCCCGGCGACATGGTCCGCACCAGCGGCAGCCCCGGCGTGGAGACCACCGGCAGCTTCGGCGGCAGCCACTTTTACGCCGACAATGACGCCGACAATAAGTACACGATTACGGTCGCCTTGGCCGACGACGACGGCGGCGTCGACGTCCGCACGATCGAAGTGACGGTGCTGAACGTCAACCCCACGCTGGACCCTATCGCCGCGACCGATGTCAGTGCGCAGGGCGTCACGGTGTTGGATCTCACGTTTGCCGATCCCGGCGCCGATTCGTTCGAGGTGCTGGTCGATTGGGGCGACAAGCTGTCGTTGCCGCCGCAGGATCGGTTTGTCGTGGAAACCGTGCATGCCGGCCCCACGCCCCAGTCGTTCACGCTGTCGCACAAGTACAACGGCCCGCCGGACCCGCTCAATCCCGCGGCCGACATCACGATTCGCGTGAAGATCCACGACGACGACTTCGGCACGCCGCTGGTGGTGCAGATCGGCGAGAGCAACACCGAGGCGATCGCCATTAGCAACCCCGGCGAGGGCAAGGAGGCGTTCTACGTCGACACGACCCCGCAAGTGCCGCGGCTGGAGTTTGCAGCGCGGGCCGAAGGGGGCCGGTTCGTCGCCACGACCGCCGGCGTCGTGCAGACTCGCACGGGCTTCGATCAGCGCGGCGCCGCGGGCGAGCCGGGCGTGGGGGCCGAGCGGTTCTTCGAGCTGCGGGTCATCTATCCCGACGGCACGCAGAGCGAGGGGTACCGCCTGCCCAACGACGCCATCAGCGACATCCCGGCGCTGTTCCGCGATTTGCCCGACAACCATTACGCGATTTACCTGGTGCAGCCGCAGACCGGTTCGCGGCGGCTGGTGATCGAGGTGTTCGTCCGCAACGGCAAGCTGATTGACCCGGGCGACGACAGCGAGGGCGCCCGCGACCGCCCGCCCACCGACGACGCAGCGACGCCCGCCGAAGGGGAAGAGTTGCCAGCGGCGGATCAAACGACCGACGCGGGCCCCGTTCGCGCATCGCACTTGGCGGCGTCGGCCACGACGCGTGCCGACGTGGACGCTGAGGCGGTGAAACCCACCGCGGCCGCCGAAGCCGCCTGGCCGGTTGCCACCGCAGGGTTGGCGATTTCGGCTCGTGGTCGCGCCGTACTGGCGAAGCAACGTGCTGAGCGCCACGGCGAAACGCGCAAGAAGAAACTGCTAGCGGCGGCTCGCGGCGGTCGTGGCCGACCGCGCTAAGTTGCGTCGCACCGGCGCTACTGAATACCAATCTAATCTCCGACCTCCGACCTCTCACCTCTGTTCCCACATGCTCGTTTGTCCCGCTTGTCAGGCTGAACTCGACGAAGCCGCCCGCACGGCTGGCGTTTGCGCTTCGTGTGGCGCTCGCTTGCCGCGCGTGCCGCGCCGCCAACTGACCGGCAGCGGCGACAACGAGGCGACGATCGAGCTTCCCACCGACACGGTTGCCGAAGGCCAACTGCTGCCGAGCGACCCCAACGCGACGATTGAGATCGACGACGCGCCCGCTGCGGACTTGGGGGCGACCGTCGAGATGCCGGAAGCGAAGTCGACCCCCCCGGGTGACGCCCCGGACGCCACCATCGAGTTCGACGATCCCTCCAGCGGCCACAGCACCATCGGCGAGCCGCTGGAAACGCTCGAACTGTCCGATTCGCTGCCCGACGCGCCAGCCGGCAAGAAGCCCGGCACGATCGAACTGCGCGGCGACGCCACGATCGAATTCGCCGGCGGCGACGACGTGCCCCTGTCCGTGGGCGACGAAGAAGCAGCCGGCATGCTCACTTCGCAATGGGACGAGGCCGTCGCGGACAGCGGCGGGAAAGCGGGCGCGACGATTCGGCAGAAGGAAACGATCGTCGGCAAGTTCCGCTCGCGGTCCTCGCTGGTCGTCAAGTCGCGCTCGTTGGCGCCGCCCGGCAAGACGAAGGACGTCCAGATCCTTAAGCCCGACGATGCGCCCGACTACGAACTGCTCGATGTAATCGGCGAAGGCGGCATGGGCGTCGTTTACTCGGCCCGCCAGGCGTCGATTGCGCGGACCGTGGCGGTCAAAATGCTCAAGGGCGCCGGCGAGAAGACGGCCGAGCAGCGCGACAAGTTCATCTCCGAAGCGGTCGTCACGGGCGAGTTGGACCATCCCAACATCGTGCCGATCTACGACCTGGGTGCGAACAACGACGGCGCGTTGTTCTATTCTATGAAGAAGGTCAAGGGCACGCCCTGGGACAAAGAGATCGGAAGCAAGTCTCTGGATGAGAATCTTGGCATCTTGCTGCGCGTGGCCGACGCGGTCGCGTTCGCTCATGCCAACGGCGTCATCCACCGCGATCTGAAGCCGGAAAACGTCATGCTGGGCGATTTCGGCGAGGTGTTGGTGATGGACTGGGGGCTGGCTCGCATCAGCCCCGAGTTCCCCGGCGCCGGTTCGGTCACGCAGTCCAACGCCATGGGCGGCACGCCGGCGTACATGGCGCCCGAAATGGCAACCGGGCCGATCGATAACGTCACGACCTCCAGCGACGTGTACCTGCTGGGCGCCATTCTGTTCGAGATCATCGCCGGCCGCCCGCCGCACTCCGGCAAGACGGTCATGCAGTGCTTAATGCACGCCGCCAAAAACGTGATCGTGCCGGTCGAAACCAACGGCGAGCTGATGGCCATCGCCCAGCGGGCCATGGCGACCGATCCGGCTGATCGGTTCGCCGACGTCCGCGGCCTGCAAGCCGCGATTCGCGAGTACCAGTCGCACAGCGAAAGCATCGTGCTGACCGACAGCGCGGCCAACACGCTCGCCGCGGCCGCGGGCGGCGACGACTACGAGCCGTTTGCTCGCAGCATGTACGCGCTGGAAGAAGCGCTGTCGTTGTGGCCGCAGAACCAGCGGGCGCGCAGTCTGCTGGTCGAAGCCCGCGGCAGTTACGCCGAGCAGGCGCTCGCCAAGGGAGACTTGGATCTGGGCCTGTCGCTGGTCACGGCCGAGGAGTCGCGGCACGCGCCAATCGTCGAGCAACTCACCAAAGCCCGCGCCGAACGGCAGTCGCGTCAGCGGCGCATCAAGCTGCTCAAGACCGCCGTGGCGGCCCTGGTCGCTGCGGTGATTGCGATTATCTCCGTCGCCTACGTGGCGGTAAATAAGCAGAAGAACGAAGCCGTTGCCCAGCGCGACCGCGCGGTGAAGGCCGAAGGCGAAGCCCGCGATAACGCCGCGCGGGCCGAAGCGAACGCCGAGGAAGCAAGAGCCAACGCCAAGGCGGCCGAGCGCAACGCGGAGGAAGCGAACAGGCAGCGGCAGAGTGCGGAAGCGAATGCCGCCGAGGCGAAGCGGCAGCAAGGCATTGCGGAGACCAACGAAGAGAAGGCTCGCGAACAAGAGCAGATTGCCGTCGCCGCTGAAAAGGAAGCCGTCGAAGCTCGCAAAGAGGAGGAGTACGCCGCGTACGTTGCCCGCATCGGTCTGGCCAACGCCAAGATCGAGGAAAACGCCTTCGACCGCGCGGGCGAACTGCTCGAACTGTGCCCGCCGGATCTGCGCGACTTTGAGTGGGGTCGTCTGCATCAGCTTTGCAACCTGGCCGCCAACTCGTGGAACCTGACTGCCCCGGTCGATGCCGTGGCGTTTGCGCCGGACGGCCGGCACTTTGCCTCCGGCGGTTGGGACGGCTCGGCCGCGTTGTGGAATGTGGACGCCCAGGAGCCGCGGCTGCGGCTGCCGCAGGGGCAGTATGTTCACGCCGTGGCGTACGACTCCGCGGGCGAGCGACTGGCGGTCGGCAGTAGCGACGGCGTCGTGCAGGTCTACCGAGTCAGCGACGGCGAGCCGTTGGTCCGGTTCGCTCAGCACGAGGACGCGGTGCTGAGCGTGCGGTTTTCGCCTGACGGCACGCGGGTGCTCTCCAGCGGCTATGACAACACAGCCCGGCTGTGGGACGCGGCAACGGGCCGCGAAATCGACGTGCTGCGCGGGCACAGTTGGTGGGTCTGGGCGGCGGAGTTTTCTGCCGACGCCCAGCGCATCGTCACCGCGGGGCAGGACGGCAAGGCCATCGTCTGGCAGCGCGCTGACGGCGGTCGCTACGCGCCGTTGACCGATTTCACCCGCCATCGCGGCCCGGTCTACGCTGCGAAATTCGCGCCCGACGGCCAGACCGTCGCCACCGCAGGCTACGACGGCCGCGTGCTGCTATGGTCGCCAAGCGCCGTGCAATCCGTTGATATCGAACGTCGCATCGACGGTCTGCCGGATCCCCCCGCGCCGTACCGCGAACTGGCCGGGCACCGCGGTCCGGTGCGCACGCTGGCCTTTTCGCCCGACGGGGCGCAACTCGCCAGCGGCGGGCAAGACAATGTGATTGTCCTCTGGAACGCGTCGACCGGCGTTGCCGAGAAGCGGCTGCGCGGTCACTCCAGCCACGTGCGCTCGGTGGCCTGGTCGCCGGATGGCCAGCAACTGCTCTCCGGCGGGCGGGCCGGGCAGGTGAAACTCTGGCGGCCGGCGGAATACGCAGAAGTCGAATTGGTGGGCGGCCCGGGCGAAGCCGCGGACCGCGAGGCCGTGCTCGCGGCGCGGTTCTCCGCGGACGGAGCGATGATTGTCACCGCGGGACGCGACCGCAAGGCCGACCTGTACGATGCCGCCACGCTGCAGCACACGCAACAGTTTGCAGAGGGGCACGACTTCCTGGCGTCGTCGGCTGTGTTCTTTGCCGGCGGGGCCCGGCTGGCTACGGGCGCCGGCGACGGCACCGTGAGGTTGTGGGATGTCGGTACGGGCGCGGAAACCAGCGTGCTGCAGGGCGTTGGCCGCACCGCGGCCTTGGCCGTGGATGGGGCCGGCCGCTGGGTCGTGACCGGTTCGCCCGACGGTGCGGCGCTCGTGTGGGACGCCAGCACAGGAGAGAAGCTCGCGGAACTCGCTGGCCACGACGCGCCCGTGACCGCCGTTGCGATCGCCCCCGGCGGCGACTTGCTGGCCGCGGGCGACGAACGCGGCCGCGTGCAACTTTGGTCCTACGACTCCGCAGCGAACCAGTGGCGCGGCGAACACTGGCTGCGCAACCACAGCCGCACGATCACCGCGCTGGCGTTCGCCGAGGGGGGCAATCGGCTGATCACCGCCAGCGGCGACAACTCGTGCGGAGTCTGGGACACGACGACCGGCGAGGAGCTCACCGCCCTGGTGCTCAAGCATCCGGCTTGGGTCTCGGACTTGGCCATCAGCGCCGACGGTCAGACGGCGCTCACCGGTTGCGACGACGGCTTGGTGAGAGTCTGGTCGCTCGTCGATGCCGAACTGCTGCGGACGTTGCAGCCGGCCGGCGCCGAGGCGGCCATCACGTCGGTCGATCTTTCCCCGGACGGCCGGCTGGCCGCCGCCGTCTGCGCCGCGGAAGGCACGGTTCGTCTGTGGGATTTGCAGAGCGGCGAAGAACTGACCGCCGCCGGTGACGGTGGCGCTCAACAAGCATGGTTCAACGCGGGACGCCGCGGCGGTTTGGTTTGGGCGGCCCGGTTCGCACCCGACGACCGCAGCCTGCTGGCAATTGGCGGCAACGATGCGCGGCTGATCTCGCTGGACGATCGCTCGCTGCTGACGCGGTTCAGCCCGCACGGCGTGGTCGCCTCGGCCGATATCTCGCCCGACGATACACGAGTGGTCACCGGCAGTTGGGATCAGACGGCCAAGATTTGGGACGCCGCCACCGGCCGCGTCGTCGCCAAGCTACAGGGCGTGCATGCCGGCTACGTCAACTCGGTCATGTTCTCGCCCGACGGCAAAACGGTGCTCACCGCCAGCGACGACGGCACGGCCCGGGTGTGGGACGCGACCAGCGGCGAGGCATTGCCGACCGCCTTCAAACATTCCGGCCGCGTGCGGCAGGCGTTGTTCTCGCCCGACGGGTTGCGGGTGCTGACCTGCTCGGCCGATAAGACCGCCAAGCTGTGGGACGCGGCGACCGGCGACGAATTGACGACGCTGGCCGGGCACCAGTGGACGGTCCGCTGCGGCGGGTTCGACGCTGCGGGCACGCACGCCATCACCGGCAGCGACGACAACACGGCCATCGTCTGGGATCTGGCCGCCCACGAGCAGCAGGTCAAGCTCGCCGGACACACCGGTGCGGTCACCGCCGTCGCCCTCTCGCCCGACGGTTGCCGCGCAGTCACGGGCAGCGAAGACAGCACCGTCAAGCTGTGGGACGCGACCACGGGCAAGGAGATCCTCACCCTGGGGCAACACGACGACGAAGTGACCGCCGTGGAATTCGCCCCCGACGGCAGCAGCGTGCTGTCGGCCGGCCGCGACGGTCGCACGCTGATCTGGGAAGCGACGGCCTGGTAAGGCGTCGCCGTTCACGCCGCAGCGCTGCGGCGTCGAGCGGATCTGCTAGCAATCTGCCGGGCATGCCTTGCGCGGAACAATCCTCAAGGTCGGCTCAATCGGCGCCGATAGCCACAAGGGGGAATTGCCCCCGCGCGTTGGCAGGAGCCTGCGCGCCGCTGGAAGCTAGCATGCCACGCGAGTTCCGCTCGTTGCCGTGTGCCGCTTCGCCGATCACCAGCAGGATGCACCGCCGTGGCCGCACCGCAACGCCCCGACCTGTCGGCCAAGTCGCCTTCGCCCGCGACCGGCGCCAACCCGACTTGGCCCATATTGGCCCGGCTGCCTGCCGCTGGCGAGGCCGTCGCGTCGTCGCCGCCGCCCACGTTCGACCCGCCGCCGACCGAGCCGTTGGAGGCCGCCGACGAGCCGCCGTCGCCCGCGACGCAGTCCCCTCCGGCGCCCCCGATGTTCCGCGTGGATCCGCCGGCCGGCACCGTCACTCAAGCCACCGAGCAGTTGGCCGCTGACTGCGCGGTGTTGGAAGGTTTTTTCACGGAGCAGCTTGCCGCCCGTGGCGAGTTGCCCGAATCCGACTTTCTGAACCAATCGGCGCCGGTCCATCGTCCGCACATCGCCGTGCAGCCGCCGGCGGGAACGGCGGCGGAGCGGGCGTTCGCGCTGTACGGTGCGTTGGCGCCCTATGCCAGCGTGATTGTCACCGCGGCGCTGATCGCCAGCGCGGGGTTGCTGTACTGGTTGATGTTGGGACCTCAGGCGAGCGGGCCGGCCGCGCCCGAATCGCCGGCCGATTGGTCGCAACTTGACGCGTCGGCGTCAACGGAAGCAACGCCGGCATGGCACATCGCCAACGAATCGCCGGCCGCAGAGCAGGTCGAGTCGGCGCTGGTTGCTAGCCCGGCGCAACGCGCAGGCGAGGCCGTTGGCGCCGACGCCGTGGCCCCAACGGCCGCCCGTGCAGCCATCGCGGTCGAGCCGACAACGCCTCCGGCCGAAGCCGAGCCGGTGCTTTCATTGCCGCCGACCGACGATTTGAGATTCCCCTCCACGGGGCACAGCGAGTTTGACTTCACCCAACTGCGGCCGGGCGGCGACGCATCGACCGAGTCGCGCGTGGCCCGCCAGCCCGCTGATTCCTCTGCCGAACCTGCTTCGGTTGTCCGCTAGTGCGAGTCGTGCATGAGCGCCATTGATCAAGCTTTTATTCGTGCGTACGAGACCACGGAGTTTGCCGTGAGCAGCCCGGCGCCCGCGCCGCCGGCCAATCAGCCCGCGCACGGTCCGCGTCCGCACTTCCGCACATTTGCGCCGCCGGCGGCCAAAGGGCCGACGCCGGTCACGGCAGCGCCAGATCTGCCAAGCCAGACGGCCCCGACCGTTGGCATTGTCGACAGCGCGCCGACTCCGGCCGCTTCGCCTTCCGCTCATTCAACCACGGCCCGCCGGCCCTTGTCGGAGTTCGTCACTCCGCCCGCGGCGGCCGGTGCAGAATTTCGCCCCGCGTTGGAGGTCGACGCCTACCGCTACTCGCCAGTGGTCGCACGGCTCTGCGATCATCCGGCTGCCTGGCAGAAGCTCCTGCCCGTATTCGATGCGCTGGCCGAAGACGGCCGCACCGTGATTGGCGTGGCCGGCGCCGAGGTGGGCAGCGGGACGTCGACCGTGGCGGCGTGTTTGGCGCGGCTGGTGGCTCGGGCCGAGAAGAAGGTCGCCCTCGTCGACGGCGACTTTGTCACGGCCGGGTTGGCGCGCGAGCTGGGCCTGGCTGTCGAACTGGGCTGGGAAGACGTACTGGCTGGTCGCGTGCCGCTGGCCGAGGCGGCCGTGCAGTCGTTGGCCGACGGTATCGCGTTGTTGCCCCTTGCCGCCGGCGGCGTGCCCGCGTCCGAGAAGATCGACGGCGTGCACGGCTCCGTCACAGCCGGTGTGTTGCGCTATCATCACGATTTCGTGATCGTGGACCTGGGATCTGCCAACGATGCGGTTCAATCCGGGATCGCCCGGCGGGTCGCTCGCCAGTGCGGCATCGACGCCGTGTTGTTGGTTGACGCCGGCGACGGCGCGGCCGACCGCCTGCAACTTCCGCCGGAACTGGCCGATGTGACATTGGGCGTGATTGAGAACCGCATCCGCTAGCCTCCAGTTGCCGCTGTTTTTTCCACCCGACCACCACGGCGTGCACGGTCATGTATCTCGACTACTGGCAACTTGCCGCGAAGCCGTTTGATTCGCACCCGGGCGAGGCGTTTCGCTTACCCGGCGAATCGTTCCGCGCCGCACAGCATAAGGTGCGCTACGCACTGGACAGCCGCCTGCCGGCGATCGCCCTGACCGGTCCCACGGGCGTTGGTAAGACGTTGCTGGTGGAATCGCTAGCAGCGGCCCGCGGCGAATCGGGGCAGTTTGCTCACATTGTCTTCCCGCAAATGTCCGAGCGGGATCTGCTCGTCTATTTGGCCGAACAACTGGGCGCCCCGCCGGCGGCTCAACCTCGTTTCACGATCGAGGAAAGCCTGCGGCGTCTGGACTACGTGCTGCGGGAGAACCTCAAGGCCAAGCGGCACGCGGTGTTGGCCGTGGACGAAGCGCACTTGTTGGAGGACAGCGGGCTGCTCGAGTCGTTGAGGCTGTTGCTGAACCTGCGTCCCGGCGGCCAGACGGCGTTCACCTTGCTGCTGTGCGGGCAGCCGACGCTGCTGCCGATCCTGGGGCGGTTTGGCGCGCTCGATGAGCGGATCGATCTGAAGATCGCGCTTGCGCCGCTGACGGCCGAGGAGTCGGGCGCGTATGTCCAACATCGCCTGCAGGCGGCCGGCGCCACGCGGGAGATCTTCTCGGCGGACGCACTGGCCGGCATTCACAAACTGGCCGCCGGCGTGCCGCGACGTATCAATCGGCTGTGCGATCTGGCCCTGTTGGTCGGTTTCGCCAACGGCCAGGCTAACGTCACCGCGGCAGATCTGCAGGCGGTCAGCGAGGAACTGGTCGCGACGCGGCACGCCGCATAGCGGCAGATGACCGGTGATCAGTGACCAGTTACCGGTGTTTGGTGAATTGGCCGCTGCCGCTGCGACGTTGTGGCGACACACCTCCACTGGTCACTGATAACCGATCACTGATCACCGATCACCGCCGGCCGCAAAGCGGCCTGGCGCACGGCGTGCATTTCGCTCGGCCGTCAGCTACACTCATCGCATGACTGCTGATGAACTGACTGCCCTCGCTCAGCGAATGCTTGCCGGCGAGTTGTCGCCCGACGACTTGCGAGCCCAGATTCTCGCCGGCGCTGACCAGCCGCCGGGATTGGCGCACGCGACGGTCGATCTCGATCGCCGCCGTCGCTGCGGTTTCCCCGAGGTAATCTACGGCGAAGGGAAGGCGCCCGAAACGGTCGCCGCGATTGCCGAGCGCCTGCTGGCCGCGGATCAACGCGTGCTGGCCACGCGCATCGACGCGGACAAGGCCGCCGCCATCGCCGCGCTGCTGCCGGGCCTCGCCTACAACCCAATTGCTCGCACGTTGCGGATCGATCCCGTCGACGCTGCGGCGGACGATGCGCGAGAGCATGGCCGCGTGGCCGTCGTCGCAGCGGGGACCAGCGATCTGCCCGTCGCGGAGGAAGCTCGCGAGACGCTTGCCTGGATGGGCGTCGAAGCCGTGGCGGTCGACGACGTGGGGGTGGCCGGTCCGCACCGCCTGCCGGAGCGACTGCATGAGTTCGCCAACGCCGATGCGATTGTCGTGGTCGCAGGCATGGAAGGTGCGCTGCCCAGCGTGGTGGGCGGCTACGTGCCCTGTCCCGTGTTCGCCGTGCCGACCGGCGTCGGGTACGGCGCCAACCTGGGCGGCGTCGCGGCGCTGTTGGCGATGCTCAACAGCTGCGCGAGCAACGTGGCGGTCGTGAACATCGATGCGGGGTTCAAGGCGGGCTACCTGGCTGGGTTGGTCGCCACGCGAGCCGCCGCCGCTCGACGCGAATCAGCGTCCGCCGGACAATGCGAGACCGGCGCCAGTTGCGCTACTGCCCCGCAGCAACAGGTCGCAGTGCGCACCGCGCACCACACCGAGAACTCTCACTAGCGCCGCGCCATGGATGTTGCCGATCGGACAGCCAGCCCGCTTCCCGTACTGCCGTCGCGCGCCGACGACGGGCACAAGGGCGACTATGGTCGCGTGCTCATCCTGGGCGGGTCGCTGGGGATGGCGGGCGCTCCCGCGCTCACAGCGATGTCCGCGCTGCGCAGCGGCGCCGGCTTGGTGACCGTCGCGACGCCGCAAAGCGTGCAAGCGACCGTCGCCGGGTTCGATCCGTGCTACACGACTGTGCCGCTCTTGGACGACCCGCAGGGCGTGGCCGAGTTGGCCAACGTGGTGGAGCTCTCCACAGCTGCCGAGCATTTTGACGTGTGGGCGATCGGCCCGGGGTTGGGGCGATCGCCCGACGCCACCGAACTCGTCTCGCAACTGTATCGCACCATTCCCCGCCCGCTGGTCCTGGACGCTGACGGACTCAACGGATTGGCTCAGGCGGTCGAGCGTCATCCCCAATTGCTCGAGCATCCCCCGGCGCCGCGCGTGCTGACGCCCCACCCGGGCGAGTACCAGCGGCTCGCCGGCGCGAGTGCCGGCCGCGAGCGCGACGAACGGATTCGCGCCGCGGTGGAACTGGCCCAGCGCGACCCCAGCGGCGCCACCGTCGTCGTGCTCAAGGGGCAGGGGACCGTCGTGGCTAATGCGGGGCAATTCGCCGTCAACACGACCGGCAACCCCGGCATGGCCACCGGCGGCACGGGCGACTGCCTGACCGGCGTCATCGCTGCTCTGCTCGCCCAGGGATTGGCCGCGTGGGATGCGGCGCGGCTGGGGGTTCACCTGCACGGCGCCGCCGGCGACGCCGCCGCGGAGCGACTTGGGCAAGTTTCGATGACCGCCCGTGATCTGATGGAATCGCTGCCGGCGGCGTTTCAGAGCGCGAGCAGCTGACCATTGATTATTCGACAGAGCAGATCGAACGCTCCCTCAGCGTGCCACGGCTCTGTGAGCCGTGCGAATCACGCCAAATCGTTGCCTCCGCCGCACGGCTCACAGAGCCGTGGCACGATTTCCGCCGCGTTGCAATTCGTCGATCATTGACAGCAGCAGCCCGTCACGGACGCCCAACGGATGCACCTGCAGCGTCTCCACGCGCAGCCGTTGCATGATGCGCTCGATGATTGCCAACCCCGGCACGACGATGTCGGCCCGGTCAGGGCTGAGCCCCGGGACGCCGCGTCGCTGCTCGCGCGTCATCGCCCGCAATCGGTCGAGCAGCCGTTGCAGGTCAGCCAGTGACATGCGAAATGCCGCGACAGCCTGATCGGGCTGGGCGCTGGCCGCGATTGCCATGGTTGCGGCGCTGGTGAACGTGCCGCCGGAGCCAATCAGCAACTCAAGCGGCGGCAGCGTCGCGTTGATTTGAGCGCCCAGTTCGTCGTCGATCCAAGCGACCATCTCGCGATAGGCCAACTCACTAAGTTCGCCGCCACGAGCGAACTTCTCCGCCAACCGCACGGCGCCCAACTGGGTGGCGAACACCTGCTGGATGACGTCGCCGGCGGCGACGACCAACTCGGTGCTGCCCCCGCCAATGTCGGCCAGCAGCGTGGTCCGCTCCGCCAGATCAACGCGCCGGCGCACGCTGGCGAAGGCCAACTCGGCCTCTTGCTGGGCATCGATCACTTGCAGCTCGACGCCCGCCTCAGCCGCCGCGCGGGCGACGAACTCGGCGCCGTTGGCGGCTTCGCGAACCGCGCAGGTGGCAATAGCTTGCAGCAAGCACACGCCCCAATCTTCGGCAATGCTCTTGAATCGCCGCAGGGCTGACAGTGATTTGGCGATTGCTTGTTCATCAAGTCGCCCGCTGCTGGCCAGCGAGCCGGCCAGTCGCGTCATTTCGCGCCGCTCGGTCACAATGCGATACCCGCCCGTCGGCTGCACCTCGGCCACGACCAGTCGCATGCTGTTGCTGCCCACGTCGATTGCGGCCAGCCGCGGGGGGGCGCCGGGAGCAGGATCTGTCGGCAAAGTTGGCATGACGATCTGTGGGAGCTTCGCAAACGCGTGCTGGGCGGGTGAACGGGCAGTCTACCAGACCGACCGCGCGGGTTGGCGGTTTGCAGCGGGTCGTTGACCCTCGGCGCCAGCAGGCGATAATTGCCCCTTCGTCCCCGTCCGCCAGCCGAGCCGCCCACGTGCCGATTATCCGCCAACTCGACCAGTTTCCCGCGGAATTGCGGGGCGGGGCCGTGGCGATCGGCAACTTTGACGGCGTGCATGCCGGCCACCGCCGCATCATCGGGCAGTTGCTTACGCGGGCCCGCGAGTTGTCGGGGCCCGCGCTGGTGTTCACGTTCGATCCCCACCCTGTGCGACTGTTGCGGCCCGAGTCCTGCCCGCCGCCGCTGACCTGGACGCGGCGCAAGGCGGAACTGCTCGCAGCGATCGGCGTCGACCGCGTAGTCGCCTATCCCACCGACGAGGCGCTGCTGCAGTTGAGCGCCTGCGAGTTTTTCGAGCGGATCATTGTCGACGCTCTGGGCGCCCGGGCGCTGGTCGAGGGCCCCAATTTCTACTTCGGGCGCGATCGCGAAGGGACAGTGGCATTGTTGAACGAGTTCACCGCCGCTGCGGGAATGACGCTCGACGTGGTCGAGCCCGTTTCGCTGGCTGGCGAGTTGGTTTCCAGCAGCCGCGTCCGCAGGCTAATCGCCGCGGGCGACGTGGCCCTGGCCGCTCAGATGCTGGAGACTCCCTATCGGATCCGCGGCATGGTCACGCACGGCGCGGGCCGCGGGGCGAAGATCGGCTTTCCCACCGCCAATCTCGAGGCCATCGACACGCTGCTGCCGGCCGAGGGCGTGTATGCCGGCGTGGCCTTCTTCGACGGTCAGCGGGCCGCCGCGGCCATCCATATTGGCGCCAACCCGACCTTTGGCGACGCGGCGCGCAAAGTCGAAGTGCACGTGATCGATCGTACCGAAGCCCTGTACAACCAGCCGTTGGAGGTCGAGTTCCTCAGCCGCCTGCGGGGCGTCACGACCTTTGCCTCGCAGGACGAACTCATTCAACAACTGCACGCCGACATCGCCGCTGCGCGCCACCAAGCCACGAAATCGATCAGAGAATCCGAGCAAGCATGAGTATCAACTGGCAACCACTCGTCGACCTGATTGGTCGGCACGAGCGCTTTCTGATTACCAGCCACTGCCGCGCTGATTGCGACGCAGTAGGGAGCGAGATCGGTCTGGCGCTGGCGCTCGAATTGTTGGGAAAGCACGCCCGCATCGTCAACGGCGATGCGCTCCCCGAGCACATTGGGTTCATGGACCCGGACGATCGCGTTGGCGAACTCGGCACGTCGGCGCCGCTGGAGTCCCTGCGCGGGTACGATGCGCTGGTGATCGTCGACACCAGCGCCTGGGGCCAACTGGGTGCGATGGCCGACGTGGTTCGCGGCTTCGCCGGCGAACTGGTCGTGATCGACCACCATATCGAATCCGACGATCTCAACGCCACGGTGTTTCGCGACGAGACGGCCGAGGCGACCGGGCGACTGATCCTGCAGCTGTGCGAGGCATTGAGCGTGGAGGTCACCCCAGCGATGGCGGCGCCGCTGTTCGCAGCGATTGCAACCGACACGGGGTGGTTTCGCTTCTCTTCGGTTACGGCGGCCACCTTCCAAGCATTGGCCAAACTGACCGATGCCGGCGCGAAGCCGCCGGCCCTGTTCTCGCAACTGTACGAGCAGCACAGCCTAGCGCGGATTCATCTGCGCGGACGAATCCTTGACCACGTGACCCCCGAGTGCGACGGTCGGCTGATGTGGACCTACGTCACGATGGACGACTTCGCCAGCACCGGCGCCAACCGCACGGATACCGAGGACGCCATCAACGCGCTATTGACCGTCGCGGGCGCCGAGGCCGCGGCGATCTTTGTTGAGTTGGAATCGGACGTCACTAAGGTCAGCCTGCGTAGCCGCAGCGACTTCGACGTCCGCGCCGTCGCCGAGCAATTCGGCGGCGGGGGACACCGCGCCGCCGCGGGCATCACCTACCGCGGCCCGCGGGACGAGGCCCAGGCCGCGATTCTCGACGCACTCCGCGCGGGGCTGCAGTAGTCCCCCGCGTATGCTACGCAGGCGTCCGACTCAACAATCGAGTGCAGAGTCGATCACGTAGCAGGGCGACGTGTTTCATGCTTTAGGGGCAGGCATCGACGCCGACGCAGCTGCCCCGCTGCCAAGGACGCGGCGACCGCCAGCAGAGTGAGCGTCGCCGGTTCGGGAACGATCCGGAAATTGTCGTAGGCGATCGCATACGACGCGATCAGCGTATTCGTGAGGCCCACGTACCTGGGCCCGGCGCCAATCGTGGTTGTCCACTCGTACGTCCTCCAGCCGCCTCGAGTCGGCACGGTGAAGATTGGCGATACAGAGCCGGCCGCGAAGAATTGAAACTGCCCGTCGACCAACGTGCTGCCGGAACTGCCCGCGATGGCGTTGGCGGCGACGGACAGCCTGTAGAGGCCGGTCGCGGGGATCATCACGGCCTGTGTCATGCGATCGTAACCTGCATAGGTGATCGCCATTCCGGAGCCCTCCAGCGGCAGCACCGTTTCGGTTGCATGCACGATGTTTGTGGCCGAAACCGGCGTGTCCCACGACCAGGGCGCCGTGCCGCCTGGATGGGCCAGCGTGGCGTCATTCTCCACCCTCCAAGCCGATGTGTTATTGAAACCAGCGTTGGCAACGACGATGGCTGCCCGAGCGGGGCAAGCCGAGAAGGCCGCTGCAGCCAAGGCGAGCGGCAGGCAGAGGCAGCAAAGTGCGCCTCGGCCAATCGTGGCGTTCATGAGATCATCTCGATTTGCAGGTTGTTGGGGAAAAGTGAGTACGAGCATGCACTGCTGTCACGCTACAGCGCCCGCGCGACGCTTGGCAATCACGCGTCGATTCTTGGGGCGAAACGCCTGCCCAAAGTGCTCGCAACGCCCCTCTGACCGTCGCACGACGGCACCGGGTGCTAGCGGTCGGTAAACTCGCCGAAACCGTCACAGTTGCCAGCCGCGCCATGCCGATGTTCTGGGTGACGGCGTTGACGAGAGGTTCGTCCGCCGGGCGGCGTTTCGTCGTTGGGCCGCACTGATTGACGACTGTCGAGATCGCCTATGTGGTGTCATCACTGCCAGCAAGACGTGCCCGCCGCTGGCGATCGGCCGCGCTGCTGCGGACGGTGCAACCGGGAGTTCGCAGCTGTGGCCCCGGCCGTGATGGCGGTTCCGCAGGATGGCGGCGTCGAACTGGCAATGTTCGAGCGCATCGATTTTCATCGCAGCGGCCCGCCGACCTCCGAAGCCCAAGCCGAGCGGCTCGCTTCGCTCGCCGAGAAACTCAAAACGCGTCATCGCATCGACCCCGCCGTGGGCGCCACGGCGCCGTTTCGCCACGGTCGCGGCGGTCCGTCACCAGCCGCGGCAGCCCGTTACGTACCGCGAGCGCCTGCACTGCCGCCGGTTGCGCGCCAACGCCCCGCGTGGGGGATCGCCCTGTTGATCTGGGGCGGCATGGGCGTGCTGGGCGTGGGATTGGCGGGGCTCGCGTGGTCGACGGCCTTCGCGTTGGAGGCCGCCTGGCATTGGGGGCTGGCCGTCACGCTCGCCGGCGAGGGCATGCTGATCGTCGGACTGGCCCTGGCCGCCGTGCGGTTGTGGCGCAATAGCCGCCGCATCAACAGCCAACTCGAGGGCGTCGGCGCCCAGATCGAAGAACTGGGCGACATGGCGGGCCGACTCGCGCAAGCCCGGATGAGCTGCAGCCAAGCGTACTACGAACACTTCGGCGCGACGACCAGCCCGTCGCTGACGATGGCCAACCTGCGCGGGCAGCTGGAGCAACTGGCGGCGCGGATCGATCAGTAGTTTCGCTCGGCGTCGCCCGGCGAAGTGATGACTCGATTCGATCTAGTTCGCAAAGCCAAGGTTCGCTGCTAAGCGGCGCTGCCGGCGCATACAGAGCGCCGTCGCCATACTGCCTGAGTAAACGGCGAACGCGGCGGTCGTATTCCAGACGATCTCCCGCGCACCGATGAAGTGGAAGGCTTCTGCCACCAACGCCACGCCGCCGCCGATGATCGCGCCGGCGACCGCGCCCACAAATGCGTGGCCCAACAGTGCCTGCGCGTATTGCTGAGTCGATTTCATCTCGACTGTGGCTAGGACCCGGTAGATGGCGTAGGCCATGCCACTGGCGACGAGGAAGCCCCCGATCAGCATGGCCAAGAAATATTTTTCGCTGTTCACCGCAGCGGCGGCGGCCACTGCCGCGATGGTCATGACCAACAGCAACTGCTGCAGCGAAAATTGAAAGGCGGGGCGAAATCCGCGCGCCGCGTCAAGCAGCTCGCGGCTCGTCGAGGGCTTGGGCGCCACGAACCAGCCAATAAACTGCCCCGACTCGTCGCACAACTCCGCGCCGTCGGCGACCGTGGCCAGTTGAGCCGCAGTGGCGTCTTTGACGGTAATCGAGATCATGGGGCCTGCCCTCGCACGAACGAGCCGGAGACGCCCGGCGTCGGAAACCGTTATCGGGCCATCTTAGTTGTTTTTGACCGTTCCGCCAAAATAGGATTCGTTGGCGACGCCGAATGGCGCTTATGTCCGAGTGGAAGGGACACGCTTGGGGCGTTCTCGACGAGCCGAGGCGGGATCCGCAGCGCCTAGCCAAAGCGAGCTACGGCGTCTCGTCTCGCCAGAGGATTCGTCGACGGGAAGAGAGCGCCAGTAAGGCGCTCAAACCACCTGCAACGGAACAGACGATCCACAGGGCCGGCGGGTCGGGCCGCAGATCTTCCATGCGACCGAGACGGACGACCATGTCGACAAAGAATCCCGCACCACAGCCGAAGAGCGCACCGCAACAAGTGTGCAAGGCTCGCCGAGAGACGGTTGGTCCGTGCTGCGGTGCGAGCGCGGCGCTCATTCCGCCGGCGACGTAGACCGCTGCCAGCAGGACGAATCCGGCTGCGGCGGCAAACGGCAGCCCTTCTTCGCGATACCAATAACCGACAAATGCCAACACCGGCGCCGCAATCGTTGTCCAGAGCAGTAGGCGGCGCAGCGGGTATCGCATGGTCGGCCCCTAATTGCCCGCAATTCAGCTCACCCGCGATTCGATCTCCGCCACCACGTCATCGACCTTCACGCGCCACTGTTCCAGCGAGTCGCGGTCGCGCACCGTCACGGTGTTATCATCTAGCGTCTGCCCGTCGACGGTGATGCAATACGGCGTGCCCGCTTCGTCCTGGCGGCGGTAGCGGCGGCCCACGGCGCCCTTTTCGTCATAGAATGCGGGAAACTTCTTTTTGAGCCCGCGGTAGATCTCCTGGGCGATCTCCGGCATGCCGTCCTTCTTGACCAGCGGGAACACGGCCGCCTTAATCGGCGCCAGCCGCGGGTGAAGTTGCATCACCACGCGGGTCTGCATTTTGCCCTTGTCGTCGGGTTGTTCGTCTTCGTGGTACGCTTCGCACAAGAACGCCAGCGCCCCGCGATCGGCCCCCGCCGACGGCTCGATCACGTGCGGCGTGAACCGCTCGTTGGTCACCTCGTCGCGGTACTGCAGGTCGCGGCCGCTGCCCTTGTACTTGGGACGCGTGCGGTCGGGATGCCCCTCGATCGGCACCGTTTCCAGCTCCAGGCAACCCTCGGCGTTCTTGACCAGCTTGCCTTCCATGTGGCTCCGTAGGTCGAAGTCGCCGCGGTGGGCAATCCCCTCCAGCTCGCCAAACTCGCCCTCGGGCAAGAACGGAAATGCGTATTCGATATCGGCCGTGCCGCAACTGTAGTGGCTCAGCTCGTCGGCGTCGTGCTCGCGCAGTTGCAGCCGCTCGCCGGCGAGTCCCAGGTCGGTGTACCACTTCATCCGCCGGTCGCGCCAGTACTCGTACCACTTGCGCGACTCGTTGGGATGGCAGAAGAACTCGATCTCCATCTGCTCGAACTCGCGACTACGGAAGGTGAAGTTCCGCGGCGTGATTTCATTGCGGAACGATTTTCCTTGTTGAGCGATGCCGAACGGAATCTTCACCCGCGAGCTGTCCAGCACGTTTTTGAAGTTGACGAAGATGCCCTGGGCCGTCTCGGGCCGCAGGAAGGCCGCGTCGTCGGCCGTGCCCATGGCGCCGACGATGGTCTTGAACATCAGATTGAACTCGCGCGGCTCGGTCAACGTGCCGACTTCCTTGGCCTCGGGCGCGTAGGCCAGCGACAGGTCGTCCACCTTGTCGAGCGACACCACGTCGCCGTCCCAGGCGAGCTGGTCGGCGTCTTTGCCGCGCAGGTTGAACGCCTTCAGCGCCCGTCGCTGCAGGTCCTCGCCTTCGGCCTCCGCCTCGGCCGTGGTGGTCACGAACACCCGCTGGCCTTTGGCTTCGACCCATCGTCCGCGCAGTTGGTCATAGCGGTATCGCCGCTTTGTTTCTTTGCAGTCAACCATCATGTCGCAGAACAGGTCGAAGTGTCCGCTGCACTTCCACACCTGGGGATGCATGATGATCGTGCAGTCGAGGCCCGTCATCTCGTAGGGACTGGGCGCGCCCGGCAGCGTGGCCAGGTCGTCGTGCCCGGTGACCATGTCCTGCCACCACGCGTTCTTCAGGTTCCGCTTCAGTTCGACCCCCAACGGCCCGTAGTCCCAGAACCCGTTCAGGCCGCCGTAGATTTCGCTCGACTGAAACAAGAACCCCCGCCGTTTGCACAGCGAGACGAGTTTATCCATTTCCATGATGGTGCGTGGTGTGAGGATGATCGGTTGAATTGAGTTGCCGCCGGCGCTGCCGAGAGAAAGCAGGCTGCCGTCTAATGACCAATGACCAAGTTCCAATGACCAATGAGGGGGCTGGCGATTCGCCACTATTGGTCATTGGTGCTTGGTCATTGGGGCTTCGCGATCGCCGCCGAAACATGGCGAATCAGCCAGTTTAACTGCGATCGCCGCTGTCGCCTACAGCGCCCGGATTTCGCCGCTCCGGCGGTCTTGCTCGGGGACGACGCTCAGGCTGTCCAGGTCCGCGCACCGCGGCAGGTCGTCGCCCAGGTCCAGATCGAGCAGCGTGCGACCGTGCTTGGTGCGGGTCAGCTCGTCGGCGAATTGCTCGGCCGGCGTCCGGCCCAGGGCCCGGGCCGCGGTGAGCAGCTCGGCCCATTCGCGCCCGGCCCGCTCGGCCCATTCGTTGGCGGCGCGGGGCGGCTTGGCGGCGAACTCCTCCTGCAGCAAATGCGCGATCGCCCCGGCTGCCAGCACGTCGTCGCGGCCGACCACGCCGTTGGTTCCGGCGCACAGGATGTCGATCTCGGCGTCGCCGGCAATCGCTTCGCACACCGCGCGACGGTTCACCGCGGCCCCCACGATCACCCGCCGGGCGAGCCGGGCGTGGTTCAGCGCCCGCGTGCCGTTGGTCGTGGTGAACAGCACGCGCTTGCCAAACGCGACTTCGGGCGTGTACTCCGCGGGCGAGTTGCTCAGGTCGAATCCCTCGATCCGTTGCCCGCCGCGTTCGCCTCCCAGCAGGGTCCGCGAGCGGTCGAGCCCGGCCGCGGCCCGTCGCGTGGCGTCGACCTCGACAAACGGCACGACGCAGTCGGCGCCCGCGGCCAGCGCGTGGCAGATCGTGGTGGACGCCCGCAGCAGGTCGACCACCACCACCGTGCGTCCGGCCAGGTCGGCCTCGCTGATGAACTGCGGCAAGTAGTGGACAAACAGTTGCACGGGGGAGAGGTCAGAGGTCGGAAGTCAGGGGCCAGAAAGCCGCGACCGCTGGTCGCGGAATACGGCGCCGATGCTCGATGGGTTAAGCCACGGCGACCGACCCCGGTTTGCGCTAGCGAGGCCCCCATTCTATGGCGATAATAAAAGGCTCGCCATCGCTGCCTGCCCTCGCGTGTTTCAAATGCCCGCCACCGTCCCGCCGCCCGCCGCCCCCGTCGACAAGTCGGGCGAGCGCGTGCGCCGGATGTTCGGGCAGATCGCCGGGCGTTACGATCTGCTGAATCACCTGCTGTCGCTGAACATCGACAAGGCGTGGCGCCGACGGACGGTCAAACTCGTGCCCCCCGCCGTCGGGATGCGCGTGCTGGATGTCTGCACGGGCACGGGCGATCTGGCGCTGGCGTACCATGCCGCTGGCGACGGGCAGGTTGAAGTCGTCGGCACGGACTTCTGCCATGAAATGCTGGAGGTCGCTCGCCAGAAAGGGGCGACTGGCGGGCGCGAGTCGATCCCCTGGATCGAAGCCGACGCGCAGCACTTGCCGTTTGACGACGACGCTTTCGACATCGTGACGGTCGCCTTTGGATTGCGAAACGTAGCCGACACCGACGCTGGCCTGCGCGAAATGACCCGCGTGTGTCGCCCCGGCGGCAAGGTGGCCGTGCTGGAATTCACCACGCCCCGCAAGCAACCCCTGAAAGGCATGTACGGCTGGTACTTTCGCCGCGTGCTCCCCAGGATCGGCCAACTGCTGGCCCGCAACCACGAGTGCGCTTACGACTACCTGCCCGCAAGCGTCGGCCAGTTCCCGCAGTACGAACAATTGGCCCAGCGCATGCAAGCAGCGGGGCTCAGCGATGTCGTCTTCCACCCGTTCACGCTTGGCGTAGCCACGCTGTACGTGGGTGCGAAGCCGACGACCGATTGTTAGCGGTCAGTGGCCAGTCGTCGGTCGTCAGTTGTTGTTATGGAAGAACTGAAACACGCGAATTGATTCCGCCTTCCCCATCCCGCCTTCCCCCTTCGTAGTCCGATGCCCGTCAAAAACATCGTCGTCGCCGTCACCGGGGCCAGTGGAGCGGTCTACTCGCTGCGACTGATCGAGGTGCTGTTGGCCACGGGGCACGACGTGCACCTATCGATCAGCCCCACCGGCGCCCACGTGATCCGCGAGGAGATGGACCTGCGGGTCGACCTGAACGATTTCCAGCCGGCCGATCTCATGCTGGACGACGTCACGCACGCCGCCGACAGCAAGATTCGCCTGCTGCAAGCCTCCGCCGGCATCGGCACGGCGGACAGCAACGTGCTGTCGGTCGACGCCGGCCGCGTCGGCGAGCTGCACTACCACCACTTTCAGGATTTTAACTCGCCGATTGCCAGCGGGTCGTTCCTGACCGAGGGGATGGTCATTTCACCCTGCTCGGGCACCACGCTCTCGGCGGTCGCCCACGGCACGGCGGGCAACGTGATCCAGCGAGCGGCCGAGGTGCATCTGAAAGAACGCCGCAAGTTGATCCTCGTGCCCCGCGAAACGCCGCTGTCGCTGCCCGCGATCGACAACATGCGCAAGTGCACCGAAGCCGGCGCAGTCGTGCTGCCCGCCTCCCCCGGGTGGTACCACGGCGTGACCACGCTGCGCGACCTGGTCGATTTCGTCGCCGCGCGGATTTGCGACCAACTCCGCATTGACAACTGCCTGATGGAACGCTGGGGGACGAAGAAATGACCAATGACCAAGCACCAATGACCAAAAGAAGCGGGCGGGCCACGCGCCATCATTGGTCATGGGGACTTGGGCATTGGTCATTCGCATGACAACATGCTCTCCACGATTCGCCACTTCCTCTCGCTGATCCGCTTCAGCCACACGCTGTTCGCGTTGCCCTTTGCGCTGCTGGCGATGCTGATGGCGGCGCGATTATCGGTGGTGGAAGTGGCGGATGCGTCGGGCGTGATTCCGTGGGATGGCGTCATTGCCAGTGAAGAGAGCTACCACCGCGATTCGTTTGTCGCGATTGATAGCTTTTCGATAGGCGGCATAACCATCGACGTACACCGCCTCTTTGGCAAACGCTTTGCCCTCTCCGCCAAACAACTCATCGGCATCCTGCTCTGCATGGTCACGGCCCGTAGCGCCGCGATGGCCTTCAACCGGCTCGCCGATCGCGACATCGACGCAGGCAATCCGCGCACGGCGGGGCGGCACATTCCCGCGGGCCTGCTCAGCGTCGGCCAAGTGACCGCGTTCGCCATCGCTTGCGGCTTAGCGCTGATCGCCAGCACGCTGTTGTTCCTGCCGAACCGATTGCCGCTCTATCTGTCCGTCCCGGTGCTGCTTTTTTTGCTCGGCTACAGCTACACCAAGCGCTACACCTCGCTAGCCCATTTCTGGCTGGGGGCGGCGCTGGCCGCGTCGCCCGTGGCCGCCTGGATTGCCATCCGCGGCGAGCAGGTCGCCGCGGCCCCGGCCGATCTGCTGCCGGCGGCCGTGTTGGGGCTGGGCGTGCTGGCGTGGGTCGCGGGGTTCGACATGATTTACGCCTGCCAGGACGTCGATTTCGACCGCACGGCTAAGCTGCACAGCGTGCCGGTCCGGCTGGGGGTCCCCGGAGCCTTGCGACTAGCCGCCGCCTGTCATTTCGTGACAATAGGAGCCCTGGCCGCGCTGCCGCTGGTCTATCCGCCGTTTGGCGGGATCTGGTGGGCGGGCATCGCCGCCGTGGCCGCGCTGCTGATTTACGAGCACGCCCTGGTCCGGCCCGACGACCTGACCCGGGTGAACGCCGCGTTTTTCAACGTCAACGCCGTGATCAGCCTGGGCCTGCTGGCGGTTGGAATCGTGGACCTACTTGTATCCTGATACGGACATATCTCACGCAGAGGCGCGGAGACGCAGAGAACGGAAAGAGTTCATTTTCCTCCGAACCTCTGCGTCTCCGCGCCTCTGCGTGAGACAATCTCCATGGCCAAAACAACATGCTTCGCACCTCCTCCCCCATCCTGCAGCCCATTCGCGACAAGGTCGAATCCGGCGAGCGCCTGACGTTCGACGACGGGCTACTGCTGGAGTCGCCCGAGGTCCCGCTGCCCGAGCTGGGCGAGCTGGCCAACTTCGTTCGCGAGCGCAAAAACGGCAACGCCGCGTACTACAACATCAACACGCACCTGAACCCCACCAACGTGTGCGTGTACCGCTGCGTGTTCTGTGCGTTTCGCGCCGACCTGCGCGACCCTAAAGGGTACTGGATGACCGACGAGCAGATCCTGGCTCGCGGGCAGGAGGCCGCGGACAACGGCTGCACCGAAATGCACATCGTCGGCGGCCTGCATCACATGCAGGGCTACGACGCCTACCGCCGGGTCATCAGTCTGCTGCACGACAACTATCCGTCGCTGCATCTGAAGGCGTGGACTCCCGTGGAGATCGACTGGTTCTGCCGGCAGACGAAAAAGTCGATCGAGTGGGTTCTGTCCGACATGATTGACGCAGGGCTGGGCAGCCTGCCGGGCGGCGGGGCGGAGATCTTTCACCCCGAGGTCCGTCACCAGATCTGCGAGCACAAAGCCGACGCGGGCCGCTGGTTCGAGACGCACCGCACGGCCCACCGCCTGGGTCTGCGCAGCAATTGCACCATGCTGTACGGCCACATCGAGCAGCCGTACCACCGCATCGACCACCTCTGCCGCCTGCGCGAGCTGCAGGACGAGACGGGCGGCTTTCAAACGTTCATCCCGCTGGCGTTCCATCCCGACAACACGGGGCTAGCGCACATCAAAAAGCCCAGCTCGCTGGTCGACCTGCGCACCATGGCCGTCAGCCGGCTGATGCTGGACAACATCCCGCACGTCAAAGCGTACTGGATCATGCTGGGAGTCGGCACGGCCCAACTGGCCCTGGCCTATGGCGCCGACGACATCGACGGCACCGTGCGGCACGAACTCATCTACCACGACGCGGGGGCCGAGACGCCCGAGATCCTCAGCGTCGAGCAACTCCGCGGCATCATCGCAGAAACCGGCCGCGAACCGGTCGAACGCGACACGCTGTACCACCGCATCCAACGCGACGGCGAGCGCTGGAACGCGGGCGAAGCGATTGTGGCGAAGTAGCCGCAGGCCCCGCGAATTCGCCACCGAGAGGGATGCTGCCAACTCAAAGGGTGGCTGGGGACGCAGCGAAGCGAAGCCCCCAGGGAACTGGAGAGAATGGAAAAATGGCTGACCAAGGTCGCAGGATCATTCGTCTCCTCTCAAAGTTGGGTGGCGGTGGCGTCTCTGGTGGTCTCAAAGGAGCCGCAACGACGGGCACGGCCGAAGGTGCGTTAGTAGGGGCTATAGTTGGCGCAGGTGCCTCCGCTTCCGCTGGCGTAGTTGAAGGCGCAATTGAATCAACGCTTTCCGACATCATCGATCGACAGCTATCGGTGAACGAAAAACATCGAGTCAAGTTGGCAACGACTGCGATACTCGATCGCGTTTACCAGCGTCTCATCGAAGGCGAGAAACCCCGAGCAGATGGGTTTTTTGACAGTTCACAACGTCAAGGAGGCGATAGATCGCCCGCCGAAGAGTTGTTCGAGGGAAGTCTGCTGAAGTGCAAAAACGAGTTTCAGGAGAAGAAAATCCCATTCATGGCAAACATTTTTGCCGAAGTCGCCTTTCGTGATGATGTGTCAACGGCGTTGGCCCACCAAGTCTATGTAATTGCAGATCGGATGACCTATCGCCAACTGTTGATTGTCGCGACGGTCCATCGAAAGGAGGAAATTGCATTTGACACAACCAAGTGGAACACGAGCTTCACAATGTGCTTCATCCCCGGGCGGTCACGGGCACATGTGATGACCGATGAACTCGCAGGTTTCATGCGAGAACTCTATGCCTTGAGTCGGACCGGTGAAGATCTGCTGAGCTACGATCGCACATCGACCGTCCATCATGGCAGCGAGCAAGGTGTTCTTACGATGCTCGGCAGACTCGTGTACGAACTCATGAGGTTGGATCAAATAGATGTCGCGGAGCTTGTATCACTGAAAGACGAATTTGTCCGGATTACTGGCATCCCCTAGAAAGAAGTCGTCCGCTCCCCTCGGGGCTCCGCTTCGCTTCGTCCCCAGCCACCCCGGTGATCTGCGTTCCCGCTTCGACCATGCTGTCGCTCCCATGTCGCAACATCGTCGCCATCGCGTCAACGTCAATGCCCCGTTTCACGCTCACGAGCTGACGTTCTCCTGCTACCAGCGATACCCATTTCTTTAGGCAGAGCGGACGTGCCAGTGGCTGGCGGACGCGATCGAGTTGGCTCGGGCCGAGCATGATTTCGCACTCTGGGCGTACGTTTTCATGCCCGATCATGTGCATCTGGTTGTTTGGCCGCGGCGGACGGACTACGACATCGCGGAGATTCGCAGGGCGATCAAGTCGCCCGTCGCACGGCAGGCGATGGAGTACCTCGAAGAAAACTCACCCGAGTGGTTGCCCAAGGTCACGCGGCAACGGGGCGAGCGCACAGAGCGGCTGTTCTGGCAGTCCGGCGGCGGGTACGACCGCAATATCACTTGCGGCAAAACGTTGCTGGAGATGGTGGACTACATCCACGCCAACCCCGTGCGAAAAGGGCTCGTGCCAGCGGCGTCGCAATGGAAGTGGTCGAGCGCGGTTCACTTTCACGGAGGCGGAGCGGTTCCGTTAGAGGTTGATGCCATTCCGCGGGAGTGGTTGGAGAGTTATTGAGGCGTGCGGGAACGTGCTGCACTGGGGGCTCCGCTGCGCTGCGTCCCCAGCCACCCCAGTTTAGAGTTGGCTTTGGTCGACGTAGGGCAACTGGCCCTTTGACGCTGTTGCCAGTTCGCTCAATATCTCCGCCACCGCGCCGACGACCCCCTTGAAAAACTCCTTCCCTTTCTCCGCCGTCGCCAGCGAGGGGTCGCCGCTGCCGGTGTCGGGGTGGGACTTTGACCAGGGGCGCGGCGTCCAGACGCCCGGTTGCGACAGGCTGGGCAGGGCGAAGGGGACGCGCTCGCCCAGGCCGGCCTGCTGCAGCTGGACCAACTCGGGGTGCAGGTGCAGCATCAGGCTGGTTTCCAGCTCGTCGGCGTGGTCGCCCGGGCGCTCGAACAGCCGCTCCTTCAGCTCCGGCCGCAGTTGGTAGAAGTTGATCACCACGATCAGCACCGGGAACTGGTTCTGTAGGTCGCGGACCAGCGGTTGGAACTGGTTGCCGCCGTGGGCGTTGAGAATCACCAGCCGATCGATCCCCTGCTGCGTGAGCGAGCGGACCACGTCGGCCAGAATCGCCGCCGCGGTCGCGGTGCGGATGCTGATCGTGGCGACCTGGTCGAGCTGCTGCTCGTCGTTCCCAAACGGGATCGTGGGCAGCACCACCACACGGGCGCCCGTGGCGGCGGCCTGCTCGGCGGCGGCCGCGGCGATGCCGGTCGCCTCGTACACGTCGGTGCCGTAGGGCAGGTGATAATTGTGCGCCTCGGTGGCGCCCCAGGGCAGCACGGCCACAGCCGGCGGCGCGGACTGCAGCTGGCGATGGTTGGCCTCCAACAACAAATGAGCCCGCGGCGGCATGGTCGGCGCCCTCCCGTGCGTTTGATTCGTGTATGCTAGACCGCCTCAGTGTGGCGGCAGGCGGGCGTCGTTTCAACACGCATGCATCCGCCGCAGCACTGACGAGATCTCCAGCGTCTCCTCCGAACAGACAATCGCATCGCCATGAAACGCATCGCCTTTCGTATGCAGCTGAATCCCGGCTGCGTTGCCGAGTACCGTCGCCGGCACGACGAGCTGTGGCCGGAGATGGACGCCGTGCTCCGCGACGCCGGGATCGTCGACTACGCGATCTGGCTCGACGAGCCGACGCTCGTGCTGTTTGCCGTGATGCTCGTCCGCGACGACCACGCAACGGACGAATTGCCAGAGAACCCGGTGGTCCGCCGCTGGTGGGATCACATGGCCGACGTCATGGCGGTCAACCCCGACAACTCGCCGGTCACCGGCGAGTTGGAGTTGATGTTCCAACTGCAAACTGACGAGTCGCCGCTTACTTGACGAATGGAACGCGGAGGACGCGGATTTCGCTGATAAACGCGGATTGGCGTCGATATAAGTAGAAGCCGCTGGTTGCCTTGGCTGCCCAGCGCGGCCTGAGTTGACTCGCTTGCTATTTCAGCGGCCTCTTGGATTCAGCGCAAATTCGCGTCATCCGCGCTTTTCCGCGTTCCATTCGCCGAACTCGGCGGTCACTTGCTTTCCCACGTGTCGCCGTCCTCCAGCACCGCCCGCGGCCCGGCGCCTCGCAGCCACTCGGCCGCCGCTGCGTCGTCGCGCAGATACGCGTCCCAGAACGCCGTGCTCACCGCCACGATCGCCCGGTGATGGTTGGGGTTGCGCGGCTGGCGGTCGCCGGGCAGGGGGCGGGCGGTGAATGCGGAGTGTTCGGCCCCCTCCAGGACCAGCTGAAACTTGTCGCCCGGCGGTAGTGCGGGGAAGACCTGCTGACGCGACTCGACCGTTTGGCCGCCGATGAGTGAAGCGTCGTGCGTGCCGGTCATCAGTAGCCAGGGCAGGGCGATGTGGCCGAACGCGTCGGCCGGATCGCCGCGGCGAGGCGCGCTGGGGCTCATGGCCAGGGACGCGTCGATGCGCGCGTCGACAAGGTCGACCCGCCCGCCTGCGAACGATTGCCCCGCGACCGCCTGGGTTGTCACCGCCCCGAACGAGTGGCCCGACATGCCCACATGCTCCAGATCAAAACGTCCAGCCAGGCGAGATGCCGCCTCGTCGCCGCCCGCCTCGCCCGCGTTCCATGCGTCCAACTGGTCAAGCACGGCCGGCACGTCCTTCACGCGGGCGAAGAAGTTGGCGCCGTTGGCGGCCTTGCGCATCTCGGCCATACGCCGCAGCGGGGGCTGATCCCTCCATACGGCGTCGTCGCTGCCCGGGTGTTGCAAAAACACCACGGCGTACCCGCGTGCGGCCCAGTGCCGGCCCAGGTAGTTGCAGGTCTCGCGGGCGCCGCCAAGTCCGTGACTGAACAGCACGACCGGCGTGGCCGCTGTCTCGCCGGCAGCGTTTGGCGACGGCAGATAAATGCGGACGGGGATTTCGCGGTCCCGCGCTGCGTCGACGACGCTCAGGTCAAGCGGCGCATCAACCCAGTCGGGATCGAGTTGCAGCGGGTCGTACCCCGCGGCGAGAGCCGGCGCGCAAGACGAGGCGCGGAGCGCGAGAATGAGCACGTATGCGGGCATGTGGCGGCAAATCATCGCGGTCTCCGCAAAGTGGTTCAATCGCGGCAGCAGGTTGTCCCGTTGAAGACTTCAACGCCCCGCGTTTCCGCAGGTTGCGGGCAATCTGGCAGGAAGCTGCCACGGGCCGCCCGCGCAGCGACATACCAACCGGCCAATCCCCCCAATCGATTCGCCGCACCTGCGTGCGCACCGCTTGCGCACGCGCTTGGAGGCCAATGCGTGATTCGTCTCGACGCCTACTTTCTTGGCGGCGTCGGTCCGTCGCCGGCCAGCAGAGCAGCGCGGATCTGGCCGCGGCGCCGCAGATCGTCGGCCAGGATGCCCGCCGCCGCGAGCACGCTTGCCGCGCCGCCTCCCAGCCAGGCGAGCTTCGACCAATTTGCGGTCGAATCGTTCGTCGCGGGGGGCGCTGGCTCGCGGGCGATTTCCGCGCGGACCCAGTCGGGTTGCTCTCCCGCGACATCGGTGGCGAAGATTTCCAACATCCGCGCCGCCGGCATCCGCTCGCCTTCCTCGACGGTGAAGGTCGGCGAGTTGGCAATCGACACGCAGCGGATCCGCTGGCGGTGAGTGGCGTAGAACTCGCTCAGCAACCCGATCAACTCGCCATGCCGCTCGCGCTCGGCCGGGCTGCCAGTCAGCGGGTAGTGGGGTAGGTACCCGCGCCGCGGCAGCGTGCTCGGCTCGCGCGTCCCGGCGAAGTCGACGTCGACGCTCAATGCCAACGCGGCGCCCTCGACGACTTGTGCGATCCCCTCCGCATCCTCGGGCTGCACGATATGTACGACGTACTCGCGCGGGTCTGCGAGAACACCGACATCATTGACCGACCGCAGCGTCGGCTCGTCGCTGAAGCTGCGCAGCTCCACCGCGCCGGGCAGATTCCATGGGCCGATCGGCAGCGTACTCGCCGCGGCGATCGCCGCGCGGTCGTCCGGCAATCGCCACGCCCCAACCGTGGCGCGGTAGCTGCCATAGGGCGGCACGCAGTTTTTCGAGGTGGCCGCCGCCTCGCGCGGGACGATCCATAGGATCTCGGCCGGTTGGTCGCCGGTTGCCGGACCCAGGTGCTGCTGAAACACCAACGGCAGCATCCAACCGGCGATGCTCATCGTGCTGGCGGCCGCGACCCGTTCCCCGTGTGACGCCGTCGCGAGCAGTTGCGACAGCGAAAACGCGGCGCTGGTCCGCGGATTCTCCAGCGGCGGACTGAGGTCGGCATGGGCGTCCCAGTTGACCAGCACGCGGCGTCCGTCGCCCGCAAAGACGTTTCCGTCAGCCAACTCGGCCGTGAAGTGGGCGTAGCTGAAGTTGTGCCCCTGCGTGAAGCGAATGGACGCCCCCTCGGCGGTACGGCCCGGCTGCTGAAAGCGCTGATTGGTCACGTCCAACGCGTGACACAGCGGGGCGAGCTGCCGCAGCGCCGCGAGGCTGCGCGCGGTTGCGTCCTCGTTGCCGGCAAATGGCTGTTGCTCGGCCGCGCCGGGCGCCAGCGCCGGCATTCGCCCCAGCGCGTAGGCGACGAAGTAGTCGTGCTCCCACTGCGCCCGGACCGCCAGCACTTGCCGCCACGCGGCATGCAGCTCCCGCAGCGCTCGCACCATGATCCGCACGGGGCCAGGCCGCGAGGCGGCGTTCGGCAGCGCCGTCGCGGGCACAGCGGCTAACAGCACGGCCGCCTCCAGCCAGTTGCTCGTGTCGAGCGCGTGGCACACGCGCCGCCAACTCGGATCAGTCGCCCCCAAATCCACCGCACCGTTGGCGGGGTCGGCGGCCAGCGCCCGCATCGTCTCGCCCGCGGTCGCCCGCTGCTGTTGTAGCGCGGCAATCACGGCGCGAACTTCGCCGTCGCCGGGAAGCGAGGGAATGTCAATCGGCGCCGCGCTCTCGTCACTGCCGACGCCCAGGCCGATCGCCACGGCGCCGGCGACGCCAGCGGCCCCCGCAAGCAGCGACCGGCGACCGAATCGGCCCAACAGCGCGTCGGCAATTTCACGCCGCTGTTCGCGTTTCACGCCGCGGAGTTTCGCCGCCGCCAGTTGCTGGTGCAGATCGGCCGCTTCGGCGAATGGCCCTTCGCGCGCCAGCCACCGAGCCAACTCGTCGCGCGTTTCGTCCCGCAATCCGCGGGCCGCCGGCAACCGGGCAAGTTGCTCGGCAAGCAGCGCCCTGCGGCCGTCCTCAGGCGACGGCGGAGCGGCCGAATCATTGGGCGGCGGGCGACGCGAGCGAGCCATCGGCGGACAGCGGCGGTTAACGGAACCAGGCTAAATGACGACAAGGGCGTCCGCCCCGGCGGCGAAGCCTCTCACAGAATTGCCGGCCAACCCGTTCTTGGCAACCCAACTGTCGGCGCCGCGGTCGCGGGGCTGATCGGCAATGTCGCCACGGTTCTGGTGCGTTCCACCTGCAAACCGGTGCGGCGGCGGGCGAAGCAATGCACTATGATGGGCGACCGCCCGCGCGCTTCTTGCCCGCGATGGGGCTGCATGGAGAATCGTTCGATGAGCATCGCCACTGCGTGTTCGCACTGCCAGGCCCGATTTTCTGCTCCCGAGTCCGCCGTGGGGCGGCGCGTGACGTGCAGCAAGTGCAAGCAACAGTTTGTCGTGCAGCAACTTCGGTCGGCCGCATCGCCAGCGAAGCCCAAGCCGGCAGCCCCCTCGCAGGCCCCAACTGCGCGCAGCCAAGCGGCGGCACGATCGCCCCGCAGCACGTCGCCGACGCCCGTGCAGCCGACAGGCGGCAACGCCGCAGCGGTTCCCGCGCCCCCGCCCGCTCGCGCGGACGCCAAATCGCGGCCGCCGCTGACCGAGGCGGAACTGGCCGCGGCGTTTACCGGGTCGATGCCCCGCTCGCGCACGCCGGTGACGTACCAGTTCGGCCTGCTGGCGTCGGCGGTGGTGATGATCGCGTTGATCCTGGTCTACCTGGCGCTGATCGCGGCCGCGTGCTATGCGGTCTACTATCACTTGAATAATCACACGGGCATGTTGCAGGCCCGGGTCGGCGGCCGCGGCAAGGTGATGCTGTTCATCGCGTATCTGGCGCCGGCGTTTATCGGACCGGTGATCATCTTCTTCATGCTCAAGCCGCTGCTGGCGCGGCCGGCAAAGGACCAGCGCACCCGTTCGCTGACCCGCAAGAGCGAGCCGTTGCTGTTCGCGTTTGTCGACCGCGTGTGCCAGACGGTCGGCGCCCCCCAGCCGAAGCGGATCGACGTCACCTGCGACGTGAATGCTTCGGCAAGCTTTCGCCGCGGGCTGCTCAGCTTTCTGGGCCGCGATCTGGTGCTGACGATCGGCTTGCCGCTGATGGCCGGGTTGTCGTTGCGGGAGTTCGGCGGCGTTCTCGCGCACGAGTTTGGCCACTTCGCCCAGGGCGCCGGCATGCGGCTGACTTATCTCGTGAGGTCGATCTCGCATTGGTTCATGCGCGTCGTGTACGAGCGAGATCAGTGGGATCAGTGGCTGGCCGATACGGCGGGCGATCTCGATTTGCGGATTGGCTGGGTCGTCCTGCTGGCCCAGGGGGGCGTGGCGGTGAGTCGTGGCGTGCTGTGGGTCCTGATGCACGTGGGCATGGCGGTCAGCGGCCTGTTACTGCGACAGATGGAATTCGACGCCGACCGTTACGAGACTCGGTTCGGCGGCGCCGAGAGTTTCGCAGCGACCTCGCGGAAGCTGCGGCTGTTGGGGCTCTCCTCGCAACTGGCACAGGCCCAGCTCATGGAGCAATTGGCTGATCAGAAGCTGGTCGAGGACCTTTCCTCGCTGATTGTCGTGAACCTGCGCACCATGCCCCCCGCGACGGCCAAGCAGGTCACTGACCAAATGGCCGATGAGAAGACGGGCTGGTTCGACACGCATCCCTGCGACCGCGAGCGGATCGCGGCAGCCGAGCGCACCGGCGGCGACGGGATCTTTCAGTCCGCGCGGCCCGCCCGCGACTTGCTGGCCGACTTTGCCGTCCAATCCAAAGCCACCACCTGGGACCAGTACATGGGGTGGTTCGGTCCGCAGGTGCCGCGCGACGCCCTGGTTGCGGCGCCGGCGTTCGCCCGGGCGTGCAAAAGCAGTTGGAAACCGCCGCAGGCGTAAATGCTTCAAATCTCGCGGCAGCGACCAATTCTTGAGATTCGCGCAATCTTCAACACGTCGCGATATAATCAGTCCCCTCTGGCGCACGCCTGTTCTTTTCACTCGCGACAGTTTCTGGGAGGCACCGATGAAGTCCCTAGCTGTAATTGCTGCACTCGCTCTGGGCGCCGTCGCCGGACACTGGGCGGTCGCCGACAGCCACGACGCCGCGGCAGAATTGGCCAAGCTGATGCAAGAAATGGCGACCTGCGAAATCTGCAGCAGCGCCATGGACCACCCGCAACTCATGGACACGATGAAGTGGGAGACCCACAAGATCGACCAAGGCATGCTGATGGTCGCCACCGTGCCGCAAGAGCACCTGAAGGAGTTTCGCGCTCTGGCCAAGCAGTGGGAGGCGTCAATTGAGAAGGTCAAGAAGGCCGGCATGCGGGGCGACGAGGTCAAGCTGTGCAGCTTCTGCGGCGACATGGGCCGGCTGATGCAGGCCGGGGCCAAGCAGCAGGATGTGGAAACTGCCAACGGCTCGATCACGCTGGTCACCGCCGCCGACGCGGACATTGTGAAGGCCATCCACGCGCTGGCTGACAAGTCGATCAAGTTGGAGAAAGAAATGGCACAGATGGCCCAAGCCGGGACGGCCAACTGAGCGGCTTGCTGTGCGCGTAGGGCGCGGCCGGTGATGATTTTGACCGGTTGATTGACTCATGCCGGGGCGCGAGTTTGTCGGACTCGCGTTCCGGTTCTTGCGCGAATCGCAATTCAGTACTTCGCAATCCGCCAATCGGATTTAGTCGCGGAGCTTGCTCCGCGACTCCGCGGCAAGCGGCGGGGCTAAATCGTGCAGGACCGGCAATACCGACTCGCGCGACGCTGCGGCCCGGGGGCGATTGGCCTACAATATGGGCATGCGATTCACTGGGGCGAATCCGACTTGGCCGGCCGTGCGGTGGTCGATCCTGGCCGTTGTATTGCTGACGCTCGCCGTGCGATTGATCGCGGTGGCAGCGCGGACCGAGACCGGCTGGGACACCATTCGCAGCCAATGGGCGGCGTCGATCGAGTGGACCGGCTGGGCGCCGAAGCAGGTTGGTTACCGCGAACCGCCGGCACAGGCGCGATTCTGGCTGGCCGAGACCGAGCGAATTCTCACCGAGCATCCCGACTCCGCCGCGCTGCACATGGGCGCCGCGTGGGTGCTCGACTCCCCCGACATCGGTTTTTTGCGAGATCACGTTACCTTCAACGATTGGCTGGCAGCGCTTCCCAGCGTGGCAATGGAGCTGGATGACGAGGCCATCGCCGCCGGCGTGAAAGAGTTCCGGGACCTGTGCCGCGAGCGGTGCCTGGCCGCCGCCGCGCGGGCCGTGGAATTGGAGCCTGACAACGTCGACTTCCGGCGCATGCAGGCCCTGCTGCAAGTGAAGGGAGCGCTGCTTTTCGCCGGGGATTGGCGGAGCTTCTCGCCGCGAAACAGCGCTTGGTCGGCGGTGCTGGAGGCTGGCCGGGAGCGTGATCCTCACAACTCGCTGTACGACTATCTTGCGGCCGCCATCTTGTGGGAGCAGTCGGCCAGCCGCGAGTACAACGCCCAGGCCGATCTGTTAGAGCATCGCATCGCCGATCCGACGACGTACGCCGAGGCTCAGCGCCGATGGGCCGCGGGGCAACAGTGCGAGCTACTCGCCATCGGCGAAGCAGGCATGCCGGCTGTGGTCGAGTTTCTAGAGGCCAGCGATTTGCCGCTGGAGGGCCAACGCACGGCTGCTGTGAGCCGCCTGCAAACGGCCCGATTTCAAGCGTTGCTCGTCCAACTGTGGCGCGACTGGCGATTGACGCTGATGAACCAACTGCTGCGCGAGGGTGACGACGTGGCGGTGGCCGCCATCCAGCGTCAGTTGTGGCGCATGTACGAGCAAGCGATCGCGGCGCCAGAGACCAGTGCTATGTGGACCCGTGTCAGTTGGGCGCTTCCGCGGGAACTGCTGTATTACGCGATGGCAGAATTGGCGAGCAGGCGCCCCGATCTCCTCCCGCCGGACGAACTCACCCAACGACGAAAGCGCGAGCTACAGGCGCGCGTCGAAACAGCAGCCTTGAAAAAATTCTACGCCGAGCAGGACGCGGCCAAGCGCGCGGTGACGAAGCGCGAACCGTTGCAGGAGTTGGCGCTGCATGCCGCCTGTTCCGCCGCGGGCGCACTGGCGGTCGCGGCAGTTGCGTTGCTGACCGCAGGGCGGGCGCTGGGGCGCGGCGGCGACTGGCGAGATCCTCACAGCGTCTGGCCGCACTGGGTCGCGTGGTCGGCGGGGCTCGCTATTTCCGTGTTTCTGCTGGGCGTCGCCCCAGCAGGCCTCGTCGGCGAGCAGACGCAAGTCGCGGTGGCGGCAACGACGCTACGGATCGTGTTTTGGGTGACGCTGCTGAGTATGGCCGCCTACGTTGTCTATCGCTGCACCCGGGCCAAAGACTTGCGGTTTAGCTTGCGCAGGTTGCTGGCGGCGATGACTGCCGTCGCCGTCGCGGTCGCGCTGTGCGTCGCGCTGAGTGACGTGCTGCTGTTTCTCTGGGGCTACGCGACCGATCTCTTGGATGCGCTGTGGATGCGCCCGCGCGGATATGGCTTCGCACCGCCCGAAGCGCTGGCCAATGCATTGAGCATGACCGTGCCCTCGTGGCCCTGGGCGGGGGTGCAGTGGGTGCTGTATCATGGCGAATTGGTCGGCCCGGCGGTGGCGGCGATTTTGTTGGCATTGTGGTTCTGGCGCAGGTCGCGGCGATTGGTTGACGACCTGGGCGAAGGCGCTGATGCGCCGTCGCGACGCCGGCGCGCAGTGTTTCTCTGCCATGCACTGACCCGCTCGCTGGCGGCAGGCGCTGGATGTGCATTCGCTGGTTACCTGTGGTTGGCCCCGCCGGTCGTGACGGCCGTCGAGTCGGAGTTCCAAGCCGACATGCTCTACTACCGCGATCCCCAGAGTTACCTCGCACCAGTATTGGCCCAGCTCAACGCGTTGCAGACGGAACCACAGCAGTCCAAAGAAGCGCTAGCGGAAGCCGAACGGCAACTGTCGGCGCATGTCGCCGAGTACCGTCGGGAACTGGCCGAGGAGGCGGCAACCGACAACGAAGAACTCGCTCCCGACGACGGCGCCGAGCAGCCTGAGTAGCGGCAGCGCACGTCTTCCAGCTGTGCTTTCTCGCCCATCTGTGCTGGATCGTTGCACCCGCCGGCGACCGCAGTGACGTTGTTTCGGGGCGTTTATGGGGCTTCCTCCCCTCGCGGGTTCGTGGAACGCAACTTGCACTCTCAGGCTCATTGGCGCACATCGCAAGTTTTACGGCATCTGTGGTTTATGGGAGGAGCGCCATGTTTCGCTCATTGGTTTGGGGGCTGACCGCCTCGGCCATGTTGTTGGGGGCGGGGCTCGTGGGCGACACGAGCGAGGCCCAAGCCCGCGCAAAGACCTATTTGGTCTGCAAGCCGGTCTGCTGCTGCGATTGTTGCGACTGCTGCGTGACCTACGAGAAATGTGTCGTCACGATGCGGCGCGGCCAGTTGCGGCGAGCCGTGCGGCGCGGCGAGATCTGCTGCCCGGTGGAGGTCAACCCGTGCTGCCCCGTGAAGGTCGACCCCTGCTGCTGCACCTGCCCCGTCTGCCCGTAGTCGGATGAGCGGCGAATCCGTTGCAGAGGGCGGCTTGGCCGTTGCATAGCAATTGCAGTCTGCTCCGCGCGCTCGCCAGTGCGCCCGTTAGCGACCCCTTGTGGGGACGCCCGAGACGGCGGCGCGCGGGGCTCGCCTGCTGCGAGTCTTCAGCGCAGACCACGCTCATTTCGCCCGACCGGTCGCCAGGCGATGCGGATCGAACTATAGTGGAACCCCTGGCAATCGCCGCCGCTGCGGCCGGGTCCTTCTTGTTTGTCCTTTTGTTCCGCTGAGTTTGATCCATGCGCCGAATCTCTGCGCCCGTCGTGTTAAGTTGGCTCTCCGTTCTCTTGCTGGTGCTGGGCAGCGCCGCCTGTTCGGCAAGCGCCGCTGAGGCGTTGCCCACGGCCACGATCCGCGTTCACGCCGACCAGCCGGGCGCCGCGATCGCCCCGCACCTGTACGGCTTGTTTTTCGAAGACATCAACTTCGCCGCCGACGGCGGGCTGTACGCCGAGTTGGTGCAGAATCGTTCGTTCGAGTACTTCCCTTGCATCGGCTGGAATCCGCGCAGCGAGCAGTACCACCCGCTGACCGCCTGGGAGCCCGTGCAGCGCGGCGGCGGCCAGGGCGGCCTGCGCGTTGAGCGCGGCGTCCCGCTCAATCGCAACAACACGAATTACCTGTCGCTGCGCATCGAAGAAGCGGGCGAGGGCGTGGGCGTGATGAACACTGGCTTCGACGGCATTCCGTTGGATGCCAACGCAACCTATCGCGTGTCCTTCTATAGCCGCTGGGATGGACGCACTCGCGGGCCAGTGACGGTGGCTTTGGAAACGTCCCAGGGTGAGCAGCTCGCATCGCACGAATTCACCGTCCGGGGCGATCAGTGGCAGAAGTTCGAAGCCGAGTTGACGCCGACCGAGAAGGTCGACAACGCGCGGCTGGTGCTCACGACCACTCAGCGAGGAACGCTGTACCTGGACATGGTGTCGCTGTTCCCCAAAGACACGTTCAAGGGGCGCGAAAATGGCATGCGGGCCGACCTGGCCCAGGCGTTGGCCGATCTGCAGCCCAAGTTCCTGCGCTTTCCCGGCGGCTGCATTGCCCACGGGCACAGTTTGCAGAACGCGTATCGCTGGAAGGACACGGTGGGCGACGTGGCCGAGCGGCGGCCCAACTGGAATCGCTGGGGCTACCACCAAACGTACGGCTTGGGCTACTTCGAATACTTCCAACTGTGCGAAGACATCGGCGCCACGGCGCTGCCGGTCGTTCCCGTGGGCGTTTCCTGCGGCTTCAATTCGCCGTATCAATGCGTGCCGGTCGACGAGTTGCAGCCGTGGATCGACGACGCGCTCGACTTGATCGAGTTTGCCAACGGCCCCAGCGATTCAAAGTGGGGTTCCGTGCGGGCCGAGATGGGGCACCCCGAACCGTTCGACATGAAATTTATCTGCCTCGGGAACGAGGAGCACGACACGCCCGAGTTGCACGAGCGGTTCCCGCATTTTGTCAAAGCCGTGCGCGAGGCGTACCCGGAGATCAAGATCATTGGCACGTCGGGGCTCGGCCCGTCGATCCCGCTGTATCCGCTGATGCGCCAGCAGGAGGTTTACAGCAGCGACGAGCACTACTATGAGAGCCCGCAGTGGTACGTCGAGAACCAAACGCGGTTTGACGAATTCCCGCGCGGCGGGCCGTTGGTGTTCGTGGGGGAGTACGCCTCGCGCGGCATCGCCCAGGTGAATGCCGTCTCGGAAGCGGCCTACCTGACTGGCATCGAACGCAACGGCGATTTGGTCGATATGGCTTGCTACGCGCCGCTGTTCGCGCGGATCGGGCATACGCAGTGGAATGCCGCCAACATGATCTACTTCGATCAGCGGCGGATGATGAAGACGCCCAACTACTACGTGCAGCAGATGTTTAGCTGCAACAAGGGCGACGTGGCGCTGAAGTACGAAATCGAGCAGCCGAAGTCCAAGCCGGAGCCGCTGCAGGCGGCCTCCGTCGGCATCGGGACCTGGGGCACTTCCGCGTCGGTCAAAGACGCCACGGTCAACGGCCAGCCGCTCGCCAACGACCAGTGGCAGGTCCAGGACGGCGACTTTGCCGTCGCTGACGGCGCCTATCGTCAGAGCGATCAACGGGCGATGCCGGCGCTAGCGCACTCGGCCGCGAAGATCGACGCCCAGGAGATTGATTACCGCTTCAAGTTCCAGAAGCACGGCGGCGCCGAAGGCGTGCTGGTCGTGTTCGACTACCAGGGCGAAGACGATTACATGTGGTGGAACATCGGCGGCTGGGGCAACACGATGCACGGCATCGAACGCCACAGCGGCGGAGCCACGTCCACATTGACCCAACGGCGCGGCCGGATCGAGTCTGATCGCTGGTACGAAGCTCGCATCGTCCGCACGCCGGGTCGGGTGCAGTGCTATCTCGACGGCGAACTCATCCTCGACCATGAGAAGGCGCAAACCGGGCTGAGCGTCGCCGCTGCTCGCAGCGATGAGCCCGGCGAGTTGATTCTCAAGTTGGTGAACCCGTCCGACCGGGCGTTGCAGGCGAACATCGAAATTGCCGGCGTCGATGCCGTGGCCGACGAGGCGTCCGTGACCTTGCTCGCGGCCGACGCCGGCGCGGCCAACTCGATTGACGAGCCCAGCCGCGTCGAACCGAGAGTCGACAGGACGCCGGCCGGCAAGCAGTTCCAGCGGACCGTGCCCGCCTGGTCGGTGCAGGTGCTGCGGATTAACGCGAAGTAGCCGCGCGGCCACTTCGATCAATCTGTTCAACAGGAGCGGATTACCGACCGCGCCCGCCGCGTCCGCGGCCGTCGCCGCCGCTACTTGCGCGATTGGAGGAGCCTCCGCCGCCACCGCCGATGTTACCGCGAATCGTCGCGTTGCCGCCCCCGGAGTTGCTGCGCTGAATCGCGGGCGCGCCGCCGCCGTTGTTGCCGCCACCAGGCGTGTTGGTCCTGTTGAACGCGCGTCCGTTAGGCATCTGGCGGATCTGACCGGTCGAGCCGGCGTTGCTGGGGATTGATCGCACCTGCGGCTGCATTTGGATCCGGGGACCCGCGTTCCCGCCGTCCTGTTGGGGCGTGAAGTTCCTGCGCTGCACCTGCGGCTGAAGGTTCTGCGTGCCGAAATTGCCTCGGGCGCCCGGCACATAGCGTTGCTGCGTCTGGATTTGCGGCGCCCCGCCGCCGCCCTGTTGGCGGATCGTCGCCTGCGGCGTCGCGGCGGGCTGGCCGCCGTAGACGCGGCGGTTGCCGGTAATCGGGGCGCCCGTCGACGGGCCCGTGCCGCGGTCCAAGGACTTGCTGCCCAGTCGCGGCGTGGGTGCATACTGCACGCGGGGCGTGCCGCCCGTCGAGGAACCGGCGTCGTTCGCGGTTCTCGGATTCCGCACGGCGCGGCGCTCCGTCCCGCTCGCCGCGCCGGGGATCACATCCCGCCGCACCGTCGTTCGCGGAGATCCGCCATTCGCGGGGCCATTGTTCTGGGCGCCGTCGTACAGCGCGGCGCGACCTACGCGGGTGCGGTCGACCGCTCGCGTCCTGGCGTTGGGTCCCGTGGTTTGGATGTTCTGCCGTTGACGCTGATCCTGCGCGACGGCCGTTTGCCCATTGCGTGGGTCGAGCCCGCGCGCTCGCAGGCCGGGGTCGTCGCCAAGCTGCACGCGCCGTTGCTGACCCGGTTCGCCGCCGGCGTTCGTCGTGCCGCGCCGCGCAACGACATCCTTGTGCATGTTGCCGCGCTGCTGCTGAAGTTGGCGCCAATCGGCGACGCTCGCCCGGGTGCGCAGTATTTCGTCGGGGTCCATGTTCCGGACTTTCGTCCGCACGCCGTGGCTGGCGAGTTGGCGGTGGCTGCTCAGCACCAGATCGCTCTGCTTTCCGTGCCGAATGCGAGTGGCGTGATTGCCGCGGTCGCCCGGTCGATCGTCCCAGTGCTCAAAGCGATCGTACCGACGCTGCATATCGACCAGCCAATCGTTGCGACGATGTCCGTCGTGCCAATGGTGGTAGGCGAACAGCGGATCATAGTACCGGGGGCCGCGGTTGTGATACGCGAACCATGAGTAGTAGCCCAGCGACGAATAGCCTGGTCCGAACCCGCCGTAGTAATAGTGGTGGTGGTACGGATTGACGAACAGATTGGCAATCAACAGCGAGGTGTTGATGACGGCTTGCGGCCGATAGTAGAAGCCAGCGCGGCTGTACAACGGCGTGCGCCAGTAGACCGAAGCATACAGAAAACCGCGGCTGACCAGCGGGCGGTCCCAGTAGCCAGGGATATACACGTAGCCCACCGGGGTGGTCGCGTAGTACGCGGGCGTCCACACCCAGCCGGGTTGCCCGGCGTACCAATAACCCGGACGCCAAGCGTAGGCTTGATTCTGATAAATCCAACAACCGGGAATCCAGAAGTGGTCGTTGCTAGGAGCGGGGCTCGAGGGACCTTGCTCCAGCGCATCGGGCGGCGCGGGCAGAAAGGCGATTTCCGCCTGGTCCTCGTTGATCCAGAAACCGGGCGACCACGCAAAGCCGCCGTCGACCCGCATCCATTCGCCCGGCACCCAGCGACGTCCGGGAGGCGCATCGCGCCACACGCCGCTCACCCAAACAAAGTCTTCCTGGGCCGCCGACCACATCCAGTAGCCGGGGATCCACTGCACGTTGGCGCCTTCGGGGCGCACCTCAGGCGGCAGCTCGTTGATTGGCTCGGGCGGCTCGCGCGGCACGATCGCCTGCTGCTCGGCGGCCAGCGCGGGGTCGACCACCGGTTCGGCGAACGCCTCGTGAATCGGGCCGCGGTCGAGCACCTCAAAGCCCGCGTCGGCCGGAACGTCCTGCGCGACCGCCGGCGAAGCGCCGACGAAGGTCGCCACGACGCACAGCGCGGCCCAGCATTTGGGGCGGCGTGCCGCGGGGCGGGTCAGTGCGACTCTGGTCCGGCGGAGAGTGAAAGCGAATGTATTCATCGTGGGGTCCCTGCAAGAACGCTGCGAAAGCGTGCGGAGTATGCTGCCAGAGCGGCGGCGACGAGCTTGGCGCCCATCTCCCGCGCAGACTGGCAGAAAATAGTGGTGCAATGCAGGCGCCGAATTTGCCTGTGGCGCCGGCGTCGCTTCGTAAGTGATGAAACGACAGCGGGTTAGCTCGGTTGAAGCCGCGGGCGGATCGGCTCGTCCGCTCGCGAGGGGCGAGTTTTGCGCTGTCAACATGATGACGCCGCGCCGTCACGTTGGCGCATCGCCGTCAGACGTTCGGCAGCCTGATGTTCCCATTTCACGAGCCGCGCCCGTCGGGCGAGCGTTCGTAGAACTGTGCCGGCGCCTTGGGCAGCGTATTTGCGGCGACCGCGGCGCCGCTATCCAGCTCAACGGCCGCCAGCGGCGGCGATGGCGAGAGCCATCGTCGCGGAGTGGCCATGCTGCTGCGTATGCCAGGAGGGCCGTGGATCGTGGGAGCGGTTGGCCTGGGCATGGTCGTCTACGGCGTGTGGCAGGCGTACCGGGGGCTCAGCGACCGCTTCACAAAGAAATACAACTCGGCGGCCATGTCGGATGCCGAGCGCACGGTCGCCCTTTACAGCGGTCGGATTGGCCTCTCCGCACGCGGCATCACCTACGCCGTGATCGGCGCGTTTGTGATTGTCGCTGCCGTGCAGCTCGATCCCAGCGAAACCAGAAGCGTCGGCGGCGCGCTCGACATGCTGGCCGCCCAGCCGTATGGCGCGTGGGTGCTGCTGGCGGTCGCCATCGGCTTGATCGGCTATGGCGTTTACTGCCTGGTGCAAGCGCGCTACCGCACGTTTCGGGTCAATTGAGTCGCGGCGGCTTGCGACGAGTGCTTGCTCCACCCGCCGCGCCTGAACCGCATCACCAATCGCCGCGCTCGCCCCACACGCGTTGCCGATACAGCACCAGCCCGTGCGCGGCGTGGTACAGAGCGCCGCATTCCAGGTCCAGCTCGCGCGTGCGATCGAGTAAATCGCACAGATACTCCACCGCATGTTCGACCCACGGTTGCTGCAGCCGCTCTTTGCTCAGCGCTAGCGACAGAAACTCCAGCGTGTGGCCGGTGGCGGCCAGGTGCTCGTCAATGCTGCGGCTGTTCGCGGGGCGTTCGAAGAACAAGATCGAAAAGGCGCCGTTGGCCAACTGATAAGTATGCGCCGTCTCGGCGGCCCACTGCACGCGATCGCGCGCCGCTTCCCAGTCGGCGGTGAGTTCCCGCTCCGGGTAGGCCGCCTGCCAGCGGTTCAGCGCCATGGCCAGCCCAATCAGACGGTGCGTGCCGCCGCACGCGCCGTTCCAAATGCGGCTCCGCCAAGCGTTGTCGTTGTAGCTGGGGCCCGCTTCCATGCCCGCCAGTCGGCCCAGCGACCACGTCTCGCCGTCGCGAGCGGTCCACGTCTGGTCCTTGGGCGACAGGTACTGCGACAGCGCGATCAATGTCCAGCTGCTCTCCTTGCCGTCGTAGCAGTCGTACATCGTGCGGCGGATGAGGTCCTTCACCGTGTACTCGTCGCTGCCGACGATGATCCGCTCGTCGGGCGACACCTCGCATTGCGAGATGATCGCTAGCCATTGGTCCTCGTGACCCTGGCCGTTGCGGCCCGGTTCCAACTCGGCGCGCAACCCGGCGCGGGTCGGCGTGAGCGTCCAGCCCTTCATCGGCCGCCCGGCGAAGACCCAGTCGAGCACATTGACCGGCTCGTCGTGGTCGAGCACCTCAAAGCCGCGGCCAAACGCCAGCACGCCGTGCATGATCTGCCACGCGGCGTTCTGCTGCAGGCTCATTTGCCGCTCGTATCGCGTCGAGTGCAGCACCGCGTCGATCTTGTCGCGCAGGGCGTCGCCGGTGAGCCACTGCGGCTCGGCGCCCGGGGCGACGTGCGTCCACCCGCAGATCAGCGTCGCCGCGACAACGAGCTGCCACAGCGCAAGGGGGTAGCCCAGGTTGCCGTTCAGGCGACCTGGGCGGCGCAGCCGCGGGAGGCCGGCGGACCAGGATCGCCTCTTGCCGCTACGCGGCCCGGGTAGTCTCCCGCCAACCCGGGCGACCCGCTCCGGACATTTCCCGCTCGACCTGCCGGACTGCCCGCCATTTGCCTGCCAATCTGTCAGTGTCATCGGAGCTGTTTCTATCGGTTATGGTGGACAGGCGGTCGGATTTGGGCGAAAACCGGCCAACGGGCGCCCGCTCCCACGCCGGTCGACCGGGTGCAACGAACCTGCGTTGGGGCCGTGGCGTAGTAGGGTTTGGCGGAATCCGCGCCGATTGTGGCAGTGTAGGCTGCCGCGGCCGCGATTTCACCTCCCGCCGTGCCGAGGCCGTTCGGCACGCAACCTGCATCCACCATGGCCGGGCCTGCGTCGCCCCGCCAGTTTGGCGGACCGCGCGGCACGAGAGCCGGCCCGCCGCACTGAAATACTCGGAGTGAGCACGATGATTTTCGACCCCATGTACTTCCTGTACCTCGCCCCCGGCATGTTGCTGGCGCTGTGGGCCCAGGCCAAGGTGAAGAGCACGTTCGCCCGCGCCTCGCAAGAGCCGGCGCGGCTGACGGGCGCCGCCGCCGCGCGTCACATCCTCGACGCAGGCGGGCTGCAGAACGTGGCCATCGAGCCGATCGCCGGGCAACTCACCGATCACTACGACCCGCGGGACAAGGTCCTGCGACTCAGCCAAAACGTCTACGGCGCCCGGTCGCTGGCCGCGGTCGGCATCGCCGCTCACGAGGCCGGGCACGCGCTGCAGGACGCCAAGAACTACGCGCCGCTGGTGATTCGTAACGCCGCCGTGCCGCTGGCCAGCTTCGGCGGCAGCATCAGCACGCTGTTGATCTTCGCCGGCCTGGCGATGGTCTACGCGCAAATGGCGATGGGCACCTACCTGATGATCGGCGGCATCATCGCGTTCAGCTGCGTGGCCTTCTTCCAACTGGTCAACCTGCCGGTGGAGTTCGACGCCAGCAACCGCGCCAAGGCGCTGCTGGTCAGCCACGGCATCGTCCCCGAGCAGGACATGGGCCCGATCAATAGCGTGCTGAACGCGGCCGCCTGGACCTACGTGGCCGGCACGCTGCAGACGGTGATGATCCTGCTGTACTACATCATGCGATCGGGCCTGCTGGGCGGCGGGGACGATTAACCCGCTTCGTGCCGACTCGCGACGCAGCGATAACCCACAGCCGGGGGCGGCCGCCCCCGGCTGTTTTTATGCGCTGGCACGCCCACCACCGGTGGCTGGGGACGACCAACGGGAGCCCCCAGTGAAGTCGCTGGGGGCTCCGCTGCGCCGCGTTCCCAGGCGCCCATCCATGCACTTCCAACGGCATCGCCAGCCGATTCCTCCGCTGGATTCTCCCGCGGCCCAGCGGTACGATGAGGGCTCGTTGCGACCACCTCGGGGCCCGCGTTACGGAGAGTCACCATGCTCCAACGGCTGTGTAATCATGCTTCGCTGATGATCGTGGGCATTGTGGTCGGCGCGGCCCTGTCCGCCGGCTGGCACGGGGCGACCCGCATGGCCCCCGCCCACGCCACCGCCACCCACGGCGCCGACAACTTTGCCATCGCCACCGGGCTGGTCGACGACGGGATCGAGGCGCTCTACTTCCTCGATTTCCTCACCGGCGACCTGCGGGCCGCGGTCATCAGCCGCCGCACGGGCGAGTTCAGCGGCTTCTTCGAATACAACGTGCTGAGCGATTTCGTCGGCATGACCGACGAGCCCAACTTTCTGATGGTGACCGGCCAGGCCGACATACCTCGCGGCCGCGGACCGACGCAAATCGGCAACAGCTTGATCTACATCGCCGAGGCGACCAGCGGCCAGGTTTACGCCTACGCCCTGCCGTACAGCAGCACGCTGAACGCCGCCGGCAAGCCGCAGTCGGGCAACTTTTACCGCGTAGGCGGCGGCTACTTCCGCGACGCCTTTGTGCGTGATCCTTGAGTCTGAAAGCTGAGCCCGCGAATCACGCGAATTGTCGCGAATGCTCCCGCACGAAGGTGAGAGGAAATCAACACACGAGGAAGTTGGCCAGCCGTTTCCGTTCGTCAGCAGAACTGTCGTGATGGAAGAGGCGTCAGCCCTCAAGTTTTCATTGAGGTTGATTCGCGGAGATTCGCGCTATTCGCGGGCCAATCTCAACCACTGCGGCGACAGCCGCGAATTGAATCTCCCATGACAATCCAACTCAACGGCCAACCGCGCGAGATTGCCGACGGCGCGACCGTCGCCGACCTGCTGGTCGAGTTGCAACTCGACCCGAGGCACGTGGCGGTCGAGCGCAATCTGGAACTCGCCCCGCGCACCCAGCACGCCGCAACCCAACTCGCCCCCGACGACCGCGTGGAAATCGTCACGCTGGTCGGCGGCGGATGAAATCGCTTTTCTTCACCACAGAGGACACTGAGAACACGGAGAATGAGACCGTGAATGACCAATGACCAAGCACCAATGACCAATGCGTTTGGTCTGCATGCGCTGCCAATTGGTCATTGGGATTTGGTCATTGGTCATTAACAACGGCCACCGTGCTCTCTGTGTCCTCCGTGGTGATCAACTCGCAAGTTTAAAAAGAAGATGTCTTCCACCGCAGTCACACACGACGACCCGCTCGTGATCGGGTCGCATACATTTTCCAGCCGGCTGATTGTCGGCACCGGCAAGTACTCCACCTACGCGCTGATGGGCGAGTCGCTCGAGCGCAGCGGCACGGAGTGCATCACCGTGGCCGTGCGCCGCGAGCGGCTGATTGACGCCGAGGGGAACAACCTGCTCGACTTCGTCGACACGTCCCGCTACACGCTGCTGCCCAACACGGCCGGGTGCTTCAACGCCGATGACGCCGTGCGGGTCGCCAAGCTGGGCCGCGAGATCCTCGAGGGCCTGGAGAACCCCGGCGCCGACTGGGTCAAGCTCGAGGTGCTCGCCGACACCAAGACGTTGCTGCCCGACCCCGTGGCCACGATCGAAGCGACCGAGCGGCTGGTGGCCGACGGGGTCCAGGTGCTGTGCTACAGCAGCGACGACCCGGTGGTCGCCCGACGGCTCAAAGAGGCCGGCGCCACCAGCGTGATGCCGGCCGGCAGCCCGATCGGCTCGGGGCAGGGGATCCTCAACCCCAACAACATTCGCATCTGCATGGAGTACCTCAAGGAGGGGGACCCCGACTACCCGGTCATCGTCGACGCGGGCGTCGGCACGGGCAGCGACGTGTCGATCGCCATGGAACTGGGGGTGGACGGCGTGCTGCTGAACACGGCCATCGCCCACGCCACCGACCCGCTGCTGATGGCCGACGCCATGCGCCACGCCACCGCCGCGGGCCGGCTGAGCTACCTCGCCGGCCGCATCCCCCGCAAGCTGTACGCCACCGCCAGCAGCCCGGAGGAAGGGACAATCACCGCGCGCCCGCGTTAGTGACGGACAGCCGTTCCTGTTCCCTCCCCTTGATGGGGAGGGCTAGGGAGGGGTGCTGCGAGTGAAGTTTGGGTAGCCCAGGTTGCCGTTCAGGCTACCTGGGCCGCGCAGCGGCAAGAGGACGCAACTGGGGGATCGAAGCCTCCCGCGGCTTCGCCGCCCGGGTAGCCTGAACGGCAACCGGGGCTACCTGCTACGTGTTATACAACGGTCAACTGTATAAACTGTATAATCGACTCGAATCAGGCAATGTACGGCGCCACGCCGCATACTCTTGTTCTGCTGCTAAAGGAATCCAGATGGCCTGCCGTGGTGTCCATTTCGCGTTGACCGACGAGCAACGGTCGCAGCTGCTCGCGATCGTTGAATCGCAGGGTGACGTCATCGGCTTTATCCAAGAGGACATCGAAGAACAATGGGACACTGAATGGCTATGCGAGACGGACAAGGCGTGGGACGCGATCCATCGCTGTCTTACTGACGGGACGCTTTCGGATGATGATTCAACGCCATTTCACTGGTGTGTCCTCAACGGCGCGCAGATGTATGTTGGCGATGACTACATTGTCTCCTTCGTTGACGCTTCGAACGTCAAACAAGTCTCCGACGCGATTGCACCGCTCAGCGAATCAGAGTTTCGAGTTCGCTACAACGCCATCGATCCACAAGACTACGGCATGCCATTGTCCGACGGGGATTTCGAATATACGTGGTCTTACTTTACTGCACTTCGCGATCTCTTCGGTCGAGCGGCGAATGCCGACAGATCAGTGCTGTTCAGCGTCGACCAATGATCGCAACAGTGAGGTAGGATGGGTTGCCGGTCTGCCGGAAACCCATCAGCGCGATTCGACAATTAATCGGGAGATTGATGGGTTGGCGGAGGACCGCCATCCCATCCTACTTGCTGGGGGATCGAAGCCTCCCGCGGCCAACAGATTTCAGACAGTTGAAGAACGACGCGTGGCATGTCCGTACCGAGCGCAAGTGGTGGCACGATTCGATCGAAGCTGTACCTTCTCGCGGTCGTCTGGGCGGCATTTGTGTTGGCGACGGGGTTCTGTGTCGATGGCGGGGGCGGCCTCTTCGCCGGAATTGCTGCGGCAATCGCAATCGTCTGCTTGGCGATCTCGCTACGAGGCTGGCAGCATCTGCTAGCACTCCCGCTATACTTGTTCTTTGCGTTGGAGGTCCTTGTCGCGATTGCGACAGTTGCGAAGCCGTAGATCGCAAATGCCGATGGGGCGTCCAGCAGGGCAGTATGGGTTCCCGTTCCGCCGGAAACCCATCAGCGCGATTCGACAATTAATCGGGAGTTTGATGGGTTGGCGGAGGACCGTCATCCCTACCTACTTGCTCCCCTTGATGGGGAGGGTTAGGGAGGGGCGATGTCGAGTGCAACGCAAATGGGTATTGAGTACAACATCCGCTATCAGCCTCGTGACCGGGCGGCATGGGAATCGTTTGTCGCACGGCTTTCCAATCCGGTGTCTCATGGCTGGCCAGCGTTCTCCATCGAGCTGTCGGACGACGGAATATATTTCTGCGATAACGGCCGGTCCGACGAGGCCGCGGTGGCACTTCGGCGCATTCTGGACGAAGCACTTTCGCATGCCGAAGAAGTGGTCATCGAAGTGAGGTAGGATGGGTTACCGGTCCGCCGGAAACCCATCAACACGGTTCGTCATCAATTGAGAGATTGATGGGTTGGCGGAGGACCGCCATCCCATCCTACTTGCTTCTACGAGAATAAGAGATGGGTGCAGACGCGTTTATCGCTTTCTACGGCCTTCGATTCGACGTGGGCGATGCTGATGAGGCGGATGCTCTCAGTCCCAGGAACGACCATCGACTTGCGGCCGCCAAGGAAGCCAGAATGGATTCGTATACTGGTCGGTTGACTGATGGCGAGCCCCATTTCTTGTACGTGGGTAAACTGCTCGGCTCGTTTGGTGTAGAGGGCGATTCTCTTCTCGGATTGAAAGTAGATGAGTTATGGCAGCTGTTGTCCCAAACGGACGAGAAACTAGACTCGTCCGGCTTGGCGGGGGAGCGTCGTCTGTGGTTTCAACTCGAAGCTCAGTATTGACAAACAACTGGCGCCGAGCGAATGCAAGGCAACGAACTCGGAACGCTAATCGCCGCTAATTCACGCTAATCTGGATTAGTGGCAATTAGCGATCATTAGCGTTCCCTTCCCGCTTCTGGCAAACACGAGGCAACGAGTGCCCGACACGGATGTCATCACAGTGCGCGACGTGCTCGGCCCGGCGGGGTCGATTGCTCGGCGGCTCGACGGGCGGTACGAAGACCGGCCGCAGCAGCTCGAGATGGCCGACGCCGTGGCGGCGGCGATCCAGAAGCGCCAGCACCTGATCGTCGAAGCGGGCACCGGCGTCGGCAAGAGCTTTGCCTACCTCGTCCCCGCCATCCTGGCGGCGACCGAAGGTGGCACCCCCAAGCCACCGCGGGTCGTTGTCTCCACCCACACGATCAGCCTGCAGGAGCAGTTGATCGCCAAGGACCTGCCGCTCTTAAACAGCGTCTTGCCGCGGGAGTTCTCTTCGGTGTTGGTGAAGGGCCGTCGCAATTATCTCAGCCTGCGGCGACTGCAGGGGGCGCTCGCGCGCAAGGGCAGTCTGTTCGATTCCAGCGAAGCCTTCGACCAACTGCGCGACCTGCGCGAGTGGAGCGAGTCGACCCGCGACGGCTCGGTCAGCGACCTGGCCCGCAAGCCGCTCCCCGAAGTGTGGGACGAGGTGGCCAGCGACCACGGCAACTGCATGGGCCGCCGCTGCCCCACCTACGGCAAGTGTTTTTATTATGCCGACCGTCGGCGCGTGCAGCATGCCAATGTGATGGTGGTCAACCATGCGCTGTTTTTCAGCGACTTGGCCCTGCGGCGCAACGGCGTGAGCATCTTGCCCGACTACGACGTGGCGATTCTCGACGAAGCCCACACGGTCGAAGCGGTCGCCGCCGACCACCTGGGGCTGGGGCTCTCCAGCGGGCAGATCGAGTTCGTGCTCTCGCGGCTCTACAACGACCGCACGCAGAAAGGGCTGCTGATCGGCTACCAGCTCGACGCGCTCGCCAAGCGGGTCGACCGCTGCCGGGCCGCGGCCGACGAGTTTTTTGCCGACGCGTGGGAGTGGAAGGTGACCGCCGCGGCCGCCAACGGGCGCGTGTCCGAGCCGCCGCCGTTTCGCAATGCGCTGTCGCAGGAGCTGACCGACCTGGCCCGCGGCGTGAAGGTCGCCGGCGACGCGCTGACCCAGGAGACCGAGCGGCAGGATTTCATCTCGGCCCACGATCGGCTGATTGGCCTGGCGGGCGAGCTGGCCAGTTGGCACCAGCAGCAAATCCCCGGCGCCGTCTACTGGATCGACAGCAGTTGGAGCCGCCGCGGCACGCCCCGCATGACGCTGGCCGCCGCGCCGATCGACGTGGGCCCGGCGCTGCGCGAGCAGCTGTTTCAGCAAGTCCCCACGGTGGTGATGACCAGCGCCACGCTGGCGATCGGCTCGCCGCCGTCGTTCGATTACTTCCAAAGCCGCATCGGGCTGACCCAGTGCGAACGGCTGCAACTGGGCAGCCCGTTCGACTACCGCGAACAGGCCGAGCTGGTCACGACGCGCGACATGCCCGACCCGTCGGCCCAGCGCGACGCGTTCGAGCGGGCCGCGATCGACGCGATCAAGCAACTGGTCCGCGACAGCGACGGCCGCGCGTTCGTGCTGCTGACCAGCTACGAAATGATGCGGCGGGTGGCCACGGCCATCGCCCCCTGGCTCCGCTCGCACAACCTGAACCTGATCAGCCAAAGCGACGGCACGCCCCGCAGCCGGATGCTGGAACTGTTCAAGGAGAACCCGCGCAGCGTGCTGCTGGGGGCCGACAGTTTTTGGCAAGGCGTCGACGTGCCCGGCGACGCGCTGGAGCTGGTGATCATCGTCAAGCTGCCCTTCAGCGTGCCCGACCGCCCGTTGTTGGAGGCGCGGCTGGAAGCAATCCGCGCCGCCGGCGGCCAGCCGTTCCGCGAGTACCAGTTGCCCGAAGCGGTGCTGCGGCTGAAGCAAGGCTTCGGCCGCCTGATCCGCAGCCAAACCGACCGCGGCCGGGTGGTGATCCTCGACCCGCGCGTGGCGACCAAGAGCTACGGCCGCGTGTTTCTCGACTCCCTGCCGGAGTGCCGGCGAACCGCGTTGCAAGTCGCCACCTAGCAGGCTGCCGAAGAAGCCGAACATCCTGCGGGCCGTGGCCGTTCGTGGCACACAGCGGCCGGCCGCGTCAAAGTTCCGCCTGCAATTGCGTGCGCATCAGGACGCCATCGTCGCCGACCAGGATGTCGCTGGACGTATTCTGTAACGGGCTGCCGTCGAGCGTGCTGACGTCCCACGACACTTTCAGTTTGGTCGTATCCAGCGGAAACCAATTCATCCCGACCGCCACCTCGGTCGCGTTTCCCTGCGAGCCCAGGACCTGCGAGCAGCGGACATTAACATCCCACTTGCGCGGGATCAGGTACCGGCCGCCTTCGACGTACCAGCCTCGCTGGAACTGCGATCGCGTCGGCAGCGGCGCGTTCGCTTCGAGATTTTCGAGCCACCGGCAATAGACTTCGCCGTTGGCGCTCCAGCCGCGGTACTTTACGGCTGCGTCGATGCCGTACAGGAACACGTCAAACGCCGAAACCGTGGTCCCCGGGGCCAAGGCGCCGGGGGCGGTCAGCCGCGTCCCGTCGGTGAGGCGAATGAAGTCGGATTCGCCCACCGGCAGGCCGCTGACCGCTTCTTGCCGCGAGTAGACCATCGAGTGTCCGATCCGCCACAGCGGAGCGTCGGCGCCGCGGTCGTCCGTCAGTGTTCCGCCGTAGTCGCCGCGCGGATCCCAGTAATTCGACCACGCAAAGGTCATCCGGTTGTCGCTTTGGTCCGGGGGCAAATTCGCCGTGCGATAGCCGTTGCCGATCATGGCCTCGTAGCGGCCCGTTTCTCCAAGGGGGCCGACCGCGAACAGGCCCGTGGTGCGATCGGATCGGAAGAAGTCGCATGCCATCGGCCGGTCGACGAACCGCGTGTCGCGGGCCGTGAGCAGCCATTGGCGGCTGCCGGGAACTTTGCGCTTGCCGGCCTGCACATTGATGCGTTCGTTGAACTGCCACGCACACCAATAGTCGAAGAAATCGACAGTTTCGCCGCCGTCCGAATCGCCGTCGAGCTGCAAAAAATAGGTCAGCCGCTGGTCGATGGCGAATCCCGAAAACACCAGCCGCCCCCGTTCGACGTCAAACACGTTGCGATTGCGGATCTCGCGGGTGACGCCGGCGCTATCGGTCCAGGTCGCTTCGTTGCGGGCGAATCCGTGGTGGCGGAACTGAATCCAGCCGCTGATCTTGAGCTCGAACGGATGACGCCGAGGATCAAACGGGCGCAGCACGAATCCCCGGTCGTAGTCGACGTAATAGCTCAACAGCGTCGACTCGGGCGCGGCGCCACAGGCGGGCTCCGCCGGCAGTTCGGCCGCCAGCGGGACGTGGATTGACGGCGGACTGTCACACCCGCAGGTTGGTTCGTCCCACGCGGCCGGCGCCAGCATATCGTCGACGTCCGTAAGTTCACCCACGATCGTCTTGGCCGAGGGCGCCCAGACCGGATTGTCGGCTTGCGTTGCCGCTAGCACTGGCCCCGCCGCGCATAGCGCAATCAGCGCGAACCCGCCGCTGGCGAGCCGCATGCACAAGCAGCACGGAAAGCGAGGCATCGTGGGACAAGGGGTGAAGACGAGGAGAGCCCCCGGGTGCGGGCGCACAGACTCCTCATCGACGCCGCGAAATCTCCGGGTGTAGGATTTTCCGACGACGCGAGCCGGTTTCGCCCGCTAGCAGGCCCTGGGTCAGATCGTCACAATATCCCGCGGTAGCCGCAGCCGCCGCCCGCCAACGGTCGTCGCCTCGTTACTGCTCAGGTTTCTAAGAGACTCCCTTCCATGTCGTTTGACGCTTGGCTGACCGTGGCGGTCGTGGCCGCCGTGTTCGTGGCGATGATTCGCAACGTCGCCCCGACTGACCTGACGTTTGTCACCGGCACGTGTGTGCTCGCGATGGCCGGGGTGATCACGCCCGAAGAGGCGTTCGCCGGGTTCTCGAACCAGGGCATGCTGACCGTGGCATTCTTGTTCGTCGTGGCGGCGGCGCTGCGCGAGACAGGTGTGCTCGACTTTGTTGGCGGCCGGCTCTTGGGCGGTGCGGCGACGATCGGATCCGTGCTGCGACGATTGTCGCTGGTGGTGATTCCCTCGTCGGCGTTTCTGAACAACACGCCGATTGTCGCCATGTTCATGCCCGTGCTGCTGGACTGGTCGCGCCGACGCCGCGTCAGTCCCTCGAAGCTGCTCATTCCCCTTTCGTACTTGTCGATTCTGGGGGGGACATGCACGCTCATTGGCACCTCGACCAACCTGGTTGTTCACGGCCTGATGGTCAAGAACGGCATGCAGGGCATGGGGCTGTTCGAACTGGGCAAAGTCGGGTTGCCGTATGCAATCGTCGGCGTGGCGTATCTGCTCGTTGTGGGACCGCGGTTGTTGCCCGATCGCACCGACCTGCTGGAGAAACTAGGCCAAACGCGGCGCGAGTATGTCACCGAGATGCAGGTCGCCCCCGGCGGCGCATTGGTCGGTCGGACGATTGAAAACGCGGGCTTGCGTCACCTGCCCGGGCTATTTCTGGTCGAGATCCAGCGTAACGAGCGCGTCATCTCCCCGGCCGGCCCCGGCGAGGTGTTGCAGGCCGCGGATCAGCTCGTCTTTGCCGGCGTCGTGGCGAGCGTCGTGGAACTGCAGAACATCCCGGGCCTGACGCCGCCCGCAGAACAATCCTTGCCGCTCGCGCCGCACGAGCGCGTCGAGCGTCGGCTGTGCGAGGTGGTCATCTCCTCCAACTCGCGGCTGGTGGGCCAAACGATTCGCGACGCCGATTTTCGCACGGTTTATGGGGCGGCGGTCGTGGCCGTCCATCGGGGCGGCAGTCGCGTGGCCACCAAGATCGGCGACATTCGGCTGGAGGCCGGCGACACGCTGCTGCTGCAAACGCCGCCGCATTTTGCCCGCGCTCACCGAAATGACCCGGCGTTTTACCTGGTCAGCGCGGTCGACGACTACCGACCGCTGCGGACCCACCGAGCCAGGTTGGCCGTGCCGCTGTTCGTCGCGCTGATCGCCGCGATGGCGCTTGATCTGGCGCCGACGGCGCTGGCCGCCGCGCTGATCGCCGCGGCGATGGTTGGCGCCGGGTGCATCTCCGCGGGCGAGGCGCGACGAAGCATCGAGTGGCAAGTGCTGGCGACCATCGCGGCCGCCTTCGGCATGGGAACCGCGATTCAGAAATCGGGGTTGGCGGCCGCGGCTGGCGAAGCGTTGGTTCAGGCGACAGAAAGTCTGGGGCCGGTCGCGGCGCTGGCCTGCGTCTATGTGCTGGGATCGGTGCTCACCGAGCTGGTGACCAACAACGCCGTTGCCGTGTTGTTGTTCCCGATCTGCGTTGAAGTGGCGCGATTCTCGCACTCCAGCCCAAGACCGTTCCTAATGGCGCTGGCCCTGGCCGCGTCGGCCAGCTTCATGACCCCGATCGGCTACCAGACGAACCTGATGGTCTACGGGCCGGGCGGCTATCGCTTTGGCGACTTTCTGCGTATTGGCGTTCCGCTAAACCTAATCTTGGCCGTCTTGGCGATTGTGCTGATCCCCTGGGCTTGGCCGTTTTGATCACGGCGTGTTGGCGGAACGAGCCGCAGTGGTTCTGGCGTGTGCACTTGGACCAATTCACAAGTTGAGCCGCTTGCGTAATTCTTCTTGATGCGATGGATGCCAAGCTCGTTGAGTTGATCAGACTCAGGCCGACCGGACAACGAAGTCCGCAGTTGCCGCAGCAAATGTCGAGGATGGTGCATGGATCGAACACAACGCGAATCCAAATCTTCGCGCCACTACAGCCCCAGGATCTCCACGTTCCCGGCGCGCTCCACGACCCACACGGCGGCCAGCATGGCCACTAGCACCGATCCCCATTGGAAGACGATCGTGCGGTAGAAGTCCGTGCCGCGGATTGCGAACGCGACGGGAAAGAACGCCAGCACGATCGCCAGTTGGCCGAGCTCGACGCCCAGGTTGAAGCCCAGCAGCGACACCGCCAGCGACGTGCTCGACAGGCCCAGCTCGGTCAGCACGCTGGCGAACCCGAACCCGTGCAGCAGGCCGAATGCGAACGCCACGGCGCTGCTGGACAGCGACAGCTTGGGGTACAAGTTGTTCGCGGCGGTCACCACGATCGACGCCGCAATGGCCGACTCGACCAGCCAACTGGGCAGCGTCACGTACTGCATCACCGCCAGCCACAGCGTGATCGAGTGCGCCATCGTGAAGCTGGTGACCACTTTCAGCACGGACCAGCAGGCCGGGCGGAACTCGTCGACCGGCTGCCACTGCTCGTCCTGCCGCACCAGCACAGCCGGCAACAGCAGCGTGAGTAGAAACAGAATGTGATCCAGCCCGATCCAGATATGCCAGACGCCCTCGACGGCGTAGTCGGCCAATGTGTGCCACAGGTTGGATTGGCCGACGCGCAGCTCGACGGTCGATTGCTCGGGGCTGAGCACGTGCGTGCTGACCGCGGCGCCATCATCGAATAGCACCAGCCCGCGGTGCGTGGGGTCCATGTCGAACAGCAGCCGGTAATCGACCGTGATTGGCTCGTTGGCGTCGCAGTCGCTGGTGAGCATCAGCACGGCGTAGGCGCCGTCGCTGTGGCGGTTGATCGCCAGGCCGTCGAGCGCCAACTGGCACTCGCGGCGCCCGGCCGTCAGGTGCAGCCGGGCCAGGGCGTGCGAGACGATGGCGTGCTGCCGCTCTTTGACCTCGCCCCAGGTGATATCGCCGTCGCCGTTGGCGTCGAGCCCCACCAGCAGCTCCAGATCGCGGAGGGCGATGTCCCACTCGACGGTCACTGGCATCGCGGCGGCGTCGATGCGCAGGTAGCTGTCGCTGGGCTTGTGCGCGTGGGCTGCCCCACCTGCCAACGCCCACCAGGCGGCCGCGACGCGGGCGAGTCGAGCGGCACTCATTGCGGCGCCCCCGATTGCTCGATGAGGGGCTTCAAGTGCTCGAGGAGTGAATTCAAATCGGCGTCGTCCGTGCCGTGCCGTTGCAAAAACTCAACCACGGGGCGGGCCGCCGCGGCTTGCTTCGCAGCGAGCGCCGCTTGCAGCACAACTTGCGAGTCGCGCAGTTCGCGCTGCTGTTGCCAGTTGGCCAGCGCGACTTCCAGCGCCCGCTCGGGATCGTCGAGCACCTGCAAGTGAAACCGCGCTTCGTACCGGCCGTGCGGCTGGCTGCCGCGCATGCGGATCTCCTCAAACCGACTGGCCAGCACCGCGGTCCATTTCGCGGCCTGCTGTTGGGCGCCCAGCCGCGTCAGCGCGATCGTGGCGCCCAGCAGCGCCCCGTTGTCGTTCCCATGGTCGATCAGCAACTCCAGCGCTTCGCGATCTCGACCGCGGTCGAGCAGGAAGTCGCCGTAGGCCCGCAGCAGATACAAGTTGTCCGGCGACGCCTGCAGTCCCTGCCGATAGCGGCGCTCGGCCCGCCTGTCGTCGCCCCGCATCCGCGCCACGTCCGCCTGCATGGCGGCCAACCAAGTGTTCGGGGCCGCATCGTCGGCCGTGACCTGTGCGATGGCGGTGAGCAGGCGATCGGCCTGTGCGACCCGACCCGTGACCGCAAGCAGCGGAATCCGAGCGTACGCGACTGCCCCGGCGGTGGCGACGCGCGACAGTCGCTCGATCGCTTTCTCTGCGTGCTCGTACTTCCCCTGCACGCGATAGATGTTGCTCAACTCGACCCACGCCTGCGCATCGGCGGGCTGCTGCACCAGCAGCGCCCGCAGGTCGGCAATCGCCGCGTCGTATAGGTGGTCCTTTTCTCTCAGCTTGGCCCGCAACCGCAGGATTCCCGTCGGCGCGGCGGGTTGCTCCCACCACCGCGACAACGCCGCGCGGGCGTAGCCGAAATAGCGCGGGTCGCCCGCGTCGGTTCCGATCTGCAGGTAGCGCTGAGCGACGGCCGCGGCGACCTCGGGATCGTCCGGCCCGGCGTCGAGTTGACCGCGGAGCTGGGCCAGCTCGCCTTGCCCCGCTAACAGCGACCGCGGCAACGACTCCAGCACCTCGGCGTCGTCAGCGGGCACATACGGAGCGGCCGAAGCGGCGACGCTCAAGAGATTCCACGCCATGGCCGCCATCGCCCCGCCGCGAATACGCGTCGACAGCGGGCTTGGACGACGCAAAGTGGACATGCGAAACGCTCGTGGCGAGGAGGGAAGGGCAGGGCGGCTCGTGGGGCGGTACGCAGCCGCCTTGCTCGTGGATTCAGAAAAACCTGCGATCACGCGCGGGACGGCTCTGTGCGCCGTGGGCAGCGGAGAAAGGCCGCCTCCTCACGCGGCTCACAGAGCCGTCCCGCGCGGATTTGGACAGGGGCCTCTCGACGCCAGAACTCCGCAGAAAGCTGAATCTGGCCTGCTGGCCCGCTCGTAACGTCGCAAGGAACCAGACAACGACGCCGTTGCGACGCGGGAAGAGTCGAACGGCGTGACCTCGTCATTTGTTCGCGGAAAGCCATCCGATCCGCGGTCGCCATTTCCTGCATCACGAAAGGCCAACCACCATGCTCCGCCGCTTCTCTCTCCCACTGGCGCTCGTCGCCGCCGCGCTGGCGGCGACGGCGGCGCCCCCCGGCGCTCTGGCATCGGACCACCTGGATGCCCCCAACCTCTCCGGAGTTGGGGCGTTGGATATCAACGACCTGTACGCCTTCCAGTCGCCGACAAATGCGAACAACTCGGTACTGATCATGACCGTCAATCCGTTCGTCGGGTCGCTCAGCGGATCGACGTTCGATACGAGCACGACCTACGAATTCCAGATCGACAACACGGGCGACGCTGTGGCTGACCTCACCTACGCAGCCACGTTCGCCGCCCCGGTGGCGGGCGTGCAGACGGGGACCGTCACGCTGAACGGTTCCGCCTACGCGGCGGGGGCCACGGGCGCCACGATCGCCACCTCCGGCGGCGGGCAGCTCACGTTCGGCGTCTTCGACGATCCGTTCTTCTTCGACCTGGCCGGCTTCAACAACGGCTTGGCATTCACCGGCGACGACGCCTTCGCCGGGGCCAATGTGTCGGCCATCGTGCTGGAAGTGCCCAGCTCCGAGCTGGGCGGCCCCAACATCGGCGTCTGGGCCCGCACCACCGACGGGACCAATCAGATCGATCGCGTCGGTCGTCCCGCGATCAACACCGTGCTGATTCCCTCGGCTCGCAAGCAGGAGTTCAACGAGGCGGCGCCGGCGGGCGATTTCGCTGCGTTTGGTAGCGACGTGAACTCCGCGATTGCCGGGCTGAGCAATCAGCCCAACGCCGACGCGCTCACGCCGATCTTGCTGCCGGATGTGCTCACGTTCGACACGTCCAGCTCGGCGGGGTTCCTCAACGGTCGCCAACTCGCCGATGACGTGATCGACGCCGAGCTGACGTTGCTCACCGGCAGCGCGTCGCCGATCGGCGACGGCGTGGACGCCAATGACGTGGCCTTCCGGTCCGCTTTCCCCTACCTGGCGCCGGCGAACCCAGTTCCCGAGCCCGCCGCGGCGGCCCTGCTGGTCTGCGCGATCGCGGGCGGTTGGGGCCTGCGTAAGCGACGGCGCTCATTGCACTACGGCGCGCGCGATTGACCGCGGGGCGCCGACAACCGCGTGAATCGTGAGACGGTTGGGGGCTCGATCCACCGCGGATCGGGCCCCTGACCTTGCGCGGATGCAACTGCAACGCGATCAGAGCAGCGTCTCGCACTCTGCGACGGTCAACGCTGAGGGATGCGGATCACGCTCAACGAATTTGCCGGCGCCTCGTAGTCAAACGCTGCGCCCACCGATAGCGTCGACTCCTGCGGCACAAGCGGCTCGCGGGTGTCGAAATCATTGACCGCGTCGGCTTCCCCGGCGAGCAGCAGCAACGTGGCGTCCTCGGCCAGTCGCTCGGCGCCAGCCAACTCGATCGCCAGCGGCTGCGCCGCGCCGCCGTAGTTGACGATCTTCACAATCACGTCGCCATTGTTGGCGTCGCGCACGACCGACGTGGCCACGGGCAGCAGGCCGTCCTCGCCAGCGGGCGGCGTCAACTCAGCGGGCAGCAACTCATCGCCGGCATTCTGGCCGAACAGTTGCTGCACGTAGTAGTTGATCGTCGGGTACACGTCCGTATTGGTGAAGTAGATCAAGTCGGGGTTCCACTGGCAGCGGCCGCGTTTGCCCAGCAGCGGCGCGTACGACGAGAGCCGCACCACGTCGCCATTGCGTTCCAGGTGCGTCATGTACGCCGCCTCGGCCAGCGCCGAGCGGAGCGTGGTCCGCCGTCCGCGGTCGTGGGCCGCGTACTCGCCCAGGTAGACGGCGCTCCGCGCGCGATTGAAATCGTCGTAGCGGTGCAAGTTGTCCAGGAACCACTCCGGCGGGCGGTAATAGTGCTCGTCGACCATTGGCACGTGCAGCTCGTTGGCGATCCGCCAGCCTTCGTCATAATCTTCGCCGTCAGGGAACGGTCCCACCGTGCCAATGACCGTGATCTCCGGGTGCTTTTCCTGGATGGCCGCGTAAATCATGCGGAACCGCTCCTCGAACGCTGGCGTGATGCGATCTTCGTTCCCCACGCCCAGGTACTCCAGGCCGAACGGTTCGGGATGCCCGGCGGCGGCGCGCTTGGCGCCCCAGTGGCTGTCGGCAGGGCCGTTGGCCCACTCGATCAGGTCGAGCACCTCTTGGACGTAGGCTTGCATTTCGTCCAACGGAATCCCGTCCTGCCCCGCGCCCGCCGTGTGGCCGGAATTCTGGCAACTGACCGCCGCGGGCACGACCGGCAGCGGCTTGGCCCCAATGTCTTCGCAGAACTGGAAGTACTCGAAGTAGCCCAGCCCCACTGACTGGTGATACCGCCAGATGTTGGCTTGCTCCTTTCGCTCGTGAATCGGACCGATGGTGTCTTTCCAGCGGTACATGTTCGGCAGGCCGTCGCCGTGGACCAGACAGCCGCCGGGAAAGCGGATGAACCGCGGGTGCAGCGCGGCGAGCGTCGCGGCCAGATCCTTGCGCAATCCATTGCTGCGGTCCTTGAAGGTTTCGCGGGGGAACAGCGACACGACGTCCAGCGCGATGCCGCCCGCCTGCTTCGTGTAGACCCACAGCCTGGCGTCGTCGACGGTCCGCTCGGCCACAATCTCGCCGGCGATGCGCTGCCAGTCGGCGCCCGTGTACGTCAGCTTCGTCTCGCCCAGCGACTGGCCCTGCTTGTCCTCCAGCCGGGCGAAGATTTCGAACGGCTCGTCGTCGCCAATGGGTCGGCCGCCCCAGCGACGATCGACATACAGTTGCCTCACGAACATCGACACGTCGTAAGTCTTGCCGGCCTCGACCGCGATGCCGTCGAACCCCGGGTTGCGGATCCCGGCGCCATCGCCGGCGGTGGGCACGTCGACCACCGCGTAGTGCGGGTTGTTCGCATGCAGCGGCCGCGACGCCGCCACGACCAGCGACCCCTCGCCGCCGCCGCGGCCGACGAACTCCCAATACGCCAACTGCGTCCACGCCGTTTGCTCGATCGCCTGATATTCGAACGAACGATTCTGCACCAACTCGGCATACAACCCGCCGTCGGCCGCGTAGTTGATGTCTTCGAAGAAGATGCCAAACAGATCGGGGCTGATCGCCGTGCCGGGCGCCGCGGCGTCGATGTGCAGTGGGGCTGCGGGTTCCGCGGCGCCGTCAGACGCAGCAGCCAGCAGGGTCAACAGAACCACAGGCATTCGGAGCAGATTCATAGTTACCATCGGGGCATGCATCGCGTGAAGAGCCAGATCCCTGCGGCGTCGCAGCAGGCGACGTTGCAGACGCAGTGCGGACAAGTGACAAGCCAACCCGCACGGGGCCGATCGATCCGCAATACGGTTATTGTAACCCTTTGATCACGCGACAGAAACGCTCGCCGCGTCGCGTGCGAGACGGTTGCAGAATAGCGCAGCGCGGCTGGCGAGATAGCGCAGCGAACCGTGTCACGACTCGTATCTCAGTCGCCCGCCGTTGCCAGCAGCGATGCGGGGGCGGCGCCCTCGGGGGCCATTGTGGCCAGGTGGATCAGGGCGTCGCCTTGCTGTACCAGCGGATTGTTGGTGTGGCCGATGACGATGCCGTCGGACGGCGCCGACACGGGCCAGGCGTCGTCGCCGAACACGTCGGCCACCACGCCCAGCTTCTCCTTCGCCGCCACGCGGGCGCCCAATTGCGTGTCCAGCCGCAACACGCCGCTGTGCCGGGCGCGAATCCACGCGGTCTTTTCCACCAACTCCGAGTGATTCGCCTTGCGCTTGGGGGCGGTGCGACGCATCTTCAGCGCGGCCAGCACCCGCAGCACGCCGTCGCGACCCAGGCGGATCGCCGCGTCGTCGAACCGCAGCGGCTCGCCCGCTTCGTAAACCAGCGTGCGAATCCCCGCGGCCGTGGACGCCTTGCGCAGCGAGCCGTCGATGGCGCTCGCGTGCATTAGCACAGGCGCGGCGAACGCCTCGGCCAGTTGTCGCGTTTCCTCGTCGTGCAGATTCGCACGAACCTGCGGCAAGTTCGTGCGATGATTCGATCCCGTGTGCAGGTCGATGCCGAATTGGCACTTCAGCACGACTTCCTGCATGAACAGGTTGGCTAGCCGCCCGGCAAGCGAACCTCGCGCGCTGCCGGGAAACGATCGGTTGAGGTCGCGGCGGTCGGGCAGATACCGACTCTGGGCGTTGAACCCGAACACGTTGACGATCGGCACGGTCAGCAGGCAGCCCGACAGCGCGGCCGGCTCGGTTTCCTCGAGCACCTGGCCGATGATCTCCACGCCGTTCACTTCGTCGCCATGCACCGCGGCGCTGATCCACACGTTGGGGCCGGCCTTGGCGCCGTTGACCACCACGATCGGCAGCGCCAGCCACGTGCCCGTCGGCAGCCGCGCCACGGGGATCTCCAGCCGCTTGCGTTGTCCCGGCTCGACAACGGATCCGGCGATCTCAATGGGCAGATTGCGGTGCTTCATAGCGAAGGGGGGACGGGGAAAGCGGAATGGGGAATGCCAAACGGGAAATGTCGAATGCCGCGACGGCGGGGCTTAGCGGTTGCGGCGACGCAACCCGCCCTTGAGGAAGGCGTCTTTGAAGCGCGACTCCGCCTTCCCCATTCCCCCTTCCGCCTCTGCTTCATCCTCGGCCCTTATCGCGTTGCTTGCCGCTCTTGGCGTTCTTTTCGATGAACTCGATGATCTTGCCCGCGACGTCGACGTTGGTCGCTTCTTCAATCCCTTCCAGCCCGGGGGTGCTGTTGACCTCCATGACCACCGGGCCGTGGTTGGAACGCAGTACGTCGACGCCCGCGATATTCAGGCCCATCGTTTTGGCGGCGCGGACCGCGGTGGACCGCTCCTCGGGGGTCAGCTTGATTTTCTCGGCCGTGCCGCCGCGGTGCAGGTTCGAGCGGAACTCGCCTGGCGGCCCCTGACGCAGCATCGAGGCGATCACCCGCCCGCCCACGACGAAGCACCGGATGTCGGCGCCGCCCGCTTCCTTGATGAACTCCTGCACCAGGATGTTGGCGTCGAGACCGCGAAACGCCTCGATGACCGCCTGGGCCGCCTTTTTCGTTTCCCCCAGGATCACGCCGACGCCCTGGGTGCCTTCAATCAGCTTGACCACCACCGGCGCCCCGCCGGCCAGGTTAATCAGTCCGTCGATGTCCTTGGTCGAGTGAGCGCACCCGGTGACCGGCAGCCCGATGCCGTCGCGGGCCATCAGTTGCATGCTGCGCAGTTTGTCGCGGCTGCGGCTGATCGCCTGCGACTCGTTGGCCACGAACACGCCCATCATCTCAAACTGGCGCACGACCGCCGTGCCGTAGAACGTGTGCGAGGCCCCGATCCGCGGGATGACCGCATCGGGCCGCACGCGATCGCCCGAGTACAGCACCTGCGGCCGGTGCGACGTGATGTCCATATAGCAGCGCAGGTAGTCGACCACCGACATGTCGTGGCCGCGCTGTTGTCCGGCTTCCTTGAGTCGCTGGGTCGAGACGAGTTTTGGGTTTCGAGACAGAATGGCAATACGCACGATGAAACGGCTTTCGTTGCGGGAAATGACTGAACGTTGAATGACCGATGCCGGTCTCAAATGCCCTGCCCTCGAAGGCAGGGACTTCAGACTTTGGCGAACTCGCCCCGCCCCTCAGGGAAAAGCGGTTCTCTCCTTGGGGTGGTCATTCACTCTTCTTCTTGCGTTTCTTCTTTTTCTTGGGCTTCACCAGCCTGACGGGCGGCTTGCTGACCAGGTAGCTGTGCCCGGGGTCCACGTTGAACCGGCCCCGCAGCGCCTCGCGCCCCAGCAGCATGCGGAAGCCCATTTGATCGCGAGCGGCCAGGGTCAGCTCGATCGGCCAGCACAGGCCGGCCAATTCCAATTGAGTGACAATCACCGGCCGCCGCGTCGCGTGGCCACTGCTGCTCTTGACCATCCGGTACTCCAGCAGAGGCGCCTCGGCGCGGACGGTCGTCGCGGAGTCGCGCTGCAGCGGATGCACGTCGAACCGCAGCCACGGCGCGCCGTCGCGCTCGAACTGCTCAATATGCAGCGCGTGCAGCGACGAGCTGCGCGCCCCCGTGTCGATCTTCGGCTTCACCGCAGCAATGCCCAACTCGGGCAGCGCGACCCACTCGCGCCAGCCGACGACCAGTTTGGGGTGAGCGGTGCGCGACATGCGGCAATCAAGTGGTGTGCGACGGGGCGGTGCGGCGATCGAAACACATTGTCGTCGATTTGCTGTTGGCGAGCTACGCCTGTTGTCGCTTGCTGTGAAGCGATGCGGCGGCTCCGGGAGCTGACGCTGCCCGGCTCGCCGCACCGTCGTACCGACGACACTGCGCTACTCAAGCAGATCAGGACACTTGATCCCAGTTTTGTGTGGTGTTATTTTGTTCAGTGGCTTGGTGGTGCGTCAGCGTCAGCACCCTTTTCGAGCCGGGAAGCGTCAGCTCCCGGAGCTCCCAGACCCTCTTCACTTCACCTCGCGAGGTCCGCATGTCACTCGCGCATTGGCTCCTCACCAGCACCACGTACGGTTCCTGGCTGCCCGGCGACCCGCGCGGCAGCGTTACTTCGGTTCGAGATTACCGCGCCGACGATCGACGCACGGGCAGTCGCGTCGAGCACGATCGCCCCGGCACCCCCTGGGAGCCGGCCTGTCCGGGGTTATATCGCAGCGCCCAATCGCTGCTGAAATCGCCGCCGGTAGTGTTCGACCGTCCGCACGCCCTCGCGCTCGTCGAGCAATTCGTCGAGACGGCCCGACGCCGCGACTGGCGCTTGCTGGCCGTGGCGGTGATGGCGACGCACTTTCACATCGTGGTCGCCGCCCCGCAGCAGGTTTCGGCCGATAAGCTCTTGGGTGATTTCAAAGCTTGGGGATCGCGCGCCCTCTCAGCGCGACTTGGCAAACCCGCGTCCGGCACGTGGTGGACGGCGGGCGGTTCGAAACGCTACAAAGGCGACGAACGTGCCATTCACGCAGCGCTCCAGTACGTGCTCCACAAACAGCACGCCCCGCTGGTGACGTGGCGCCCGAACTCCGAGAGCTAACGCTGCTCGGCTCAGTACGAGCTCACGCCGCGCAGCTCCCATCGAGCCGGGAAGCGTGAGCTCCCGGAGCCAACCACGACCACCATCATGCCAACCCCACCCGCCTGCATTCGTCGCTCCCTCGGCTGCCGCATCGCCGCGGCGGTCGTGGCCATCGGCTCCGTCTCCGCGGCTTGCCAAGCCGCGGAGACCGTCGTCTACCGCATGGGCGAGCATGGCTACCATACCTACCGTATCCCCGCGATCGTGAAAGCCGCCAACGGCGACCTGCTGGCGTTCGCCGAAGGTCGTAAGAACGGCGCGGGCGACGCGGGGGACATCGACCTTGTGTTGCGCCGCAGCAGCGACGGCGGCGTCACCTGGGGCGAGATGGCCGTCCTGCAAGACGAGTGGGACGATCCCACGGCCAATGTGACCTATGGCAATCCCGCGCCCGTGGTCGATTTGCTGGACCCCGATCACCCGGGCCGCGTGTGGTTGCTGCTGACCCGAAACAACGACGGTGTGCTGGCGATCTTCAGCGACGACCATGGCGCCACGTGGTCGCAGCGGATCGACATCACCGCGCAGGTGAAGCGACCCAATTGGAACTGGTACGCGACCGGCCCCGGGCACGTGCTGCAGCTCACGCGCGGCCCGCATGCCGGTCGGCTGGTCGTGGCGTCGGATCACCGCACGTCGGACCGTCCGGGCTGGGGCGCTCACGCGGTGATCAGCGATGACCACGGGGCCACCTGGCGGATCGGCGCCGTCGACACCCGCGACCGCGGCGACGCGCTGCACCCCAACGAAACTCTGGCGGAAGAGCTCACCGACGGCCGCGTGTACTTCAACGCCCGCGATCAACACGGCAGCGATCCGGCGACCCGCGCGGTCGCGTTCAGCAGCGACGGCGGCGAGAGTTTCGACGAACCGTTTGTGCCGGCGCCCGAGTTCGTCACGCCGGTCGTGCAGAACTCCATCTTGCGCGTTGCCGCGTCCGACGCCGGCGCCGATGAGGACCTGCTCGTGTGGTGCGGTCCCGGCGACCCCCAGCGCCGCCGCGATCTGACGCTGATGGTCAGCCGCGACGAAGCCCGCACGTGGCGCGCCGCGGGCGTGATCCACCAGGGTGATGCCGCTTACAGCGACATCGTGCTGATCGACGACGCCCACGTGGGCGTGCTCTACGAAGCGGGACCGCGCGCCGACAGCTCGATTCTGTTTCAGAGCGTGCCGATCGACACGCTTCGCGAGCAGCGGGACTGAGCCGCTCAGTCAGCCGTGCCGAATCCCCAGCGGCGCGCATTGCGTCGCCGACGACCTGCCATCGCGCCCGTCGCCACTGCCGCGAACGCCGCCAACGTCCCCGCCATCGGCTCCGGCACCGCCGCGGCCTGGGCGGTCGGAAGCGGTTGTCCAAACGCACGTTGCCAGCTCAAAAAGTCGTCGCCGGCCACCTGGCCGTCGAGGTTCGCGTCGCCGCTGGCGTGGTCCATGTTGGGTCGACCGTAGTTCGCCTGCCACCTCGCCAAATCGGTGGCGTCGACAACGCCGCTGTCATCGAAGTCGGCGGCCCAGCCGATCGAGTCGACCTCGACGAACGCTTCGGTCGGCTGCAGGTCCACCGTGAACTGATACAGCAAATCACCCGCCGACAGGTCCGACACGGTCAGCGCGCCCAGGCCAGCGGACTCCTTGGTCACCAGCAGGGCCCGCTCGCCCACCGCGGCGGCGAAGTCATCGTCGGCCGTCAGTTTCAAGGGAAACGTGCCAAAGTAACTCTCATCCAGGGCGAGTCGCCCCGCGGTGGTCAGATCTTCGCCAAAGCGGAAGCCAAAGTGATTGGACGTGACGCGGCCGGAGATTTCCACCACGCCATGCGGGCCAATCTCAATTGCAGGAATGCCCCTGAAGGTACTACCGCTGGTGGTGAAATCGCCAAAAACGGTCCAGCGGGCGTTGTTCACCGTCACGCGTCCGCCATCCTGGACTCGCGTCCTTCCGCTGCGGACGACGGCCCCGTCGGCAATGGTCAGGATGCCCCCGGCGTTGATTTGGAAGCCGTCGCCAAAAGTAACGCTGGTCGACGGGAGTTCCCACAGCGAGCCCGGTCCTGACACGACGACGCTGGCCGCGGGGGGCGAGGGGGCGCCGGAAAAGCGAACGCCAATCGCGGCCGTGCCGCTGTACACGGCCGCGCCGTTGGTGATGGAAATCTCGGCGGCGCCGCCGTCGCCGATCACCAACTCCGCGTCGCTCGACGAGAAGAACGGCTCGTAGATGTCGGCATAGTACGCCCCCACGCGCCACGACGAGCCGGGGCCATCGACAGTCACGATGCCCGTGCCCGCGGTCCCGAAGCCGCCGCCGCCGATCGTCGTGGCGGGCGTCGTGACGGCGCCGCCGTTGGTGATCCGCAGTTCGCCGCGCCCGGCCGCGCCAATCATGGTGCGCGAGCTGGTGGCGCGCGAGCTGGACGAGAACGGCGACGATGAGCTGGCCGACACGGCTGACAGCGCCGACCCCGGCCCGTCGACGTGGACCAACCCCGTGGAGCCGGTGGCCGAGGGATCGCCGGCAATCATCAAGCTGTCGGACGTCACCTGCCCGCCGCCGGTCACGAGCAGTTGCCCGGCGCCGCGATTGCCGACGATCAAGCTGACGGGTGACTGCGAACTGGAGAACGTGTTGTCGGCTACGCCGGCATCCAATCGGCTGCCGGGCCCGGCGACGGTGACGATTCCCGTGCCGCCCTGTTCGTGGCCGATCGACACGCTGCTGATCGCCCCGACTCCGCCGCCGGAAATATGCAGCGCGCCGGCGCCCAATTCGCCGATCGTCATTACAGGGGCGATGGTGATGTTGCGATTTGCATGCAGGCTCGAGCCGGGGCCCTGCACGCTGATCGTCCCGGCGCCGGTCTCTTCGGCGCCGAGCGTCAACAGATGCAATCCTTCCAGGAACGCCCCGCCGGTGACGGTCAGCTCCGCGGCGCCGGCGCGACCAACAGTCAGTTCATTCTGCACCAGAAGTTTCGTGCCCGCGCCTTCGACAATCCCCATGCCGTGACTGTCGGGCCCGTCGCCAAACAGTGCGCTGAAAGTCTTGATTGTCGCACCATCTCGTACAGTGACCGATCCCTCGCCCGCGTAGCCGGCGCCGAGCACGGCATAGTCGAGGTCATCGAAGGGATAGTCCGCTTCCAATCGCACTTCGACCGCTTGATCGGGCAGGGAGTTGATCTGGAAGGTCTGCACGCCTGCCGGATTGCGGTCAAACACCATGTCCAGGTCGCTAACCAGACCCTGCACCGTGATTGTGCCTTGGCCGCGCAATGCGTCGGCGCCGGCGTAGAGCGATCTTGCCGTGATCGTCGCGTTGTCCATGTCGATCGCGCTCGCCCCGTCGGGGGCCACCAACACGCTGCCGTTGGCGTCGATCGTGGCGTTGATCAGGTCGAGTTGTCCGTGCCCCTCGCCTCCCACTTGCACGCTGCTGGCGGTGAGCATGGCATTATCAACGGTCGCGTGGCCGCTGGAGCCGGCGTGCCACCCGAGCGTCACATACTGAGCGGTCAAGTGCACGCCATCGGCAATCCGCAAGGTGGCCGCGTCGCGATAGCCCACGCCGAGTTCTCCGTTTCGGCCCATGTTGAGGTTGAGCGTCACGTTCTGCCCCGGCTGGTCATCAAGCACGAACTGCTGCTGCAGGCCGTGCGTGGCGTCGAACACGAGCGACAGGTCGCTGACCAAGCCGCCGGCGTCGATCACGCCGGTCCCGTGAATGTCGCTTGGCGCGGCGACCAGCGAACGGGCGTTGAGCGTACCGTTATCCAGCTCAATTTGTCCGCTGCCGGTCCCCTCGCCCACGCGCACCGACGACGAGGCCGCCACGTGGCCGCCGTCGGCGATTACCAGGCGTCCCACGCCGTCCTTGCCGAGATAGATGTTCTCCGCCGTCCACTGCGAGCCGGAATTCTGCACGGTGACAGCGCCGTCGCCACTGGCGTTGCTGCCGAGGTAGCCGGTGCCCGATGACGCCGTGGCGCCTTGGTCGATTGTCAGCGAGCCGACGCCGCTGCTGCCGATCCACGCCGTGCCGGAGCCGCTCAGCGAACTGCCAACGCCGCGGATGACCGCCGTGCCGGATTGGTTGAAGACGTCGCCGACATACAGCGTGCCCGGCGACAGCGTCCCCTGGTCCTCGACCGTGATCGTGGCTGTCTCGCGCCCCGAAACGCGGACGTAGCTGGAACCGGACCACGCCGAACCTGCGCCGGTGATCGTCGCGGCGGCGTTGGCGCCGGTTTGGGAGCCGCCCACGGTGAGCCTGGCTGCGCTCCCGGCGCCGCCGGAGGAGACCGTCAGCGTGCCGGCGCCGCGGTCGCCGATGACGGCGGTCCCGGCAATGCTGAGGCGCGAGTCCGGGCCGGTGATTTGCACGGTCCCGCTGCCGGACGTTTCGTCGGCGACGGTCAGCTCGTCGGCATCGATCCGCCCGCCGCCAGTGATCTCCACCCACCCGGCGCCGGCGTCGCCCACCAGCAACTCATCGACGATGGTCAGCCGCGAGCCGGCGCCGTCGACCTGCACCTGCCCGGTCTGTTCAGCCGTCGCGCCCAAGGTTGCGTTGTCGCCGACCGTCATGCGGCCGCCCGCCATCAGCGAAAGGACGGCCGAAACGGCGCCGCTGACGGTCAGGTCGTCGCCCCCCTCGGCTTCGGTCGGGATCTGCCACAGCGTTACCGCGTCGGTCACGCGCACCAGGGCGTCGTCGGCGTGAGCGCCGCCGATCGTCAGCGCACCGGTTTGCAGAAAGCTGCCGCCGGCCGCTTCGAACGCCCCGGCGCCGGACGTTCCCACCGCCGCTGCGGCGGTCGGGTCGACCACAAACGCCGGCAGCGGATTGGCCAACGGCGTGCCGCCCAGCGTCACGTCGACGGCCCCGACGCCGTCGGGATCGACGGTCAGTTGCCCGCAAGCCGGGCCGCTGGGCACGACGCTCAGCGCAGTGGCGACCAGCGCGGGCAGTAAGGAATAGGTACGCAGCAGGTGTCGAGGCATCGTGCCGGTCCGCGGGGTGAGTTCGTTCAGAAGGGCCGATTGGGCTTCCAGGGGCCCGGTGCGAGGAGAGAGCGTTAGTATAGTTGCCGCGGCCGGTTCCGGCACGCTACGCCGCCGCCGCGGCGCCCGACGCCCTACCAGCTTGCCGCGATCCCGCCCCCGCTGGGCGAAACACCCGGTCTGACGCGCGCCCCCATGACTCCGCGGGAAAGCTGCAAATTCTCAAACTCTGCCTTGCGGAACAGCAGACTCGTCCAAACCAACAGCAGGCAAGACAACCGGATTCCAGGATGAGGCAGATCAACAGGAGGCTCGGAGGATTCTCGCGCCGCCCCGCACCGCGCGATCGGCTCGTCCTGCGAATCCGACGAATCCTGTGACCCTGTTGTCTTGCCCCGTGGCGCTCTTGGCGTTCTTGGCGGTTCAAAACGGCCCCGCTCCACGACTTGGCAGTTCTCCTGCCGGACTCCGCCGGTCAGTTGACCCCCCCCAGTGCCGTACTTAAGCTAAGGGATTCAGAGGACTTCGGTCGTTTTCGCCCCGTTCGGAACCGTGGCGGCGCTGAAGTCCTGCGCCGAGCGTGCGTCCCCGCGCACCTCGCGTATGCCACATACCAACGTCGCGCCCGCCCGCGCGACGCGCCCGCCATGCTCGCTAAACGCGTGATCCCCTGCCTGGATGTCGACCGCGGTCGCGTCGTGAAGGGGACCAACTTTCTGAACCTCCGCGACGCCGGCGATCCGGTTCAAGTGGCCGCTCGGTACGAAGCCGAGGGCGCCGACGAGTTGGTGTTCCTGGACATCACCGCCAGCCACGAGGGCCGCGACATCATGCTGGAGGTGGTCAGCCACACCGCCGAGCAGGTGTTCATGCCGTTGACCGTGGGCGGGGGCATCCGCACGCTGGAGGATATTCGCGCGTTGCTGTTGGCCGGGTGCGACAAAGTGTCGATCAACTCGGCCGCGGTCCGCGACCCGGAATTCGTCCGCGCCGCCGCCCTGCGGTTCGGCAGTCAGTGCATCGTGGTGAACATCGATCCCAAGCGGGTCCAACGCGACGGCGCCGAGCACTGGGAAGTGCATATCAACGGCGGCCGCATCGGTACGGGCCTCGACGCGGTGTCCTGGGCCCAACAGGTCCAGCAACTGGGCGCCGGCGAGATTGTGCTGACCAGCATGGACGCCGACGGGACCAAGGATGGCTACGATTTGGAGATCACCGCTGCGGTCGCCTCGGCAGTGTCGATTCCCGTGGTGGCCAGCGGCGGCGCCGGCAAGCCGGAGCACCTGGCCGACGCGGTCACCCTCGGCAAAGCCGACGCAGCGTTGGCGGCCAGCATTTTCCATTTTGGCGAGTTCACAATCCAAGAAACCAAACAGGTGATGGCCAGCCGAGGCGTCGTAGTGCGCCCGGCGGCGTAGCCGCAAAGCGGGTGACTGGTTGCCAATCACCAGTAACCAGTCACTAATCACGAATCTCCAGTCACCGCCGCAGGCGACCCCATGAACAGTCCCAGTTCCATCAGCGATGCAGACTACGATAGTTTTGTCGCAGTCCACCAAGAGCTGGAAATCGACAAGCTGTTTCGCGCGACCGTCAAATTCGAGTCGAGCGACCTGCACCTGAAAGTCGGCCGGCCGCCCATGCTACGGGTCAAGGGCAGCCTGCGCCCGTTGGACCGCGAGCCGATCGACGACGAAGAGATGGTGCGGCTATGCTTCCCGCTGATGAACGAGCGGAGCCGCAAGATCTTCGACCGCGACGGCGGGGCCGACTTCGCCCACATGTGCGAGGTGGACGGCACGAACTGGCGGTTCCGCGTGAACCTGCTGCAGCAACTGGGCCACGTCGGTCTGGTCGCCCGCCGCGTGAACAGTTGGATCCCCGACTTCGAGGGGCTCAACCTGCCTCCCTCGGTCGAGAACCTGTGCAAGTTCGACCAGGGCATGATCCTGCTGGCCGGGGTCACGGGGTCCGGAAAGAGTACGACCATTGCGTCGATGCTCAACTGGATCAACCACCGCTTTCGCAAACACATCCTGACGTTGGAAGATCCGATCGAGTTCGTCTTCACCGAAGACAAGTGTCTGATCAACCAGCGCGAGATCGGCATGGACGTGGTCGATTTCGAGATCGGCATGAAGCACGCCGTCCGCGAAGACCCCGACGTGATGCTCGTGGGCGAAATGCGCGACAAGGAAACGTTCATGACCGCCATCCACGCGGCCGAGACGGGCCACTTGGTGTTCGGAACGATCCATGCGTCCAGCGCGTCGTCCACGATCGGGCGTATTCTCGACCTGTTCCCCCAGGAAATGCACGGCGCCTTGCGCAGCGCGATCGCGATGAACATGAAGGGGATCATCGCCCAGAAGCTGCTGCCCAGTATCAAGGAGGGAGTCGGCCGCGTGCCGACCGTGGAAATTATGAACTTCACCTCCACAGTGCGCAAGCTCGTGTTGGAGGAGCAGGATCACAAACTGGGCGATGCGATCCGCATCGGCGCCGAGGACGGCATGCAGGACTTCACCCAGAGTTTGAAGAAGCTGGTCGACGACGAACTGATCGACCGCGAAGTGGCCATGGAAGTCGCGCCTAACCGCGAGGCGCTCAAGATGGCGCTCAAAGGCATCGACGTTAAGCAACCGGGTATTCTCTGATGCAGCAACTGCGGACAGTGTTTTTGTTGGCGTTCTTCGCCGTGTTCGCGGCGGCCCTGGCGCCGTCGTCGGCGCGAGCCCAGAGCGCCTCCGGCGATGCCGCCGCCGCCAAGGCGTACGGCGAGTCGATGCAATCGAAGTTCGACGAGCTGCCCTGGTCGGATCTGCTGAAGGTCGGCGGCTGGGTCGTGCTGCTCGCCCTGTGGGTTGGCACGACCGATTGGGTGAATCGCGACACGCAGATCTTCGACCTGGGCTACAAGAAGTGGAACCCGATCGTTTACGCGCCGGTCGCCGTGGTGGCCGTCGCCATGGCGTTTCTGCCGCTACCGTACGTCGCCAAGCTGCCGATTGTGGCGGTCGTCTACCTGGCGACGATCATCCCCTACGTGGTGGTGCATAACCGCGCGGTCGAACCGCATCAGACGGTGCTAACCGGCTCGTGGTTCCGCCATATATTCGCCACGGCCATGGGCAAGGTCGGCGTGAAGGTGAAGACCGAACGGCTGGCCGACTATGAAAAGGGCTCCCCGGTCGAACTGATCGCCATGGGCGGCGAATCGCCGGGCGACGACAACGTCAACCTGCTCACCGCTCGCCAGTCGCCCGGCTACCTGATCGTGAAGGATTGGATCGTCGAGATGGTCAGCCGACGCGCCGAGCGAATGATGCTGGACTACGGCCAGCAGGGCGTGGCCGTACGGTATCAGGTCGACGGCGTCTGGCACCCCGGCGAGGCCCGCGACCGAGAAAGCGGCGACGTGGCGCTGGCCGTGATGAAGACGCTCGCCGATCTCGAGCCCAAGGAGCGCCGCAAGAAACAGACTGGTCGGCTCGGCGCCAAGTACGACGGCGCCACGTACATGTGCGAGCTGGCAGCGCAGGGCACGCAAAGCGGCGAGCGCGTCATCGTGCATATGATCTTCGACAAGGCCCGGCCCTCGACATACGAGGAGTTGGGCATGCGCGAGGGGCTGCAGAAGAAGTGGGGCGAGTTCATGGCCGCCGACCGCGGTCTGCTGATCTTCTCGGCGATGCCCTCGGGCGGTTTGACGACGTTGATCGACGCGTCGCTCCAAGAGACCGACCGACTGATGCGCGACTTCGTGGCCATTGAAGACGCGAACAATCGCGAACACGAAATCCAAAACGTCAACGTCACTACGTTTGACGCGGCCCAGGGACAAACGGCGGCGACCATCCTGCCGAAACTGATTCGCACCTATCCCAATGTGTACATTCTGCGGGATTTCACGCCGCCCGAGGTGACCAAGTCGCTCATCAACGAAATCCAGGACGACCGGCTGGTCATCACCAGCGTGCAGGCCCGCGACGCCGCCGAAGCGCTGGTCCGCATGCTGCAATTGAAGGTCCCGCAGAAGGCGTTCGCCGCCGAAGTGACCGCCGTGCTGTACCAGCGGCTGATCCGCAAACTGTGCACCGACTGCAAAGTTGGCTACAAGCCGCCCCCGGACGTGCTCAAGAAGCTCGGCATCCCGCCCGGAAAGATCGAACAGCTCTACCGGCCGCCGAAGCCGGAGGAACTCGAAAAGCCGTGCCCGACGTGCAACAACATCGGCTACGTCGGCCGCACCGGCATCTTCGAACTGCTGGAGGTCACTGATCAAATGCGCGAAGTCCTGGCCAAGCAGCCTAGCGTGGATTTGCTCCGCAAGGCGGCACGGGTCTCGCACCAGCGCTCGCTGCAGGAGGAGGGCATCCTCCTGGTCGCCAAGGGCGTCACGTCCTTGCCCGAGTTGATGCGCGTGCTCAAAGGCTAAGCTCTTAACCCCGTGCGTTGAATTCCGTCGGTTCCTATTCGACGATCGCTTCGAGAAACCTCGCCATGCTTTATTTGTGCATCCTAATGTTCGCCGTGTTGTTCGCCGGCATTGCCATGACCGTCGGCGAAGGACTGTGGAGCAACACCGTGGCCTTCCTGGGGATCTGGCTGTCGTCGATGCTGGGATTGTTCTTTGGCCCCAGCGTGGGCCTGATCATCCAAGAGCAGCTCGACAAGGAAGTCGATTTCACGTGGTACTTCATCTTCGTTGGCATGTGGGCCGTCTTCGCCGTGGCCGTCCTGGTGATCCGCGTCATGTTTGATCGCATCAGCCGTATCCGCGTGCGGTTCATTCCGCAACTGGAAGCCGTGGGCGGGCCGCTCATGGGCATCCTGGTCGCGGTGGTGTTCACTAGCTTCTGCACCGTCACTTTGTTCCGAGGTCCGATCAACGCCGGCGCTTGGAAGAAATCGGACGCGAGCGGCTGGGTGGAATCATCATTCCAGTACATGTTGACGCCCATGATGTCGATCGCCAACGCCTGGGACGAAGGCGATCGTCTTTCAGATCTGAAGAAGTAATAACGAGTCGAATCTCGCGGCACCAAGGGCCGCCGTGTTCGCGGCCGCCGGTCAGGAGGATTCCCGGATGGATCAGGGCGCCGATTCCGTGCAACTCTCCGCATACGGGGTGGAGGAGTCGACCGAGTACCGCGCGCTGTCGCTGTTGGCGCTGGTCGCACTCGTCTTGGGCTTGCTTTCGCCCGTGTGTTGGGCGGCGCCGTTCCTGTTGATTGTGCCGGCCGCGGCCGTGGCCGCGGCCCTGGTGGCGCTGGCCGGCATCCAACGGGCCGAAGGCCGGCTGACCGGCGCCGCCCTGGCGCGCGTCGGCATGACGATCGCCCTGATCAGCGCCGCCGCGGCGGTCGTGCGCGGACCGGTCCGCGCCGCCCTGATCGAGCGCCAATTGCTGCCGCTCGCCCAGGAATTCGTCGACCGCATTGCCGACGGCCGCTGGGACGGCGCGCTCGACTTGATGACCGAGGGGGGCCTGTATTCCTTCAGCCCCCAGCCGGCCCCCGGCAGCCCGCAGCCCAGCGAGGAAGAAGCGCGCGCGACCGCGGCGGCAGAGTTCCGCAAGCACGACGTCGGCATCCTCTTGTCCTCTGGCGGGCCGTGGCGATTGAGGCGCATCGGGCCCCGCGTGCAACCGATCGACGAGCGCACCACGGTGCGGGTCACGGCCACCTTCGAATTGCTGCCCGATGACGGCGCCGGCAAGCCCGCCGACAGCCTGCTTCAACTGGAGTTTCTGCGGGCAGCTCAGTACGAAGCGACCGGCGCCCCGTGGCGGATTGCCCGCTGGAGTCTTGTCGAGCCGGCTCGCGCCAACTAACGGCAACCGTCGAGCGCAGTTTTGCGTCAGGCTGGGTTGTTCTGGTTGACTTTGTCGATTGTCGCCCGGGCGTGCCAGCATCTCTGCGGGCAACCGCCCCCAGCGCGATTCCTGACAATCGCTACATCTTCACGCGCGGACGCCATTTGGCGAGCTTTTGGCGACAAAACGCCGCGGGGGCGGTCGATCTTCCGGGCAACGCGCGTCGATACATGACAGCGAGGCGGATGGAGTACCTCGCAAAGGCGCTGCCGACGTATACCGTCCTTCGGCAGCGGCTTTGCACCCCCTACGTGTCGGGCGATCCCCCCTGGTCCTGTTTGGACCCCGTCGCCGGACGTTTCGAGAAGGAGCGAAACAGTGAAGATTCGGACATGGACAGCCGGCCTCGCCGCGTTGGCTTTCTATGCGGCGCCCGTCGCCGCACAGACCAACGCCGATGCGTGGTCCTACGATTACAATGTGAAAGGCGTGGCCTTCGCCAGCGATTGTTGCGAGCCGTCATGCGGTTACGACGATGATTGCTGCGGCGACGACTGCTGTGGCGATGACGCGTGCTGCGGCGATCCCTGCTGCGGCGACGCGTGCGGTTGCGGCGCTGGCGTCGGCGGCGGGTTGCTCAGCGACTGCTGCTGCATGGGCGCCCTGGAAGGCCTGTCGCTGGCCTCGCTGATGGGCTTGGAAGATTCGGCCCTCGAGATCGGCGGCTGGACGCAACTCGGTTACCACAGCAACACGACCTTCGGGTCGACCGCGTTCGACGATCTGCTGGCGTTCAACGACCTGCCCGATCAGGTCAACCTGCACCAGCAGTGGTTGTACCTGGCCAAGGCGGCCGACGGGTCCAACGGCTTTGACGTCGGCGGTCGCATCGACGTGATGTACGGCACCGACGCCCAGAAGACGCAGGCCTTCGGCAACCCCGGCGCGGGCACCCGCGGCTTCGGCACGTTCGACGCCTCGCTCGACCACGGCTACTACGGCTGGGCCATTCCCCAGTTGTACGGCGAGGTGGCCATGGGCGACCTGTCGGTGATCGTCGGTCACTTCTACACGCTGGTCGGTTACGAAGTCGTCCCCGCCACCGGGAACTTCTTCTACAGCCACGCGTTGACCATGTTCAACAGCGAGCCGTTCACCCACACCGGCGTGTTGGCCACCTACAGCGGCCTGGAAGCCATGACGCTGTACGGCGGTTGGACCGCGGGCTGGGACACCGGCTTCGACTCGCTGAACAGCGGTTCGAGCTTCCTGGGCGGCTTCGGCGCCGACCTGGCCGACGCCGTGACCCTAACCTACATCTGCACCTACGGCAACTTCGGTTGGCGTGACGGCGGAGCCGACGACAGCTACAGCCACAGCGTGGTCATCTCGGCCGGCCTGACCGACAACCTGGAGTACGTCTTCCAGACCGACATGGTCAACACCGACGATTCGGCGGGCGTCGCCTACGACACGGTCGGCATCAACCAGTACCTGTTCTACAGCCTGAACGACGTCGTCAAGCTGGGCGGCCGTGCTGAGTGGTGGAAGGCCGATGGCGTGAGCTACAACGAAGTGACCGGCGGCGTGAACGTCGCCCTGCTGGACAACCTCGTGTTCCGCCCCGAGTACCGCTACGACTGGTCCCCCGGCGGCGACATCGACGAGACCACCTTCGGGATGGACATGATCCTGTCCTACTAAGGACGGCGATGACGAGACGTCCCCACAGTTCGCGGTCGCAGTCATTGCGGGACACCCGTTGAATCCCCCTCAGGGCCGGGAGCCGGACAACCGTCTGGTTCCTGGCCCTTTTTCTACGGCGGACTTGCAACAGCTCTCAACGACCGCTACGACCGTTGACGTGTGAACCAGTGCGGTCACGCACAGTCAGCCCAGACGCCCTGACGCGGTGGGCTTCGCGGTCCATCGCCGCAGCGTCCACCGGGCCGGTAGCATGCCAGCAAGTCGGGGTTTATCATGTCACCCTTAACTGGGCGCCGTGGGCGTCCCCGCCGAGCGGCCTCCCCGGCACCGGCTCGTCCTAATTTCTCCGCGGCTTCTCAAGGACTTATTGAATGGGCGGCATCGACATCCTCGTCTTCGTAGTTTTTATCGCCCTCGTATTGTCCGTCGGCGTGCTCAAAAGCCGCGCAGGCAAGGGCGATGAGCAGAGCGCTCAGGACTTCTTTCTTGCGGGCCGCGGGCTGACGTGGTGGCTAATCGGCTTTTCGCTGATTGCGGCCAACATCTCGACTGAGCAGTTCGTCGGCATGAGCGGCAACGCGGCGAGCCATGTCGGCTTGGCGATCGCCAGCTACGAGTGGATGGCCTGTATCACCCTAGTTGTGGTTGCCTTTGCGTTTCTGCCGTATTTTCTACGGGCCGGCATCTACACGATGCCCGAGTTTCTCGAGTATCGCTACAACTCCGCCGCCCGTTTGTTGATGGCGGCCGCAACCGTCCTCATTTATTTGCTTCTGTTGGGGGCGGTCACCTACTCCGGAGCGCTGACCGTTAAGACGCTGGGGGCAAAGTACGGCTACGAGATCGGCCTGTGGCAACCCTCTCTGTTCATCGCTTTGTTCGCCATGATTTACGTTGTTGCGGGCGGGCTGAAGGCGTCGGTGTGGGCCGACTTGCTGCAAGGCTCGGCGTTGATCCTTGGCGGCGCCATCATCATGTACTTTGCGTTCGTCAAGCTGGGCGACGCCGAGGAGGCGGCCACGGTCGTCGATGTCGCCACCGGCGAGGTGGCCGTTCAGCAACTCGACCCCGAGCAAGGGGCGTTCGATCGGTTCATGGACCTCAACTCGAACCGCTTGAATATGTTCCTGCCTAAGGACGACAACGTGCTGCCCTGGACGGCGCTGTTGCTGGGGCTCTGGATTCCCAATTTCTACTACTGGGGCCTCAACCAATACATCACCCAGCGGACGCTCGGCTCGTCGTCGCTTGCCGAGGGGCAACGCGGCATTGTCTTCGCCGCGTTCTTGAAATTGATCATTCCGTTCGTGGTCGTCATCCCAGGCATCATCGCCTTCAATCTGTTCCACCATGACATGCGGCTCGATGCGCGAGGCGACTCGGCCAAGGCCATGGCGATGTATTTGTCGGCGAATCCAGGCACAGATTTCGTCGAACGCGTCGAAGCGCCCGACAATGCCGCGGTCGAAGCGCACACAGGGCCCAAGTACCTGTTGGCGATCTACCCCGATGCCGACGCCATCAAGGCGATCGAGGCCAACAACCCGTTCGTGTTGCCCATGGCGGCTGACAAGTACGCTGAACTTTCCGAAGAGATCGCGACGTATGCTGCGGACCAATACCAACTGTTTGACGCCAAAGAGGACCACGCCTGGCAGCACGTGAATCCCGAATTGGCAGCCGAGGTCGACGCCTACAACGAGACCACGGAAGCCAAAGCAAAGGAAGAAGGCAAGCCGACGGCCACTCAGGCGTTGGTCGCATACAAATACGATACGGCGTTGGGGCAATTGCTCGGCATGTTGCCGGAGAACACCGGCCTGCTAGGGTTTGTGCTCGTCGCGCTGCTAGGAGCCGTGATCAGTTCGCTGGCGGCGATGCTGAATGCCGCGTCGTCGGTGTTCACCCTGGACTTGGCTTCAAAGTTCATCATTCCCAACGCGTCGCAAGCGACTATCGTCGGCTTGGGTCGCATCTGCGTCGTCGCGTTCGCCGTCATTGCATTCATGCTCGCGCCGCTGCTGGGCAACCCCAATATCTCCAACTCGATCTTCACGATCATCCAGGAATCGCAGGGGCTGGTGTCGCCGGGGATTTTGGCGGTGTTCGTCGTCGGCCTGCTTTCCAGTCGGTGCCCGCGGATTGCCGGTCTCATTGGCTTGCTGACGAGCATGATCTGCTATGCCGGGCTGAAGTTCCTAGCGCCCGATATCCAGTTCCTCAACCGCATGGCCATCGTCTTTGGCATTTGCCTGGCCGTGATGACGGCGCTGACCTACATTTCGCCGCTGAAAGAACCGATTACCTTCGAATCCAAGACGGACCTCAACCTGGAACAATCGAAGGGCGCCCGCACGGCCGGCATCGTCGCCATCGTGCTGACCCTGGTGCTGTACGCCGTGTTCAGCCCCCTGGTCATTGCCAAATAAACCTCGGATTGGTTCCAAGATCGCCAGATTCCCGACGAAGACTCCTCAAGCGACCGTCGGCTAGCTGCCAGCGGGTCGCGCGTCGTCGCGGTCCGCGCCGAGGATTGCTGCACTGAACTTGGCAGTTTTCCTCGGCAATGCGAAACTAGTTGTCGTGGCCGCGGTTGGATTGAGTGCGCACCCATGCGCACCCATGCGCACCCATGCGCACACAGAGGACGGCTGCGGCCTGTCGGCGGTCGCGCAGCCGCACGCAGATTCATAGGGCCCGAGTGATGGATTCTCTTTCGGCTTTGCGCCGCCGGCATGCTCCCGGCTTCACGCTCATCGAATTGCTGGTGGTGATTGCCATCATCGGAGTTCTCATCGGGCTGCTCCTGCCCGCCATTCAAGCGGCCCGCGAATCGTCGCGGCGGACCGCCTGCAAGAACAATCTGCGTCAGATCGGCCTGGCGATGACGCAGTATCTCGATCGGCAAGGCGAGCGGGGCAAGTTCCCCCAAACCGCCAAGTTGCCGCGGACGCTCAATCCCAACAACCTCCCGTCGCTGTTCGACGTGCTGGCTCCGTTCTGCGAGAACAACCGCGAGTTGTTCCGCTGCCCCAGTGACCGGTACATCCCCGATGAGGAGGAAACAAGCGAGTTTGACACCTACTTCGAGCGCGAGGGGCTCAGCTACGACTATCCGTCGCTTGTGCTCGCCGGCCGCACGCGGCCCGAGGTGCTGGAACTGCGCAATGCTGGCGGGGGCAGCGGGGGCAGCGACAAGGTGTGGATCGTGTTCGACTTTGAGCCGTTCCACGGCCCGCCCGCAGAGAACGGGTCGCAAAACTACGCTTACCTCGACGGTCACGTCGATGGGGTGGTCGTTGCCGAATAGCGGCTGTGCCGGGGGCTTGAATCAAGAGTCTGATTGAATGGGAAGGACCGAACGATGTCTCGCAAAAATGGCGTTCTGATCGTCATCGCCCTGTTACTGTTACCGCTGGCCGCGTGGGCGCTGGGCTGGTTCGGCGACGACACGCTGAGCGATGACCCGACCGTGGCCGAAATCCAGCGCGAAATGCGACGCGTCTCGGACTTACCCGAGGACCAGCGCCGGCAAGCGGGCGACAGAATGCGCAGCTTGGGTCAAAACCTGACCGATGAGCAACGGATGGAACTCTTCAAGACTTCCATCCCAATGTGGCAGCCCATGATGAAACAGCGGCTGAGCGACTTCTTCGCCAAGACGCCGGAAGATCAGCGCGCACAGATCGACGAAGAGATTGATCGCATGGAGGAGTTTCGCCAAAACAACCCCGGCGGCGGCAACGGCGGCCCGTTCCGCGGCGGCCAGAACATGTCCCCGGAAAAGCGGGACGAGTTCATGAAGACCATGGTTGCCTACCTGTCGCCCGACGTGCGCGCCATGTTTGAACTGCGAATCCAGATGTTCAACGACCGCCGCGAAGAGCGCGGTCTGGAGCCGATCGGCCCGCCCGGCATGCGGCGTTGAGGACGGGCGGCCGATGACCAGCCGGGATCCCGTCACTTCCGGGTGTCGTACGCCTGCAGCGTCTCGACGGGCACCAATTGCGCAAAGCTGCCCGAGCGGAAACCCTCCAGGTCGACCGTGACGTAGGCGAATCCTACCCCGCGCAATTCGCGGACTATCCGCTCGCGCACCTGCGGCTCGCAAAGCCGGGGCAGGGCGTCCAGCGGCACTTCCAGCCGCGCCAGCTCGCGCTCATGGCAACGGACGCGCACCGTCCCCAGCCCGCACTGCCGCAACACTTGCTCAGCGGCGTCGATCCGCGCCAACCGCTCGGGCGTAATTTCGACGCCATACGCGACGCGACTCGACAAGCAGGGCGTGGCCGGTTTGTCCCAGATTTCCAGACCCCAGTGCGCCGCCAATTGCCGCACCTGCGACTTGCCGAGCCCCAATTCCGCCAGCGGACTGCGCACCGCGTGCTGGGCGGCGGCCGTCATGCCAGGGCGAAAATCGCCGCGATCGTCCGCGTTGGCGCCGTTGACCACGGCCGGCAGCCCCCACTCGCTCGCCAGTGGGCGCAGGCGGCCATACAGTTCGTCCTTGCAGTGAAAGCACCGGTCGGGGGCGTTCGCCAAGTACGCAGCGCTCTGCAACTCGCGCGTGGCGACGACGCGGTGCTCGACGCCGATCGCGGCGGCAATCCGGCGGGCGGTCTCCAACTCGCCCGCAGCGAGCGAAGCGCTGGCGCCGGTGACCGCCACCGCGCGCTCGCCAAGGGCAAGATGCGCCGCTTGGGCGACAACCGCGCTGTCCACGCCGCCCGAGTAGGCGATCACGCAGGGCCCGATCTCGGCGAGCAGCGCAACGAGTCGCTGCGCGTCGGCAGCCACGCCGTCGGCGGGCGAATCCTGGGCGACTGCGTCAGGGGAAGCGGCCATCTGGCGGGAAATCGGCAAATTGAGAAGCGCGAACCCAGAATGGTCCGCGCGATGGGTCACCGGCTGTGCTGGGAACGAATCCCGTCCCCTTCTCTTGCGGTCTTGCGGCGCCCGCTAGGAACGATCGGTCACGTCGCGGACCACGGGTTCCATCGTCTTGGTGTTCCGCTCGACCGCCAGAATGATGGTACGTTGCTCGACGCCGTCGGAAGAACTGGCCACGACCGGAATCACTTGGCGACGATCGGGCATCGGCAGGCGAACGGCAAACGTGCCATCGTCCCGCAGCGGCACCGGCTCGCCCTGCATCGTCACATGGGAGTTGCGAGACGCAGCGCCGTAAACAATCACATCGGCGTCGACGGCGAACTGCATCTGCTCGCCGCCGGCCGCTGCCCCGCTGCCATAGCGCGTCTGCATCGGGTTGCCGAGGGGACGCTGCAGGCGTTCCTCCATCAGTTCGCGCAATTCGCGGCTCACCCCGTGCGGCGAGTAGCCGCCGCTCATCGCAAAAATGCGATCGGCATTCTCGGCGACGTCCGCCCAGTTGCCGTCCACTGCTTCGGCGCCGTTGGCGGCCGGCGTGGATACGGTGTTGCTGCGAGCCAGGCAGAAGAATACGCCGTCCTCGGCCGCGTAACCAATTTCCATGCGGTACTGCGCCGGCGGATTCTGCACATCGACGTACCAATTGCGCACGCCGCCGTGGATCGTGATGTCGCGTTCGACCTCGCCAGTGCCGTCGTCGCCCAGGCGGAACACTCGGAGCACAGGCCGGGAGCCGTGCCAACGTTGTCCCAATGCGGCTTGCGCGCGGTCAATGCTGCGCTGATTCAATTCCCAGTAGGCGTGCAGCCAATAGGGATCGCGCACCATGACGACCAACCGATCCTCGCCATCGCTGTTGGACTGGTTTGCCGAGAGGTTTTTCGCCATCGCGACCCGATCGCGCAGTTTGGCGATCTCGCGGTTGCGGGGCGCTGCGAGAGCTGCGGGACGATCGCGGCGGACTTTCGCCTGCGGTCGGGCCGAGCCATTGCGCGAGGCCGGGGCTTCGCTGCGGGCGGCTGCCTGCGATCGTTTGCGGGCCGCGCGCACCAGCGCCCGAATCAGCTCCTCCTTCCGCATGGAATGCCAGCCGGCAATTCCCCGGTCTCGTGCCATCTGGGCGAGGTCTTTGGCCGTGTGGGCCCTGAGAGTCGCTGCCGTCATATGTCGCGGGACCTTGCGTGAGAGACAGGTTCGCTCGCGGCGGCGGGGATGCAAACTCTCCGCCATCGTGCCGCGTCGGCTTCGTCCCTGAGGCCATCGCAGTGGTTTGTCCTGCGGAGAGACTGGCGCACTGAAAGCGCCAGCAGATCATGCAGGGATGAAGTTGCCCCATGCCGCCCGATGACCAGCCGGTAGCCGCCTGCAGGGGGCCCAACGAGTCTCAAGCGGCGCCATCCACGTGCGGCGGCACGGAAGCCGGCGCCCACTTCAGGCAAATCTGATATCTCCGATGTCTCCCATACTATACGCAAAACCGCAATTCAGCAATTGTCGGCAGGCGAATTGAAGACGCAAACCATTGCCACAAAGCCACTTACAAACTTCACCGAGAATATCCCGCGACCTCGCAGCAGGGCGGCCTGCTGATTCGAGCGCCCGAAGCGCACTGCGAGGCCGGCGCGAGCCGTTGACGACCGCCTCCGTCGCGGCGGCGCATCGGATGCTCACCAATGCGCAACCTGTTCTGCAGCATGAACTTACGGGCGGCGTCGAAGACTTTGTGAAAAATCTCACGAATTCAATCGCGGCCCGTTGACCGTCCAATTTAGCCGCACTAAATTGATGCCGCACTGAACGTTACGGCGTGTCGCCCGTTGCTCGCGCCTTCGACTCAGAGCCGCTCCGGCAGCCCTTGGCTCGCTCGCGAGCGTCCCTAAGTCGTTGCTAGCAGAGAAGTTAGTCCCGCCGGTCAGTGTGCAATCGATCAGGCTTCGCGTCGGTCGAGCTCCACAACGCTGACAAGCGAGCGGCCGGTGGATGAGCAAAGCGCCCGCGCCAGGGCCGCCGCGATTCAGTGGGTGGCGCGGATCCTCGCGGTCGCGCTGCTCATGGCGGCGCCGCCCGCGGCGGGGACCTTCCTCGATCGCCGCTGGCAGACGTCGTGGCTGACGCCCGTTGGCGTCGCACTGGGGTTGATTGCTGGAATTGGATACCTGGTCGCGATCACCCGCAACGGCGACCGCGACAAGAAAGAAAAAGAATAAGCGACGCGCCGAACTCACCGTGGTTCGGCCGACTCACCGGACCAGCAAGCGCTTGGTCAATAACTCGTTCCTGGCTGTCGCTCGTCGAGTCTTGCCTCCCCTTCGCACTCGACGGCCCGACGCACTGGGTTGCATACCTGTCGATTACGCCGTGGCGCCAACCCTCAAGTCGATTGCCGTGCTTGCCGCAGTATTGGTCGCTGCGGCCGTGATCGCTGGTGCGGTTGCGGCGCGAAAGGCAGGCGAGCCGGCCTACACGGCCAGCTTTGTTGCTGCGGGCATTGTCTGGGTCGCCGGCGTCGTTGCGTTGTTTTTGACGGGACTGCCCGCGACAGGCCCGGGCCGAGTGAACGGCGCCATGCTGTCCTTGCTGTTTCGCACGGGCATTCTCCTGGCGGCGCTGCTGACGTTGTCGCGATGGGACCACCCGCTGGTCGAGGCCGGCTTGGTCGGCCTGTTTTTGGTGCATTACTTCATCGGCCTCGCCGCCGAAACATTGTTGATCGTCCGCCTGATTCGCTCGACCGCCGACGACGGCCTGACTCCGGCCAAATCCAGCACCGCCTAATGGCTTCGCTGGACGACAGAATCCAGCCCGCTCGGACGAAACACCAACCACTGACTCAGCCACCAGCCGCTCCGCGATATGTCTGACATTCTCCATATCAAAGACGCCTACTACTTCGAGATCCCGAAGGCGCTGTGGCGTTCGGAGCGGGAGACTCGCGAGGAGTTTCCCGAGCATTACGTGCGGCTCGATCCTGATTATCAGGACTGGGAAGCCGCTCGGCAGATCGCCAATCTGAAGCAGATCGACGGGATCGACGACATTCCGGCCGAGTCGGAACTGCTGCACGAGTACCACGAGTGGCGGCACGCCGAGGGCAACTTCGCCAAACCGTTTGATCGGTTCCTGGAGGAATCGTCGTCTCAAGCATGGTTCCAGCGGCAACTGGGGCTAGGCGAATGGCCGGCAAAGCTCGAGCGTGAATATACCCGGGCCGCCGTGAAAGACATCAAACGTGACGACTTTGTCACGGACAAGGCCTACGACGTGGCTGTGGAAGAGGCCAAGGACCAGGGCCTGGCCGCCTACCACGCCCACATGGACAAAGCGGTCGCGTATCGCAAAGCCTGGGAAGGCGCCAAGCGCGCCGCCGAGGACCTCGACAAGTACCAGTTGGAAACCGATCCCTGGCCGCCCGAGAAGATCGAGCAGTACAACCGCGAGTTGGACGGCAAGATTCTCATTCCGCAGCCCCTCGGCAAGTTGCGCAATAACTACGAGCCGGAGTCGGGCTTCTGCGTTTCCAAGTTCATGATCCTGGAACTGGTCGTCGCCGGACTGTTGCTGCTGGTGTTCAGCAAGCTGGCCAAGCGGTCGACCGGCGCCCGGCCGGTCCGCGGCAAGCTGTGGAACCTGTTTGAAACGTTCCTGGTGTTCATTCGCGACCAGATCGCCCGCCCGGCGATTGGCGGCCACGACGCCGATCGCTACGTGCCGCTGCTGTGGACGATGTTCATGTTCGTGCTGACATGCAACCTGTTCGGCATGCTGCCCTGGGTGGGGGCGCCCACCGGCAGTTTCAGCGTGACGCTGGGGCTGGCGTTTGTCACCTTTGCCACCGTCGTCTACGGCGGTTCGAAGAAATTTGGCCCGGTGGGGTTCTGGAAAAACCAAGTGCCCCACATGGATTTGCCGTTCGTCTTGGCGATTCTCATCAAGCCGATGTTGTTCGCCATTGAAGTGCTCGGTCTGTTGATCAAACACATGGTGCTTGGCATCCGGTTGCTAGCCAACATGGTCGCCGGACACTTGGTGCTGTTGGCCATCATGGGCATCGCCGTCGCCGCGGCCAGCAGCGACATGTGGCCCGCCGCGGCCGGCATTTCGGTCGTTGGCTCGGCGTTGTTTAGTTTGCTTGAATTGTTCGTCGCCTTTTTGCAGGCGTACGTGTTTACCTTCCTTTCGGCCCTGTTCATCGGCGCTTCGATTCACCACCACTAATGGTGAGCGAGCAACCCACTGGGGATCCGACCGATTTCAGGGTCTGCACTCGGTTCGACTGTCATAAGGAGCTGGATAAGTGTTGCGATTTTTCAAACTGTTTGCGTTGGGTTGCGTGGCGATGGCCCTGCTGACCTCTCCCGCCATGGCCCAGGACACCGAGGGCGATGAAGCCGGCGTGTCCGCCGAAGCCAACACCGCCCTGATCAGCTTCTCGGGCGCTTTTGGCGTGGCGATCACGGTGATTGGCGCCGCGTTCGGCATTGCCAAGCTGGCCGCCGCCGCTCTGGAGAGCATGGCTCGCCAGCCCGAAGTGGCCGGCAGCATCCAGACCGCGATGATTATCGCCGCGGCCCTGATCGAAGGTTTCACCTTCTACGCCTTGTTTATCTGCTCGACCAAGCCGTAAGGCTTGCGAGCGAGTGCACCAGCTCCGCGTCGACGGCGGGGCCGACCGGCAACAACGGTTCGGCCCCGCACTCGGCTCGCGGCGCTCATGCAGAGTTTTTCCCGTTTCGCACCATTCAACCTGCACCCCCAAACCCACGACAGCAGATCATGCTCACGCGTTTGTGGCTGGCGATGACCGTCGCCGTTGTCGCCGTCGGTTTGACCACCGGCAGCGGCACGACTGCCGCCGCGGCCGAAGATCACGGCGGCGAACATCACGAATTGGGTCACGGCAACGCCTCCGATTCCCTGGAAAGTCCGGCCGCGTTCCGGACCGACCTGGCGATCTACACGTTTGCCGTCTTCCTGCTGCTGTTGGCGATCCTGTCGGCCACCGCGTGGCCGAAGATCAGCGCGGCGATGACCGAACGCGAGAACCGCATTGCGGCCGATCTCGCGTCAGCGGCGGCCAAGCACGAGGAAGCCAAGCGGCTGCTCGCGGAGCACGAAGCCAAGCTGGCCCAATCGGCTGACGAGGTTCGGGAGATGCTGGACGAAGCCCGCCGAGACGCGGAATCGACCAAGGAGCAAATTGTCTCCGAAGCTCGCGCCGCGGCCGAGCAGGAACGCAACCGGGCGATTCGCGACATCGAGATCGCCAAGGACGACGCCCTGCAGACGCTCGCGCAGCGCAGCGGCAACTTGGCGGTTGACTTGGCCGGCAAGGTGATCGGGCAGACGATCACCCCCGATCGCCACGCGGCCCTGATCCGCGAGGGTCTGGCCCAACTGGGACAGACCGGAATGAACGCCAACTAGCCTGTCTTGTTGGCTCGTCGCCGCTTGAACATTCCCGACCCAACGCGCCTGGACTCAGATGACTCAGTTCGACGAACAAGCTGACCACCGGCACGACACTGTGTTCGACGTCGACCTGGAACGGCTGGCGGGCATTTACGCCGCCGCGGCGCTCGATGCCGCGGGCGATCCGGCGGCCCAAGGCGGTCTGGTCGAGGAGTTGGTCTCGCTGCGAGACGACGTGCTGCGCAACCATCCCGATCTTGAAGAGCTGTTCCGATCGGAACTGGTGTCGCAGGACGAAAAGCTCGCGATGATCGACCGCGTGTTCGGCGGGCGAGCCTCCGCCACGCTGGTCAACGTGCTGAAAGTCATGGCCCACCATGGCCGGCTGGGCATCGTTCGCCACGTGGCTCAGTCCGCTATGCAGTTGTGGCAGGAGCGTTCCGGCCGCAAGCAGGTCGTGCTGGAAACGGCTGAACCGATCGACGCAACCGTGGAAGGCGAGATCCTGGGGACGTTGCGGGGACTGTTGGGCGCCGAGCCCGACGTGACGCGGCGGGTGAACCCCGAATTGCTCGCCGGGTTTGTCGTTCGCGTGGGGGACCGGGTGTACGACGCCTCGGCCCGCACCCGACTGGAACGGACCCGACAGAACATGATCGAACGCGCCGCCGAGGCGATCCACCTCGATCCCAACGCGTTTGTCGTCAACTAAAAGACACAATTTACGAACCAATCGCCGGCGCGTTCGCTCTCGACGGGCCACGCCGCAGCGACCATCAAACATCACAGCCGGAGAGCTTCGATGAAGTTCAACAGCGACGAAATCGCCTCAGTCATCCAAAAAGAGATTGAGCAATACGCCGCTCAAATCGACGTCCGCGAAGTCGGCCGCGTCCTGGAAGTGGGCGACGGTATCGCGCAGGTCTACGGCCTGAGCGGCGTCATGGCCGGCGAAATGGTCGAGTTCGCCAACGGCACGATTGGCCTGGCGTTCAACCTGGAAGAGAACAGCGTCGGCATCATCATTCTGGGCGACTACCTCCAAATCAACGAAGGCGACGAAGTCCGCAGCACCGGTCGTCTGTTGAGCGTCCCGGTCGGCGACGAGTTGCTCGGCCGCGTGGTCGATCCGCTGGGCAACCCGCTGGACGGCAAGGGCCCCATCGTCACCAACAAACGGCGCGACGTGGAAGTCATCGCCACCGGCGTGGCCGAGCGTCAGCCGGTGTGCGAACCGCTGCAAACCGGCATCAAGGCGATCGACGCCATGACGCCCATCGGCCGCGGCCAGCGCGAGCTGATCATCGGCGACCGCAAGACCGGCAAGACGGCCGTGGCGATCGACACGATCATCAATCAGAAAAACAGCGGCGTGAAGTGCTTCTACGTGGCCGTCGGCCAGAAGGAGTCCACCGTCGCCGGCGTGGTCGAGAAGCTTCGCGACACGGGCGCCATGGATTACACCACGGTCATCGTCGCAGGGGCCAGCGACCCGGCGCCGCTGCAGTACGTCGCGCCCTACGCGGGCACCGCCATGGCCGAAGAGTACATGTTCAACGGCGGGCACGCCTTGATCGTTTACGACGACTTGTCGAAGCAGGCCGTCGCCTACCGGCAATTGTCGCTGTTGATGCGGCGCCCGCCGGGCCGCGAGGCGTTCCCCGGCGACGTGTTCTACTGTCACAGCAAGCTGCTCGAACGCTCCGCCAAGCTGAGCGACGCCATGGGCGGCGGTTCGCTCACCTCGCTGCCGATCATCGAAACGCTGGAAGGCGAGGTGTCGGCCTACATTCCGACCAACGTGATTTCGATCACCGACGGCCAGATCTACCTGCAGCCCGACCTGTTCTTCGCCGGCGTCAAGCCGGCCATGAACGTGGGCATCTCGGTGTCGCGCGTGGGCGGCGCCGCTCAGATCAAGGCCATGAAGAAAGTCGCCGGCGGTCTGCGTTTGGACCTCGCGGCGTTCCGCGAACTCGAAGCGTTCGCCCAGTTGGGCACCGAGCTCGACCCGGCCACGCAAGCCCGGTTGGACCGCGGTTACCGGATGGTCGAATTGCTGAAGCAGGGACAATACAATCCGCTGAACGTGGTCGACGAAGTCCTGATGATCTTCGCCGGCACCCGCGGATTCCTCGACAAGGTCCCGGTCGACCGCGTGCAGGAATGGGAAGAGAAGTTCCTGACCTTCATGCACGACCAAAAATCCGAGGTCCGCAAGGCCATCGAAGACAAGAAGGACCTGACCGACGAAATCCTCGACATGGTCAAGGCGTCGATCGACGAATTCAACAAACAGCACGACTTCATCGTCGAGGAGGAAGAGGCGGCGGCCTAGTCCGCCGTCGCGCCGCCGGCGAGCTCGCCAGTTCGCGGCTCACGCCCGCTTTCCCGATCTCTGACCTCTCAATTCCGACTTTCCCGTCATGGCCAACCCTCGCGCGCTCGACAAACGCCGCAAGTCCATCAAGAACATCCGCAAAATCACGCGGACGATGGAATTGATCGCCACCGCGCGATTCAAAAAAGCCATGGATCGCGCCGCGGCGGCCACGGACTACACCAATCGCATTACGCAGTTGGTGGCGGACCTGGCCAAGACCGGGCTGGAAGTGTCGCACCCGCTGCTCGACCCGCGCGACGAGCCGCGGAACGCCACCATGTTGCTGCTCACCGCCAATCGCGGCCTGTGCGGCGGCTTCAACGGCAACCTGATCCGCTCCGGCCTGCGTCAGTGGAAAGAGCTGAAGGAAAGCGTTTCCAACTGCCGTCTGGAAATTGCCGGCAAGCGCGGCATCGCTGGCTTCCGCTTCCGCGGCCACGAGCCGGACGAGGAATTCACGCACTTTCACGACCGCCCGGCGTTCGCCGAAGTCGACGTCATCGCCGAGCGGTACCTGCAGGACTACGCAGCCGGACGCATCGACAAGCTGGTGGTCGTGTACATGAAATTCGAGACGATCGCCCGGCAGTCGGTCGCGGTCGAAACGCTGCTGCCGTTGGGCTCGCTGGCGGCCGACGACGCCGAGGCCGACGCCGGCGGCACGTCGCAGTACGAGTTCCTGCCGTCGCCCGAGAGCATTCTCGAGGAGGTCGTGCCGACCAGCTTCAAGGTGAAGCTGTTCAAGTGCTTCCTCGACTCGGCGGTGAGCGAGCAGATCGCCCGCATGACCGCCATGAAGAGCGCCACCGAAAACGCTGACGAGCTGATCAAGCAACTCAGTATGCAATACAACCGCGCCCGCCAAGGCCGCATCACGTCCGAACTGATGGACCTGATCGGCGGCGTCGAGGCGCTGAATTAGGATGTTTGATGTGTGATGTGAGATTGATGATGTGAGAACTTGTCGTTCCGCGCCAACATCAACAATCAAACATCCGACATCTCACATAGAACCCTTACTATCGCGACTAGCGAATACGGTTTGACGCCATGTCCACTGCTACCGTTTCCGGAAACATCGGCCGCATCACTCAAGTCATTGGCTCGACGTTCGATGTCGAGTTCGACGAAGCTCACTTGCCGGCGATCTACAACGCCGTACGGATCACCGCCGAGCACAAGGGCGTGAAGATCGACTTGGTCGGCGAGGTGCAGCAGCAGCTCGGCGGCGGTCGCGTGCGGTGCGTCGCCCTGGGCGCCACCGACGGCTTGATCCGCGGCCAGGACGTGGTCGACACGGGATCGCCGGTGAGCGTTCCGGTCGGCGAGGCGACCCTCGGGCGTGTGTTCAACGTCATCGGCGAGCCGGTCGACGGCCGCGGGCCGGTCGAGGCCCAGGAGAAGTGGCCCATCCACCGCGAGGCCCCGCCGCTGTCGGAGCTGTCGACCAAGACCGAGTTGTTCGAGACCGGCATCAAGGTGATCGACCTGTTGACCCCGTTCGTCCGCGGCGGCAAGGCGGGCCTGTTCGGCGGCGCCGGTCTGGGCAAGACGGTCATCCTGACCGAACTGATCGCCCGTATCGCTTCGGCCCACGGCGGCTACTCCGTGTTCGCCGGGGTCGGCGAACGGACCCGCGAAGGCACCGACCTGTGGCTCGAAATGCAGGAAGCCAAAATCGGCGACACCGGCAAGAGCGTCATCGACCAGACCTGCATGGTGTTCGGCCAGATGAACGAGCCGCCGGGATCGCGTCTCCGCGTCGCCCTGTCCGCGCTGACCATGGCCGAGTATTTCCGCGACAAGACGGGCGCCGACACGCTACTGTTCGTCGACAACATTTTCCGCTTCTCGCAGGCCGGCTCGGAAGTGTCCGCGCTGCTGGGTCGCATGCCGTCCGCCGTGGGTTACCAGCCCACCCTGGCCAGCGAGATGGGCGCCCTGCAGGAACGGATCGCCTCGACGCAGAACGGCGCCATCACCTCGGTGCAAGCCGTGTACGTGCCGGCGGACGACCCGACCGACCCGGCCCCGGCCACGGCGTTCGGCCAGCTCGACGCGTTCATCTATCTGGAGCGATCGATTTCGGAAAAGGGCATCTACCCGGCGGTCGATCCGCTGGCGTCCTCCAGCCGGATTCTCGATCCGCAGTACGTGGGCGAGCGGCACTACAACTGTGCCCGCCGCGTGCAGACGACGTTGCAGCGGTACCGCGAGTTGCAGGACATCATTGCGATTCTCGGCGTCGACGAGCTGAGCGAAGAGGACAAGTTGATCGTCCACCGCGCTCGCCGCATCGAGCGGTTCCTGTCGCAGCCGTTCCTCGTGGCCGAAGTGTTCACCGGCAAGCCGGGCGAAATCACCCCGCTGGAGGACACCATTCGCAGCTTCGAGGAAATCTGCGACGGCAAGTGGGATCACCTGTCCGAAAGCTCGTTCATGTACGTCGGCGGCATCGAGCAAGCCGAGGCGCAGTGGAAGAAGGAACAGGGCAAGTGAAGCATTGCAAATTGCAAATTGGAAAACGCAAATTGCGAATTGCCGATGCTTGTCACAACCGCAATTTGAAATTCGAAATTTGTAATTGTCAGTTTGCAGTCGGCAACCTCGCTCGACTTCGCCCCTAGCCCCCCTCAAGCCAATCATGGCCGAAACCACAACCACCGTCGGCGCCAACCAGGTTCGCTGCACTGTCGTCACGCCCGAAGAAACGGTCGTCGACAGCGCGGCGGAGTTCGTCGCTCTGCCGTTGTTCGACGGCGAGTTGGGCGTCGCGCGGAACCACGCCCCGATGATCGGCCGACTCGGCTTCGGCGAGTTGCGTCTGCGGACCGGCAACGACGTAACCCGGTTCTACGTGAACGGCGGATTCGTTCAGGTTTCGGACAACGAGGTGTCGGTGCTCACCAATCGCGCCACGCCGGCCGCCAAGCTCGACGCGACCGCACTCGCCGAGCAGGCTGCCAAGACGCTCGCGTCACGGGCCGCCGGCGAAGAGGAACTGGAGTTGCGCGAGCGCCAAGTCAACCAACTCAACGCCCAGCTTCGATTGGCGCGGAAAGGGTAGGCGGACGGCGCGCTCGCCGTGACCGCGAGCCATCATGCAGTACCGCATCAGTCGCATCGGCGAAGCCCTCTCCGGGCACAGCGGCATCGTCGAGTTGATGGACGACCTGGGCGCCGCGATGGCCGGCGGTGCTGCCGGCATGCACATGCTGGGCGGCGGCAACCCGGCCCATGTGCCGGCCATGCAAGCGGTGTGGCGTCAACGTCTCCGCGAGATCGCCGCCGACGCCCCTTACTGCGACCGCCTGCTGGCCAACTACGACGGACCGGCGGGCAGCCCCTCGTTCCGCGCCGCGATGGCCGACTGTCTGCGGACCGAATTCGGCTGGCCGGTCGGCCCCGAGAATATCGCGATCACCTGCGGCGGACAGACCGCGTTCTTCTTCCTGTTCACGCTGCTGGCCGGCGAGATGGCGGCCGGCCCGCGCCGGCGGATCTTGCTGCCGCTCATGCCGGAGTACATCGGCTATGCGGACCAGGGTTTGGCGCCTGGCACGTTCGTCAGCCAGCGGCCACGGATCGAGCTGCAGGGCGATCGCCAATTCAAATACCGCATCGATTTCGACGCGCTGCGGGTGGGGGACGACGTGGGCGCCATTTGCGTCAGCCGCCCCACCAACCCCACCGGAAACGTGCTGACCGACGAGGAAATCGACCGCCTGGCCGCGCTGGCCCGCGAGCGGGAGATTCCGCTGCTGGTCGACAACGCCTACGGCGAGCCGTTCCCCGCGGCGGTGTTCGAGCCGATCCAACCTGTTTGGCGCCCGGGGATGGTGATGACGTTCAGCCTCTCCAAGCTGGGGCTGCCGGGCACCCGCACGGCGATCGTGCTGGGCGACCCGCCGCTCATCCAGCGCATCCGCGCGATGACCGGCGTGGTGGGGCTGGCCAACAACAACATGGGCCAGGCCATCGTCGAGCCGCTGCTGGCCGAGGGCAAGCTGATCCAGCTCTGCCGTAACGAGATCCGGCCGTTTTATCAGGCCAAATCGCAGGCCGCGCTGCAGGTCCTGGCCGAGGAGTTCGGCGATGATTTCCCGTGGCGGGTGCATCGCAGCGAGGGCGCATTCTTCCTGTGGCTGTGGCTGCCGGAGTTGCCGATCAGCACGCAGGAGCTCTACGTCCGACTGAAAGAGCGGGGCGTGCTCGTGGTCCCCGGCGAGTACTTTTTCTACGGCCTGGGCGAGAACGATTCGGACGACTGGGCCCACCGCCGGCAATGCGTACGGCTCACCTTTTCGCAATCGACCGAGACAGTCGAGGCAGGCATCGCCGCCATTGCCGAAGAACTGCGGCGGGTGCATCGCGGCAAATAGCGGCGGATTGGCGCTCATACTCAACGGGAGGGCGAGGCTCCTGCCGAGCCGGCGGCGGGCGCCCGCTTCAGGCTCGGCAGGAGCCTCGCCCTCCCTCATCACTCTGCAGCATTTCAGATGGCCTCGGGCCCGCGTTCGCCGGTGCGGATGCGAATGCAGTCGTCCATCGGCAGCACGAAGATCTTCCCGTCGCCGATCTGGCCGGTGTCGCCGCTGCGGCCGCCCTTGATGATGGCGCCAATCGTCGGCTCGACGAACTCTTCGTTCACGGCGATCTGCAGTTGCACCTTGCGGAGCAAATTCACCGTAATTTCCCGGCCGCGGTAGGTCTCGTGCTGCCCCTTCTGCCGGCCGAAGCCCTGGACGTCCATGATCGTCAGCCGGACCACCTCCACGTCCTGCAGGGCGGCCTTCACGTCCTCCAACCGATTGGGTTGGATGATGGCGATGATGAGTTTCATGGCGGCGGAGAGATGAGAGGCGAGAGGTCGGAGGTCAGGGAAGTGACGACGCCCTCTATCCTAAGCCATCCGCCTGAAACCGAGAATCCCTCGCCGGAAGCCGGCTCCCCCGGGCCCAATACTCCCCGGCCTCTGACCTCAGACTTCTGACCTCTCACTCAAAGATACCCCGGCTTGAGCGCACCTAGGCGGAAAGGCACGCCCAAGCCATTGGGGCATCCTTCTGGACAGAATGGACTCAGAGGCGCCGACCGCCGTCGGCGAAGCGAATTTCGTCCTAAGTCCAGCCGCGGCCCGAGCGCCGGGAGGCGGCGTGGTTGGCGCTCGGGCCTTTGGCTGGATGGGTGGACGACTTGGGCGGTTTCGCTGAGGGAGTTGCTCGCACTGCAGACCCACCAGCGACTCACACCAGGAGTTGGCCGGCGGCGGGCCGAAATTCTCATTGTGTTCCGAAATCGTTTCGCCTGGCTCAGGCGTGTGCGGCAGTAAGTCTCGTGCGGAGAGTTATCGCTTTTGGACTGCGTCTGCCGGTCAAAAAAAAGACGTCCCGGCTCGGCGGCGTGTAGGCGGCAAAACGCCGCCGAGCCTCGTGCTTTAACCGCCCCGCCGAAGCAAGGTTGACAAAGCACGCGTGGGACATCGTTCGACCCAGGCAAGAGTCGTCGCTTCGTAACTCGAGTGCCTCCTTGCCGTGGAGGCCTATCTGTAAGAACCAGGGGCGGCGATCGACGGCGGCGTGAACCGGACCGCCGCCCCCAGTGCGTCAATCCTCTTGGGCTTAGGCGGGGGCTCCGCCGTAGGCCTGCATACCATGCTCGCTGATGTCCAGCCCCTGCTGCTCCTCGGCGGCGCCGACTCGCAGGATACCTGCGGCCTTCATGCCGATGAACAGGACCAACATCGTGGCGAACGACCAGCCGACGATGGCGAACGTGCCAATCAGCTGCGTCATGAAGGACGTGTCACCGGCTTCCAGGTAGCCATTGGGCAGGATGCCAATCGCCATGCAGCCCCAGATGCCGCACAAACCGTGGACCGGGAAGGCCCCGACCGGATCGTCAATCTGCAACTTGTCGAGCAGCATGATGCCGCCGATCACTAGGGCCGCGGCAACCGGGCCGATAATCAGCGCGGCCTGCGTGTTGGACATGCAGTCGCAACAGGCGGTGATGCCGACCAGTCCGCCGAGGATGCCGTTGAGGCCCATCGACAGGTCTGGCTTGCCGAACAACACCCAACTGAGCAAGGTTGCGACCAAGCCGCCGGAACCCGCTGCCAGCGTGGTGGTGATCGCACAGTGCATGGTGCCGTCGATGTCGGCGGTGCCTTGGAAGGCGAGCATCGAGCCGGGATTAAACCCGTACCAGCCAAACCACAGGATGAACACACCCAGTGCAGCGATCGGCAAGCTGTGCCCCGGCATGGGAACGCTCTTGCCATTGACGTAGCGTCCAATCCGCGGGCCCAGCACGATGGCGCCTGCCAGGCCGGCGAAACCGCCGACGCCATGCACCACGGCGGACCCAGCGAAATCCTGGAAACCCCTTTCGGCGAGCCAGCCGCCGCCCCACTTCCACATGCCGCTAATCGGGTAAACCAGACCCGTCAGAATGGCGCTGTAGATTAGGTATCCGCCAACCTTCATACGGCCGGCGACGGCGCCTGACACGATGGTCGCGGCGGTTGCGGCGAACACCGCCTGGAACAGCCAGTCGGTTTCTGGCGAGAACGTCCGGTCAGAGGCAACGACATAGTCGTCAAGACCAACGCCGCCGAACATCACAAAGGCTTTCTCGTACCCTTCTTTGCCGTAGGCGCCGGGATACATCAACCCAAAGCCGATGAAGTAGAACAGCAACACGCCGACGCAAATATCCATCGAGTTTTTGAACAGGATGTTTACCGCGTTCTTCGACGAGTTGAAGCCCGCTTCGACCATCGCGAAGCCGGCCTGCATGAAGAACACCAAGACGGCACATACGAACAACATGATGTTGTCCAGTGCGTAACCGACGCCCAGGTCTTCGGCGGGGGCCTCCTCCTCGGCCGGGGCTTCTTCCGTCTCCGCAGCCGCGGCGTCTTCGCCTTCGGCGTCTTGTGCATAGCTGGCGCTGGGCAGGCCCGCCACCGCTAGAGTCGTCACGACCGCCAGCAGCAGCGCGAGCCATCCGCGCTGTGACCAAACTTGAGTCATTCGAAGGTCCTCAATACGTGGATTGTCAGAAGGAATTCAATCCGAGGCCGCATGTGCGTGAAAGAGTTCCGCCTTTCAGACCTCGGTGCGTCGGGAACCGACGCCAACGGTGGGGTGCTCAGGCGGGCCGCGACAATGTGCAACCTACGTGAGCGGACTGACTAGTCGCCGCTCAGGTACGCAAGCACTGTGCCAATCACGGCCCAAGACCCGCGATACGGCTGAATGGGATTCCCTAAGTGCTTATTTCACAGGGAATTCTGCGCAGGAGGCGCAGCGAAGACGAGCGCCAGCAGTGTGCGCGATTCGCCGGTGCTGCCTAAGCTGTGGACAGCCCGTGATGCGCCCTTGGGCAGTGGGCTCAGGAGATGGGCGCCGGAAATCAGCGCTCCCGCGGCGGCGCGTGGCGAGCTCATCCGGCCCCGCGGCTCACCGAGGCAACCCGCGTGGCAATGCTCACGGGTCGACGCGACGGCGCAAGGGACTGCGTGCGCATCTAAGCCGCATGGTGCCGCCGGCGGGGCTTCTGCTTGCCTCGGCGGGCCGCAGCGCCGCCGGTGGCTCGATAGCCGTACTCGATGGCAAACCACTCGGCATACCGCTCGCGATCTTGGTAGGTCGTGTTGCGATCGTCGACCAGGTGCCCCAGTTCGTGGATCAGGATGTTGTTGAGGTAGAAGTCGCGGATTGCCTGCTCGGACCAAGTCAGCCGCCACCAATTGGGCTCGGGCTCGTCCCACCGACCGCCATACATGCGGGCTTCGTTGTAGATCTCCGGCCGCGGCGGCGCGCTGAAATGCTCCTCCAAGGTCTCTTCGATCGGATAGAGATAGAGCGTGGCGCCCCACTGCAGTCCGTAGCAGGGGAAGCTCTGCTTCTTGCGGGTCATCGAGGCCAGCTGCACGACCTCCAACCCAGCGAGGAACTGCTGCGGGACCTGGGCGAGACGCGCGCGGACGTCGTCGGGGGTCAGCACGTGACGGTAGCCGGGTCCGGGCTGTCGCACGACGATTTTGTAGTCGCCGCCATCCTCGATCGGCTCATGCCATTCTTCAGGCGGCGAGAACGGCGCGCGGAGGTTGCGCGCGCCCAGCATAGCGCGCGGCGCTTGCCGCGGCGACTGTGTCGGCGCACCGCCGCGCACAGCCTTCTTACGTTGGCGAAGTCCCGAATTCTGCGCATAATGTTGTGTAGCCATGGTTGCGTAACTCGTGCAAAGCCAAGAACTTGCTGCGGCAACGGCGCGCGTCGCACAGGCAGGACCCCAACCGGGCAGCGACGCGTCAGCGGGGCCTCTTGCCCGCCGTATCCATCGTAGGCTCGCCGGAAAAGGGCCGGCAAACAGAAGACGCAAGACCTTGCTGGGCAGGGGTTTGGAGCCCCTGCCCAACCCCCTCTGCAGGGGGCCGCGGTGGTAATTTGGGAAGGGTCGCGGCCCCTCCCTTTGGGACCCCGAACTAGCTTCAGGAGCACCCGCGTCATGCCTCAGGTTGTGCTCTACACGCGCCGCGAATGCTGTTTGTGCGACGACGCGCTAGCGTGCTTGCGGCAGCATGGGCTGGAGCCGCGGCTGGTCGACATCGATGACGATGTGCAATTGCGCGCACGATTCACCGACTGCGTGCCGGTGGTCGAGATCGACGGCGTGATTCGCTTCCGCGGTCGGGTCGAGCCGCGACTGCTGCGGCGGTTGCTCCGCTAGCGCCGCTGAGGGCGCGGCGACGTGCCGTGCCGACGCTCGAACGCGGCCCGGCGTCGGTCTTGGTCCTGCTGGTGGTCTTCGCTGGCGTGACGCAATGCGTGCCTTGCAATGGCGGCGAAGCTGGTTGCGACCAGGGCGAGCCACCCGCCCAACACGGCGCACGAGATGGCGCCCACGAGGATGGCCAACAGCGAGACGCGATCGCCCCACCCCAGCGAAATCGCAACGACGCCCAGCAGCGTCCCAACGGCAGCACCGCCGCCGATGGCCCAGCGGTCCCGCTGCGGCGCGGCATGCCGGTCGGCCAGCGAGGTCGTGCGGGCCCGCGCGTCGCGGGGGGCTTTGTCGCGCGAGATCGCCGGCTCATCGACGGCCTTGGGATCCACGGCGGCCCGCCAGTCTTGCACTTCGCGCGACGTGTCGCGCAGCCGCGTGCCAATCAACGTGCCAAACACGTGGGCGGCCACCATCGCCACCGACCCGCCGATCACCCACGGCCAAACGCCGCCCAGTTTGGCCATCAGCCCGGCCAGAATCGTCGCCAGCGACACCAACAGCAGCATCTGCCTCAGACCGAAGCGGAACAGATGCGGCGTGGGCGGCGGGCCGGAGCGGCCGGGCGGGGGCGGAGAGTTGGCAATGGGGGCGGACATCTCACCTATTATCCGGCCTCAGCGCTTCTTCGGCAACGCAACCGACCGGCAAACAATCGCAACGGCGTCCTGCGGTCCTGGGGCGGATCGGTCGCCGCTGATAAGCTGGAGACAGACAAGAGTGCGACCAATCAAGGGCCGCCGCGCGTGGGCAACGAGCGACTCGCCCCCGTCGGCGACCGCCGGCGAGCCCGGTCCCTCACAACCGCGCGCTTCTCCCGAAAGCAAGACCATGCCGCTGTATTTCGCCACGGGTTCGCCGAGCACCGTTTTGACAGACGCCGATCTGCGGACCGCCCTGGCGGACGTGTTCGAGCAGCTTGGCCCCCGGCGGCGTGTGGCGTTGGTCCCGCCCGATTACTCGCGATACGCCAGCCAGGCGGGCAAGTTGGCCGGCATGTGCTGCGAGTTGCTCCGCGACGCCGTCGTCGACGTGCTGCCGGCTGTGGGGACGCACGAGCCGATGTCCGCGGCCCAACTCGACAAAATGATGCCCGCGGTCCCCCGCGAGCTGATTCGCACGCACAACTGGCGCACCGACGTCGCCACCGTCGGCGAGGTGCCTGCCGACGTCGTGGCGGAGCTGACCGAGGGCGTTTACGACAAATCGTGGCCGGCGCAACTCAACACCCGGCTCGCCAGCGGCGCGCATGACCTGATCTTCTCGCTGGGGCAGGTCGTGCCGCACGAGGTGATCGGCATGGCCAACTACAACAAGAATCTGTTCGTCGGCGTGGGCGGCGTGCGGGGCATCAACGAGAGCCACTACATCGGCGCCGTCTACGGCATGGAACGCGTCATGGGCGTGGCGGACACGCCGTTGCGGCGGATCCTGAACTACGCCCAGGACGAATTCTGCCGCGAGCTGCCGCTGCTCTACGCTCTGACGGTCATTGGCGCCGACGACGCAGGCCAACCGGTCATGCGGGGCCTGTTTATCGGCGACGACCATGAGTGCTTTTGGCAAGCGGCGGAGCTGTCGGCAACGGTGAACGTCACCCGGCTGCCCCGACGCCCCGAGCGGGTCGTTGCGTATCTGGCCCCCGAGAAGTTCCCCAGCACCTGGCTGGGGAACAAGGCGATCTACCGCACGCGGATGGCGATCGCCGATGGCGGCGAGCTGATTATCCTGGCGCCCGGCGTGCGGACGTTCGGCGAGGATCCGACCATCGACGCGTTGATTCGCAAGTACGGCTACCGAACCACGCCCGAAGTGCTGCAATTCGTGGCCGACAATGTCGACCTCCGCGACAACCTGTCCGCCCCGGCTCACCTAATCCACGGCTCGTCGGAGAATCGCTTTCGAGTGACGTATTGCCCGGGCCACCTCACGCGCGAGGAGATCGAAGGCGTCGGCTACGAGTTCGGCGATCTGAGCGCAGCGGCGGCCCGCTACAACCCGGATGAGTTGTCGGACGGGTGGAATGAAGACGGCGACGGCGAATTCTACTTCGTTCGCGATCCGTCGCTGGGGCTATGGCGATGTGATTGATTGCAGCAGCGGCTGCGGTTCCGCGTGGAGTCGCAGGGACGCCGCGTCCAGTGCGCTGCCCGCGGCCAGCGGCTCATCGGCCAGCGTCGAGATCAGGCTGTCGCCGCCTCGCACGAGCGGCGCGGCTCCGCGCCGCAGCGGCAGTGTCACTCCGCTGGGCAGGTCGCCGACCGACTCCACAGCCGGTGCGGCAGCCTGCGGCATTTCGTCGGCGAGTGACAGCAGGCTGGCTCCGCTCGCCGAATTCGCTGTCCAGCGCGCCGGTGCGACGGAGGCCTCGTCGTCAGAGTGCGCTGGATTCGCGTACGCCAGCACGCTGTCCAGCAAGTGGTATCCGCCAAGCAATTGCTCAGCCGTGGGCAACGGCGAGATGTCCGTCAAAGCAACAACGCTGCCGCAGATCTCGCCAACTGACGCCACAGGGTCACTCTGCGGCGCAACGGCGAGCGTAGCCAACTCGACGGGCGCAGCGGCGCGCGCGACGCCGTCATACCGGCCTCCGCTGGCCAGCAGGCCGACGATCGCCAACAGAATCAACGCTGCTTCGGATAGCCTCACGCGTGAGCAAAGTCGTTTCATCGCTAATCATTCCATTCCATGTCTCGCGTTGCGACGCCCCCATCCGATTCGACATTGCCGATCGAGGACGCCGGCCCCGCTGGCGAGTCTCGGCAACTCGCATGCCGATCAGCTCCGCGGGCTAACAAGTTAGCGAACTCGGAGCGTTTTCTGAATGCCGCCCCCCTGGCGAGGGCCGGTCGGGGGCGCCGGCGTGATCAACTGCTAGGCGATGCGTGCCCGAAGAATCGGCGCCATCAGTACAAGCAAGCCGCCTGACCTTGCGCTGGCGACGCATCTACCTCGCACGCCCCACCCTGTGACGAGCCGCCACGCCTCGCAACCTACGGTAGGGAGTGCGTTCTTTCTGAACGAAGCGGATTTCTGCCCCCAATCCTGCGCTGGACCGTGTCATGTCCGTCGCCGAACCGCCCGCCTCGCTGCCGACGCTCTCCTGGCTCAGCGAGCCGCTGCCGCAGTGCAAGTCGGCGCCAACCGCTCGCTACGGGGGGTTCACTCCGCTTGGCCATGGCGGCAAGGCGGAGGTCTTCCGCTGCCGCGATCAGTGGCTCGGACGCGAAGTGGCGTACAAGGTCCTGCATCACCGGCTGCAGCTCAGCGACGCCGACGTGGCCGACTTTCTCCGCGAAGCTCGCGTACTGGCGGGACTGGAGCACCCTGGCATTCCGGCCGTGCACGACATCGGCCGCGACTGCCACGGACGGCCTTATTTCACGCAAACGCTGCTCGCCGGCACGACGCTGCGGTCGATTGTCGATGAGGTTCGCACCGGCGGCATGGTCGCTGAGCAACGGTGGCCGCTGGAACGCCTGGCCGCAATTGTGCTGGGGGCGGCCGACGCGATCGCTCACGCTCACCAGCGAGGCGTCCTGCACTGCGACCTGAAGCCCGACAACATCATCGTCGACGACAACGATACGGCGTTTGTGATTGACTGGGGCATCGCGTACGTGCCGGCGGAACTCGTCCGGCAGCGGGGTCTCGCGGCCCCGGGAGCGCCGACGCCGCGGCCCCCGCGACGGGGCTCGCCGCTGTACATGGCGCCCGAGCAAGCCACGCTCGCGCCGTTGGGCGAGCGGACCGACGTGTTCGGCCTCGGCGCGGTCCTGTACGAGTGCCTCGCACTGCGTCCGCCGGCGACTGGCAAGTGCGTGAAAGACGTGCTGCAAAACATCGCCGAGTCGATGCCGCCGCTGCCGCGCAACAGCACGGGGCGCCGCGGCATTTCGCCGGAGTTGGAAATGCTGACGATGCGATCGCTCGCCCGCGTGCCGGCCGAGCGACCGGCCAGCGCCGACGAGTTTCGCGAGTTGCTGCGAGAATGCCAACTCGACCTGCTGGTCAGCGCCGATCGCTCCGCCTCCGCGGGAGCCGCGTACTCGTCCGCACCGTCGACTTCCGCCGCCGATTGGTGGGAGATGCAAGCCACTGATTCGTGGCCGGCGCCCGAGTAGGTCACCGCGCCGCGCGACGCCTGAGCCGCAGTCGGCCGTGAATGACCGCCAAGATCAGAGCCGCGACAATCGCCAGCAGCAAAGTGCGCGGCTCCGGCACGCTAACCGCCGGCGGCACAATCACCGCCATGCCGTTCTGCTGCTGCCAACGTAGCAGATCGCTGCCGTCCACGGCCCCGTCACCGTTGGCGTCGCCCTGGTTGTGAGCGGCGCCCGCGGCAATTCCGTAGTTGGCGTCCCACCGTGCCAAATCCGCCGCGTCCACGTCGCCATCCTCGTCGAAGTCCGCGTCGAGCAACTCCACGATTCGCAGCGTCACGTCGTGGGCGCCGTAAGTGACCAGCATTAACTCGCCGGGGTCCATCGCCGGCAACACGGTCGCGTCGAACGTGCCGAGCCGCCCGCCCGTGGCCGTCAGGATAGGGAACACCTGCCCAATCGCCGGGTTGAAGCCCGCCCACAACGACACGGTCAACTGGCCCGCCAGTTGTGCAGCGCCGTGGAGCGTCAACCGGTCGAAGTCGTTGAGGCTCGTGCCGCCCAACTCGATTTGCAGTTCGCCCGACGTGCCCTGCTGGAAATCCAGCCCCAGCGCTTGCCCGGGCGAGGCGCCCAACTGCATCACGCCGTGGTTTTCGATCGCCACTTGCACGTTGGCCCCGTCGAGCAGCGCAAGCTCGCTCGCCTTGTTGTTGACCAGCGTGCCGCCGCCGGTGAACGCGGCCCCCGAGACAATCTCCGTGCGGGCGTTCGACAGCAGCAGGTCGTCGCCCAACGTGACTTGCGCGTGACCGTCGAAACGGAACAACTGCGCCTCGATCTTGGCCAGCCCGGGACCGCTGACCAGCAACTGGCCGTCCAGATAGTTGTACGTCGCCCCCGAGCGGAACTTGCCTTCGCTCAGCCACAGCAGACTGCCTGTGTCGAAGTGCAGCGGCGCTCCGTCGACGAACAACTCGTGGCCGTCGAACGCCGCCGCGTCGCCGCGAAACACGAAGGGCAGGGCGTTGACCAGATGCAGATCTCCCCCGTAGGCGTTGAGTCGGCCGGCGCCGGTCGTGCCGTCCCAGTTCGATCCGCCGCCCTGCAACTGCAGCACGCCCCCCTCGGCCCGAATCAGGCCGTCGTTCACCACCGTCGACGTCACGGCGCCGTGGCCGGTCAAGTAGGCGTCGGCGTCGTCCAGCACCAGGCCGAAGCCGGCCAACGTGCCGCCGTCCAGCTCGATCCGCGCCGCCGCGCCGGCCTCCCACGCCGTGTTGACCGTCAGCGTGGCGTTGCTCACCACGACATGGCCGTTGTAGCGATTGTCGGGATTGTCGATCGCCGACACGTTGAGCGTGAGATCGGCGTTGACGTACCAGTCGGCGCCGTCGAAATCGATCGTCGTCACGGAAATGACCGTGGGGGCTTCCACGTAGGCGTCCTCAAACACCCGCAAAATGCCGCCCCCGCCAACACCGCCGCCGCGGAACGTGGCGCCCTCGGCAAAGATCAGCACCGAGGGCACGTCGATGTCAATCTGCCCGAACTGATCGAGAAACTCGACCGGCGTGTTGAACCGCGACACGCCCGACAGGGCGTTGATCTCCGTCAGCGTGTCGAACGTCACGCGCGTTGCGTTGAGCGTGCTGTCGATGATCGCCGAGCGCAGGTCGAACGTGCCCTGCATCTTGAACACCCCGCCGGCAACGTTCACGTCGAACGTAGCCGAGTCGATCTCGATCAGCCCGTCGACGCCGTCCCCGACGACGGTCGACACAGCGTCGACGTCGAGCGTCAGATCGTCATGCACGCGCCAACTGCCGTGGTCCATGTCCAGCGTGGCTACGGAAATCGTGGTCGGCGCCTCGATCGTCGCCGTGCCGGCCTGCAGGACACCTTCGCCGTGAATCGTGCCGCCGCGGAACGTCGTGGCGTCGATATCCAGCGTCGCCCCCGGCGCCACGTACACCGTCGACGTGTCGTCGAGGAACCTCACGGGCATCAGAATTCGCGCCAAGCCCGATTCGACGCGGATCGTGGCGATCTCGTTGACGTCCATCTCGACATGCGGCGCCAGGATATTGTCGACCGTTCCGCCGTTGAAGATCAGCGCCTCCTGCAGCAAAAAGTCGCCCGGCAGGTCGAGATTGAGCAGCGCCCCGTTGTTGATTCGAATCGTATCGTCAAACCCGTCGCCCGACGGGTCGATCGACGCCACGTCGAGCAGCAAGTCGGCGTTGAGCGTCCACGCCCCCTGGTCGAGGTCGATGGACAACTCGTTCGTGCCGTCGTCGCCGATCTGCGTGTCGGCGTCGACGATGTTGACCATCCCCGGGCGGAGCGTACCGTCGCCGTGAAAACGGGCGCCCGGCGCCGCGTACGTGACCGTGCCGCCGTATCCGATATCGAGTATCGCGGGGGCTTCCACGCGGAACTCCGGCGTGCCGCCCGTGATCTGCATGTGCATGTCGCGGAACTGCGCCGAGCCGTTGACGGTCGACTCGATCAGCGCCGTTCCGAACACCTTCAGGTCGCCGCCGGTGACGACGCCGCCCATCTCGAACAGGATCTCGCCGTCGTCGCCCAACTGCCAGTCGTCATGGATCGTGATGTGCTCGCCGTTGTGCGGGAGCATGACGCCGTTGAACTCGGTATCGGACAGCGGCGCCATGATCGTGATGTCGCCCTGCGAGGCCCACCACCGGCCGACGCCCGTGTTGCCGTCCAGATCGACCGTGCCATTGGCGCCGGCGGCTTCGGAATCGCTCTGGATAAGGAGTTCGCTGAACGGCACGGAGTTGATGACGAGGCCGTTGTTGTTGAGGTTGCGTCCGGCATCAGTGCGCGCCAGGTCGATGCGTCCCGCCCCGAGGATGTAGCCGTTGGGCGCCACGTAGAGTTCGCCCGTGTCGACCTCCACCACGCCGTCGTCGAGTTGCAGCACGCAATCGTTGTCGATCCGCAGCGAGTCGGCGTCCACCGAGTCGAGCAGCGTCGTCCGCGCCGGCTGCCCCGGGTCGCGGTCCTCGGCCACCAGCGTAGCGCCGTCCAACGTGGAGTGCAGTTCCAACGGACCGCCGTTCACCAGCAACTCGAAGCTGCCGGTGCGGAGCGTGGTTTCGTTGAACATCTCCAGGCTGCCGATGTTCACGAAGGCCGCCAGCGTGATCTCGTCGCCGGCGGCCGCCAACAGATTGCCGATGATCACGTCGTCGCCGCCCAGCGGCAGGGCATCGCCGCTCCAGTTGGCCGCGGTGTGCCATGATTTGTCGGGGCCGCCGTCATCCCAACTGCGCGTGGCGCCGCGGACGCCGTCGAAATGGGCCAACCCGCAACATGCCGTCGCGATCACAAGGCAACTTCGCCGCACCGATGCGCAGAACATGCCAGCCCCCTTTCGTCCGCAGCGTGCCAGCAGGGCGACGGCGGACAGAGCGAGAGAGAGCAGCGGCGTCGCGGCAACCAAAAACGACCGTCGCCAGAAAGAACGTGCGTCCGTCGAGCGGCTACGGCAAATGGGCTAACGAGCTGGGGGGCCGACGAGTTGCGGACATATCCCGTCTGCAGGTTGCGCAGCAACCGCGACATCGGTCGTCGCCAAGTCGTACCGACCGCCCTGATTTGCATGCCGCGGTCTCCTCGCAGCAGCGGCAGCGGCGTTCGCTGTCGAAAACGCGTTAGCTCAGACAAGCGTGGACAACTCACTTTGGAGTTTACGCCCCGCGAGCGTTTTCGTCACGCTTGGGCCGCGCTGCCGCAAGGATGCGGGGATCAAATCTCCGCAAGCAGCTCTGCGACCAACGCCGGCACGGTCTGGGTCGCCGGGCCGATGCGCTGCTCGTCGAACCAGCCGGCGGCGACGGTCGCTTCGAGATTCATCTCAATCGCGCGGCCGCGGCCGGCCTGCCGGACCACGTCGACAAACCCGGCGGCCGGGTAGACGTTTCCCGAAGTGCCAATCGCCAGAAACAGATCGGCGGACGCCAGCGCCGCGAACGACTCCTCCAAGCCAATCGGAACCTCGCCGAACCACACGACGTGTGGGCGAAGCCGCCCGCCGGCTTGGCAACCGCTGCAAACTGCCTCGGCGGTCAGGTCGTCCTGCCACCGATGGACGGCGCCGCAATCGGAGCAGCGGGCCTTGAGCAACTCGCCGTGCATGTGCAACAGCCGCCGGGAACCGGCCCGCTCGTGCAGGTCGTCGATATTCTGCGTGACCAGCAGAAACTCGCCCGGCCAGTTCGCGTCCAACTCGGCCAGCGCCGCGTGCGCGGCGTTGGGCTGAATGTCGCCGGCCAGCAGCTTGCGACGCCGCTCGTTATAGAACCGCTGCACCAACTCGGGCTGCCGGGCAAACGCCTCGGGCGTGGCGACGTCCTCGACGCGATGCCCCTCCCACAGGCCGTCGGCGCCGCGGAAGGTCGGCACGCCCGACTCCGCGGAAATCCCGGCGCCGGTCAACACGACAATGCGACCGTCGGGGGGAATTCGCAGTGCGGAAGTCTCGGGCATAATTCAAAGCGGGCGTTGTCCCGGCAACGGTCGCAACGCATGCTGCCAGCCGGGGGGGCGTCAATCGAGCCGCAGGCAGATGACCGCATCGGCCGTGCGCACATATCAATCTACCGCCGACCACCGCTGGATACGAGCAGGGGACGGTCGACTCGCCGACCGGCTGGGGATCGACCGGCATGCGGTCGACGATCTTCAAGCCCGCCCAATTGCAACTCCGCTAACAGCAGTTCATTGTCGCGACCTTGGATCAGCAACCGCTCGCCGGCCGCCAAGATGGCGCCGCGGCGTGGAGATGAGGCTGGTGTTTTCGAATCCGCCAATCGGATGGCGTTTCCCAGTACGACAATCCGGCTTCGGCGCAACAGGCTGAAAACTCCCAAGATCACTCGGTCGCCCCGGTGGTCTCAGGCTGCTACAATTGAGTCGCTGATTTCCTCCAACTCGAATCATTTCCACCGACGGCTACGCACCTCCAGTCGACATCGACGCGTCAAGAACAGATCTGGGTGATTTCCCCAGTCGGGCGTTGCAGGAAGCCTCTCCAAGAATCACGATTGATCAATGGCGACACGACGCGTTCTGGCTAGCATGTCAACTGCAGCTGTTGTGTGGGCCATGGCCGCAACGGTCCGGTCCGCCACCATCCTCTTCGGCGACGTGGCGCCGCCGCTGCCCTGGACGACTTCCACGACCGCACGGAATTCGGATATTTCGGCGAATCAGCTGGATCGACCGGCGCAGCGATGGTATCTGGCGCCGATGCGAAATGGGACTGTTCCTATATATACCTAGGACAGCAGGGCGACAGCGAATTGACCGTCGCCGCTGGCGGACAGGTCAGCAGCGTCTATGCGCTGCTTGCGGAATCGCCCGGGTCAACGGCCAACATCACAGTGACCGGGCCCGGCTCGCAATGGACCAACGGTTTCAGACTCTATCTTGGCAGCCGCGGAAACGCATCGCTTCTGATACAAGCAGGCGGACGGGTCGATAGTTTCGATTGCCGCATCGGCGAATACACGGGCGGGACCGGAACGGTCACGGTCTCCGGCGTCGGTACCCAGTGGAACAACAGCGCGTGGCTCGCCGTCGGCGAACGCGGCAGCGGGACGCTTCGCGTCGAAGCGGGCGGTCGCGTCACAAGCGGGCTGGGGCTCATTGGCTCCTATTCGATTGCGACCGGCAAGGTGACGGTATCGGGCGCCGGTTCCCAATGGACAACGACAGACGACCTGGCCGTCGGCTCCGCGGGGATTCTCAACATTGTCGACGGCGAACTCGTCTCGGTGGCAGGCGAGCTGGCCATCAACATCTTTGCAAGAGCAGGAGATGGTTTCGTCAACATGTCCTCCGGCGGAATGCTCGCGCTGAACGGCGAGGCCGCCGACTCGCTGAGCCAGTTTCTCGATCTGGTCGTCGGCACGGATGCAATTCGCTACTGGAACGCCGGCAACGGTGCGTGGTCGCCGCTGACCAGTGCGACCTACGGCGAGGACTACACGCTCGAGTTCCTGACGAGCGGCGACTTGATCGGTTACACGCTGCTCACCGTTTTCGCCGCAGAGCCAACCGGCGATTTTGATGGCGACGTGGACGTGGACGGCGCCGACTTTCTTGCGTGGCAACGGGGCGAGTCGCCCGCCCCCCACGCCGCCGCCGACCTGACTGCGTGGCAAATCCGTTACGGGGCAACATCGCAGAATCTCGCGACGGCCGCCGCCCCCGAAGCTGCCGCGTCGATCCTCATGGGCATTGGCGCGACCGCATTGCTGCTCCTGCGCAGGCGCCCCGGCCGAGCCGCGCAACGGAGGGTGGGCGTACCGTTGGCGTGACCCTGAGGACTTGCCCGTCGTTCGTTGCCCCCGCGCAACAAACAAGCACGCCCGGCAGGATTCGAACCTGCGACCTGCGGATTAGAAGTCCGCTGCTCTATCCAACTAAGCTACGGGCGCAAACGTGCCGATGCATCGCCAGGGAGCGATCGTCGGCAAACAGCTTAGCATAGCCGCTTGTGGCTCGTTTGACATCCAGTGGATTGAGCGCCAGCCGGTTGCCAGGGCCGGCAACGCTGGGGAAAAGGCGCAACCCGCGTGCGAGTCGCCGGCCGTTCAGCTTGCGCGGTGTCGCCCAAATGCGGCCGGGGCGCAGCGGCGAGGCAACCGCCCGCCGAGATCAAAGCTAGCGGTCGGGGCCGGTGCTGATAGAATTGGGATGCCAATTGAGTCGAGTCTCACGACAGCCAGGCTGCCGCCGAGCTGCCCGCAGCGCGTCGACTGAATCGGCTTGTCCCGGCAGTCGCCGGGGCGGCGATGCTTACTCCCATCCCGCCCGGATACCTCGCCAGTTCGATCGCCCTGTTTGTCTCGCCGCCGATTGCCGTCGCGGAGATCGGCTGCGACCGTGCAGGCCACCCGCTTGAGGAGATTTGCGATGCCCACCCCCGCCATGCTCGCCGCCAAGACCGCCGAACTGACCATCGGCGACTGCAAGACCGAACTTCCGGTCGTCGTCGGCACCGAGCAGGAGGTGGCGGTTGATATCGAAAAGCTGCGCGCCGAAACGGGAGTCATCACGCTGGACGACGGCTACCGCAACACGGGCTCGGTCAAGTCGGACATCACGTTCATCAACGGCGAGGAGGGCATTCTTCGCTACCGTGGCATCCCCATCGAGCAACTGGCCGAGAACTCGACGTTCATCGAAACGGCGATGCTGCTGATTTTTGGCGAGTTGCCATCGGCGGATCAGTTTGCGCACTTCCGCAGCCTGCTCTCCGAGCACGAGATGATCCACGAGGCCATGCGACACTCGTTTCTCGGTTTCCCCGCGACTGGCCATCCGATGGCCATCCTGTCGTCGATGATCAATACGCTGTCGTGCTACAACACCGACGTACTGGAGATGGACGATGAAAAGGACGTCGAGAACGCCGCCGCGCGGTTGATTTCCAAGATTCGCACGGTGGCGGCCTATGCCTATCGGACTTCGCAAGGCTTGCCGTTGGTGTACCCGGAGCCGGAGTACAGCTACTGTCGCAACTTTATGCACCTGATGTTCTCGTCGCCGACGCGTCAGTTGGAGTTTGACCCCGACGTGCTGCGAGCGTTGTCGCTGTTCCTGATCCTGCACGCCGACCACGAACAGAACTGCTCGACATCCACGGTGCGGATGGTTGCGTCCTCCGGCGCCAACTTGTTCGCCTCCTGTGCGGCGGGCGTGTGTGCACTCTGGGGGCCGCTGCACGGCGGGGCGAACGTGGCGGTCATTGATCAGCTCCAGCGGATTCACCATTCCGACATGAGCGTGCCCGAACTGATGGAATTGGTGAAGCAGCGCAAGGAAAAACTGTACGGTTTCGGCCACCGGGTGTACCGCAAGTACGACCCCCGCGCAAAGATCCTCCGTCAGCACGTGACCAAGGTGCTCGACAAACTGGGCAAACCCGACCCGCTGCTGGATATTGCCAAGGAGCTGGAGGAGGTGGCGCTCAGCGACGACTTCTTCGTCAGTCGCGATTTGTATCCCAATGTCGACTTCTACTCCGGGATTCTGCTGCGGGCGATCGGCATTCCCACCAATATGTACACGGTGATGTTCGCCATCGGCCGCATGCCCGGCTGGATCGCCAACTGGAAAGAAGTCCGCGAGGCCAACAGCAGCATCTACCGCCCGCGGCAGGTGTACACCGGCCAACCGAAGCGGGACTACGTTCCGTTCGATCAGCGGTAGACGGGCCGGCGACTTGCCTCCGGCGGAGCCCGTGCAACACTGAATTTGCATCGCTGCGGCGCTCGAAGTCCGCGGCGACCGACGTCCGCCGCACCCGCCGCAGCATTTCGCCTTGCCCACGCACGAATCCTCCCGCCGCCGCTTCGCCCGTTTTCGCCAAGCTTATCGCGAAGGGCACACCGAGAGCTTTGGCGCCGAACAAACCGACAGTGGTTCCGATCGCGCCGACGGCGACGATCGTCGGCAATACCTGCGGCAGTACGTCGCGTGGATCCGTCCGCACGCGGGCGGGGCGGGGCTGCTGTTTGGTTTGTCGGTCATTGTGGCCGTGCTGGACATGGTGCAGCCGCTGTTTATGCGCAGCATCATTGATGGCGTGCTGCTGTCCGATGAACTGACGAAAGCGGAAAAGTACGACTGGCTCACGTGGCTGGGCGCCGGCTTTCTGCTGCTGATCGTCATCGCCAAAGCGCTCGAAGCCACGCGCAATCTCTGGCAACGGCTGTTGAACGTGCGCGTGATGCAGTCGCTACGCCGCGCGCTGTACGATCGGCTGCTGCATCTGCCGCTCGAGCAGCTCAGCGACATGAAGACGGGCGGCATCATCAGCCGACTCACCGGCGACATCGATCGCACGACCGGCTTGCTGCAGCTGGCTGTGATTTCGCCGGGCGTGTCGGTGCTGCGTTTGACCGTGGCCCTGGGAATTCTGCTGGCGTTGAATTGGCGGCTGGCGCTGGCGGCCATGTGCATCCTGCCGCCCGCGGTGGTGCTGAGCCTGTTTATCGCCCGGCGGGTGCGGCCCATCTATCGCTCCATGCGCAAGGAGAACGCCGCCATCGACGCCCGCGTCAGCGAGACGTTCGGCGGAGTGCGGATCGTGCGCGCGTTCCAGCGCGAAAACCGCGAGGCGGCCCGCTACCACGCCGGCCGGCACACGATCATTCGCAAGGAGATGTTCGCCCACCGCCGCGAGCTGGTCCTGTGGTCCAGCTGGGGTCTGCTGCTGGCCGGCATGAACGTGGTCATCGTGTGGATGGGCGGCTGGATGCAAATCTCCGGGCAGGCGACGGTCGGCACAATCATGGCATTTCAGTGGTACGCCATGCTGCTGCTGCAGCCGGTCTGGCAAATCGTGAACAGCTTTAGCGAGATGCAGCGCTCGCTGGCGGGCATGGAGCGCGTGTTTGAAGTGCTGCAATCGCCCGCGGAAAAGCCGGACCGCCCGGACGCGATCGCAGCGCCGCAGCAGGTCGAGGAGCTCAAGTTCGACGAAGTGCAGTTCGAGTACGAGCCGGGCGTCCCCGTGATTCGCGACCTGAACCTGACGGTCCCCGGCGGCAGCGTCGTGGCGCTGGTGGGTCGCAGCGGCGCCGGCAAGACGACCGTGACGGACCTCATCGCGCGGTTTCACGATCCCACCGACGGGTGCATCCTGCTGAACGGCGTCGACCTGCGCGACTTTCGCCTGGCAAGCTACCGCCAACTGCTGGGCGTCGTGCAGCAGGACACGTTCCTGTTCGACGGCACAGTGCGCGAGAATATCGCCTACGGGCGGCCCCACGCGACCGACGCCGAGGTCGAGGAGGCCGCCACCCGTGCCAACGCCCACAGATTCATCTGCGAGTTGACTGACGGCTACGACTCGATCATCGGGGAGCGCGGGGTGCGTCTCTCCGGGGGCCAGGCGCAGCGACTGTCGATCGCCCGCGCGTTGCTGGCCGATCCGCAGATCCTGATTCTCGACGAAGCGACCAGCAATCTCGACACCGAGAGCGAACAACTGATCCAACAGTCGTTGGACGAGTTGATGCACACGCGCACCACCTTTGTCATCGCGCACCGCTTGAGCACCGTCGCCGGCGCCGACCTGATCCTGGTTCTCGAGGCCGGCCGGGTCGTCGAGCGCGGCACGCATGCCGAGTTGATGGCGGCCGGCGGGGTCTACTTCGACATGGTCGCGCGGCAGCGGGACGCCATGCAAAGCGACTTTGCCGAGTTGGGCTAGCGCCACGCGGCGGCGGCGCCAAAGACCAGCATGGTCACTGCTCGCACATCAGCCAGCCTGGCAGACACGTGGCCAGGGTTGAGTCGCCGCCGATTCACCGGATCGCAGTCGATTCTTGGCAAGAGCGTCGGAGTTCGCCAAAATCTCGCACATCGCCGGTTTGACCATTCGGGGCCGCCCCCGAAAATTTGGCACGCCGTTCGCACAGCGGAGTCCGCCGCGCAGGTTGCGCGGCGACGGCTCCCCAGTTAGCCGTTGACGATTGGAATCTCTTGGCATGAGACACTCGACGATGACGACGCAACCGACGGCCGTGTTTCCTTTGGGCGTGCGATTAATTGACGGGGGCGCCACCTTCGCCGTGTGGGCGCCCCACGCCGATGCTGTTTCCGTGGCGGGATCGTTCAACGACTTCGACGACCAGCGACACCCGCTCGCGGCGATCGACGGGGGCCGTTGGCAAACGGTCGTCGAAGGCGCCAAGCCCGGCGACGAGTACGAGTTCGTCATCCGAAACGGCAAACAGCGGCTCGTTCGCATCAACCCCTACGCTCGCGAGATGACCAACTCGGCCGGTCGGTGCGTCATTCACGACCCGGCGTTCGACTGGCAAGGCGACTCGTTTCAATTGGCCAACTGGAACGAGTTGGTGATCTACGAGATGCACGTTGGCACGTTCAACCGGGCCGGCGAGGACCCCGTCGGCACGTTCGAAATGGCCGCTGAGAAGCTGGAGTACCTTCAGTGGCTGGGCGTCAATGCGGTCGAGCTGATGCCCTCGGCCGAGTTCGCCGGCGATCTGTCGTGGGGCTACAACCCGGCCAATCCATTCTCGGTGGAGAGCGCCTACGGCGGTTCCCAGGGTTTGAAGGAGTTTGTCAGGCGCGCTCATCTGCATGGAATCGGCGTCATTCTTGACGTCGTGTACAACCACCTGGGCCCCAGCGACCTGGGCCTGTGGCAGTACGACGGCTGGAGCGAGAACGGCAAGGGCGGCATTTATTTTTACAACGACCATCGTTCCGCCACGCCTTGGGGCGACACCCGCCCCGACTACGGTCGCGGCGAAGTGCGGCAGTATCTGTTCGACAACGCCATGATGTGGCTCGACGAGTACCACATGGACGGCCTGCGTTACGACATGACGCTGTACATGCGCTCGATCGACGGAAACGAGTGGCATACCATCCCGGAAGGTTGGTCTCTGGCGCAATGGATCAACCGCGAAGTCCGCGCCCGCCATCCGCGAAAGATCGTCATTGCCGAGGATTTGCGCAATAACGACCGCCTGACGAAGCCCGAACGCTGGGGCGGGGCGAACTTCAGCAGCCAATGGGACGCCAACTTCGTTCACCCAATGCGGGCGGCGGTGATCACTCCCCACGACGCCGAGCGGTCGATGTTCGCCGTGCGAGACGCCGTGCTGCATCGCTACAACATCGACGCCTTTGAGCGCGTCATCTACACCGAGTCGCACGACGAAGTGGCCAACGGCAAAGCGCGCGTCCCCTCGGAGATCAACCCGGGGGATCCTGACAGCTGGTTCGCCTGGAAACGCTCGACGTTGGGGGGCGCGATGGCGCTAACCTCGCCGGGAATTCCCATGCTGTTCCAGGGGCAAGAGTTCATGCGTCGGGGCTGGTTCGACGACCAGAACCCCATCGACTGGCGCCGTGCCGGCGAGCGGAGCGAGGTCGTCCAGCTCTACCGCGATCTGCTGCGGCTGCGACTCAATCGCGACGGCGTCACCGCGGGGCTGACTGGCCAACGCGCCGAGGTGTTTCATCTCAACGATGCCGACAAGGTGATCGCATTCCGCCGGTGGAAGGAAGGGGGACGTGGCGACGAAACGGTGGTGGTCGCCAACTTCGGCGTGCATCGCCGCGATGCGTATCGTGTCGGCTGCGCGGCCGACGGCGTCTGGAAGGTGCGGCTCAACAGCGACGCTCCCCGCTATCAACCCGATGAGCCCTCGCAACTGCCAGGGACTGAACTGCCAGCTGAGTATCACGCAGAACATGGTTACGACGGCCTGCCCAACTCGTTAATGCTGACGTTGCCGCCCTACAGCGTCGTGATCCTGTCGCAAGACAGGTAGTGCAACGCGACAAGTTGCTGGCCGTCATGATGGCTTTGCTTGGTTCGCGCCCGGGCCGCGCCGGCTGGTGTTTCGCAGCAGAAGGTATTTCCACCAGCGGGTTTTGCGGGTATCCGCGACCCGAAATTGCTTGCGACCCGTTCTGCCCGTGATAGAATCTCGCGCGGTGGCCGAGGGGCGCCGGTCGCCTTTTACGCACATCGTTTCGACGGGCCCCCAGTGGCCGGCGGCGCAGGACAGGCATTGGAAGGGTCCGCCCGCCAGCTTGCGGACCAACCTCGTTTCCTTTTATGGGCCGCCCATTTCTGTGTGATCTCGTCGGCCTCCCTGGCCGCTTCTGGCTCAACCGTCCCAGAGCCTTTGAGACTGGGTGGCTTCTCCCCCACAGCGCGATTTTTCGGTGCTGCTGAAAGCGTTCTGAGAAAACCGACTGAAAACGCTTGCACGCCTATTTTATCCGGATAGAATGCGCGACGGCGGCGGAATGCGACATTCGCTGCCCCTTTTCGACCTGCGGCTGCCTAGGCCCAACACGGGAGCGTCGATTCCGACGCATCGCGGCTGACGGCGTCCGTGACCACTCTTCAGAAGGGTAAGTTCTCATGATTCGCAAACTTGGATTGACCCTGGCCTGCTGCGCGCTGGCGCTGCTGCCCCTCGCCGCCGATGCGGCGCCCATGTACTTCGACTTCGGGGCCGACGGCACCCAGGCGGGCGGCAACTACAACAACATCGTGATGACCGTGCCGCAGCAGTTGTCGATTGCCGATGCGATCGACTCGACCGGCGCCAGCACCGGCGTGGGGCTCACTGTCAGCGGCTTCTACGCCAACGGCCCCAACAACAGCGGCCCGACCTCCCCGACGGGCGACGCCGCCATCTTCGACCCCGAGGCCACGCGCGACAACGCGTTCGGCAACGGCAACGTGTGGGGCGGCAATCCCGCCACGCCCGCCGCGACGCTGGCGTTCACCGGTCTCGATCCTGCGAAGACCTACGCGTTCGACTTCTTCGGCTCCCGGATCCCGGCGAGCAACAATCGCGAAACGATGTTCACCGCCACGGGCCTCAACTCGGCCAGCGCTGCGCTGAATCCCTCGAACAACAGCAGCGAGATCGCCACGATCATGGGCATCGCGCCGACCGCGGGTGGCACATTGGACGTGGTCGTCGCCCCCGGCCCGAACAACGACAGCGCGGAACTCTTCTACTACCTGGGCGCGATGCGGGTGACAGCCGTCCCCGAACCGGCCACCATGGCTTTGGCCGCATTCGCCGCCGGTTGCGTCGCCCTCCTGCGGCGGCGCTAGTCGCGGCACGCTGGTGGAAGTTCTGAACGTAGTGATACTGCCAAGAGCGAGGGTTCCGATGAATGGACGTCGCGCGTCGGTCGTGGTCTGCGCAGCAATGGGACTGCTGGCGTGGGGAGCGGCTCAGGGACGAGCCCAGGACCCCAAGGATATTGTCTGGTTCGGCAACAGCTTCACGCTGGCCACCTGTTGCGGCTCTACCGACACGGTGCCCAACGTGTTCCGGGACATTGCCGTCGCAGCGGGACATCCCATGCCGCGCAACCGCAACGCCTCGGTCAACGGCCAGACGCTGCAGTGGCACCTGGACAACAACACGAACATCCTCACGCGCCTTCCAGCAGGGGAAGAGTGGGAGCATATCGTGTTGCAGGATTACTCGACCGGCCCGACGCACATCGGCGACCTGCCTCGGCATCTGTCCAGCACGCTCGCGCTGTACCAGGAAGCCGCCGCGATCAGCCCCGACGTCGTGCCGGTGCTGTACGAGACCTGGGCGCGCGGCTACGGACACTCGTTCTACACGGGCGCGAGTCCCGACTTCCCCGGCGGTCCGACGCAAATGCAGCAGGAGTTGCGCGACGGCTACCAGATGGCGGCCGACAACATCGACGCGACCGCGGGAGCCGAGCTGACGCTGATCGCCCCCGCGGGCGACGCGTGGGAACTGGCGGACTTTCCCGCCAATTTCTACGGCGACGGCAACTACCACGCGAGCAACCGCGGCACGCTGCTCAACGCGCTGGTGCTGTACGGGACGATCTACGGCGACAACACGACCAGCGACATTGATTTGAGCGGCGTGCTGACGAAGCTGAATCTGACGCCAGCCGACGGGCAGCAATTGACAGCTCTGGCCGATGCGGCGCTGGTGCCCGAGCCGGGCGCTGGCGTCCTAGCGGCGATTGGCGTGGCGATGTTCGTTTGGCGTGGTTTGGCAGGCATCCGATAGTCTCGTTGCACGACCTCGCAGGAGAGGGTGCGCTGCGATTGCGCGCACTCACTCCGTAATCCGGAGCTTAGCCAGATAGACGCACGTGCCGGCTTCGTGGCTGGAGTAATAGCTCATCCACAGCAGTCCGTCGTGCCAGGCGAGCCCGGGATAGCTGGTATCGCCGCCGCTGGGGAGCCTGACGAGCGGTGCGAATGATTTCGTGTCGAGTTCCACAACGCCCAGTGTCGTGTGGGCGCCGTCCGCATCAAGCGTGCGGCCCGCCGCCAGCCACTGGCCGGCCGGGGTGGCGATCAGATTCGGCCCGCCCAGATATTGCCCCAGGTCGCTCCACTGCCAGGTGTCGTACGGCGGCGAGGCAATGCCCAGAAAAGCTGACCTGTCCGCGGGCGCCCCGTCGCGGCGCTGCAGACAAACGGCCGTCCCATCGGCGGCGAACCGGATGACGCCCTCGGTCGGTCGGCCCTGGGCGAGAAGCTCCGGAACGCGCTCGCTGAACGAGCGGCCGTCGCGCGTCGTCAGCAATGCCGTCGCTGCCGGCGGGGCGGGGGTCGAGTAGCTTACGCCGTACGCGACGCCCTCGTGCCACGTGACTCGCCACAGCCACCGCCCGGGGCTGATGACAATCTTCGGCGGCGAGAACTCGCGGCCATCATCGGAGAAGCAGGCAAACGTGCCCGTCGCCGGACGCGGCACGCCCAGTTGCCGGGCGCCCCCCAGGACCATCAACCGCCCGTCCGGCGTGATCGACAGCGCCGCGTCGCGGAGGTCAAAGTCAGCCAACTCCAACAACGCGACCGAATTCCACGCCTGCCCGTCGTCGGAGGCGATGATCCGCAGCCGTCCTTGATCGCCGACGTGCCGCTGCCCCTCGCGGAACCCGCAGTACCAACGGTCCCGCCAGCGCAACAAATCGGTGAATGCGAAGTGCGGGGCGGCGTCCCAAATCCGCTCGACCGCAACAATCTCGGCCGCCATGGGCGGATGGGTGCGCTGGGCCATGACCGGAGCCGCGAGAAACATTGCCGCCGCAAACGCGCGACCCATCAGGGGGAGAGTTGACATAGCCAGGTCGTCAGGGAGTGAGGAAGAGTGAGGGAAGCGGCGCGCGCTTCGGTGGCCGGTCGCAACGATCGTTGGCAGGAACGCTGACCAAACGAGCCGCAGCCGCACAGCCAGCAATGGCGCCGCAACCAGCAGGCTCGCCAGCAGTCCCGACGGCTCGGGCACGGCGGCCGCGGCGCTGCTTTGCCCCGCCTGCTGCTGCCACGCGAGGAAGTCGCCCCCGCGGACGGCGCCGTCGCTGTTGGCATCGCCCTGCCAATGCTCGGCGCCGTCGAGCCCGAACCCGGCCTGCCACGCGGCCAAATCGGCGGCGTCGCCCTCGCCGTCTTCGTCAAAGTCCCCCGCCAGCGGCGCGGCCACCTGCACCCAGGCCTGGTACATCGCCAGGCCGAAATTGGCCCCCAGGTCGCTGTAGTACGAGGCCGGTCGGCTGATGGCAAATTGGTTCTCGAACGTGATGTCGATGTCGGCGTTCAGGTAGTTCTCGGCAAAGCCAATCGTCGTGTTCGAGCCGCCGCCGGAGGACACTTCCAGCACGTTCGGTTGCAGAGCCCGCAGCGCCAGCCAGAACGGGTCGAGGTGATCGCCCTGATTGGTTTTCACATAGCCCCAGTCGTCGCGGCCGCCGGCGCCCTCGCCGTTGGGGCCGGCGATCTCGTAGTCGGGCACCGACGAGTGAAAGTCGATCGCCAGGTCGAGCGTGCTGGTTCCCGGCGGATTCACGTCGGCCAGCATCGCCTCGCCCAGCGTGCGTTGCTCGGGCCGGCTCTGCCACTCGGTCGGGTCCCAAAAACCGTTGCTGTCGGAGTTGGGCGAGTCGAGCATCGCCCGGCTTAACCCCGCGTACCGGCCCGACGCGTTGAGCAGGGGATACACGAAGAACTCCGCCCGATCGCGCAGCGCCGCGGCGCGGGGGTCGTTGCTGACCAGCCAATCCACCAGCCCCTCCATGGTCCGCACGCCCAGCGTCTCCCCCGCATGCTGGCCGGTGGTCAGCAGCGCCCGTCGCTTGGGCGCGCCATCGGTCGCCGGATTGGAAACGCGGTACGCGTACAGGTCGAGCGCCGGGATGCTGCGGCCCAGCTCGTCCGTGCCCGCGGGCGACTGGCCAATCACGCCGTTCACGTCGCCGCTGGCGGTCGGCATCGCCCACGGCGTCCCCAGCACGCTCTGAGCGTGGGCGACCGACTGCCCGTAGGAGTAGGGCAGGGCGTAGGCCACGTACACGTCGTCTTGCGTGAACGCCCGGAAGTTGGAGAAGGTGAAGTCGCTCGCGCCCAGCGCGTTGCTGTCGAAGAACTGCCAGGTCTCGCCGTCGTACGAGTAGACCATCTCGTGATCGGTCAACTCGTGCGGGCCGGGCGTGCGGTCGCCGGCAAAGTCGCGGCTGATCGTAAACGTCGGCCGCTGGTCCTGGACGCCGCTGGCCTTGAAGTACAGCCACCGCCAGGCCCCGCCGCCGAGGAAGTGCCCGCTGCCGGCGTAGGTGTCGCGACCCACCAGGGAAATTGTGCTGCCGTTAACGGCGTAGCTCTTGAGCGACCCCTCGTCAAAATCGCCGGTAAGGGTGATTACGCCCCACGCCGAACCGGATCCGCCGCCGGCGATCAGCGCGAGCGTCAGGCCAAATAATATCCGTCGCAAACGCGGCATCGAAAACTTTCTGGTATAGCAAGTGGGCATCGCGTCACCGCGTGCGGGGCGTGAAGTCGTTCAGTCTAACCGGGGCGACCCATGTCGCTCGCACGCATTGTGGCAGGCGGTTCTCCGTTTTGCGTTGGGGGCACGTGGCATGGGGACCTACGTTGCGTGACGGCGGCGAGGCGTAGCGCGCCGGCTAGATGCGAAGGAAAACGTTTTGCACTTTTGCATTTTGCACGAGAGTGGAAATCTCCGAGCAAAACGCCTGTCGACCACGACGCGGGCGCGCGTCGGAAGTCGTTCATCTCGAACCAGTTGCGCTGAGCGGCAGCGACGCCTCGCCAGCGACTTTTGCATGCAATACTCTAATCCTCAAGCACGAAGCCGTCGTGGTTGCGACAGCCGTACGCGGCTAGCCCTGCTATGCGGCACGCACGCCGTCGCGACTCCATTTTAATCGATGTTGTGGCCTTATTCCTAACGGCCGCCAGAGCCCGGCAGTCCCGCAGGGACAGCCCGATCACAGCCCAGGGCGAGTCTCGGCGCCCGGCCCGTAGCCCGCGTCACTGCAATTCCAGCGTCGTCTTCCCGCCGTGCTCGCGGAGGAGTTTGGCGATCTGGGGGCGGGCGGATTTGAGTTGGTCGATATCGACGGGAACCTTGAGGAAGTTGGCGATCATGGTGGCAAAGTCTTGCAGGCCCTGGTTCCACTCCGCGTCGACGCCGTCGAGGGGCGTTTGGCCCATCGCGTTTCGACCGTTGATCTCCAGATCGTGCTGGACGAGCAGTTTGACCACTTCGATGCGACCGAAAAACGCGGCGCCGTGCAGGGCGTTGCTGCCGTCGCGGTTCTTGGCGTTCACGTCCGCGCCGCTGGAAAGTAGCAGTTCGACGGCTTCGGGTTGGCCGGCCAGCGACGCCCACGTCAATGCGGTCATGCCGTTCTTGTCCTGCGCGTTGACGTCGTTCTTGCCGGCGCGCAGGTGCTGTTTGATCGCTTCGAGGCTGCCCAGCTTGGCGGATTGCCAAAGATCATCGCCGGTCATTTCGGGTAGGTCGCTGCCGGACAGTGCGCCGTGATCGCGCAGTAGAGCGGCAACCTCAGGTCGGTTGGCTTTTACAAGCTCGGTCTCAATGTCGACTTGCAGGATCATGGAAATGAACTGAACGATGCCCTGGATCTGATCGTTCCACTCGGCAGCGGCGCTGTCCAGCGGGGTGTCACCCTCGTTATTGCGGATGTTGATGTCAGCGTTCTCTTCGATGAGGAGTCGAACGACATCAATGCGCCCCAGGAAAGCCGCGCCGTGCAACGACGATTGTCCGTCGTCGTTCTTGGCGTTCACGTCGGCGCCCTCGCTAATCAGGAACTTGACTGCCTGGAGTTCCCCGGCCACGGCGGCCATCGACAGCGCAGTTCCCCCCGCGCGTTGATGTCGCGCGTTGACGTCGACGCCCTCGGACAGCTTTTGCCGCATCGCTCCGATGTCGCCCACCTTGGCGGCGTTCCATAGCGAGTCGGAGTCGTCGGCGAACGCGGCGGGAATCACCATCGGCGGATCGGGAGCTTTCGTCCACTCGGGCATGCCATCGGCGGTTTCGCCGACGAGGTCTGCGCGGCGCGATCTGATGAACTCGCGGACGCCCTCTAGCGCACGAGCGTGGCCCTGTTGCGCGTCAGCCAAGTGCGGCTGGAGCATGGACTCGACGCGGTCGACCTCGCGCAGCAGCGACGCCTCGTCCCAGTGGTCGCTTAGCAGGGCGTTCAGGCGATTCGCATAGCGCTCGCGGCCATCTTCGGTCAGGTAGAGTTTATGGGCGATCATGCCCTTGGTTTTCACCGACAGAGGCGCTGCGGGGTCGTAGGCGATCTTGCTGTGTTTTTCGAACAGAGCGTCCAATCCCCACGGCAGGAAATGAAACTTGTCAGTTGTCGGATTCAGATAGAAAAAGTAGTTATTGCCGTTGGCTGAGTATCCGTCCCAGGCGCCGAGCAATCCCTCGACGGCCCAAAACGTGTAGAACGAATCCAAGTCGACTAGTTCGCCGACGGCTTGCCAATCGATCTCCGCCGCGTTGTCGGGTCGCAGCAGCTTGGTGAGCTGGGCGATTCGCTCGCGGCCGACTTCGTCGTCGCCAAACTTGTGTTCAAATCCACCTTCCCAACCGTCGAAGAAATCGACCACAGTCCCTTCGTACAGCGTGCCTGCGTCGCTGCCGAAGATTCGTTTCATCAGCGGCTTGCGCATCGATTCGACGTGGGAGTAGACGCCCAAGCGTTGGCCGTTGACCGTCACGCTCGCGAAGGCGCACCGCGGCGCCGGCGAGCCGGCGGCGTTGAACAGGGCGTAGCCCATGAACTGGCTCACCAGGGTGGGGTCTTGTTTGTTGTTGTTGAATGTCAGATTCGTGAGGCCTTCGATATTGCCCTTGTCGTCCACGTGGTTCAGTTTGATCTTCAGCGACGGACGACTCGCGCTTTGCGAGCCGATAAAGCCTTTCTTGCGAATGCCGACATGGGGGAACTCAACGCCGTCGATCGTGACGCTCGCTTCGACGTAGGTGTAGGGACTCTCAGTCGGAGCCTGCTTTCGTTCCTCGCGCAGCGCCTCGAAGAAATTCCGCGACTGATTGCGAATCATGTCCCAATCGTCCTTGTCGAGCGTGATCTGAACGTCCAGTACTCGATCTGTCGGGAACAAATCGTCAAGCTTGAGTTGAACTGGGGCCGCTGCGGTTTCTGCAGCCACCGGTCGGCAGGATTCCGCGACAAACGCAACGGCAACGATCGCCGCGACAGTCGACTCCAGGCATTGCTTCATGATCCGGACCGAGTCCTATTCGTGGGTTGCGATCGACAAGGGCGAACGCGGGCCTTCCGTAATGATGCTATTCGCTACGGACGGGGAAATCTTAGCGAGCGAGCAGCGTTTTTTTTTGGGCAGGTCCATGCTGTTGCCGTCAGCGGAATCGCCAAGGAGGTGAAATGCCTTGTCGGTACTCGTACGGCGGGCGGCACTGGCAAATGGGACCAATCTTAGGAGTACGGACGCCCGGCGCCACTTCGAACCCGTCTCGCCGTGTGAAACGGGCGCCCCGGGTCCACTGCTGAACAAGCCAGGCCGCAGAACGCACGCCCTCTCCGCACTCCCCATTCCGACTTCCCCACTCCCCATCGCATCAGTCCAACTGCTTGCGGAACCGCGTCACGCTGAACGTGAGCACCGCGGCGCCGCAGGCGACCAGGCCGACGATCGACGGCAGCAGCTCGGCCGCTCCCGCCGCGCGGAGGATCACGCCGCGGAGGATCTCGATGAAGTACGTCGCGGGGATCGCAAACGTGATCGCGTAGATCGGCAGCGGCATCTGGCTGCGGGGGAAGACAAACCCGGAGAGCAGCACCGAGGGGAGCATGATCACGAACGCGAACTGCACGGCCTCGACCTGCGTCTTCGCCAGCGTCGAGACCAACAGCCCCAGCCCCAGCGAGCAGACCATAAACAGCATCGACAGTCCCAGCAGCAGCGGCAGACTGCCCCGCACGGGCACGCCGAACAGGTAGATCATCACCGTCAGCACGATCAGCGTTTCGACAAACCCCACCGCGGCGTACGGCACAAGCTTGCCCAGCAGCAGGCCCTGCCGGCCGACCGGCGTGACGAACAACTGCTCCAGCGTGCCCAACTCGCGCTCGCGGACGATCGCGAACGAGGTGAGAAACAGCGTCACTAGCTGCAGGATGATGCCCACCAGCCCGGGGACAAAGAAGTGGTCGCTCTCCAGGTCGGGGTTGAACAGCAGCCGCGCCCGCACGTCGATCGGCAGCTCCGCCTCGCCGGCCGGGCCGCGAGCCGCCGCGACCTGAATTGTTTCGGCCCGCTGCTGCGCCATGGCAATCGACAGGTTCAGCCCCAATAACTGGGCCGTGTTGAGCGCCGTGGTCGCGACCTGCGAATCGCTGCCGTCGATCAGCACCTGCACGTCCGCCTGCTCGCCGCGAAGCAAGCGGTCGGTGTAGTTGGGCGGGATCCGCAAACCGGCCTTCACGTCGCCGGCGATGATCGCCTTTTCCAGCGCCGCATCGTTGTGCGTCGCGAGCACCACGTCGAACCGCTTGGTGTTGGCGAACGCCGCGATCAGCTCACGGCTGTGCTGCCGGCCGTCCATGTCGAACACGGCCAGGGGGATGTGCTCGACCTGCGTGTCGATGGCGTAGCCGAAGATGATCGTCTGCATCACCGGCACGACCAGCATGAAGAAGATCGTCGCCGGCTGCCGGCGGATGTGCACGAACTCTTTCACGAGCACGGCCCACAGGCCGTCGGTGGTGCGGCCGGGTTTGCGCCGGCGGGCGGATGTCTTGGGTGGCCCGGGTTGCCGGCCACGGCTACCCGGGTCGCGCAGCGACGAGAGGCCATTGTCCGTCGTTGCTGAGTCATCTCCCGACGCCTCTTGCGGCTGCGCCGCCCCGGTAGCCTGGACGCCAACCGGCGCTACCCCTGGGGGCTCGCTGCGCTCGTCCCCAGCCACCCCTTCATGGCTCGCGCCGTTGTTCCGTTTCAGTTCCGCGTTGCGGGTGAGCGTGACGAACACGTCTTCCAACGTGGGCGAGGCCGGCTGCACGCTGGCGTCCGCCGCCGGCACGTCCAACTGTTCGATCAACTGCTCGGGCGACAGCGAGTCATCGGCCATCACGTGGACTGTTTCGCCGAACAACGTGGCATCGCGGACGCCCGGGATCTCGCGCAGCGCGGCCAGTCGCTCGGCCGGCCGCGGCACGCGCAGCTCGTAGCGGGCCGTCCCCGCGGGCGACACGGCGGGCAGTTGCTTCAACTCGTCCGGCTTGCCCAACACCAGCAACTGCGACAGATAGATGTAGCCGACGTCGGTGCACCGCTCGGCCTCGTCCATGTAATGCGTGGTGACAAACAGCGTCACCCCGCGGGCCGAGAGGTCGAACAGCAAATCCCACAACTGCCGCCGGGCGACCGGGTCGATGCCGGCGGTCGGCTCGTCGAGAAACAGCACCTCCGGCTCATGGATCAAACTGCACGCCAGCGCCAGCCGCTGCTTCCACCCGCCCGACAGCGTGCCGGCGAGTTGTGCGATGCGGTCGCTCAGTCCGGTCAACTCCAGCACGGCCGTCTTCCGCTCCCGCAGCCGCGCGGGCGGCAGGCCGTAGATGCGGCCGTAGAAGTCCAGGTTTTCCTCGACCGACAGATCGGCGTACAAGCTGAACTGCTGCGACATGTAGCCGACGCGGCGTTTGATTCGCTCGGCGTCGTCCTGACAGTCGAGCCCCAGCACCGTGGCGCCGCCGCCAGAGGGGGGTAGAATCCCCAGCAGCATGCGGATGATGGTGCTCTTGCCGCTGCCGTTGGGCCCCAGCAGACCGAAGATATCGCCGCGATGCACGTCGAAGCTGACGTCGCGCACGGCGACCAGGTCGCCGAAACGGCGGGTGAGTCCGCTGACGCGGATGGCGACTTCTCCGTCACCAGAACGGCTCGACAAATCGGCGGAGGAGTCGTCGGAGGAATCAGCCGCGTCGGCGTCGCTCATCGCTGGGCGTCCTCCGGCGTCAACCACACATCGGCCGGCATGCCCGGCCGCAGCTTGTCGCGCCCCTCGGCCAGCGTCGCCTTGATGCGAAACACCTGCTTCACCCGCTCCTCGGGGGTTTGCACGTTGCTGGGCGTGAACTCCGCCTGTCGCGAGATGTAGGTGATCTCCGCCGCGAATCGCTCCTGGGGGTAGCTGTCGACCGTGATGGCAACCTGCTGGCCGGTCTTCACGTTGAGCCGCGTTTCGGGCACGTAGGCGCGCACCCACATCCGCCCGTCCGCGAGAATCGCCAGCACCGGCGCCCCGGCCGAGGCCATGTCGCCCTTGCGGATGTCGAGCGACTCGATCACGCCCGCCACCGGCGCCCGCACCTGCAACTCTTCGATGCGCGCCTGCAGCGCCGCGACGCTCGCTTCCGCCGCGTCGGCCGCCGCCTGGGCGGACGCAATGTCCTCCTCGCGGAAGCCTTGCTCGGCAAGCTCGGCCGCCAACTGCGCCTCCGCGGCGGCCGCCCGCGCGGCGCGAATCTCCTCCTCGCGGGTCCCCGCCTGCAACAGGCTGAGCTCTTCCTGCCGAGCCGCCACTTCGCCCTGCGCCGCCTGCAACGCGGCGACCGCCTGGTCCAGATCCTGCGGCGTGGCGGCGCGAGCTTCCCGCGCCTGGCGGACGCGGGCGAGACTCTCCTCGGCGAATCGCAGTTGAGCCTGCGCCACGTTGAGCTGCGCCTTGGCCACGTCGATCTCTTGCGGGCGCGGCCCGGCAATCAACTGATCCAATTTCGCCTGCAATTGCTGAGAGCGCGCTTTGGCTTGAGACACTTCTTCCGGGCGCAAGCCGGCTTTGTACTTGGCAAACTCCGCCTGGCGAGCGGCCAACTCCGCCTGGGCCTGGGCCAATTGCGCCTGCAGGTCAAACGGTTCCAACTGCAGCAATACGTCGCAGGGAGCGACGCGGTCGCCCTCCTCGACATGCACTGCCTGCACCCGACCGCCGACGCGCGAGCCGACGCGAATTTCATCCGCCTCGACGATTCCCGAAATGCGATCGTCGACCGGCCGCCATTGGCTATAGAACACCAACCCCGCCAGCGCAGCCACGGCGAGCAGGGCGATTATGATTCGTGGAAACATGGCGTTTGCGCTGGCGGCGAAGACATGACGACGTCGCGACGCGACGCCTGCAGGAGCCGGCGGCGGTTCATCTTATCCGCACTCGGGGGTCGTCGCCATCGCAACTGCGCGAAACCTGAAATCACAGACGGGGACTCATGAGCGATATCATTTGTTTTTATTCGACTCGCTATCGGCCACCGCGGTCTTAGCGACTCCAACGTCCCCAAGCGTCGCCTCTGGCCGTGCGGGAAATAAACAAATCGGCGAGCATTTTGCAGCGAGTCGACCGCCGCTGTCATACGCTCGTCGTATTCGATTTAACATATAGTACTTTAAGTCTACACCCGTTCGGTTGCGCGGATTGAACGCGCCGTGGCGCCGTGTTATTGTGCTCAGATCAAGTTGCTTTTCAGGACGCATTTCACCACGACCGACAACGCCTTCGAGAACGCCCCTATGAAACCGCTGGTTGACGCCCTGAAAGACGAAATTCGCCGCTTGGCTCGCAAAGAGATCAAATCGCAGACGACGGCCGCCAATCAGGCGATCACAAAGTTTCGCCGCGAGATCGCACAACTGAAGCGCGATTTGGCGGAAACGCAAAAGAAACTCACGTTCTTGGAACGCCAGGAACGCAAACGCATCGCCGAGCCCGACGCCGCCCCCAGCGACGAGGGCGACGTTCGCTTCTCGGCCCGCTCGGTCAAAGCGCAACGCCGTCGCACCGGCCTGTCGGCCGCCGACTATGGCAAACTGGTGGGCGTGTCGCAATTGACCGTCTACAACTGGGAGAATGGCAAGAGCCGCCCGCGCAAGGCGCAGATGGACGCGCTGGTCGCGCTGCGGGGCATGGGCAAACGCGAGGCGCTGGCCAAGCTCGCGCTGGTCGACGGCGCCGCCAAGGGCCCCAAACGTCGCGGTCGTCCGCCGAAGACCAAGTAGCGACCGCGCACCGTCGCGGAGTTTGCGTGCCACGGCTGGCTCGTCCAGCAGTGCGAAGCGGGTACAAGGCGCCCGCTGCTGGACGAGCCAGCAGTGGCACGCTCGGACCTTGCAGTTCTCCTGGCGCATCGTGCGCACTCAGCTTTGTCGGGCCCGCCCCATCAGCTATGATAGGGGTTTGCGACGAACCGCACGCTTGCCCCTTCAACGGTCCCCGCGCTGCCCATGGCCTCGCCCGGCGTTCAACTCGACTCTGCCGTCGGCCAGCCGCCTGTCTATCCGGTCTTCTTCTACCACCAGCGGCGGCGGCTGTTCGCCACCGATCTGGATGCGCCGTTGGAGATCGGCCGCCAGAGGGAAACGGAACCCGAACCGCCGCTGCGGATCAAGCAAGAGGCCAACGCGCGGGTCATCATCGCGCCTTTGGCCGACGTGGAAGTCTCGCGGGCGCACATCGCACTGTCGCGCAGCGACGACGAGCAGGTGCGCGTCACAAATCTCAGCACCAGCCAGCCGGTGCGCGTCGCCCAGCCCATGAAGGCCGGCCCGCCTGACGTGCTCCCGCCGGGCCAGTCGATTGTCACCGCCGTGCCCGTGCTGATGGAATTCGGCAGCTACGCGGTGCGCGTCGATCCGCCGGTGGTCGAGGACGAAGAGCTGGCGCTGGAGGGACTGCCCGAGCGAACCGTCCCCCCAAACGTGGCGGCTCGCCCCGCCGAACTGACGCTGGCCCGCATGGGTCGCGACACGTTTGACGAAGCTTCGCTGCTGCAGTGGCTCGAGTCGGTGCTGGGCGTCTTTCAAAGCGCCGCCAACTGCCATGACTTTCCCGAGAAAGCGGCCAGCGCGGTGGTGAACATCGTCGGGCTCGACGCGGCGGCCATGATCTGTCGCGACGGCGACGGCAATTGGCACGTCGAAGCGTTCCACAGCGAGAATCAGGGCGTCGACGCAAGCAGTTGGCGGCCGAGCCAAACGTTGCTGGCCGAGGTGGTAAGGGACCGGCGGACCTTCTTTCAGCCGCTGGCCGCCGCATCGAAACGATCCGACAGCTTACAGAACGTGTCGGCGTTGGTGGCGGCGCCGATTCTCGACGGCGCGGGCGAGGTCATCGGCGCCCTGTACGGCGATCGCCGCAGCGGCGGGTCGCATCCGGGTGCGCCGAAGATCAGCCAGTTCGAAGCCAAGCTGGTCGAGTTGCTGGCCAGCGGCATCGCCGCCGGCTTGGCGCGGGTCAAAGAGGAGCAAGCCGCGGCGGCCGCCCGCGTGCAGTTCGAGCAATTCTTCACCCCGCAGCTCGCGGCCCAGTTGGAGCACGATCCGCAACTGCTCGACGGTCGCGACGCCGACGTGACGGTGCTGTTCGCCGACATCCGCGGTTTCAGCCGCGTGAGCGAACAGCTCGGCCCCGAGCGGACGATGGCGTGGATTCAGGACACCATGGGCGCCCTGGGGGAGTGCGTGCTCGCGCACGAGGGCGTGCTGGTCGATTTCATCGGCGATGAGTTGATGGCGATGTGGGGCGCTCCCGCCCCGCAAGCCGACCATGCCAGGCTCGCCTGTCTGGCGGCCCGCGAGATGTTGGCCGCGCTGCCGGCGGTCAGCGCCCGTTGGCGCAAACAAGTCGGCATCGACGTGCGGCTGGGCATCGGCCTGAACTCGGGCGTGGCGCGGGTGGGCAACACCGGCTCGCGGCAAAAGTTCAAATACGGTCCGCTGGGCGACCCGGTCAACGTGGCCAGTCGCGTGCAGGGCGCCACCAAGTACCTGGGCGCCGACTGCCTGATCACGGGCAGCACGCTCGCGCAGCTTCCGGCCGACGTGGCTGTGCGTCGTTTGGCGCGCGTGCGGGTGGTGAACATCGCACAGCCGATCGACTTGTACGAGATTGTGGCCGAGGCGCCCCCCGATTGGCCGACGCGAACCCGCCGGTACGACGAAGCGCTGGCGGCGCTGGAGCACGACGACGCGGACCGCGCCGCCGAATGCGCGACGCGGCTGACGACGGATTTTCCTCATGACGCAGCGGCCGCGGCGCTACTGAAGCGGGCCCAACAGGCGCGCGAGCGAGAGAAGACCGACGATCCGAGCGACACCAGCGTCTGGCATCTGCCCGGAAAATAGCCGACCGCGCATCACGATTCCTGCACTCGCACGACCGCGACCCGGAATATGTCTACAGCCGCCGACCGCAACCTGTTGTTTGGCATCCTGGCGGTGCAGATGGAGTTTGCCTCGCAGGAGCAGTTGCTGGCCGGCATGAACTCCTGGGTGCTCGACAAGGGCAAGCCGCTGGGCGAGCACCTGGTGGCCGGCGGGGCGCTGTCCCGCGACACGTATCAACTGCTCTCCGCCTTGGTCGACAAGCACATCGAGCAGCACGGCGGCAAGATCCAACAGAGCCTGGCCGCTGCGGCGCCGACCGGGCCGCTGCACGCCACGCTGGCCAAGTTCGCTGACGCCGACGTGCAAACTTCGCTGGCGCTCGCAGCCCAAGCGGCGCCACGCCCAGGCGATCGGCACGCCACGTTGGCGCCCGCCCCGGCGCCGGCGGACGAGCAATTGCGGTTTCAAGTGCTGCGTCCGCACGCCCGTGGCGGATTGGGACAGGTTTCGGTCGCGCGCGACGCGGAGCTCAATCGCGAAGTCGCGCTGAAGGAACTGCTGGACAGCCACGCCGACGACGCGAACAGCCGCGCCCGCTTTCTGCAGGAAGCGGAGATCACCGGCGGGCTGGAACATCCCGGCGTCGTGCCGATCTATGCGCTGGGGCAATACTCCGACGGGCGGCCGTTCTACGCCATGCGGTTTATCCGCGGCGACAGCCTGCGCGACGCGATCGAGCGATTCCATCGCCAGGCCGACCCGCAATGGCAGGACGCCGCGACGCAAATCCAGCTGCGTCGCCTGCTGGGCCGCATGATCGACGTCTGCAATGCGATCGAGTACGCCCACAATCGCGGCGTCCTGCATCGCGACCTCAAACCCGGCAACGTCATGCTGGGCCAATATGGCGAGACGCTGGTCGTCGACTGGGGCCTGGCCAAGGTGATGGGCAAGACCGGCGCCGGGACCAGGGCGCCCGTCCCCTCCGCCACGGAAACGACAATCCTGCATCAAGCCGAGCCGCTACTCACCCCCACCGGCGGCAGCGCCCCCACGCAAATGGGCGCCGCGTTGGGAACGCCGGCGTTCATGAGTCCCGAGCAGGCCGCGGGGCGCATCGACCAATTGGGCCCGGCCAGCGACATCTACAGCCTGGGGGCCACGCTGTACATGCTGCTGACCGGCCGCGCCCCGCAGGGCGACGACGATCTGGGCATCGTCCTGTTGCGCGTGCAGCGGGGCGATTTTTCTGCCCCGCGCGCCGTCAAGCCAGTCGTACCGCGCCCGTTGGAAGCCATTTGCACCAAGGCGATGGCGCTGGAACCGGCCGATCGCTACGCGTCGGCTCGCGCGTTGGCCGACGACCTGGAGGCCTGGCTCGCCGACGAACCAATCGCCGCGTTGCCCGAACCATGGACGGCTCGCACCCGCCGCTGGGTCAAGAAGCACCGCGCATTGGTGAGCACCGTGGCCGGGGTGGTCCTCGCCTCGCTGGCCGCGGCCCTGCTGGGCGTGGTGGTGCTGACCGCCGCCAACCGGCGCGAGCGGGCCGCGAAGGAATCCGCCCAAGTTGCTGAACAAAAGGCGCGGCAAGCCGAGGACCGCGCCCTGGCCGCCAAGGGGGAGGCCGACCGGCAAAGCGAGCGCAACACGGAACTGCTGCAGTTGGCCCGCAGTTCGCTGGAACGGTATGAAACGCTCAGCAAGAGCGAGCTGCTGCAACACTACGGCATGGAGAGCCTGCGGGGCGATCTTCAAGAGGCGGCGCTGCAGTTCTACGAAACGCTGGCCCGCCAGGCCGGCGAGTCCGAGGAAGCGCGCGCCGACCGCGCCAACGCCCTGTACCGCATCGGCGCCACGTACTGGCAACTGGGCCGGCTCGACGACGGGCTGGCGGCGCATCAACAGGCGCGCGCAATCTACGAGCAACTCGAGCGAGATTTCCCCGACAACGCCGATTACCGCCGCAAGGCCGCCGTTTCCAACGGCGCGGTCGGCGAGCACCTGGTCAACACCCAACAGGCCGAGGCGGCGGCGCCGCTGTTGGCGGCTTCGCGCGAGCGGCTGCAATCGCTGCTGCAGGCCGATCCGCGCGACGCCGAAACGGCCGCCCTGCTCGCGTACGGCTGGGGCCTGGAGGGCGAGCGCCAGCGGCAACTCGGCCAGTTCGAAGAGGCGGCCGAGTATTTCAGTCGCGGAGTGGCGCAGCTCCGCGAGACGCTCCAGTTGCCGCTGGAGAACTCCGTGCGGCGGGAAATGAAGTTGCGACTGGCCCGGGCGCTGAACCAGCACGCCACGCTCGTCTCGCAAACGCTATGGCAGTTCGAGCCAGCCCGCGCCGACTATGCCGAGGCGCGGGAGATCCTCAGCGAGCAGTTCGCCGCCCGGCCCGAGTTTACGGACGTCGGCTGGAATCTCGCACAGATCATTCGCAATCAGGCCGAACTGTTCACCCGCAACAACCAGGTCGCCGATGCTCGTCAGGCGTACGGCGAGGCCATCGACCTGATGACGACGATCGACCGGCAGGTTCCCAACGTGCCGCACTACCGCTTCGAGTTGGCGCAGTTGCTACTGGGCGCGGCCGGGTTGCCGCCGGCAGGCGACGGGCCCGACAAGAGCCGGGCCACGCCGCAGGAGCAACTGCAACAGGCGGTTCGTATCGTCGAGCAGTTGGCCGAGCAAGCTCCCGCGCGCACCGACTTCCGGCTCGTACTCGCACGGTGCCGTGCCGCCTTGGGACACGCACTCAACGAGCAATCTCGATCCGTCGAGGCCCAGGAGCAGTTTGACGAGGCGGTCGTGTTGCTCACGCAGCTCATGCAGAACGCCGAACGGAACGTCGACAACCTGGCCAACATGGCGTTCATCACCGACGCGGTCGCCCAGCAGTTGCAGAGCGCGGGCCAATACGACGAAGCGCTCGCCCTGTTGCAGCATGCCGAGGATGAATACGCCGCGGTGCTCGAACTGGCCCCCAACTACGCCGAGATTGCGCTGGCGCTGGCGAACTTGCACGTGCGACGAGCCGAGATCTTCGGCGAGCAGTTCCGGTGGGTCGACGCGATCAAAGAGCTCGACGCCATGCGAGTGCTGTCGGAGGAGTTGAAGGGTCGCTCCGACGCCCTGTGGATGCAGACCGGTTTCCGCATGTTGGAGATCGGCGGCGCGACCACCCGGCAGTTGTACGTCACCTCCCTGCGCAGCGGCAATTTGACGCAAGTGGCCGAGGCCGGGCAGTATCAGACTCTGCTGCAGCAAGCCACCGCCTGGGGCCCCTACACCGGCGAGGCGTCGGACCACTATGCGGCGGCCGAGGGGCTCGCGTTTGGCGCCGGCTTCGCAGCCACGGACGAACGTCTGGAACCAGACCAGCAAACGGCGATCGCCGACACGTTGGCTGAGGCCGCCGTGCGTGAGCTCGCTGCCGCGTTTGACGGCGGCTACATCCGCCGCTCGGGCGGGATGTTCGGCGTGCTGTCGGGCAAGCCGACGCTGGACGACCTGCAAGACGACGCCCAGTGGGCGCCGGTGCGGGACCGCGCAGATTTTCAGCAGTTGCTCGCTCGGATCGCCGAGTCCCAGGAGGAGGACGACGACAAAGCCCCGGAAAGTACGGAAGACTCCGCCGCGGAGACGCTCGAGCCGCCCCCCGGCAAGGGCGCCGCCCCCGCGGAACCACTGCCGGTGCTGCCCGGCGATTAGCCGCGAATCTGGCAAAAACCGGCCACGGCGCTGCCGCGCCGGCCGCCAATTTTGCCGCCAGGCGCCCGCTTGTCCGCCGTGGCGACTCTGGCTATATTTTGTGACTCGGTCGGGCCGATAACTATTGGCCCCGGCGGCACTCCCACCGACGCCTGCGTCGCAGCGGCAGCCGCCACCGATTTCCGCCCTGTCGCCGGTCTATATCGCGGCAGCGGAGTGCATACCAGCTCTCCACGGCGCCGTAGCTCAATTGGTTAGAGTACTGGACTGTCGATCCAGTGGTTGCGGGTTCGAGTCCCGTCGGCGTCGCTTTCTGTAAGTTCTTTTTTGACAACGTCTTTTGTCACTGGCCGACGGCGATCGCCGCGGCTTCCCGCGGCCCCGCTGGCAGCGGTTGGTCGAGTTCCGTGTCAGGGCGGTCCTGGCCGTAGCGGACCAGGTACTCGCCGTGTCGATAGACGGGCGCCTGGAAGCGGTTGCTGGCCGCGCGAACGGTGTACAGGATCTCCCCGCTGGGCTGCTGGACCACCTGCACGACCGGCCGGTCAAGCTCGTGGAACTCCAGCGGCGGGAGCCACGCCACCGGTTCGCGGCCGTCGTTGTCGCGGATGGCGATTTCCACGGGCCAGCCGGGGAATTGGCCGCGGGGGCCGGCGCTCGCTTTGGCAAATCGCGGCCAACATTCGAACGTGGCGGTTTGCGTCTGTTTGTTGAATCGGACCAGTCCGTAGCCGTCGCCGCGTTGCCGCTCGTCGTGAATGTCCGGCGGATTGGCGTAGGCGAGCATCGAGAGGCGGTTGCCCAAGCCGTCGCGGTAGTTGCCGGTCCACGGCAGCGGACAGTCGGCCCGCGGGTTCGCGCCGGGCTGCTCATCCTCCGGATGCCACCAGCGACCGTAGATGGTGTTGACCAAAGCGGGGCTGGTGAAGGCGTACGGACCGTCGCCCCAGGAGTCGATGCCGTGCTTCACGACGACCGCCAGGTGCTGATCGCCGCACAGGTGCGTCGCCCATGCGCGGCGGATCTCCCGCAGCGCGGCGTAGCGACCGGACTGCGGCCAGCCGTTGCAGTCCAAGTCCGCCAGCAAGCGATTGTTGCGTTGACCGTGCATATGCACCGCGCCGCAGAAGGCCGTTTGCGAGAGCGCCACCTTCATGTCGGCGCCGGTCCAGTCCTGCCCCCAGTCGCGGAGGAACTTCAGTTGGCGCTCGCCCAGCAGTTGCAACTCCGGAAGATCAATCGAGGCGGGGTCGTAACTGGGATCGTTCACATGGTCGGGCCGCGGGCCTTGACGGGGGATCTTGCCGGCGGGGCCTGACTTGAACTTACGGTCTTCGAGAATCGCAAAATCGACGCCGCCCACCCGCAGCCGGGTGAAGTACACGCCGATTCCCCGTTCGACCGGCTTTGGGTCGACCGGGTCGGGCAGGTGCCACGTTTGCTGACGCTGCACCATGTTCACGTAGGACGGCGGATACATGTAGCCGCCGTCCGCGTTCCCCGCGAGCGTCGACAGCTTGCCGTTTTCGCCCCACAGGTTCGGCTGACCGATATCGTGATCGTCGGGGATGGTAATCGTCGGCCGATCGCGGATCACGTCGCGGAATTGCAGGCCGAACTCAATCCAGCCGGCCGTGTGCTGCGTGTGCCGATAGGTCTGGTCGCCGGCGAAAAACAGGAGATCGGGGTCCTGCTGCAGCAGATTGTCGACGATTTCCGCCCGGCCGCCGGTGGTGCGGCTCGAGTTGCACGACATCGTCGCCACGACCAGCGCCGGTTTGTCGACGGGGTCGCGGCGAATGCGCCCGGTAAACCCGGCCACCTCGCCATGCCGCACGCGGTAGTTCACGTCGCGCGTCGCATCCCACGGCTCGATGCGAAAATGTGCTGACCAGCCCGGGTACGCCACCGGCGCGACGGCAACCTCGCGCCATTGCCCCCCTTGCTGCAATTCCAGTCGCACCTCGCGCGGCTCGTCCGGCTTGAGCGGGAACAACTGAGCGGTCATTTTCAGCACGCCGTGGTCATGCGTGTAGAGCGCGAAGGCGACGACCTCGTCGCGCGGCACGTCCAAGGGCGGCGGCGGCGCGGCGCCCTTGGGGGTCGGCTTCGTCCACCACGGACCGGTGGCCAGAGAGTCGAGTTGGCGAAACTCTCGGCCGAAGGGAAAGCGCGGTTCTTCCGCCGCGGCGAAAGCCGAGACAACTGTTGCGACGAGAAACGCCGCCAGCGAGAGGAAGCGCCCGGGATGCGATGAAGAAGAGCTGGCGTTCATTGACCCATCTACGAAGAACGGGGCAGGGGGCGGGGCGAAGGTCCTGTGCAGCGAGGGCACTGGGTACGTCAACCGGCTTCGCGCAGCGTCTTGACCGCCGCCGGCAACTCGGGATCCACCCGCCCCCGCTCGCCTTTGCCCTCTTCGTCGATGCGGAGGTCCACGTCGCGCTGGATGCTCTCC
>PABB01000027.1 GCA_002702655.1 Planctomycetaceae bacterium
ATCGGAGCTGTCGGTCTCGCGCGGTCCGATCGGCATCGTGACCGCGCTCTTCCCCTCCTTCAGCGCGTTCCACCTGTCGTGCTCGGCGTCGCTCTCGCCGCACTGCTTCTTGACGCTGATGGGGATCTCGCGCAACGCGTTGCGCATGTGGTGCGTGAATTTGTTCTTGGAGAAGTAAAGCTTGCCGGGCGGGTGGTCGGTCATTAGGATGGCGCGGGCGACGACAGTAGACGTATCATCGGGGGCAGCGGTGGCTTTGGACTGGGAGACTTCGACTTCAATGCGTGGGTTGGTGAGGGACGTGCAATTTGTGAGAGCGGCCAGTTTGTGTGTGTCCTGCAGGGTGGTTTGGAGCGCGTGTGCGAGGCGGCCGGCGATCGATTCGACGTATTCCGTCGCATCGTATCGGTCGCGCGTCTCGATTGTGAGGTAGTATGCGGTTGTGGGCATTTGAACAATAACAGTTTGGAAAATACTCTATTACTCCGCGCTCACAGGGAACAGGACCGCGCCCGTCGCGACGCCGACGATGTACGCGATGCTGAGCGCGACGAGCACCGTCGGCAGCACGCTGCTATTGCCCGGCGGCGGCGCCATCGGGCACGCGTCGCACTGCACCGACTTACTCTTGTACGCCGGCGGGCTCTGTGGCGGCGGCTCCATGAACGGCGGCACGATGGTCGCGTTAAACTTCGGCGCCGTGTCGGGCGCGTCGTCCTCTGCCTTTACCTCCGTCTCCTCTTCGTAATGGTGCACCATGGTCACTCAAGGCTTTAGAAACTAATCGTCCTAAATCGTATACCCCATCACTTTATTCCGCTGCTCCGCCGCCTCCCGGCGCTCCGCAGCCGTGCCCGGCAGCGAGCGCGCGGCCTCGACCTCCACAATCGATGGCAGTGTGGTCTTCTTCACATAGCACGCCAGCACCTCCTTGTAATTGTCCGCTGCATGCAGCGTCACGTCGACGTAGGGGTTCTCATTGTCGCCGTAAAACTGGTTTGGTAGCATGTAGGCTGTACCCCATTTATGCCGTGTTTCGACGCCCTTAAACATGATCTCTAGCAGCATCTTCATGCGGTATGAGTCGAATTGCACGTAGCTGTAGTGATCGACGGTCAGCAGCACGTGAAAGTGCGGGAACCCCATCTTCGGTCCGATCTCTACGCCGCCGACGACGTCTACCTTCTCGACGTGCGTCTCAAATGTGTCGTAAAGGTAGGCATTCGTGCCTGACCCGCCGTAGAAGTTTGCCATCGCCTCGTCCTTGCGCGTCCTATCAATCGGGTCCCATCGCATGCTGGAGATCGCGTCGGCCTTCCCACTGACCGGCACGAGCTTCTTACCAAAGCACAGCATCTCGGAGAGGTATTGATCCTCACCAAACAGCTTCCGCACGGCCTTCGCCATCTGCTCGAGCACAATCTTGCCCTCGTTTGTGGCCGTGATCGGCTTGTGCAGCGAGTAGGTGATCATCACGCGCGTCTGCTTGCGGTCGCGAACTTGGTAGTCAACGCGTGGCGTCGGGCGGTGGTCGGCCACAAACCTGACAACGTTGCCCACCTGCGTCGGACGTCGGTTAATGGCCTCTGGCTGCTCCTGACCCTCCCTCCGCAGCCAGACGGCGTCGTCCGCATCGGGCTTTCTGCAGGCAAAGCCATCGCCAACCCATTGCGTTTGAAAGGCCGTGTCCGCGTCGTCCTTGTCCCACGACCGATTGTGGTCGCCGCGTTTGACCGTGAGTCTCTGCATATCTATGGGCATGCTCATGTATGGCCGCGCCTGCTGGCCGGTGGGACCATAGCGTGTTGCAAGGTAGACGTCGAGGCGATAATCCTCGACCTTGTTACTCTGCAGCGGCTCTTTTGTAAGCTGTGCGGGATCATACTGATCGACGATGAGGCAATTGTCGTACACCTTGTTATCGGCTGTGCGGCCCGTAATGTAGCGAGACTTTGTCAAGTTGCCAAAGCGCCGCCCGCTGTACGGCAGGCGCAAAATCGGACGCTCCGTGCCGTCGAGATCATACTTGGCTTGGTACATCTTCTTGTCCTCCGTGAACGCCTCTGTGTATTGCGACGGCGGGTCGACCCACCACATCGTTGCCTCGCCGTCAATCATGCGGTACACAATCTGCGCGTTGCGGAACTCCTGCCGCTTTAACTCGCTGTCGAATTGCTTCGTGACGTCGATCTTTGTGTAAGCACCAAGGAACTGATAGCGGCGACGCGCCTCGTACAGAACCTCGCGGAACTTGTTGTTAGTCAGCTGTTTGGCGGCGTCAGTGCCTAGCGCCGATGCCAGCGTCATCGTTGGCTTCGCGTTCAAGAGCTTCTCAAGTGTGCGTATCGCAAGGTCGATGTTCTTGCCGTCGAGGTCCTCCGTCGCCTTTGTGCGCCGATTGTTCGCCGTCGTCTCATAGCTGATCGCCTCTTGCATGTGTATTTGCGGCGCCTCGACGAGGCGCGTCCAACCGTCCGGCGGGCGTCGCACCTTATCCAACGTTGTGTTCAGCTGCGCGCGCACCCTCTCAAACGCCTCTTGATAGTTTGCGATCTCGTCGGTGTTTACCAGCCCGACGCCAATCCCGATGTGCGGTCGCTTCACGCCTTTCTGCCTCGGCGCGATGGTCGCATCCTTTGCCTCCTTTGCCCACGCTTGCAAACCTTGCAGTATGGCGGCGTCCATCTTGTAGTGGCCATGCTTCTCGCGTTTGTCTGCATCCTTCGGATCGGTGCCCGCGGCGACGTCGCTCGTCTTCAACAGATCTGTCCAATAGTCGTACGTGTCATCCTGGACCGCCCGCGTCTGGTTATTCTGTATCGCACCAGCAGCGAACTGATACCGATTGTTGCGCAGCAGCAAGCCGGGCGCGCGGTCGAGCACGTTTGCACAGTCACGGCAAAGGTTGCTGTACTTGAACGCCCGAGGCAAACGTAGCTGCTCCTGCCCCAGCTGTGCACGCGAGTTGCCACCAAACATGTAGCCCTGGCAGTAATCCTTCCTGTACCACTTCTGCTTATCGTCCCTGTCAGTTCCACCGGCCCGGTCGAATGAATACGCTTGGTTGTAGAAGCGACGGAATGCGGTGCATTTTTTCTTTTCCTTTGGATCCGCCATGCCTGCGCGGTTCTGATGGAAGGTGGCGAATGCACTCTTATCTCGCAGCAAGAACTCTGGCCACGCCATCGGACCGCTCCTCGCGGCCTCAAATTCATCTTCGCGAGTCACGCCTTCCTCCCGATCGCGGTCGATGACGTCCTGCGGGACTGTTTGTGGCACGCACCTTTCGGTCTTTTGGACCGCCGTGTCCCACGTCGGTGTGTCGTCGGATCGTGTACCAGCAGAGAAGAAAATTGGATCGTGTAGCGGCCGTGGCGCAGTAAATCGTTCCTTTGCTGACCCCACATTCGGCACCCACAAGTCGTACGGCCACCCCAATGTCTTATCGTTCTTAAGGATGCTCAACGTGTTGGCATACACATGATAAGCGTACTCGTAAAAAGGCCTGGCGCACCGAAGACAGCCCTCGCCATAGCCCTCGCCGTCGCGGAAGATGGCCGTTTGCGTCTGGTAGGGCAGGTGCATTAGATGCCATGGTGTGTGCACCCAGTCGCCGACGGTCATCGAGGAAGGTATGTTGCGTAGACTGGCCAGACGTGCTTTAATGTGTCTGCCATTCTTATCGCGCAAACACTTGTCGAGGTGTGCGGAGTTGCGCAAGACCGAGTCGCACATGTACCCGGCCAAGCACGTAAGAAGCGGTTTACCTAATGTCTCCTTCACTTCGTTGGGTTTCATGTCGAAGACGCGCTTGAAGACTTGCTTCCACTTCGTTGCACCCTTCGCCGGCTTGGGTCCGGGCACGACGTCGCCCTTGTCGTCGCGCCACAAGCCGTAGCACATGCCAGCCTGCTTCTGCTCATAACTGTAGCGATGCACGCCGTTCTCACTGAGAAAGATGCACAAGATTTTAGCGTAGTTGAGGATGTACAGATCCTCGAGGGGGTCGCCCGCCTTTGGCTGGATAGGCGTATCGAGCACGGCGGTATTCTTGCCGTCGTCGCGTATCTTCCTGTCGCCCCACTCAAGCTTCACGCCCTTGACCGCGAGCACATTGTTGCTTGGCGATATGCCATCGCCCGCCTCGACAACCGCGTCCTCGCCCGGTAGCGCAACCGCAGGCGACGTGCGCGGCACCGTGTCGTTGTCGTCCGCTTCATACACAAGCTGCAACCGCCCCTCAAAGTAGATATCGTTGTAGCTCCACGGCATGTGCTGCGAGCTTTGCCAGTGGCATTGCAGGTCCATCTTATCTGGGGTCAGTGACAAATCTTTCTCGAGGACGAACCGGTGTAAGCTGCCCGGCGGCAGCGGCCTGAGGTCGAGGCCGCACTCCTTGAGCGCTTTTACGATGTTCCGCCGCCTCTGGGCATCTTTGACGCTGTTCGATTTCGGACCTTCATACTGCGTGCCTTTGCCTATGTTCGCGCGTATCAACGTAGCCTCCCTGCGGATCTCCTGCTCGGTGTAGGGCTCGCTCATGTGTTCCATACAATCGTTGACCGTGCTCGCGTTTGTGTGCCCCGGCACGCCGAACGCTGACTCGACGGCCGCCGCCGTATTCTCCTCGTCGCGCTGTCTTGCGTTCGATTCCATAGCATCATCTTCGCCTCCGACGTCGGGTGCGGGATTAGGGACTTCGCCGTACGCCCTGCCCTGCAGCTGCTGATCAAAGCGGTCAGGCTCGTCCTCCTCCGCCGCAGCAGGTGTCTCCGCTGGCACGATTGCCGCAGCGCGCGTAGTCACCCCTTCCACAACAGCTGAAGTCGGTCGCGTAGCATTCTCTGCAGTTGGACGACCTCGGCGTCGGCGACGTGCCGGCGCGGGCTCTGGCGGCGCGGGCTCTGGCGGCGCGGGCTCTGGCGCTTCCTCAGCACCCTCAACCGCCAAAAGCTTACGGCGGAACTCGTTCGCATTCAGGTCCTCCCACTCGTTCCAGTTCAAGATGTGTTTTGCGAGCGGACGCTCCCGCTGCCACTCCTCTGCATGCTCACTGACGCCGTCTTTTAGCTGCTCCATGTACTTCACGATGTTGGTCCTGTTCTTTTTAGTGGGCAGAGGCATGTAACCCGGATGCGGCGCGTCCTTAGTAGGCTTCTGATCAGCTTTCTCCTTAACCTCATCGTTTGTCGTATACGGATACAAAAGGAATGCCTGCGAGATGCGGAAGCCAAAATCGAGGTTGTCCTTCGGGTCCTTTTGCACGATGCGCATGTTTGGCACGTTGCGTAAGGCGTCGCCATAAGCAAAGCTTCTATCCTGGTACAGCGGCTGGCGCTGCTCGCCTGTGTACGGTATGATCTTCTTTTTGGCGTCTCTCAAGAGCGGGACTGCTTTTGTGCGGTAGAAGGGGCCCGAGACGTACTTGCCGCGCTGGTCGGTGTTGCCCTTCCCTGGCGTGTCGGTCTTCGTGACGCCCAGAAACATGAAGTGCGATGGAAACGGCACCCTGAAGCTTTGGCTGTCGTTAGGAGCAACCGGATTCCTGCCTCGTCTGTTGTACGCGAGCACAGGTATAGCGAAGCATGGGGTATAGTCGCGATTGTTGTGGTGGTTCTTCGTATTGCTGCCTTTCTTCGGCCTTACGTTTGCCTCCTGCAGCAAGTGAGGACCGCCGACGTATCTCCACGGTTTTGCTGGTGCGCGCAAGAAGGGCTTTGGTTTGTAGGCTGCCTTGTCTTTGTTCACCTTATTCGCCTCTTCTGTTCTCGCGTTGTAATCCTCCACCAGGTTATCGTAATGCGCCGTCAGCGCCCGTGCATTGAAGTCATTGAGCGGCTCGTAAACGAATAAGCGTTCGGTCCGGTCCTCGTTTTGGTTCTTGTCCGTGCCCTTCGTGGAATGCTTTACTGCCTGCATCGGGTAATTCTCTGGATTCACCTCCTTCGCTTGCTCAAACCACATACTACCGTCGTCCTCAAAACTCTGCGACGGCTTTGGCATGGCATATCGCGGGTTTGGGCAGCGCATACGCACGGTGAACTTTTGATTCGTTCCCTCGACCTTTTGAGTAACAGCCCAATTCAGATCATCGTCGCGGCAGCCAGGGTAGTAATAGAGGCCATAGATCGCTGCAATCTGATTTATGATAGTGACACACGGGAAGTCGTCGTCGTCCTCGAAGAAATTCGCCTCATTGCACACAACGTCGCGCTTCTGTGTCTCGGTGCTCCTTAGCGCTTGGTAGCTCGGCGCTACGCCGCCACTGACCACGTCGGCCGCGCTACCGTTTGATTCACCACGAAGATGCATGTTAAACTCGCCGAATCCAGTAAATAAACCCTTGCGCATCCAATCGAACTTACCATAGGGAGTCGTGAGCGGGTTTTGGTTCCAGTAAGGTGTGGTGCCAACTGCGTTACCCTCATGATCTATGAGGGGCGCGTTTTTAGGATTGCCCACCGGTGGTGAGGAGGAGGTGTTCTCCAAGCCTTTCTCGAGGCCGACAGCTTCCACCTCTAACTTGTTGCCTTTCGGTTGTATCAGTATGCGACTCGAGGCCGACGTATGCTGCCCAAGCGCTATAAGCTTCTTCTCATCACCTACCGGCGATTGGACGTAGAACTCGCCAGCGCTAAAGCAGCCGCGGTAGGTCCAGTCTTTTGTTTTAAGCTTTGAATTGTCGAACGCATACTTACCGTACGCGCGCGTCTCGGCATTGTACACGGTGTATTCGGTCTTCAATTGCTTAGTCAACTTCTCCGGCATTCCGTCACCGCCCTTGGCTGGGGCCAAGAGCGCCCCCATGAGCTTCTGGAACGCCTCGCCTCCGTCTTCCTCCTCGTAATCGTAACACGTCATGGCACACCACGCCTCAAAACTGAGCAAACCCTCCGGCCATTTTCTATCCTTCCAATACTGCCGGATGCGTCTCTTCATAGGCTTTGTAAGCTTCTTCTTCTGCCACTGGCCGTAGGGGATGGGGGCTACTCGAAGACCGGATGCTGCCGTCAAACCGTTCTCTTTTGCATTCGCTTTTACTTCCTCGCGCAACCCATCCGTAAAGACCTTCAGTTCCTCTGGTTTCTTCCTCCTCCCCCGCTGCTGGTTTGCTGCGCTACCAGTTCTACCCATGCACACACTCCGATGAGAAAAAACTAGTAGTCGAAGCTCATCATCGACTTCTCGGCGTAGCGTCGCATGATGTTCGCCGAGTCCGACTGTGGTTGGAGCTTGATTTGCACGTACGGCTTCTTGAGAAGGCCGAGAGGGAAGAAGCCGAGCGCCTTGTAATCCGGCGTCCTATCAGCCTGTTTTGTGCACTCCGCATTCCACCCGGCCATGAACTCCGCCGTAAAAAGGTGCGGGTCGATCTGGATCTGGCTGTAGTGGATGATACTGTAAATGAGGTGACAGTGCATGCGGCGCACCTTCTTGCCAACCTCCACCGAGCCGCTTGGCCGGATGCCGGGCATGATCACGTCGTGGGGCTTGTCATTCTTGTAGTGGTCGCTCTTCGGCCCAAACTTGATGCACCGCAGAAAGATCTCCTCCGAGGTTACGTGCTTCATAGCCGCGTAGTAGAGTCCTCGGGCTCTGGGGTCGTTCAATCCGCGAAACTCCCTGTTGGTGTTGACCGTGATCATGAAATTGCTCTCGTGCTTGCGCCGCGGCTCGAGGTCCGTTAGATTCCACTCGCGCAGAATAGGATCACCCTCCTGGTAATTGTGATGTTTGCCACCCTTCGGATCCGTGTAAAGGCGCCCGTTCACGTTGATGCTGTCGAGCCGCACGATCTTGCCCTTCGGGTACATCCATGCCTGGTATTGCTTTGCGTCATCGACCGGAAGCGCAGCCGGACCATCCGCGCCGAGCGTGGGCGTGAAGTTGACGGCCTGCTGCGGCACGGTGTTGATCGCAATCGTGTCGCGCACATCATTTGACGCGGGCGCGAGCGTGGCGTTGCGGACGATGCCCGACTCAGGGATGTTGTTTATGCGCGCGTAGAGGCGTGCAAACTGCGGCTGTTGGCCAGCTGCGGACGAGGGGCGAATCATACTGTATTTGATACTGCTACTTCAGACTCAGAAATTAAGCATCCTCAGTGTCGGATGCCGACTCCGGGCGCTCGGATTGTTCCTCGCCCTCTTCCGGACCCTCACCCGCCGACTCCTGCAAAAGCCGAGCGCTCTGCGCCTGGTAGTCGGCCGCGCTGCAGAATTTGAACGCGGTCAGCTTCTTGCCATTCTTGCCCTCCCACGGACACTCCGCGCGGAAGGCGTAACGGCCGTTTTTCAGCACCACGACCTCCGGGTTCTCGACGTCAAATTTCTGCTTGGTGGTCATGCAAGTCATGACTACGGCGGGCATGCTGCCGCCTCCTTTCTACTCAGAATATGTTGCGATGGCGCTCTGCTACCTTCTCCTGCTATTCATTACGCTTGGCGTCGACTTCTACTATGTTGTGATACGCCCCACTCTTTTTCCGACCGTAAAGAAACGCAAGCAGATGCCGATCAAGATCTCCACACCGCGCTGGTCCGAGGACGACAGCGAGGAGGGCTTCAAAACCCCCAAGAAGACCACACGTGTCAAGAAGACGCAGACCGCCCCCGAGCCCCTCACCGTCTCCACGGCCTTCGACGCCCTCGCGCCGGTCGACCCCCCTCCCATCGCGCGCCAGAAAGCTCACGCGCGACCCGCGCCGATCGAGGTCAGTACAGACGAAGCTCCCCCGATTCAAGCAGCGGTCGCACCCACTCCTCGTCCGCGCGGGCGCGGGCGATCCGCGCCAGCTCCTTTCCCGTTGGAGGAGGAAGCACCGAAGCCTTCGCAATCTCCCCCGGCAAGACGGCGTTCGAAGAAGCAGCCGCCTCCACCTGCTGAAGCTCCGCTTGCATCTGCTCCTTAGCCGCGCCCCACTCGGCGGAGGAGAGCATGGACGCGCCGTCCTTGCGCCTCGTCTTGTTTGTGAAGTGCTCGTTGTACTGCGTGAGTGTGAAGTTGATGAACCGTTCGCGCGGAAGGAAGCACGCCTCCCTCGTCTGCTGCACAAAGATGACGTCGCCGTAGATTTGCGTCTTGAGCAGATTTGACACAGTCGAGTTGTACGGGAGGCCGTTCTTGAAGGGCCAGTAAAAGGCCACCAGGTCGCGGTCCTTGCCCAGCTTCTTGCGTGCCGTGATGAAGCTCTGCGGCTCGTGCTCGGGCATGTTCTGTGCTTGCTTCGGCGTCTGGAGCTTGGGACCGAAGCGGTGCGCGACATCGCTGCCGTAGCAGTGCACCTCGCTTGCGTCGCCAGACGAGTTGACGACGACCGCGGCGAACGGGCACATCCCCATCTGCACCTCTGCGAGGAACTCGTTGGCCGAATCGATCGTGCTCAGCTCGCCGCGCGATTCCTTGCCGTACTGCATCCAGCGCAGGCGCTTCCAGTGCGGCGCGGCGCTCACTGAGGTGCCGACGAGCTCAGTGATGTGGTCCATGATGCGCTTCCACTTTGGGTGGTCCGTAAAGTACTGCTCGATCATGTGCGCCACTACCGCCTCCCAGCAGCAGTAGGAGCCGTGCTTGAGCAGCTTGCCCGTCGTCTCGTGCCAATCGGGCATGTAACAATTCGTCGTGCGCATCGGGAGGCCCGTCCAGTCGCACTGAAAGTAGGTGGTGTCGTGTAGCTTGCGTTTGCCCATGTGTGTGGAAGGTATGCAGTATCAAGGCCTTGGAAAAAATCAGCTCGCAGTATGACCCCGTGTCCAAAAGCAAGCTACCACCAATTTTTTCACTTGCCTAACGCGGAAAGATCGGTGGATCGGCCCAATCGGCATGGCGCCTCTGCTCCTCCAAATGCATGGCGATCTCATTTCCGACGCCGCGCGGTCCGTTCGCGGGCAGCATCGGTGTATGGTTGTAGCGGTGGATGTCGTTGTGCGCGTGTGCGTCGCCGTGCGTAATGCCTGCGCCGCCAGGGGCCGGGTGTGCATCCCTCTCGTTGTACAGCGAGTACATGGCGTAGCCAAGCAGGGCGATCGGTAAATACTGCACGAGTGCCTGTCCGGCTGACATCCTACTCACATCGATCAGAACATCTAGCGATAGTCGTACGATGCGAGACCATGGTCAGGCGCGCCCGCTCGTGTGATCGCCTTAAGCTCCACCGTCTTTCGATTCTCATAGGCCATCTTGGCCAGGTAGTGCTTTGGCATGTCTAGCAGCGCACCGTCGCGGTGCAACTGGTTGATCGCGGGCATCAACCCCTGACGCGGCAGCGCGCCGCGCCACTGCTCGTGCTCGAACGGCCGCGACGCGAAGTTGGGCATCGCGTCGAGCTGCGCGACTGTTGGTGTAAACTCGGCCGCCTCGTCGTGAGGCTGCGTGTTTGCAAGGCTGCCGACCGTCCTTCGCAGAAACGTCGTGTTCCGATCGTGTGTCGCGTGCACGTGCTCATGGTGCTTGTCCTGCGCACCCGCGTAAATCCACGGGTTGTTGCGAATCGGGTCGATGCTCACAGTGTGCTCGCCGTTGTCGAAATGCTGGACGACGTGATCGTACATGCTCAGCCAATGGCCGGAAAATTAAGCGCTGGCCGCGACGAGCATGCCCCCGGCGAGCAGGGCGCCGATCAGGTAGGTGTTGCTGCTGTCCTTCCCGACGAGCTTTGTCGGGCCGGGTTTGTCGGGTTGGTGCGAGCCACCGACGTGGAGGCGCCCATGGGGATCCGAGCTCACATCGCCATGTGCGTCGACCGCATGCACGTCGTGGTCCTGGTCAACCGGCTTGTGGTCGGGGTTATCCTCGTGCGGGTTAAAGGCGCCCGTCGCGGCACCGAAGGCCACACCTTGGCCCACAAAGTCGATGGCCCCCGAAATCATCTTCCCCGGCTTCGATGCCGCTGCCAGGCTCACTCCCTCAATTGCTTCTTTCGTCGCGTCTTTCACGCCCGTCAGCGGGAGCTTTGAGGGTCCCCGCTCACGAATGGCGGCGCCGGTCGTCTTGAGCGCAGCGCCGGCTTGCTTGCCCCACCATTGACCATACTTCACCGGCACCATCAGTCCATGACCGGCGGTGCTCACGGCATTCTCTGTAACCTTAACCACGGCGGATTTCGCCTCCTGTCCGAGCACCGTTTCCAGCGTCTTGCCGACTGCGTTTGACGTGAGATTGAGAGTCTTCTTCGCAGCTGCGTTTAGGGCTACCTTTGCCCCTGCGAGTTCTGCGCGTGCCCCTGCGGCGACAAACTCGCCGGTGCCACCGGTCGGGAGGATGAAGGCTACGTTCAAAAGGTCCATAATGGCGTTTTCGGTGAGCTTCCCTGCGCACTCCGACGTGTGCGGGTTGTGCGTAGCGGCCTCGGAGATGCACTGTGCCGCGCGTGTGCCGGTGCCGAGCCCGATTTTGTCCATCAATTCGAGTGTGTGTTGGCCCATAACGTACCCGCTATGAGACATGTCTCGCATCTTTGCTTGTCCGGTCTTCGGATCCACCATGATCAGGTCGACCTTGCCCGATTCCACGTCGCGCATGTCCTCGAAAACGTCACCCGTCGGCGGCGAGCCGTCGTCACCCATCTCGTTACGCGTCGCTGCGCGCGTTTTACCGCTCTGCACACGCGCGTTGTGCGCTGCGATGCCTTTCAGGGTCGCTTTGGGCCCCAGCCACGGTTCGTGCGACGCGCCGGCGTCACCGCCAATGCCCTCGTCAAGGTTTTGTGCATCGAGCTTCTCTACCGCATTCACCATGTCGAGCGCCGTCGGCGCCTGGGGAAGCGAATGCATCGGCTTCGCCGACATGTTGTGTGCGCCGTCGTGCACCATGCCCGTGTCCGAGAGTTTTCCTAGCTCCAACATCGGAGTCCCCTCAATGGCCTTGACCGTGACGGTCCGTTTGCCGCCGAAGGGGTTTTTTGGAACAGGCTTCTTTGGGTCCTCGACCTGCAGCTTGCCGGTAAGGTTATCAACCCAGACCCGCAGTCCGAGCGACTTCGCCTTCGCGACGATCGCCGCCTCCTCCATATGCACCATCTCCTGGGGCGTTAGCTGTGTGCGCGTCGCGACCGAGCCCGGGACAACGCAGATGTCCTGGTGATCGGGCTTGTGCAACAATCCTGGTAGTGAGAAATAGAACGGCACCTCCCACTTCATCGTTGTCTTCTGCACCGCGGCGCCTTTGCGCAAGCTACTGCATGGGACCTTGTGCCCGGTAGGTGGGATGCCACCGACCTTAGCAATGAGCTTTCTGCGCTCATCAACTGTGGTCAACACAGGCTCACGGGGGATTGCGGGGTTGTGCGAGCCAGTCAGAGGCACCATGTGCTCAGGTTGGCAATCCGTACTGCCCGGGGGCAGGTAATACTTGCCACCCGGCTGTATGTTCTTCTTCGAGCCGAATTGCGCCAGGAATAGCGCATGCTCGCGGCCGTCGCAGAACACCTTATCGTGTACGTAGCCCGATGTCGCGTGTCCTACTAGGCCGGCCATACTTTCTTGAACTGCAATTGGAAAATCACCTGCGCGTGAGCACAAAGTAGAAGACTATGAGCCCGCCGACCATCGCGAGCTTCTTCGGATTGTTCAAGATGTCCTCGACAATCGCCACGGTCGCAGCGGTCTTGCCCGCCTGTAGAAGCGTGGGACCGGCAATGGCTGCCACAGTGGCTCCTGTGGCCACCACACCACCCGCCGCCACCTTGGCCTTATTCTTCCACCCGCCCGTTTTCGGAGGCTCGACATGCGGCTCGTCCATCGGTACACGCGGCGCCTGCGGATGATCCCTCACCACGGGGATGTTTGGCTCAGGCGGTCGTCCGCGCGGAAGAAAATCCGTCCCGCCTCGCAGGCCTCCTTCAATTAGGTCATCCATTCCGCGTACACCTCCAGCAAGCAAATCTTCCCCTCCGCGTAGTGCACCGCGTTCGCCAATTTCAAGTGCACCAGACCAGTTGACCATCTTCTTTCAGAACCAAATCAGAATTACGGCACACTCACACTCATACGCTTGACGACAGTGCCCTCCTTACGCTGCACCTTCTTCAACTCACGCGCCACACCCTCCAGCCCCTTCTTCTCCTTCTCCTGTGCCCTCGTCAGCGACTGCCCGTTCTTGAGCAGCGTCTCAAACTCCACGATGCGGTCGACGACCTCTAGCATTACACTCTTATCGGGGATAGCGTTGATTGTTGCTGTGCGACACGAGCTGCATGCGGCACCCATACTTTCCAAAAGGGGTGTTGGAAGATATGGCCGACGGCTTCAACAACCGATGGCGCACTATGCGACGCGCGTTCCGTAATTATGGCAGCGAGAACGACTGGCTCCCCTTGCAACCGACGGCTCAATCGTACGATGAAGCGCAACCGCGAGGTGGTGGTCTTGATGCCCAGGGCCGTGTGTCGCGGCGCGTAGTACGGATCACGTATCGCTTTATAAACATTATGCACGATGCCCTCACTCGTGTTCGTCGCCGCGCGATGAAAAGAGCGCGTGATGCGTTCACCGTGAGTTACCGCGACGATACTGCATTTGAAGGCTTAGGGTTTGGGAACACGCGCCGTTTGAGGACTTACCGCATTGGAAGAACCGCCGTTCCATCGAATTGGAACACGGCGGCACCTGAGTGGATTCGCGACACGTACTACGAAAATATGAATTAAAGATCCTTCCCGCCCGGCGGCGGTGTGACGGCCTGATTCATCGCCTTGACGGCCTGCGCCATCTCGGGGTTCGAGTTGGCCGCGTTGACCGTCAGGACGGTCGCGCCCATCGCCAGCGCGAGCCGCCACTCTGGTGAGGTGTACGTGCCGGCGTTGTGCTTGATCATGAGCTCGTCGAGGATCGGCTGGAACTGGTCCATGTTCTGCTGCGTGACCATGCCGAGGCCGTTAAGGTTGAGCCCGAGCGGGTTCCAATAGTCGCGCGTCAGCGTCTCAATGCCCGCCATCGTGCCGTAGAGCACCGTCGAGCTCAACTGGTGCGACGTGTTCTGGCTACCGAGCTGCAGCTCGCAGTAGTGCAGCTCGTCGGCGATCTCCTCGATCGTCGACTTGGCTGTGACGTTGTTGCGCTTCTTGAGGAAGGGGAAACGTTCGCGGTATGCGCCGATCTTGTCGAGCAACACAGAGCGATCTTGTTGTGGCGGCGGAGCGGGCGGGGGAGCTTCAGGAGGGGCTGCCTTCGCTGCTGTTTTCATAGTCAGGCGCTTTTCCTTCTCGGCCAAACGGGCCTCCTTTTGCATCTCCAACTCGGAGGAGGGCTTTGTCTTTGCATTCTTTGCGTCAATCTTGGGCTGTAGCGCATCTACGCTGAGCTCGGCGAGACCAAGCGGATCACTGCTCGACATAAGGTTAACACACGTTCAGAAACTCTACTGCCTCACGACGTCGATAAATAGGCGCATGTAGCGCCAAAATTTGTCGTGCATGGCTTCCTTCTGGCGCACCAAAGCCACCACCTCCTGCAGCTCTGCGGGAACGTTGTTCGCCGCCATCAGCTGCACCAGACCACTCCAGTTGCGCAGTGTGGTCAGGTCCTCGTTTGCCTCGATCAGGCCACACACCATGGTGACCTCGAGCACAGACCGTCCGTCAATGCCCGCGATTAAGTCAGCGGGCAAGTTCTCCTTACCGACCTCAAGCGTTACCCATTTGGCCATGTTTAGCATCTTCTCCTGTAAAAACTCGCCTTTCGTCTGCTCGCTCATGTGAACAGGTAAGCGGCTACAGCTGCGGTTATTGGAACGACTAGAAAATGAGTACGCGTCGCGTCCTCTGAATGCGAGACGAGTGAGAGGGGGCGCATCTCGCCCTCCTCGTTGAACGAGGCGCGCGGCACGCCGAGGCCGTAGGCGACGAGGCCGACCGTGGTGCCGATGACGAACGCGCGCGAGAGCGGCGTCGCGAGGCCCATGTTGACCATGACGCCGCGCGCGCCGAGGATGACAGGTGCGTCCGGTGGTGCTTGCATGTGTATTGGCTACTTCTGGCTTTAGAATATGTTCCTCGGTGCTTACGTCGGCGGCTGCGTGAGCGCGCCCATAGGGTTGAACGAAAGGGCGTCGAATAGACCAAAGTTCGAGCCCGAGGTGATTGCCATCTGGCGGCCTCGCGCATTGAGCTGATCGCCGTCGCTCGGGTCGCCGGCGTACATGCCGCGCGCGAGATCCTGCGGCGTGTTGCCGGTGCCGAGCGGGTCCTTGGCAACCTCGCGGTCGTACGCCCAGTCGTCCGGATTGAACGGCCGACGCCCGTGCTGCGCGCGCGCGAACGGCAGGTAGAGCGCCTTTCCGCCGCGGTTCGGACTCTGGAAGTTGAACGGCGACAGCCAGCCGGGCGTGTACGTCGAGTCCACCGCCGCGCGATCGGTCTGCAGCCGCGGGCCCTTGACCTCGCCCTGGTCGACCAAATACTTGAAGTGCAGGTCGTCGAACGTGTTGATACCCCACTGGTCGATCATCTGGTTGCGCAGCGCGTACTCGTAGTCGGTGTGCGCCTGCTGGAGGCGTCGCTCGACGTAGTCGGGGTAGATCTCCATCAGCCACTTCATGTTGCCGGGCTTGCGCGGGTCGATGTACGTCTCGACGTACTTGTCGAACTTGGCGAGCTCAGTCATGTCCTTCATGCTCTTGACGTAGGCGACCTCAGCGTCGGTGATCGGGTCCGTGCGGATGACGCCGGGAGCCGCGTTACCCGACGATTTCATGATCTCGGCGTTGGCCGCGTCGCGCACCGCCGAACGAATGATCATGTTCTCCTTGCCCGCACTCGGGGCCGAGTACGGCACCGGCATGCCATCGTACTGGTTGTAGTATCCCGGAAGACCGCTGCTCGCATTCAGGCGACCGCTGCCCGAGAGCGACTGCAGCTGATCGCGCCGCTGCGGCACCTCGAGGTTATCGCCCTGCTGGCTCGGCACGACGTAGTGCGCGCGCTCTTGCAGGCTCATCGCACCAAGCGCGCGGCCGAGACCCTGGCCGAGGTCGGGCGCGCCCGAGCGCGCGCCGCGGGCCGCCATGCCCATATTGTTCTGGGTCGAACCAGAGTTGCCATTGCTGAAGGTGCCGAGGTTTGTAGACATCGACTCGTCTCGTAGCCTAATTAGAATAATTAGGGTCCTGGTTGACTAGTATGCGTAACCACAGTTGGACGTTAGGGTTGCCACCTGCAGAACCTGGATTGTTCAATGGAGGCTGTTGGAATTCGACCCGTTGGTTATCACCTCGTATGTCGTTGAAGGGCATCGTCTCGTACACCTTAAATGTCAGCTGCGCAACCTTCTGCGGTCGAAAGAATTGACTCGCGATGACCGCGCGATTTGTGAAGTTTGGCGAGCCAGTGAATGTGTGATTGATGACCGCAAAGATGCGATCGTGCTGAGGCAGGTTGCTAATGAGGTCGCTTGGCGGCAGCTCCTTGATTTCTAGACACAGGTTGCGCGGGTACGCAGCAACTTGCCCAGCTGCATTAAACCGTGCTGCTGGCCAATTTAAAGCTCTGTAGCCCACCAGTTCGACACCGCTTATCGTCTTGCAGCTCGGTGGTAGCTGCACGGTTGCTGTCGTGGTGGCGTCACTAGCCGAAAAAACCTCGCTAAACTCTACGTACACGTCACGCCACGTCATCGGAGCTTGCTTTTCGTTCGGAAAATAGCAAGCAGTGTCTTTTTCCAAGCACAGTATGCCACACAACGATGCGATGGACGAGACGTACGCTGAGCAGGAGGATGTGGACAAGTATTTCGCTGATTACGCTGATGCTATGCATACTCTACACCCTCGCCCGGCGCATGCTTCTCGCGATGCTCTACTTTGCGTTAACTGCGGCAGTGCTCATTACACTTACGACACATCCGTCAACGGCGGTGTCGCCGGCGCACGTGTTTGCGACGAGTGTGGCGCTGTTCAGCCTGGGAATATCATCCATGAGTATCTTTATGGCCGTACTATTACGACTCGCACAAGCAATTACAAACGCATTCATCACTGGCATGAGCGCCTGTCGCAACTCATGGTCATGGAGAGCCAGATCCCGCCTGAGCACATGCTCGCAATTGGCGAGAAGCTACTCGACGGCTCGCACGCCGTTGCGTCCAAAGACGCTATCCGATCAGTTCTCCGATCTCTAGGGCTGCAGGTCTACATCGAGAAGTGGCTGCAGATCATCGAGCGGTGCACGGGCGTCACACCGCCGTTACCCGGCCCCGTCGTGCTCAAACACCTCGACGAGCTCTTCATCGAGTTGCAGCAGCCGTTCGACTGCCACAAGCACGAGGGCAGACGCAACTTCCTCAACTACAACTATGTGTTCTGCCGGCTCTTCCAGAAGATGAACTGCCCCAAATTCTGCATGTTCTTCCCGCTCATCCGCTCAAAGGTCAAGCTGCGCGCGCTCGACGACATGTGGACGGCGATGGCCGGCAGTCTCGGCTGGTCTACGCCGCCTCTGCAGCACGTCCCTGCATTTGCGGTAAGACTTGACCAACCTGCGCTTTTACTCGAGCGGCTGCGTCCTCAATGCGTCGCGCAAACTCCGGCTGCGATGCAAGTAGTGCGGTCGAGAACGGCAACCCAAATGTGGGATCGTCGGCCATCAGTGCGGGCCCCGCCATCGCGACCGCCACGCCATTCAGTGCCGCCTGAACAGCGACCTCAAACGCTATCCTTGAGGCTGAAGAGGAAGCGGAGTGAGCCGGCATGACGGCCTCGATGGCGGCGCCGGCGACGACGCCCACGGCGACGTGCACTACTGCATTCTGAATGGCTCTACCCGTCGACATTATCCTGGGTATGGCTTAGAAACTAATTGGCGTGGCGGGGGGCGGTCGTGGCTCCGCGTTCGGTTGGGAAGTCGCGCCACGGCTTGGGCATAATCTCCTTCACAGACAGCATGTCTGTCGACGACTTTGCACCTCTGGACGGCGGGATCTGTGCGGTGCCCAATTCTGCGGACCGCCAGTATTCCTCGCTGCCCATCTTGAATTCACCAGGGTCTTCAGCCTTCCACCAGCCCATCATGGAGATAGGGTCAACCTCAGTGTCGGGACAGGTGTTGATAACCAGGACTTCGTTGTCTTCTGTGTATGCGTTGAGGATGTGTGCGAATGCGTCTTTGGTCAAAAAGCTACCAAAGTCCTCCCACAGCGCCTCGAGCTGTCGCTGCTGCAGACACTTCATCATGAAGCAGTAATCCGTGTTACCGCGGAGTGTGGGCGTGATGGCCTTTGCGTACTGCGTTGTAATCAGTATAAAGAGGCGGTAATGACGACCAGCGACGAATAGCTCCATCAGCGCTTCATCATACTTGAGCCTTTGATCGCTAATGACGTCATCGAGCAGGATGAAGAAGGGCGCCTCGGCGTCCTTCTCCTCGTCCGTCTTGTTGACATCATTCAGGATCTTCTTCTGGCGACGGAAGACGGCCTGTAGGATCTCGGGGTCGTACTTGTTGAAGATAAACTGCTTCGGCACGTACTGCCGCCAAAACTTATTGAGCTCATCGGTCTGGCTAATCACGATACCCGCTGGCAGTTTGTCCTTCAGCAGGTACATGATGTTGCGGAAGACCCACGTCTTACCGGTGCGGCGCTTGCCGACCGCGACAACCGTGCCATCGAGCTTGATTTGGCTGGGGTCAAACTCTTGCAAATCCGGCAACTGCACGTTTGCATACAGATCGCTCACCAGGACAGGCATCGTGGCGTGCTTTCCATACGTCGTCGCTTGACCACCTGCCTCACCCTGCACATTCACATTCTCTTTCCCCCCGGTCACTCTCGGATTGCTGCTGTTTGGCAGGTGCTCAGTATCCTTCTTCTCCCCTGCCGGTGCAGCCTTCTTTGGAGGCATCTACTGGACTGCCATAGGCTCAGAAAACTGCGGCGCGAAGTCGGCGGCCGGTTGTGGGGTTGGCGCGATCGGCTCGATGTACGGCTTGGCGAAGGCGTAATCGTTGGCTTGGAAGACGGCCACGTTGGTCTTCTGTGCGAGACTCTGGCGCTGGCAGACGACCTGCACGTCCTCAAATGACCAGTGGATGCCGAACTTGTCGCCGCCGACGCCGGTGTAGACTTGGTTAGCATACATCGTCGCCGCCACGACGTCGCCTGGCTGCACGACGCCGTCGGGGAGCACCTGGCCTGTGTGGTCGCAGATGTTGATCTTGCGCGGCACCTTGCCGCCGCAACCGTCCCACATGAACTTGCCGGCCGACATCTGCACGCAGTGGCCTGTCAGGGCACCCGTCACTTTGTCGTATTTGGGCCTGATCGTGCGGATTTGAAGCATCTTAACCTCCTCGCGCGACAGGTTCTTGCGCCCGAGGATCTTGAGCTGATTGTTCTGCACGAAGTCGAGGAGGCGGTCGTCGATCGCCGTGAGCATGTCCGCGTATTGGAGGAAGTCCGCGTTCTCGCTGTCATTGATCCCCGCGTCCGTGAGGTCCAAGGTGTATTTGGCCTTTTGGATGTCGCTTGGCCCCCACATCGTCCCGAAATTTCCATCTCCTGAAACCCTCGGCCAATTCGTGACACAGGCGGGCGAGACCATGGCGACCTCGGCCGCCGTCTCGCCGATGTACATCTGGATGGTCGCCTTGCCGTGGCGGTCGGTCCCAAGCGCAAAGTTAATCTCCTCGGCTTTAAGCTCCTTAAAATGCGTGTACTTCTTTGAGGCCATTATCTCTTAGCGTATCTAGTTGGTAGTGGTTGGAGGCGACTGCCTATGTGACCATACTTCAGAAAATCGAGTGTGCTCGCCGATGGCATCTGTCCGACCTGATGCTGCGGAGGCGGTGGGGCCCCTTGCACCGTTACGGGACCGTTTCGGGTTGGCGCTGTCACGGTCTTTCTGCGGCTCGACGTATTCATCAACAAACGGTCGACTCGTGCATCGTACGCCGTGCGAGCGCTGCCGATAGGCGCGTGGTGTAGCTGAGCCGACCGTCTGTTAAGTTTGCTGGTGAAATCGGCATCCGTGTTTGTGGCGTTGGGGTTTACTCTCAAATCCCTCGTCGACGGGTCGATCGGTCGCTGAACGAATCGGTGCTCTAGTGGGTTATCTACCTGCAACATCCGATGGCCGGTCAATGCCCTCCCCGCCTTCCACTCGGGCGCGCCGAAGCCCCGCGCCGCATTCCACCCGGACAAGCCCGGAGCCATTAAGCTCTGCACATCCCACTGAGTCACCGCCTCGGTCGCTGGCCGCTGGTAAGTCTCGTGCTGTCGCTCCACACCCGGTGGCAACAGGTACATTACCATTCTTACTCACACCCATCCTCCAGAAATTTCGCCAGTTTGGCGGTCGCCTCTTGATCCGCAGTAAAGGAATGCGAGCGCTTGCGACTCATTGACATGTCGTCGTATTCATCTGGTGCCGGTGGCTCGTCGGCGACGTCGACCTTGTCCCAGAAATGATACAGCACGTGACGCTGCATCGATTCCGCGACGGTCTCTTCGATGAACTTCTTGTCCTCGTCGGTGAGCACCGGAGGCGCCTGCGCCATCCGCTGCATTGCGGCAAAGAACTTGAGGTATTGGCCCATGAGCGCCTCGTGTAGCTCCTTATCGCGCGTGACGCGGTAAATCTTAAAGCCCTCCGGCGTCCACGAGATGAAGTCGCACCACTCGCGATCGGCGCACTCGAGGCACAGGTTGATCTGCAGGTAGTAATGCGCCGGCACCTCCTTGTGGATCCGCGAGCCGTCTCTCTTCGTCCAGTAAGGACACTTCACCTCGAGGAGTCCCTCAGTGCCGATGAGGCCGTCCGGCGATCCCGCTAACCACGACGTGTGTGGGTGCACATGCAGCCCAGTAGGTTCCACAACGTTGCCCGTGTGTGCGGAGTACGCAAGGATGCCGTTCGCCTCGTTGTTCGTGCCCCAGCGTGTCGCGTCATTGCCAATAAACCTGTCAGCACGGGGCACATTTTTGGGGCGTCGATGCCAACCCCCTAGGTTTTTGGGCCTGCGTTTTAGCGCGTACCTCTCGATGCCCATCGCGCGATTGTAGGCCTGTTGGCGCGACGTCCACGGGCACAACCCGAGCGCCGAGCCGAGGTTGCTCGCAGTCAGCTTTCCGCGGCGCGCGGCGTGCCACGCTGGGGTCCGCTGCTGGAGGTTCGCGCTCGCCATGTGCCAGTGTCACTCTAGCCTCGGAAAATAATCTGATCCGTTTCGTAAGCAAAATGCCGTGGCAATGGGATGGTCGCGGTCAGAAAGCGGTTGACGTAGGCGGGAGCCGCGGCACCACAACCGAAGCGGCGACTAGCGTGACGTGGCCCAATTACCAGGCGGCCTATTTAGCGACTCGTCTCGGCGGAGGCGAGGACGCGCGCGACATAGCTTACGTGGACAAGTACAAAGCGGGTTTAAAAGTACCATCGGAGGCACAGGCCGCCTACTTTGATAAGGTGACGGCCAATTACAAGGCGGAGGCCGACGAGTGCCTGAAGCGCGAATTCAACGACTGGCTGCAGGGCAATCATGAGTTGAACGATCCCGACAGAGCTTATCCGAACCTTCCCGGCCAGATGCAGCGCAAGTGGGTGTTTCGCGACCGGACGGGTTGGCGCGATGCACCCGGAGGGGGGGTTGCAGAGTTCGTTGACGGTAAACCGAAAGCAGGTATTCCGTCCGAGAAGCTTGAACAGTGGCACCCGACATGGTGGGGTCGTGGCTCGCTGACCTTCCTGCCCGGCGTGCGCGACTACCTGCGCGACCAGGCTACCGGCGCGGCGGAGCACGAGTACATGATGAACCTGCTGGCCGAGTTCGGCCCGCAGAACATCGACCAGGCGTGGATGTACTTCAAGCACTGGGTCAAGGGACGACCGCTCACGGAAACGACGTGCCTGCACGGCCATCAGCCATACGAAGGCCCGGTGTCGACGGCCGTCGGAGATCTGCCGTCGACGCGCGCGCCGCTCGGCCCGATCCAACCGGATACGTTCCACAACAAGTATGAACACGGCTATGAGTATAAAATGGATAAACTCGGAATCGACCTGGCCAAGATCGGTGTGAATGGTCTGCCCGACGGTGGCGATCCGTTTGTTCTCAACGACGAACCACCATCGGACGCAGGCACGCAAACGGATCCGCTGCCGCCTGTGCAACAATTCATCACGAACAACTACTTCCCACCAAACGCACCCGATAACTCTAAAGATGGAAGGCCCAAGATTGCTCACACACCCCAAGCTGGTGGGCCTTCTTGGGGCGGATGGCTGGGCAGCAAAGTGGGAAGCGGCGTGGGCACGGTAGCAGGTGGCGCTTTGAGCCTCGGTGTGGCCGCTGGTGGTGCCTTTGGTCGGGCCGCATTTCGCAATGCGCCGTCGTATCGAGATCTCGTGGGCCCGGCAGCCGACTCACAAAATGATCCGAATCCGGAACTCGAACCACTTGTACCGCCAGCGGGAGACATAGAGGCACCACCGGTCAAGGTAGAGCCACCAGCGGTCAAAGTAGAGCAGGACGACGACAATGTTTACGACGTACAGCGCGAGTTTGTGGTCAAAACAGAGCAGGAGACCGAACGCGCCGAACAGTTAGAGGAGTTTTACAGCGCCGATCCAGGCCCCTCCGATTATCGGAGACGATACACGCGTGGTGGGAGCGAATTCTAGCTGAGTAAATATTCCGACGCCACAATAGCCAAATGAACCCCCTCTTCTCGCACAACGCACGCACGGGCTACGTCGCCGACATCCTGCGCAATTACGGCGACCGCGGGCGCCCAATGCCGCTGCCGCAGCGCGACGACGACGCGTTCCGGAGGGGTATTGAGTTTCGACGCAAGGAGAAGCAGTATTACGCGAGTATCGAGCAGCAGCTAAAGGCCGCAAACGAGCAGCTCGCCGTGCAACATGACCATTTGCGCATTCTGGCGACGGCAAACCAGAAATTCCGGCGTAACGAGCAGGCGAATGCTGCCGGCGGTGCTGGGCGTGGTGGCGGTGAGCCTGGCGGTGACGGGCTCGCTGATGTACTGCCTGCCGCGGGTGATACCCGTCAAGCTAACGCTGCAGGTCGGAAGAAGCAAGTGACAATTTCTAGCACGATTGCAGAGAAAGATGAGTCTTCCGTTGATAGCGGCTCTCGCTCTGGGGGCAACAATGATGATGAACCAAAAGAGCCCCGGAACGCCGATGGCGCAGGGCAATCCGGACACATCGGAGAGCCTACCACACCGGACGGGCCTCGGGGAGAAGATACTCCTGGACCCGCCGCAGCAGACGAGGTACAAGAATGAGATCATCGAAGGCGACTTTGAGACGATCCACGCGAATTTGAAGGCAGTACGGCTCCGGGAGATGGAGGAGGACCCCGGAGTGCGTCATGTGGCCGATTCGGCCGGGGCTCAATTTCTGATCGATAACTAAGTCAAACACCATGGCAACTGCCGAGATGCACTTCAATACCGGTCCGCAGGACGGCCTTTTGCAGGACGTGCTCCGCTCGTACTTCAAAAACATCGGTTATACACGAACGGCGCCCTTCTCTTACGAGCTGCGCGATGTGGACCCGGTTGTCGGCGCGAACCTCGGCCAGAACGTCACCTTCAACATTCCGAAGGCGGCCGATCTGCTCGGTAACGTCGACCTGATGATCGATTTAAAGCAGGCGGACACGTCCGGCATTACGGTTGGGTCGTCTAGTGGCCAAATGCCCGCAGCCGACGCCGCCTTCTGGGGCTGGGTCGACCATCTCGGCTACGCGATGATCGAGAAGATGACCCTGCAGATCGGCACGCACGACATCGAGACGATCACCGGCGAGGAGATGAACATCCAGAACGAGCTGATGAAGAGCGACCTGAACACCCACGGCTACAACCAGATCCTGAAGACCGGCCGCCCGCTCGTCCGCGGGCACATCCAGGCAACTAACTCGACGAGTGCGCCAACTGGTGTGCTTCCCTACATCATCGACGAACGGAGCGACGCCAAGGACCGCATCATCGCGCACAAGGCAAAAGGCGCAACATCGATCACGACGAAGCCGGGCAAGAAGCTGTGCATCCCGCTGCAGTTCTTCTTCACGAAGCACCCGTCGCAGTTCTTCCCACTCGCGGCGATCGCCGGCGTCAACGATGTCCGCATCAACATCAAGTTCCGCCCGCTTTCGGAGCTGCTGATGTGCCACGGCGGTTACACTGTTGGAGCCCAGTCCGGGACTTCGGACGCCTATCCGATCGACGCGACGGTGGCGGCGAAGGACTGCCAGCTGTCGAAGATCAAGTTCGACGGCAGCGCGTTCGAGCGGTGCCAGCTGCGGTGCGCCTACGTCCACGTGACCGGCCCCGAGGCCACGTCGCTCATGAACAGCGAGCACGTCCGCCTCATGAAAATGTGGAGTGGCAACCACATCTCGAAGCAGTTCATTGTCACGTGCAACGCGGCGGGCTCGGCGCAGACCCTCGACCTCGACCTCTCGTTCCTCCACCCGGTCACCGAGCTGATCATCACGATCCGCAAGGTGTCGGACATGGGCGGAGACACGACGAACACCCACGCGATCGGCCAGGTAGGGACCGCGACGAAGGCGGCTGCCAACACCGCGCAGACGAAGAACTACTTCGCGTACCACGGCAACGGCAAGGACCCGAATCCGGAGAGCGTCGACGAGTGCATCGACATGGCCACTGCAGCCGATACCGATCTCGATCACGCGAAGCCGACGACGATCAAGGTCAAGAACTTCGTCCTCAAGCTCAACGGCCAGACGAAGCACCTCGACGGCCAGGGTGTCGACCGCGAGTACCTCATGGACCGCTGGATGCCGCAGCTCCACTCGAACACCAGCGAGAAGTGGACTGATCTGATGGAGACGATCATTGAGTCGAATCCGAAGGGCGTCAATTCGGCCGGCGATTGGCATGACAACAACCACGAGCTCGTGATGGCGCTGAAGACCCTAGGGCGCCAGTACGATCGCAAGGAGATCTACAGCTACCCCTTCTCGCTCGCGCCGGAGGGGCAGAACCCGGCGGGGCACCTCAACTTCTCGAAGGTGTCGCACGCCAAGCTGTCGATCGCCATCGACGGTATCGCGCCGTCGGCCGGCACTACCACGGCCACCGACGAATACCAGGTCGACGTCCACGGCATCTACTACAACTGGCTGACCATCAAGGACGGCCGCGGCATGCTTTCGTTCGCGTAAATGAGTATGGCTATTTCCGATGGGTGGGGGTGGGATGAACATTCAGTGTCCCGTGGAGTGCGTTGGCGTAGGCTGTCCACAGCCTGATTTTATCGAGAGGAACGGAACCTTTGTGTTGACGGTGGTCGGTGCTGTGTCGGCTATGTTTGGGCTGTGTCTGACTTACATGCTGAAAAGCCGCTGTAAGAAGATCATGTGCTGTGGGGTGGGGGTAGAGAGGGACGTTTTGGCAATCGACGCCGCTTCCGCGGACGTGAATCTTTCTGAAGCCAGTATTAAACCTTCCTAAAATGCGCTACGTAGTCTCGGTTGACGTCGGGATCAAGAATCTCGGCCTGGCGGTGTTTGATCTCGCCACATGCAAATTCGTGTTTTGGAACAACGTGAGCCTCGTGCCCAACGGACGTTACCTTCCTGCAAACAATGTGCAGTACGTCCGCGACTTCGTGGCGCGTCACGAATGGGCCTTCAACGATGCCATCGCCGTCCTCGTCGAGAGGCAAATGCGGTGCAACATGCGTATCATTGAATCGGTCCTTCAAACGATGTTCTTCGACAAATGCATCATCATCAACGCGCGCAGCGTGAAGGCACACTACAACCTCGGCACCAAGAATTACCGCATGAACAAAGAGCGCGCCGTGCAATGGGTGACTGACTTCGTCGCGCAAAACCCAGACGCATTTGCAACTCACGCGGTGCAACTGCCATGGGAGGAGCTGCACAAGAAGGATGACCTCGCCGACGCGCTCCTCCTTATCATGTACTACCTCGATACTTATTCCAATGGTGTCGTAGAAGCGATAGACTACTTCCAAACCGTCCCGGACTATGTCAGCGTTTAAGGGCGACCGTAATTACCGCCCAATGCATGACGTGCAAGACCTCTACTGGGAAGACGAATCTGACGAGGAGGTGTACACGCGGCCCGACCCTGTCCGCCACCGAGTTAATTGGCTCAATTTCCATTACGACGTCCTCACAGAGATCTACCAGCGGTTCCGCGGCGATGGTGAGCGCGTCTTCGGCGCCTGCTTCTGCCAGCGTATGGACTTTGGGGACTTCATCAAGTTCGTCTACGAACACACTCACCTTGACAACGCGGATCTTCTGAAGGCAAGATCAGCGAAGCAACATGTCTGCAGTCTGGGTGTTGGCACTCGGAGCGAGTCTGGGGTACATAGCTTTCCAGCGGCAGCTGCAAAGCGACCGCCTCGAAAAAGCAACAGCGCAGTTTCAGGCGGAGGATGTGACCGCGTCTGAGCCCAAACCGCCCGGCGCGAGTGCGCGGGACTTAGATGCCGCGAAACGCTACACTGCTCACCTGGAGACGGACGGGATCAATACACGCCTTACTGGGGAAGACCAGGCTGCTCTGGTGGCTCATGCGCGGGCGACGCAGCAGGAGGTGCAAGATTATGACTCTGCGCAGGGCCAGGCGCCGACGGAGGGTATCTATTTAGAGACCGGCTTGCCATTCTAGCGTGGTGCGACTGTCGTATCGCCTCGCGATTCTTCCCGTAAGCGGCTGAAAGAGCCTGCTCGCGCGTTTTGGCCTCCGAGTACATTACTGCTGCCTGTTCCGCCGCCATCTCGGCGCGTTGGGCCGCATACGCGGCCGGATCCCCGTAGCGCCTCTCGAGGGCTGTCATGTAGTTGCCCAGCTTGAAGCGCATGTCCGCGCTCATCGAGTTGTACGCCGCTCCTAGCACGGGCTGTGCCATTGCACTGTGGCTCTGGAAAAAACCGCAGGACGAGCGTCGCACTGACCAAGACACACAGGAGCATTAGTGCACCGGCCATCGCCGACATCACCATGTACGTAGCGCAGTTTGACATCCGCTTACGTAAACATCAGACTTTTTTCTAGCTGGATGTCGATAACCATGACGTCGCCTGGATACCCCAACCCAACCTTCTCAGATTACAAGTCGTGGCAGCCCGGCTGCACCATGAGCAATGGCACGTATGGTGGCGCTGTCCTCTCCGGCGCGGCCGTCAAAGTGATGGGCCTCGACAGGGTGCTGCCGCTGCCTCCGCTCGTGCACCACGCTGTTGGCGGCGTCGGATTCGACTACTATTGCCGCAGGTCTGCCACTACGCCAGACGAGCGAATGGCAAAGCTAGCGGCTGCGGGTGCGGTAGGGGGGGTCTTGGCGGGTTTGCTCATGGGGCGCTAAATTAGGTAAAGCCAAGCGCTTGTCCGAACACGAGCGCTTTTCGCATGTCGTCAGTCTTCATTCCAAAGGTGATTCGCAAGCCCACCACTCACCACGCGTGTCGCTGGTGTGCGAAGCGCTCGCTACGCAAGCAGATGTACAAACTGCGCGACGGCCCGGTCGACTGGTGGTTTTGCAACGATGAGCACGCACTCGAATGGCTCGACAACCGTCACAAGACATACAGCATCAACGAGATGCTGAGGATCGAGCCTCGTGAGCGCGACCTCAACGGCAAGACGATCGATCAGTGGGTCAGAGACGAACTTTCTCAGGCAAATGAGAGTGATGCGTAGCCAAGTGATCGTCGCGGGTCTCCTGACCTATGCGACGTACATCACGGTCATCTGTCCATGCGTAAAGACGCTAAGCTGCCACCAGAAGCACTTTTTTCTCTCTGTAGGGGGAGCTGCGGCCTTGGTAGCGTTCGAGAACTATGTGTGAGTGTTGTGCGGACGTGGAGGTGGAAAGGAAGGTGCACTTAGATGCAATGGAAGAATACGCGGAGCATTTTGCACGCGAGTATCGATTTGCTCTCCAGGAGCTAGAACGCCTAAAGTCGCTGTTGCAAGATGCCATGTGGTATAACTTTGATGTGGTATCCTCACAGAACGGATGCTTTGGACAGCAGTGGCTCTACAACCGTACTACAGAGCTGCATGGTGTTCGCAGCGAGTTGATACGTAAGCGCGGGCACACAGCCGAGAAGGTCAGCTTTCCGGTATACTATCGCGGAGACGCAACGACGGCACCTCGCTTGCCACCACAGATCTTAATGTGTGAGGTAGAGAGTGCAAAGAGGTTAGTCGAAGAGACACGTGAAGCGTGTAGTGCGCCGTACGAATGGGCACCAGGTGGTCGACGCTATGAGCAGATGATACGTGAATCGCCGGGGGTTGCGGCCTTCTATGCCACTTCTTCTGATTCACAACGTAAAGACGATGGAAGACGAGATCGTAAAAACAGGAATGGACCCCGCCTCGGTGATCCAATGGAATGGGAGGCCGAGGCGCACACGGAAACCACCGCCAAAAACGTACTGGGACGAGTATGTGGCGACAGATGCCTGGTATCTTCGTGAGTTGGTCGCCGACGTCCCAGATGAGGAGTTAGAGGCAGCGTTGGAGGACGAGGATTGGGTTATGGCGGAAGGAGGAGAAGAGGGTGAAGACGTCAGCGAGCTCGACGGCGAGGAGGAGGACTCCGACTATTCTTCTGATAGTGAAGAAGAGAACGATGGAGCAGACACTGAGGATGAGGGGACAGATTCAGTCACCAGCAGCGTGGCTTCAATTTCCGATGTCGACTCCTGCAGCAGCTACAGCCCCAGATCGCCCAGTTACACACCCCCTCCCACACCCCGAATCCACCGATCCCCCGAAAAGCCGCGGCAGACTGGTGAAAGGCTCTGAGGAGGCGAAGGAACGCATGAGGGTCGTGCGGGAGGCACAATTCCGCAAAAGGTATTCTGATGCTCGGTAGAGGGGATGCGCGTCACGGGGGATGTCTTACCGCTGCTGTCGGCGATCAAAGCGCTACACCGCGACGTGGACCGTATGCGAGATGAGTTGGAAGCGATGCGTGCGCGAACGGAGACGATGAACGAGCGGGGGCTGTTGTTGCTGCCACCGTCTGTCATCACAGCCGCCGCGACGATCGCAGTCCTCCCGCAGGTGGAGGCGGGTAGCGAGGATAGCGAAGTTTCTGAATGAGGAGTAGCTGGATGGACTTGGTTAAGGTGCTCGGTGGAGCACTTCTCCTTGCACTCAGCGCAGACTTAGCTCCGCCCCGTGTCGTGATAAGCCCAGCCGAGCAGGAGAGGGCACGCGTGAAGCAGGAGACCTATAGCATCGTTAGGGACTTCGTTTCTTAAATGCCGCGCTCGAATGGTTACCGGCCTAAGGCCGCAGTCAAGGAAGAGGTGATGGAATGGCGCGAGAAGCTAAGTGAGACAAAGGATTGGCGGAAGGCGCAGTCGATTATGAACATCCTCACCTGCCTGATGGGTCATAACGGCGGTCCGTCACGTGGTATGATCTGCCCGAGAGCGTGTAGCTACTGCGGGTACTACGGCCACACGAAGCAGTGGTGCAAGAGGCGTCTTGCCGCGGTCCAGCGCCGCTACGACCGAGAGTGCGACGCGCTGCTGGCCGAGGACGCTAAGTTGGGGCCGACTGTGCCC
>PABB01000028.1 GCA_002702655.1 Planctomycetaceae bacterium
AAGCAGTCTGCCAACTCGCGCGCCTTTGAGACCGCCGACGTCGAGTACTCGAGCGCGCTTTCCCTCGTGGCGGACGACAATCAACGCGCGCCGCTCGTGGCCTCGCTGCACGCCGAGCGCGCCGCCGCGCGCCTGCGCCTCAAGAATTACGACGAGGCGCTCAAGGACTGCGCGCTGGCGATCTACGCGCAGGACGACTGCAAGTCCGCCTGGCTGACCAAGGCTCAGGTCCTCCACGCCCTCGGCCGGCACGAGGAGGCGTTACATGACATGTCCGCCCTCGCCCAGACCTTCCAGAACGACACGCAGGTCGCGCACGCGCAACAGCGAGCTTCCTTTGAGGTACGTAGGACGAAGCGGCCCGACTACTACGCCCTACTTGGCGTGTCGTCCATCGCGTCTGGCGTCGAGATCAAGCACGCGTACAAGCAGCAGGCCCTCGTCTGGCACCCAGACAAGCACTCGGACTCGGAGGAGCATCGCTCCCAGGCGGAGGCGCGCTTCAAGCTGCTCGGCGAGGCACTCGAGATCTTGGGAGATGAGTTCCAGCGCAAGCTGTACAATGAGGGGTACGACAAGGAGGCCATCCAGGAGCGGGTGCAGGCGGCCAACCGCAGCGCCTCCAACTTTGACCGCGACGGCTGCTGCAATCGCGGCGGTGGCTGCGGCGGCGGCGGCTGTGGTTGAGCCTCACCACACGAATGATTTACCATCGCGTGAGTGGAACGAACGAGCGGAGGTAGAGCGGAGGGGAAGGCTCGTGCCTTCGGAGCCCCTCTCCTCGGTTTGGTAGAGCGTCAGTGTGCGAAGTGGTAGAGCGTCAGTTTCTAGGCGAGGGCGACAAGGGCGTCGTCTCACATCACATGCAAGGCTCGCACTCCCAAGTGGTGGTACGGCACGGAAAGCTTCTGTGCACCGCTTGGATCGATGCTGCGGCCGGCGCAAGGATGGACTTTGAGCAGATGCAATGCGCGCGCGCGCGCGGCTGTGTCATGCATGGTGTCCTGGTGCGTTGGCGACCTCATGTATCTGTGTGCGCCGCGTTTGGGGTGGAACTCGGGAGATTCACGGGAGACTCGAGGCGTGTTGGCGCGAGACGAGAGACGGCGCACGCGCGGCCGCATCGCGCCGTGCATGGGCCATGGCAGATGGCTCTCTAGTTGTGCAACGTAGTCCTCGCACGGCACATGCACGCGATAATACGGTGTCGGGTGTCGCACGGCAGCCCCAGACGCCGCGCGACGCCGCTCGCCGGACCGCCGCATGCGGCATGCGCGATCTCACTGGCTGTCAACCGACCCTAATTAGTTAGGCCGCGCGCGATTCCGGTTTCGCAAAAAATAATTTTACTCTGCAAACCCTGCGCGGGGCACACTCAACCTGCATGACGACCGATCCGCTCAAAGCTCTCAACTCAAAACAACAAACCCTCCTCCATCGTTATTTCATCGTTCTCCTCGAATCTGTCGTGGCTGCGCAGTATGACCGTGTGTGTGTCGTGTGCACGTCCGCTGAGAACCGGTGCGCCCGAAGCACGCAGATGCAACCCCACGTATAGGAGACACTCTCCGTCTCCCCCCGCATCCGTCACTTATAGGGTCCGCTCCTGTCCTCTCGTCCACCGCCGCCTCTCTAGTTAACGCACTTGGGTGCGTCCGGATCCAGGTACTCCAGGACCTGAGTATCGGGCGTCGACGTCAAGCCTCCGAAGGTGAGCGGCTCCGGCGACTGGGCGTCATGCGGGTGCTCGGGGCCAGCATACACCTTCAGGTTGCGGAAGAGCTCGCGGCCGTGGGAGTTCTTCGGGAGCATGCCGACGATCGCCTTCTCGACGATGCGCTCCGGCACGCGCGCCTGCAGCTCCTCGAACGACTCGATCTTCATGCCGCCGGGCCGGCCCGAGTGCCGCCGGTACAGCTTATCCTTCCGCTTGTTTCCCGTCACGATGATCTTCTCCGCGTTGACGATGACAACGGCATCGCCAACATCAGCTCCAGGCGTGTAAGTGGCCTTGTTCTTGCCGAGCAAGATCTTGGCAACCTCCGAAGACATACGGCCGAGGCGCAGGCCCTCGGCATCGACGACGAACCATTTCTTCGCCGACTTGGCGGTGTCGGCCGACTTGGGGAACCAAGTCTTCTGCGCGGCGGTGGGCGGGAGCGAAGCAACGCCCTCCTCCATGGCGATGCGGCAGGCGCGAGCGGCAGCAGTGGCAGGCACGACGGCGTGCGGCGCCGGGACGGGCGCGATGTTGTAGGCGAAGGCAGCGGCGGCGATCGAGAGCATGTTGACCAGGCGGACGAGCGTCGACGGGCGACGCAGCGGCAAAGGCGAGGAGACACTGCCTTGCGAGAGGAGCCTGGCTGGACACACGACCACGCGTGCGAGACCAGAGGGCAGATCGCTGAAGCCTGCTGAAGCCTGCCCTGACACTTCTTAGCCCACGCCAGAAACTAGGAATCCTACCGTTACCGTTCCTTCTCTACATTGGAGGCTCGATTGAAAAGCAGAAAACGGGCACAACTTGAGGGGGGACGGTCAGGTCAGGGCGATAAATTCATAGGGACGGACCATGGCGCCTGCACCTCCTCGAACGCCTCGCTGGGGGGCCTGGCCGATCCCCTTTGCGCTCCCGACAGCCACCGCCGGAACCGGCCCTTCCACTGCTTGAACCCAAGGGCCCCCCAGTCAACTGCGAAACGGCTGAACAGTAACGACACCGACTTCCGTTGCAAGCGGAGCGGTGAGCGGTGTGTTGGCGAGTTGGCCCACCGCTCAGAGGAGAGCTTGTTCTAACAGAGCTGGCGGCCAGCGCTGCAATGGAGGGTGGGGCGACGCCTCTCCCCATGGATGGTGAGGAGATGGACGAGGAGGCCACTGCGACGGAGCAGTTTATGGCAGTGGTGGATCAGGCGGCGCGGGCCAAGGAGGCAGGGGCGCCCAAGTACGCGGTGAAGGCGTGGTTTATTCTCGACCGCGACGCCTTCCCGCGGAAACAGTGCATACAGCTCGTGGAGTGGCCCATGTTCGACCACATCATTTTGGTTTTGATCGCGGCCAACTGTTTGACCATGATGCTCCTCAACGAGCCCGTCCTCAAATTCATGCTCGAGGGTGAGGGCGCGGCCGAGACCATGAAGCAGTCTCCGGCGTGGGCTGCGAAGCAGTGGAACATTGCCAATTTCAAGCCCATGGGTAAGTGCGACATCAACGCGCCTGGGCCGTGCTCGTTGGCCTCATATGTCGACTTGGTCTTCCTCATCATCTTCGCGATCGAGATGGTGATCAAGATGATTGCGCAGGGTTTGATGCTTCACCCGCACTCTTACCTGCGCCAGGGTTGGAACTGGCTCGACTTCCTCGTTGTGATCATCGGTTTCATCGAGATGTTCAGCTCGGGAGTTCCAGGCATCTCGACGCTGCGTCTCATCAAGACGCTGCGCCCGCTTCGGTCGCTGCAGCGCATCCGCGGCATGCGCGTGCTCGTACAGTGTATCTTGGAGGCGATGCCCCAGATGTGCAACGTGCTCGTCTTCCTTGTCTTCATCATTGTGATCTTCGGTCTGCTCGGCGGCGCGCTCTTCAAGGGCACGCTGCGCCACACGTGCCACGTGCAAGAGGACGACGGCAGCTGGTCGAGCACAGAGGTGATCTGCAACGCAGGCTGCGAGTGGGACGAGGCAACGGTGACTCTTGTCGGCGGCATGTGCTCGTCGCTTGGCCCCAACACCAAGCAGATGGAGAGCGCTGGCGTCGGCGCGACGTGGACCTACTCGTGCCGCGCCGGGCAGGAGTGCCGCTGCTCGGACACCGGGCTTGCCGACCCGACCTGCTCGTACAAGGCCAACCCCAACTACGGCATCACCTCCTTCGACAGCCTTCCGTGGGCGATGGTCTCACTCTTCCAGGCGATCTCCCTCGAGGGGTGGGTGGACATGATGTACCAGCTGATGGACGGCAACTCGTCGTGGGTTTGGATCTACTTCATCATTCTGGTGCTTTTCGGCGCGATCATTGTGATCAACCTGTTCCTCGCCGTGCTCTGCGACAACTTCGAGATGGCGGACAAGGACGGGGGGGAGAAGGTCAAGGAGGAGAGCGGCGAGGAGGCCACGCAGAATGCCATTTTAGAGCTCAGCCACGAGAACGGCTTCCGGCAGATGTGCCTCAATCTCGTCAAGAACAAGTACTTCGACTGGTTCGTGCAGGGCTGCATCCTCTTCAACACGCTCGTCATGATGCTCAAGTACTCGCCGCAGCCGGTCGGCAGCACGCGCACCATCGCCATCAACACGGTGACTGACGCTAAGTGGGACTACCTGCCGCAGCCCTACTTTTGGATGCTCACCATCATCAACATCGTCCTCACTGGCATCTTCACCTTCGAGATGTTTGTCAAGATGATCGCGCTCGGCAAGCTGTACGTACGGGACTGGATGAACGTCTTCGACTGCTTCGTCGTTGTCTTCTCGATCCTCGAGATCGTGCTCGACATGCTCGCAAAGTTCTCGACGTCAGCGATCACGCTGCCCTTCCCGCTCTCGGTGCTGCGCGCCTTCCGTATCTTCCGTCTCTTCAAGCTCGTGCGTTCGATCGAGTCGATGCGCAAGATTATCTCGACGCTCGCGACGTCGCTGCTCTCAGTCGGATACCTGATCTCGCTGCTCGCGCTCATCGTGCTCATCTTCATCCTGCTCGGTATGGACCTCTTCGGCGGCTATTACCCGCGCCCCGAGCTCAACTACACCGCCGAGCACTTCCCGCAGGTGTGGGCGCAGCAAGTGATCACTTGGGACCAGGACGACGAGTGGCCGTCGCGCTACCACTTCGACGACATCGGCAACGCCTTCCTCGCCATCTTCGTCGTGCTCTCGGGTGAGAACTGGAACGAGATTATGTTCAACTCGCACCGCGCGACGTGGGACAACAACATGGCGCAGGCGCTGCCGATCCCCTTTGCCATCATCTACTTCATCGGCCTCTTTGTCATCGGCAACCTGCTGCTCTTCAACCTTTTCATCGCCATCCTCCTCTCCAACTTCGACGAGGACGACGACGAGGAGGAGGAGGACGATGAGGAGATCATCGCGCCGGACAAGGACGACGTGCCGGGCGCCTTCGGGCGCGCCGGCTCCGTCGGCAAGCTCGCCGCGCAGAAGGAGGATCAGGTGATGACGTGGCAGTTCAACCAGTACATGCCGTACGGCTCGTCGGCCAATCTGGCGGCGGGCAAGGACGCGGCCTCGCGCAAGTCCAACGGCGCCGCCGTTATCGAGGAGGAGGAGGAGGAGGAGAACAAGCCGCAGCCGCTCTTCCCGCTGAACGCCGCCGAGGGCAACTACGACAAGTCGCTCATGGTCTTCGGCTGGGACAACCCCATCCGCATCGCGTGCTGCAAGCTGATCACCCACTGGCTCTTCGAGGCCGTGATCATCGGCCTCATCCTCGTCTCGACGGCGATGCTCCTCTTCGATTTCCCGCAGGTCAAGAGCACCACCACCTACGCGCAGGTGATGGCCATCTTCAACATCGTGTTCACCGTCATCTTCGCACTGGAGATGATCATCAAGATGATCGCCATGGGCGTCGTGAAGTCGAAGACGCCCAAGGCAACGCCTGCCTCGCCATCGTCGGGCTTTGTGCTCGGCCCATGCTACTTCGCCTCGCTGTGGAACTGGCTTGATTTCGTCATCGTCTGCATCTCGATCCTCAACTTCATCGTGCCCGGACTCAAGGCCCTGCGGGCGCTGCGGGCTCTCCGCCCGCTGCGCCTCGTCTCGCGCTACGAGGACCTCAAGATCACCGTCAAGACACTGGTGGCGTCGGTGCCGGCGATGGGCTCGCTCATCCTCGTCGCCTTCCTCTTCTTCATCATCTTTGCCATCCTCGGCCTCGAGCTCTTCGGCGGCAAGCTGGGCTACTGCATGGATCCCGCCTACTCCGACCTGCCCTACGGGTCGCGCGTCATCCCTGGCGTCAAGGACATCGGGCGTATTCTGCCCGACGGCACCAATCTGCCACAGACGGACTACGAGGAGTGCATGTCGCTCTCGCGCTACAACCTGACGCGCCGCACCACTGACGGCATCCTGCTCTCCGACATGGCCGACGTCGCGACCGCCGAGGGCAAACACGAGTTGGCCAACCATTGGCTCGAGTTCTCAGAGTTCCCGCAGTGGTTCTACCCGCAGTTTGGCAACTTCGACCACCTCGCGACGTCGCTGCTCCTCCTCTTCGAGATCTCGGCGCTCGAGGGCTGGCCCGACGTGATGCACGTCGCGATGGACTCCGACTCAGAGGCCCAGTTCGTCGTGCCGTGGCGCCTCTCCAACCTCGACGACACCGGCCTCGGCGGCGTCGGCGAGCCCATGGAGATCCACACGCCGCAGTCGGGCATTACCTCGCTCTTCTTCATCCTGTGGATCTTCCTCGGCTGCTTCGTCGTCGTCAACATGACCGTCGGCGTCGTCGTCGACACCTTCTCGCAGATCAAGGCCGAGAACGACGGCCTGCTCCTTATGACGGAGGAGGCGGCCGAGTGGGTCAAGACGCAGAAGCAGGTCTTCGCCACGCGCCCGCTCAAGCAGGACGCGCCGCCCGCGGCGCCGTGGCGGCTCAACGTGTATTACGTCGTCACCTCGACCAAGTTCGAGCTCGCGATCATGGCGATCATCCTTGCCAACATGCTGCAGATGGGCTGCGACTGGCACGAGCCTCGCTACCGCTACCCGTCGGAGGACTACAACCAGCCCGTTGACAACCAGGTCAACATCGGCGTCGTCAAGGACGCGATGCGGGCGATCAACATCGCCTTCCTCGTCATCTACATCATCGAGATGATCGTCAAGTGGATCGGCCTCGGCTTCAAGAACTACTTCAAGAACCCGTGGGACTGCTTCGACTTCTTCCTCGTCACCATCTCGACCGTTGAGGTCACCATCACGATGCTCGACACCGCGCCCGGCGGCAACAAGGGCATCCCCTTCCCGCCGACGATCATCCGCGTCCTTCGCCTCTTCCGTGTGGTGCGCATTCTCCGCGTCATCAAGACGGCCAAGCAGCTCCGCACGATCATCATGACGGTCTACATCTCTCTGCCGCAGCTCAACAACATCATGATCCTCATCGGGCTGCTCATTCTCATCTTCGACATCCTCGCCGTGCAGCTCTTCTCCAACGTCAACTACACGCCGGGCAACTACGACATCGACGGCACGCGCACGGTGTCGAGCGCCAACGGCGAAGTGTACGACGTCGACGACTTCCATTACTCGGACGACGGCACCAACTGGGGTGACATGATCAACCGCCACGCCAACTTCGCCACGTGGTGGACGGGCATGCTCACGCTCGTGCGCTCGTCGACGGGCGAGAGCTTCAACGGCATCATGCACGACGCCTTCGACTACACCTGGGGCCACAACCGGCTCACCTGCTGCCCGCAGTGCGGCCCCATTGTCGACGGCCTCGAGGAGACGTTCACGATTCCACGCACCGGCGAGGTCAAAACGCGCCACATTCCCGAGGACTCGTGCGGCCAGTCCTTCTTCGCCATCTTCATCTACCTTGCGTTCCAGATGATCATGGCCTACATCGTTCTCTCCATCATGATCGGAGTTATCCTCGAGAACTTTGCCAACGTCGGCGCGGAGAGGCTCCGCATCGGCATGGACGACATCGAGGAGTTCCGCGAGGTCTGGCTCAAGTACGACCCCAAGGGCACCTTCATCGTGCCCTCGCACAACCTGCTCGCCATCCTTCAGCAGCTCAAGCAGCCGCTCGGCATCGCCGGCAGCACGCCCGCGCTCACCCGCGCCGAGATGCTCAAGCACCTCGGCAGGCTCGACATCCCCGACCACGGCGGCTACATCCACTTCATGGAGACTCTCACCGCCGTGTCGCACAACCACGCGGGGGTGCCGGTGCCGGTCTGCGACACGACCAAGAAGATGCAGAAGGCGGCGCAGCGCGTCCCGCACCTGTCGCGCCTCGAGAAGCCGGCGCACAACGCGCTGACCAACTACCTCGTCTCCCTTCTCCAGAGCAGGTGGCGAGGCTATGCGATGCGTAAGAAGTACGACGGCGAGGAGGGCGGGGTGCCCACGGCGGGCGGAGTCACGCTGACGGCGGGCGAGCCGGCGCAGCAAAAGGTCAAGTCGAGCCAAGTGATGCCTGAGCCCCAATAGCCGCAGCAGCTCTCGCATGAGACGCTAGCGTGGGGCTGACCTGGCCTGGACAGTGGCACGACGGGACTTATCGGGTGGGTGCCCTACGCGCGAGCGCGCGAAGGTTGGGCAGCCCGCCGGGATTTTTACTTTTTGCGTGGTGGCGTAGGCGGCGAGAGCATCGCGCCAGCCACCGTGAGGACTGTGGGGCATGATGTGGGAGCGCGCTTTAGCTGCGCGCTCTTTCTACATGGTGGAACGAGACGAGGCGCAGAGGGGAGGAACGACGACGACTCTTGACTTTTGAGAGCGACTGTGCCAGTGTGAGGAACGGAGCGGGAGAAGGACGTGTAGGAGGAGAGCAGAAGCATCTTTCTGGGGAGCAGTAGTCTTGTGTGCAGTTTTGTTTCTGTTTTTCTTGTGAGTGACGGCGGGGGCCTCTCACGTGAGAGTGATACTCTCCGCGTCGAGCGCCGTGTGTCCGACTGGGGGGAAGTGTGGCAGGATCTCTTGTGTAGCTACGGTCGGATGTGAGACACACCGCACGGCACCGCAGCCACACACGGGAGCGTCGGAACCACATCATGGCGCGGCGTAACGTAACACTTAGAGTAAAAAAAGAGCACGGCAGTCGGCACCTTCCGTTCGAGTCGCCGACGCGATGCCCGTATCTATTATAATCCTAATCGGAAATCGCCGAGCGGCCGGGCAATGTGCGCATGTGGATGTGCGGCTTGCGAGCGTCCCCCGCCGGTCCCGTGCCGTTGTAAGAAGTATCCGCTATCGCACCCGGCTGTAGGAACCTACATGTACTCTACCGCAAAGCAGTCGAGTTGACGGAATGCCTGGTCATTTCCGCGCGCATCCATGGCCACATGCATCCGGCACGCCATCAGACAAGGCAACTGCATCCCTAAGCTGCGTGCACACAAGCGTTCACTTCGTCCGGCCTCCCTCCCCCCGCGCGTTGCGCTCAGATTAGCATGACCTCGTTCTGTAGCCGTCATCACGGGAGGCTGCAGGGTGGCTCGAGGGACGCTGCGTCAAGGCGCGGTCAAGCCTGAGCTCCTGCAGCCTCCCGCTCCGGGAAAGGCGACGAGTAGAAGAATGCGTCTCATCATTGCGCCGCATCTCGAAGTAGTGCTGGGCTGCGTGGGCGTGCATGTGTAACGGCGCGTGCTTGAGTCAGGGGAGTGTAGCCATCTCGACAGTAGCCACATCATCCCCTTCGAGTCTGATCCTGCCTCCTCCTCCTCCTCCGCCCCTAGCTATGCACCTCTCCCGCACCTCCCCCTGGCATCACGCCTTCTCTACCCATTCCAAGAGCTGGCGCAGCCGCGAGCCCTCCTCAGGATCCACGGCCTCCGCCCCCGCCTCCGCCGACTTCTGCAGCGCCTGTCGAATCACCGCTGCGCCTGCGCACTCCTCCAGTTTCCTCGCGAGGGCTGCAGCAGCCTCCTCCCCCCCGCTGCCATTTGCTCCCGGTCCATCGGCACTCGCACGCACGCCCAGCAGAAGCCGTTGGCTCTGTGTACGCAGGTCTTCGTCTTCATCCGACAACGCCCCAAGCAGACCATTCAGCAGTGGCGACCCGGCTGCCGAGGCGTCGGCATCGGCTCCTGAGGCGGTGACGACCCGCGCGGAGGCGATGGCGGCGATGGCAGCGGCGGCCTGGGGCGAGGCAGCGGCGAGCGAGGCCAGCAGGAAGATGGCGCGGCGGCGCACCTTGAGGTCAGGATGCGCCGACAGCGCACAAAGCGTCGGCAGCGCCGCATCGACAGCCGCCATCTTGGAGGCAGCGAGGGTCGCCGACGCCTGCGCCGCCTCCGCTGCTACCTTGGCAAGGCTATCGGCGTCGGTAAGGTCGATCTTTCGCTCCTTGGCCGCCTCCGTCGCCTCCTCTCCAGGGTCGTCCACAGTCGTGCGAAGCAGCGCCGATAGCGCCAGCAGAGCCTTACGGACCACTCCGACGCCCCCCACACGCGCCGCTGACGCGCCGACGCCTCCACCGCTCAGCATGGCGAGCAGCATCGTCTGCACGCCGATGGCGGCGGCGGCGCGGGCGACCTTTGGGTTGTTCTGGAGCGCGGCAGCGAGCACGCCGCACGCCGCCTCGCGCAGACACGCCGCATCCTCGCCATTCTCGGCCGCGAGCTTCTCCTCGGCCGCCTCCTCGCTCGAGAGGCCCTCGCCATCCAGCAGTCCGAACGCGCAGCACCGCTTGAGCACGGCAAGGCCTCCGATCTTGGCGAGGTCGATGGCGTGGTCGAGATCCTCGGCGTAGTACTCCAGCTCCTCGAGCGCCGCGTTTCCGGCATCTAGCCCCTCGACCGTGCTTAGCTCGCTCCTTTCAAGCTTGCCTAGGCACTCGCGCATCTTTGCCACGATCGGCTCACCGAGCAGCATGTCCAAAATCTCGCGGTCGAGCTGCGATGGCGGCTGAACCTTTGAGTCGTCCGCGCGGCGCGCCAGCTCGGCCGGGTCGCTATTCTCGATCGACCACTTCAGCATCTCATTGAGCGACATGCCAGGACCAAAGCCGTGACGCTTGCCTGCCTCGCCGTGTTCGTCGTCTACGTACTCACCCGTGGCGCCATCGTAAACAAGATGACCTTGCCGGTAGACGGAGGTCTTTGCGGTCGACTGCTCCTTCACCTCGGTGGGAAGCTGAGAATGGCTGGCTTGCATGTGGACTGCGCGCGTGTGCTCGGGTCTGCAAGCACTTCCTCCAGATCCCGTGGTGACGACACGACGGAGGCCTTCCACAGGCCCCACACCCACGGCCGCGCCCAGGCAGGCGGGAGGCTCCCGGGACAGCGACTCCAAGCCATTTGACTCCACGGCCCTCGCCTCTTCCCGGCAACCATGTCGTGTGCCGCTGCAATCGCGCCAGCTCCGTCGGCCGAGCCGGCGCAGCCGTC
>PABB01000029.1 GCA_002702655.1 Planctomycetaceae bacterium
ATTGACGCCTGGCGCCGCGTCGCGATGGACGACCAACTGATGAAAACCGTCTGCGCCGCGACGTGCCTCGATCGCGCTACTTCAAGTTAGAATGCGTATAATATCTTGCCCGGCAGCCGTTCTACTCGACGCATCATTTTCGATGGCGGCCGGGCTCAGGGCACTCGCAACACCGCGTGGTCGCCCGCTATCATGGAGGTCTCGTTTGCGACTCGTCGAACCGAATAATCCGGCGGCGGCGGGCTTCAGATGTAGCGCGTCACGCCAACGACCGCTCTGGGCGGCGGCGCTTTTCCCGATGACATGAGACTAGGAATGAACCTCCGTCGACCTTTGATCGTTAGCGCCGCCGTGTCCGCCCTGGGCGCGTTCTTATTCGGCTTCGATACGGTTGTCATTTCCGGTGCAGAGCAGCGTCTTGCTGAGATCTTCGCTCCGCAGGCCGGCTTGACCGACTGGTGGGCGAGTTTCTGGCACGGCGTTTTGATGGCGGCGGCGCTCATCGGCACGGTCATTGGCTCGATTGCCGTAGGCAAGCCTGCCGACGCAATCGGACGCCGCGGCGTCATGTTCTGGCTGGCTGTCTTGTACTTCGTCTCGGCAGCCGGCAGTGCCCTGGCTTGGGATTGGTACTCGCTGTTTTTGTTTCGTTTGATCGGCGGACTCGGCGTCGGCGGCGCGTCAGTCGTCAGCCCCATGTACATTGCAGAGATCTCGCCAGCCCACGCCCGCGGCCGGTTGGTGGCGCTTGCTCAATTCAACATCGTCTTCGGCATTCTCTGCGCCTATGTGTCGAACTACGTCATCCACGGATTCGATCTGGGCGCGAACGAGTGGCGATGGATGTTCGCAGTCGAGACCGTTCCCGCTGTCTTGTACTTTGGTTTGCTGTTCATCACGCCGCGCAGCCCGCGATGGCTGGTCGCCAAGTCGCGCGACGACGAGGCGCGGCAGGTCTTGCAGTTGGTGGGCGTCGATGCGGCCGGCGAGACGGTTGACGAGGAACTGGCCGCGATTCGTCAATCGATCGACCTGGAACATCACAATCTCGACGAGCCGTTCTTCCAGGCCAAGTACATGAAACCAATCATGCTGGCGTTTGCGATTGCCGCGTTCAACCAGCTCAGCGGGATCAATGCAATTCTCTACTACTCGAAGCGCATCTTCGAATCGGCGGGATACACGGACGCCGACGCCGCCCTGATGAATTCGATCGGCTTGGGCGTCGTCAACCTCGTCTTCACCATGATCGGAATGGCGCTGATCGACCACTTTGGGCGTAAGCGACTGATGCTGATTGGATCAATTGGCTACTTGCTCAGTCTCGGGGCAACGACGTGGGCGTTTCGGACGCAACAGACGGCAGATGGCGGATTCACGGAAACCGGGAGCCGCACGGTTCTGATTGGCCTGCTGGCCTTCCTGGCCGCCCATGCCGTGGGGCAGGGGGCCGTGATTTGGGTGTTCATCGGCGAGATCTTCCCCAACCGAGTGCGGGCGCGCGGCCAGGCGTTCGGCAGCTTCACGCACTGGATCTTTGCCGCCGGGATCAGTCAAACCTTCCCGTTGATTGCCGAAATGTCCGCGAGCGGGATCTTCCTGTTCTACACGCTCTGCATGGTCGGCCAACTGCTGTGGGTGATCTTTGTGATGCCGGAAACGAAGGGCGTGCCCCTGGAACAGATCCAAGAGCGGTTGAATATCGAATAGCCAGGCGCATGAGAGCGGTTCGGGGCGGCATCGCACCGGGTCAGACGGCGTCGAGTCGTTCAATGCCGGTCGCGATCGCGGCTGCCAAGAGGGCGCCGACCAACGGCCCGACGACGGGGATCCACGCATATCCCCAATTGCCGCCGCCTTTATTGGGGATCGGCAGCAGGGTATGCGCAAATCGCGGCCCCAGATCGCGGGCCGGGTTAATCGCGTAGCCGGTTGTCCCTCCCAGCGAGAGCCCGATCGCCAACACCAGAAGTCCGACCGGCAAGGCGCCCAGCGCGCCAAGGCCCACTGTGATCTCAGGAGCGTCTGCGGGCGCCGGCGTGGCGACCACCGATGGCTTGCCCGCCATGAGCACGGCGAGGACAAGCACCGCCGTGCCCATGGCCTCGCAAAAAAAGCTGTTCCACGGCGCCGCGATTGCGGGGCGAGTCGCAAAGGTGTCGAGAATCGCGTCTTTGTCGTCTGTGGCAGCGTAATGCGGCTGGTAGAAGACGAACACGCACGCCGCCCCGGCAATGGCTCCGATCATCTGCGCCGCGATGTAGCCGCCCGCGTCGGCCCACGCGAACTTGCCCGCTGCCGCCAACCCCACGGTGACCGCGGGATTGATGTGGGCGCCGCTCAGGGCGTCCACGCACCAAACCGCGACAAACACGGCCATCCCCCAGCCGAGCGTGACTACGATCCACCCGGCGTCGTGGCCTTTCGTCTTGGCCAAGACGACGTTGGCAACCACGCCGTTGCCCAGGATGATTAAGAGAAACGTACCGAGAAACTCGCCGATGAGAGGTTGCATGACTGTAAGTGTCCTAGGAAGAGAATTGCAGCTACCGGTCGGCAAAAATTGCGAACGTGCTATTGCCGCTCCTAGCAAGGCGGACGGGCGTTGTCCTGCGATGCACTCTGCAATGAGACTGCGGCGGACGAGTCGACCAGCTGCAAATAGCGGTGGAGTTCGTCCGAACGAGCCTCGTCGCCCCACGCCAGCGCCGACTGCATCCATCGCGAGACCCGCTCAGCGATCTCCGCGTGATCGCGATGGTAGTGACGCCAACCGGTCCGTCGTATCATTACGTCGTCCAAATGAACCGCCCATTCGCGACGGCAACAATGTTCGACAACCTCGGGCTTAATCGGCGGCGGCAGTATTCCCGAGATTTCGTTTGCCGCGTCAGTCGACAACAAAGGCTGCGTCGCCGTCGTGCTCTGGGACACGCCGCCGCCGAGATGCTCGACAACTGCATCAACCGCCTCCTCCGCCATCAGGCGATACGTGGTCAACTTTCCGCCCGTTGCATCCCACCAGCCAGGGTGAGTGGTCCTGATCTCGTGGCGACGCGAAATGTCAGATGGTTTGCCGTTGCGATCGGCTACCAACGGCCTCAATCCGGCCCAGGTTGAAATGACGTCGGCGATGCGAAGGTTCGCCGCGGGAAAGGCCCCGTTGACCACGCCCAAAATGTAGTCGACGTCCTCCGGTTCGCAAACGGGCGTTGCCACAGGACCGTCGTAGTCGGTGTCGGTCGTCCCCAGAATGACACGCTCGCCCCAGGGAATGCCGAACAGAATCCGCTGCCCCTGAGTCATGACGACCGCATCGTCAATGGGAAGCCGGGTGCGATCGATCACCAGATGCACGCCCTTGGTCAAACGCAAGTTGGCTCCCGAAAGCGGGATGCGATCGGACCAAGGACCGGTTGCATTGACGACGGTCCGAGTCGCTACAGACAGCGACTTGTCGCTCAAGATGCATCTGAGTTGGCAGTTCCAGCCACTGTTGTCAGGAACTGCGCCTTCAAACTTTACATAGTTGGCAATCGCCGCGCCCGCTGCGGCCGCGGACCGGAGCGTGTCGAGAGTCAGCCTGGCGTCGTTTGTCAGGGCATCGAAGTACCTCACGCCGCCGGTCAGCCGGTCGTCTGACAACCCGGCGACGAGGTCCAGCAGGCGTTGCCTGCCCAACACGCTGCTGGGCCCCAGGTTCTGACGACCGCACAGCAGATCGTACACTTTCACGCCAATGGCCAACTGCCACCGGGGCCAACCATCGCCCTTTCGCGTCGGAAAGACGAATGCCAGCGGCTCGGCCAGGTGGGGGGCAATGTCTCGAATGATCGTCTTCTCGCGGCTCGCTTCCCGCACCAAGCCGATTCGCCCCTGCGCGAGATACCTGATTCCGCCGTGCAGCAGACGACTCGATCGGCTGCTTGTTCCCGATGCAAAGTCGCCTTGATCAGTCAGGGCGACGCGCAGTCCCCGTAAGGCCGCGTCGCGTGCGACCCCTGCGCCAACAATCCCTCCGCCGATCACCAGCACGTCCCACGTGCCAGCTTGCAGCGCGTCGACGGCGGTGCTAGTCTCGCTGGAACGGTTCGAGCCGTTGTGATTGCTCATCGCAGCTGCGGCATGTCAGGAAAAAGAATTTGAATGGGCGCGAAAAAAGGCCCTGCGGAACTCGTCCGCAGGGCCCGTACATTGTGCTCTTGGGGCCTTTGCCGCCGCCGGCCGCATCATCGCGTGCTGCCAAGCATCGGCTTCTTGAATGCTGTTATGATAGACAACCCGACATTGTCGTCAACCTGGCGTCGGCCACGGTGCGGGCCGTGGCGACGTGGACGACCGCCCTTTGACGGCGTCGCAACGTTTTTCGTACGCACTCAGTCTCAACGGAGCAAGAGAGTTCACCGTGACGCGCGAACATCGAATTCGTCACTGCTTTGCGAAGCCAGTCATTCCGGTGATCTCAGATTGGTCCGCGGGTACGGCGCCTCTAACGCCGGCGACGTGCGTTATTCTGCAGGGCGCTACCGTAGTCGAATTGCCTGAGCTGATTGCCCATTTCGAGTCGGCTCCGCTGAATAACATCTGCTTACTTGCGCATGTCGACCTGCTCTCTGGCTTGGAGAACAACGAGTCCGGAATCGAATACTTGGCGCAATTCTCTCGAGTTGACGGCATCGTGTCTGTGCATGCCCATCTGATCGGGCCGGCAAAGAAACGCGGATTGCTGACCGTCGCACGAGTTTTCCTTTCAGACAGCAGGGCGTTGGATCGTGGCTTGAAACTCCTGACCAAAACGGCCCCCGACGTCATTGACTTACTGCCTGCAGCGGCCGCTGTGAGCGTGGCAGACAGGTTTGACAACGTGACCATCCCCAGAATCGCCGGGGGACTTTGCAGAAACGAGGCCGACGTGGAAGCAGTGATCCGTTGCGGGTGCAGCGCCGTGACAAGCACGCGACCAGACCTATGGCGTTTGAATAGTCCGCAGCATTCTTAGCATTGCCATGCTGCAACCGCCCGATAGGGCGAAGTCTGCGTCTGCTGACAATTTCGGTGATTATTGACACGCTCTCACCCAGCCGATAGCTTGACGAGGAGGTGGGACGAGCGGCGCGACGAAGTTCTTGTGTCAACCATCGCTATAACGGCGGCGCCGTCCCCCGGGCCAATGAATATTCAGTGAAAGGCCCTTCCTGAGCGAATCGGGAAGGGCCTTTTTTGCTTCGGCGGTCCCGAAAGCAACTCGTCATTATCACCGAAAGATGACATCCGTGTCTTCTCCGAAGCTTACTTTGGGTTCGTTGCTGCTCCCAATCGCTCTGACCTGCGGCACTGGGGCTTGGCCTGTTTCCGCCACGGGTCAAATCATCGTTGCGCATCGCGGTGCATCGCACGATGCTCCTGAAAACACGCTCGCCGCATTTCAGCTTGCCTGGCAGCAAGATGCAGACGCAATTGAAGGGGACTTTTGGCTTTCCGGCGACGGCGAGATCGTCTGCATGCACGATTCGACGACAAAGCGCACCGCAGATGTCGATCTGCAGGTCGCGGACACGTCACTAGCGACGCTTCGCCAACTCGACGTCGGCCGTTGGAAGGATCGGCGTTTCGCCGGGCAGCAGGTTCTCACCTTGCCCCAGGTTCTCGCGCTGGTTCCTCAGAAAAAGTCGATTTTCATCGAGGTAAAATGCGGGCCGGAAATCGTGCCGGCATTGGCGACGACGCTCAAAACCTATGGCGTGTCGCCGCAGCAAGCGATCATTATCTCGTTTCAAGAGGACGTGATTGCGGCGGTCAAACGCGAACTGCCGCAATATCGGGCCTACTGGGTAGTCAGCTTCCGTGTGGCCAAGGATTCGGGGGAATGGACGCCTGGGATCGACCGCATTATAAGCACTGCCAGCCGCATTGGCGCCGACGGCGTCGACGTGTCGGCCAAACCGCCGCTGACGAGGGACTTTGTTCGACGCTGTCGAGATGCGGGGCTCAGTGTTCACGCGTGGACGGTCGACGATCCCACGCAGGCCAATGAGCTATCTGCATTGGGCGTGGAATCGATCACCACGAATCGCCCTGCCGTTGTACGTAGAGAGCTAAACGGGGCTCCGCAAACCCAGCCGGTGACTGTAACGACGGGAACGACGGGGTCGCCGCCAAGCGGCTCTCCAGCGATGTTCAGGCAGTCTGACCACGCGGGGAAATGATCCTGACGACGGGGTTTTTAAGCCGACGTCGCAAGCAGCGTCAGCTTACAGCCCCTCGGTCGGCGGGGCAGAACCCAAGAGTAGGCATCAGGCGACGCGAAGAAGAAGGGTGGCTCGATGGCATTTCTATTGGCACTGGATCAGGGCACCACGTCGTCGCGAGCAATCGTCTTTGACGAACTCGGCCGCGTCGCTGCAGCACATTCACAGGAGTTCGAGCAACGATACCCCCTACCAGGGTGGGTCGAGCACGATCCTGAAGAGATCTGGAACACTCAACTTTCCGCCGCCACGACAGCCCTTGCAGACGCCGGGCTGAAGGCCTCCGACATCGCCGCGTTGGGAATCACCAATCAACGCGAGACTGTTGTCGTCTGGGACCGCTCGACGGGCGAGCCGATTTACCCGGCGATCGTGTGGCAGGATCGGCGCACCGCGACGCGCTGCCAGGAATTGCAGGCCGCCGGCCATCAGCAGCTCGTGCAACGCAAGACGGGTCTGCTGCTCGATCCCTACTTCAGCGCCACGAAGATTGCCTGGATTCTGGATTCCGTCCCGGGCAGCCGCGAACGGGCCGACCGCGGAGAGCTGGCGTGCGGCACAATTGACTCGTGGCTCATTCACAAATTGACAGCCGGCACGCTGCACGTCACCGACGCCTCGAACGCATCACGAACGTCGCTGATGGACATCCACACAGGGGCTTGGGACCAGGAACTGCTTGACTTGTTTGCGGTGCCGCCGACCGTTCTGCCTGCCATCCGCTCCTCCAGCGAGATCTACGGCGAGGTCAGTGAGACATCGCCGTTGGCGGGAATACCCATCGGCGGCGTCGCTGGCGATCAGCAGGCAGCGTTGTTTGGACAACGGTGCTTTGACGTCGGCGCTGCAAAAAACACCTATGGCACCGGTTGCTTCATGCTGCTGAACACCGGATCGCAGGCGATCGCGTCGCGTCACAACCTACTCACGACGATCGCCTGGAAGCTGGGCGACCTTACGGAATATGCCCTGGAAGGAAGCGTGTTCGTCGGCGGGGCGGTTGTGAGCTGGTTGCGCGACGAGTTGGGTCTCATCGAGTCCTCCGACGAGATCGAGCCGCTCGCCAAGCAAGTCGACGACTCGGGCGGAATCGTGATCGTCCCGGCGTTTGCCGGCCTGGGGGCCCCCCACTGGCAGCCGCATGCTCGGGGCGTGATCGCCGGATTGACGCGCGGCACGTCGAAGGCCCACGTCGCGCGCGCCGCCCTAGAGTCGATCGCTTTTCAGGTCGCTGATGTGATCAACGCGATGCAGAACGATGCGGGCATGGAACTGGACGAGTTGAGCGTGGACGGCGGCGCCAGCGTGAACGATACGCTACTGCAACTTCAAGCCGATGTCTTGCAGAGACCGGTTGTTCGCGCAGCCGAAGCGGAATCAACCGCGCTTGGCGCCGCCTACTTGGCGGGATTGGCCGCGGACATTTGGCCCGACCGGCATGCCATTCCGATCCCCGCGACTCGGCGGCAGCGCTTCGCGCCGACAATCCAAGCCGACGAGGCGAGCGCGCGTCGTGCAACCTGGCAGAAGGGCGTTGAACTTGCAAAGGCGTGGGCGGAAGCGTAGTCAGTCGCCAAGAGCAACTGCGGTTCAAAGACCAGCCGCGGCCACCCGATCGGCGGCGGCAGCGGCGGACTATGCCCCCGAATCCGCCGTCTCAAGCGGCGCCTCAATCGCATCCTTGGGAAGCTGAGCATTCCATTGAAGAACCAGGCGTTGGAGCCGCTGGACAATCTGCGGTCGCCGACCCGCGACATTTCGCGTTTCACCAGGGTCGTTTCGCAAGTTGTAGAGCTCCGTGTTGGCGCCATTGACGTCGGTCAACAGTTTCCACTGTCCGTCGCGAATCGCCAGATCGGGGTTCGGCAGAGCGTCCGTGCCTGGGCGATCGGGCGGGCGTCGCCAGTACAGGGGGCCGCTCCGCTGCGCTTGCGAGATCCCCAACAATGCGGCCAACAGATCCTCGCCATCGCACGAGTACTGCTCCGGCGGCGATACGCCTGCCAACGTTATCAATGAGGCCACAAGATCGACGCTGGAGACAATCGTGACATCATTGGTCGTCCCTGCTGATCCGGGTTCCAAGAGCTTGGGTCCCCAAACAATGAGCGGACTGCGGATCCCGCCCTCGTACAAGTACCCCTTGCTGCCACGCAGCGGCGTACTGACTCCCGCGCCCGGCTCGGGACCGTTATCGCTTGCCAGCAGAATCAGCGTGTTGTCGCGCAACCGCGGATCGTCGCGAATGCGATCGAACAGCGGCCCAAGCTGTTCGTCCATGGTCTTCAGCACTGCGTGATACAACGCTCGTTTCGATTCGTCATCGCGCCGCGACAACGGAGGAAAGAACGGCGAGTGCACGTCATCCGGCCACACGTTCACGTAAAACGGCTTGCCGGCCTCAGTCGACTCGTCAATGAACTCGAGCGTACGCTCAACGAACCGCTGCGTAATGAGCGAGCGGTCTTCCCACTCAATCGGACCGTGGCCAAGCTTGGAACTGCCCAAATCGTGGCGACGCGGCTCGCTGTCGGCTGCCGCATAGCACAAGGGCAGCACGCGCGGCCCAAGCCCCTCGAAGTTGGTCAACGAGGCGTCGAAGCCGTACGCGGTGATCAACGGGGCATCCCCCACGTCGCGTTGCCCCCCCATATGCCACTTGCCGAAATGGCCCACGCGATAGCCAGCGTCGGACAGCATGCGAGGGAGAGTCACCACGTCCGGATCAAGCCAATTGGCAATGCCTCGTTTGAGATTCCGCTGACGATTGTCTAGATACGACGTGATTCGGTGCCGCGCAGGATAGTCGCCGGTGGTCAGTGCCGTACGGGACGGCGAACAAATGGGCGAGTTGACGTAGAAATTGGTGAAACGCAGTCCCTCGCTAGCCAGTTGGTCAATATTCGTGGTCTCGACGGCCTGCCCGCCGAAACACGACAGGTCGCTCCAACCCATGTCGTCGATGAATACCGTCACGATATTGGGTCGCTGGCTCCGTGAATCGCTCAGGAGCTTCGGCAGTCCGTAGATTCGTTGCTTGTCTCCTTGTTGGTGCAACCACTCGGTCAACCTGGATCGCATCGCCTCCAGTTTTTCGCGGTGCTCTGGCGACTCCGCTAGGTTGTTGAACTCAAGAGGATCGTTCCGCAGATCGTAAAGCTCCTCTCCCGGTCGCTGTTGGTAGCGGCGGACCTTGCGGGCGGCATCTTCGTCGTACTTTGCTTTGGCAACCCAACTTGGCCAGTAGGGCGAGTCGCGCATGGCGCTAGTCACATGCGATTCGAACTTGAACTCCGGATGCAGATTGCGGATGTACTTGAAACGCTCGTCGCGCATCGCTCGAGACGGATACACATTGAAGTTCCCGTCGCCGCTGTGCGCGGCGAAAATCTCGTCGCGATGCTCGTCGCGGTCGCCGCGCAAGACCGGCAGAAACGAACGGCCATCAAGATCGGATGGCTTTTCCCCGCCCACCGCGTCCACCAGCGTCGGCAAGATATCGACCCAGGACACCATGGCGTTGGTGCGGCGCCGGCCCTCGATGTGCCCCGGCCACACCGCGATCAGCGGGGTCCGCAGCCCGTCATCGTAGAGCGTCCACTTTCCGAATGGCCATTGCGCGCCATGATCGCTCGTGTGCACGAACAGCGTATTCTCGCCGAGTTTCTTGTAGGCCGCGTCGAACACCTTGCCCAACTCGTCATCCATCGTCCGCACGGCCTGATAGTATTGCGCACGAGACTCGCGCGTCTCGGGCGTTTCCACGTGGGACTCCGGGATCACGACCCCATCCACGTCAATCGTCGTGACCTTCGGCCATGGCACGTGCGGCCAGTTCGTCCCCACGAACAGGCAAAGCGGCTTGTCGCTAACGCGCGCTTCCAACCATTTGATGGCTTCGTCGACCGCGACATCATCGTGATAGTTGTAGTGCCGTGCGATGTCGAAGCCGTACTCGGTTGTTTGGTTGTAATGCCCCACTTTGCCAAACGCGACGACTTCGTATCCCATGTCGTGGAAGTAAGCCGGCAACTTCTTGATGTCGCCGCGAGGTCGCGCATGGTTTCGTTCGGCGCCGTTGCGGGCCGGCATGAGCCCGGTGAGCAGCGCCGCTCGGCTCGGTGCGCACGACGGCGACGCGACAAATGCCCGGTCGAATACAAGACCCTGGGCTGCCACACGCTGCATTTGCGGCGTCTGCAAATCAGTCGAGCCAAAAAGCGACGAATCAGCGAGCGTGTGGTCGTCCGACAGAAAAACGACGATGTGCGGACGCCCTGCGGCCAGCGTTGGATCGACGCGGCAGGTGAGAATCCCAGCCGCCATGGCGAGGCCAACAACGAAGCGGCGCGAACCGCCCTGAACGACTTCCGACATGAGAGTAGGTGTTCCGAATGAAGACAAGCTGCTGTCTCTCTCTGCAATTTGCAGCGGGAGACCGAATCTAGCAGCGTCATTTGATTACGCGCACGCCTCAAGCTGTCTCCCTCCATAGTACGCTTTCGTACGTAGCGTTTCCTAGCGCTAATTGCCTCTCGTCAGAGTTTCGTCTAAACCCAAGAGAGCATTGGTTCGCGTTTGCGACTTGGTGCTTGGATTGCACAACGAATAACGCGCGTGCTTTCTACAAACTCCTCACGAAATTGCGGGAGGATATAAATGAGCCGCAACAACAATCCAAGCCGGCTAAGATTCTTTGCGCTGGCGGTCGCGGTGCTGGGGTGTCCGACCGCCCAAGCCGAGCGTCCCAACATCGTTATCGTCATGGTAGACGACATGGGATTTTCGGACATCGGGGCCTATGGCTCGGAGATTCCCACGCCGCATCTCGACGCCCTGGCGGCAGGCGGTTGCGCGTTTTCGCAGTTCTACAACACGGGGCGCTGTTGCCCCACGCGCGCTTCGCTGCTCACGGGGCTCTACTCGCACCAGGCCGGCGTTGGCTGGATGACGAAGGACGAGCGGGCGCCTGGATACCGAGGCCGGCTGAATCGCCGCTGCGTGACGATTGCCGAGGTGCTCGCAGACGCTGGTTACTTCACCGCGATGACCGGCAAATGGCATGTGGGACACGGCGAGGGCCAGCGACCCGACCAGAGGGGATTTCAGAGATGCCTAAATCTGGCGGCCGGCGGGCTTCATTTCTCCGATCAGACTGGCGCCAAAGGCGGAGCGAAGCTCTTCCTGAATGGTCGCAAGATCCCGCGCGACGATCCTCAGTTTGCTCCGCCTTGGTACGCGGCTGACCTGTGGACAGAGCAGGGCGTCCGCTTCATCGACGAAGCATTGGCAGCGGAGAAGCCCTTCTTCCTCTACCTCGCGCATACTGCCCCGCACTTCCCCTGCATGGCGCCTGAGGAGACGATCGCGAGATTCCGCCGAAGCTACGACGCAGGCTGGGACGAGTTGAGCGCCAAGCGTTGGAGTCGGCAATGCGACGCGGGGCTGGTCGATCCCAGGTGGCAACCAACAGGTCGTCCCGAGGCGATTCCCGCCTGGGAGACCCTCTCGGTCGAGCAGCGTCGTCGCTACGACGATATGATGGCGATCTACGCCGCCATGATTGCGGAAGTCGACAAGAACATGGGCAAGTTCGTTGAGGCTCTCCGGGAACGGGGCCAACTCGACAACACCTTGATCCTATTCCTGTCCGACAACGGCGGCAATGCCGAGTCGGGCGTTGACGGCATCTACGAGGGCGGCAATCCGGGCGATGCACATTCGAAGGTGTTCATCGGCCGATGCTGGGCCCATCTCAACAACACCCCTTTCCGCTGGTACAAGCATTACAACCACGAAGGGGGAATCGCGTCGCCGCTGATCGCACATTGGCCGGCGGCAATTCGGCCCCGCGGCAAGGCCGGCGAGTGGATCTCAACTCCAGCGCATGTTATCGACTTGATGGCGACGTGCGTTGATCTTGCTGAGGCAGAGTATCCCACAGAGCGTCAAGGGCGACCAGTCGCCGCAATGGCTGGTGAAAGTCTTGTTCCATTGCTGACCGGCGCCGGCGAATTTCCTGATCGCCCTCTCTTCTGGGAGCATGAGGGAAACGCGGCAATTCGCGTCGGGCAACACAAGCTCGTGCGTCGCGGCGCCGGCGGAGCGTGGGAACTGTACGACATGAACGCCGACCGAACGGAACAAAACGATCTGGCGGATACGCAACCTGAGAGGGTGGCCCGCCTCGCCGAACAATGGGCCGCGTGGGCTAAGGACGCCCGAGTCCTTCCCAAGCCAACCCACAAGGGCGACGCCAATGGTCGACGTGGCAACGCAGCGAGCCAATTGTAGGGTTGGGCACAACTTTCACTCTGTAGCGGGGAGGGAGGCCATTTGCGATTCCGCGGGACGAGTCACCTCGTCACCTGGACGGACACGCCGTCTGACAATCTGGGAAAGTCAGGGGGATCGCAAGACAGCGGCAGTCGCAGGGGCGACGCCTCAAACCCAATCGTGCCAAGCGATTGGCGAGCGCAAGCCAAGCGCTCGCCGTAGCGAAGCCAGCATCGGCGTGAGCCTGACGAAGATCTGGCGATCCCGATTTTTTGCGCACGACTTACTAAGAAACAAGCAAGTTCCAAATTGCCACGGTTGCATCTGCCGCTGAGGATGCCCGTATACTGGGAAAGCCAGCAGCACGCCGACTCCCGGTCGAGCCCTGCCCGACGGCTCGGGATCAAGTCCCATGCCGTGAGCAGCCCCCATCGCAGGTGAACCTTCCTATGTCGCTGACCGTGATTCGCCGTCGCGCATCCGTCGCGTTGCTCGTCGTTGCGTCTACAAACTGCTCGGCTGCCGAGGAACCGCTGCAGCCGCTCGCGGCGTTCGACGCCTTTGCGGGCCCCATGCTGGCAGACTATTGCAATGACTGCCACTCCGGCGATGAAGCTGAATCGGGGCTGGCGCTCGATCGCTTGCAAGGCGACGACCTGTTTCAGCAGGATCGGGCGGACTGGAAGCGCGTGCTCCGGCGTTTGCGAGCGGGCGATATGCCGCCGGTCGATATGCCACAGCCGTCTACAGAGCAGCGCAGTCGGTTGATTGACTGGATCAACGCTCGATTGCAGCAGGTCGATTGCGATTCGTCAGCGAACCCTGGGCACATCCCGCCGCGGCGGTTGAATCGCCAGCAGTATCGTTACTCAATTCTCGACCTGCTAGGCGTGGATTTCGACGTCGATACGCATTTTCCGCCGGACGAGCTGGCGTACGGTTTCGACAACAACGCCCACGTCCTTGCCTTCTCCCCCGCGTTGATTGAAAAGTACTTGGCCGCGGCAAGTGCCGTTGCCAAACAGGCCATTCCCGCCCCGGAGGATCTGCCGAACCAGGGGCCGCCGCTCGAATTGAGCCTGGGACCGGGAATCTCCGTCCATGACCACGGGCCGGGACGGCGGCTGTTCACCAACGCAACAGTCACGGCGAGTTTCAGCCCCGCACAATCCGGTCTGTACGCCGTTTGCGTGATTGCCGCAGGCGAGCAAGCCGGCGACGAACCTGTGCGCATTTCCGTGTCCGCGGAGCAGCAGAGCCTGCTGGAGTGCGACGTGACTGCGGAGGCGGACGAGTTTGACCATTTCGTCGCGTTGTTGCCGCTGGAGGAAGGAGCGCCGGTCACTCTCGCGGTGACGTTTCTGAACGACTACTTCACACAAGTCGCTGGCGATCCGAATTCGCACGACCGCAACCTTATCGTGCATCGGCTTTCGATCACAGGGCCGCACGACTTCACGGCACAGGCGCCCGATGCGACGCGGCGCACCTTGCTCAGAGAGAGCCCGTCCCCCAGGCAATGGCAAGCGAACGATCAATGGCAGACGATCGCCGCCGATCGGTTGCGAGAGTTCCTTCCGCATGCGTGGCGCGGGCGGGCGACGGACCAGGACGTGCAACCGCTTGTCGATCTGCTGGCGCAGATCCGCGCCAGCGGCGGGACGTATCAACGAGCTATGCAAGTCGCGTTGCAGGCCATGCTCTGTTCGCCTCGGTTTCTGATGCTGGGGCCAATCGACCGCTCCGAGCGAGTCGCCGACACGCCTGCCCCCGTCGATGATCTGGAATTGGCTTCGCGGCTGAGCTATTTCCTGTGGACGTCGACGCCGGATGCGCGGCTGTTGGAGTTGGCAGCCAACGGACAATTGCGCGACAACCTGCAGGCTGAAGTGCAGCGCATGCTGGCCGATCCGCGCGCCGCGAGGCTGGCGGCCGAATTTGCCGGGCAATGGCTGGAAACGCGCCAATTGCAATCCGTCGCTCCCGACCCCCAGCTATTTCCCGAATTCGACGACGATCTGCGTCGCGGCATGGCCCGCGAAGCGGACGAGTTCTTCGCCGCCGTCGTGCGCGACGATTTGCCCGTCAGCGCAATCTTAGATGCGGACTTCACCTATTTGAACGAACGCCTGGCTCGGCACTACGGAATAGAAGACGTCGCGGGCGACGAATTTCGCCGCGTTTCGCTTACTCCGGAGCAACGCAGTGCAGGGCGCGGCGGCGTGCTGGGACTCGCCAGCCTGCTGACCGTCAGCAGCTATCCTGACAGAACGTCTCCGGTGTTGCGGGGCAAGTACGTGCTCGGCAACCTGTTGGGCGACGAACCGCCGCCTCCCCCGCCCAATGTTCCCGCACTGGCCCCCGCCGACTCCGCAGCGGACTCGGCCACTTTGCGAGAGCGCCTCGAACGACACCGCACCGACCCGTCGTGCGCAGGATGTCACAACGAAATGGACCCGCTGGGCTTCGCATTGGAGAGCTTCGACGCCTTGGGGCGACTGCGCGAGCGGGATGCCGGTCAACAGATTGAAGACGCCAGCACACTACCTGACGGTACGACTGTCGCGGGCGCCGCTGGTTTGCGGTCGCTGCTGCTGCAGCGAATGCCCGACTTCCGCCGCACGCTGGCTGAAAAGCTGCTCACCTACGCGCTCGCGCGCGGCCTGGAGTACTATGACCACTGCGCCGTCGAACAGATACTAAGCGAAACGCAGGCTGGCGACGACCGATTCTCGGCGCTCGTGCTGGCAATCGTCCGCAGTCGGCCGTTCTTATTCGACCAGACCAACGTCGTGACAGATGAGGAGTCATGATGATGCCCCAAAGCCTTTTGCCACGGCGGCAATTCCTGCGCGGCCTGGGCGTTGCCGTGGCGCTGCCAGCCATGCGGAGCCTGCAGCCGCGGGTCGTGGCGCGCGCCATGGAGTCCGGGGCCGCCGCGCCGACCCGCCTGGCATTTCTCTACGTTCCCAACGGCATCCATATGCCCGATTGGAAGCCCGCGCGCGAGGGAAGCGACTTCGACCTGCCGGCGACGCTGCAACCGCTCGCGCCGTTCCAGCAGGACATTCTGGTTCTGAGCGGACTGACGCACGACAAGGCGCGGGCCAACGGCGACGGCGCCGGCGACCACGCTCGCAGCGCCGCGACGTTTTTGACCGGCGCCCAGGCCGTGAAGACCAACGGCAACGACATTCGCGCGGGCGTGTCCGTCGATCAGATCGCCGCCCAACTCATCGGGCAATCGACGCAATTCCCCTCTCTGGAGTTGGGGTGCGAACCGGGCAAGCTGGCCGGCTCCTGCGATTCGGGATACAGCTGCGCGTACTCCAACACGTTGGCCTGGAAATCGCCGACGCAACCGATCCCGAAGGAGACCAATCCGGCCGTTGTGTTCGATAGGCTTGTCGGTTCGGGCCCGGCGGTCGACCAGCGGCAATCTCGGCATCGCCGTCACGCACTGCAGCAGAGCGTGCTCGACTTCGTCGCCGATGACGCCCGGCGAATCGAACGCCGGCTCGGAACGGAAGACCGGCGCAAGCTACAGGAATATGCCGAGGGAATCCGCGACGTCGAACGACGGTTGAATGGCTTCGCCGAAGAGGACCATGCGGCCGGCCAAATGACACGACCCGACGGCCCGCCTCAGGATTTTGGGGCGCGCATCCGCCTGATGGCCGACCTGATGGTCCTGGCGTTCTCCACCGACGCCACACGGGTTTGCACGCTCATGATTGCCAACGAGGGCAGCAATCACGCCTATCGCGAGATTGATATCACAGAAGGGCACCATGCGATCTCGCACCACCAGAATCGCCCCGAGCAATTAGAGAAGATCGCCAAGATCAATCGTTTTCACGTCGAGCAACTCGCGTACCTGCTAGGTCGCATGTCAACGATCGACGATGGGGGACGCTCGCTGCTGGACAACACGGCTCTGGCATACGGCAGCGGCATCGGCGACGGGAATCGCCACAACCACGACGATTTGCCCGTGCTGGTCGCTGGCCGCGGCGGCGGACTGCTCTCGCCTGGGCGTCACGTCGCGTATCCGCGCGAAACGCCGTTGATGAATCTGTTTCTGTCGACGCTTAACGGCCTGGGGGCGTCTCTGGATCGCGTCGGTGACAGCACCGGCCCGCTGCCTGATCTGGGCGCGTAGTGATCGAAGGCCCCGCAGACTCGCCAAACGACCCAAGCGCAACAAAAACAGGCTCGCCGGATTGGCCGGCGAGCCTGCGTGCTTCATCAAAACCACTTCGCCATCGGCGCTATACACTGGCGCGGCTCAGACCAACCGGCGGCGAAGTCCGACTGCCGTCAGGCTGCCGATGCCCACGAGCACGAGCGTGGCGGGCTCGGGAACCGGCTGACCGCTGATCGCGAAGACCGCCATCCGGTCGCCGCCCGTGTTGGTGATCGTCACCGAGGTCAGCGCCTTGGCCTGGTCGGCGGCGCTCAGCGTGAAGTACGACTCGTTAATGCCGATAATGTCGTTCTGCTGGTAGAAGAGGATGGTGTAGCCCTCTTCACTCTTGTTCGATGCACGGCCCTTGGCTTCAAACGCCTTGTCGGCATTCGTGTTGAACCAGTCGGTTCCGATGCCCGTACCCGAGGCGACTTGCAACAGGGTCGTCGACGAATCGGCGAAGGTGAGCAGCACGTCCGCGGTCTTGGCGCCGAAACCGGAGGCGCCGTACAGAGCAATCGAACTGTAGGCTGCGGGACTGTCGAGCGTGAGCGTGCCCGACTGACCGCCGTCGAGACCAACGACGTTGTTGCTGGAGAAATCTTGGAACTCGAAGGTGCCGTTGCCGGTCAGGCTGCTGTGCGTTCCGGCGACCAGCCCTTCGACGAACGTGTCGGGAACGCCCATCGAGCCGTCCCAGACAGTGTACAGGCCTTCCTCAACCCAGGCCTGGTTCTCGACCTGATTGAATCCGCCGTCCATCGTGCCCGTGACCGAGGCATCGAATGGCGCAGGATGATTGATGACCATGTCGTGATTCCAGCCGGTGACGGCAATTGGGCTGACCTGAGCGTCAGCCTGCCCCGCCACGGCGACGGCTAGAGCAGCCACGGCTGCCGAGAAAATTGAAGCTCGTCTCATTAGTTCCCCTCGTCTTCAAAGGCGTCAAACAGGATGCATTAATTCTTTAGAACCGAGTTGCGCCGCTTATCGGCGGAGGCTATCCACGAGGGTCTGCTAGAGTCCAAGCTCGGCGAACTCCGCGTCCGTCATCGACTGGATGTTCCCAAGCTGAAAACCCACGTCACGCCTGCCGTCGACTCCTTCGGCCTCGTACGCAATGACGCCGGTGGCCTTCTGTTGCGGCGTCGGTTGGTAGAGCACCACCAGCGGTTTGCCGTCGCGTTCGGACACCAACAACTCGTCCGCCGAACTGACGCCCGCGTGTTCCAGGACGCGGCTGCCGTTCTGGTTGATGTACTGCTTGAACTCCGCCTCGTCACGAGGCGGGTGCCCCAGGGTGCGTTGGGCCGAAACGAACATCCCTACGACAAGCCGCAGTCGCGACGTTTGTTGACGACGCGCTTGCGACGATGCCGACGACCCGGAGTTGCAGCCAATGTTCGCCACGCATCCGGCTAGGAGCACGACGACCAAACCGATCCGACCGAATTCTACGCGATTCACTACAACTCCAGATCAAGCGCTTCGCCGTCGCTGCGGTGGGCCAAATTGTTCAACATCTCGGGGGTGATATCAAAGCTGAGAAAATGAACCGATCCATCCGCAAAGCCGGTCACCGCCCCCGAACTGTGCGGAGAACCAAAGCGAAAACCAGCGTCCCGCGTATCTTCGCCTGGCTGATACTCTCGGTCCGATTCGAAGCTGCACACGGTCGAGCGCAGGGCGTCTGCGTCCCAGCCGCCCGTCCAACCCGCGTCATCGTGCCAATCGCCGATGTCGTAAAGCGATGGTGCAAGCCATTTCTCGCCCAGCACCATTGTATTGCTGGACCCGTCCTCGATCTGCTGGAAGGAGATTTTCGTATACCATCCCGTCACGGTCTGAGTTCCGCCCGAGACATACAGGTTGCTACGAACGATCACGCCATTGAAACCGACATAATCGCCATAGTTCCCGCCCTGGGCGTAACTGTGCACAGGCGGCGTGGCGGTGCCGCGGTAACCCCACAACGTTTCCTCCCCGCAGCCGCGCGGATCGAACTGCCCCGGCTGGTACCACGGCGCATCTCGTCCGGGCGGAAGACCGCGTTGCGCTTTCGACGGATAGGGGACGGCAGCGGCGTAATCCATCAAGTAGGGGGAAACACCGGCGTCCCCCACGTTGATCCACTGCGTGGGACCGCGACGCGAAGGACAATTGAACATCGGAAACGGCGTTTCCGCCAACGCCGCCTGATTCTTCAGGTCAAACGCCGGCGTGCCTTCCAGGTAGGGCAAAATCTGAAATGTCCAGCCGAGTCCCTGCTTTTCCGGGCCGTAGGGTCGTCCGTTGGGCCCGGTCAGGTAATCCTGAATAAACGGCCAGGGAATGACGCCCCCACTGGGGAAGGCCTTGTACGAGCTCTCGTGATTGAGCATCGCGGTCATGATCTGCTTGACCTGATTGGTGCACTGCGTCCGCCGGGCCGCCTCGCGGGCAGCCTGAATGGCGGGCAGCAGCAGCGCCACCAGAACGCCAATGATGGCAATCACCACCAGCAATTCCACAAGCGTAAATCCTCGCTCACATCGCGTTCGATGCTGGCGCATTGACTTGACTCCTCGAATCTTTAGCACTTCAGGTAAACAGTCCGTGTCCCGCGACGTCCCGCCCCCGCGACGCCCTCGCCCCGGCGGGGTCAGAGGGCGCTCCTGGGCGGTGCGAACGCAAGTATAGGTAACGAGTCCATCCCTCCCCGGGCCCCTCCCTTGGAGGGAGGGGGAATGTAACGCTAAGCGACCAGTCGCTTGCGGGCCGCAAGGCCCGCGACAACGGCTCCGATCGCCAAGACGATGGCAGACGGTTCGGGCACGCCCGTGGCCGAGGCGACCGCGGTGGTCGAACCATACTGCGCTTGCCACTCGCCAACCAGGGCCGGGTTCGTCTGCTGGATCAGCAGGAAGTCGGCGCCGTCAACTTTGCCATCGTCGTTCAAGTCAACGTCAACCGGACCGACGGAATCGTCGAAGAATTCAATCGTGGCAATCTGCATCGAGTTGGCGGTCTCGGCGTCTTTCAACGTCGGGAAAACCACCCGATACGAACTGTACGCTGTCGAGTTGGTGATGCTGACCAAATCGGCCTCGGTGAGCCGCTCTGTCGGCAGGGTCAAATCCCCGGAAGCAATCAGCGTCCAGTTCTCGGCATCGCCCTTGCTGTTGTCCTCGCTACTAATGGCGTCGTTCGTGCCGTAGATCTCGTAGCTGGCGGGATCGCGCTCTTCCGCGTCGTTGGCGGTTGTGATCTGGAAACCCGTGAGCACCTTCGATCCAGCGGCCGGCGTGATGATGAAACCGCTGTTTTCTGCACCGAAGTTCAAGTACTTCGTTTCGCTGTTGAACCGCAGCGTTTCATCGATCGCCAGCACCGTATCGCCGGGGGACAGGATGTTCGCCCCCGTGCCATCGGTGGTGCTGAAGAATTCCGCTTCGGCGATTTGCATCAGCGTCGCATTCGGATCAGCAGCCAACGTCGGGAAAACCATCTTGTAGGAGGTGTACGCGGTGCCGTTGGTGACGCCAACCACGGGCCCCAGCGTATTGCGTTCGGTCGGCAGAGCGACCGCCCCCGAGTCGATCAGCGTCCAACTCTCGCCGCCCATGCCAAAGCTGTTGTCGAGACTCTGGATCGCATCATTCGTGCCATACAGCGCCCACCCCGTGGGATCGCGACCGGCATCGTCGTTGGCCGTGGTAATGCGGAAGCTCTGTACGATCGACGAGCCCGATGCCGGCGTGACAATGAAACCGGAATCGTTGTCGCCGCCGTTGAGGTATTTGTTGAGCGTGCCGTCAACGACATTTCCCGGCCCTTCGGCCCCGGGGTAGCTGCTCTGCGACGGCAGCGTTGTGCTAGGACCGTTGCCGTCGAGAATCATCGCGGGGCTCTCGGCTCCCGGATAGCGGGAATCGGGCTGAGCGTATGCGAAGGCGATCGCCGAATCGAATTCGTCCCACACGCTAAAACCAGAACCGTCGGTGCTCTCGAAAAGGTTGACGTCGGCCACTTGCATCGAGTTGGCGGCGGCAACGTCTTTGACGGTCGGGAACAAGATGCGGTACGCCGAGTAGGACGTCGAATTGGCGAAGGAGTACACGGGACCGAGCGTTTCGCGCGTTTCCGGCAGATTGGCATCGCCCGAAGCGATCAACGTCCAGCTCTCGGCACTCCCGTCGCCGTTGTCAGTGGACGAGAGGAAGTCGTTCGTACCATACAGCTCCCAGTTCAGTGGGTCGCGTTCAACAGCGTCGTTGGCCGTGGTGAGTTGCAGACTTTGCACGGTCGTGGCGCCGATGAACGGCTCCACGATAAGGCCCGAGTTCACCTCGGCAAAGTTCAGGTACTTGGTGGTCGCAAGCGAATCCAGCGCGAACGCAGGTGCTTCCATGCTGGGATAGTTGCTCGGGAGAACGGGGTCATCGGTGTCGATCGCGATAATGAAATCGCTGGGACTCAGAAAAGGGGCCGCCTGCGTCTCAGCGACGACCGCAAACAGGCACAACAGCGCGAGAACAGATGAGAGGCGAAACGTCATGGCAGTGCAGTCTCCCAGAGGTTGGTTTCCGAGCAGCGATTCTTGCCAACGCGACCGGCAAGTCTCCCGATTCAATGGACAAATCGAGGGCCAACCGCTGCCAAACGGTATGAGCTAGCGAAAATGCAATTGGTGCGCAATCGTGAACAATCTCAACGATTCAAATTATCCGGCGGCGCCCGTCAGTGCAACTGAATCCACTCTTTCTGCGGGAAATCGTCTGCGACCAGTCGGTCGAGGCGGCGCCGGTCACTGCCCCCGCTCGACCGACGCCGCTCTCCCGACTCGTTTGGAAACGCGCCGCAGGCGCGCCAAACACTCAAACGCACTGCGTCACAACACAAAATGCGCCGCGCAGGCGAAAAGTCACGCTTGTCTGTCTCTGTCCGGCAAGTCAGCCCGCGCCCCGACGAATCACGCTTCCAAGGGAGGGCTCGCCATGCGCCAGATTCTCTGTTTCTAGACGAGCAGGAAGACCACGCGCTTCGCGAGCGGATCCCCGCCGCCGGCCAGCCGCCACGCTCCCCCGAACGGGAACCTGACTGCGGAGCGCCCGGGGGCTGACGCCGGCCCAAACGGACCGTTCGTAACCGCCAAGCGATCGGCAGCGGAGAATTTCTCCCTGTGACATAGAAATACCGGCGGGTTCAAGTTGGTTTCGAGCCATCCTCCATTTTTCTCAAGATTCCTTGCGCAAGCTCATCGTCGACGGCGAGGGAGGCAGTGCGCGTAAGGCTTGCTGAACGCCTCGGGTCGGCCCGCCCCGCACCCCCGCACGACAGATTGCCACATCGCTAGCGCGACACGCGGGGCGTCGGAAAGAGGTCGACATCTCATTTGGCCATTTTGCGGTTTTCGCCATGTCGGGCGTAATTGGCGAAACCTCGCCTGAAATTGCGGTATTATGAGTTCAGAAGGGAGAAATTCCTCGCAACGACGGACGGCAAACGGCGGCGGTCGAAGATTGTACAGACGTGCCTCGGGGCGCCAGGAAAGCAATATGCCGCAGCACCCGCCCTGTCCCAGCAGCCCCGATCCGGAACATGGCGCCGGTCAGTTTTCTGTCGAGTTTGTCAGTCTGCTCACCGGCGCGCAACTCAGTCTATTTCGATATATTTGCGGCCTGGTCGGCGATCCGAACGAGGCCAACAACATATTGCAGGAGACGAATCTGGTTCTATGGCGCAAGGCGGACGATTTCGAGCTCGACACGAGCTTTGACGCGTGGTCTCGATCGGTTGCCCTGTGGCAGGTCAGAGCTTGGCTGAGAGACCGGGGGCGAGATCGTCATGTGTTCAGCAGCGAGTTAGTGTCGCAACTCGCTCGACATCCGCTCGCCAGCGCGGACATGGAACCGAATCGCCGAGCATTGCGCTCGTGCGTGCGGGAACTCGCCGACAGCGATCGGAGCCTGCTACGCCATCGGTACTGTTTGAACGAGACAATACGCGACATGGCCGAGCAATTGGAAAAAACGCCCAGCGCGATCAAGTCGGGATTATTTCGAATTCGCAAAGCACTGCGTCACTGTATCGAGAGAAGAAGAGCTGAAGGGCGCTCCTAACGCACCGCGAGAATAGGGCGAGTCCAGGCAGCACGGAAGGACTCCCGTTCTAGAAGACCGGCATCAAACATATGACGACAAGGCAAGAAATACGAGAGTTGGAGTTGCTCCTCGCGCAATTCGTCGACGAGGGATCGCCGCCGGAATCGGTGAAGCGTCTTCACGAACTTCTGCTCGACAAGCCCGAATTGCAGGCCCTTTATTGGAAGTGGATCGACGTCCATGTCCTGTTGGGCGCCGAGGGGCCGGCATTGCTGGAGTCGTCGGGCGCGTGGGGAGCGCTGACCGCGACGGTCGCCAGCCGACCGGAATTGACAACTGAGGAATCTGCGGCGGCGGTGCTGGTCGCGTCGGGGCAGTCGCGACGAGCGATCTGGAATCGGGCCCTCGCCTGGGCGTCGATCGCCGGCGCGATAGTCATCGCCGCGAGTTTCCTGCTCGGGCGCGCGTCGTCGCCCGACCCCACGGTGGCTCAGTCGACCGAGGAAAGAGCCGCCGATGCCGGCGGTTCAGCAGTGCCAAGGGGCGATGAGGATGCCGCCGAGATCGAGGGACCCTGGCGAATCCCGCAGATCACTCGTGTGAAGTGGACCGGACCGTATTTTGCGGACTCCATCGAGCACGATTTAGTCTCCGCCGAGGTGCGACCCGGCCGCGTCTCCCTGCAGCTTAGCAGCGGCGCCGCCGTAAGCGGCTATCTGCTGAAACTCGGCCCTGGCGAAGGCGTCGACATGGTCGTGACAGCAGAAGCGAGGTCAGAGAACAACGTTTCTGTCACGGAACTGGATTCGACAGGCGCTCCCTTGCGACGAAGCGTGACATTCAACAACTTTAAGGACAGCGGAGGAATCGACGGGGCGCGCGGGACGGGCTTGCTGGGGACATGGTGCGCGTCGAACGACACTCGATCGCCTAAATACTACTTAATAACCGGCGGCCATCAGGTCGTGGATCCCGACGCCCTCAGTGATCTGGATGACGTTCGCTGGCGTATGAGCAGCATGGAGATCGTGCTCGAAGAGCCCGACGTGGTCATTCTCGGCTGGGACGATGGCGGAATTGAGTCATTCGGACTGGGGCAAGCCATTGAAGCCGACCAGGATTTTGACGATGTGAGTGCGATTCTACGAATTGCCTCCCGCCATGAGCGAGTGGGTTCCGACGGTCGTGATCTCCGCGTTGTCGGCGCTGCCGCCGCAGTCCCCGGCCGACCGCGGACCGAGCAATCCCGTGCATATGATTTCACGATCCATCCTGGCGAGGTCGTGGGGATCGTAGCGACAAGCTCTGCGGGCGTGGCCAACAACCTGTACCTGGCCAACGCCACGACCGACGATCTGCTCTGGAGCACGGGCAGCGAATCGGCGCAGTTGGGGAATTTTGGCGGCGTGCTCGTCGAAAACCTAAGCGAGACCGCAATTGAGCTGTCTCTTTTCGGCGAACATCTGAACGATCGACAAATTGACCCGCCTCCGACCTGGATTTGCTCCATGGTCAAAGAACTTTACAAGCAGCGAGGCTGCACGATTGTTGGGTTCGAGGACCTTGGCGAGGACAACGACTTCAACGACGTGCGCGTGACGATGGTCCATTTTTCCAGAGGGCGCGACAAGTTAATCGATACGGAAACGCCCGCAGAGCCAAGCACAGCGGAGGCTCCGTAGCGACGTTCCATTTCCCCGCCTGACACGCACGCAACTGGCTCGACCCGGCGTTGACGGGTTCTGTCCCAAACACAGCGCGGCGCCGCGAGCTTCCTTCCGCTTGACGCCGCGGCCTATTGGCTATCGACATCGCCGCGTAGTTGTCGCGACTCCGCGTCGGCTCACTGCATTGGCGTGGTCACTCCTCACGATTGCCGAGACCGAACCTGTCGCTTGGCGTTGCGGTCAGGATCTCGCGCGAAATCTGAGTCGGCGAGTATGATGGAAGCTGTGGCGGACGAGTCGGCACAATAAACCAAGAGAGGTCGAGCAACCTTTCGCGTGCTCGTACCCTTCTCTGCCACGTGGATCGCGGTGCAGATCGATCACCTGCCGTTCCACGACTGCGGCCCCGCAACTGGACTTCTCATCTCGACTGGACCGATCATGCCGATTCGCCGCATCACAACTGGCCGTCGCGAACGTACTCATCGTCTGCAGTTCGAAACTCTGGAACCGCGCCACGTTCTCAGCGCCACGGTCATGATCAGCGAGTTCATGGCTTCCAACAGCACGACGCTGCAGGACGGCGACGGAGAATCATCCGACTGGGTTGAGATCTACAATGCCACACCTAGCCAGGTCGATCTGGCAGGCTGGCATCTGACGGACGACGCCAACGAACCGACAAAGTGGGCATTCCCGTCGACGTCGCAAACCTTGCTTCAGCCTGGGGAGTATTTGGTTGTCTTTGCCTCTGGACAACTGACTGACAACTACGTTGATCCGGGCGGCAATTTGCACGCGAATTTCGCGTTGAGTTCCGACGGCGAGTTTCTTGCGCTCACCGACGCCGCGGGCAGCGTCGTCCATCAGTACTCGCCACAGTTCCCCTCGCAACGCAGCGACGTCTCCTACGGCATCAACGAGAACATCAATGTGTTGGAACTGATCGGGCCTGGCTCGCCGATGACTGCGTTGGCGCCGACGACAGGAGCCTTGGACGCGCCCAGCGCCGAGATTGCCCCGGCATGGACGCTGCCCGGATTCAATGACTCAGCTTGGCTGGCCGCCAACGGGCCCGCGCTGGGATACGACACGGGGGATGCGACTCCGCCGGATATTCCTAATGGAACGCTGCTGCCCGAAGGGCTGATCGGCGCCGACCTCACGGATCCCGAAGAAGATGGCACGATCAACGGCACGATCTTCGCGGGCGGTTTCCCTGGTTCGCCCGCAGGCGAAGAGCCCGACAAAGGACTCGACAACACGACGGCCACCAAGTGGCTCGCCTTTCAGCCGACGGGAACCTACTACGGCTTCCAGTTTTCCGGTGGCGAGCAGCAGGTCGTGGGCGCCTACACGATCACGTCGGCGAACGACGCCGAGGACCGCGATCCCTATTCGTGGACGTTGAGCGGCTCCAATGACGGCGTGAACTACTCGGTGCTCGACACGCGCACGGCGCAAAATTTTGCGAGTCGATTCGAGACTCGACTGTATGAGTTTGCCAATACGACCGCCTACGAATACTACCGGTTCGACCTGCAGACCGAGTATGGCGTGACGGGACAGAATCAGCCCGTCGCGATTCAGGTTGCAGAATTCGAACTGCTGCCGCCCACCGTCGTGAACTTCACATCGCTTTTGGACCTCGATGTCACGTCGCAGTGGCAGTCGACTCAAACCAGTCTCTATCAGCGACTGGAATTCGATGTTGCGGATCCTGCCGCCCTCAGTTCGCTGCAGTTGGAAATGCGGTACGACGACGGCTTTGTGGCATACCTCAACGGCGTGCGCGTCGCCTCTGCCGCGGCGCCGGCGCTGCCGAACTATCAGTCGCACGCAACCGAGTTGCGCGAAGAATCGCTCGTGCTGCAACCGCAGGCGTTCAACCTCACGCCCTACCTCGATTCGCTGACGGCAGGGACCAACGTTTTAGCGATTCATGCGCTGAATATCTCGGACGGCAGTTCCGATCTGCTCTCGATTCCGCATCTGACGGCGATCGAGCGGATCGACGACACCATTGCCTTGGTCTACATGGACGCTCCCACGCCGGGCGGTCCCAACTCCGTCGGGTACGCGGGGCTCGTCGCCGATCCCACGCTGAGCGTTGCGCATGGGTTCTACTCGACGCCGTTTCAGCTCACGATTGCCAACACGACGCCAGGCGCGACCGTGTACTACACAACCGACGGCTCGGCGCCGACGCCTGAAGGGGGCATGGAGTATCAAGCGCCACTTGCGATCTCATCGACGTCGACGATTCGCGCACAGGCTTTTCGCGAGGGCTATTTGCCGTCGCTACCAACGACGAGCAGCTACCTGTTCGTCAATGACATCGTGCGGCAAACCTACCAGAGCACGATCGCAGCGGGATTTCCCACGTCGTGGGGGCCGTACTCGCCGGACTACGGCCTCGACTCCGATCTGATTGGACAATTTGACGCGGGCGGCAATCCGATTGGAGGCGATCTGTTCGGCGGCGCCTACGCGTCCACGATCAAGGACGACCTACAGGCAATACCCACGCTTTCGATCGTCGCCGACATTGACGATCTCTTTGGGCCGACGGGCATCTATACCAACTCGGTCGCCAGCGGGTCGGCTTGGGAGCGTCCAGTCAGCGTCGAGTACATTGATCCCGCCACGGGCGAGGAGTTTCAGATCGACGCCGGACTTCGCATGCATGGCGGCGCCTTTCGAAACGATTCGCTCAGCAAAAAGCACTCGATGCGGCTCGTATTCCGGGGCATGTATCAAGGCAACACGAAGCTTGATTACCCGCTGTTTGGGGATGACGCTGCGACCTCTTTTGACACGCTTGTGCTGCGGATGGACTCGAACGACGGATACGCCTGGAGCAGCGCTGGAACAAAAGCCCAGTACGCCCGCAACGCGTTTGCCAGCGACTCGCAATTGGCGCTGGGCCAGCCGTCGTCGCATCACGCCCGCGTGCATCTATACATCAACGGCGTGTACTGGGGCCTGTACACGCCCGTGGAACGGCCGGACGACTCGTTCGCCGCCACCTACTTCGGCGGCGACAAAGACAACTGGGACGCGATCAATACCGGCACGTCCAACAGCGGCGACCTGACAGCATGGAATACGCTGGCTGCCCTGTCGCAGAATGTCGCTTCAGCAAGCACCGAAAGCGCCAAGACGGCCGCCTACATGAGGGTGCTCGGCCTGAATCCTGACGGCACGAACAATCCCGCGTATGCAACATACTTGGATGCCGAGAACTACATCGACTATCTCTTGGTGAACTTCTACGTCGGGAACTCCGATTGGCCGCACCGCAACTGGTGGGCGGTGCGCGATCGCAGCGACGAGAGCACCGGCTTCAAATTCATCACCTGGGATGCCGAAGCTTCGCTCGGCCTCGGCTTTGGCGACACAGGCGTTACCGTCAATCGAATCAACGTGTCTGACGGCGCGGCGATTCCGTACAGCCGGCTGAGGTCGAGCCTGGAGTTCCGCATGGCGTTTGCGGATCGCGTCCACCGGGCATTCTTCAACGACGGACCGCTGGCGACGTCCAACTCCGTCGCGCGGTATCAGAGCATCACCGACGAAATTGCCGACGCCATCGTGGCGGAGTCGGCCCGCTGGGGCGACATGCACCGCAGCTCGCCGTATACGCCAGCGCAATGGGCTAACGAGGTGAACAACGTCGTCAATTGGCTCAATGCCCGCAATAATGTCTTTTTGGGGCAATTGCAGTCGGCCGGTTTGTACCCCACCGTCGAGGCGCCGACGTTCAGCCAGTTCGGCGGACAAGTGACGCCAGGCTACGAACTCAGCATCAGCGCCCCCGCCGGGGGTATCTACTACACAACCGATGGCAGCGACCCCCGTCTTCCGGGCGGGACGCTCTCGCCAACCGCTCAGATCTACACGGGAGCGCCCATCGTCATCAACGAGAGCATGACGATTCGGGCTCGCGTCCGCTCCGGTCCCGTCTGGTCCGCGATCAACGAAGCCGCATTCGTCACCGCGGCGCCGGCCGACGAGACCAACCTCCGCATCTCCGAAATTCATTACAACCCTGCCGATCAAGCTGGCTTGGCGGATGCCCAGGCGCTGGAGTTCATCGAGTTGCTCAACCCGAGCGATCAGCCAGTTATCCTCGACGATGTGCAATTGGCCGAGTTCGCCTCGACTCCGTATTCGCTGCCGGCCGGAGTCATCTTGGCGCCGGGCGAGCGAATCGTCGTGGCCAACGATCCGACCGCATTCGCGGCGACTTATGGCGACGACGTTCGCTTGGCGTCGGTCGGTTACGCGAGCGCAAATCTATCCAATGGCGGCGAGCGCATCGTCCTGCGAGGAGCCCTCGGCCAAATCATCCAAGACTTTACGTATGACGACTCGGCCCCATGGCCGGCCGCGGCAGACGGCAACGGCAGCTCTCTCGAACTGATCGATCCGTTCGCCGACGCCGCCAATCCGACGAGCTGGCGCGCCAGCTACTATCGCGGCGGTTCCCCGGGCTCGGGCGGCGAGGGGCCAAGCATTGCCGGCGATGCCAACGGCAATGACCGCGTGGACGGCGGTGATTTTCTGGCCTGGCAACGAGGCTTTGGCTCTTCGCAACTGCAGGCATCGGCCATCGATGGCGACGCGGATGCCGATCGTGACGTCGACTCCGCGGACCTTGCGGTCTGGGGCTTCAACTATGGCGGCGCGGCGGTCGCCGTCTCGCTCGTTGCCACGACGGATCAATCCTCGTGGGCCTTTGCTGAATCGACGAGCGAGAGCCCCGTCTTTCTGAATCTGGTCGCCCGCAGCACGAGCGATCTCAGCGGGCGGGCGCCCAACCGCGCCGACGACGGTCGGGAATTGAGCCAGGAACTGGGGGAGCGACATGATCGGAGGCATTCGCCGCCAGCGCCCGAGCAGCGAATCTCGGAAAGCTCGCATCGACGTGGCGCCGATCTCGTCGACCACGTGTTTGCCCAAAGCGATGACCTGCGTTGGGCGACCGCTGCGGACATGGTCGACACACGGCTTGCGAGTGCTAGATGGCGTTTGCTGGACTAACACCCAGCCGCAGTCTCGACGACGCGGTCCGCTCATTTGACCGCACAGGGCAACACGAGCGAGTCCCGATCGACCGCGGCTCAGTGCTGCCGGCGGCGCGTCGCCATCACGCCCAGGAGGACCATTGCGCCCAGGAGCGCGGCCTGCGGCTCTGGCACGCTGGTCAGGGCGGCGAAAGAGCCGGACCCGTTGGTCAGGTCAAATGCCTCTTTGAAATACTTGAAGTCCAAGTAGTCGTTGTCGCCGTCCAAATCGAGGTCGCCCAGGCGAAACGCGCCGAAATCGGACAAGCCCGAGAAACTTGTCGAAGAGTTCGCCAGGAACTGCGTCCAGTCGTCGATGTTCGTGTCGCCATCGAGATTAATATCCGCCGACGTGCCCGCGTTTGGCAGGCTGTCATTGAGCAGCAAGTCAACTCGGTAAAACTGGTTCGTGTCGAGCTTATTGCGCACCCGCAAATAGTAATCTCCAGGCGCTACATAGAGCGAGTTGATGGTCTCGGCGTCGCCCACAACGCCGTCGTCGACAGCCGCAATCTGCTGCGAGCTCGGCTCGACCTTGTAGACCTGCAGCACCAAGTCGCCCTGGGCCGAAGCGTTGAATACGCCGAGTTCCTCCGTCTCGTATGTGGGGCCGATCGGCTTCACCTGAAGTTTGGCAAACGTCTCGCCGCTCACGGAAAACTTGAACCAGTCCGGGTCGTTCCGGCCGTCGATGCCCAACCAGTCGCCGTCCATCTGCTCGACGACCGTGTCCGTCGCATCAAGACCCATGGCCGCACGGCCGGTCGTTGTAAAGCTCCCCAGGTCAATCGCTGTCGCGTACGTATCGTTGCCGCCGTTACTTTCATAGGGATCGCCGTAAAGTCGGTTCAGGCCGTAGATATCGTCGAATTGCAGGCCCCAAATGTCCGTCCGCAGTCCGCCCTCCATAACTGCCTTGGCCGAGTTATTCTGCGGACTCGTATGCCCCAACCCGACGCCGTGTCCCGTTTCATGGATCACCAGATTGCGAAGGCCGGGTTCGGAACTGAAATAGAAGCCGACCGTACCGTTGGATTCCTTCGTCGTGTCAATCCGCATATCGCCTCCGTCGGGGTAGACGTTGTCGGCTAGCGCTCCGCCCGGACCATCGCCGAACATCTCGCCGCCAAGGCGGATATCGCCGACCATGCCCGTGTTGCCGCCTGTCGCGGTTCGCTCGGCGACGTAGGCTAGCGTGACCGCTGAGACCCGCGCGTACTGTGCGTACGCGTTGTGGATGACGTCCCACCAGGGCCGATTCGTGAAGTCGGGCGTGCGCTGCGCGGCCGGGACGTTCCAGCCGTCGTCGAGAAACTGAATCAGATCGCTGGTCTTGCCCGCAGACGAGCGTTCGTAGCTGACGCCGTCGGGGACGATGCTCCACCGCAGCGTGACCGGATCGCCCCGTTGCAGTCCGCCGCCGTCAATTTGCGTAGCAGACCACCGATTGCCGAGGTCGTAAGCACGCGCAGACGACGCTCCTGCAATCGCCGCGATTCCCGGGATCAAACAGAGAAATCTGTAGCGCGCAAGCGCTACGCAATTCAATGCGCTCATGAGTCTTTCTCTGTTCCAAGGAGAAATAACGTGCCTCTCTCCATCCAGTTTAGTCCTGCTAGAATGCTGGTCAACGGATGCGGCGACCCAGTCGCCAGATGACGAGCCAAGCGTTCACGCAGCCGCGGATGCGAGATGCCGGAAGGTGGCGTCAGACGGCAAACAACCTTCGCTGGCGCCAAGATCTGTAACGAAGGATACGCCTCAACTGCGTCAACGATGACCCAACGGCAACCCAGCAGTACGTGGCACAAGCGCTGGCAAACGACTTCCAACAGTGGCACGCCTTGCCCCGAGATCATTCGGGCAGCAGTCTACGGGGCGTCGCTCGCCTGCTTTGTGCGAATCAGCACATCGCCGCCGCGAATGAGTTCGCCGTGCGTGATGGCGAGCCCGGCGATCGGCTCGCTCCCGCTAGTGACCGACACGATCTTCCGCCCGTCGCCTTCGCGTCGAATGGCGACTTCGCCCTCGCCCAGTCGCAGTTGGATCTCGTCGAACACAGGGACGCAAATCAGATACTCTGCGTCGGCTGGCGAATAGGGATATAGGCCGATCGCATTGAACACGTACCAAGCCGACATTTCGCCGGCGTCGTCCATTCCGCACAGCGTGCGTCCGTCGTCCATGCCGTAGAAGCGATCCATGATCTCGTCGAGTATCGCCTGCGATTTCTCCTGCTTCCCCACCCAATAGTAGAGATACGGAAACCCATGGTCCGGCTGGTTGCCGTGGCAGTACTGGCCGATGAAACTGTTGACGTTCATGGCGATATGCTGCGGATTCCACGGGATGGAGAACAGGCGGTCAAGTTGCCGTTCGAATGCCGCAGCGTCGGGAAACAACGCGACGAGCCCCTCCGTATCGTGCGGCGCAAAGAACGAAGACTGCCAGGCATTCGCCTCTCGATACATGTACTCGTAGTACGGGTACTGATCGTCGAACGGCTCGACCCAGTCGCCGTTGGCCAGCCTGCCGCGCATGAGTTGGGCCTGGGGGTCGAAGACGTTCCGATAGTTGTTGGATCGTTCCAGCATCCGCTCGGCCGCTTCCTGCTCGCCAATTTCGCGAGCCAAGACTGCAACGGCGTAGTCGTCGTAGGCGTACTCCAGCGTCTTGGTCACGCCGGCCTTGGCCTTCGTTTCGACGACCGGAGATTCGATCGAGGGCGTCGCGACGTAGCCCCTCTCGATATACTCGTCCAGGTGCGGGCGGGCCCGGGACGATTCGACCGTGGCGTTCTTCAGCATCAACTCAAACGCTTGTCGCACGTTGAACCCGCGTAGTCCGCGCAGATAGGCGCCGGCGATAAACGCCGAAGCATGATCGCCGTGAAAGAACGTCGGCATGAACCCCGTGGCCACGCCGCGGTCGATCATCGATTTGATGACGTTCTCTGCCACGTCCGGCGTGAGCATGCAAAGCAAGACCAGCTTGTTTCGATAGTCGTCCCACAGCGACGGATTGGTGTAGTAGTCGAAATCTTTGCTCACCACCTGGCCGCTGGCGTCGAGAAACTGACCGTTTGCGTCGCTGCGCAGCGCCGGCCACAGAAATGAACGGTAGAGCGATGAATAGAACAGGCCTCGCTGCCGATCCGTGCCGCCGGCCACTCGCACCTTCCCCAGCAACTCCTCCCACTCGGCGGCCGCAGCGGATTTGGTTTGGTCAAAAGACGCGTCGCCCACCTCTTCATCCAGATTCAGCTTCGCGTTCTCGACGCTCACGAATGACAAACCGAGATCCATTTCCAGCGGCGCATCCGATGGCGCAAATCGCACGACATGCACGGTGCGTGAGCGGCCGCCACGGCGCCGGCCGCTCGGCAGTTGCTCGACGTCAACGATGTCGGCGTTGAATCGGGCGCTGAAGCAGACCTTTTCTCGACCGTACTGGAAACCGTGCACGGTGCGCTGGTCGACCTGAACCAATTCGTATTCACGAATGCGTTCGTTCGAGATGGCGAGATTGAAGACAACGGCCCGGTCGGCCATGGGGGGATAGGCGTAGCGATGGCGTCCGCACCGCAACGTGGTGGTCAGCTCGGCATCCACGCCGTACCGCTTCAGAAACACCTGATAATAGCCAGGGGAGGCCGTCTCTTGCTGGTGGTCGAACGCCGAACCGAAGTCACGAGCGTCGATCTCACCCGTCACTGGCAACACGGGAATATGGCACAGATTCCAGTGACCCTTGTTCGTGTGAGCGAATGCATGAATCACTTCATCTTCGTACTCATAGCCGGCGCCGCTGCCGAACTCCGTGATCGGGCTCAGTTGCACCATCGCGTTGGGGCGCGAGGCGCCAGGAAACGTCAGCCCGGCCCAGACTCGCCACGGGGGGTCAAAGCCGATATCGGCCACGTTGGTCAGTGGCGCCGTCCCGAGAAACGGGTCGACGTAATTGACGAGGCGTTCTTCATCCGCGGCAGATCGCCCGACGAATCCCAGCAAAACGACGGACGCTAGCAGAAGGCGAAATCGAACTCGGACGATCGAACCGACGACGGCGCCTACGACGCGAGTGTGGCAAAGCCTGACCATACGAACTCCAAGGACATCAGCGGACGTAGGACGGCGAATCGCCGCGCGGGGACCAACAGTGCGGACCGGCGCCCGCGTGCAGCGCGATGAATGCAGACGCTCTCCGTGGTCGCATTTCTACGGAGTCGCCGTCTGCATCTCCGGCACATCCTGCAACTCGCCCACGTCGGAGTCGGGTTCGGCGTTCATGCGCATGTCCAACTCGCCGCCGGCGACGATCTCGTCGTGCGACAGCCAGGCGCGGTCGAGCGGCTTGCCATTCAGTTCGACATCGTGCACGTAGGGCGTGCCGGGGTTGTTATCGCGGGCGCTGATGACGAACTGACCGCCCCCGGGCAATTCGACTGTCACCCGATTGAACAACGGGCTGCCGAGCACATAGTAAGGGCTGCCCGGCGTGACCGGGTAGAAACCCATCGCGCTGAACACGTACCACGCGGACGTCTGGCCGTTGTCTTCGTCGCCACAGAAACCCTTGGGCGACGAATCGTACGCTTTGCGCATCACCTCGCGGACCCATTTCTGGGTCTTGGCGGGTTCGCCTGCCACGGCGTACAGGTAGATCATATGCTGGATCGGCTGATTGCCGTGAGCGTACTGCCCCAGGTTCAGCGCGATCATCTCGGTCATTTCGTGAATCAAGCCGCCGTACGAACCGGTACGCACCGTCGGCGGCACGTCGAACACTTCGTCCAGCTTGGCGACGAACGCTTCGCGTCCGCCGAGCGCTTCGATCAGGCCCGGCAGATCGTGAAACACGCACCAAGTCCAATGCCATGAGCAACCTTCGGTAAACGGCCCGCCCCATTCGTCGGGCGAGAACCGCCGCGCCCAGCTGCCGTCTTTCTGCCGCCCGCGGACGAAGCCGACGCGCTCGTCAAACACGTTTTTCCAGTTTTCCGAGCTCTCCTCGAACGTCTCGGCAATCTCGTCTTCGCCAAGGTCGCGGGCGATCACGCTGGCACACCAATCGTCGTAGGCAAACTCCAGCGTCTTGGCCGTCGCCTCGCGAATGTCGGGCGAGGGGAGGTAACCCAGTTCGTTGTAGAGTTCCACGCCCTCGCGACCAATGCTGGCAATCGGTCCCGAATGCGTCGAGTCGTGAACCATCGCCTCCAGCGCATGCTCCGCGTCGAAGTCGCGCACGCCCTTCACCCACGCGTCGGCAAACAGCGAGAACGCATGATTGCCGATCATGCAACCGCGGTGCCCCGGGCTCGCCCAGGCGGGGAGCCAGCCGCTTTCGTCGTAGGCGTTCAGCAAGCCTTGCAGCACCTCGGCATTCACCTCCGGCGCAACGAGGTTGAGCAGCGGATGCAGCGCCCGGAACGTATCCCACAGCCCGCTGTCAGTGTACATCACGCCATCGTGAATCTCGCCGTCGTAGGGGCTGTAGTAGATCTTCTTGCCCTGCTCGTCGATCTCGTAGAACTTGTGCGGGAACAGGAAACAGCGGTACAGGCACGAGTAGAACGTGCGCTGCTGTTCGTCCGTGCCGCCTTCGACGCGAATGCGGCCCAGCATCGAATTCCACGCGGCATCGGCAGCGGCGCGGACCTCATCGAACGAGCGCTCGCCAATTTCGCGCTGCAGCGACACCTCAGCCTGATCATGGCTGATGTAAGACGACGCGACGCGGAACGTCGCTTCGCGTCCGTCGGCCATGTCGAATTCGACATAGGCTCCCACGTGCTCGCCCTCGCGGCGGGTCTCGCTGTCCGGTTCCGCATCCGGCGCCCAGGTGCCGTACGACTTGAACGGACGATCGAACTGCACGACGAAGTGGTTACCGAAGCCGTCTGGCACCCCGCCGCTGTTGAAGCGCGAGACGCCAATGATCTTTCGCTGTTCGGGGATGATCGTCACGCTCGAGCCGCGCGGAAACGCGTCGAGCACCAAGTACGCAGGCGCCTTCTCGCCGTATGTGACACGGAAGACGGCGCACCGCTCAGTCGGGGCCAGTTCGATCGTGGCATCGTGGGCGGGCAACTTCACGCGATAGTAGCTCGGGCGAGCGACTTCGTCGTCATGCGAGAACTCCGACGCCCGATCGCCGTCGTTCACCTTCAACTCGCCAGCGACCGGCATGAACGAGAAGCAGCCGTAATCGGCGATCCAGGGGCTCGGCTGGTGAGTCTGCCGAATCCCGCGGAATGTCGACTGACGATATTGGTAGTAGAACGAATCCGGCACGCGCTGCGTGTAGGGCGACCACGCATTCATGGGGAACGGCGTCGCAATGGCGGGATACAAATTGCCGTGCGAGAACGCAAAGATCGAGTCAGTACCCTGCAGCGGATTGGCCAGCCCCACCAACGACTCGCCGGGCGCTGCCTCGCGCGCAGCAACGTCGGGAGCGCCTGCGATTGACAAGAGCAGGGCAATCACAAAACAAGTCAGTAGGGAACGATAGATTCTAGTAGCCATGGCGTTTCGCTCGGTGATCGATCGCAGGTCGCGGTGGGAATTCGTTGGATGCGGAGGGCAGAGCAGGACGCGTTAGTAAGCGCGGGCAAGCAGTTTGGGCCGCTCGTCGTGAACTTTCACAATCAACTCGCCAAACAGCGTGTTCGCCCAGGCAAACCAGTCGCGGGTGTAGTCGCTCGGATCGTCTTTGTTGAACGCTTCGTGCATGAAACCCGTGCCGGCGTGCGTGCGTTTGAGCGCCGCCAGGCACTCGGCAATCTCGGCATCGTCCGTGCTGGAGAGCGCCCGCAAGATGATGCCCATCGGCCAAATCCGCTCCTTGCCAGTGTGCGGGCTGGCCTGCCCGGACGCCGCCTTGCCGCGCAAGAAGTACGGGTTGTTGTCGCTGACCAGGAACTTTCGCGTACGCTGATACAGCGGATCGGTCGGCTGGTGCACTCCCAGGTAGGCCAGCGACATGAGACTCGGCACGTTGGCATCGTCCCAGAACGCCGCATTGCCGAAACCGTCGACTTCGTAGGCGTAGATCTTGCCGAAGTCGAGGTGCTCGACGACCGCGTACTTATTGATCGCCGCATCGACTTCGTCCGCCAACGCGGTGCATTCCGCGGCGAACGCGGCGTCATCCAGCCGCTTCGTGAAGATCTCAGCCAGCTGCCGTAGAGACTGGACGGCGAACAGGTTCGAAGGAATCAAAAACGGATACAGCGTGCTGTCGTCGCTGGGGCGGAAGGCCGAGACGATCAGTCCGACGGGCTCGATCGGCCGACTTGTGCCGTCGAACGGCGGGGCGTCGAGCATGCGGTCCGTCGATCGGGCAAACCGATACGGCGTCGTGCCATCCTTGCGCTGTTCGGTCCGGAACGTCTTCACGACCGTCTTCATCGCCTCCTGCCACTGGGCGTCCAGCACGCCCTCGTCGCCCGTGCGCTCCAGATACGCATTGACCAGCCGAATCGGGTAGCACAGCGAGTCAATCTCCCACTTCCGCTCGTGCACGCCGGCAATGGGCGAGGGGCGATCGCTGGCCCAATGCGACGGGCGGCTGGAATCCTTGTAGAACGCGTTGGCGTACGGATCGAGCAGAATGCATTTGACCTGCCGCCGCACGAGCCCTTCGACGAGCTTGCGCAGCTTCTCGTCGTCGTTCAGGTACGGAATGTAGGGCCACACTTGGGCCGTCGAATCGCGGAGCCACATTGCGTCGATGTCGCCGGTGATAATGAACGAATCGGGCGTGCCGCCAGGTTCGCTGTAGTCGACCGTCGTGTCGAGCGTGTTCGGATAGCAGTTCTCGAACATCCAGGCCAACTCGGCGTCGGCAATCTTCGGCCGCACCGTTTCAATGGCTTGCTCCACGGCGTCGCTCGTGAAGCAGCGCTCGCCGACGGGCGGGCGCTTGCTGGCGAACTGCCCCGACTGTGCCGCCAAGACGGCGCTGGCTTGATTGACAGTGACGGCCGCGGCTCCGGTGGCGGCGAGCGACGCCAGCGCTTGCCGGCGATTGAGCGTGATTTTCATAGCAGTCCGACGGCCCGCAGGACCGCCGCTCAGCGGTGATAAAACGAGTTGTCTAATTCGCGAGATCGAGCTGCTGCAGCGCGAACGCATAGGCCCCGATCGACGTGGCCGCATTGGCGCCGAGCTCCGAAATGCCCACGCCAATCCGCTTCAGCGGGTCGTACGCGACGGTGCGATCGGAGCCGGGAATGGCGATTTCCTTGGTCTCGCCTTTGAGGAACGCGGCCAGCTGCTCCGGATCCTCCAGATTGAAGGCTCGCTGGGCGAGTCGAGGGATTCGCTCGCCATTGTATTTGGCGATCGTCCCGTTGAGTTCATTGATGATGCTGGGCATGAACAGCGGCGCCGCACCAGTCAAACCGCCGCCGATCACCGCCAAGCCGTCGATCAACGTGAGCGCGTTGGCCAACGCGTCGCCGACCGTGACGCCGAGCGTCTCGAACGCCTTCTTGGCGGCGGCTGCATCCCCGGGCGCCGCGCCCGTGCCGATATCGAAAATCTCTTTGGGGCTGGGCGCATCGGGCGGGGCAATTCCCGCCGCCTCGGCATAGGCGCCCTGCACGGCACGGATGCTGGCGCCCTCCTCGGCAAACGCGTCGTTGCCGAGTTTGTTGCGCATCAGCCAAATCTCGCCCGCGTTGGAATTGTCGCCAATAAACAACTCGCTATTGCGCACAATCCCGCCGCCAAATCCGGTGCCCAGCGTCACGGCAAACAAGTTGCGGTACCGCTTGGGACTGCCAGCTTCTTCCAGCAGTTTGTTGATCTTCGGCAGCAGTCCGGCAATCGCCTCGCCGTAGGCGAACAGATCGCCGTCGTTGTTCATATAGACGGGTATCTGGAACCGATCGGCCAGAATCGCGCCCAACGGCACGCCGCCCGCGTAGGCCGGCAGATTGCCGCCGTTGTCGATAATCCCTCGCGGATAGTCGGCGGGGCCGGGAAAGGCAAAGCTGATGGCCGCCGGCGTGCCGTCGAGGCCATCGATCAACTGTTGAAAGCCCGCCGCCATGTTGGCCAGACTTTTCTCCAAATCATTCGGCTCAGCCGGCAAGACGACCGGTCCGGCGATTTGCCGACCGCCTTGCACCGCGGAGAAGGCGAAGTTGGTTCCGCCGGCATCGAGAGTCAACACGACGCGCTGGTCGGTCTGCCAGTTCATGCACGCACCTTCAGAAGCAGAGGTTCAGTTCGATAAGAAGCGGGTTTACTCGGCTGTCGCACTGGCCGCCGGAGCGGATTGACGTAGCGAAATCGCCAGCAGGTAGCCGAAGCAGACGACAGGGACCACAAACGCCCACGGCCCCCACTTCAGATCGACCAGTTGTCCCATAACCAGCGGGACCAATGCGCCGCCGGAGATCGCCATGCACATCAATCCGCTCAACTCGTTGGCCCGCTCGGGGCGATGTTCGACGGTAATCGAAAACAGCATCGGCCAGATATTCGCGAAACCGAGCCCCGCGCAAATAACGCCGGCCAACGCCATCGGTTTTCCGCCGACGATGAACAGTGCCGAACCGACCAATCCCAACAAGGCCGATGCCCGGAAGCAAGTCACCGGGCTGATCACGGTCAGAATCGCTGACGCAAGCAGTCGCCCCACAGTCAACAGCGCGAAGAACATCGTCGGACCGTATTTAGCCGCGTCGTCGTCCGACATGCCAAGTTCCGAAAGAGCGGGCTTGAGAAACCGTCCCATGGACGCTTCGGCGCCGACATAGAGAAAGATGCCGATGACGGCCATTGCGAAGACCGGCTCCTTCAGCAGAGACAGACTCGAACCGATGCTGGGCGGCGTCTCCGGTTTTGCCTCGTCCACGCGAATCATGGCGACCATGACGAACGCCAGTGCCATGAAGCCGAAGAAGATCGGAAACGCCCCTCGCCAGCCCATGGCTTGCAGCGCGGCAATCGAACCGGCGGCAATGGCAAGGTACGACGACGCAGAACTGCCGACGCCCTTCAGCCCCTGAGCCAGCGTTAAGTTGCGTCCGTAAGCCCCCTCTTCGCTTACGTCGCGCATAATCGGATTGCCGGCGACCTGCAGAAACGTGGTGCCAATTCCAAGCACGAAAATACAGCTCAACAGCAGCGCAAAACCGGGTTCGATCACGGTCGGCACGAGCATCGCGGCGGCATTGAGCCCAAGCCCCAGCAACAGCAATTTCTTCTTGCCAATCCGTCCAGCCAGCACGCCGCCGGGAATGCTAAAGACGGCGAACGCAATAAACACGAAAAACGAAAGCAAAGTGGCCGTGGTGCTGCTGATTTCGTAGTTTTTCTGCACCGCGTCCGACATGGGCCCCATTGCGTCGGCAACGCCCATGACAAGAAATGCCAACAGAATTGCAATCGTTCTGTTCATTTAACGAAGAGTCCCGAGTGAAAAGGCTGACAGAGCCGCTGTCATTTTGCGGCATTTCGACTAGTTGATACGGAAAACGGGCGATCTGCAACGTGGGCGCCCAATTTTTTATTAGGCTTCGGCCCCATCTCGAGCACCAACTCGCCGCCGGCGACAATCTCGTCGTGCCGAAGAAACATACGCGAAAACGGCTCGCCGTTTAGTTGCATCTGTTGGATGTACACATTCTCCGCCGACTGATTCTTTGCGGTGATCCGGAACTGCCGGTCGGAGTCTAAGGTCAGCGTCGCCCGCTCAAACAGCGGACTGCCAATCACGTACTGATCCGTGCCCGGGCAAACACTGTACAAGCCCACGGCGCTCAGCACGTACCAGGACGATGTTTGGCCCTGGTCCTCGTCGCCAGGATATCCGTTTTCGGTCGAATTGTAGAGCCGGTCCATGACCTGCCGGACCCAGTATTGCGTCTTCCACGGCTGACCTGCGTAGCAGTACAAATAGGTCATGTGCTGAATTGGTTGATTGCCGTGTGCGTATTGGCCCATCTCGGCCATGACCATCTCGCGCATCTCGTGAATCGGGGCTCCATACGTGCCGACCTTAAAGTCCGACGACGCGGCAAACACCCCATCGAGCTTCCCGCAGAAGGCCTCCTCGCCCCCCAGCATGTCGATCAATCCGGCTATGTCGTGAAACACCGACCAGTTCCAATGCCAGGCGCACCCCTCGGTGAAGGGGCCTCCCCACTCTGTCGGATCGAACGGCTCCTGCCATCGGCCGTGGGCGTCGCGACCACGCACGAAACCGGTCTCGGCGTCGAAGACGTTCTTCCAGTACTCGATGCGGCTGCCGAACTTTGCGGCTAGGTCCGCGTCGCCCGCCGCCAGAGCCAGTTGCTGGCCGCAAAAATCGTCGTACGCGTACTCCAATGTCTTGGCCGTGGCTTCACGGTGCTCGGGGTATGGCAAGTAGCCGAGCTGCTCGTATTGCTCGACGCCGCCGCGACCATTGGCCGGCCCCCACGGCCCTTTCTGCGACGACTCGTGATCGTAAGCGGCTATTGCTTTGTCGATATCAAACGTCCGAATACCCTTGGCCCACGCGTCCGCCAGCAGAGATACGGCATGATTGCCGATCATGCTGCCTGCTTCGCCGGGGAATGACCACGAAGGAAGCCAACCGCACTGGTCGTAAGCCGCCAACAGCGCCTGCATGTAGCGACCGTGCATCTCCGAACGAATCAGCGCGTTGAGCGGCATCTGTGCCCGAAAGGCATCCCACAGGCCAGTGTCGGTGTACATATACCCGGCGTGCACCTGCTGATCGTACGGGCTGCGGTAACAGGGCTGCCCCTGCGCGTCGTACTCGAAGAACATCCGCGGAAACAAGCTCGCGCGAAACAAGCAGGAGTAGAAAGTCCGTCGCTGCTCTTCGGTTCCGCCCTCGACAACGATCACGCCGAGCGCGTCGTTCCAGGCCGCCTTCGCCGCGGCGCTGGCCGATTCGAGATCGCCATGTGCGGCGACCTCCCGGTCCCACGTCAATTCGGCGTGAGCCTGGTCGATGTACGAGGACGCAACGCGCACGGTAACGACCGTGCCAGGCTCGAACTGCGCGTAGGCGCCAACCCGCCGGCCGGCAATTTGCGGTTCTGCGCTGATGACTGGCTCACCGACTTCGCGACGACGGCGTCCCGATCGCCACGTACCGACCTTCGTCGGTCGCTGATCGAACTCCAGCACGAAGTAGTTCGGCATCCCGCCAGTTCGGCCCCGCTGGTTGCGTACGCTTCCTGTCAGCCGCTGCGTCGACTCGTCGAACTGGACCGCACACTCGCCGCCGTAGCCGTCGAAGACGAGGTGCGCCGGCTCCTGTGGCGGGAAACTGAAGCGGAGCAGGGCGCCGCGCTCGGCGGGCGCCATTTCTACCTGGACCCCGGACGCGAGTTTGACGCTGTAGTCGTGCGGCCGCGCGACCTCGTCCGAGTGTTGAAACTTCGTAGCGCGACGCTCCTCGTCAACGACCAACTCGCCGACTACCGGCATCAACGAAAAGACCGCGTAGTCGTTGGACCACGAACTGCACTGATGCGCTTGCTGAAACCCGCGGATCGAATCCTTGTGGTACTGGTACTTCCACCCGTCGCCGTTGGGCCCCGTCTGCGGCGTCCAGGCGTGCATGCCCCAGGGCATCGTCGTCGCCGGAAAGGTGTTGCCGCGCGTCAGCTCGAATCGCGAATTCGTTCCCTGCAGCGTGTTGACGTAGTCGGCCAACTCGGCCGCACGCGCCCGTCCGGCAACAGAGAAGACCGCGATGACGCACAGAACCAACCCGACCGCCGGAGAGATTGCGCGCCAAGACCGTAGATTGCCCGGCCGCACGAGCCCGGCATCACTCGACCGGTTCGACTTTCGTGAACCCCGCGTCGATGTATTGCCCGCCGCTCGTCTGCCGGCAAACGATCGCCAAGACATTGCCAGTAGGTTTGAGCAGTTTGACGGTCTCGTTGCTGAGCTGCACATCGCGATATCGTGTGGTGAACCCACTGAAATCTCGCAGCAGCGTGCCGTTGAGATAAACCTCGGCATCCTCGTCGTGATGAATATGCAACCGGACGTCGCCAGCCGCTTCGCCCTGGAGGTCAAATGAGCGGCGCAGCCAAATTGCCGGCGTACTCCACTTGGTCCCCACAATAGCTCCCGGCGTTGTTTCCGTGCCGAAACCTGCCGGTCCCAGTTGCCATGTCGAATCGTCATAATCGGGCTGCTGCCAGCCGTCCTCAGGTTGCTCGAATGTGTACCGCCACTCAACGGCCTGATCCCCGGACGAATCGGCCGCGGGCGTCAGCACGACGATTTGCGGCGGCTGGGGCAAATCCGCGTAGCCTGACGCCCGCGTCTGATCGCGCGACGCCCACTTTCGCCACAACTCGTCGTCGTAGAGCATCCGCAGAAAGACTCCGCCCACGACGGGTCGGGCCTTGAACCCGACTCGCCTGGCGGATTGCGTCTGGTACCAATCCGTCATCGGAACCCGGTTGGGGGTGCTCAGCAGAAAATTGTAGACAGGATCGACCAGCGCCTGGAAGTCGTCGCGATCCCCTGTGAGTGTCGCCGTCCACAGAACCCAATCCAGCTTCGTATACGCGCGACGATTGTCCAACGGCAAGCCAAACCGGTTCTGCATCCGCCGGTAGTACGCCATTTCCTTGGTCAACACGCTGCGGGGAAACAGTTTCAGCCCAAGAATCTCATCCCACACCAAGTTGTATTTCTGACTCCACGTTCCCGGCTTGTCGAAAGCCAGACGAAAATGATCGCCGTCGTCAGCCGCCGAAATCCATTGCTCTGCATACTGCTCGGCCACCCCGCGATACTCCGCGGCCTTCGCTTCGTCGCCACGCATTTCGCAAAGTTGCGCGAACGCCCCCAGTGCGCAGATGGCCTTGGCCGAGAGATTCACATTGTGGGCCAGGTGACCCGCGAAGTCGTCCGTGCAAAGTTGGTTCTCGGGATCAAATCCCTTGTCCTTCAGGTACTCCGCCCACTGCTGAAGCGTCGGCCAGTAGCGCTCGGCGAAGTCCGCATTTCCGTCGATCTTGGCGATGGCTCCCATCAACAACAGCAAATTGCCGCACTCTTCGACCGGCATTTGATTCTCGGCTGACGTCTCGCCGCCGCCGTAAACCTGCCCGTTCGCGTGCGGATACGTCCCTAAGTCGTGTGGGGCAAACGGAAACTTCCAGCGGTCGCTTTCGGCGTACTCCATGAAGGGCACGACGAACGATTTGGCAAGCGACGAGCCAAACAGCAGAAACTGCGGCGCCATCGGGTAGAAGACGTCCGACGTGCCGATGCAGCCATTGGAGTTGTTCTCCTTGCAGAATTGAATCGGCTGTCCGTTGGCATCGGCGACAAACTTGCCTGCGGCGAAACATTGGCGATAGGCCAGCGTCGCTATGGCGGCATACTTCTCGCCGCCGACATTGACCAGGTCCGCACGGAGTTCGCGGTCAAACGCGTCACACCGCTGCATGAGTTGTAGGCGGTCGCGCATCGCTTCGGCCAGCAGATCCTCGGCATCTTTGCCGTCGCGGCGCCAATAGGGTTGCAGCCGGCGGTGCATGAATTCGATGGACTCCAGGTCGTCGTAGGCCAGCACGATCCAGCGCTCGGCGGCCTCCCCGCCGACCTCTTCCAGGTCGAGCGTCACGGCGGCCGACACCTGCGCAGCCGGCTGCGGAGAACTGTCGGTATTCGCCTGATCGAGCGCTGCGTCGCTCGCAAAACTCTCCCGAAATCCAGCTCCGCCGCCAATGGCCACGGTCGCGCCGCTCGACATCGGAGTCGCAACGTGCAAATACCCCCAGTCAATCCGCAGATCATCTCCCGACTTCCCCAGGACCTGCTGATCGACCGACCCAATCACGGCGCCTGCCATGCCGTCTGTCGGCGACACTCTACCGCTGACGCGTTGGCGCTCTTCGTTGACGGCAATCTCTCCAGACGCCTCGAAATAAATCCGTACGTCGTGCGTTTCGCCGTCAGCAGATTGGCACCCGTAAGTGAGATACGTGATCGGCCGGGACAGCGTGTCAACGTCATCCGGCAGTGCAGGAGTCGTGAACACAAGCGAAAGCTTGACGCCTGCGCCAGCGAAAGAGTATTTCGTCTGCGTCGCCGTCAATTCCAATCCGGTTTGTCGCAGCGCCGGCGCCTCGGCCGGCTCTTTGCCCATCAGGCGATAAACTTCGCCGTCAACGGATATCAAGCTGGTCAGTCGGTGCGGCGCCCCGGTCCAGTGAATCGTGTCATTGTCTGTGAGCGTCGTGCCAGGCGACCAAATGCTGAAGTACGGATCGCAGGCCACAAGCGGGACCGCGGGGGCCGCGACCTGCTCGTCAGCCGACACGGTGCGCACCTCAGCGGTTCTCCGCCAATCGAACATCTTTCGCACCAGGCCGTTGAGCACATCCGGATGCTCCCCGGAAACGTCGCTCGTCTCGCCGGGATCCTTGGCGAGATCAAACAATTCCCAACCGCGGTTGGCCAGCTTGGAGGCCTTCCAACTCCCCTCCCGAACGCCCCGCCCAGGACCATGCGAGAAGAACAACGTCCGATCTTGCCGGGGTGCGTCCGTCTCGCCGCGCAAGACGCTCACAAGGCTCGAGCCGTCGAGATTCAGACCGTCCACGTCAGCCACGCCGGCCAATTCCAACAGAGTCGGCGCGATGTCCATGACGTGCCCGACCTGCGATTCGAAGCCGCCGGCGTCCAACTTGAGACCCGCCGGCCAATGGGCGATCAACGGGGTGCGGCAGCCGCCGTCGTATGATTCCATCTTCCAGTACCGCAGGGGCGTATTGGCGGCGCTCGCCCACTGCGAGCCAATGCCGGCGTAGCTCTCCTGCGTTCCCAGCTTGCCGCGATTCTCCGGCAACTGCAGTTCGGCTTCGCGAAGCGCCGGCCAACCGTCACGCGTCGCCGAGTAGCGATCGTAGCCTGGGCCGCCAGGAATCTCAGGCGACGCGCCGTTGTCCGACAGCACCAACACGAGCGTGTTCTCCAGTTGCCCGGACTGCCGCAGCGCTTCGATGATCTCGCCGACGCCCTGGTCGACGCAGTCAACCATCGCGGCGTGGACGGCCATCTTCTCTGCCAGGTAGTCGCGCCGCTGTTGCGGCAATCGATCCCACGCGGGGCCGTTGTTGATGACCGGACCAACGGGCGTCTCTGCGGCGAAAACGCCCTGCTTCACCTGCCTGGCGAACCGCTCCTGCCGGAGTGCCTCCCACCCTTCGTCGTAGCGCCCCCGATACTTCGCGATGGCGTCCTCGGGCGCGTGCAGCGGCCAATGCGGGGCGGTGTAGGCAACATACAGAAACAGCGGCGCATCGTTCGAAGCGGCGTCCCGAATGCAACCGATGGCGTGCTCGGTGATCGCGTCCGTAGCGTAGTAATCCTTGGGCACGCGTCGCACGGCGCGTTCGCCTTCGCACAGGCTGAACGGGTCAAAGTGATTCACGACCCCCCAGATGACGCCGTAGAACTCGTCGAAGCCACGCTGCGTGGGGTAGGAAGCCGGGTCGGCAAACGGAATGCGCAGCCGCTGCTCATGGTTCATCCAGCGCAGCCGTTGCTGCCCCTGCGGCTGGCCCGGCAATTCCGACAGGTGCCACTTGCCCGACATCGCGGTTCGGTAGCCAACGTCCTTCAGTCGCTGGGCGACCGTGGGTACGGCCAGATCCATCGTCTTGCCAAACTCGTCCATACCCACGCGCTGCGGATAGTAACCCGTCAGCAAGCTCGCGCGGGTCTGACAACACCGCGAGCAATTGTAGAACTCCCGAAATCGCACGCCTCCGCTGGCCAGGGCGTCAATATTCGGCGTCTCAATCTCGCCGCCGTAACAACCGAAATCGGAGTAGCCGAGATCGTCGACCATGATGACGACGAAATTGGGACGACTGGCGGAGGGCGTCTCGCTCGCAACGGCCGCTATTTGAAGCACGACACACGCCCATGTCGCCGCGACCCACGTTCCACATCTCATTCGCCAACCTCGCGGTCATTCAAAACAGTCACTTCAATAGGGACACCCTGGACCAACTCGTATTTCTCGACAAGCCAGTGACAAGTTTCGCTGATTTGCGCCGCCGAGAGCGCTCCCTGGTAGACGAGCATCTCAGCAATCTCGCCGGTAAAGCCAAATCCGCGTCTTTCAAAATGCGAACCGATGTACCGGGCAGCCATCGTGGCGTCCAGAACCGGGACGTCATCCGAGGCCCCGACCAGTTCGCCATCCAAGTAGAGCGATGCACGATGGCTGTCCGCATCGTAACAATACGCCGCCACGTGCGGCCGATTGTCGATCGCCGTCGGCGACTTGACATAGCCGACGTCGACCGGATCGACGTGCTGCGGAATGAAGCCCAGATGCACGCGCCCCACCAGGGAACGATCCTCGGAGATCTGCAATACGGTGTGGGGCGGCCCGTAGAAATTGAAGAGTTGCACGCCCAGTTCTCGGAAATTGGCGCGTTCGGAAATCATCTGCCGCGCCACATCGCCGTCCGCGCGAAAGACGACGACCTCCGTGTGGCTTGTCGGCAGGTACACCGGTTCGGTCACCAGCGACCGGTAGCCGTCGAAGCGTAGCGCAGGCCGTTTGCCGATCGCGCGCGGCAGCCAGAGCGGACGCTGCTCGGCGTCGACCTGCCAGGCATTCTCGCTGCGCAGGTCTCCGTGCGAACCACTGAGGTCGCCCCATTCGCTGACCCGGTCATCAACGTCGCGCTGCACGCCGGCGTCGGCGGCAAAATGCAGCGTAAGTCCCTGCAGCACGGGCGGCGGTTCAGACACTTCCGTCTCTTCGCTCTTGAGCGGACGCAGGAATCGCCGCGGCTCCGCGGGCAAGCCCGTCTCGATCGGCCCCGCGGTGTTTCGCGCCCAGGCCTCGCCAGCGTTGAGCAGCGTGCTGTGATCGCCCTCGGGCAGCCCTTCCACTTGCGCAACAACCTCGCCCTTGAACACATGCGTCTCAACCTCGCCGTCCTCGTCAACCAGCAGGCCAAATTCCGTGCCCAAGTCAATGAACTTGCCGGCATGAGTTTCTACGCAGAAGCCGCGGGCGCGTGGCGGGACCGAAGCGCTCAGTTCGCCGCGAATCATCTTCAACGTTGACCCCGAGGTGGTCACCAGAGTCGCTGGCCCGTTGACGGTGATTTCCGCACCGGAAGCGAACTCCAGGACCAGCAACCCTTTGGTCAGCGTGATGACTTGGCCCTTTTGGACTTCGCCGTTGGCGGTTGCGGACCATCGGTCCTCCGCCCAGTCGCAGTCGATTTTCCGCAACACCCGCGCGACGATGCGGCTGTTCGCACTGGGTGCGCCATCCTTCGCAATCTGGGGCGAGGCCGCCTGGTCGCCTACGCTTGGACTCGTCGCGACTCGACTTGCCCCGTCGCCGCTTGACGGCTGCCGCCACATCGCCGTCACCACCAACACACTGGCAGCGATCGCCAGCAGAGCCCAGGGCAACCGCGCCGACTTCCGCCAATCGTCGCTGCTCGGCGCGCTAGTCAACGCGGCGGGAGTTGCTGTCGACCGCGCCGCCTCGGCACGCCGATCAAACTCGTCATCAATCGCTCGTGCCGCGCGCAATTCCGCCAGCGTGAATGCGCGCACCGGCCCCGCCTGCTCCGCAAGCAAGAAATGCAGGCGGAGCAGTTCGCGAAATTTCTCAACGGCCGCTTCGTCGCCGCGCAGTAGGCGGCTCAACTCCTGGGCGCCATCGTCGTCCAGGCGATCGTCGACTAAGTCGGAGAATAGTTGCTCGATCCTAGCGTCCATGATCTCCAATGCCTTCTGCGAGCCGCGAAGCGGGCGAGGGGGCGTTTATCTCCGGTCTATCGAGCCAACTCCGCCCGCGGCGGCCGCCCCTGCCGTCGCGGACGAAATGCTGGCACTGAAAATCTCTGTCGCCAATCAGCTTGCTGTCAGTCGCCCCGATGTCGCCCGTCGCTCACCGAGCCTCTTCCTCCACACGGAGATTTCGCCGTATGCATTCCGCCAATGCACGCCGAATCCTCCGCAACGATTGCGATACGCTGTTGACTGTTCGATCAAGTTGCTTCGCAATCGCGCTGACGCTTGCCCCCGGCGCGTATCGCGCTCGGATGAGCTCGCGGTCCTTCCCCGGCAGTTTCTCCAAACATTGCGACAGCGCTTCGCCGCGCCGATCCGTCGCCTCCATCTCGCCGGCGTCCGAAAAACTCGTCGCAAATCCCTCCAGCAGCTCGGGAGGCAGCATCGTCGCGCCGGTCGCCGTCAGCCGGCGATGCTGCAGGATCACGCGCCGCGCGATCTCACGCGCCCAAGCCAGGAAGCTTGTGCCCGACTCGTATAACTCAAACTTCTGCCAGAGAATGATGTTGGTCTCCTGCAACAGGTCGGCGGCGACGTTGGAATCATAGACCCAAGCCACGATGTAGGCGTGCAGGGGGCGCTGGGCGCGAGCGAACAGCCGCAGGAATTCCTGCTCGCGCGATTCAATACCGCTGCCGTACTCCGCCATGCCCAGTTCCTGATTATTGCCCGCCGCCGCGCTCGCCGCCTGCCGCGCTGGGGCTCGCCTAGCCCGGCGCATTATAGAGACGACCGCCGCCGCCCGAATCTGAGCCGAAATCCGGCAAAGAACCCGAATTCGGACTCCGAAGCACCCACCGTGCGCGCCGCCGGGGCCGGCATACAGCCCGCCGAGCCTCTCGCGCGCCTCGCATTCACCCGTTTTTCGATTTTTGGGATCAGATTCAACGCTCGGCGCACGTTTCTCTGGTGGCGTGGTCGACTTATCTCCAGCGCAACCCCGACAGGGGGGCGCTGGTCCGACGAGCTGCTTGGCCAGCAGTTGGTCGCAGGCGTGAGCATCGCAAGACTGTGCCATGCTAGCTCCGAACGATTGCCGTATTCAGGCACTCCACCGAATCCGCGGCACACGTCCAAGTCCGCCGGGAACGGCTGGACGCACCACCTCGTCAAAAGCCAGGCGTCACCCGCATTGAGAGACCCTTCTGTGAGACAACTCGTCACGGTTGTGAGCGTCGTCGCTGTCGCTTGGCTCTGCCCTGGGGCAGTGTGCCACGCACAGACTGACGCACGGCCGAACGTCCTGGTCATCCTCACGGACGACCTGGGATACTCCGACATCTCCCCGTTCGGCGGAGAAATCAATACGCCCAATCTGGCCCGGATGGCGACCGACGGCGTTCGCTTTCGCGACTTCTACGTGGCGCCTCGGTGCTCGAACACGCGCGCCCAGTTGCTCTCGGGCCTCCAGTCGCATCAAGTCGGGTTGCCGAATCTGGCTGGGAATAACACGCAACTGCGGGCGAATCACGTGTTCATCCCCGAGGTCCTGCAGGCCAACAACTACGACACTTATATGTCGGGAAAGTGGCATCTGGGCGCCACGACCAGTTTCGGCGCTGTCCCCGACGGCCACGACCGCGATCCTCGCGTGCGCGGATTCGACTCGATGTGGGGCTTCACCGAAGGTCATAGCCAGGACAACTTCGACCCGTCCAACTACCGCTTGCTGTCCGATCAGGTTGCCGAGCGAACCTACACCGGCTCGAGCGGCAACGGTCAGCCCGGGACGTTCTATCAGACGGACGCGATCACGGATTACACGCTCGACTTTATGAACCAGCATCGACAGCAGAATGCCGCCGAAGGTTCTGCCGACCCGTTCTTTATGTACGTCGCATACGGCTCGCCGCATTTTCCGCTGCAAGCGCGCGACGAGTGGGTCGATCCTTTGGTGAGTCGCTATGAACAAGGTTGGGACCAGCTTCGCGCCGACCGTCTTGCCAACATGCAGGCGTTGGGATTGGTCGATCCGAGCGTCGCGTTGCCGGACCGGGGCGACGTCCCCGGCACAGGTCACGGCGAGGGCCTGCACCAGATTCGCGCGTGGGACGCCCTGCCGGCCGACCGACAAGCCGATCTCGCCCGGCGAATGGCGATCTACGCCGCCATGGTGGAACGGGTCGACTACAACATTGGCCGGATCCTCGCCGACCTGGAGTCCAACGGACAACTCGACAATACAATCGTCGTGTTCACAACCGACAATGGCGCCGACTTCGAGTGGCACGAATATGGCAAGCTTGCCAGCGAAACGCCCCGCACGGGAGCATCGCTGGACAGCATGGGCACGACGACTACCAACGCCGATTCCGATATCTTCTACGGCGCAGGGTGGGCAAACGTCGGCGCCGCGCCCTACGAAGGCTACAAGCACTACACCGAAGAAGGCGGCATCCGCTCGCCCGCCATCGTCCAATGGAACGACGGCTTGTCGGAGTCGCTCAAAGGCCAAATCACGACGCAGGTCGGCGATATTCGCGACCTGATGCCCACGATTCTGGAAGCGGCGGGGATCGAGTATCCCGAAGAGTGGACGAGCCTCAACGGCCAAACGTACAGCGTCCTGGCCGAGCAGGGGGACAGTCTACTGGGCTATTTGCAGGGCGGCGGTCAGTTCGAACGAGAACTCGGCTGGCAGCACGAAGGTAATCGCGCCTACCGCATCGGCAACTTCAAAATTGTCTCGAACAACTACGCGACCACCGACGGCGTCGCAGCGGGGCATTGGTCGCTATACGATCTCGCCGCCGATCCGACCGAGCAGAATGATCTCTCGGGACTGCCTGAGTTCGCCGACGAGCTCAACTTGCTGGTGTCGTCCTACGATCGCTGGGCGTGGCAAACGACCGTCACCCAAACCATGCCGTGGTCGGCCGCCGATTTCGATCGAGACGGCGACCTCGACGCCGACGACGTGCAGCGCTTCGTCACGGGCTGGAGAGCGGTAGCCGTCGTAGGGTCGGATGAAACGTTCGCCCGCGGCGACGTGGACCTCGACGGCGACACGGATCTCACGGACTTTGGCCTGGTTCGCAAGGCTTTTCTGTTGGGAGGACAAGCGTCATTGCTCAACGGCCTCGCTGCGGCTTTGCAGGTTCCAGAGCCGGCCGCGATACGACAGGCGGCAATTGCGCTCGGAGCACTCGTGCTCGGCGCCCCCGCGACCCGGTTTTTCAAATGACGACAACTCAGAACGAGCGACCATCAAGAGTCGCCCGGACCGCTGACTAGCAATTCGAGACAAGGAATGGCACCGATGGCTTTTCTTCAACATCTCCGTCGCGCCCGCTTGCAGCAGGTCGCGGCAATCGTGCTTTCCGTTTTAACAGCGTCGCAGGCCTTGGCGCGGCGCCCCGATCGGTGGTACCGCATGGGCGACGATCCGGCACAGGGGACCAGCGCCGGCCTCGTCGCGGATTCCGGAAACGGTAATACCTACGACAGCATTGGCACGGTCGGGCAGGGCAACCTACAAGACCTTGAGCCGTTTGGTGCGCCAGCATACGTGAGCATCTCGGGGAACCGCCCGGTCGCCGCCGATACGACCAATAACTGGGCGATCCGCTTCAACGGGTTCGATGACCTCACGGAGACCGGCGATTACCTTCTGGGGGCCAATCTGAACATTCCCGAGGAATCGGCCGCTGCCGTGAGCGGCGGCGAACCCTACACCGGGATTACCGATCGCGGCTACCAACTGTGGTTCCAGCCTCTGTCGCTTCCCGCGACCGGAGCGGCCTGGATTCTCGACGACGGCGAAGAGTACGAGTTCCGCATTGATTCAACCGGCGTCATCATTGCCGAGACTCGCGACGCCAGCGTGACGACGTCCGCCACCGCCGCGGCCGGCGCATGGACGCACGTGGCCCAAGTGCGCCCCTCCGGCAATGCCGGCGGCAGTCTCTTCTGGGTCAACGGTATTGCCGTCGCCTCCCAAACTGGGGAGCAGCGTTCCTCGACGACTGGACTCGTGATTGGCAGCAACGCCCAGCCGGACGGAGCGGGCGGCACCACGGTCCCTGGCGGGCCCGGGAACACGGCGTTCTTCGACGGATTGGTCGACGAGATCGACATGTTCGTGCTCGGGGGGGCTTTCGGCGAGTTCGACTACACGAAAGACAACGGCTACTTCACCGACGTCTTTCTTCCCACGCAGAACCCGGCCTACTCCTACGTCGACGTTACCGGACCGTTGGGAACAGCCGACGGCCATAACGACAAGACGTGGGTCGAGGGCGACATCAACTTCGACGGCTCGCGCAATCAAGCCGACATCGACGCCTTCGTGGCCGGCTGGCGTTCGACCAACGCGGATTCTCTTGTTGGGGCCGGCCCGGGCGTCGGCGATTACGTCACTCTCGGCAAAGGCGATCTCGATCTCGACGGCGACACGGACATCGACGACTTCGTGCAGCTACGGTTCGCCTTCGCAGGCGTAGCCGTGACGATGCCGACCGCGGCCCAACTAGCAGGCGCCGTTCCGGAGCCTTCGACCTGCGCTCTGATGCTGGCGGGCGGAGTCTCTGCTTGGGTTCGACGCCGCCGGCGTTAGCATCGCGTGACTCTTCGTATTGCTCTCATCCTGTATTAACCACTGTATTGACCACGCACCTTTGGATTCTGGGAGGAAGACTCATGAAATGGACCCGCTGTTCCATGGCATTCGCCATGGCGCTGATGCTTGCAGGCAATTGCGCGACAACTCGAGCTGCCACGCTGTTTGAAGACACCTACAATCGAGACGACAGCCGCAACATCGACGCCAGCCTGGCTGGCATCACGGACAATACTGGCTCGTCTCTCGCAGCCGACGCAGTTTACACGCAACCGTTTCTCGATCCGGGCAATGATCCGGGGCCGCAAGACGGCGATGCGGCCAACGGCGGCGGCGCGCAGGTCATTGGCAATGCTCTACAACTGGCGGTGGGAGCAGGCACGTCGAACGCCTACTTGAACCACAACTTTACCAACGGCCAAATCCTCGCTGACGGCGGGTTGATCGTCACGATGAACGTCCTGGAGACCGAGGGCGCGGCTGGCAATGGCGGCCAGGGCGGCGCCTTCGCCCTGGGAATGTCCGCGGCGGAAGCGGCTTCGACGGGCGACGCATTCAACGGGCACGCAAGCGGCAGCCCCGATCCTGGATTCAAGTACACCGGCGCCTTTGGCCCCGATGGGACCGTTGTCAGCGACTTTTGGATTGCCCTGAAAGCGGACAACAACCTGCAGTGGGGTAGCACGGGCGACAGCGGAATCGTGTCGGTGGGCGCCGATGGCGGGGAGGTCGCGGTGCGATTCGACATCGGCGACTTCAACGCCGGAACAACGGTGCCCTTTGAAGTGTACTACAACGGCGCATCGCAGGGCTCCGGTGCGTTTACCTGGTCAGGGACCGACGAGAACTACATCGCCCTGGACGCTCGAGACAACGGATTCGTGGCCTTTGATTCGTTCGCCGTGCAAACGATCCCCGAGCCCGGCAGCATGCTCCTCGCAACGTTCGCCGCGGGCTTGCTGGCGGCGTCGCGGCGCCGAGGCTGCTGATTTCGCAACACAAGAAGGAAAGGGCAGACTGCCGCGGACTCGATCGCACGGCAGCGGTTTGGTCCGCGGCAGATTTCAGAGTTTTTCGTGGCGTTTGGAGACCTGAGCGATTTCTGCCGCCGAGCACGCTCGTCACGCCAGTCGGAAACCGCTCCGGTCTCGAAACTCCGTAACTTTCAATACGACGTCCAATCAGGACAAAGCGCGTATCGCCATTCATACGATCGTCGGCTATCCACGCGAGCGCACGCCTCCGGGCGCAGCTCAGCGTCAGGCACAATGTCATACTGAGGACAGCATCATGCTCCGTCACCGCAAGGCTCCACTCGCAGCAATCACGGCACTCGCCCTGGCGGCGTCACAGGCTGCAGCATTGACAACCTTGTTTCAGGACACGTTTGATCGCGTAGACGATCGCAACATCGACGCTTCACTGACAGGCATCACCGACAATACCGGCTCGTCGCTTGCGGCGGACGGCGTCTACACCCAGCCGTTCTTGGACCCCAACAACGCCCCGCCGACCTACGGCGTGCAAGATGGCGACGCGGCCAACGCCGGCGGAACGCAAATCTTCACCAGCGCTCTGCAACTGGCTGTCGGCGCCGGCACGTCCAACGCCTACCTCAATCATAATTTCATCAATGGCGACATCCTGTCCGACGGCGGCTTTCGCGTTTCGGTCGACGTGTCCAACAACTATGGCGGAGGAACCGCAGGGCAGGGGGGCGCCTTTGCCATCGGCATGTCGACGACCAACGCGGATCTCGCGGGCGATGCGAACAACGGCCACCCCATCGGCGACGCCGGCGCCCTCGGCAACAAGTTCACCAACGCGTTTAATCCGAACGACGGCACGGTCATCAGTGATTTCTGGGTCGGAATTCGCGGAAACAACACGCTGGCGTGGGGCACTCGCGACGGCTCCGTTTCGACTTCGTCCGTGTCGGGCAAAGGCGGCACGATCTCGGCGACGTTTGGCGTGAACGACTTCAACGCCGGGTCGACCGTGAGCTACGAAGTGTTTTTCGATGGCGTTTCGCAGGGCGTCGGCATCTTTCGGTGGACCGATACGTCGACCAACTACATCGGCCTCGACGCCCGCGACGGCGCTCAGGTCATCTTCGACAACTTTCTCGTCGAGACAGCAGTCCCGCCGCCGAAGCCGACGCTGACCGTCAACCGCGACACGGGCGATATCACGCTGACAAATCTCACGTCGCAGCCCCTGTCAATCAGTTCCTATTCGATGATCACCGAGCAGGGCGGATTCGACCAGGCCAGTTGGAACAAAGTCGACGCGATCGACAGCGACGACTGGATCACGCTGACCAGCCTCAGCAGCACGACCGACCTTGCCGAAGGAACCGTTCTGGGCGAGTACACGATCGCCGCAACCAACGGAGGCACGACGGACGAACTGTCGTTCGGCGCCGTCTGGAAAAAGAGTCCGTTTGAAGACATCGCCTTCGAATTGCGGGACGTCAACGGCAACGAAGTTCCAACCATTGTCGAGTACATCGGCAACGGCGGCCAGGCGTTTGAAATCGGCGACCTCAGCCGCAGCAACGGCATTGACGGCGCCGACTGGGTTATTCTGCGCGGCAATCTCACCTCCGACGTTTCCGCGCTGGAGCCGCTCGACCAGTATCTCGCGGGCGACTTGACCGGCGACGGCTTCGTCAATCAAGCCGATTTCCGCGAGTTCAAATCGCTGTTTATTGCGGCCAACGGGGCGGCCGCATTTGCCGCGATCGTCGGCGTCCCCGAGCCGAGCACCATCGTGCTCGCGTTGGCTGGTGTGGCCTTGGTCGCCGTTCGCGGTCGCCGCCAATTGCAGGTTTGCGTTGTCGCTCTGCTCGCTGTTCTGGCGACTTCCCACGCGGCCAGTGCAGCGGATCTGTTCGTCGACGCGTTTGATCGCGTCGATAGCCGCGACATCGACGCGTCGACGACCGGCATCACCAACAATACCGGAACGACGTTTGGCGCCAGTGCCGTCTACTCGCAACCGTTCGTCGATCCTGCCAACGATCCCGGCCCCGAGGATGCTGACGCCGCCAATGGCGGCGGCGCCCAGATCCTGAGCAATCAGCTTCAACTGGCGGTCGGCCCGGGCACGTCCAACGCGTATGTCAACCACAACTTCACTAACAGTGCGATCACGACCGCCACCGGTTTTCGCGTCTCGCTCGACGTGGGTGACTACGGCGGCACGAGCTTCGGACAGGGCGGGGCGTTTGCGATTGGCATGTCACAGGCTGAAGCCGACTCCGCCGGCGACGCGCAAGGCGCGGGCTCGAACAGCTTCACGCAGGCGTTTGGCCAGGGATCCATCGGCCTGGGCGACTTCTGGCTCGGGCTGCGCGGAAACAGTACCGTCGCATGGGGCTCGGGGGATACCGCTCCGACGACTGCGGCGGTGAGCGCCAAGACAGGAACAATCTCGGCCGAATTCTACGTGACGGATTTTGCCGCCGGCGGGAACGTAGCGTACGAGGTGTTCTTCGACGGCGCGTCGCAGGGGTTTGGCGTCTTTGAATGGTCCGGAACCAACGAGAACTTCATCGGGCTGGACGCACGGGACGGCGCTTCGGTCAACCTTGACAACTTCAAAGTGGAAACCGTCACCGGGCTGGCGCCCCACACGCTCCGCCTGCGGGTTGATCCGAACACCGGCGCCGCTTCGATCATGGCGGGCGCTTCCGCCAACGCCCTGGACTTCTACGAGATCACCAGCGCCAGCGGCGGTTTGGTGGCAGGAGCGTTCAATGGCGTTGGCGGCGACGCAGGACTGCCGTTGGGCGACGGCTCCGGCAACGGCTGGGAACTGGGCGGCGCCAACTCAGCGACTTCGCTGACCGAGACCTATCTCGCCAGCGAATCAACCATCGCCGCCGGGGCGACAACGCTGCCGATCGGCTCCATCTACAACACGGGCCTCGACACGCGAGACCTGCAGTTCGCCTACACCGACAGTGCGGGCGTGACGCGACTGGGTTTTGTCGAGTACGTCAGCGGCGGCGCATTGCCCGACTTTAACTCCGATTCAAGAGTCGACGGCGGCGACTTTTTGATCTGGCAACGCGGCGTAGGAACCGGAACCACGTTCGCCCAGGGCGATGCCAACGGCGATGGCGCCGTCAACGCGGCGGATCTTGCGGAGTGGAGTGCGTCGTACGGCGCCTCCGCCGTGACGGCGTCGCTCGGCACGGTCCCGGAGCCGGCTACGTGGCTGCTGGTCTCGGCCGCGGCGGGATTGGCCGCAACGGCCGCGCGACGCAGGGGTTAGCGGGCATCGGCTGGCCGCACAGGGAAGTTCATGAGACTGCGGCCGTCGATGGAAATGAAGGATTCGGAACGCGTTAGTTTTTCAGGAGGAGCCGTCGTGGCTACAAAACGAATGCCGGCAGTATCTTGTCGTCGCGGATTCACGCTTGTGGAACTGCTCGTCGTGATTGCCATCATTGGCGTGCTGGTCGCTCTGTTGCTGCCGGCCATTCAGGCAGCACGCGAGGCGGCCCGCCGCGCCGAGTGCGCCAACAAACTCAAGCAGCATGGCTTGGGCATGTTGAACTATGAATCGGCGACGAAGGAGTATCCGCCCGGCTGCGAAGTCTACCAGAATCCTCAATCCGGCGTTCCGCAGCGCGACCCTGGAGCCGCTCAATTTTGGGATCTCACGAGGACATGGTCGGTTGCCATCTTGCCCCATCTCGAGCAGCAGCAGATGGAACAGTCGTTTGACACAACCGTTCCGCTGAGCGCCGCGATCAATGCGCCGCTGGTCGAGATTGAGCTGCCCGTGTTTCTCTGTCCCACGGACCCCGGTCCGGAAGGCTACGTCGCGGGGCAACCGTTCGCTCGTTCGTCTTACGTGGGCCTCAGCGGCGCTTTGACCCGCTCGGGGTCGGCCGATTTGACCTGGGGCCGCGTGCTGGACGTGATCAATCCCACGACGGGTGACGCCCGCCCCTTCGTCAGCGGCGACACCCCGCTCGCGCGACGAGGGATGCTGACCGTCACGTACGGTCCGGCCGGCGTCGAGGCGATCAAGCCGCGGATGATTTCCGACGGCACGTCCAACACCATAGCCGTCACCGAATGGCACACGCAGCGCAAGGTCCACGCCAATCGACCGACGCTCGACTATTTCTACGCCGGCTGGGGCGCGTGGCGCACCTACGCATCCGAGGCGGCCATTGCTGCGCGTGACGACGACCACGCCAAGATGTTCGGGCTACCCGATGTCACGACGTGCTTCGAACTGGGCGCCAGTGCCGAGTGGCTGTGTGAGTTTCAGATCGCATCGCTACACTCGGGCGGGATCATTCAGTGCGTCTACGCCGACGGCCACGTCGACTCGCTCAGCCCCGACATGGACCGCCTGGCGCTCACCGCGCTAGCGACAATCGCCGGGGGCGAAGTCGACAAGGCGGTCGACCCCGTGACAGGCCCGACGCGGTAAGTCACGCGGCGCACTCTCACCTCGCACAAAGAATAATAGCGACGACTCAATTGAGAAATGCATTCCTGTCGGCGACGTTGCTGATCGCCATCGGCACTTCCGGATGCGGCCCCTCGAGCGGGCTCAGCTACGCGCCCGCCGAGGGCGTGGTGCTGATTGACGGCGAGCCAGCCGAACGCGTGGAGGTTGTGTTCACGCTGCAGAACGCCCCGGCAACGGGGGCCAAACCGTCGGCCCGAGCGGTCACGGACGCTCAGGGCCGCTTCGCCCTGCGAACTCTCACGCCTGAAAAAGACGTTGTCGAGGGGGCCGCCGTGGGGACTCATCAGGTGACGGTCCGCACGCAGGTCGTCGAGCAAGACGAGTTGGGCAATGCACGCGTCGTCCGCCAGGAGACGCTGGGGCGCAAGTACACCGAAGGCGGCGCACTGAGCGTGGAAATCCCCAACGGCGGGGCGACCGACCTGAAGCTCGAAGCGTCGACGCGCTAGCGAACGTAGACGCGGGGACCTGTGCCTGGCGTCGGTTCCGTGTAGGATCGGAACAGGCGGTTGTTTCCCCGGCGCTCCGGATTCAGCAGTCGCCCCTGCCGACATTTGCCGCCTGAGCAGGTCAACCGTGCGTCGCACCGCCGGCGCACCCGCTCGCGAAACTCCCAATACAAATGATCACGACTCCACCCCGCGACGATTGACGTCGTGCGGTTCGGCGCTCCTCGACCACGGCTTGACCATTCGAGCGTCACAAACAACTCATATCGGCGGGCGCTCGGGCGCCCAGAAGCGTAGTCTGACATCCATTGCGAAGAAGTCGCATAGTAAGGCGGTGGCCATGGCGTCTCTGGTACCAACTCAAAACGACCGGCGATTCTGCGGTTGGCGACGAGCAGCAATCGCCGTCGCGACCGGCGTGCTCGTGGCAACGTGCGCCCAATACGTTGTCGCAGCGCCTAACATCGTCGTGATACTGGTCGACGATATGGGCTTTTCCGATTTGGGCTGCTACGGCAGCGAGATCGATACGCCCAATATCGATCGTCTGGCTGCGCGCGGTCAACGGTTCACTCAGTTCTACAATTGCGGGCGCTGCTGCCCGACGCGAGCCAGCTTGATGACGGGGCTCCACCCGCATCAAACCGGCATCGGACACATGACCGAACCGCCCAACCAGCCGCTGGGGATCACCGGGCCCTACCAGGGCTACTTGAACGACAATTGCGTGACGATCGCGCAGGCACTGCAGACCGCCGGCTACCACACGCTGATGACCGGCAAGTGGCACTTGGGTATTCAGCGCAAAGAATGTTGGCCGACCCAGCGCGGCTTCGACGAGTTCTACGGCTGCCTCTCGGGCGCCATCAACTACTTTCAGCCGGCGGCGCCGCGCGGGTTGACTCGCAACGAAGAAAGCGAAAAGCCGCCCGAAGATTTCTACGCCACCGATGCGTTCACTGACGAAGCGTGCCGGATGATCAGCCAAGTCGTCAAGCAGGATGACCGTCCGTTCTTCCTGTACCTAGCCTACAACGCGCCGCATTGGCCGTTGAACGCCAAAGAGGAGGAGTTCCGCAAGTACCGCGGCAAGTATCGCGACGGCTGGACGCCAATGATGGCCCGCCGCGTCGCTAAGCAGAAAGAGTTGGGACTGTTCGACGCCGCTCTGACACCCGCGCCCCACGAGGGTCCGCCCTGGGACTCCCTGCGGCCCCGCAAGCGCGACGATCTCGATGCCATCATGGCCGCCTACGCTGGTTGCGTCGACTCGATTGATCAGAACGTCGGACGGCTGATCGCGCACTTGGAACAGTTGCACGCACTCGACGACACCGTCTTGCTGTTTCTGTCGGACAACGGCGCCTGCCAGGAAGGCGGCCGGCTTGGCAAAGGCTCCGAGCAGATGGTTCTGAATCCGCCGCTTCGCACAGTCGATGGCGTCCACCTGGGCCAGGCCTGGGCCAATGCCTGCAACACGCCCTTCCGGCTCTACAAGCATTTCCTCCATGAAGGGGGCGCCTGCACGCCGCTGATTGCCGTCTGGCCGGCTGAGATGCCAACTACTTCCCACGGTTCGTTCGTCCGCGACCTCGCGTATTTGCCGGACGTGATGGCCACGTGCTTAGACTTGGCCCAGGCGGAGTACCCGGCAGACAAACCGAGTTGCGTGGGCAAATCCTTTGCCGGCGTGTTGCGCGGCGAGGCGGGACCCATCCACGACGAACCACTGTTTTGGGAGCATGAAGGCAACGCTTCGATGCGCGACGGCCCGTGGAAACTGGTCCGGCGTTACCAACAACCGTGGGAGTTGTACAACCTGGACGACGATCGCACGGAATTGGTCAATCTCGCGGAGCAACATCCCCAGCGCCTCGCCGAGATGCGCCAGCAGTGGGAGACGTGGGCCACGGCGACGGGCGTGTCGTTCCCCGAGCGTTTCGACATGTACCAGCATTTGCGACAACGCAGCGCCAAAGCACCGTAGTCGCCGCCTGGCATGCTCCTTATCCAAACCTTCGAGCCATGCTGACAACGGCAGGCCACAGTCGCATGATCATGCATTTCCGTCGGTTTCTGATCGCGGTGACGCTTGGCACGGCAACTGCCGTCCCGCCCGACGCGGCCGAGTCGCCCAACATGGTGCTGATCTAATGCGACGATTTGAGCGTCGGGGCCGTCCACGCCTTCAATCCCCAGCGGTGCAAGATTGCCACGCCGCATATGGATGCTCTGGCGTCTGAGCACACGCTGTTTACCAACTCCCATTCGCCATCGGGCGAGCAGGAGAACTTATACGCCACCCGGTCGCTCGATATTGAGCCACTGAAGTCCACGCTGGAAAGGGCAATCGCCCCCGGCCGGTCGACGTCGGGCGCCCGGCAATCGAACGACGTTCCCGTCGCGTCGCCCCTCACGCAGAGCTCCGCTGAACGTGGCAAGCATTAGCGATCGGCGACTTCAGGAGTTCGGTGCACCATCCGACACCGAGGCCCGCGTCGCTGCGGAATGGCATGGTTCATTCACACCGCATCGCCCGAGATTCTGATTGGACGGACGGAAGATCTGGCGAACAATGGGACAGTGCAGACGCAGTGCGGCCGAAGAGCGCACCTGCTTCCATCAACGCCGGCTCAATTGCACCGCATCGCCATGCCTGATCCCACCGATTGCAACGGGGAATCTCGCGCAACCTGCGGACAGCCAAGCATTCGCTTCCGTCATACGGCAGACCTGCCCCTGTTGCTGCAACGAGTTCACTGCACGCTGCTGGCGGCAACCGCGGCTCCAGCGGGCGTCCTCGTGGCCGGTGCGGCGCCAATGCGAGGCAATGGCATCCCCGGGCTGACCTGCTCGTTCACGCCGTACGACGATGTGACAGGCATCGCAGTGGGCCGCCAGGTGGCCGTTGCTGGCGGCAGTTCGATCTGGATACACGACGAAGTGACCAAGCCGTCCGCTGTAGCCGCCCAAGCAGGTGGTTTCGGAAAACAGTATGTGGCTCGAGCGGAATGGTCGCTCGCGGAAGCACGCTGTGACGAGTTGGCATGGGGCGCAGACGGCGCCGTATGGGTGCTCGATTCCCGCTCGAACCGGCTGGTCACTATCGACGAGCACGGCCCTCTCGACTCAGCAAACTCTCTCGCCTCGAATCTGATTGACGTTGCCGGCTCTGGACGCGTGACCGGCTTTGCCTTGCACGAAGGCGTGCCGCGGTTTGTCACGATACGAAAGGGGGACGGAACGACTCCGGCGACGACGACGCGGTGCGAGGGAGAGATCGTCGACTTGGTCGCTGAGGCCGTGATTGCCGGAGGATTGTCTGACCCAGTTTCGCCGCGGCTGCGTCGTGGGCGCCTGTGGCTCCTCGACCGCGGCAATCGTACATTGACAGCGGTCGACCTCGCTGACGGTCGGTCCCGAGCCGTGACCACATTCGACGAACGCCCCAGTGGGTTGGCATTCTGGCGAAATCTGGCCCTCGTTTCATTTTCCGAGAAACACCTTGCAGACGCCCGCGACGCTCCCGGCGCGGCGGATCTTCACTCGCCTGGCATTCTTGTCGTTGACATGGCAACAGGCGCCGTGGTCGGCCGATTGCAGATCGAGGCGGGAGTCGGCGCCATCCGCGGCGTGCAACTCCTCACCAATACGTCGTTCGCTTTGATCTGCGGACCGCAACAGCGCTACTCCCCAACTTCCTTGAGTTGGTCGCTGCCGAATTCAGACGAAACGTCTCGATATCTCGCTGAAGCTTCGAGGTCCCTCGTGACAACCACTGTCGATCGCGACAGCCTGCTCGCGCGTGCGATTCAGGTCCAACAGGCCGGACGAATGACATGGGCCGTCGAGCTTCTCCAGCACGCAGTTAACCATCCGCCACCATCGGCGATCGCGCTGAACGATTTGGGCAACGCGTGGCAGGAGGTTGGCGATCTGTCCGCCGCGATCAGCTGCTATCGTCGCGCGTCCGCCCACGACCGCAACTACCACCCGGCGCGACAGAATTACGGGCTCGCCTTGATCCACCAAGGGCGCGTCGACGCTGGTCGACGCCAGCTGGAAGAAGCCCCGTGCGCCGCGGCCGATGACGTGAGCCCGATCATCGCCGCCCTCGCCCTTCCGCCGGTCTATGCCAGTGTCGAAGACTTGCGCCAACGCCGAGCTGCCATGGTCCACAGGGTAGACCAACTTTTGCGCTCAGGGCTCCAGATCGACACGAGACACGCCTTGGCGCCCACCAACTTCCGGTCCGCCTACCAAGGCGAGAACGACCGAGACCTGCAGGAGAAGCTCGGGCAACTCTATCGAGGCCATGACGTCTGCCCCCATCGACGGTCCGACGTCACAGGTCGCCCGATTCGTCTGGGAGTAATTTCTGCCCACCTCCGTGATCACACAATCGGGCGGTTGAATGTGGCGCGGTTGGAGCGGCTTTCCCGCAGTCGCTTTGACTGGTCAATCTTCTCTGTCGGACGGTACGCCGACGCGATCGCGACGCGGTTGAGGAACTCATCAGCTCGCTACATCGTCTTGCCAGCAGAAATCAACCGCGCCCGCCAGGCCATCGCCCGCCAGCGGCTTGATCTGCTCCTATTCACCGACGTGGGCATGGACCCCTTGTCCTCGACGCTGGCCTTCTCGCGGATGGCCCCAGTCCAGGCCGTCACCTGGGGCCATCCGGTCACGACGGGCAGTCCGCACATCGACTACTATCTGTCCAGCACGTTGCTCGAACCGCCAGGTGCGCACGCGCACTATAACGAGCAACTTGCCTGCCTGGAGACGATGGGCGTCTGCTACGAGGCGCCGAAGTTCCCCGCCGCAACGGCGGCGAGGAGCCAGTTCGGCCTGAGCGAGTCCGCAACGCTCTACGCATGTCCGCAGTCGCTCTTCAAATTTCATCCCGATTTCGACTCTGTCTTGCGACGGATTCTCCAAAGCGACCACCGTGCGGAGATCGTCCTCATCGAAGCCGAGATTCCATACTGGACGGAGATGCTCCGATCGCGATTCCGAACAACGATGCCAAACGAGCATCGCCGCGTGCGTTGGCTCCCGCGGCTTCCCAGGGATCGCTATCTCGACTTGCTGCGGCTCGCGGACGTGGTGCTCGATCCGCTGCACTTCGGCGGCGGGAACTCATCGTACGAAGCGCTAGCAGCCGGCGTGCCCGTCGTGACGTTGTCTGGCCGGTTTCTGCGCGGGCGAATCACGCAGGCGTTGTATGCAAAGATGGCCGCCGCCACGAAGGGCGAGGCCCGTGCTCCCGTCGCCGTCGATGAAGCAGACTATGCGGCGCTTGCCGTTTCGCTCGCGAACGACGCCGGAGGCGCGTGTCGAGACTGGATCGCCGCCCATCGACACGTGCTCTTCGATGACGAGCGCGAAGCGGCGGAATTTGCCGACTGCCTTGCCGCATTGGCGACAGACCAGGCCGGGCGTTACGTGCAGCACGCTTGACGCCGAAGTGTCGCACGACGGCGCCTGCCGCCATGAACCGCCTATCCCAGCACCTCCAAGCTGTGGGCCTTCACCAGGCAGATCGCCTCGCCGCCGATCTGGAGATCCAACTCGCGGATCGCATCTTCTGTCACCGCCGCCCAGACGATCTGACCGACGTCCACGGCGGCAAACACCCCGTAGTCCGTCCGCACGATCTGCCGGATCGTGCCCGAGAGCTGGTTCCGCGCACTGACCCCGGTCAGTCCGTGTCGGCCCAGGATGACGTCCCGCGGACTGAACTGCACAATCAGCGGTTCGCGAACAGTCGGACCTTGTAGCGGAACAAACACCTCCTGTGAGCCCAATTGCCCGAAACAGTGGTCGCCCGCGCGCCGCACCTTCTCGAAGCGGAGCAAGTTGATTGGCGCCGCTGAGTTCTGTAGCGCAAGCGCGTCGGAGGACCCCAGCACCTCTTCGGGCGTTCCGACCTGCACGACCCGCCCCCGATCGAGCATGACGACCCATTGGGCCAAGCGCCGCACCTCCGCCTGGCTATGGCTGACAAACACAACCGGCACGTCCCAGAGGCGGACGACCCGTTCGACATAATCGAGGATGCGGTAACGCAACCGTGCGTCGAGCGACGACAACGGTTCGTCCAACAGCAGGAGATCAGGCTGGCTAAGCAGCGCCCGCCCCAGCGCAACGCGTTGCCTTTCGCCGCCGGACAGTTGCCGCGGAAACTGCTCGAGGAGCTTCTCAATATCAAGCGCAGCGGCAACTTCGCCCAGGGCCGCCAACTTGCGCCCGCTCGCCGCGGCGCGACGCGAATAGCTCAGGTTCTTTCGCACCGTGAGATGAGGAAACAACAGGTGGTCCTGAAAGACCATCCCAATTCTCCGCTTCTCCGGCGGGAGGAACCGTCTCTCCGTCGTCCGCACGAGGACGCGCCCGTCATGGACAACGGAGCCGGCGTCGGGTTTCAGCAAGCCCGCGATGATCGCCAGCACCGTCGTCTTACCGGCTCCGCTGGGACCAAACAGGGCCGTCACGCCGTGATGCGTCTCGAACCGGGCGTCGAGCCGAAACTCAGCCGAGCGGCTGTGTTGGCAGGCGAACTCAAGATGCGACATCGTCGGCGCGACTCCGCTCTAGATACCCGCTGGCAACCATGGCGATGCACGCCAACAGAATCGCGACAACGACCAAACGCCAACTGCCCTCCAACCCGCCGGGGCGCTGCGTCATGGAATAAATCGCCAGCGGTATTGTCCGCGTTTCGCCGGCAATATTTCCGGCCAGCAGGATCGTGGCCCCGAACTCGCCCAGACTCCGTGCGAAGCAAAGCAACCATCCCGCGATAATGCCCCGCCGAGCCAACGGCAGCGACACGGTCAAGAAGGTCCGGGTGCGGCCGGCCCCCAACCCCCGTGCGGCCATTTCCAGCCGCGGGTCAACAGCCTGAAAGGCAAGACGAATGGCCCTTACCATCAGCGGAAAGCTCACCGCCACGGCCGCAATCACTGCGGCCTCGCGACTGAACGCCAAACGAATGCCGAAATGATCCCACAGAAGCGAACCGATCGGCCCGCGAGCTCCCAGGAGCACCAACAACAGATACCCGGTGGCCACCGGCGGCAACACCAACGGCACGTTCACCAGCGCTTCGAGAATCCACTTGCCGGCGAACCTCCAGCGCGCGAGCAAGTAGCCGCAGGCGATCCCCGCGGGCAGCGCCACCAGCGACGCCGTCAATGCGACAGAAAGACTCAGTCGCACGGCAGTGAGTTCTTCCGCAGTCAGCACGCCGAGGGAACTTGTTCGCGTCAGTGTCAGATTGAACCGCGCCCGCCGGGCGCCCGACCGGGACTTTGGCCGACGATACCATATCAATCGACCGCGCCAACTGCGGAAACGCCGTCCTGGAGGTCGCGAACGAGAACGACAAAGCCCTGTCGACGCCAGATCGCTGCCGCCGTCGGGCTTTGCAGGAACTCATAGAATTCCACGGCGCGCTCGCTCTCGCCGCCGCGGACGGTCAGCACGAGAGGGTAGCGTATGGGTCGCTCCGCCGAGGCGTTCAGCTCAAACGCGATGCACACGTTGGCGGCGTCGACCGCGTCGGTGGCGTAGACAATCCCCGCGTCAACCTCGCCTCGGGACACCAAGGCAACAGCATGGCGAACGTCCGCCCCCGCGACAATCTTCTGCTTTAGCGCCGGCCAAGCCCCCAGATCCATCAAAGCCTCCTTCGCGTACATGCCGGCGGGGACGTGCTCCGGATCGCCCATCGCCACGCGTTGCACTTGCGGGGAAAGCAAATCTTCGACTGTCGTGAGCGTTGGTTTTGTATCTTGCGGCACGACCACGACAAGCGTGTTCGACAGGTAGTCGACGCGTCGCTCCTCGAGCCCGGCGTCCGCCAAAAAATCTGCCCAGTGTACGTGAGCCGACACGAAAACGTCCGCTTCCGCGCCCTGAAGAATCTGCTGGGCGAGAGTCGAACTGCCGGCAAAACTGGTCCGTATGACTTCACCTCGTTCGTCACGGTACGCCGCGGCGATCTCCTCCAGCGCCGGCAACGTGCTCGCGGCCGCAAAGACTGTCACCTCCGCAGTCGCTCGGTTCGACCGGCGAACGCCCGCCGGCTCGTCACCGTCGCATCCGGCGAGTATGACCGCTGAACACACTGCGACAATGGGAACCGTCAGCGGCGATGCGCATCTGATACTTCGACCCGTGCTGACGGAATCGCGAGCAACCGAGTATGGCATTCTCACGACCCCTTGTCGGGCAGATCTCGCGACGGCCGCCGGGCCTGCCACGCGGGACAATCATCGCGGGAAGCGAAGCCACGCGAGAGCCGCTTGAGAAGCGGGCGCCAGCCCAACGAGGCGAGGGCCGCCGATCCCCAAGTGAGACCGCCTAACAGGATCGGCCCCGGTCGCGACCTCACTGACGCAGAAATTAAAGAAGTAGCGGAGGAGGGACTCGAACCCCCGACACGCGGATTATGATTCCGCTGCTCTAACCAACTGAGCTACTCCGCCGCGCTATTTCTTATCGAATTTCTCGCCAGCCGAGGAATTCGGGGCTCGGCAACCGAACCCGCAGCGCCGTCAGCATCGCCAAGTGCGACGGTCCCGACCGGGCGCTGCTTGCTCGTTTCCTGGCCTCAGCCCAAAGGAAACGGGGCAATCCGCGAATGGAGCAGCATTATTTCGCGAATCGTGGCGGCTGGCAAGCGGCGGTTGGCGAGTTCATCGATGAAAAGCGGCCATTCGGCGTCCTGGAACTGCACGGCCGACAGTCCGGCCCCTGGACCGCCACGCCGATCGCACGGCGGTCCCAAGGAATTGGCTCGCTACAAGGGCGGCGCCGTCGCTCGAGAGCGGGCCGCCAGCGCCGGGCGATGGCCCCCTGTTGCCCGCCGCGAGCGAACCCGTGAGACGGCACGCACATCTAGTTATCGCGTAATTCGTTTTGCCGCGTGAGTCTCACGCTGTGGCTCGCCACGTTGACAAACCTCAGCAGTGCTGTCCGCCTTCGGTCAGATCGCTCGCATGTTCATTGGCCGCACGCGCTTCGCCATGGCGGCGAGTCTTGCGACCGCCGGGCAACCCCACAGGCCCGCCGTCTCGTCTGGACGGCTACCAGCAGAACCGCCGCAGCGCACGCCATCGCCTGGCTCGTTGTCTCGGGAACGGCGGTCGCGTCCCGCACCAGGGCGTGGCCAATGCCGGCGTGTGCCGACACGTCGCCCCAATGTGTATCTGCGTCGGTGTAGGCATCCGTTGCCGTGCGGCCAGCCAGCGCATAGAAGTGCGCATGCGACGCCCACGGATAGGCCGCGACCGCCCTGGTCTGGTGACCGTAGATCGCGCCCAGGAGGTCAGCGGCTCGGGGAGCAGGTCCTCCCAGATGTCGGCCGCCGCGTGAAGGATCGGGACGAGTTCAAACGTACGATCGACGCCAAACTGATCGAAATACGGTGACAGCGGGGCAAGTGGGGCCATGCGATTGCACCTTGACCCTCCGGGAGCGAGGCGGCAATCTGCCGAGCATCTAACGCGGCGACTCTAGACGGCTACTGGCACACGGGCATTGCAGCCCGACATGAATTCGCGCTCGTGCAGGCGTATTGAGATCTGCCTGTTGTCGACGCGTCGGTGGGCGGAATGGCGCAGCTGGCACAGTCGCCGACGCGCCCTGGCCCGTGATTTCCCCAGTTCCAGCAGGCGCGTGATTTGCATGCAGTACAGCGGGCCACTGCGCCCAAGCGGGCATGCCGCAATCCGCACGTCTTGTCATCACGGCCGTCAGTCGGCCGAGCGGAAGACCCATGACCGACGGCTCCGTCACGCGTTGGATTGGGCAGTTGAAAGAGGGCGGCGAGAGCGACGCTCACCAGGAACTGTGGGATCGCTTTTTCTCTCGTCTGGCTGCCCTAGCGCGCCGTCAACTGGGCGACTTGCCCGCGCATCTGCGGGACGACGAGGACGTAGCGCTCAGCGCGCTGAACTCCTTCTTCACACGCGCCGGGCAGAATCTGTTCTCCCAACTGCACGACCGCAACGATCTCTGGCAACTGCTCGCGAAGATCACGGCGCGCAAGGCGGTCAGCCGGCGTCGGCGAGCGCTCGCCCAAAAACGGGGCGGGGGGAGAACGGTGGCCGTCTCGGACCTGTCTGCCGAGGTGCAGGATTTCGTCGACCACGAGCCGACGCCGGATCAGTTGGCAGCGCTGAACGAACAGTGCCATCGCCTGTTGGCGGCACTGGACGACGAGCTGCGCACGCTGGCCGTCATGAAGCTGCAGGGCTACGCCAATCGTGAAATCGCCGAACAGCTCGGTCGCGTGGAACGCACGGTCGAACGCAAGCTGGAGCGCGTGCGGCACGCTTGGCTTCGGGAGGTCGAGCAAGCATGACCCTCTCGCAGCTCGACAACCAGGACGACTCGCAATCGCAACTGCTGGCCAGCGTCGACGCGATCTGCGATCGCTTTGAAGCAGCCTGGAGACGTGGTGAAGAGCCGCACGCCGAGGATTTCTTGCAGAGCGCCGAGGCGCCAATTCACTCCAAGCTGCTCTGTGAGCTGCTCGCCCTGGAGGTGGCATGCCGCCGGCAGGCTGGGGAGTCGCCGGACGCGGCGGAGTACCTCACTCGATTCCCCGACGACGCTAACGCCGTGCAATTCGCATTCCGCCACGTCGCCCCAGGCGACCCTGTCACGGAGCTACCCGCGACGACCGGCTTCCACAACACGCAGACGCCACCCGGGCGACTGGCCATTCGCTGCCCCAGTTGCCAGACGCCCATGCAAGTCGCCGTCGACACGGCGCTAACAAAGCTCACCTGCGCCACTTGCGGCGGGCACTTCAGCTTGGTCGACGACGCGCAGCAGACGCAGCGGGCGCCCCCATTGTCACGGCTGGGCCGCTTTGAGCTTGTCGAGCGGCTAGGCCTCGGCGGATTCGGCGCTGTGTGGAAAGCGCGTGACAAGCAACTCGACCGCACCGTGGCCATCAAGATCCCCCGCCAGGGTTCGATGACCGCCGAGGAGCAGGAACGCTTCTTTCAAGAGGCCCGCGCGGTCGCTCAACTACGACACCCCAACATCGTCGCGGTGCACGAGGTGGGCCGCGAGGGCGATTCGATTTACATCGTCAGCGACTTTGTGCGCGGGGTCACGCTCGACGATTGGCAGACCGGCCGGCAATTGACGAGCCGCCAGGCGGCCGAATTGTGCGCGGAAATTGCCGACGCTCTTCATCACGCCCATGAGGCGGGAATCGTCCATCGCGATCTGAAGCCGGGCAACATCCTGGTCGACGGCGCCATGCGGCCGCACCTGGTGGACTTTGGACTGGCGCGCCGCGACGTCGAACAGGTCGCCCTGACGGCCGACGGACAGGTGCTGGGCACGCCCGCCTACATGTCGCCCGAGCAAGCCAGCGGCGAATCGCACCAAGCCGATCGCCGCAGCGACATCTACTCGCTGGGAGTGGTGCTGTATCAGTTGCTCGCCGGTCGGAGGCCGTTTCGGGGCAACGCGCAGATGCTGATCCACCAGGTCATCCACGACGACCCGCCGGGCGTGCGAAGGCTGAATCCGCAAACGCCGCGGGATCTGGAAACAATCACGCTCAAATGCCTTGAAAAAGACCCGGTGCGGCGATACCAGACAGCCCAGGACCTGGCCGACGAGCTACGACGATTTCTGGCCGGCGAGCCCATACTGGCCCGCCCGCGGAGTTACGCCAACAGACTGCTTCGCTGGAGCAAGAAGCACCCGGCGTTGGCGGCGCTCGTCCCGCTCGTCTGCGCGGTCGTGAGCCTCGCGCTCATGTATCGCCAGTCGACCAGCCAGAACCAGGTTCAGAACTACTTGAACAACGTGCAAAGGGCCTATTCGGCCTGGCACGACCGTGACCCAATCCGCGCGAGCGAACTGCTGGAAGCCGCGACCGCCACGGCAGGCAGCGACCGTCTGCGCGATTTCTCCTGGCGTTACCTGTGGAATCAATGCCGGCAATTGGAGCAGCAACACCCCACGGTCGATTGCGAGGTGCTGCACGACGGTCAGGTGAGTGCGCTGGCCGTCTCGGGCGACGGCAAGAAACTGGCGGTATGGGGCGGGACGACGCTGCGCGTGTGGGAGACGGACGCCGCCGCGCTGCAGTGGGAGCAAACCGACATCGACGAGAAGATCTGGTCGCTTGCCCTCAACGCCGACGGCTCACAACTGGCATCGGCCGGACAATCGCTGCGAATCTGGAACCCGGCAGACGGCTCCTCGGTGCAATTGCCGGACGCGGGGCGGGCGATCGCATGCGTCGCGTTCTCTCCCGATGGGACGCTTATGGCGACAGGCCATCAGGCGCGAGTCGTAAGACTCTGGGACGTCAAGACGCGCCGCTTGCTACGAACCTTTCGTCAACACGCGAAAGCCGTGCGGTCGGTAGCGATCTCACGCGACGGCCGAATGCTGGCCTCGGGCGACGCTGCGGATAGCGTGCGGCTGTGGGATGCCGCCAGCGGCGCAGCGCTGGCGACACTCGTCGGCCGCGAGGTCGCGTTCAGCCCCGACGGCATGCTGTTGGCCTCCATGGGTCGCACGCAATTCGTGCAGATGTGGGATTTGACGGAACCGTCCGACCCGGTGCCCGCGCGCGGGATCCGCGTCCATCAGCCGGTCAGGGAACTTGCCTTTGCTGATGATCGCCTGCTGACGCTCCTCTACGACGCGGGCCTGTGGGAAAGCTACGACGCGACCCGCGGCGCCGCCGTCGGCGAATTGCAGGGGTTTGACAGCCGTGCCGACGCTGTAGCGATCTCTCCACAAGCTACGGCCGTCGCGACGGCCGCCTACAACGACGGATTCAACGCCCCCTCCGACGGCCGCGCGGCGACAGGGCAAAGCGACGTGAGCGTCTGGAATTTAGGCCAGCAGTCGACGGCGGCCAACGTGCCATTGACCTCCGATTGGCTCATGTCCGTGGCGGCCGCGCCTGACGGCCAATCCTTCGCTATGGCGACCGGTCGCTGGGAGCCGCCTTTCACAAAACACAGCGGGGCCGTCGTTCGCGTTGCCACGTCCACCGGCAAACGCGAGCGGCTCGCCGATCCCGCGCTCGAGGACGTGGCGACGTTTCATTGGTTGTGCCTCTCAATGTCGCCAGATCACTCGTGGCTGGCGTGCGGCGGCTACACGAGCGACGCCGACGGCGGCACCCGCGGCATTGTCGTGCTCCATCCCTGGCGACTCCACACGGACCAGCCGATTGTCGTGCGACTCGACGACTGGGTCCGGTCGGTGGCCTTCGCTCCCGACGGGAAGCTCATGGCCGTGGGTCATCGCGAGGGCCCCACGACGCTGTGGGATTTGGCCGACCTGCACCATCCCAAGAGACTCACTGCCGTGGATGCGCCCTCGTGGGCCCTGGCGTTCGCCGCCGACGGGCGAATGCTGGCGGCCGGGGGCGGGCCCTGGAGTCGCGGCGTCCTTTCGCTGATCGACGTCCCGTCCCGCCGCGTACTGCAACGCGTCGACGGCGTGGCCGGGCTGGTCACGTCGGTCCTGTTTCTGCCGGATGGCAAGACGCTGGCGGTCGGCGACTACGAGGGCTATCTCTCGCTGTACGACACTCAGTTGCAGCGCATCGACCGGTGGCCGGCCCATGATGCGGCGATCCGAACGTTGGCCCAGTTGACGGTCGACGGTTCGCCCCACGTGCTGGCGTCAGCGGGCCTCGACGGCATGGCCAAGCTCTGGCACGTCCCAACCCGAACCGAACTGGGGAGCATCCTTAACCGGGTCGCGATTTACAGCCTGTCGTTCGCCGGCGACGGCAGCTTCCTGGCCGCTGGCAAGGCCAATCAGGCGGTCGAGTTGTGGTGCACGGATCGCCAGAATCTTGACTTTCGCCTGGAGTAGCGCGTCGGGCGCCGCCGGGGAATTGCGAGAGACAAGATGGAGGTTGAAGTCATGGGCGCCTTTTCAGCGATTCGGGCAACAGCGACGAGTGCGCTCGGAATCCGCCCCTCGGCCGGCACCATTCGGCGTCGCTCTGCTGCCAATCGCGGCTTCACGCTGATCGAACTGCTGATCGTGCTGGCGATTATCGGCGTGCTGGTCGCGCTGCTGCTGCCGGCCATCCAGGCGGCCCGCGAAGCCGCCCGACGCTGGCAATGCCGAAATCACCTGAAGCAATTGAGCACGGCGTTTCTCAATCACGAAGCGGCACAGGGGTTTCTTCCCACGGGCGGATGGGCCCAACGAGGTAATACCTGGGCCTGGGGCGGCGTGCCCGGCCGCGGATTTGGACGCCGGCAACCCGGCGGCTGGGGCTACACCACGCTGCCGTATCTTGAGCAAACCGCGCTGTTTGATCTCGGTCGAGGCGCCGAGGGCGAGGCGTACCGTGCCGCCGGCGAGACGCGGCTGGCCTCGACGCTGCCGGTGCACTACTGCCCCAGCCGCCGCCCGGCCCAAACCTACCCCAACACGCTCGTCCGATTGAAGCCGTACGACCATTACGGTTCGACCCGGCCGCGTATCGTCGCCAAGAACGACTACGCCGCGAACCTGGGCGATCGCACGCAAAGTTGGCCGGCCACCCGCGTTCCGTGGACGCTCGAGGAAGCAGACACGCAGTTCGACTGGTCGGACGTGATCGCGGACAGTCGGGAACTGCATAGCGGAATCTCCTTCAGTTTCAGCTGTCTGGAATTACGCGAAATCACGGACGGCCTCTCGCGCACCTACATGATCGGCGAGAAAACGCTGAACCCGCGGATGTACGACACCGGGCAGTCGCATGGCGACGACGGCGCGATCTACGCGTGTCACAACTCCGATACGCACCGCAGCACGCACCCGTCGTTCCCGCCGCAACCAGATGACACTCCGCCGGACACCAAGGACTACTACGGCAATTTCGGCAGCGCCCACGCCAGCGGGTTCCACATGGCCATGTGCGACGGCTCCGTGCATTCGATCAGTTACGACGTGGATGCACTCGTTCACCAAGCCAGGGGAACGCGCGCCGGGGGCGAAATCGAACAGGCAACTCACTAGCTCACCCGGATTGAGGGCGTCGGGCAGCAGCGTACCCGCCCTGCCACAATCGACAGGCATTGAACCTGCGGCTTCGCCGCGCGCGATTGGTCGCGCGGCCCTTTCCGATCAAACCTGCAGCGAGGGAGAATTGTCATGACCAACTTCATTCGCTTGGCGACGCTCGTTGTTATGGCGTCGTATCCCGTGGCGTCGCACGCCGTGTTGATCGCCTGGGATTCCTTTGCCACCAGCACGCGCGGCGACGGCTATTACCGACCGGGTCCGATTCAGGGACAAGACCCGTACGTCGACTCCGGGGGCTTCAACAGCCCCTGGGGCGGGCTCTACGACACGACCGGTGCGTTCGTCGCCACCAGCGGCGGCCTGACTCACCCCCTGTCGCCCGGCACGCACGCCATGGGCCGGATCAAGCCGTCAGAGAACAACTACGGATTTGCGAATCGCGCCCTCAGCCGTGCCATCGACTACTCGCCCGTCGATGGCACGTACTACATGAGCGTGCTGCTGCTCAAGTCCGCGGACGGCAGCAGCGACCTCATTGCCGGCCTGACGCCATTGGAATCCGTCCACTGGTCATTCTCGGCGATGCAGGGAACCTACGCCGGGATCGGCGGCGACGGGGCCGCCAGCGGAAGCATCTCATTCATGACGACCAGCACGCTCAACACAGTCGTGCCGGCCAGCGAAGTGCACGTAGGCGAGACCTATTTTACCGTGATGCGTTTTGACTACAGCACGTCCGGCCCGGACGCCGCGACGGTGACCGTTTACGACGGCTCGTCGGCCATGATTGCCGATGTGACGTACGCGGGTCTCAACTTGGACGGAGACATCGGTCGCTTGGGACTGCTCACGTCGGACCTTGACCCGACCGCATACATCGACGAGTTTCGATTCGGCACGGAACTGGCCGACGTGATGGTCGTGGCCGCGCCCGGCGACCTCAACGCGGACGGGACCGTCGACGGGACTGATTTTCTGATGTGGCAGCGCGGCGAATCGGATCCCCCGCTCAGCCAAACCGACCTGACGGCGTGGCAGCAGAACTATGGCACAGGCGCCAATGGCGCCGCTGCGTCAGCGCCGGTTCCCGAGCCGTCTACGGTCGTGCTCGTCCTGACCGCCGCGTTGGCGGTCGCTTGGCGGCGCACAACGTGACTGCCGTCGGGCCGGCTCCGTCGCGGCCCGATCAATCGCCCACTTCCCGAAACTTGCTCCGCACCCTAAGTTGATAAGCGTGCCGCGTGAAACGAATTGGGAGGTTGCGATGGACGACGCTGCGCGGTCGACGCCCGACGACGAACACGAACTGGAAGTCAAGATACGCGAGCACCGCAAGTTCTCTCTTGCTGAAGCGATCGGCCGATTGGGCGGCGGCGATCTGATGAAGGGCGCTTCGCCGGTCACGGCCAAGCGGCAGGCCGAGTTAATTATCGAGGACTATCTGGAGCGGCACCTGCGCGACGCCGAGGGCGCGCTGGAAGTGGTCCTGCTGCGACGCGTCGCGGCAAGCCAGGTGCTCCTGGAAACGGGCTTCGACGAACCGCTCGTCGCGTTGGGTCGATATTGCCGCCAGCTGCTCGAAGGACCGACGCGCCTCAGCGAATTTGTCCGCTTGGTCGATACGCAGTGGGGCCGCATGTATTTGGAACGGCCGCGGTTCGAGGTTCCCGATCGCCCCGCCGCAGACGACGATCCCTACACGCGCGAGTCGGTGCGAGCGCAACTGGAGGACTTGCTGGCGACGCTCACCGGTGACGCCGCGAAATAGAGGTGGCGACAAGGCAACGCAGCGCGCTGCTCGCCGTCACCGGTCGACGCGCATGCCGCGATTTCCCACGAGTTTCTCCACGTCGGCGAGCGACGCCATCGTGGTGTCCCCGGGGGTGGTCATGGCCAGCGCGCCGTGGGCGGCGCCGTATTCAACCGCGTCGCCGGCGGAGTCGGCCGTCATCAGCCCGTAGATCAGTCCCGACGCAAAGCTGTCGCCGCCGCCCACGCGGTCCAGGATCTCCAACCCCGGGCGCGGCGTCGCCTCGTAGAATTCGCCAGCGTGCCAGCAAATGGCGCCCCAGTCGTTCACGGTGGCCGTCTTCACGCCGCGCAGCGTCGTGGCGATCACCTGGAAGTTGGGGTACTGCTGCACGGCACGAGCGATCATCCGCCGGTAGCCTTCGATTGGCAGCTCGGCGAGGTTCTGGTCGACGCCTTCGACCTCGAGCCCCAGGCAGGCGGTGAAATCTTCCTCGTTGCCCAGCATCACGTCGACCAACGGGGCCAGCCGACGGTTAATTTCCTGAGCACGCTGGGGACCGCCGATCGCCTTCCACAGGCTGGGGCGGTAATTCAGGTCGAACGAGGTGATGACGCCATGCTCGCGGGCCGCGGTCAGCGCCTCCTCAGTCACCTCGGCGGCCGTGGGCGAAAGGGCCGCAAAGATGCCGCCCGTGTGGAACCACCTGACGCCCTGTTCGCCGAAGAGCCGTTGCCAGTCGATGTCGCCCGGCCGCAGCTGCGACGCGGCCGTGTGCCCCCGGTCCGAGCAGCCCACCGCCCCCCGCACGCCGAACCCGCGCTCGGTGAAATTCAGCCCGTTGCGGACCTCGCGTCCGACGCCGTCGTATCGGACCCACTTCATCCACGACAGATCGACGCCGCCCTGCAACATAAGATCCTCGAGCAGGCGGCCGATCTCGTTGTCGGCCGCCGCGGTGACGATCGCGGTCCGCAGGCCAAAGCAGCGGCGCAGGCCGCGGGCGACGTTGTACTCGCCGCCGCCCTCCCACACGCGGAAGTTGCGCGTCGTTCGCACGCGCCCCTCGCCGGGATCTAGCCGCAGCATGACCTCGCCCAGCGACACTTGATCGAAGCGACACTCGTCGGCGGGTCGAGTTTCAATGACAGGCATGGTCGATTGCCTTCGTGACACGTTATGGCGTGGCCGCCCTAGGAATTCACCAACTGTACCGCGGCTCGCACGGCCGCTTCGACGGGGGCGAAGTCGCCGTCGGCAAACAGCGACGATTTGACCATCCAACTGCCGCCGCAGGCGATCACCGCCTTATGCTCAAGATACGCGCCCACGTTCTCGGGACTGATGCCGCCGGTCGGCACGAATTTCACGCCGCGGTAGGGACCGGCGAGCGCCGCCAGCGTCTCGAGCCCGCCAAACGCCTCGGCCGGAAAAAACTTGAACGTATCCAGTCCCAGTTCCAGCCCGCGTTCGATATCCGACGGCGTACACACCCCGGGAACGATCGGCACGCCGCGATCCTGCGCCTGCCGCACGACGCGCGGATTCAGTCCTGGCGAAATAAGAAACTTGGCGCCAGCGTCAACCGCCTCGTCGACCTGTTGCGGCGTAAGCACCGTGCCTGCGCCCACCAGCATGTCGCCCCGGTCGCTCACGATGCGGATCGCTTCCGCCGCGGCGGCCGTGCGAAAGGTGATTTCGCCGATCGGCAACCCGCCGGCCACGAGGGCTGCGGCCAAGCCGTTGGCGTCTTGGGGCCGGTCCACCACCATCACCGGCACCAGCCGACGGCGGGCGATTTCCTCCAGAGGCGAGGCGTCTTCAGACATTGCGGTCACATTTTCACAGGATCGGGTAAAGTCGATTTCTATGTCGACGATCTACAACCGAGGCAGCGTCAACCCGCCATCGACGACCAGCACGCCGCCGGTGGCGTAACTCAGCTCGCCGCGCGCGAGCATCGCCACCGCTTTGCCGACGTCGGCGGGCTCGCCCCAGCGCGGTTCGAGCGTCAATCCTTCCGCAATCAACTGGTCGTACTTGTCCGTCACGCCGGCCGTCATATCCGTCCGAATGATGCCGGGCCGAACCTCAAACACGTTGATGCCAAACTCCGCGAGCCGCGCCGCCCACAGCTGGGTTGCCATCGCGACGCCGGCCTTGCTGATGCAGTAGTCCCCGCGGTTGACCGACGCCACCGTGGCGCTGATCGAGGAGACGTTGACGATCGCCGCGCGGAACGCCGCGTCGGCACGGCGCTGCTCGATCATCCAGTTGGCCACGCGCTGCGTCAGGAAATACGGTCCGCGCAGGTTGACGCTCACCAGCTTGTCGAAGCTGTCGGCCGCGGCCTCCAGCATGTCGGCCCGAACGTCCGGCGCGATGCCGGCATTGTTGACCAGCACGTCGAGCCGGCCAAAACGCTCGCGAATTGCGCCGACCAGCCGTTGGTGATCGGCCAGGCTGGCGATATCAGCGGCGGCGTAGAACACGTCCGCGCCCGCCGTTCGCAATTCGTCGAGCGCAGCGCTCACGTCGCTTTCGGGTCGCCGGCCGTTGATCGCCAGATCAAAGCCAGACGCCGCCAACTCGTGAGCGATTCCCAGACCGATGCCCCGGCTGCCGCCGGTCACCAGGGCCACGCGTTTGCCCGAGCCGCTCATGCCGACGCTCCCGCGGCCGCAACGGGGCCGAAGAACGTGTAGTACGGCTGCCCCTGGGCCATGCGCTGCACCAACAGGGCGACCTCACGCAGGTGATAGTCGCCCCACATGCAGGCTTCCCCGCAGGGGATCTTGCTGCCAGGCGGCGTGTAATCCCAAGCGTTCGGGCGATGGTAAATCGAGTGCAGCAGCAAACCTTCATGCCCGCCGTCGGTCGACAAATACGGCTCGGCCAACAAAGTGCGCAGGACGGTCAGACCCGCGGCATGATAGCGAGCGGCATCGGCGTCGCCCCTGGCCTTCAGCACGCCGGCCAGCCGCAACAGCCCCTGCGCCGCAATCGCAGCGGCCGAGGAGTCGACCGGTTCGTGGTCATTGTGGGGTTCCGCGGGGCGGTCCAGGTAATCGCCCAGTTTGGCGAGCCCCGGCGCTCCCGTGTCCCAGTAAGGCACGCCGCACGTGGGCGTGTGCTCGATATAGAAATCGCAAGTGGCCCGCGCCGCCTTGAGGAACAGTTCTTCGACGGCGGCCCGTCCGCCGACCGACGCAAATTCCTCGTCGGGCCGCGTCGCGAACCACTCCAACTGTTCAGGAAAGCCGACCATCGCCCAGGCCAGCCCACGCGTCCACGTCGAAAACGGCGAGTACCCCTGCTGAGACGAGGGGCAACGAAAATCGCCGTTGTTGCGATTGAAGATCGCCTCGTGCGCCGTACGGCCGCGGATGTCGTACGCGTCGCGGCCCTCGCCGTACCACACGTTGTACGCGGCGGTCGCTGAGCCGTGCTGCACGATCCGCTCGAGCAGATCGATCCGCTCGTCGCGTTCGCCCATCGCCGCGTGGCCCAGTTGGTGCGACCAGGCGAGCGCGCGGCAGGAGCGAATCGTATCGACGAACAACGAATGCGGCCCGTTGAACGAGTAGATGTACCCGCCGCCGTCGGCCGTGGTCGACCAGCGATTGGCTTGCGCCCAGCCGCTCGCCTTGAGGGCCAGCTCGTAGAAGTCGCGCTGCCAGGCGTCCTCCTGCAGCACGCCCTCGTTCATCAACCGCAGCAGCGCGCCGTACGTGCTGACGTTGTTGAAGCCATGATCGTGGACGCCGAAGTGCGTGACGTGCGGCGCCATCTTGTCCACGGTCGCGCGGCGGCCGAACTCCAGGAACCGTTCGTCGCCGGTGGCGTCGAACTGCAGGATCGCCGAGCCGAACTCGAAGCCTTGCGTCCACTCGGTCCACCCCTGCGGCTGATACTTGCCGGCCACGGTGAACACGGGCGTCTTGCCGTCGCGCTGGGGCGTCGAGGCGGCAATCGCGTCGATCTTAACGGCCGACGCCTCCCACATCTGCTGGATGTCCGGCAGCAAGTCGGCTGGAGTGATGGTGTCATCAACGGCAATCATCCTTGCTTGCCTCCTGCGGCTGCCTTCTTGAGTTGCTTGAGTTGCGCGTGCTCCGGCAAATCGCCGTAGTATCGATCCAGCGGATAGCAGCCGGAAATCAGACCGTTGCGCGGCGCGGTCGTGCAATCGCTGAACGTGCGGCAGACCTTCTTGCGGGCCAGCGGTCGCCCGGCAAGCACGTCGGCGGGCAGCTCCGGATAGGAAAGCACCATGCGACCCAATCCGACCGAATCGACCAGCCCCTGCCGCACCGCCGCCTGGGCGACGTTGGGCAACCAATCCTGTAAATAAGTGTAGCCCGAACCGACGACCAGCATGTTCTCGTGCTGCTTCTTGAGCTCCGCCGTCACCGCAATCTGACGCGCCACGCCAACCAGCGGATCCTCCGGCGGCTGGTACCCGTCGGACGGGGGAAACAGCGCCGGCCGTTGGATATGCGGGTTGTAGTACGGGCTGCCCACGGAAATGCACACCAGCGACACGCCCAAGTCGCTCAACATGCTGAGCACCTGGGAGGGCTCGCTCAAATCGATTCCCAGCGCGGTGCCGTCGCCGCCGAAGGCGCACTTGTAGTCCGCTCCCGCCGGCACGCTCGGTTGACCGGCGCCGTCGCTGCCCGGCTCGAAGGGCGACCAGTCGAACGCGCTCAGCCGCACGCCCGCCATCATGCCGGGAATCTCCGCATGAATCCGCTCGATGACCGTCCGCATGAACCGGGTGCGATTCTCCAGCGAACCGCCGTATCGTCCCGGCCGATCAAACGCGCTGAGCATCTCGTGGCCGAGATACCCGTGGCAGTGCTTCACGTCGACAAACCCATAGCCGGCGTCCCGGGCCAGCTTCGCGGCGGCGACAAACCGCTCGATGAGCGCATCGAGCTCGTCATCGGTGAGCACGTGCACGTCGTCGGTGACGCCGAACTTCGCGTCGAGCACCGGATGGCGGTACATGACCACCGGCTCCAGCCGCTTTTTGTCATTCGGTCGGGCGAAGCGGCCCGAATGCGTCAATTGCAGCCCCACCAGCAGATCGGCGGTATTGCCGCACTGGGCCTGATGCACCTCGACCAGCCGCTCGCGCAGTCTTGCCAGATCGCCGAGCGTGGAGTCATTAATCAGCAGTTGATTGGGATTGGCTCGCCCCGCGTGCTCCACGGCGACCGCCTCGCCGCCCCAAATCAGCTTGGCGCCGCTGCGGCCAAAGTTCTCCCACCGCCGCACGGTGTACTGTGTCGGCTTGCCGTCAGTCGTGCCGTCCCAGCCCTCCATCGGCAGGATGCAAAAGCGATTGCCGACGACATGGTCGCCCACCGCCAGCGGCGTCGCCAACGGCGTTTCCCCTGGCGCAAGCAGGTCGTCGTCCAGCGGCAGGTCCGCGCCGACCGATTCGGCGTAGTGGCGAAACTCCTCGGCGGTGCGAAAGCTGGCGACGCGGCGGTAGGACATGACGGCGTAGGGCAAGGGGGCGGTTACGCGAACTTAAGACGGACGAAGCGGTCAACTGGCGGCCGCGGTCGTCACTCCGCCGGGCCATTCGAAGCCGGCCCGGTACTGACGGGTGAGAAACTCGTTTGCCCGGTCGGCGTGGTCGCCGGTGAAGCGGCACTCGCCCTCCGCCAGAGTCAGCACGTCGCTCACTTCAATCTGCTGATTAGCAAGGCTGAGGTCGTAGGCCTCCAGGTGCGTCTGCAGCGCCCCCAGCGTGCCAAGCCACGAACCTTCGCCCACGGGCAACGACGAACCGGCGCCGGCCTTGCCCATCCGCTGCGCGATGTTGGCCAAATGGCACCAGTTAGTCGACGCGTCGCCCACGGCCACTTCCGCGGTCAGCAGATCACGATTGCGGGTCCGCACCGCCTGGAGGAAGTTGGCCGGATGCTCCATCACGCCGGTCGTCCCGCGGAACTTGCGCAGCTCCTTGCCGTCTTTGTCAAACGCCACCCCGCCGCCGCGCCAACCGCAGTAGTAGCCGCCTTCGCAGTTGACGATGTAGCCGCAGTCAACAATCTTGCGCCGCAGCGGTCGGTTCTCACCCGGCTTCGCCCGCAGGTTGCTCAGGCCGATCACGACGGGAATGGTGTCGGTTTCGTACTTGGCAAAATGTACGTTGGCCGTCTGGCCGGCGTCGTCCCAAATGACCCGCCCGCCGCCGCCCTGCACGGACTTGGGCACGGGGGTCTTATCGAGAAACGCCACGTTCAGCACGTCGTCAACCAAGTGAACGCCCCAGTTGCCCATCTCGCCGTTGCCGGTGTTCCAGACCCAATGCCAGTCGTAGTGAAAGTTGTCGCGGTCGATCGGAATGTCTTGCGCCGGCCCCAGCCACAGGTTGTAGTCGACGGTCTTAGGGGGCGTCAGCGGCGTCGAGCGTTTGCCGATCGACTCGCGCACGCCGTAGCGGCAGACTTCGACCGACTGCAGCGGCCCCAGCTCCTGTGTTTCGTGGAAGAACTTCCGCAGTTCCTGCTGCATGGGATCGGAGCGCTGCTGGGTTCCCAACTGCACCATCCGCCCCAATCGCCGCGCGGTCGCCACGGTGTCGCGTCCCTCGTGCACGTTGTGGCTGAGCGGTTTTTCAACGTACACGTCTTTGCCCGCCTCCATCGCCATCACGGCGGCCATGCAGTGCCAGTGATTGCAGGTGGCGATGACCACCGCGTCGACGTCCTCGGCGTCAATCACGCGGCGCAGATCCTGCGTCGTCTGGGCGCCAGGATGCTTCTCGCCGGCCGCGGCGGCACGCGCTTCGTCCGCGTCGCACAACCACCGGACGGCCACGCCGGGTTGCTTCGAGAACCGGTCGAGCAGTCCGTTGCCCTGTCCCCCCAAACCGATGAAGCCCAGCCCGATCGTCTCGTTCGCTGAAGCGGCCCACGCCGGGCGAGTCATGGCGGCAACGGCCGTGCTGGCCCCGAGTGCAACAAAATCACGGCGGTTTAACATAGTGGAACTCTGCAGGAGTTGAGTGGGAGGAGTTCAGAGGGTGCGCCCGCCGCCACAGCGGCGGAATGCCGCCGGTCGGCGACATCAGCCCACGACCGGCACTGCGGCACGGCTGCCTCGCCATGAGTCATCCCTATCAGCATACGCCGACCACGCGACGGTTGACTAGCCGTTAGCCCGCGGGCCGAGTCGTCCCCGGCGCCGCGCGTGACGCATCGCCGCCCCAGGCTGCAAACAACAGCAGAATTACCGCAGCGCGACGCGACGCGCCGGCCGCCTCGTCCCGCTGCGGTTGGGGCAATGGCAAACCCGCCCAGCCGCGTCGAGAGAATGTGCCCGTTGGGCGCGCAGCGGAACGGGGCGGCATGCCATGGCGAGACGATCGGCCCGGCACGCCGAGCCGGGCGCTAGAATTCGTCGTCGCCCGATTCTTCGGACGAATACGGTTCTTCCTCGCCGCGAAGATTGCAGATGGCGTTATGAGCGGCCCGCTGCTCCGATTCCTTCTTGCTCCGCCCCCAAGCGGCGGGGTACCGCGTCTCGCCCACCTGAGCCGCCACCTTGAAGCATTTGCTGTGGTCGGGCCCTTTCTCGTCGAGCAAACGGTAGTTGGGCGTCACGCCGTGCTCGCGCTGGGCGAATTGCTGCAGCATCGATTTGTAGTTGCCGCCAAACTCGCACGAGACGGCAGCCTCGATCTCGGGCTCAACGTACCGCAAGATGAACGACTCGGCCTCGTCGATTCCGCCATCGAGGTAAATCGCGGCGATGAGCGACTCGAAGGCGGCGGCCAACACCGACCGCGGCACCTCGGGGTCGGATGCCATGCCCTTGCCCAGAATCATGAACTCGCTCATCCCGATGCGATCGCTCATGCGAGCGCACGTGTCGCGGCTGACGACGACGGACTTGATCTTCGTCAGCTCGCCCTCGGAATAGTCCGGGTACTGATGGAACAACCGCTCGCAGACGACTTTGCCGAGAATGGCGTCGCCGAGAAATTCCAACCGTTCGTTGGAAGCGAGCCGATGCTGCACGCCCGAAGCGTGGGTCAGCGCCGATTCAAGAAGTTGCTCGTCAGAGAAGCGGTAGCCGACGCGATCCTGGCACCCGGCCAGATCGGTCCGGTCGCTCTCGACCGAATCGCTGGGAATCGTGGTCATCGCCAAAGGGCGAAGGCTGCGCTGCGGCAGGGGATGGCGGTCCACTGCCGCGGCATAGCCGCCGCAAAAAGTGAGAATCGATTAGTAACCTTGGCGGACCGATCCGAATGGCGAACCCTTCGCGAGTCGGATCGGTCCACTACGTCCAACCATAGTTGCCGCCCCGATTTATGTCAACGCGAGCCGACCGGCGGCTGCGTTCTCGACAAAATTGATTGAGTCCCGCGGTTTGCGGCGGCGTCGGCGGAGCGCGCCCCGCGTCGAAATCGAACTCTCCATCAGGGTCACGATCCTACGACCTGCCCAGCCAGTCCGCAGCGAGCTAGACTGGCGGCAAGCTTGCCGAATCGCGCCCGAATCGCGACCGAACCGCTCCCAGGCGCCAGAAATCGACCGCGAGCGGTCCGCAGGCGGCAAGCAGCGCCACCCCGCCTGCCACGCGCCCCTCGCTCCAAACTCTGGCCTGACGCCATGATCAATACGCTCTACCTGCCGGAAATCCGCGAGATGCTCGCTGCGCAGGACTCGGCCGGCCTGGCCGAGTTCTGCACCGCGCTGCACCCGGCTCGAACTGCCGAGTTCATGGAGGGGCTCACGCCCGAGGAAGCGTGGCAGGTCCTGCTGCACACCGATCTGCGCAACCGGATCGAGATCTACTCGTACCTGGACGACGACGTGCAGGTGCAAATTGTCGAGACCGCGCCTCCGGAGGAGGCGAGCGAGCTGATCGCCGACATGCCGGCGGACGACCGCGTCGACCTGCTCAATCAAGTCGCGCCGGAAACCGTCGAGCAGGTCATGCCGTTGATGCCCGCCGAGGAACGGCGCGACATCATGCGGCTGTCGTCCTACCCCGAGGGTACCGCCGGCTCGCTCATGACGACCGACATGGCGATGCTGCCCGAGTCGCTCACCGTTCGCGCCGCGGTCGAGGAGGTCGGCCGACAGAGCGAAGAACACGAGACGATCTACTACATCTATATCGTCGACGACGACAAGCATCTGCGGGGGTTGGTCTCGGCCCGGCAACTGGTCACGCACCTCAACAAGCCGAACATGCCGTTGGCCGACTTGGTCGAACGCGACCTGGTCACCGTGGTCGACACGGACGATCAGGAAACGGTCGCGGCGAAGGTCGCCGACTACGACTTTCTGGCGATTCCGGTCGTGGACGCCGAGCGGCGGCTGGTCGGCATCATCACGCACGACGATATCATCGACGTGATGCGCGAGGAGGCCGAAGAGGACGCCTACCTCGCTGGCGGTCTGGAGCCGTTGGTCGGCAGCTATTTGGAGACGCCCTGGTGGGAGCTGGCGTGGAAACGCGGCCTGTGGCTTACCGTGCTGTTCCTGGCGGCCGTGCTCACGGCCACGACGCTCAAGAACTACGACACCGAACTCGATCGCGTGCCGTGGCTGGTATTCTTTATCCCGCTGGTCACGTCCTGCGGCGGCAACAGCGGCACGCAATCGACGACGCTTTCGATTCGAGCCCTGACCAACAACGATATCACGCCGCGTGACTGGTGGCGGGTGCTACGCCGCGAGGTGGCGACCGGGCTCTGCTTGGGCGGGTTTCTGGCTGCCATTGGCTTCGTCGTTGCCAGGCTTGTCGAGCATGAGCCGGCCGCCTCCGACATGCTGGTGGTCCCTGTCACGCTGATCGGCGTCGTACTGTGCGGCAGCGTCATCGGATCACTGCTACCGCTGCTGTTCCGCCGATTGGGACTGGACGAAGCGTTGATGAGCGGCCCCTTTCTCTCGGGCATCATCGACATCCTGGGCATCGTCATCTACATGACGGTCGCGATTTCGCTGCTGCAAGACTTTTCCGGGTAGGGGAGCCAAGCACCGCAGGCGCGCGGGCGGTAGACGGCTGCCTCTCGCTTCTGCGCATGCCAGGTTGGCCAATTGCGAATTTGGGATTGGCTCCGTATCATCACGGTCCCGCCGGTCGCATGGAGCGGCCGCCCCCGCCACGCCCCAGCTCACCCCGCAGTCATGACGCATCAAGCGGACCAATTCGCCGGCCTGTCGGTCGCCCTGACGACCCCGTTTCAAGGCGAATCGGTCGACTACGACCGCTTCCGCGAGCAGATCGAGTTTCAGATCGCCGCCGGGACGACCTGCCTGGTCCCCGTCGGCACGACCGGCGAGTCGCCCACGCTGAATCACGACGATCACGATCGGGTGATCGAGTTCGTTTGCGAGACGGTCGCCGGCCGGGTCAAGGTGATGCCCGGCACGGGCTCCAACAGTACCGCCGAGGCGCTCCGGCTGACGAAGAATGCCGAGAAGGCCGGCGCCGACGCCGCGCTTCAGGTCGCCCCCTACTACAACAAGCCGACGCAGCAAGGATTCTACGAACACTTCAAGCGAATCGCCGAAGAATCGGGCCTGCCGCAGTGCGTCTACAACATCCCGGGCCGCACCGGCAAGAACATCGAGCCGGAGACCATCGCCCGCTTGGCCGAGCTCGACAACATCGTGATGGTCAAAGAGGCGACCGGCTCGTTGGATCAGGCGTCGGCCATTCTGAGCATGACCGATCTGCTGGTGCTCTCCGGCGACGACAGCCTGACGCTGCCGCTGATGTCGATCGGCGCTCGCGGCGTGATTTCCGTCGTCGGTAACATCGTGCCGCAAGATATGATCGCGTTGATCAACGCCTTCAATGGGGGCGACCTCGTCGAGGCCCAACGCCGGCACCATCAGCTCTTCCGACTCTGCCGCGACATGCTGGGCTTGGCGACCAATCCGATTCCGGTCAAGGCGGCCATGAAGATGCTGGGGCGCGACTCGGGCGAACTGCGGCTGCCCATGACCCCTCTGGAGCCGGATCAGGAAACGGCGCTGCGACGGACGCTCACCGAGTACGGCTTGCTATAGCGCGGGCGTATCGCCCGCGGCGGCGAGAGCTGGCAGGGTCGAAGACTTGCGGGACCGCTGCCCGACGCCTTCGACCCAACCGAATCAGGACGCAGCGTAGTCGGCCGCGGGCGCCCCGACGGTCACCTCGGCCGCATTATTTTCCGCGGCAGCGACGATGAACTCGCAGTCGGCGAATTCCGGCGCCTTTTGCAGCGTCGCCACCAATGCGCTGGCGGCAGCGCGGTCAGGCTGCAGCGCGAAAACGGTCGGCCCCCACGAGGATTGGCCCACGCCGCTAACGCCCGCTTTGCGGAGCGCTTCGACCCGCGCCGCGATCTTGCTGGATGCGTAGTCGCCGCCCTGCACCGGGGCGAACATACTGCCCGACAACCGGCAGTAATCAAAGACCGCGTTGCTGAATCCCTCGAAATCGCGTGACCGAACAGCGGGGATGACCGCTTCCTCGGCAAGTTCTCGCAGCCGATGAGTGATCCCCGGGGCCGGTGACGGCAATTTGGCGAATGCGGCCGTCTCGGCGGGGCCGCTCAGCCCTTCTTCATTCTGCGGGATGGCCAACACCACGCGCCAGGCGGCGGGCACGGCGACGCGCTGAGCGAGGTGCCCCAATTGGTCGCCGGGCATGCGGCCCGTTTCCCAGATCAGCCCCCCTTTGGCAAAGCCGTGGGCCCCCACGGCGCTGCGGGCGCCTCGCCCCGCAACATGCGCCAATCGATCGGTCGGCGCCGGCGGCAGATCGAGCAGGGCTCGCATCCCCGCGGCGGCGGCCAAAGCAATTTGAGTGCCCGTGCCCAATCCGCAGTGCATCGGCATGCGCTGAATGACCCGACAGGCAACAGCAGGCATTTCCCGCCGCCGATCCCAAGATTCATGCGCCCGCCGGCAAACGGCCAGACAGCGATCACAGGCCCCGCGTGAGTTGGGCCAGCGTAGCGCCGGTTCGATGTGAATGATCGCCCGCGGGCGGTCGATCATCATCCCCAAGCCGCCAAAACTGGGGCCCTCGCGGCGGCTCAGCCCCGCGAGGCCAAAGTGAAGTCTGGCGGCAGCGGAAACTTGCACGCTGCTTCTCATCGAGCGCGTCCTCCTTCAGCTGCCCCCAACTGCTGGCCAACATACCGCAGAACAAGTTCCAGTGCACGCAATTCCGCGGCCGCTCCAGTCTTCTCCACAATTATCGCAAGTTGGTCTAACGTCTCACGCAACTCCGCGGCATCCAGCAGGTGCACCCGCGTAGCCAGGATTGCCGCCTCGACCACCGCCGACTTGGCTCGATTCAATCCGCCAGGTTCGTCCTTTCCGAGGCCGTGCGACACAACGCGACCCAAAGCAGTCGAACGCGGCGACGCTTCGGCAAACCACTTCACTTCGAAGGCAAACCACCGCGTGCAAGCGGCCAGCCGCGGCGCAGCAAATTCTGGCACAGGAGCGAGTTCCGGCTCGCCGTCCCACCGATCCAGCGCTGCGCGCACCAGCAGTTCCACATCGTCGACCAAGTGGAACACGCCGCAGCCGTCGCGCAGCAGGTTGGCGTGAGTGTCGGAGGTCGCAAACGGACGCAGCAACAGGCGGTCGAATTTCGGACCGGCGATGGGCCCCATGGCGGCGACGTTCACCGTGCCGTCGACGTTGCGCGTCGTGACGACGCCCTCCCACACGCGGCCCCCAGCCCCGAGTGTCAGATCAGCATCCCCCTGGAGGGCGGCGATCTGTGCGGCGGCAACCTGCAGCGTGCGCATGGCGAAACTCGATCCTCGTCGTTGCGTAGCAGCCAATGCCAGTTCCGTGCATCTGGCGAGGCGCCGCCGGCTCTTAAGGACGAACCGCCGACTCGCTCAGAATGTGATGGGACCGGTCGGCAATGGCCGATCTGGCAGCGCGGCGGGGCGGTATTCAGCCAATTCCAAGGCGTCGACGTCCCCCATGACGTCGACCCCGGCAATCCGTAAGAAGTTGGACAGCAGCCGATAGCCGCCGACAGTGAGGATTGCCTCGGGATGGAACTGCACGCCGAAAACCGGAAGCGCGCGGTGGGAAATCGACATGACTATATCGTCTTCCGTCTCGGCTGTCACACAAAATTCTCGCGAAATGCTGGCGCGATCGACAATGAGCGAGTGATAACGACCGGCGCGCAACGGGTTTGGCAATCCCGCGAAAATTCCCTGGCCGTCGTGGCGAACCAACGAACTGCGGCCGTGCATTGGCGCCGCTCGTACGATACGCCCGCCAAAGGCCGCGGCAATTGCTTGGTGCCCTAAACAAACACCCAGAATCGGCGTCGTCGCGGACAGTTGACTCACCGTCTCGGTCGAGCAGCCTGCTTCTCGCGGCGTGCACGGCCCGGGAGAGATGACGATCGCTTGCGGCTTCCAACTGGCAATTTTTTCCGGCGTGATCTCGTCATTCCGCACAACGTGCGTTTCCTGGCCCAGCCGCCGCAAGTAGCGGGCCAGATTGTGTACAAAGCTGTCATAGTTGTCGATCAGTACGATCATGGCTCGTCTCACGCATCAACGTGGTGCAATCGCAACTCAAGCGATTGCCTCGATGAGTCCTCGGGCCTTGTGCCACGTTTCGCGATACTCGTCCGCTGGCGACGATGCCGCGACAATCCCTCCGCCCACGGGGAACTGCCACCAGCCGTGGGCCGCTGTGATCGTACGAATGAGAATGCTGCTGTCCATGCTCCCGTCGAACCCAAGATAGGCCAGCGATCCGCAATACGGTCCGCGCGCAGTCGGCTCCAACTCGGCGATGATCTCCATTGCGCGAACTTTGGGCGCCCCCGTGATCGAGCCGCCGGGAAACGCGGCCGCGAGCGCATCCAGCGGGCCGACGCCGTTGTCGAGCTGTCCGCGGATGACGGACACCAGATGTTTTACAAACGCGTACGTCTCCAACTCGCAAAGCTGCGCCACATGCACCGATTCGGGCGTGCAGACGCGCGACAGATCGTTGCGCAGCAAATCGGCAATCATCACGTTCTCCGCACGATCCTTCTCGCTGGCCCGCAATTCGTCGCCGGTGAACAAATCCGCCACGGGGTGCGACGACCGTCCGCGGGTGCCTTTGATCGGCCGCGACTCAACGCGTCCGTCGCGCACCGACAGAAAGCACTCCGGCGATGCGCTGCAGATTTGCGCATCGCCGAGATCCAGGAAGCCCGCATACGGCGCCGGATTCCGCTCACGCAAGCGGCGGTACAACGCCACGGAGTCGCTCGTTTGCCTGGCCAACAATCGCTGTGACAGATTGACTTGAAATACGTCGCCGGCGTGAATGTACTCGACCCCGCGGCTGACCATGTCGAGATACCCAGCTTCGCTGAAATTGCTCGTCACGCCCGCAAAGTGCGTGTCGTGTTGCGTTGCCAGTTCGGCCGATAGTCGTGCTGGCGCGGCGACGCCGCAGCGCGGCGGCTGGGGCTGCGCGCGAGTCAGCAACTCCCACAACTCGTCGGCACGCTGCGCGGCCCGCCGGCGACGATCGGCCAGGTCGACGGCCGGCCAACCCTGCGAGATCAACACGCCCTTGCCCGAATCGTGATCCAGCGCGCAGACCACGTCATAAGCCCCCACGGCCAACGGGGGCGTCGGCAGATCGTCGCGCCGCGGGGCCGGCACGCGTTCGAAGCATCGCGACAGGCCATAGCCGAACAGCCCCGCCAGCCCGCCGCAGAAAGGCGGCATACTCGCATCGCGAGGTTGGCGGTGCTCGGCAAGCGCACGCCGCAAGTCCGCCAGCGGATCGCCAGCGTCGGCAGGAGCGTCAAACCAGCAGAACGGATCGGCCGCTACGAATGACCACCGCCCCAGCTCGCCCTGACGACTCGCGCTGTCGAAATAGACAACGTGCGGGAGGGCCGCCAGTCGCTCGAACATGGCAAACGCCGTCAGCCCTGGCGGCAATTCGCGCACGACCGGCAGCAGCTTGCCCGACGAATCGCGCTGCCGCGACGGTGTAGCTCTTTCGCGATGAGAATCGCTCACGGCTCGCCCTCGCCGCGACCTGCTGCGTCGTCTGCTGAGCCCGCATCAATATCCCGCCGGCTTGTCAGATGGCGCCGACTTTCGGGCCGCGTGAGCAGCCCCCAGTTGAGCGCTTCGTCTTGCCGATAGCTCTTGCCGAGCGTCAGTGCGGTGGCGGCCTTGCACATTTCGTATCCCAAATAGAACGCATGCCGCTGATCCAGCCCCCGCGGCATGCCGCCCCCGGGCCCGCTGCGCGCCAATTGATCCATCAACTCAAACGGGTCGCAGTGGTGCAGGTGCAATCCGCGGCTGGCCACATGCACCTCGCCGTTCGCAGCGAAGATTCGGTAATTGTTATCACGCACCGCGGCGGCCAACTCGGCGATGTCGGGCGGCGCGGGCTCGTCCACGTGCGGATCGCGTAACATCACCAACTCAGGCGCCAGGTGTTTGGGCAACACGCCGCGCTCGACCGCATGATACGCCAGCCGCCGCGCTCGATCGCACTCGCGGACGCTGGTCCTGGCCCAGTTGATCACCTGCGTGGTCAGCACGCTGCGAATGCCCAGTTCCTGACAGAATCCCAAGAGCAACACGTTGATCGCCGCCGAGTCGGCGTCGGTCAGCTCGGTGAGATTGCCGACGCCCATCATCATCGCGGCGTCGGGATAGCGTTTGCGAGACTCCACGTAACGGGCCAGACTCGCCGCGAAGCCGAACCCAATCGGCTCCAACACGGGATCAATGCGGCAGGCGACTCCCCCGGCTTGGAGTTTGTCGAGAGTCGCTTCGCATCCGGCGGGGTCTTTGGGGTCGTCCGGCACAACGACCACCTCGGCGCCCCAATCGGCAGCAGCCTCAACATTCGTGCTGTTGACGGACAGCACCAGCTCGGCGCCGGCGCGCGTCGCCGCGGCAATCTCGCCGACGTGCATGCTGTCGATCGACACGCGATGCCCCGCGTCACGCAGCGCGCGGACCACGTCGCCAACGCCGCTCCACGGCGCCCCGGGCTCGCAGCCGACGTCGATCACGTTAGCACCGTCCTGCCGCAATTGCTCGGCCGTCTCAAGAATCTCCGCGGTTGTCAGCCGCGGGCAAAAGTTGATTTCGGCAATGATCTCGATATCCCAACCGCCGTAGTCTTCGGGCGGCGGCGATTGCAAGAAGAACTCCGGCAGTTGCCGCAGGTCGCGGGGTCCCGCTTCGACGGTGGCATGACAATCCGCATGCAGCGCCGTCAGGTCGCCGCCGCAGTAGCCAGGAATGACCACCCGCGTCGTGTGCGGAGGAACCGCCCAATGTTTGGCAATCCACGCCGGCGTCATCAGCGCGGCGACCGTAATAGGAAGCACGTCGACCGAGTACGAAAAGCCAATCCGCTCTGCCAGGGCCGCCACTTGCTCGCGCAGCGCGCGCTCGGCCAAACGCCCCGTCACGAAATGAATGTGCTCCTGCGGCATGGCACGGTCGCTGGTTGGAAGAGAAACTCGTCGAAGTTCCGCCGTCATGCGCCGGCGGCCGTGCCGGCAAATCCGCCGTTGATGGCAATGACCTGGCCGTTGACGAACGACGCTGCCGGCGATGCCAGAAACCGCGCTACCCGCGCAACATCCTCTGCTTCACCCCAGCGCCCCACGAGCGACTCGCCCACGGCCCGCTGCTGCCACGACTCTGGCGCCTCCTCGCCCCACGCCGTGCGGATCCACCCGGGGGCCAAGCAGTTCACGCGCACGTGCGGGGCAAGCGATTTCGCCAGGCTGCGACTGAACGCGGCCACGGCGCCCTTGACCGCTGCGAACATTTCGCCGCTGTCGCCCTCCATGCCGGTGGCGGCCTGGTCCCAACTCATGTTGAGAATCACTCCGCCGCGCTCCCGCATTGCGTTCCCCGCGGCGCGCGACAACTCAACCGTCGCCTCGACGTCGACCGCCCACAACGCACGCAGCTTTTCCGCAAACGACCAGTGGGCCGCGGCGCCGGTCAGCACGTCGACCCCGGCGTTGTTCACCCAGATCGACACGGGCGCTTGCCCGATCGTTCCCGCCAACAACTTATCGCGACCCGCGTCGGTGCTCAGGTCCGCGCACAAAGCGGACGCTGTTCCGCCCCGGTCGTGGATCTCGGCAACGACCTGCTCGGCGAGGTCCAAACGCGAACCCGCGTGCACAACCACCTGCGCGCCGGCGGCGGCCAATTCCAGCGCAATCGCGCGCCCAATGCCGCGGGAGCTGCCGGTGACCACGGCGCGTTGGCCCGCCAGATGTTGCAGTTTGTCACTCATCACGCTTGCACACAGACGCGGGGCAGGGCAGGGGGCACCTGACGGTTGTAATCCGCCGGCGCCTTGGTCGCAACCTCCTGGCGGGCTTGAAGATACGCCCTGCCGCTGTTGTCCGTCGGCACGCTCTCCCCTACCATCTATCGACGGGCGTCGCTGCATGGAATGTTGACTCAAACCCCGCGACTGCCTGCCATCCTCACGGGTCCCGCCCGTGAAGTCTGCCGTCCCCACGTTCGACCTTCACGATGACCGAACTTGACTCTCCTGGCGAGCCGAATGCCGCCCCGGCGACGCCGCGACAACGACGCGCCTGGTTTCCGCTTGTCTGGCCGATTGCGTTGTTTTCCATTTGGCTGGCGGCCAAGCTGACCGTCGACGACCGCGGCCTGCACAACAGCCTGCTACATGTGGCCATCATTCTGACGGCGGTCGGGTGGACGCTGTGGCTGTTGGGATTCAGCACGGCGCCGGCACGACGGCGATGGACGTTGTGCTTGTTGATCATGGGGCCCCTGTGCTTGCACTACTTCCAGCTGTCGCCGTTGGAACTGGTAACCGACGGCGACGTGGGCATCGTGGGCGTCCGCTGGCGGTGGCAGGAGCCCGACCGCGATCTGGCGCCACCGAAAACCAGCGACAGCCAAGTCACCGGCTGGCAGCCGACGGCCGACGACTATCCGGCTTTTTTAGGCGGCAAGTACTGGGCCCGCGTCGACGACCCCGGCATGTCGACCGATTGGCAAGCCGATCCGCCGCAGCAGTTGTGGAAGCGGCGAATTGGCGCGGGCTGGTCCGCATTTGCCGTGGTCGGGCCCTACGCCGTGACGCAGGAGCAGCGCGGCGACGAGGAACTGGTCACCTGCTACGAAGTCGCCACGGGCGAGCCGCTGTGGACGCACGCCAACACCGTTCGATTCGACCCCAGCGGGGGCGGCTCGTTGGGCGGCGTGGGCCCGCGCGCGACGCCCGCCATCCACGAGGGACGAGTCTACGCCCACGGAGCCACCGGGATTGTCGATTGCCTCGACGCCACGTCGGGACAGCTTCTCTGGTCGGTCAATACGGTCGAGGAACTGGGGGCGTCGCCGCTGCTGTGGGGCAAGAGCACCTCGCCGGTGGTGCTGGGCGACAAACTGCTAGTCAGTATCGGCCAAACCGCTGGCGCACAGACGGACGATAGCCAGCGCGGCTCGCTCGTCGCCTTTGATCTGCAATCAGGCGAAATCCGCTGGGCGTCCGGGGAGCGCCGCTGTTCGTACGCCACGCCAGTTGTGGCAACGTTTGCCGGAGTCGAGCAAATCGTGGTTGTCAACGAAGATTTCATCACATCGCACGCCCCCGACACCGGGCAAATCCTGTGGGAGCACCCTTGGCCCGGCAACAGCGATGCAAACGCCTCCAACTCGCAGCCGATCCCCGTGGGCGACGACCAACTGTTCGTCTCGAAAGGCTACGGCGAAGGCGCTGAACTGATCGGGCTCTCCGCGGACGACGATCACTGGAGCATCGAGCGGGTCTGGAAGCGACCCGTCATGAAGACCAAGTTCAGCAACGTGGTCGTCCATGACGGCTTCGTCTACGGACTCGACGCCGCCAACCTGCAATGCATCGAACTGGCGACCGGCAAGCAGGCGTGGAAGAAACGCCGCCGCCCGGCGTTTGGCCATGGCCAAGTGCTGCAGGTGGGCGAGCACCTGCTAATTCTCAGCGAATCGGGCGAAGTGATCCTCGTCGCCCTCGATCCGGATGCGTATCGAGAGCTCTCCGCCTTTCCCGCCATCGACGGCGTCACATGGAACAATCCCACGCTCACCGGCGACAAGTTGCTGGTCCGCAACGCCGAGTGGGCCGCCTGCTACCAATTGCCAACCGCCGGCGGCTCCGCCGAGCCGTCGGACGCGGTCGCGGCAGTTTCTCGTTGACGTGGATTCTTCCCAGCCGCGGCGGCCGCTGCTGACGCACGCTCCGCTGCGCGGACACGTTTTCCGGGCCGCTTGCAGTCCGCATAACCGCTACGACCGGTCGAGGGCGACTTGGCGGTCCGGTTGCGCCGAACTCACGGGCGCCGGGCGGGTTGTCGGGTGCGCGGCCGCGCCCCCGCATCCGCAGCTTCTGCGGCAAAGCTAACCTAAGCTTGCGCTGATGCCGCAGGCTGGTTGAGACTGCGGAATTCTCAAGAAAACTGCCCCGGGTCGCCCCGCGACTCGCGTGCCCGCGCAATATCTGCTCTCACCGAGGACCGTTCCGATGCCGACCGTACGCGACATCATGGCGACCGAGATTGTGACCATTGGCCCCGGCGCGCCGATCCATCAGGCGGTCGACATACTGCTGGACAAGCGCATCAGCGGCCTGCCGGTCGTCGACGAGGCGGGGCGGCTGGTCGGGATCCTGACCGAGTTCGCCCTGCTGGCCATCGCCTACGACGAGCGCGTCAGCGGCGACACGGTCGCCCAGCATATGACGACCGACGTGCTCACCGTGGATGTCGATGATCCGATTAGCAAAGTGGCTGACCTGTGCATCGTGCACCGGGTCCGACGCGTGCCTGTGCTGCAGGACGGCAAGCTGGCCGGCCTGGTCGCCCGGCGCGACGTGTTGCAGGCGATGTACTCGCCGAAATCGGTCGCTTCGACGAAGTAAAGCCCGCCACAGGAACCAAGACGGCTCGCTGCCCCCGCGACGCGCCGCGACGCAATGAACACGCCAATTCCGCGCAGTTGCCTCGCGGCGGTCATCCTGCAGGTTGGCCGCCGCGTGCTTGTTTTCGCCCTGGCGGCGCTCGCGCCGGTGGTCGCCGTTGCGCAAACCTCGGTGACATTCACGGTCTCGCAGAACTCCGACGACGCCGATCAAAGTCCCAGCACCGGCGAAATGTGGGTCGGAGACGGCTATAGCTGGCTCGACAATTACTGTGGCGCGCGTTTCCAAAACGTAACCATCCCCGCAGGCGCCACCATCACCAGCGCCACGCTGCAGCTCTACTCGTACGGCTCGGGGACGGCCAGCTTCTCGGTCAACATGTACGCCCAGGACGCGGACACCACCTCGACATTTACCACCACGACATACGAACTCAGCAATCGTCCGCGGACGACCGCGACCACGGCGTGGACAACGGGCTCGACCTCCTACACCGACGGACAATCGTTTACCTCGCCCAACTTCGCGTCGTCGATCCAAGAGGTTGTCGACCGCGCCGGATGGACTTCCGGCAACGCGCTGACCGTGATCCTCACCCCGGTTGCCAATGGCAGGGGGTTCTGGAAGAGGTCCGGCAATGCGTCCTATGCCCCGCGCCTGCACGTCACCTACTCGACGAGCGGCGGCAAGAACCTGCTGATGGTAATCAGCGGTTCGACGCCAAATTCGATGGAGAGCGGTCGCCAGTCGCAGGTCGAATCCTGGGGCTACACGGTCACCACGATCCAGGACAGCTCCTCGCAAGCTGCATTCGACTCGGCGGTCGCCTCGGCGGACGTCGTTTACGTCCCCGGGACGATTCAAGACTGGGATTTGCTGTACAAGCTCCGCACGGCCTCCTGCGGCGTCGTGACCGAGACGCCGGGGCTCGACACCGAGTTCGGGTTCGCCACGAGCGACGGCTACACGATCAGCGAAACGCAAATCTACATCACGGACGCCTCGCACGATGTGACAACGGGACTGTCCACCGGCACCGAGACAATTCTCACTTCGGGTCAACCACTCGCGCTGAACGGCAATACTGTCGCGGCGGGCATGACGGTTTTGGCGAAGAATACCGCCCAGAACCAGCTCACGTTGGGGGCCGTCGAAACCGGCGGCACATTGGCCAACACCTACAACGGCAACAGCACGGCCAGCGGCCGCCGCGTGCGGCTGCCGTGGGGCAACATCACGGCTTGGCCCAATTCCAACGGCATCTTGATTTTCCAACAGGCCCTCGCGTGGGCCGCCGGCGCCGAAACGCCAGCAGGACTGCATTGGAAACTCGACGAATCCAGCGGCACCACCGCGACCGACTCGTCCGGCAACAACTACGACGGCACGATCACCGGCACAACGAGCTGGATTGACGCCCGCCGCAATGGCGGATTGGAACTGGACGGCGCCAGCAAGGTCGAAGTCGCCAGTCTGCTGGGGCAGCCGACCAGTTTCACGGTCGCCGGCTGGGTGCGACTCGACGCGGCCGATTCGGGCGGCGCCGAATTGATCAGCATCGGCGATTACATCGGCGTCCGTCTGGATCCCGGTGGCGGGATTGCCGCGAATGTTTTCTTCCATCGTGGCAGCAGCAGTTGGGAGTTTCTGAGCGGCGGCGAAGAACTGGCCGGCACGGGCTGGCGCCACGTGGCGGCGGTGTTCGACGACAGCGCGGATTCCCTGAAGCTGTACATTGACGGCTCCCTGGTCGCGTCGAAGACGACAACCGACACGCTCAACTGGACGGGACAGGGCACGTCGACGGTCGTGGGCGCCCACGGCAACGGCCAAACCACGTTCGACCTGGACGGCGGCGTCGACGATATTCGCGTCTACGGAAAGGCGCTCTCCGAAGCGGAGATTGCCGAAGTCTACGGACTGATCGCCCACTGGAAACTCGACGAGACCGCCGGAACGACCGCCTACGATTCGTCGCTGGCAAGTCACGACGCCACGCGCACCGGCACCGAAGACTGGGCCGGCGGCGTGGAAGACAACGGCCACGCCTTCGACTACACGGACGGCGAAGAGTACTTCGTGGCGCCGACGACCGACGCGCTGAACGACGTACAGGCGGACGATTACACGGTGATGGCGTACTTCAAGCCGCTCAGCGTGCCGCCCGGAACCGGCAGCGCCAACGACTCGGCCTATGGCGTCATCCGCAAGAACGGCTGGCACATCGGGTTAGCGTACGGCAACGGCGGCAACTTCTATATGGAGCACTGGCAGGATTCGGGTCCCACCTGGACCGGGGCCGGCGCGTGGGAGTATTACCCGCCCGGTCGGTTTTACCACGTGGCGGGCGTTGTCAGCCGCACCAACGGCACGGTCAAGATCTACGTCGACGGCCAACTGAAACAGACGACCACGTTCACCCCGGGCTCCGATGCCCTGGACTATGGATCCAACCCGTGGCGAATCGGCATCTCCTACCCCAGTGCGACGGAATACGGACACGCCTGCCACGGCGTCGTCGACGACGTGCGGATCTACAATCGTGCGCTCTCCGACGAGGAAATCGCGGGCTTTGACGGCACGAAGCTGATCGCCCACTGGAAACTCGACGAGGCGACCGGCACGACAGCGGCCGATTCCTCGGGCCAGGGTCACGACGCCGTGTTTACCAACGGAACGCCCGCCTGGACGACCGGCGTGCGGGACGCGGCGCTCGACTTCAACGGCGCCAGCAATGTGGCCACCTCCGCCCCGCTCAACCCGCCGCCCGCCGGCACCGTGGCGTTCTGGGTCCAATCGGACGGGGCCCCCGCCGCGCGGCAGCGACTCATGGGTTCCGGCAACACGTTTGAGATCTGGCAAGACCCCGACGGGCCGATCCATTTCGACCTGAACGTGTCCGGCGGCGTCGAGACGTTCGCCACCACCGAATCGATGACCGAGGCCGGGCAGTGGCGACACATCGCGGTTAGCTTCAACTCCGATACCGACGCCTACGCGATCTACGTCGACGGCGAACTCGACCACGCGGTGACGTACGCCGAGGATCTCGTCGACGCCGCAGCCGCCTCGTTCTCCATCGGCACCAGCGGCAGCAGCACGCAGTATTTCTCCGGCGGATTGGACGACGTACGGATCTACAACTACGAACTGAGCGAGTCGGAAATTGCCGACGTCTACGGCCTGATCGGGCACTGGAAATTCGACGACGGCAGCGGCTCGACGATCGTCGACTCGTCGCTCAAAGGCAACGACGCCGCCTTCCTGACCGGCACGCCGGCGTGGGTCGACGGGGCGCGCGGCGGCGCCTTGGAGTTCGACGGCACGAACGACGCGGCCACCGGCGCCAGCTTCCAACCGCCCAGCGAAGGCACGGTCTGTCTGTGGCTCAAAAGCGCCGGTCCGCCGGCGGCCCGTCAGCGCCCCTGGGGCGTGGGCGGCAACTTCGAAATGTGGCAAGACGTCGACGGCCTGATCTCCTGCGACGTCAGCACGGATGGCTACCAGGGCGGTTTCATTACCACCGAGGCGCTCGACGACGACGGGCGATGGCGGCACCTTGTGGCCGTGTTTGATTCCGACGACGACAGCTACGCGATCTATCTGGATGGACAGTTGCACAAAAGCGGCGTGTCGACATGGGCTGTCGAACAGGAGGCTGCGGCACTGCTGACTTTCGGCACGAGGACGGGGTCGACCCAACGTTTCGCCGGCGCGATCGACGACTTCCGCGTCTACAACCGCAAGCTGTCCGCGGCCGAGATTGCCGATATCTACGGACTGGTCGGTTGGTGGCGATTTGAGGAAGGCAGCGGCAGCGTCGCGGCCGATTCCAGCGGCGCAGGAAACGACGGCGCTGCCGTGGGATCGCTCGGCTGGAGTTCCGATGCGCGCGAGGGAACCGGTTCGCTGCAACTGAACGGCGCCAACCACGTGCAGGTTCCAGGAATGCTCATTGAGGCCGGCGACGCGACGATCTCCGGCTGGGCAAAGCTCACTTCGCCCGACTCCGGCGGATCGGAATTGATCAGCGTCGGCGATGCCCTCGCCATCCGACTGGACGAATCATCGCCTGCTAACGGCGCCACTGTGCTTGCCTACAACGGCTCGTCATGGCAACATGCGGAGACGGGCTCGTTTGTCGAGGGCGCTGGCTGGGTCCATTTTGCCGCCGTCTACGACCACGACACGTATGAACTGCGGTTCTACGTCGACGGCGTGTTGCAGGCGACCGAAACGCTTAGCGGTCCGCTCACGCTCAGCGGCGTCGGCTCTCATACGCAGCTGGGCGCCCACGGCAACGGCCAAACCAACCACGACTTTAGCGGGCTGCTGGACGACCTGCGCGTCTACAATCGGGCACTCTCCAAAGACGAGATTCGCACGCAGTTCTACGGCGGCTGGGCGCCGGGCCCGCGAATCATCCAGTGGGTCGAGACGCGCTAGCGACCCTTCTCGAGTTCCCGTCCCGCGTAGGGAGGGGCCAATCGCCGATCTTGCGGGGCCTCTCGCCGCTTCTTCTCGCAGCGGAGACGGCAATGGAGCCGACTCCTGAACGACGCGATCATCGCTAGTCGATCAGCCGCCCCTCGCGTACCCGCTACGGGTGCGTTGCCGGATGCGACTCGACGTGACCCGTCGTGGAATTGAGCGCGTAAGCCGAACCGCTCACGGGGCATGTGGGAATGCCGCTGGGGAAGTAGTAGATCGTGTTGACGTCCCCAATGTCGCTCGGCGGCGTCCCGTCGTTGTCGAGCATATAGCGGTCGACGGCGATGTTGATGTGCTTGCAATTGTGCTTGCAAGCCGCCTCCTCCGCGGCGCCACTGGTGATCTGGATGCGAGGGACGATGATGGCCGCAATGGCGCCAAGGATGGCAACCACGGCCAGCAACTCAATCAGCGACAGCGCGCAACGTCGATGCACTCGAGGCCGAGACATGTCGGTATTTGCCTGCCCTTAGGTTCTAGACAATCAGTTGCAACGCAGCCCCGCACCCGGCCATACGGCGATGGGGGCTTCCTCTCTCAAAATCTAGGTCGAGATTCTCGTCATTTTGGCGGCCCCGAACCGTGCGGCCGCTTGGCCGACGATTCGCGGCGCGATTGTGCCGATTGAAGCGATCGCCATGACGCCCCCGATCCTGCGGCGGGTCGTAGTTGGACCAATTGTGCCGCCACCCGACTGCGTCGTCATCGAGACTGCGTGCATCCAACCTCACAGTCGCCCCTGATCGGCGCGCAAGGCGTTTCTGCGAGCTAACTTTGGACAGTCTGTTGCCAAATCTCGACGCGACCTCCCCCCGACGCCCCCATGCCGAACCGTCAAGCTACGATCTTGCTGCTGGAAGAAGAGCCAACGCTGGCGGAGATCACGGCGTTCCGTTTGGAACTGCTGGGGCACCGGGTCCAGGCGTTTGACAACGGACAGGCCGCCATCGACTGGCTGGCAGGCAACTCGGTCGACCTGATTGCGGTGGGGCATCTCGCGGACATCGAGTCGATTGAGCTGCTCAACCGATTCAGCGACGACCAATCCACCAGTCACCTGCCGCTGGTCTATTTGTCAGCCAACTCCGACCTGACGGAAGTACAGCGTGCGTTCAACGCCGGCGCCGACGAGTATCTCGTCACGCCATACGACCCGTTCGTCTTGGAGCAGAAGGTCGAGGGCCTGCTCCGAGCGTCGGCCGGTCCGGGCAAGCGGTAGACGACAGCGACCTTCCCGTCGCCGCGATGCCGCCGTCGGCATGGCCGCGAATCCACTCCCCAAGCGATTTGAACACACGGACACATGGCGCGTCTCGGCGACATCTTGCTCGCGAAAGGCTGGATCACCCCGGCCCAGTTGGACAGTGCGCTCAAAGCGCAGGGCGACGAGAAAGGTCTGCTGGGTACGCTGCTGGTGCGGCGCGGTCTGATTACCTCAGACCAGTTGGGCGAGGCGCTCTCGGACCAATACGGCGTTCCCTTTTTGGAAATCGTGCCCGAAGGCATCAACCCGCAGGTGGTTCGATTGCTTCCGGAGGACTTCGCCCGCGCGCGTCGCATCGCTCCGATCAGCATTCGGCGGCGAACACTGCAGTTGGCGATGCTGGCGCCCGACGACATCGACGCCATTGGCGAAGCGGAACTCATCACGGGATATCAGATCGAACCGGTGGTGACCCTGTCGCAAGGCATCGACGCGGCGCTCGACCGCGGGTTTGACGACCGCGTCGTCGCTCGTCAGACCGTCGTCGACATGAAGATGGCCGACCTCGACGCCGCCGAAGACGCGATCGATCAAGACCTGGTCAGCGACGCTTCGCTCAACGAAGACCAGGCGCCCGTCGTGCGCCTGGTGCGGGCGATCCTGATGGGCGCCATCAACGCCGGCTCCAGCGACATTCACCTGGAACCGCATGACCCGGAAATGCGGGTGCGCTACCGCGTCGACGGCACGCTGCAGCCGGTGATGACGATCCCCCGGCACATTGAAGAGGCGGTCGTGGCCCGCATCAAGGTCATGGCCGACATGGATACGACGGAAAACCGGCGCCCGCAGGACGGCCAACTGGCGATTCACGAAGCCGGTTCCCGCGTCAACTTCCGCGTCAGCACGATTCCCACCGTCGGCGGCGAAAAGGTGGTGATGCGGCTGCTGGACGAAGGCAGTCGGTCGTTCCACCTTGAGGAACTGGGACTCGGGGTGCGTGACATCAACATGATCCAGACCTTGATCGACAAGCCGCACGGCATGATCGTGGTCACGGGCCCCACGGGCTCCGGCAAGAGCACCACCATGTACGCGGTGCTGTCGAAGCTCAACGCGGTGAGTCGCAACATCGTCACGGTCGAGGACCCGGTGGAGTATCGCCTGCCCGGCATCAATCAGGTTGCGTCCGACAGCGAACACGGCCTGGGATTCGCCAACGCCCTGAAATACATCATGCGGCAGGATCCCGACGTGATCATGGTGGGCGAGATTCGCGACCACGAAACGGCGACAACCGCCGTGCAGGCGGCGCTCACCGGTCATTTGCTGATCAGCACGCTGCACACCAACGACGCCATTGGGGCGGTCGCGCGACTGAACGACTTGGGAGTCGACCACTTTAAGATTGGCGGGGCCTTGCTGGGGTCGATCGCCCAACGATTGTTGCGTTCGATCTGCCCTCACTGCAAGGAAGTCGTCGACCCCAACCCACACTATCTGACGGCTCTGCGAGTCGATCCGCAATCGGTTGCCGACGCGTTGTTCTACCGCGGACGGGGTTGCAAGAAGTGCCTGGGTACGGGTTACTCCGGCCGAATCCCGGTGCTGGAGATCATGACAGTCACCCCGGCGCTGTCGCAAGCCATCGAAAACGGCTTGCCGACCACCAAGCTGCGCGAGATCGCCCTGGCCGAGAGCATGGTCGAGCTGGCTTCCGCGGGAATGGAACACGTCCTGGCCGGCCGCACGACGCTGGAAGAAGTCTTCTACAAGGTGTCCGGATAAGCTGCGCCGCCGAACGCGGCGCAGCGAAAGGAGAACTGACATGGGCCGTCGCAAGCGTTACGCACTCGCCGCCGGCGACGCTGCCGCTGCGCCGCGCGCCTCCCGCCGCACCAACGGCGCCTCGCTGCTGAAATCGGACTTCCACCTGTTCGGAACGCCCAAGCCGTCGAAGATGAAGCCGGCCGAAGCGACCTTCTTGCTGCGCAACCTGTCCACTCTCGTTGGCAACGGCGTGTCGCTGCCCAAAGCGCTGCAAACGCTGGCGAAGGAGGACTCGCTCGCGTCGCACCGCGCGACGCTGGAGCGTTTGTGCCAACGCGTGGAATCGGGCACCCCGTTCAGCACGGCGCTCAACGACTTCCCCCACGTGATCGACCGGCTGGCCGTCAGTCAGATTCGCATTGCCGAACGGTCCGGCACGCTCGCCGACACGCTGAAGCACCTCGCCGAGAATCGGGACAAGTTCCTGCAACTGCGACAGCAGCTTGTGAAGAAGCTTGCCTACCCCGCACTGCTCGTTGTGCTGGGAACGGGGTTGGTGACTTTCCTGATGATGTACGTCGTGCCGGTCTTCCAAGAAACGTACGCCGACGCGGGCGTTCCGCTGCCGTTTATCACGCAGGCATTGATCGTCGCGGCAGGGCTGGCCAAGAAGTGGTTCTGGGTCGTCGCCGGCGGCGTGGCCTGCGGCATTCTGGCAGTCACGAAATTGCGCAATCACCCCGAGTTGGGCGAACGGATCGACAGGCGTCTGCTCCGCATGCCGCTGCTGGGAGATTGGCTCCGCGATATGGCCGTGCTGCGGGTGATGGACGTGCTGCACAACCTGATGGCGTCCGGATTCACGCTGGCTGAGGCCCTGCGGCAGACTTCGGAGTCCGCCGGCAATCGCGCCGTGCGTCGCGGCATGCTCGACTTGCAGCACGCGGTGCAGCGCGGCGAACGGTTCAGCCGCGAGATTGAGCGCCACGAATCGCTGTTTCCGCCGATTGTCTACCAGCTGGTGGTCGTCGGCGAAAACACGGGCCAACTCACGTCCAGCACGCGCGAGGTGTGCGAACATCTGCGCCGCGAGATCGAGCGGCGGACCACGCTGATGGTCGGCGTGCTCGAGCCGGCGATCACGATCTCGCTAGCCGGCGTGATCTCCGTCATTCTGCTGGCGATCTATCTGCCGATGTTCGACATGATCAACACGATCAATTGACCGAGACGAGCCCCGCGATGAAAACCCGCTCCGCCGAATCGCCCTGCGTCGCGATCACGAGAACCGGCCTGTCCCTGATTGAAGTCACGGCCGCCATCCTGGTGCTGGGGATTGCCGCCGCGTTGATCTTGTCGACGGCCCGTCGCTGCGTCTCCACCGCCGACACGGCCGCCTGCCACTCGAACATTGGCGACATCGAGCTGCAAGCCGAGTTGTGGCTGCAGCACACCGGTTCGTGGCCGGCGAACGACCTCAGCGACATTGACGGCGACCTGGACTACTTTCCCAGCGGCCTGCCTGTGTGCCCCGTGGACGGGACTTCCTACCAACTCGATGGCGCCGGAAGCGTCGTCGGACATACCCACTGATGCATACAACCGCTGCATTCGTACGATCCGGCCCCGCACTTTGCCTAGCGGCCGCGCAACTGGTAATTCGCTCCCGGCGAACTAACCACATTTAGCCAGTTTCCCGTTTGCACTTCGAGCATGCAGAGTGCGGTGACCTACACTTTCGTACGCTCGACGACCGAGCTATCGATCTTTCACCACACACGACCGCATAATTTGCCCTTGCCTAGCGTCATCGGAGTCCTGTTGACATGGTCCCTCAACGAAAAAACACCAAGCGTAGCGGTTTCTCGTTGCTCGAGTTACTTGCCGTGGTCACGATCCTCGGCATCATCGCCGCGATTATCGTCCCGCGCGTGACGGTCTCGGCATCGTCTGCCAAGCAGAAAGTTCGCGATCACCACAAAGCCACGATCAACGCCGCGGTCGAACGGTACTACGTCGACACGGGCGGGTGGCCGGCCGATGATCTCAACGACATCGCCAACAATGCCAACTACTTCCCGGACGGCATTCCGCAAAACCCCGTGGACAACAGTTCCTACTCGCTCAACTCCACGACGCATCGAGTGAACTAGCGAGTCAGCGCAAGCGGAACCATGCCAAAAGATCGGACGACGCAAACGAAGGTCCGGTGCGCACACGCGCACCGGGCCTTCAGCCTTGTTGAACTGTTGGCCGTGCTGACAATCTTTGCGTTGATCGTCACCGCAGGCATGTTGCGGTTCGGCAGCGGCACGCTGGACAACATGGAAGCGGACGCCTACGTACGGCGGCTCACGCGGGATCTGCAGTACGCGCGCCGGCGGACGATCAGCACGGGCGACAACCATTACCTGTCGGTCACGCTCGACGGCTCCGACGTGGCTTCTTACACGCTCATCCGCCGAGCCGCCGGCGGCGACGCAGCCGTCGACGAACCTCGCGGCACGCCCGACGGCCTGACCGTCGCCGCCAGCCACACTGCGCTGGAGTTCGACTTTGACGGCTCGGCCCTGGCGGGCTACTCAATCACCGTGGCCGGCCCGTCCCGGTCCTACGCGCTGACCACCGTCGCGGCCACGGGCACGGTGGCCGTAACGGACACGACGCCCTGAGTCGGCCGCCGACGAGGCGGTCGCTTTCTGCCGATTGGCCGGTTTCTCGCGACAATGCGGCGTCGGCGTGCGCATTCCGCGAGCTATTCTTGCAGCGCACGCCTGCAGGCTTGCCGAGCCCGGTCTCCGCGCGCCCACGCCCATGTTGAACCCACGTCGAGCACCAACCGAACGACACGGCTTCTCGCTGGTCGAGATGATGGCGGCCGCTGCGCTGGTGGCGGGCGTGCTCGTGCCCACCACCTCGGTGCTGCGCGACGCCATGCAGAAGAGCCGCGAGGCCGTGCGACGCCAGTTCCTCGCCAACTACGCCGTGCGAACACTGGAAGACCAGGCCTCCCTGACGATGCGCAACTGGGCCAGCGCGTCGGTCGGCAGCAGCTTTGCCGCTGAAGGCCACCCCAACGTGAAATACCTCGTCGTGAGGAGCGACGACCCTGCGGCCGGCGGACTCACCGACCGGTTGATGAATATCTCCGTGACTGTTTACGACGACGACGACGGCGACTCGACCGCCGATGCCGACGAATTGCAGGTCGTGTTTCGCACCAAGGTCGCCAAACTCGCCACTTACGAGAATGCACCGCTCTAACGCCCCACGCCGCCGCGGATTCACGCTGGTCGAAGTGATGGCGACCACGGCGATGCTCGCTGCGCTGTCAACGACCACCGTGGTCCTGTTGCGCGGCGCGCAGAGCGCGTGGAGTCTGCATCGAGACGATGTCGAGGTCCGGCATTCCGCGTTGGCCACGCTGCGACATCTCACGCGGACTGCGCGGCAGTGCACGCGCGTGTCGAGCATCTCCGCAAGCGGCGACACGTCGGGATATCTCAAACTGATCAACGCCGCGGGAACGACGCTGGCTTATGACCACGATGCGGGCGAGGAGGAAGTGCTGTACGGCGAGACGACGGCTGCGTCGCTGCTTGCCAACTCGATCAAGACGATGAGTTTTGCCGGCCTGAAAGCGGATGGCTCGTCAACGACAACCAATCCGGATGAAATCCACGCCGTCCGCTGCACGATCACCTACGACCTGACGCGGCCCTCGGGGGCCGTCACCGAAACGCTATCTTCCACAGCCTGGCTGCGAGCATGGTGAGTCAGACTTGAACAAGCCCGTCTCCACCGCTGTCACGCGACGGGATTTTGCCCCTCGCCGCCGCGCGCGACCGGCCAACCGCCGGGGCGCGGCGCTGCTGGTTGCGCTGTTCGTGATCTTTGCGGTGGCGACGGCGACAGTCAGCATTTTCAACTCGCTGACGTCCGAGATTGCCGCGCTGCGCAACGCGCTGGAATACGAGCGCGCTTTGTATCTGGCAAACGCCGGCGTACACGCCGCAGCCGCCGAGCTGGAAAGCGATGCCACCTGGCGCGGCACGGTATCGGAAGGCACGTTCCCGGCCGACGACACTTACACGGCCACAGCCGTCGACGGCTCCAACGGCTCGGTGACCGTCACCTCCCGGGGGGCGGCCGGCGAGACCATCCGCACCGTTGTCGCCGTAATTGACATTTGAAAGCACCGTCTCGAAGCACCGTAGAACAATTGGAAATGAGTACCGAATCCCCCACATCCACCGGCGACCGACGGCAAGGCGGCGACCGACGACGACGCGATCGTCGGCGCGCTGGCCCCGAGCGCACCGTCGTCGTTGAAATCACGCGCAACGTGCTCCGCGCGGCGGTGCTCGCGGGTTCGCCGTCCGGCGAGGGCGACACTGTCGAAGCCTCGGCCGAACCCTGGCGCAAGGAGGCTGCCGACTTACGCAGCCCCGAGGCCGTGGCCGAGTTGACCGCCGGGTTCCGCCAGCTCGCCTCTCGCCACGCCCTGCAGGGCAATCGCCTGCATGTCGTGCTCAGCGGCGAGTACTGCGTGACGCGGGTCGTGCGCGGCCCCACCGAGGACGTCCGCAGCGAAGTGAAGCAGATCGAAGAACGCAGCCGAATGTACCTGGCGCTCGGGCCTGGCGAGAAAGCCGTGGTCACGCATACCAAGCCGCTCAGCGCTCGCGTCAGCCACGCCCTGACGGTCGCTTGCCATCAAGAAACGCTTCAGAACGTCCGCGCCGCCGTGGAGGCGGTCGGGCTCCACCTGGACTGCGTCGAACCTGAACTGACGGCCCTGTCGCGGGCAGCCGCCCGATTGCCGGATTTGCCCGAGGGCCCTTATCTGCTCGCGCTGGTGGACGGCGAAACGCTGGAACTGGGACATTGCCTGGCTGGCGAACTGATCACCGACTACCGGGCCGGCGGGCGCGTCTCGCCGCCTGAGTTGCCGGAATTGATCCGCAAGCATATGGCGCGGCTGGAACGCCACGGGACGCGTTTTGTCGGCGACGGCGACGCCTCAATCTCCCGCGTTTATCTCGCCGGTGAACCGCAGACGGTCAACCGTGCCAAGTCCGAACTTGCTGGGACGCTGCCGGTTGAGGTCCGCACGATCGACGCCCCGCAGGTTCAAGCGAGCTGGCAAATCGCCGCCGAGAGCATGCCGGCCGCCACGGCGACCACGCTGGGCGCCTTGCTGGCCGCGTACTATCCGGTGGCGCAGCGGGACTGCCCGAACCTGCTGGACTACCTGATCGCCCAGTCGCGCGAGCCGCTGCGCCCCGTCGTGCTGCGGCTGCTGGCGCCCTTGGCCGCCGTGCTGCTGGTGGCTGCGGCGTTGTCGCTGGTCGTGTGGAAGCAGCGCGAGCAGACGGCCGCTTTGGAGGCGGAGTTGGCTCCCCTGGCCACCGTGCAAGGGCGAGCCACAGAGTTGCGTTTGCAGAAGCAGCGGGCGACCCAGAAGCTGGCGGAACTGACGACTCTGGCCGAGCAACTGCCGCCCCGGTCAGGCCGCACGGTCGTGCAAGCGATCGCGAACTCCATGCCGGACGACGTTTGGCTGCGCCGGTTTGTCATCACCGATCGGAAGCTCGTGTCGCTCGACGGCGCCAGCTATCTGCCGCCGGGCGTGTACGACTTTGTCAATTGGCTCGAGCAGAATCCGGTTTTCGACCAGGTCGCGCTGCAAGGAACCAACGAAGGCGGCTCCGAGGTGGGGCCCGTCACGAACTTCTCGCTCGAAGCCGTGCTAGCAGACCAGCCGCCGGTGATTCAGGAGGTTGCCCGCCGTGAATGACGCCCTAATCCGCAAATTCTGCGAGTCTCCCTCCCGCTGGCCAGTTGTTGCAGGCATTACGACCCTGCTAACGCTAGCCGTGGTCTATCCGTTAGCCGATGACTATTTCGACGAACGTAGCAAACATGCCGATTTGCGGGCGCAGCTCGCCGACGCCGAAACAACCGCCGCCGCACTGCCAGCCGAGGAACTGCAAGTTGCCGAGCTGACCACGCAGTTGGCCGCGCTGGAACAACGCACGATGGACGAGGAGTCGGTGGCGGCGTTCCGCAGCCGGCTGATCGAGTTGATTCGCGCATCGGGCTGCCAGATCCGGCGATTCGATGTGGGAGCCGCCACCGCCCGCCCGTGGACCAAGGGCGATCACGCGATTGACGACGCCAAGAAACCGACCCAATCGGCGCCGACGCCGTTTCAACTGGAAAGACGGTCTGTGACGCTCGCCGTCGACGGACCGATTACGGCGATTCACAGTCTGCTGGAGAGTATTGAGAACGAGAAACAACTGGCCCACCCCCGCCGCCTGCAACTTTCTGCGGGCAATCGGGGCGGGACCACGGTGATGATGGAACTGGAATTGTGGTTCTTCGCCCTGACACGGCTGAAGGGCTAGCGGGCGACGGCCGGTAGCGACTTGCCAACCTGCCCAACCGGCCGCGGTGCGTCACGGAGGACGCCGCTTGATGACCCCCCAGAGCAGCCAGCAGATGCCGCAGCACGTGCGGTTCGGCGCGCGGTTCGCCGTCGCGACGGCCGTCGCCTGCGCCGCTCTCTGCGCACCGGAGGCGGCGGTTTGGGCCCAGACGGGCGCCCGTCCCCCCGCGCCTGCCGAGAGTCAAGCGCCGCTGGACGGTCCCAGCCTGGCTGCCACGTCCGACGACGGGCCGGCATCAGCCGCCGCCGCTCCCGTGTCGACAACGGCGCGGTCAGAACCCACCGTCCGCCCCAAGATCGCCCTGGCGGAGGCCTTGCAGTCGCGGGGCGATCTGAAGCTGCGCAGCACGTCGATCGAGGCGGCGCTGTTCACGATCAGCGAGATCTGGGGCGTGAACGTCGTGACCGGCAAAGGCGTCCAAGGGGCCGTCAATTGCGATTTCAAAGACGCAACGCTGCGCGAAGTGCTCGACTCGATCCTGTTGGCCAACGGCTACAGCTATCGCGCCGTGGGCGAGAGCCTGGTCATCCAAGCCACCGGCGAGGTGGGCAGCGCCAATCCGCTCTTCAATTCCGCGACGCTCCCCATCCGCTTCGGAGATCTTGAGGAGATTGCCAGCGGCGCGCGCATGCTGTCCAGCGCCCAGGGACAAGTCCACTCGCTGCAGTCGGCCCGGTCGCTGTTGATCGTCGACTACGAAGACCGCGTCAAATCGATCGCCGCCTTCGTCGACCGCATGGAGCAGGCGGCGTCGGCGAATTCCGGCGGCGCCCCCGCGAGCGCCGCCAACCAGTTGGAAGTCGTGTACTTTCACACGCAGTACATTCCGGCGGAGAATGCGCGCCCGGCGCTGCAAGCGGTGCTCAGCGCCAACGGCCGCGTCGCGGTCATGCCAACCGAGAACCGGCTGCTGGTGGTCGACGTGAAACGACACGTCGACATGGCTCGCAAGGTGCTCGATCGCGTCGACCGCCCGCGTCCCCAGGTGCGGATTACGGCCCTGATTTACGACCTGAGCCTGCAGGACGTCGAGCAACTCGGCCTGAACTGGGGCGGCGGCGGCAAGGGCAACTCGCGCCAGTCCGACGGCACGGCCAGCCAGGCGTTGGAGTTCGACACGACGACGCTGGCGCCGTTTAACGCCGCCGCCGCGGGCGGCACCTTCACCGTTCGCAGCCTCACGCGCAACTTCGATATCACCACCGTGCTGCTGGCGCTGCAGAACGCCAACGACGCGCGACTGCTGGCCGATCCCAACGTGACCGTGCTGGACAACGAACAAGCCGAGATGAAAAGCGTGTCGGAGATTCCTTTCCAGCAAATCACGCAGTCGGAGCTCGGCGGGCAGATCGGCACGACGGCGTTCAAGGAAGCCGGCATCACATTGCGCGTGCGGCCCCGCATTGCCGCGGACGGCACGATCGAAATGACCGTCGAGCCGGAATTCAGTCGACTGGCTGGCTTCACGCCGCAGGAGAATCAGCCGATCATCGACACCCGTAGCACCGTGACGCAGGTCCGCGTGGCCAATCGCCAGACGGTCGTCATCAGCGGCCTGCGGCAACGCAGCGACAACGGCGAGTTCAACGGGATTCCGTGGCTGAAGGACGTGAAGTACGTCGGCTCGCTGTTCCGCTCGCGCGACACCAACGTTCGCGAAAGCGAACTGATCGTGTTCCTCACGCCCGAAATCGTGGACTACCAGGATAACTCGGCGCCGCGCGAATTCGCAGCCGAGGAAACCGCGACGTGCCGACTGGCGCGGATTCCCGTCGCCGAGGGGTGCGGTCCCGACGGCTTCACGAGCGGGGGATGCGCCGAGTTGCGCGTCGAGCCGCTGCCGCCCGTGGACGAAACCACGACGCCGTTCGCGCCCGAAGCCGCGCCGCCGCTGGCGCCCCTGCGCCCCTCGTACGAGCAGCGTTTCCGCGCGACGGGCGAACTCGACGCCCGCCGACAGGGCCTTCAGCCGGAGCGCGAACCGCGTCAAGCGGCAAAGAAGAAGTCCGTGTGGTCGCTGCCTTTTCTGAAGTAGCTCCGCCGCCGGGCGCCGGTTATGCGGGTTGTGCCACGTCTGCAGAAGCGACTCGGCCACGGTTGATCGCGGAAGGCCGCCGCCGCACGTCCTACACTTCAATGGCGTCTTAGACGCTGGTCCAGGACTCGCTGATCACGCGGCAACCATGCTCTCGCGCAACCACCTCAATTCGCTCTCAGTTCACCGCGCAACGGCCCTCGCCGGGCTGGCGCTGGCGTGTTGGCTCAGCGCCGGTTGCAGCGGCTCGGACGAGCCGGAGGCGAGCCTGGCGCCTCCCTTGCAGCCGCCTGTTGCCGCACAGCCGCTTCCCACGTCCGATGCGCCGGAAGCCAACCACGCTCAGCCCGATGTGGACGAGCCCGCCCCCAACGCCGAACAAGCCGATAACGCGAGCGAGCAGGCCTACGAGCCGCCGTTCCCCGATCGCGTCGACCTGTTCGTCGCCCCGAAACGCCAGGGCCGCTCGCGCGAGACTGGCTCGACGAGCGAATCGATCGAACTGTTGGGGTTTGTCACGGTGGACAAGCCGCGGGCCGTGCTCTCGATCGACGGTCAGGTCGCGCCGGTCGCCCAGGGCGACGCCAAGTTCGGCGTCGAAGTGATCGCCATCGAGCCGCCCACGGTCGTCCTGCAACGCGGTCGCAATCGTTGGCAGGCGTCGATCGACAACTAGCCGCCGGCCGACATGGCCGGCGACGCTCAGGGATCAACTGCAGCGGAGGCTGCCGCCTCGTCTTCATCCCACGGACTTTGCGGCTTGCGGATCTCCTGCTGGGCTTCGGCGTCTTCCTCGATCACGCGAATCGGCGCGGGCGTGCGTTGTCGATGCAACTCGGCCGCAACCGAGCGCGCGTTCAGCAGCAACATGACCACGCCGGCAGCGGTGGTCAATGCGCTGACAGTCAGCGCGTCGATGGCATCGGGACCGTCGTCGACCAACGTCACCAGCGTGATCATCGGATTGGTGATCTGTGACAGCGAGTACGTGTTGAAGTACCGACTGCTCGGCGACATCAGATAGATCACCAGCGGAATGCCGATCCCCGCCAGCAGCAGGATGAAGTGCGTCAAGAATCCGGCAGCCAACGGCACGAACGCAAACCGGCGAAACAGGCTGATCAGCAACCGCCCGGCGCCCAGAAATCCGGCGAGGTACCCCCAACTGATCACAAAGAAATAAAGCGAGGTCTCCTGTCTCGACCCCCACGTCCCGCCATACCACGTCGTGAGTGCGATGAGCATAGCGACGCTACAGATGCACATCATCGAGAAATTCGACACCGCAAACAGGTAGCCCGCCCCGGGGCCCGGGTTGAATAAGCTCAGAAACATCCGCCCCGCCGTGCTCTGCGGCAGCGAACGCTGCACCCGCCGCGACAGATGCGGCCACTCGCTCGTCATCAACGTCCCCATGACGTACCAATACAGCAGCCCGACGACCCCCACGGCCATGAGCATTTCAGAAAGGTCGTTGATCAAAGAGAAGCCCTGCACGGCCATCATCGCCGCCATGTATGCCACCAGGCCGGCAAACCAGGCGACGAAGCACGCTTGCTGCACGGTCATCCACCATCGCAGCGGCGTTGAGCGGTTCTCGCTGGGGAACGCGATCCGCGCCGACGCGGCCGCGTGAAACAAGCCGAACGTGGTCACATACAGCGTCAATAGCAGCAGGCTGACCAACCAGGTCTCCGGGTCGCCAAACGGGATCGGCTCTTCGAACAGGCATACGTAAGCGATGACCACGGCGCCCCAGAACGCCCCCAACAGGCTCATCACCAGGGCGACCGAAAGCACGGCCTGCGTATACCTCACCTGCGACAGCGTGCCGACCAGCAGGGCCGCCATCGACAGCGCCAGCGATCCCGCGACGGCCAACACCAGCAGCGCCGCCACCGTCATGGCGTCGACCCCGCGCAACAGCAGCGTGAACACGATGCACGGCGCTACGGCCGAGAAATAGACGAACATCTGGGCCGCGGCGCTGCACAGCTTGCCGGTCACGATCTGACGCGAGCCCAGCGTGGTGATGGACAGCAGGTCGTAGGTGTTCTCCTCCTTCTCCGCCGCCAGCGAACGATACGCGGAGTAGGGCACGATCACCGCCAACGGGGCCGCCAACACGCAGTAGTAGGCCAGCAGCATCTCGGGCCCCGCGGCGCCGAAGTAAATTTCCGGTCCAATCACCGCGACGCCGGCGAGCGTGACAATCCAGCACCCCACCAGCACGACCAGAAACGAGACAATGAATTGCCGGCTCTTGAGCGCCTGCCGCGTTTCCTTCACCAGGATCGGATTGGCCCGATCCGTGAGGGCGGCGAGCCCGTCTTCCAGCCGGGCCAGCGCGCGCGCTTGCCACGACGGCTCGCTCGGCGCGTGGGCGGACTCGGCGGCAACGTTGGCAGCGATGTCGCTCATTGCACCCGGCCCTCCGTCACGTGCAGGAACACGTCTTCCAGCGACTTCGTCTTGCTGGCAAACTCGATCACGGCGAAGCCGGCGCTGACAATTTGTCGCAGCAGCGCAGCCTGCTCCTCGGGTCCGCCTTCGTGCGTCAGCGTAAACCGCCCCTCGCTTTCCTCCAGATCGCGCACATCCCCCCGCGCGGCAAACCAACTCCGCAGGCCGCTGGGGTCGCCGAGCACGCGCACCCGCACGCGACTGATCGTTTCGGCGCTGGCGCTGATCTCGTCCACCGTGCCGACCGCCAGCAACTGCCCCTGTTCGATGATGCCGACGCGATGGCAGATCTCGGCCAGTTCGGTCAAGATGTGCGAGCTGATCAGCACCGCCTTGCCCGCCGCGGCCACGGCGGCAATCATCTCGCGCAGCTCGATTCGCGCCCGCGGATCGAGCCCGGCGGCCGGCTCGTCCAAAATCAACACGGACGGATCGTGGATCATTGTCCGCCCCAGGCACAGCCGCTGCTTCATCCCTTTCGACAATCCGTCGATCGGCTTCAGCGCCAGCCGATCCAGCAACGTGAATTCCATGACGCGGTCGATCGCACGGGTACGCTCCATGCCGCTGAGTCCGTAGGCTCGGGCAAAGAAGTCGAGATACTCGCGGACGTTCACATTTTGGTAAGCGCCGAAGTAGTCCGGCATGAACCCCAGTCGCTTGCGAACGCGGTCCGGATCGTCGACGACCGAGAACCCGTCGACCATCGCATCGCCGTAGGTCGGCTCGTCGAGGGTCGCCAGAATCCGCATGCTGGTCGTCTTGCCGGCGCCGTTGGGGCCGATGTAACCGAAGACCTCGCCGGGATAGACCTCGAAGCTGAGATCCTGCACCGCTTTGGTCGTGCCGAAGTACCGGTGCAGGCGATCCACTTGCACGGCGGGGCGGCGGGGGCTCAGCACCATGTCACCAACTCCCTCGCACGACGTGAAAGCTGGCTTCTTCGCTGATCTGCTCCTGGGGCAGCCCCAGCTCAAGTTCGATGCTGCGCCGGGTGACCGCGACATAATTCCGATCGCCCAACTCGCGCGTCGTTGGCGAAATGATCGATCGCAACTGCGACTCCAACAGGTTGTTGGACAACGCGCCATCGCCCATGCCAGACGACCGACCGCGCCGCCGGGACGACGGTTCCGCACCCACGGGGTAACTCAATTCGTTGTCGGCAAACAGGCCGCGCAAGCCGGTGGCAAGGTCCGCCCAGTCGGTCGGCGCGAGCCGCTGCGTGGCTTCGCTGGCCAGTTCTTCGGTCCAGTAGAATCGGCCGCGCTCGTCTTGCACGGCCAGGGCGACCACGTCCGCGCCCAGCAGATTCTCGACCTGGATCCCATTGTCCCCCTCGCGGATCTTCAACTGCCGCGTCGTCGTCCGGCTGGTGGCCGCCATGGTTTGCACTGGCGTCCGCGAGGGGAGCCAGCCGCGGGACAACCGCTGTCGCCCGTCCTCCCACGTCACCTCGCGGACTTGTCCGCTGCCGCGTCCGGCGCGTTCCATCGCCCACCGCGGCGAGATGGGAAACACGACCGTGTCGTCGGCCATGGTCAATCCGCCCCCCGGCGCCATGCCCGCGTAGTAGGACAGGCGCGCCCACGTCGCAAAGCGGCCCGTTCGCTGGTCAAGCATGGTGAGACTGCGGGCTCGAACGCGCGTTGAAACGCCGTCGGTAATCAATCCGTAGGTGAACAGCAACGCCACGGCGACCAGCGCCGCAATCGGCGCCGTGACCAGCAGCATGGGCAACCGACCGCGCCGCGCCAACAGCCAGTAGTTGACCGGCCCCACGGCAATCACGAACAGCGTAATGAGCACCTGAAACGCCGTCACCGGCGCCATGCCGACGCCCGGGATCAGCCAGTTGTTGAACTCGCTGGCCGCGTCGTCTGGGCCAAATCCCCACCGCACGTAACTGGATGCGCGCAACGCAGCCGCCGAACGGCTGAGCAGGTTGGCCGTGTCGCGGGCTTCGCGAGACCAGTTCCCGTTGCCGACAAGCTCATCGGGAATGGCGACCAACAGGCCCAGTCCAAAGGGCTTGGCGAGGAGCTGATTGGTGCGGCGCGCCCGCTGGAAGTTCACTTCGCCGTCGGCGGCTCCCCGGACAAACTCCTCGATCTCCGCCAGCGGGCTCGCCAGATCGCCCTGGGACCACACCAGCAGTTCGCGCGCATCCCCGCCGCGCTCTCGCATGAGCGGCATGAGTTGCCACCCCGGCGGGAGTTCCTCCTCGCTCGGCGCAGTCGCATCGGCACTCTCCAGGGCCTGCTCGGCCGGCAACAGCGTGCTCCAATCGCTCCCCTGTGCCACAATCCACAGATTGCCGCCGGCGTAGACCCACTTTCGCAGAGCAGCGAGCCGCGCGGGTTGCTCAACGCTCAGTTGCTGCAACTCCTCGGGATAAGCGATGGCAACGTCGTAGGACGCCACCTCCAGCCAGTTCTCCGGCAACGAGTTCAACGCCCAGCGGGATTCGACGATCTCCCCGGGCACGAAACCGCTGCCCTGCAATGTCTGCTGAAGCCCATTGCCCAAGCGGGCGCGGCCAATCGCCATCACGCTCGTCCGCTGCCCGGCCCCCGATCGCAACACGCCGATGCGCTCCGCCGAGAGTTGATCGTCAGGGCGACCGTCGACCCAGGTCGTCCACGACCCGTACGACCAATCGCCGTGTCGCGGCGCCAGCGTCCGAAAGGTTTGGCTCGTGGCGCCGCCGGGAAAGACAAACTCCTGTTCGACGGCAACGCCGCGCCCCCGTGAACGCCAACTGCCCGCTTCAAAGCGAAACCGCAGCGTGCGATCCGCGCCGGACGCCTTTCTGGCCGTGACCTGGATTTCCAGCGGCACGTAACCCATCTCGCCGTCAAACCCCGCGGAGCACGCCACGTGCAGACCCGACCGTTGAGAATAGCGCTTCGGCAGCGGCGTGGTCATCCCCGGCGTGGGGGCGACCGCCACCGGCGGCGGCAGCTCGAACATCAGGATTGGCGATTGCGCGTTCACCGATTGCTGCGCAACGGGCCAGGGCTGGGCGCACGCATCGCCTGCCGCTGCGACAATCCAAGCCGTCAGCAAGGCCGCGTAGAACGACCTGCCTCGTCGCCAGAAGTCGACGGCGGCGTTGCGAGTACAGCGTCCCGAACGGCTCATGGCGCGGCCTCGCCCCCGGGCTGGACGTCAGGTTGCGTCGCCTCGCCGCTCTGCCGCACCAGCCCGCCCTGACTGGTGCGGGCGACGATCTCGTCCGCCCCCAACACGCGGCCCAAGCCGGTGAAGGCGGCGGCGAAGAGGAAATGCGTCGCCAGCGCGGCGAGGATGCTCGCGGCCCCCACCGTCACGCCGATGGCCCAGGCCCAACCGCCCAAGCCCTTGCCGACAAGCACGAAAAAAAACGCGGCGCCGGTCAACACGATCAACGCCAAACGCAACGAAAATCGTGGCAAGAGCGTGGATTTCATGCGGCGCCGAATAGGTAGTAGAAACTGACAATCGATTCGAGGGCGGCGAAATCGCCGCAGTCGCCATCTTGCGGGACAAGCGCCCGCCCACCACGGGCTGTCCTACCGCGGGTTGGTTGATTCTGACCGAACTGGACAACTCATTGCAAGCAAACCGCGGTGAAAAATGCCGTCTCAATCAACGGGGACGGCTGCGCAGCCGCTGCGGGTATCCTCTCCACCGGCTGTTGCGGTACCATGAACCGTTATAGTTCGTTCCGCACAAACGCTTCATCATGCCGAGGCTTGCGTTGCAATTCGTACACTCGCACTCCTGCCGCCGTCTCCATCGGGCACTTCGCTCGCGGGAGACGAATCTTGCCCTGCTAGTCGCGTTGCTTCTCCTCGCGGCGTCGTCACAAGCACGCCGTGCGACCGCGGCGAACGTCGAAGCCTACGCCGGAGAGCCCTTTGGAGTGGCCCGCGTGACGCTTACGGTCGGTCGACTGGCGGGCATCGCATCAGCCAGCGACGAGCGCCTCACGGTGCGCAGCGCCACGAATCGCGCTCTGTATCCCGTCAGCAAGGACGCCCCCGTGCGTCGGCTGCTGCGGAATCTGTTGGAGATTGAGGGGCCGTCGCGCGTGACGGTGTATTTCCTGTTCCGCGGCGACGAACCGTTCGAGGCGACGGCGTTCGCCCCCTCGGCCACGCCGCTGGTGGTCCGACCGGCGCGCAACCCGGCGGGGCATGCGCGACTGCTGGACGAGTGGTGGCAATGCTACGGCCAGCGGTGGCAGCAGTTGGATCAGGATCCCCAGTTCCCGCCGGTGGTTGAAAACTTCCTCGCCGCCTCGCTGGCCCGGCGCCTGGGCAAGTCGCTGCCCGAATCGAAGCCGCGCCTGATCAATCTGGGCGGCGGCAGCAAGGGACCGACCGTGTGGGACGAGCTGCTTGCCAACGAGCGATGGCAACTGGCGGTCGATCGCGAACTGCTCGCTGGCGAGCCGCCCGCAATCGCCGATCAGCCGCTGCCCGCTCCCATGCCGTGGTACGAACTGGAACTGCCGGGCGCGACCGACGAGATTGCCGTGGAACCGCTCGCGCTGCACGTACCGGCCGAGTGCTTCTATTTACGGTTTGGAACCTTCTCGAACTACCTTTGGTTTCGCGATCTCACCGCGCTGTGGCGCGACGACCTGGGCAACATGATCTTCAACCGCAGTATTCGTCGCGGCAGCTCGGATCGGATTCAGCAGCAGTTGTCGTTGCGCGAGACCCAGCTCTCGAAGATCCTCGGCCCCAAGGTGATCTCCGACGTGGCGATCGTCGGCCTGGATCCGTACGCCACGCAGGGCGGCGCCATCGGCATGCTGTTCCAGGCCAAAAACAGCTTCCTGCTGGGCAATGATCTGAAGAGCAAACGCCGCGAGGCGCTCGACAAGTTTCCTGACGCCACCGAAACGGAAGTCGAGATCGCCGGCACGAAGGTGTCGCTCATCAGCACGCCGGGCGGCGAGGTCCGCTCGTACTACGCCCAGGATGGCGACTTTCACTTGGTTGCCACCTCGCGGCGATTGATCCAACGATTCATTGAAGCAGGGCAGGGCACAGGCTCGCTCGCCGCCAGTCCCGGCTTTCTGTCGGTCCGCCAACAGATTCCGCCCGAGCGCGGCGACACCGTGTTCGTCTACGCCGCGCCGGAGATGTTCCGCGAGTTGACCAGCCCGGCCACCTGGATTGCGGCGCGACGGCGGGTGCGCTCCTACCGCGAGGCGAAGCTGCTGACGCTGGCCCGGCTGCAGGCCGGCGCGGAAGGCGTTGCGGCGAACGATCGCGCCGCATTGATCGACGGAGGCTATCTGCCCGCAGGGTTCGGCGCGCGGTTCGACGATACGGCGTTGGTTGAGAACGCAGCCGGGATCGCCGACTCGGTACGCGGCACGCCGGGGTATTACCTGCCCACCAGCGACGAAGAAGTGACCGCCGTCACGGCGGCGGAGGCGGCCGCTTATCGCAGCTTTGCCGAGCGGTTTCGCCAGGAGTGCGGCCAACTGCCGCCCATCGCAGCGGCCGTGTCGCGCGAGCCGCGCGGCGAAGCGGGCGGCGAGACGCTGCGGGTGACGCTGCTCGCCACGCCGCTGGACCGGGTGAAGCTCGGCAAGGCGGTCGACATCATCGGCGAGCCCAGCAACCAGCGGATCGCGTGGCTCGACGGCGATTTGATCAACGTCGAAGTCGTGCTCGACTCGCTGCTGCCGTTTGCCGGTCCGCCGTCGGGGCAGCACCAGCTGTTCATCGGCGTGCGCGACTTCTCGGCTGAGTTGGAGCTGGCCCGCGGCCGACTGGGCTTGCCGCTGCCAGAGAATCGACAAGGCATGAAGGTCTACTGGGGCAGTTGGCCCCGTGCCGGGCTGCTGGGGTTGCTTGGCGAGTTGCCTGCCGCCGACGGTCAGCAGCAAGTCGACGCGGCCGGTCGCGTCGTCGCACGGCGCGACGACCTGTTCGTGGGATCGTTCTCGCCGGAATTGGTCCGCGAGATCCTGCCGGAGCTCACCACCGAAGCGGTCGAACAGCCCGCTCAGGCCTGGCTGCGGGTGGGCAATCTTGCCGGCACCGAACTGGAGCCGCTGCTCAACAAACTCGCCTACAGCCGCATCCGCGACGCCTCGGCCGCGAACAGCCGATTGCTCAACGCGCTGTCCACGCAATTGCACGTGCCTGCCGAGGAGTGCCGCGAGGTCGCCGAGCAACTGATGGACGGCACGCTCATTTGCCCGCTGGGCGGCGAGTACCAGTTGAGCGAGACCGCCGAGGGACTGCGGTGGTGGTCGTCGACCGAAGTCGCGCCGGCCAACTGGTTCCTGCTGACCGATCCGCCGGCTGATTATCAGATGGCGCTGCTCAGTTGGTTCGAGGGCGCCGAAGCCAGCGGGCGAATCAACGACGACGAGATTGCCATCACGGCGACGATCGACATGGCCGCGTCGGCGTTGCCCGCGCCCGCGGCGTGGGAGCTGCCCGCGGTCGGCGGCCAACTACCGGCGCCCCCGCCGGAAGAGCCTGCGGCGCAGTGAGCTCTGCGACAGCCGTAGCGCCATTTAGGTCCGCGCAGCGGCGAGCAACTCGGCGGCTTTGTAGGAGCTGCGGACCAACGGCCCCGCAGCCACGCCGCGGAAACCCATGGCGAGCGCCTCGCGCTGCCACGCCTCGAACGTCGCCGGCTCGACATAGCGCTCGACCGGCACGAACCGCGTGCCCGGCCGTCCTGGCGCCAGGTACTGGCCAATCGTCAGCAGCTCGACGCCGGCAGCGCGCATCTGCCGCAGTGCATCGAGGACTTCGTCGTCCGTCTCGCCCAGGCCGACCATCAGGCTGCTCTTGGTCGCCACGTCGGGCCGCAGGGCCTTGGCTTGCCGGAGAATGTGCAGGCTTAACGCGAAGCTCGCCCGCGGGTCGCGCACCGTCGAATCCAACCGCGGCACGCACTCCACGTTGTGAGCAAACACGTCCAGCGGCGCCCCGTCCAACAGCGTGGCCAGCGCCTCGGCGTTGCCTTCCAGGTCGCTGGAGAGCAGCTCGATGCTGGTCGCCGGCAACTGCTCGTGGATCGCGTCGACGCACGCCCGGTAATGGCGGGCCCCGCCGTCAGGCAGGTCGTCGCGATTCACCACGGTGATCACGACATGCTCCAACGCCAACCCCGCCACCGCCTCGGCCAGCCGCCGCGGTTCGTCGGCGTCGGGGGGCGGCGGCGTCTTGAGCGTCTCGACCGAGCAGAATCGGCAGCCGCGCGTGCAACTCTGACCCGCCACCATGAACGTGGCGGTCCCCTGCGACCAACACTCATGCACGTTGGGGCAGCGTGCTTCCTCGCACACCGTATGCAGGGCGTTGCCATGCACGGCGCCGTCGGTCGTGTTGAACACGGCCTGCGCGCGACCCGCGGGCAACTGCACGCGCAGCCACTCCGGCAAACGCGGGCGGGTCGGCGGTTGAATCACGGGCAGCTGAGTCATGCGGAATAAATCGCCAAAGCGCGACAGAAACGAATGACCAATGACCAAATCCCAAGGACCAATTCAACGAGTGCGTAGCCCCGCATGGTCATTGGTGCTTGGTCATTGGTCATTCGCCATAGATTCTGTGGTAGTTAGATGAGAACGTTACCCGGTCAGTCCTTCGAAAAGCGGCGTCGACAGGTACCGCTCGCCCAGGCTGCACATGATCGTGACGATCTTCTTGCCTTTGTTCTCCGGCCGGGCGGCGACCTTGGCGGCGGCGCACATGTTGGCCCCGCTGGAGATGCCCGCCATGATGCCTTCTTCCTTGGCCAGCCGGCGGGCCCACTGGAACGCTTCCTCGTTGCTGACGGTAACCACCTCGTCGACCAGCGACGTGTCGAGGTTCTTGGGAATGAACCCGGCGCCGATGCCCTGAATCTTGTGCGGGCCGGGGGAGCCGCCGGAGATCACGGGCGAGTCGGTCGGCTCCACGGCAATCGCTTTGAAGTCGGGGTTCTTGGACTTGAGGTACCGCGTCGCGCCGGTGATCGTGCCGCCGGTGCCCACGCCCGCGACGAGGATGTCGATATCGTGGCCCGAGTCTTCCCAGATCTCGGGGCCGGTGGTCGCTTCGTGAATCGCCGGGTTGGCGGGATTCTCGAACTGCTGCGGCATCCAGGCGTTGTCTTCCTCCTCGACCATCTCGCCCGCCTTGTTGATGGCGCCCTTCATGCCCTCGGCCGCAGGGGTCAGCACCAGGTTGGCGCCCATCGACCGCAGCAACGCCCGGCGTTCCAGCGACATCGACTCCGGCATGGTCAGCGTGAGCTTGTAGCCCTTGGCCGCACACACAAACGCCAGTGCGATGCCCGTGTTGCCGCTGGTCGGCTCGATGATGTGCGTGTCGGCGTTGATCGACCCCGACTTCTCGCCGGCGGCAATCATCGCGGCGCCGATGCGGTCCTTGACGCTGTTAAGCGGCTGGAAAAACTCGCACTTGGCGTACACGGTCGCGTGATCCTCGGGGACCAGCCGATTGATACGAATCATCGGCGTCTCGCCGATGCACTCGGCGGCGTTTTGATACAGCTTATTGCGAGGCATCGGTTTCCCTTCCTTCGTATCCCATGTTGGCAGCGGCAGAAAAGCTCGCCCGGGCGCGGCCCGGCGGAGTCTGCCACGGATTATCGGCATTTGAGCGATTAGCAGCAACCCCTGGGAATACAAGCGTTTAAGGCGCCCGGCCACGATGGCCATGGGCAGCGGTCACGCTCTGACGCTGATTCCGTGTCCCCGGCAACGGACGACGGACCACTGACAACGGACAACTCGCCCGCCAACCGCGCGCGAGTTTTGCTCACGTGCAAAAGTGTGAATTCTCGAAGCAAAAGTCCCTCCCGCCACGCTGCCGCTGAACCGCCGACATGCTTGCCAGCGAACAACTTACGTCCGCCACCCGAGCAACATCGCGCGTGAGTTTTGCAATCAAAACTCTCCGGGGCCGTGCAAAACCCCAGGTCGCGCTGGCCGAGCGTGCGCTGCGCCCGACTCGGTTCGTCGCACCGGCCGCGCGCGGCGTCCGCTTCTTTGTTTTACGCTAAGAGGTGGCTCATTTTCCACGACAAACTGGCACGCCTGGACGGCCCACGATCGTCGCGAGTGGCCATGGCCTTTGCTATGATCATGGCCATCTCCCCGCGACTATGCGCCCGCCGATTGGAATAGGAAACACCCTTATCGCTTTGGCCGTCAGCGAGCCACGCTTGTTTGAACACATGGAAGATCGACCGCTCGACATGGCACTTTTCTCTCGTCCGCTGCAGAGCCGTCGCGCAATTGGCGTGTTTCGCTCATATTGCTTCGCGTTACTGACGGCCGTTGCGAGCCTCGGCATCACGGCCCATTGGACGCTCGGGGCCATCACCTGGACCGGAGATGTCGATCCAAGCGACCCAAACACATGGACCGACGAAACCTACGCCTATATTGGCAGGACGGTAGACGGCACGCTGATGGTCGATGGGGATAGCGATTTACGGTCCTACACTGGCCTCGTTGGCTACGACCGCGCTTCAACCGGGGCCGTGGTTGTTGCCGGGGCCGGGTCTACGTGGACAAATGGCCGCACTCTTTCCGTGGGCAACTTCGGCAAAGGTACGCTTGCAATCAGCGACGGAGGGGTCGTGGAAGTCGCTGGAAACACCGTGGTTGCTTACGGTCCCGAATCGAGCGGGGAGATCCATTTCGACGGCGGCGCACTTTCAACCGGCGGACTCTTAGCCGCCGCCGCCAATCTGACGGGTACGGGCACGATCGACTTGCATGGCCTTGTCAGTGACGTCGACATTGCATTTGATGCTTCACACGGACTTCGTCAATCCATCATTCTCAATGAATTGCCGGGCCAGAATATCACGCTGAACCTCGGTGTCGACGGCTCCGGCGCGATGGGAGCGGGTTACGGCGGCGTCGGGACTATGACCGTCTCCGATGGCATCGTTGTCCGGTCGACGAGCGGACACATTGGAAACGCAGCCGGTTCATCCGGGACAGTGACAGTCGACGGCATCGGTTCGACGTGGACCAATGCCGATGACCTCTACATCGGCGACACAGGAAGCGGTTCGCTGGGAATCACCGGCGGCGGCACGGTTAGCACTTCCAAGAACAGCTTCATCGGCCGCAACAACGGCTCAACGGGGGCGGTAATGGTCGATGGCGCCGGCTCGACATGGAATACTGCCAGTTTGCTCTACATCGGCCTCATGGACAGCAACGGCACGCTTTCGATCACCAACGGCGGGCGTGTCAACAGTACCAACAGCTACATCAGAAACGTGACCGGTGCGACCGAGACCGTTAGGGTCAATGGCCCCGGCTCGACCTGGACTAATAGCGGCGAATTGCTAGTGGGAAACTACGGCAGGGCTACGCTCGTGATCTCCGACGGCGGAGTAGTAAGTGTCGCGGGCACGCTCACAGTCGACGCCAATTCCGATGGAAATGCCTTCATCAACATGGCGAGCGACGGAATGCTCGCGCTGATGGGTGACGCCGACGATTCACTCGGCGAGTATCTTGATTTGGTGCAGGGCACCGACGCGATTCGGTATTGGGACAACAGCTTGTCCGCCTGGGCACTGCTGACCAGCGCCGCGTATGGCGATGATTACACGCTGGAGTATCTGACCGCCGGCGATTTGGCGGGGTACACGCTGTTGACCGTGCTCGCACCAGGGCCGCCGGGGGATTTTGATGTTGACGGGATCGTCGACGGCGGCGACTTTCTCGCCTGGCAACGCGGGGCGTCGCCCGATCCGCACAGCCCGGCGGATCTGGCCGCGTGGCAGGCTCACTATGGCGATGACCTTTCTGCGGCCACAGCAGCGGCCATCCCCGAGCCGGCCGCGTGGGTTTTGGCCGCCCTCGGCGCTATGTTGCTCGTCCGCCGGCGCGCTGGGCGGCATTGCTAGCCCGAAGCGTGCCACTGCTGGCTGGTCCAGCAGTGCGACCCGGGTACACGCTCAACGCGTGTTGAAATCGCCGGGTGCCATGCCCACGCCTGTCCGCAGGCGTGGGCATGCAGTCGCCGCCGAGCAGCATGCATGCCCACGGCGGAAGACCACCGTGGGCATGGCACCCCTGCTATGAGCTTCGCGGCCAGCCGACTGTGAGCTCTCGCACCGCGCGGGGCGCCAAGTGCTTGGTCGCGGCGACAGACTGGCGGGGGCGGTTTGCTATACTCCGCGGGAACGACCGCTTCAGTTGACGTGCCCGCCGCACGCTTGTCGCCTTCCGCCAAGGATCTTGCCGATGACTTCTCGTCGCTTCCCGCTTGCGATTTCACTTTGCCTGTTGGCCCTGTCCCTGGTGATCGCGCCTGCCGCGCGGGCCGACAACTGGCCGCATTGGCGGGGCGAGGGGGGCAATGGGGTGTCCACATCGGCCAGCCCGCCGACCGAGTGGTCCGACACGCACAACGTGAAGTGGAAAGTCGCGATCCCGGGTCGCGGCTCCGGTTCGCCGATCGTGTGGGAAGATCGCGTGTACGTGGTGACCAGCGCGGGAGCCGCCGCCGGCGGGGGCGCGCTCGACTTCATCGTGATGTGCCTCGACCGCGCGTCGGGCGACATCGTCTGGCAGAAAACCGTCGTGACCGGCACGCCGCACGAGGGGACGCATGGCACAAACAACTACGCCTCGGCGTCCCCCACGACCGACGGCGAGCATCTGTACGCCCATTTTGGCTCGCAGGGACTGTTCTGCTTGACCATGGACGGCGAGCCGGTGTGGGATCGCGACTTCGGCGACATGCGCACGCGCAACGAATTCGGCGAGGGGAGTTCGCCCACGATCGCCGGCGACAAGATCATCGTGCCGTGGGATCACGAGGGGCCGTCGTCGCTGTACGCGCTGGACAAGCTGACCGGCGACATCATTTGGCAAGTTGATCGCGACGAGCCCACCAACTGGTCGACGCCGCTGGTCGTCGAGCACGACGGCCGTCAGCAAGTGGTGATGAACGGTCAGAACTTTGCCTGTGCGTACGATCTGGAGAGCGGCGACGAGCTGTGGCGGTGCGCCGGCCAGACGCAGCGCCCCGCGGCGTCGGCCGTGGCGATGGGCGACACGGTGTTCGTCATGAGCGGCTTTCGCGGGTCGTTCGCGGGGGCGTTCCGTCTGGACGGCCGCGGCGATCTGCAGGGCTCGCCGCACGTGCTGTGGACCAAGAGCCGCGACACGCCCGACATCGCCTCGCCGGTACTGTCCAATGGCCGGCTGTACTACTACAAGGAAAAGACGGGGATTCTGACCTGCCTGGACGCCGCGACCGGCGAGCCGCACTACGCCGCGCGGCGGACCAATTTGCGGACCACCTACGCCTCGCCCGTCGCGGCGGGCGGCTACGTTTATCTGTCCGACCGCAACGGCACGACGATCGTGATCAAGGACGCGGACCAGTTTGAGGAAGTCGCGACGAACAACATCGGCGAGACGATCGACGCCACGCCGGCGCCGGTCGACGATCAGCTGTTCATCCGCGGCGAGCGGCACTTGTTCTGTATTGAAGAGTAGCCGGCGGACAGCACTGGTTGACCCCGAGGCATAAGCTGAAATAGCGTGCCACGGGCGTGTCGCCCGTGCGAAGTGCATGGCGAGCCGGCCTCTGGTTCCGCACTGGCGGCACGCCAGTGGCACGCTGAAATTCACTTTTTTCGATACGTGTTCGCGTCAGACTGGAAAGTCTGACCTACGGGGCGCCCCAGCCGCCGCCGCCGGGGGTGTGGATCGCGATCGACTCTCCGGGGGCGAGGGACAGTTCGACGATGCCGCCGAGTTGCTCGCGCGTGCCGTCGGCGCGGATGAGCTGATTCACCCCAACCGCGCCGGGCTGGCCCCCGGCGATCCCAAACGGCGGGTGCGGGCCGCGGCGTTGGGTGATCAGCGACAACTCGACCGGCTGGAGGAACTCGATGCGGCGCACGGCGCCGTCGCCGCCGCGGTGGGCGCCGGCCCCGCCGGAACCGCGGCGGATCGAGAACTCGTGCAGTCGCACGGGCAGGCGCCGCTCGAGCACCTCGGGGTCGGTCGCCCGGGTGTTGGTCATGTGGACCTGCACGGCATCGGCGCCCGGCCCCTCGGCCGTGGCGCCGCTGCCGCCGGCGATCGTTTCGTAACAGCCAAACGCGTCGTCGCCGAACAGCAGGTTGTTCATCGTGCCCTGGCTGGCCGCCGCGATGCCCAGCGCTCCCAGCAGCACGTCGACGACGCGCTGCGAGGTCTCCACGTTGCCCGCCGCGACGGCCGGCGACTCATCCGGCGTGGCGCCGGCGGGCGGATTGAGCAGACACTCCGGCAGCACGATCTGCACCGCCCGCAGCGCGCCTTCGTTCAGCGGAATGTCGTCGGCCACCAACAGCCGCAGCACGTACAGCACGGCCGCCGAGACGATCGCCGGGTTGGCGTTGAGGTTGCCGACGACCGGTGGCGCCGTGCCGGTGAAGTCGATCACCGCCGCGGGGCTCCTCGGCGAGGGAACGACAACTTCGCCATTTTCTGGCTGGCCCCCCTCACCCAACCTCTCCTCACCGGGGGGAGATGGGTCAACGGACGAAGTCGTCGTGGCCTCGCTCAACACTTCGATGCACACGGCGATCGGCACGCTGTGGCCGTCGGCCGTCTCCAGGTAATCCACAAACCGCCGCTCGCCGGGCGGCAACGCGGCCAGCGCCCGCCGCACTTGCTTCTCGGCCGCAGCTTGGATGGCGGTCATCTGCCGCGCGAGTTCGCCGCGGCCATACTTGACGACTAGGTCCCGCAGCCCCGCGGCGCCCAGTTGCACCGCAGCGAGCTGGGCACGAACGTCAGCCAGGTTGTCTTCAACGGCGCGCGTGGGGTGGGCGGCGGTGATCAGCAGCTCGCGCAGCTCCGCCTCGCGCGAAACTCCATCGCGGACCAGCAGAAAGTTGCTGATCACAACGCCCTCCTCGGCGAGCGTCGTCGCCCGCGGCGGCATCGAGCCGGGTCGCACGCCGCCGATCTCGGCATGGTGAGCGCGGCAGGCGGTCCAGAACAGCAGCTGGCCGTCCGCCTCGTCGTGCACCGGCATCGCGACCGTGAGATCGGGCAGGTGCGAGCCGCCGCGGTAGGGGTCGTTGGTGAGAAACACGTCGCCGGGGCGAATGTCCGGATTGTCCGCGATGAGCGCGCGGACCGTGGCGCCCATCCCGCCCAGGTGGACCGGCACGTGCGGCGCGTTGGCCGCCAATTCGCCGGCGGCGTTGAACACGGCGCAACTGTAGTCGAGCCGCTCCTTCACGTTCACGCTGCCGGCGGTGCGGCGGAGCGTGTGGCCCATCCGCTCGGCGATGCCCGCCAGCAGGTTGTTGAAGACCTCCAGCAGCACCGCTTCGGGCGTCGCAATTGCCGTGTCCGCTGCGGTCGAGTCGTCGTCGCGGCACAGCAGCACCTCGCCGCCGGTGAGCACTTCGCCCTGCCAGACGGGATCGATCGCCAGGGTCGAGTGGGGACCGACGACCAACGCCGGGCCCTTGATCGCGGCGCCGGGCTGCAAACCCGCGCGATCGTAGACGGGCGTCGCCGCCGGGCCGCTTGCGTAGCGTACGGTTTGCGTGCCGGAAGGTTGCGCCGCGGTTCGCGGAACGCGCTGGCTGTCGGGCAACGTCGCCCCACTGGCAGCGACGACCTCGATGCGCACGGCGGCGACCTCCAATGGGCGCCCGGCGTGTTCGTAGCCGTACTCGCGGCGGTGCGCGCGACCAAAACGCTGTTGCCAGTCGCCGCCGTCATCGCTGGCAAAAGGAATCGTGAGCGTGGCGTCGACGCCGACGTAGCGCACGTCCAGCGAGCGATGCACCTGCAAATGCGCGGCGGGGAAGCCTTCTTCGGCGAATGCGGCGCGCTGCTCGGACTCCAGTTCGGCGAACGCTGCTTCGAGTTCGCCGGCCTTCAGGTCTTCGGCGCGGCGCGAGAGGCCCGTCGCGGCGTGACGCGACACGTCGGCCAGGCCAATGCCGTAGGCGCTCAGCAGACTGGCGTCGGGGTGATCCAGCACGCGGCGAATGCCCAGTTCGTCCGCCACGGCGCAGGCGTGCTGGCCGGCGGCGCCGCCGAAGGCGACCAGGGCGTACTCGGTCGGTTCGTGCCCCTTGGCGACCGTCACGTTGTGGATCGCGCGGGCCATGTTGGCGTTGGCGATCCGCAGGAAGCCGGCGGCCAACTCGTCGAGGGCGAGCGTCTCGCCCGTGGCGGCGGCGACCTCAGCGGCCACCTCGCTGAGTCGCTGCTCAATCGCCGATTGGTCGAGCGCGAAGGGGAATCGCTCCGCGACGACGCGGCCCAAGCGGACGTTCAGGTCGGTCACGGTCAGCGGCCCGCCACGGCCGTAGCAGGCCGGCCCCGGGTCGGCGCCGGCGCTGGCCGGGCCGACGACCAACTTAACGCCATCGAAGCTGCAAATGGACCCGCCGCCGGCCGCGACAGTGTCGATCGCCAGCGTGGGCGAGACGAGCCGCACGCCCGCCTTTTCCGTTTCGTATTCGTACTCGAACTGCCCATCGTAGCGCGACACGTCGGTGCTGGTGCCGCCCATGTCGAAGCCGATGGCCCGCGGGCACCCCGCCGTGGTCGCGACGCGGGCGCAGCCGACGACGCCGCCCGACGGGCCGGACAGCACGCTTTGGTGTCCGCGAAAGCTCGCGGGCGTCGCCAGCCCGCCGGCGGAGGTCATCACGCGGATTTCACTGCCGGGCAATTCGCGGGCGAGTCCGGCGAGATACTCGCGCAGCACCGGGTTGAGATACGCGTCAACGGCCGTGGTATCGCCGCGGGAGACGAGTTTGACCAGCGGCGCGACTTCGCTGGAGCGGCTGACTTCGTGGAAGCCGACTTCGCGCGCAATGCGCTCGACAGCGATTTCGTGTGTTGGGTACAAGTCGGCGTGCAGCAGACAGATCGCCAGCGACTCGATTCCCGCGGCGCGCAGTTCGTCCAATTGGCGGCGGACTGCCGCCTCGTCGAGCGCGGCGAGCACCGTCCCGTCGGCGGCCACTCGCTCGTGGATCTCGACAACGCGCTCGGCCAGCGGCGGCGACTTGCGCACGGTCAAGTCAAACAGTCGCGGCCGGTTTTGGTAGCCGATCTCCGGCAAATCGCCGAAACCGCGCGTGGTGGCCAAGGCCGTGCGAGCCCCGGTGCGCGTCAACAGAGCGTTGGTGCCGCGCGTCGTGCCCAGTCGCAGCCGCACCGGCGGTACGGGCTCGCTGAGCGGCAGGCCCAGCAGCCAGCGAATCCCCACGATCGGCGAGCCCAAACCGCAATGCAGTTCGTAGCGGGCGCCTTGGCCGACGGGGTGTGGGAGCGATTGAGCCAAGTCAAGCCGTCCCGCGGCGGCGTCGAAGCGGGCGACCGCCTCCTCAGCCACGGGTTGGCCGTCGGCGTCCAGCAGCGTGAGCGTGAAGCCCTCCCAGAATCCTGGCGGGTCGCCGGCACGTAACTCATCGACGATGCAAGATGCGTCGCTTCCCGGCCCGGCGGTCCCTTTGATCACGCCCGAGCTGAGCAGCTTGCGGCGCTGCAACTCGCCATCGGCGGTGGGGGCCAAGCAGTCGGTGAAGGTGCCGCCGACGTCGATCCAGAATTCCCTGAGGTGCATGGGGCCATGATAACGTCGGCGCTAAGCCGCAAGCGAGGGGGCGATGTACGCCGTTGATGTCGTCCCTCCGCTTGCGGCTTAGCGCCAGCGATGATAGGGCCAACCGTCGTACGTCGTTACAAACGGCCAATGCTGGGCGGGGAGCCCCTCCTTCAGCGGGTTCTTTTCGACGTACGCAATCGTCTCCCGCACGCGCTGGGGGGTGCTGAGGAATTTCTTCCACCCGCCGACGGTCCACACGGGGTGTTGCGGCGGGACCAGTCGCTCGGCGCTAAGCCGCGAGCGGGAGGCGGCCTGGAGGTTGTCGATCATCTCTTCCGCGAGATGGCGGTGTTTGCGGACGACCAGGTGGACGTGGTCGGGCATGATCGCACAGGCGTAGCACGTGTACGGGGTGCGGGCGATCAGGTCGGCGAATGCGGCGGCGATGGCGTCGCGCTGCGCCCGGTCGAAGCGGAGCACGTCGTGCTGCAATCGTGGTTCTGCTTCCCCATAGAACTGGCGGACTTCCGTCCGTTGCGGCTGGATGCGCTTGCGGCCGTGATAGACCTCGCCGAGGTCGGCCAACCAGCCGGCGCGGACGGTTTGCGAGCCGCTGCCGCGCGGGTCGTTGGGGAGCCATGTGCCGTAGGCGGCCCAGATCAGGTGGTGGGCGATGACCGGCGGGCGGGGCATCGTTGGGGGCTCTGTACAGGCGCGGCGCTAAGCCGCAAGCGGATGGAGATACTGCACAGATGAATATATCGCCCGCGAACGGGGGGGCAACCTTTTTTTGGTGGTGAAGCGGTTATTTCTTGAAGAGCCGCTTCAGGCCTTGCACGGCGGTGCGGCCGGTCGGCCGCCCGGCCGTCTGCGAGCCGCCGCGGACGAGGTTCTCCACGCGCTGCCCCTGCGGCGGTACGACGTACACCATGGGGTCGTCGACCACCCAAGGGGTCGACCAGTTCTCGCCGTTCTCGAAGTTGGCCACGTTGAAAAACACGCTGTCGAGGTACGCACATTTATTGCCGTACGCATGGCTGCTGTACAGGTAATCGTCTGCCGTCAGGTCGTCGACGCCCAGCCGAGCGTAGTAGTGCACCTGCCCGTCGGGCGTAAACGACAGCCCCAACGTCACCCAGCCGGGCTCGTCGATCACGGGACCGTTGACGTCGCGGCCGCGGCCGTCAGCACGGATCAGCAGTTGAGCGTGGTCGTGATTGAACTGCTTGTTGTTCTTACTGTGAAACGAAATGAACATGCCGGGCCAGTAGTTCTCGGCGTCGCCGTCGGGCTTGCGACCGCGCACGTCGCCGCGGAAGCCGAAGCTGGCGCCGCTGCGTTGCTCCCAGCGATCCCACTCGGGCAGGTAAACGCGGGCCACGGCGCTGGGACGCCACCCCACGGAGATCGGCCGGCCGATGCGTTCCTTGATTCCCAGCAGCAGGTCGTCTTGCATCTTTTCGTTGGAGATGTCGCCCGGCACGCCTGACAGCCGCGTCACCATCAGCAGCGAGCCCTTGCTGCCGGGGATGCCGCCGGGCGGCGTGGCGATGCGCTTGACGATATCGGGCTGACCCCGCATGGCACTCTCGTACCAGCGACCATTGGTCGAGTACCCGCCCGGCGGGCGTTGCCGCTCGTCCTGTTCGTAACTCGCCTTGGCGCCGTTCGTCACGTACCGCCAATTGGGGCTTTCCATGTTGTCGCCGACGCCGGGCACCTTGACGCCCGAGCCGGGCACAAACGGCTCGTCCGCCCGGGCCACGCTGCACAAAGCGGCGACAGAGAGAATCAGGCAACTCACGCGCACCAACCGGCCGCGGCTGCAAACGGCGACGCCATCCATGGCGAACCTCAACGCAACGAAAAGAGAAGTCATCAGACGAGCGGTCGCACTCTTACGGGATACGACGCATCGTCCGTATCGACGCCGCGGGCCGCCGCACTTCAAGCCAATTGGCCAGAATCGCCGCACCGGCCGGCGCGGAACACGCTAGCACGCGTCGTCCGCGGGCGGCGATTTCAGCTCGCAACCGGGGCCGGGCTGACAGATTTCGCATGGCTCGCCGCCGCCGGTCGCCTGCTGCAAACACTGATCGATGCGCTGATCGATGATTTGCATCATCAGCCCGTGTAGGCCCAGCGGGGCGGTGACCAGGTACTCGACCCCGCCGCACTGCTCCGCGGCTTCCGCCGCGATTCGCGGGATGTCCTCGTTCCAGTGCCGACCGGGCGAGAGGAAGTAGGGAAAGACGACGATCCGCGCAGCGCCCTGCTCGACGCACTTGGCAAACGCCTGGGCGATCGACGGCTCGGCGAGTTCCATGTGCGCCGGCTCGACGATCGGCCAGTCGGACGCGTCGCGATACGCCGCCACAACGGCCTTCAGCAGCGCGTTGCTCTCGTCGCGGCGGGAGCCGTGGTCGACGATCACCACGGCGGTCTTGGCAAGCTTGGAGTCAGGCACGCGGTCGGTCAACTTCTGGTGATACGGCAGGGCAAGTCGGGCGTTACGAACGCAGTCGCGCTCGAATCGCTTCCAGTCGCTGCTGCAATTCTAACTCGAACCCGCGATCGACGGGGCGGTAGTACTCGCGGTCGATGCCCAAATAATCCTGGGCTGCGACGCCACCCTCGGCGTTGTGGGCGTACTGGTAGCCCTCGCCGTGCCCCAGACGTTTGGCGCCCGCGTAGTGCGCGTCCTGCAGGTGCTTGGGCACCGGCACGAGCCGGCCGTCGCGGACGTCGGCCACCGCTTCGCCGATGGCCACCGTGGCGGCGTTGCTCTTGGGCGCGCAGGCCAGGTAGGTCACGCACTGGGCGAGCGTGAGCTGACACTCCGGCAGGCCGATGAACTCACACGCCTGCATCGTCGCCACCGCCAGCGGCAACGCGTGCGGGTCGGCGTTGCCGACATCCTCGCTGGCCAGGATCACCAACCGCCGGCACAGAAACCGCACGTCCTCGCCCCCTTCGAGCATGCGGGCCAGCCAATACAGTCCCGCGTCAGGGTCGCTGCCGCGGATGCTTTTGATCAGGGCGCTGGCCGCGTCGTAGTGCGAGTCGCCGCTGCCGTCGTACTGGATCGCCTTGCGCTGCACGCTCTCGGCAGCCAGCTCGCGGGTGAGGTGAATCGGCCGCGCGCTGGTCGACAGCACAGCCCCCTCCAGCGCGGAGAGCGCCCGACGGGCGTCGCCGTCGCACACGGCGGCCAAGTACTCCAGCGCGTCGGCGTCCGCTTCAATCGGCAAGTCGCCCAGCCCGTCGCCGCGATCGGAGATTGCCCGCTGGAGCAGCGACACGACCTCCGCCTCGGCGAGCGGCCGGAACTCGAACACGGTCGAGCGGCTGACCAACGCGTCGTTGACCGCAAAGAACGGATTGGCAGTGGTGGCGCCGATGAGAATCACCACGCCATTCTCCACGTCCGGCAGCAGGGCGTCCTGTTGGGCTTTGTTGAAGCGATGAATTTCGTCGACGAACAGCAGCGTGCGCACGCCGTCGACCGACAGCACGTCGCGGGCGTCATCGAGCAGCTCGCGCAGGTCCTTCACGCCGCTGGTCACCGCGTTGAGCTGCCGGAACCGGGCTCGCGTCTCGCGCGCCAGCAGGTGAGCCAGCGTCGTTTTGCCGGTTCCCGGCGGGCCGTAGAAGAGCAGGGCGGTCAGCCGATCGGCGGCCAGCAGCCGCCGCAGCAGCTTGCCTTCGCCAAGAAAGTGCGACTGGCCGACGAACTCCGCCAGCGTGCGGGGGCGCATCCGCGCGGCCAGCGGCTGCGCGCGGCGGCGGTTTTCTTCCTCGGCGGCGGCGAACAGGGACATCGGAAAGGGGGAGGGCGGAAGGGGGATCGGGGAAGGGCGAAGCGGTCAGGCTACACGGGCCGCGGACCGCAATCCAGGTCTGACTTCAGTCGTCGTCGTACCAGAACCCGTCGCCGTGCGTGTAGCCGTGCACGATCGAGTTGCCCAGGCCGGTGGGGTGGAAGCGGATGACGTAGTCGGACCAGACGGGATCGAGTTGGTATTGCAGGTAGGGCCGCAACTCGGGGCGGATCATTGCGTACTCGCGCAGATTCCGCGGGAACTGGCCTGTGTCCGCGCGCTGTTGGTCGGCCCAGGCAGCGATCGCTTTGACCTCGGCCACCAGGCGTTTGTAGCGGGCGAAATAGTAAGACTGGCGCAGGCAGTACAGGCAGAGCACCGCGGCAAACCCGTACAAGAACCACCGCCGAGGCAATCCCAGTCCGCGCCACAGCAATGCGCCGGCCGTCGCGGACACGCCGGCCAACGCCACCGTCCAGTCGGTGACGTCGCGGCCGTCCACGTGGTAACCGTTCCGCATGCACTGGCCGGCCCAGAACACCACCGCCACCAGCGTCGTGACCGCCAACATGTCCCTGACGCCGAAGCGCACCGAACCGTTATCAGCCGCGTGGGAAGCCATCTGCCCATTCTAGCGGCCGCCCGCACAATCGGAGCAATCGGTGCAATCGGGCGGCACTTCCCCAGTGAGGGCCTCTCGTCGAGCGCACTGCCTGGCGAGTTCCGAGGGATCGCGAATTGTAGAAAACTCCGGTCGTGACGGCACATCTTTCCCAACTGGAGAATCTTCACACGGCGTGTCGATGCACGAAAACGCCCCTCGCTGCGTGCTGATCCCGCCGGCGGTGCGACTTTCTGCTGGAATTGCCGCCAATTCTCAGCGACAATCGCCCGCGGCGGCTGCCACTCTCCCCTGGCCCCTCGCTCCCTTCATGAAACATTACGACTGCATCGTCATTGGCACCGGACCTGCGGGCCAAAAGGGCGCCATCCAAGCCGCCAAGCTGGGTAAACGGGTCGCCATCATCGAAAAGAACACCGTGCTGGGCGGGGCCCAGATCAACACCGGCACGATCCCCAGCAAAGCGCTCCGCGAAGCGGTGCTGCACCTGACCGGGGCCAACTCCCGCGGGTTTTTGGGCTCCGCCCATCGGGTCAAACGCCAGATCACCATTGCCGATCTGGTGTCCGCCTCGCAGCAGGTGATTCGGCACGAGTGGGACGTCATTCGCGACCAGTTCGAGCGCAACGGCGTCGACTTGATCTGGGGCAGCGCCGAGTTCGTCAGCCCCACGGAGCTAAAGATCAGCCGCGACGGCGAAGCCGAGTTGGTCTCCGCCGACAAGTTCCTGGTGTCCGTGGGAACGCGGCCGGCGCGGCCCGCGTCGGTGCCGTTCAACGGCCGCACGGTCTTCTGCAGCGACGAGATCCTGCACCTGCAGCACCTGCCGCGAACCATGATCGTGGTTGGCGGCGGCGTGATCGGCACCGAGTACGCATGCATCATGGCCACCCTCGGCGTGCGCGTGACGCTGGTCGAGGGTCGCGACCGCGTGCTGGGCTTCCTGGACCAGGAAATCAGCGACGCGTTTCACTACTTCCTCCGCCAGGGCGGCATCACGCTGCGGCTGGGCGAGAAAGTCGATCGCATCGAGGAAGTCGAACTGCACAACGGCACGACGCACCACCTGGTGCAAGCCCAGTTGGAATCGGGCAAGAAGCTGCGCGCCGAAACGCTGCTGTTTGCCGTCGGCCGGCAGGGCGTGTGCGGTTCGTTGGGGCTGGACAAGGTCGGCATCGAGTTCGACGATCGCGAGCGGCTGCGAGTGAACGACAGCTACCAGACCAATGTGGAGCACGTGTACGCTGCGGGCGACGTGATTGGCTTTCCCGCGCTGGCGAGCACGTCGATGGAGCAGGGCCGTCGCGCCATCTGCCACGCCTTTGGCCAAGACGACGTCGGCAACTACAACACGACGCTGTTCCCGTACGGCATTTACGCCGTGCCGGAGATCTCGATGGTCGGCAAGACCGAGGAGCAGCTCACCGAGGAGGGCGTCCCCTACGAAGCGGGCGTGGCCAACTACCGCGAGATCGCCCGCGGCCAGCTGCTGGGCGACACGCTGGGGATGCTCAAGTTGCTGATCCACCAGGACACGCACAAAATCTTGGGCGTACACGTGATCGGCACGGGCGCCACGGAGTTGATCCACATCGGCCAGGCCGTGATGGCGTTGGACGGCGACGCGGAGTTCTTCATCAACAACGTGTTCAACTTCCCCACGCTGGCCGAATGCTACAAGGTGGCCGCGTACAACGGGCTGAACAAGCTGAACCACGTGTGCGGCGGCGTGGTCGACGAGTTCGTCGAGGCGTGACTGCCTGCCGAGGATTGCGCCGCTAGTGAACCCAGGCAAGGCTGTCGGCTATCGGCTGTCAGCTTTCGGCCAGACGAATCCGAGGCTTACTGGCCGCGCAGAAATCAGTCGTAGGCGCGGACGGTACCGTGATTCCATTTGACGCAGTTCGGATCGGGTGGGGACGACCGCCTCTGGCTGACAGCTGACAGCCCGCCAGCGCCATGCACCTTTTTACTTACGGCACGCTGATGTTTCCCGAGGTGTGGCGCCGCGTCGTGCCGCGGGAGTTCGCGTCGCAGGCGGCCACCGTCGCGGGTTACCGCGTCCGCCGCGCTGCCGGCGAATTGTTTCCCGTGATGCTCCCCGCGGACGCCGACGACCGCGTGCCGGGCGTGACGTATTTCGGCGTGGACGCCGAGGCAATCGCGCTGTTGGACGCGTACGAGTCGACGCTCTACGACCGGCTCGCGGTGGAGGCGGTGTTGGACGACGGCCGCACCGTCATGTGCCAGGCGTACGTGCTACCGACAGAGCGGGCGCAATTCGCCAGCGACGAACCATGGACGGCCGCGTGGTTTCGCGAACAGGCGCTGGACGCTTACCTGCGCCAGTGGTGAACCCGCTCACCACTTCCGCTACGTCTTCACCACGCAGATCACAGAGTCCAAAGAGGAGTTACGGGAGCACTGCACGAACTTCAATCTCTACCAAGTTGCTGTGGTTGTTCAGAGATTCGCTTCGTCGCCGGCCACAGTCCGGCGTGAAGACCACAACAAGCCGCGCCTGCTCGCAAAGCATCGCATGACGCTGTTCGTCCCTGCTTGCTCGTCTCCGTGTCCCCTGTGCTCTCCGTGGTGAACAATGCCGGTCCTGTCTGCCGGTTTGCGCTAAGCGCCGACCGGTTCGACCAGATTGGCCCACTCGGGCATCCGCTCCAGGACGCCAACTCGCTGCAGGTACTCGTGATCGAGCCGCGACGGTCGCTCCTCGCCGCTCTCGGACGGCGGCGTCGCACGGACCAGGGCGTTCGCTGCGTGCACGGCTGTGAGCGGCGACAACAGGTGGCTGCCCAGGGCGCTGGGATCGTGGTGAAACGATACCGCTTCGACGATCTCTTGCGGCAGGCCCCACAGACTCAGCAGGAAGCCGCCGACGTCGGCGTGGGTTGCCTCGAATTGATCCTGCTCGGCGACCAACAGCGGCACCTGGCAGGTCTCCGCGGCCAGGCAGACGTTGGCATAGTTGCGGCCGAAGTGGTCGGCCAGCAGCAATTTGCCCAGGTCGTGCAGGATGCCCGCCAGCATCGCGTGATCGACGGCGTCCGAGCTGAGCCGTGCGGACTCGGCGATCCGCTTGGCCAACGCACCGACTGCCAGCCCGTGCTCCAACAGGTCGCGGGCGAGTTTCGCGGGGACCCGCGCATCTTCCAGTTGGCGGAACACGCCCGCGGTGAGCACCAGCGGCTTGAGCGCATTGAGCCCCAGCAGCGACGCGGCGTGTCGCACGTCGGCCACATGCACCGGCAGCCCGAAGTACGAGCTGTTGACCAGTTGCAGGACCTTGGCCGTCATGCCGACGTCGCGGGTGAGCAAATCGGCGACGCGGCCCACCTCGGCGTCCGCGCGGCGCAACTCGTCGACCAATTGCAGGTAGATATCGGGCAGCGACGGCAGGCGATCGATTTGGCCCACCAGCGCTGTCAGCCCCGGCTTGCGAAGTCGGCGGCCCAGGCTCACGGCGCGGCTGATCGAATCGCCCAGCACGTCCATGTCGACGGGCTTGGCCACGTAGCGATGCGCGACCGCCAGCGAGCGGACCATCGCGGCCGATTGCTCCGGCGCGCCAACCAGCAACCGCACCGCGTCGGGATACAGATCCCGGACGCAGCCCAGCAGCTCGGCGCCGTCGACGCCCGCCATTTCCAGGTCGGCCACGACCGCGTCGTACGCATGTTGCGCCAGGGCGTCGAGGGCCTGCTCGGCCCCGTGGCAGAACTCCATCTGCCAGCTGCGGCGACAGGCCCGAAGCAGCTGTTTGGTGCGAGCCAGCGCGGTGGCGTCGTCATCCACGATCAGCACGCGTAGCTCGTCTGCAGGCATCACTCTCGTCCACGAGAAACGGGGCAGGACCGATGGGGAACCAAGGAAAGGGTAGTTCGTAGAGCTTCGCCGGACGGTCGACAACCCGGGCGCGCTGTGGCAGCCGGACCGCCGGCAAGGCGTCACAATCGGCATGACCGGGCGCGCATGGCGTCAGCCCGTCAGACGCGGCTGGCGAGCTCCGCGCGGTGCTGCAATCCGGACCGAATCGCGGCCGCCAGCTTGCGCAGATCGACCGGTTTGGAAAAGTAGCGATAGACGGCGCCCTCATTGACCGCGCGGACGGCCGTCTCGGGATCCCAACTGCCGGTGAGCACGATCCGCGGAGCCTCGGGGCAGGCCTGGGCCATCCAGGCCAACAGTTCCGTGCCGCGGCGCCCCGGCATGTGCTCGTCGGTGACGATCAGGCTGATCGCCCATCGCTTGACGATCTGCTGGGCTTCGTCGGCGTCGCAGGCGGTGAGCAGTTCGAACGGCTCGCGCCGCAGCGAACGCGCCATCCCCATCAGCAGCCGACGGTCGTCGTCGACAAACAGAACCTTCGGTCGCATCGTTTGTGCCCCTCGTTTCGATTGAACATCGCGCCGCCAATGAACCCTGGCAGAGCTGTTGCTATGGGCGGTCAACTCTCTGCCAGACGAATTGGAGAATCATTGGTCGCGCAACCAATGTTCGCTGCATACAGCATAGCATTGCCTGCTGCGCAGGACGTTCGGACCGCTCATGCCGGAACGGCGGCCGGCGCGGACGCGGCGGCGTCAGCCGCGCCGGCCCGCTCCTCTTCCACGAGCGTCAGCGCGCCCAAGTACGCGGGCAGGCAACCTTGCGTCGCATGCTGTTGCAGGTGAATCCGCAGCGACGGCGTGATTTCCTGGCCCGCCTTGACCAGCAGACGGCCGTCGAGCGCCAACACGTCGGCCGCCAGCAGCGAGCCTATCGGCATGTCGTTGGCCGGGCATTGCCGCAATTCGTACTGCGGTTCGCGATCGACGACGCCCGCCAGAAGGCTGAGTGCTTGCTCGTCCACCTCGTCGTCGGTCGCCAATTGGGCGATGGCCAGCGCGGGCGTGAAGTCCTCTTCGATCAACTCGTCGTAGACCCGCGCGATCCGCAGCAGCCGGGCTGCCAGCGGCGGCTGCTCGTTTTCCGGAACGCTGCTCCCCTGCCAGCCGACGATTTCAGCGACTTCATGCAGGCGCGGCACCTCGGCAATCCACCGGGCCGCCAGCGCGTAGGGGTCCCACTCGCCGCCGCCCAGCCCGGGCAATTGCGGGCCGGCGACGAACGCTATCTGCGAGAGCATGGCCGCCATTTCGCACGGCCACGCTTCGGGGAGCCTGGCGGCGGCGGCCAACTCGGACATCAGACGCTTCAACCGCGAGCCCCGCCCGAAGGCCGCCGGATTGGCCACGCCCAGCACGTCGCACAATAGCCGCACGACGCCATTGACGGTTTCGGCGATCAACTGCTGCTCGGTCCGCCGCCGGATGTACTCGTCAATGCCGGCTTGCAGCGCGTCGCCCAATTGCTCGGGGGAGCACGGCTTGTTGAGAAAGCGAAACACCCCGCCCAGATTCACCGCGTCCACCGCCGTTTGCTGATCGGCGTTGCCGGTGAGCATGATCCGCACGCTGTCGGGGGAGCGGGCGATGATCTTCTGCAGCAACTGCACGCCGTTTTCCCGCGGCATGTTCATGTCGGAAACGATCACGGCAAACGGCCCGAGGAAGTTCACGGCCGTGAGCGCTTCCTCGCTGCAAAGCGCTGTTTCCAGTCGGAACCGCTTGCGCAACGCCCGCTGGTACCCTTGCAGCACGTTGGGTTCGTCGTCGACAAGCAAGACAGTATGTTCAGACATTGGTGGCCCTTGATTGATGTTTGCGCTGTCAATGACTCCAGGCAGGGCTGTCGGCTATCGGCTTTCAGCTATCAGCCAGGAGGATCGGAGGCTCTCCCGTCGCGCAAGGATCAATAGCATCGACTCACGGCGGCGCCGCAGTCAGGGTCTCGCGCCATGGCAATCGTTCGCATGACACGTCGGGGGAGCGAAAGGGATCAATTCCCAGCGCTTCGCAGTTCTTGGCCAGCGCGTTGGCCGCCTGGACGGCGGCCAGGGGCGTAATCGCGCCCGGTTTTTCCGTGATTGGATCGTGGTGAAACGCGATCGCCTCGACGAGATCGTGGGGCAGCCCCCAGACCCCGACAAGAAAGCCGCCGACGGCCGCGTGCGAGCCGCCGAATTCCTGCCGCTCCAATTCGCACAGATCAACCGTCGGGCTATTTGCCTGGCGGAGGACCTTGACGTACCGCGACCCGAAGTGATCGGCGAGAATCAGCTTGCCGATGTCGTGCAACACGCCCCCCAGCAGGGCTGCCGAGGCGACTTCGTCGTCGGCGCGTTCGCACTGGCAAATCCGCCTGGCCAGGCAACCGACCGACAGGCTGTGGTGGAGCACCTCCTCCACGAGCGACTGCGGTGCGGCCGACTGCTCCAACTGACGAAACACGCCCGCAGTGAGCACGAGCGGCCGCAGCGTGTCGACCCCCAGCAACGTGGCCGCGTGGACCGCATCTCGCACGGTCACCGGCAACCCGAAGAACGAGCTGTTGACCAGTTGCAGCACCTTGGCGGTCATGCCGACGTCTTGCGAGATCAATTCGCCCACCCGGTCGATCGATGCATCTTCGCGGCGCAGCTCGCTCACTAACTCCAGATACACCGCCGGCAACGACGGCAAGGACGACAAACCGGCGACCAGGCTCCGTAGCTGGGGCTCGCGCAACCGAGCCGAGATATCGCCGGCACGACGGATCGTCTGCTGTAGGATATCGGGGTCGCACGGCTTCGACAGATACTGGTGCGCCGGCCCCACCGCCCGCATCACTTTTTCCTCGTCGCTCTGGCCGCTGAGCACGATCCGCACCGCCTCGGGGTGCAGCTTGCGAACCTGCTGCAGCAGTTCCGCGCCGTCCATGCCCGGCATCCGCATGTCGGTGACGACAATGTCGTAGGCGCCGTCGGCGACGAGCCCCAGCGCCCGCTCGGGATCATCGCAGAAGTGCATATCCCACTCGCGCCGGTAGCCGCGCAGCATGCGCTGCAGCCCGGTCAGGACTTTCGGCTCGTCGTCGACAAACAAGATGCGTTGCACCACTGGCGTAGTTCTCCTGGAATAGCGAGGTTCACCGCGGTCAGGCGGGAAGCGGCAGCCACAAGACGAAACGGGTTCCCTGGCCGAGTGCCGACTCAAAATCAATGCGCCCGGCGTGCTTGTCGACGACGACCGAGCGAGCGATGGCCAACCCCTGTCCGCTGCCGACCCCGATGTCCTTGGTCGTAAAGAACGGGTCGAAGATCCGCCGCTGCAGGTCCTGGGGAATGCCGGCGCCCGTGTCGCTGATTTCAATCTCCACGCCGCCGTCGGCCTGACGGGTGGCGACGCCAATGACGCCCTTGACCTTCGGCGAGGGGCCCACCTTCTCAGCAATCGCTTGAGCCGCGTTGACGATCAGATTGAGCACGACCTGATTGAGGTCGCCGGGCAAGCAGGGCGTCAGCGGCAGGTGTTCGTCCAAGTCAAATTCGACCGTCGCCACATATTTCCACTCGTTGGTGGCGACTGTCACGGTATTGCGGACGCACGCGTTCAGATTGGTTGGTTTCTTCTCCACCGTGCCCGGGTGCGAGAATTCCTTCATCGCGCGAACGATCGAGGCGACTCGATGCACGCCTTCCAGGGATTGCTGGATCGCCAGTTCAATCTCGTCGGTGAGATAGTCCAGCTCAGCCGCCTCGATGGCGTCCTCGACGTTCGTCAGCGCCGCTTGGGCGTCCTGGCCGCCGCGGACCGCGTCGGCCAGCGCCCCATAGGCTTGCAGCACGTCCAGCAGATCGCGGAACGATTCCCCCAAAAAGCGGGCGTTGTCACCCACATACTGGGTGGGCGTGTTGATCTCGTGCGCGATGCCGGCCGAAAGTTGACCGACTGACTCCATACGTTGCGCGTGCGTCAATTGCGCTTGCAACTCGCGCCGCGCGGAAATGTCGTGAATGAAGGCATTCATCACGAACGAGCTGCCGCGCCGCATCGGGGCAATCGAGACCTCGACGGGCAGTTTTCTGCCGTCGCGCGTCGTGGCTTCGATCTCCACGCGTTTTCCCGCCCCTTGAATCGCGACGAGCTGCTTGACGCGACACACGCCGTCGTTGGCGTTGGCGGGCGGCAGAATCGTGTTGGCCAGCCGCTCGCCGATCACCTCGGCGGCCGTCCAGCCGAACAACTCCGCCGCCCGTTTGTTCCAGGCGAGAATCTCGCCGGTGATCGACATCGACACGTAGGCGTCGTTCCCCGTGTCGATGACCATTTGCAGCCAGTCGGCCCGCTCTTCAGCAGCCCGCAGCGCCGCGATTGCGTCGGTCATCGAAGTGAATGACGGACGCGCATCGAGCGCGTGGTCGGCGTCGAACAGATCGTCCAACGAAATGGTGGGTTCGGCAATCAACATAAACACTCGCGCGGGTGGAGTATCGAGAGAATTGCGCGTCGGCGGCGACGAACTTAGCCGCGCTGCCGACGCCGACGACGCACCATGGGCACGTGCTGCCGGAGAATGAACATCAGCTGCTCCAGGACGAAGGGCTTGCTGAGCACCGCGGTGACTCCCAGTTCAGCCAAACGGCGACGGTCGGCGGGCGTGTCGTAGCCGGAGATCACAATCAACGGCACGCCGCGCAGGTCGTCGTTCATATTCACGCATTCGACAAGATCCATCCCCGGCCACTTGGGCATCTCCAAGTCCGTGATGACGACATCCGGTCGCTGGCTGGCGGCCATCCAGTAGCCTTGCATGCCGTCGTAGGCGTGAATCAATCGAACTTGGTACCTCCGCATCAGCCGCCGCAAACCGGCGGCCACGTTCGGATCGTCGTCGACCCACAGGATGCAAGGGAGAGACGCGGTTTCGCAGCGCACCGGAGGCGCTGCCGCAGCGACAAGAGCCATGGCGAGACCTCAATGAAACGGGATTCCGGCCGCAGGCGGGAAGTCGCATCAGCTACTGCGGGGTACGGCCGGAACGCAGCGCCGGAAGAGTCAAGCAATCGCGATCTGAGAAGAGTCGGGAGAGTGGCGAGCGACCGTCTGCCCCGACGAGCGCACCCTCCGTTCACCTAAAGCGTAGGTCGTAAATTCACCGAGCGCCGAAATTTGTCGAGAAATTATTTCCAGCGCGCAGCGAGACGCCATGCCCGGCGCGCCCTCCGCCGCGGCGGCGGCGAAATTCCCCTCTTCCGCGCGGCAGGGGTGTGCTACAACGGTTCGTAGCTCTGCGCCGACGCCGCCCCGGCCGGGGGCCGCGCGCGGCCGGAATTCCCTGGTTTGACATTCGACGCCCTCAGCAACGCATGGCTGTCCCTTCGTTCTCCGGGTCGCTGGCCAAATACCCGGCCCGCGCCTCGTTTGCCTGGTACGCGGGTTTGGTGACGCTGGGGGCGCTGCTGCTGCGCCTGCCGATGTGTCGCGGCTCGGCGGCCGCGACCCGCATCAATATTCTCGATGCCATCTTCACCTCCACCAGCGCCGCCTGCGTGACGGGACTGGCGGTGCGCGACACGGGATCCGATTTCAGCTTCATCGGGCAACTCGTCATTCTCGGCATGATCCAACTGGGCGGCATTGGCATCATGACCGTCACCACCTTCACGCTGCTGAACCTCGGTACGCGGACCAGCCTGCGGCACCGCAACGTGATTGCCGAAACGCTGGGCGCCGACGAGCGAACCGACCTGCGGTGGGTGTTGCGCAACGTGATCATCACCACATTCGTTTGCGAGGCGATCGGCTGGCTCCTGCTGTCGCTGCGATTTGCGTTTGCCCAGGGCAAGGACTTCGGGCATGCCATCTGGTCGGGCTTGTTCCACTCGGTGTCCGCGTTCTGCAACGCGGGATTCAGCCTCTACAGCAATAGCCTGACGTACTACAGCGACGACCCCATCGTGTGCGGCGTGGTGATCGCCCTGGTCGTGATCGGCGGGCTGGGCTTTCCGGTGATCTTGGACATCTTTCGCCACTGGAAACAGCCGTGGGGGGAGTTGTGGGTCAAGCTCAGTATGCACAGCAAGGTCATGCTGATCGGCACCGCGGCGCTGCTGGCGTTCAGCACCGTAGGCATCTTCCTGCTGGAAATCGACGGCGTGCTGGCCGAGCTGCCGTGGTGGCAGAAGCCCATCGTGGCGGCGTTTCATGCCGTCTCTTGTCGCACCGCCGGGTTCAATACCATCGACGTCGCCACGCTCAGCAACGCGACGCTGTTCGTTTCGATTCTCCTGATGCTGGTTGGCGCAGGTCCGTGCTCGACCGCGGGCGGATTCAAGGTGTCGACGCTGATGGTGCTGGCGCTGCACGCGTGGACGCGGTTCCGCGGCGGCACGCACATCAACTTTGCTCGCAGGTCGATTCCCTCCGAAGCGGCCGGCCGCGCCACGGCCGTGGCAATGCTGTTCACCGTGGTGATGGTCGTGGCGCTGACCGCCTTGTTGGTGATCGAGCAACATTCGATTCCTCATCGAGAATCGAAGGGGCTGTTCATGGACGCCCTGTTCGAGACGGCCTCCGCGTTGGGCACCGTCGGGCTGTCCACCGGCATGACCGAGCAATTGTCGCACGCCGGTCGGCTGATCATTATCATTCTCATGTTCCTCGGCCGGCTGGGCCCCATTTCGGTGTTCGCGGCGATTTCCTCGATTGAACAGCGACACACGCTCGAGTACGAACACGAAGAACCGCTGCTCGGCTAGCAACCTCACTCACGCAACTTGCGACGAACATGGCTGAATCCACAAAACTGCACTACGTGATCATCGGCATGGGCTCGTTCGGGGCGGCGCTGGCGCGGCGGCTGGCGGACCACGGCGCCCGCATCACCGGCCTGGACGGCGACCGCGAGAAGATCGGCGACCTGAGCGACGTACTCTACGAACCGGTGATCGGCGACGCCACCGACCGCGCCACGCTGGAGCACCTGGCCCTGTCCGACGCCACCGCGGTGATCATCAGCCTGGGCGAGGACATCACCCAGTCGCTGCTGGCCACCCTGCATTGCCGCGACCTGGGCGCCAAGCGGATCATCGTCAAGGGCGTGACCTTCGAGCACGGCCAGATCCTCAAGAGCCTGGGCGTGTCGCGGGTGATCTTCCCCGAAGCGGAAATCGCCGAAGCGCTGGCCGACCGATTGATCCGCCCCAATATCGTCGACTTCCTGCCGATCGACCCCGAGTACAGCTTCGTGGAAGTCGCCGTGCCCGACTCGCTGATCGGCAAAACGCTGCAGGAGTTGGACATCCGCAAACGGTTTGGCGTGTGGGTGGTGGGCGTGAAGGACGCCCTGTCGGGCGAGCTGGAGATGTTCCCCGGCGGCGACTACAAGTTGGGCATCGACCAACTGCTGCTGATCATCGGCAAACAGTCGGCCGTGGACGCAATGCGGGATTTGGGGTGAGGCGGGTTTAGCCGGCGAATTGACGCGAATAGTCGCGAAATCCAAATTGTGAATCGCTTACCCCCAAGAAACGCGGCGATCTTTCGTGTGACAAACGGCCTGATCGGCCTAGCGCTGACCGGTGCGGCGGCATGGCTGTTTTCTACCTCGCGAGCAACGGCGCCCGCATGGATTCTCACAGTCGCTGGCTCGCTCGCCTTGATTGATGCGATGCTGGGTTGGCGAAAGCGTGCGGATTAGCTTTGCCGGGCAGTTCGGTCATTTTGACGTCGCGTCGCGAATGCGGAGTTTCGGCGATGTTCGCGCCTCCTTCGGCGGCAGACCCAGCGCATCGAACGCGTTGCGCGCAGCCAGTACCCACAATTGACAAATTCTCGCCCATTCGCGTAATTCGCGGGCAGTCCACCGCCAATCTACCCCGCCGCAAACTCGGTCAACGGACCCACGGTGACCGTCGTCGCCTTGGTCAGCGGGTACTTCGCCAGCACGGCGTGAATGTCCTCCAGCGACAGGGCGTCGAGCGCCGCCAAGTCCGTGGCGACGCTGCGGTATTCGCGGCGCTGCATCCAGTTGCCCCCGACGTTGAACAGGCGGTTGCGGGGGCGTTCGCTACCCAGCACGACGCGGGCTTTCACCTTGTTGCGGGCCTGTTGCAGCTCCTCCACGGTGAAGCCCGATTGCTCGGCGGTCCGCAGCAGGTCGCGAACGCGGACATAGATTTCCGCCGCGTCCTCGGGAGCGCACGCGACCCAGGTGAACATCATGCCCGCGTCCTGATAGTCGTAATGCCCCAGGCTAGCCGTCTCGACGAGCCCCGGGTCGACCAGGTCCCAGTACATGCGGCTGCCCGAGTCGTCGCCCAACATCGTGGCAAGGATCTTGGCCGCGTAGCGATCGTCGTCCGCCGCGGCGGGTCCGTCAGCCAACTGCAGGATGTACTGCTGCGTCGACGCTTCGCGCGTGACGCACTCAAAGGCGCTGACCGTGTGCGGCTCGACGTTGCTGCGTTGCGCTTCGTGCGGCGTCCACGCATCGCACCGCGCGGCCACCTGCTTGATCAGCTCGTCGAAATCGACCCGACCCGCCGCGGCCACCACGATGTTCCCCGGGGCGTAGCGCGACTCGAAGTAGGTGCGCATCTGCTCGGCGGTCAGCGCGCCGACCGAATCGAGCGTCCCTAGCACGCTGCGCGCCAGCGGATGGTCGCCGTAGTGCAGCAGCTTGATGTGGTCGTCCATCCCGAACGGCGGCTGGTCGGCGTACATCTGGATCTCTTCCAGGATGACGTTCTTCTCCATATTGAAGTCGTCTTCCCGCAGGCTGGGGCGCATGATGTCCGCCAGGATGTCGACGCTGGCTTCCTGACACTCAGGCAGCACGGATGCGTAGTAGACCGTCGCTTCCTCGCTGGTGTAGGCGTTGTAGTGGGCGCCGATCTCGTCGAACTCGCGGTTAACGTCGTCGGCCGAGCGGCGGGGCGTGCCCTTGAACGCCATGTGCTCGAGAAAGTGGCTCACGCCGGCCACTTCGTCCGACTCGTCACGGGCGCCGGTGCGAACGAAAAAGCCGATCCCCATGGAGTGGGCGGCGTCGTTGCATTCGGCGACGATTTCCAGACCGTTATCGAGCGTGTGCTGGCGGAAGTTCACGGCAGCCTCTTACTATCATTAGAAGAAACGTCTCACGCAGAGCCGCAGAGACGCGGAGAAAGAAGAACCAGTCGGCGCATCATGACCTCTGCGTCTCTGCGACCAAAATCAACCTGGGATATTCAGCGCCGTCGGCCCCAGCGTGGCGAAGGCGAAATCGGCCGGCGGCTGCTCGGTCAGGTACTCGTTGATCGACTCGGCCGAGAGGTTGTCGACCAACTGGCTCACCTCGTCGAGCGTGCGGACGCGGCCCAGGTGGAACCAATCGCGGGCGATCGCTGCGCTGCGCGCCGACGTCGACTCCTGCTGCATGATCAGGCTGCTTTTGATGCGCGCCTTCAGGCGGTCCAACTCGGCCTGCTCGACCCCGGCGCCCAGGCGGACCAACTCGGCGTAGGTCACGTCGAGCGTCTCTTGGGCGCGCTCCGCGCTGGTGCCGGCGTAGCAGAGCACGCGCGCCCGTTCGCGCTGGGTTTGCAGCGAAGCGCTCACCGTGTAACACAGGCCGCGTTTCTCGCGGACTTCGGTGAATAGTCGCGAACTCATGCCCCCCGACAGCACGCCCACGGCGGCCCACGCCTGCAGGTACTTGGGGTCTTTGTACGGTACAGACGGATAGGCGATGCCAATGTGGCATTGGTTGGAATCGTGGTCGATGTGGCCCGCCGTGTCGGCGGGCGCCCGTTCGATGAGCGGTTCGACCGGCACCAGCGGCCAGTCGCCGTAGAGCTGCTCGACCAGGTCGCGCAGGCGGTCCCACTCGAACTTGCCGGCGACGCCCAGGATGGCGCCGTTGGGCCGATAGTGCAGTGCCCAGTGGCGCTTGATTTCCGCCGGGGTGGCCGCCAGCACGCCCTCTTCGGCGCCGTGGCTCGCCCGCCCCCAGGGATCGGGGTAGGTCCGCCTGCGCAGTTCGACCATCAGCCGCTGCGAGGGATCGTCCTCCACGCCGCGGATTTCCTGGATGCAAACTTGCCGGGCCGCGTCGACCTGATCGTTGGGCAAGTGCGGCCGGCGAACAATGTCGGCAAAGATGGCCAGCGCGTCGGGCAGGTTTTCCGCCAACGTGGCGCCGCTGAAACTCGATTGCGACGCGCCGACCGACTCGCCCCGTTCGACGCCCAGGTTCTCCAGGTCGTTAATCAGCGCCCGGCCGTCGCGGTCGCCGGCGCCGCGGAGCACCATGTCGCACACCAGGCCTGACAATCCGAGGCGGTCGGCCGGCTCGGTGCTGTAGCCGGCCGGGGTGAGCAGCGTGAGCGCCGCCGACTGCATGGTGGGGATCGGTTCGGCCAGCAGCACCAAGCCGTTGTCGAACTGATGCACCTTGGCAGGGCGGTCGTGAAGAACTGGGCTGGCGGTCATTGGGCGGGCGGATCCCTCCAGGTCGGCAAAGCAGTCGCAACGCAAGCCTCCGAAGGTACCGAGACGCCGCCTGAGGGACAACTGCCAGCAACGACGCGCGGCAGCTAAACGGCGGCGGCCGGATTGGCCGGAACCACCGGCTCGACCGCTTTGTAGAGGGTTTTGACGGACCGGAACCCGGTCTGGCGGTACAGGCTGACCGCCTGATGATTCTCGGCGGTCACCTCCAGCGACGCCCGCGAGACGCCCACTTGCTGCAGCCCCGCCAGCGCGGCGGTCAGCAGCGCTTTGGCGACGCCCCGCCCGCGGTGCAGCGGCGTGACGCCGATATTCTGCAGGTTCGCCTTGTGACGGCTAACCCGGATCGCTTGGATCGTGCCGCAATACTCGGTTAACCGCTCGCCGGCGCCAACGTACTCGGCCAGCCAAGTCGCCTCGGGGATAAAACCGTCCTTGTCAGCGATCTCGCGCATTAAACGAACGCAACTGGCCTGCTGGCTGAAGCAGGGAAAGACGACTGCATCCAACTCGTCGCAGAACGAGAGAAATTTGACTTCGCCGTGCGCCTCGACCAATTCGGGAGACCACGACAGCAGTCGATAATCGGAACAACAGCGGACCTCCGGCGCAGACCAGCGACGCAGGTCGAGCTCCATGCGGAACCGCTTGTAGTATCGATTTTTGAAGTTGCGCATTGTTCGGCGGAGATGCGGGACCGAGTGCGCGGGGGCAGGGGGGATCCGCAGCCGAGTGCGGCCGGCCGCGGGTCTGCCGTAAGAATACCATGACCAGCGGTTTCAGCCAGCAAAATGGCGTTCCCGGGCGGGAGAAACTGCAAGAATGTCGCCGCCCTGGCGGCGGTGCGACCGGCGCGACCGCTGCAAACTTTCGCATCGCGTTGAGCCTAGCGTTCGAGACGCTCGGTGAGCCGGCGAAAGCACTCTAAAGTCTGCGGGCTCACATGGTGCTCGATGCCCTCGGTGTCAATCTCCGCCGTGCGCTGGCTCACGCCGATTGCCCGCAGGAATTGGTAGACAGTTTCGTGACGCCGGCGCGATTCGTTGGCCAGCTTTCGCCCCGCGGTCGTCAGTTCCAGCGGGGCGTAGGCGTCGGGCTTGACCAGCCCCTCGCGGCGCAGGCGGGCCACGACTTTGCTGACCGTCACGTGGCTCACATCGAACTGGCGCGCGAGATCGACTACGCGACACCGCCCGTCCGCGGCGATCATTTCGGCGATCGCCTCCACGTAGTCCTCGGCCGTCTCCTGCGCATGATCGTTGCGCGTCCGGCGATGGCGGTCGGCGGAAGCGGCGGGCTTGGACATCAGGACTGTTCCGGAAGGGCAGAGGAGGGCGGAGGCTGACCTCAGTATACGCAGCGTCGCGGATACCGCGAAGCCGCGCGGGTCGGGCGGCCAGACGCGGCGCCGATCGTATGAAGGACAGACATGCAGGGGCGGGCGAGGCCCCTGCCGAGC
>PABB01000030.1 GCA_002702655.1 Planctomycetaceae bacterium
GGAGAGCATCCAGCGCGACGTGGACCTCCGCATCGACGAAGAGGGCAAAGGCGAGCGGGGGCGGGTGGATCCCGAGTTGCCGGCGGCGGTCAAGACGCTCGGCGCGGACCACTGATCTCGCCACAACTTCGTTTCCAGCGAGTTGGGAGCGATAGGAATGGGGGCTGCCGCGTGAGACGACAACCGCGACGGGAAGGTTGACATTCTCGTCGGCAACGAACGCGGCAGGCGGCATCTCTTCCGGAACGAGTCGCAAGCGGCCGTGAGATTCCGACTAGCCCCGCCTTCAATTGCCACAAGAGAAGATCAAAGCCCCTCCCCGACGAATTCGTGCCCGCGGACTTGGCCCCAGGCGAGTCGCACCACTTCCATATTTGCCGTGAGCGGCACGGATTCCGTCACCAGCATCACGAGCGCGCCTCCGCCAAGTCGTAGCACGGTTGGCGGTCGACCCGCCGCCGATGACCACGTGACGTTTGCCGCCACGCTTGGCGGGTTCAACGGCGGTCCCATCACGATTCCCGACTGGGACGGCCTCACGATCCTCTTGCAGGCGGTCCTCTCCACCGAGACGGACCCAGCGCAGGACCGGCTGAACGCCCAAGGGCCGCTCGACAACAACAATGGCGAGCGCAGGACGGATGATGCAGCGGATCTGTGGAAAGGCAGAGCCCGTCTGTCCGCCTGGCGACCCCCTTTTAGCGTGACGCGCCCGCCTGCAACTGGTATCCTTCAATAAGGCGGTACACGCACTACGGGATCCCGCGCGATGAAGGCCATCGTGACAGCAATTGCCTGCGCAGTTGTCTGCGCGCTTCTCGTCCTCTGGGTCGCGTCCTGGCGCGTCATCCCTGCGCTAGATCGAAGCGACGCTGCCCTTCTGTTTGTGCGCGATCGAATCCGCGACGTTGACGGCCGCGGCCTGACTTTCAAGAGAGGCAGCGCAGAACTACTGCCGGCAGTCCCAGGAAAGCCGCCGCACTACATCGTGCGGTCACAATACACGCGAGCAGACGGCAGCAGCGTCGAGTACGAGGCGCTCATCGCGTATCGAGAAGAGGTCGACCGGTGGCTGCTCAGCCGGGTGACTGATACGAGCGTTCAGCGCATTGACAGACTGTCTGAGCTACCTGAGCTTGAAGAGCGCGTAGCGGATTTGCCGCCCGGCATCGTCCGGACTGCGGACGGCGGCACGATGCCGCTGCCCAATAACGGAGGTCGGAGCGAGTTCATCGACGCCGTCAATGCAGCAGAAGGTCCGCATGAAATTGCCGAGGACGACAATGTCGTGGTCTACGACGCAGCAGAACAAAAAAAAGCCCCGCCGCAGGATGCACCGATGCTCCGCGGCGGCATCGCCCGGACTACGGACGGCGGCACGATGACGATGCCCAACGACGGAGGTCTGAGCGAGTTCATCGACGCCATCATTGCAGGACAAGACCCGCATAAAATTGCCGCTGACTACAATGTCGTGATCTACGATGCAGCAGCACAAAAAACAGACCCGCCGCAGGGTAAGTCGATGCTCCGCGGCGGCATTGTCCGGGTTTCGGACGGCGCCGCAGAGCGGACTGACGACGACGACGACGACGGAGGTCTTAGCGAGTTTATCGCTGCCCTCATGGCAGCAGAAGGTCCGCATGAAATTGCCGAGGACGACAATGTAGAACTCGATAATGAAACAGCACAAGAAGATGACCTGCCGCCGCGCGAGGAGGCGACGGGACGGTAGTCCCCCTGTCTGTGGGAGTCAGCTGTTTTTCTTCTGCGCTCTCCAAATAAGCAATCCACCAGTCACTAGCAGGGCCGGGCGCGCAAGAGACTTCCCCAGTCGTCGCGTCCTTTTCTAGGCAGCCGGCACGACCGGCAAACAGCCGGATGTCACGGCCCGACCCGGCGACAGACTTCGCCCTGACGTTTGGACTGGCACGTCTCACGACGGTGGCTGGAGTTTGGAATCCTACGACGACTGGAACACCCCCTCGCCATTCTGCTTTGGCCCGCCTGGGATGCGCGGGCTTTGCCAGCGCAGCCTGCCTGACGCCGCATTCCTTCCCGGCAACAGCTGCCTCGGCCTCCACGGCGTCACGCCGGCCTGAACCGCTCCGGGACTCCCGGCAACTCCCCCGCAGCTAACGCGGCTGGGACCGCGCCGGAACGACTCTGCGCCTGAGGGCGCCTCTGGAGGTAGGTCGAGCAGCCGGCTTTGACCAGTTCGACTTTGACATTCAATGCGTCACGCCAGGGACGCAGATCTGTGCGAAGATCGGTTTTTCCAGGTTCGAGAAATCGCCGAACTTCATTTTGATCGCCTCGTTGTGCGTGGTCCCTTCAAACACGATGTCGTCGTCTTCGGCCAACTTCTCATCGACCAGCGTTTGCATCTGGTATTGCGAGCCAAATGGCGGCAACGCACCCAGCTCGCAGTCGGGACAGTGCTGCGCTAGCTCCTGTTCGGTGGCCAACTCGGCCGTCGATACGGTCAAAGCCTCGGCGGCTGCCGGCAGATCCACCACGTTCGTCGCCGGCAGAACAGCGACTGCAAATCCAGCGGGCGTTCTCAAGAGGACCGTCTTTGCCACGTGATGTCCCGAAATGTGCATCGTCTGCGACATGCGTTGAGCATCATAGGTGGCATTGTGCGAGATCACTTCGTAACGGACTTGTTTCTCCATCAGGTACTTTTGAACGTTCATGACCGTGCTCCTTATTCGCCGTGGCTGCGGGGGCGGCAGCTTCGTGTCGTCGGCTAAATCCGCAAATCCCGTTCCGCACACGAGGTCGCTGGCGGAGGCACTTTGGTTCCAAACACACATCCAACCACCTGTGCGACTCCGCACAGTTACGGTGGAGAAAGCAACATCGACGCCTGGGCGACTTGCTGCCGCGGCGATCAAGCGGCGGCTACGACGGCGGCGTTTCCGGATCACTCAGGCGAGAGCGCGCCGACCCGCAACTGACATCGGTCGCGCCACCGCTGTCAGGGTGCAGGGTCGCGAAGTCAGCGAGGTGGGACCAACACCAGCAGGTTGCGCCTCCTCCAAACTCGCTGAGGTGGCCTTCGATATTTCGCACCGCTGCGCCCTAGCAGAATCGCTTCCAGCGTGCGGGCGATGCACCCGCCGTCTATTGGCCAGTCGGTGAGTTGAACGAGTTGAGTTCCACCTCAGCAGATTGATGCGCAGGCCATTCCGCGACGGCTGGTACAGCTGCTGCGACTTAGCCGGAGCCAAACCTGAACGAGGCAATGGCCACATCCGCCCGACGGGACGGCCAACATCTGCGGTTTCTGAGAACGCCAGAGCTGTCCTGTTCTGCTAGCCGACGTCAGCGTCTTCCGGCGGTCCTTCTGCTGAGTCAGCCGTATCGGCGATCGACGTGTTCCAACTGCCGATCGCCAAGGCAAGCAGTCCTGCAATCCAGACGCCGTACCCCATGTAGATCGGCATCAATTCGGACAGGCGCGTAAGCGGGTACAAAGCCGCTACGGCGCATCCGATCGCAACCACCGACGCGAGCCGTGCGAAATTCAGGCGTGCATTCGATTGCCCGCCGATTTTCCAATAAGCCATGTACGCAGTCGCAAAAAACAGATTGGCAGCCGCTCCGATGGCCGCGGCAGATCCGAGATAGATTTCACGGGAATCTGTGCATAGAGGCGCGAAGACAAAGCAGGCCGGCAACGCCATAAACCCCCACACTTCTCGACAAATCGGCAGCAGCAAGGCCAGGATGCAAATTGCTGCGGAACTGATTGCCAGGGCGTAAGCTGAAACGAGCCGCAAACTTGCCAGGACCAGCACGGCGATCGGCGGAACGAGCGCCACGGCAGCATGTTTGAGATCCGCGAATCGCGGGTCTGCATACCGAGGGTATTGTTGGCGCAGGAGTCGCCACACGCTACTTGAGACTTCGATGGCCTTCCGGTCGCGCTGCTCTGCGATCCATGCCTCCACGGTGGACGTTCGGCCGTCACCGTCGTCTGCCACGTGGAACACGCGAACGGCCGGCCGCGGCTGCAAATTCGCCACGCTGCCTTCGGCCTGTGCCAAGATCTGGTCGTCATCGAGTTGTTGGGGGATCACCAACACTTCGTGGTCGCGACAGACGTCTGGCGAGTCGACGATTTCGGCCAGCGTGTAGGCGATTCGGCTCCCGCCGTCGTGGCGGAGCGAATTCAGCACAACCGCCGCCGGTTCTGACTCGCAGACAAAGAGATATGGAATCGTCTCTTCAACTTCGCTCGGTTCCCAGTACGTTCGCCGCTGCTCCCAATCGAGGCGCCGAAACTCATTCTCGATTCTTGCGTCCTGCTTGACCCATTGAGCGGTGATCCATGATTCCACGGCCGTCCTGTCGCCGTCAACACTGGCGGGAATTCGAAGCACGCGAATCCACGGCCTGGGCCGCACGCGCTGCGTGGCCGCCTCCGCCTGTGCGACGGCTTCTTCGTTGCTTAGGCTCTCCGGGATGAGAAAGACGTTGTGTCCACTGCACAATGTCGGCGTCTGCGTAATCTCTGACAGCGTCAACGCTTCACCTGCCGAACGATTGAGCGCTTCCGCGGCTTGCTCGGCCTCGCAGACAAACAAAACGGGACGTCTCTTCTCTCCGTCGATGACGGCCAAGTTATAGCCGATGACGACCGTCACTCCCGAGACCACCAGGAGCAAATGTCGCAGGCCGAAGTGTCGGACCCCGTCGCTGGGAGCCAGCCGTTTCGTAATGGCTCGGACGAGGGGCCAGAGTACGGCGCAGGCGACGAGCACCCCGACGACGCACACGGCAATCCCCAGCAGATTTAATAATGCCACGCCCTCGGCAGGAATATGAGCGATCAGGGGAAGGCGAGTTGCGCTCATGACAGACTCCCGCCTTGGGCCGCCCCTGGAGACCCCGCGAGTGGCGGACGACGCCAGGCCCGTGCTGCCTGCAGGCAGGCGACAAGTCCGGCCGCCATCAACAGCAAGGTCGCGGCGCGATCAACGCTAGCGGGCAGCCACGGTAGGTAACGCTCTGTGTAGGTGCATGCGAATGAAGTGGCTGACGCGCCCCACCGGCGAAGCGCTTGCTCGAGCGTCGTCAACGGGCAGCTGCCCGCTGTGACATTCGCGACGCTTTTTGCGCCAACGAGAGTCAAGTAGACGATCTGCCAGCGACGCAGGGGCCATTTCGAGAACCGATTGGCCACGACCGCATACGCGCCGACGCAGTCAAGGAGCAGAACTGCCGCATGCGCAAACGCCGTCAGATCGGCGAGAAGGTCATAGACTGGTTCTGGCATCGAGTTCGCTCCCGAAAGGAACGGCAAACGCGCCGCCAAACAGCTGAAGCAACTCGCGTGCCACCGGCACGGAAGAGGGACGATTCTTGTCCTTGTTCGCGGTCCCAGAGGACTGGATGGCCTCTTGATTGTCGCGTATCGCAGCGAATCGCAAGTTTGCACCAACCTAATTAGTTCCCGCGCTCAGCGATTTTTTCGGCCAAAGGGGGGCCCGCCCTACTCCAACCGCGAGTCGAGTGGGCGAATTCGCGCAGGATGCACTCCCCTCGGCCGCCACAACCGAATCAGACTTTAGTCTCTCCTGGAGTGGTCAGTTGGACGACTCGATCCGGAGCGTCGAGCGCCACGTGCACCGCGCCGCTTGGGAAGGATGTCGGACCCCACTTGTCTTGACGGAGGCTCGCGCGACGTCGGGAGAGCCGTTTCTCAAGCTCCCAAAGTGCAAAAGTCGAACGAAGGCGAGAGGTGCGCGCCATTCGTCGATCCCTCCTCGTCGAGTGAGAGCGCCGCCAACTCGCGTCCGCACGTCCCCCGCGAAGACGCTCAATCAGTCGACTCACGTCTTGGCATGCCGCGTCGAAAAGGCTTATCGTAAGGATGTGCTCAATTCTTACCTGAGGCAGGCAGACAACCCGTGCCTGTCGACCGCCTGTCGCAGGCGGCAACAGGCGACATCGGAGTTCAAGAAAAACGTCGCGTGAATTCCCTGAAAGACCATCGGTCGCATCTCTCGCAAGCCCTTGTCCTGGCTGTCGCGCCCGTGCTTCCGCCGGCGGCTGATGCTGACGCCACATCGCCTGCTGCAGCCACAGCGCCAGTCACCGCCACCGATCTTGGCGCTGAGATCCGGCTGGAGAACGGACTGCTCTCGGCGACAGTTAATAAGTCCAGGGCCCAGCTGGTCTCGATCAAGCTGGGCGGCGCAGAGGTCTTAGGCAACGGCGGGAAAGGCTACTTGCAGGTCGTTGCCGACGGTCGGTTCTCAATTCCCGAGGAGGCCGAATTCCGAGTTGTTCAAGACGATGGCCGCCACGTGGACGTGTCTCACCGATGGCAAGTCGGTCCTCTCGAGTTCGACTGGCACTACGTCCTGCGCGCGGGAGACAGCGGCATCTATTGCTACCTCTGGGCGTCTTATGATCCGCGACTGGCGCCGGCTTGCGAGATCCAACAGCTCTCCTACGCTCTGCGTACCGATAAACAGATATTTCATCGGATGTATGTCGATGATGGCAGAGTATTCGACATGCCTGCGCCGGAAGAGGTCGCCGCGGGCGCCACGTTGATTCCGCGCGAGGCGACTCGACTCGACAACGGAGCAGTCGATCACAAATATCATTATTCGAAATGCGCGATGGACGATGGACTCCATGGCTGGACAGGCCATGGTCTGGGGCACTGGATCATCACGCCCAGCAACGAGTCCATAAACGGAGGACCGACCAATCAGGAGTTGACGGTTCATCAATCGAAAACGACGCCCGTCACTCTAAAAGTCATGCACGGTGCGCACTACGGTTCTGGCACGACGGCACTTGATTCGACCGCAGGCAAATGGCAGAAGCTCTTTGGGCCCTGGTTGATGTACTTCAACGAGGGCGACGACGGCCAAGCGCTGGCCGACGCGAAACGACGACTCGCAGAAGAGCAGAGGGCGTGGCCGTATGGTTGGCTGAACCATGACGCCTATCCGCAGGCGAGTCAGCGCGGTCGGGTGGTTGGCAAGCTCTGCCTGGCCGAGGGAGGCGCCCTCGCAGACGCGTTGGTCGTCCTCGCGCAGCCAACCGACGGCGCGCCCGAGACGAACTGGCAACGCCAGGGAAAGGGCTACATCTTCTGGGCGCAGGCCCGGGCCGACGGGCGTTTTGAGATCAACCATGTCCGGCCCGGCACGTACACGCTCTATGCCCTGAAATCAGGAGTCTTGGACGAGTATCGGCTCGACGGCGTCGAGGTCTCCCCGGGAACTCAGCAAGCCGTCGGAGAGCTCGTTTGGAAACCGAAACGGCATGGAGAACTGGTTTGGCAAATCGGCGTCCCGGACCGCTCGGCGGCGGAATACCGTCACGGCGATGACTTTCGGCAATGGGGGTTGTGGCGCGCGTATCCCCAGGACTTTCCCCAGGGCGTCCGTTACGTCGTTGGCCAGAGCACGCCGGAGAAAGACTGGAACTTCAATCAGTGGTGCATCGACAGCGGGGCCGATGACGCGGGGCGGAGAATCTATGCGAGCTCGCCGTGGACGATCGAATTTGAGCTCGACAAGATCCACGACGGAACCGCCTACCTGACCGTGGCGATCGCGGCGGCGCGCGAGGCCCGGTTGCGGGTGCAAGTCAACGGGGTCGAGGTGTTTGCCGCGCCCTTGGCGAGCGACGCGGCGGCCCCGCGAGCCGGTATTCGCGGTTTCTATCAGCAGCACACCGTCATGTTCGACGCGTCGCTGCTGAAATCGAATGAGACCAACCGAATCACGCTCGAGCAGCGGCGGACCGGATTATTCTCCAGCATCATGTACGATTGCATTCGATTGGAGCTGGGAGGGCCGCAGTAGGCCGCGCGAAACTCGATCGGCGCCGACCCGACGACAGCGGCGATCTGTGGTCGCGGGAGGGCGGCTGATCTTCTCCTGACCCTCCCTCCGATTCCTGGCCCGGGCGGAGTGCGAGTAGTTTGGGTCTCTGGCACTTCAGAGTCGTGTGGAAACATGCCTCGGAACCGTTTGACGGAAATGCAAATCGCCATGGCTCGGCGGCAGCCTGAATCAGCGAGCGGGCGCGCCGAGTTCTTCGGCAAGGCGGGGGGGCAGACGTTCTCTTGCTGGAAGAAGCAGTTCGCCGCGGTGCGACGCCGCGTGCGCATCAAGGTCAAATCATCGCTGACCGTCGTCGCGCTCGACGACGGCTCTCGACGACGGCGCCTTCGATCTGCGGCGTGCCGCTTGGCTTGGCTTGGCAGGCAATCGCTCACGCGCGTATCACTCGGGCAGCACGTCCCATTCGATCACCATTGCGCCCCAGGAGTGATCGTATTGACTGAGGGACCGACTGCCGCGGCTGGCTCCGCTGCGGCCTTGCAGGTCGACTTGTTCCCGCAGCAGCTCCTCCAGCGGCGACGTCGTGCCGCGCGTGACCGGCAGGCCCTCTTGGGCCAGGAGGTGAAAGTTGTTCGCCGCGCGCGTGGCCAGCACGATCGCCCAGCGCCGACCGTACAGGGGGGGCTCGCCGGTCTCGCCGTTGCAGACGAAGTAGCCCGGCGGAATCAACGCTTGCCCCGCTTCCAATCGTTGCTCGCCTTCCGCCGGCGCGCCGGCCGCCGGTTGCCAGGGGTGAATCTGGTCGATCGTCATGTTGCCGTCCACCTGCAACACGGTCACGTAGATCGGATTGCCTGCGGGCTCCGCGTTGACCACGCGGAACGCGAAGCTGTCGCCGGTCCGCATGATCAGGCGGTTGCTGCTGGCGCCGGGTTCGTTGTGCGGCGGCCAGGGGCGCCACTTGGCGACGTTGTAATGCTCGTCGGTCTCCTCCACCTGCAACAGTTGCAGTTGGACATTGAGCTGCGGCCCGTCGCCGGCGCCGGGCTGCCGCCTGCCGCGCGATGCGATCGCGATGAGGTTCCGCGCCCGCGCGATGCGGCGGAGCATGTCGCGGAGGTTCGTTCGCGCGGCATCGGGGTCGCGCAGGTCGATCGGCCCCCAGCCGCCGCGCAGCGCTGGCGGAGGCGAATCGTCGCGGGGCGCCGCGGAGCTGGGCGGCACGCTCGCCGCGCCGGCCGCCGGGAACACCGCCGCGTCGTCGCCGTCGATGCGGAGCAAAAAGTCGAAATCGCCGTCGCCGTGCACCCAGTCGAGCCAGTTCGAGTCCGGGCGGGCGTCGTGCGGGCTGAGCACGTCGAGGATCGGCGGGGGCACCGCGTCGCCTGGCGCCAGGGGCGGGCCGTCCTCGTCCGCATTGGCGGCTCGCACGACCCGCACGCGGAGCCGCGCGTCGCCGTGCTCGTGGCGGCGAAGAACGGCATAACCCTGCAGCCAGTCCGAGGGCAGGTACGCTGGGGAGCGCTGCTCGCCCTGCCAGCGAAACGCTCGGCACGTCGCCGATCCGCCCGCGACGTCCTCGACCTGCAGCCAGCAGAGCGACTCCCCGTTCCGCTCCGCGGTCGGATCAAGCTCCCACTGCACGGCGTCGACCGTTTCGTAGGCTTCGAACAAGGAGCCGGCGGTCACGCCATGCAGGGTTCCGGCGTGCATGATCACCCGATTCGAGCGACCCGGATCGCGGCTGATCGCCCACAGGGGCGGGCGGTCGAGGCCCGCACCGTCGACGATGGACTCTCGTAGCGACTGCGGATCGCCGAATTCAAGCATCGGCGTCGGCGGCCGGAGCATCAGGTAATCGCTGCGATAACTGGTCACGATGGCGTCGTGAAGCAGGTCGTAGGAGAGCTGGGACAACGCGGCGTTCTGGTGAATCACTTCCACCAAGCGCGACGTCAGCAGTCCGTGGACCTGCCCTTCGCTTTGGTACTCGGGCTCGACTTCTTGCGGCTGACAGGCCGAGAGAATGACCGCGCCGGGAGGGAGTCGCCGAGGCGGAGGCAGGCTGTCGGCGGCGGGCGGCGTGGGATGCAGGCTGCCGCGGTCCAGTTTGCGGATCTTGGTCGCCCCCCGGGCGCCCGTGCCGGAGTGACAACAGTCGAGCACCATCCACAGCTTCGTTTCTTGCAGCGCGCACGCCTGTTCGATCAACGCGTACAGTTCGTCGTCGCGGATATCCTGCTGGCCGCCCTGGCGGGTCGCGTCATGGGGCACGATGGTCTCGTCGAGTCCGTCGAGTTCGTCAAATCCTTCGTGCTCGGGGGGTTGATCCTCGATCTGCGAACCGTGGCCGCTGAAGTGGACGACGACCACGGGCGGCAGACTCTGCTGGGGCAGTGCCGCCAGCTTGGCAATCAGGGCGGCGAATTCTCGGCGAATCCCGTCGCCGGTCGCCTGCTCGTCGACCAGCGTGACGATGTCATCCGGCGCAAACTCAAAACGCTCCAGCAGCAACGACCGCATGGCGACCACGTCATTTTCGCACCCCTTGAGCTGCATTCTGCGGCGCAGGTGCGGGTACTTGTTCACGCCGATGAGCAGAGCCAGGCGGACGCGCGCGGCGGGCTCTGCGGCCGCGGTCGCCCGCGGCAATGCAAGCAGCGCGCTGCACGCCACGAGGAGCGCACCGATGGCGTACCGGCATGGTCTTGTTCGCGTGGTCGAAAGGCGTGTCATGGCACTCTTCCTGCGATGATAAACGCGGCCCAGGACTCGGGCGCCAGACGTTCGCGCGGTTGGTCCGGGTCGTTGCGCGGCGGTCGCACCCGCCGCGCGTCGCCGCGGGCCAGTTCGGGATTGGCGATCGCCGCGGGGTTGTTCAGCAAAAACACCTGCGCCTCGTGCAACGCCTCCAGCTGCGACATGTGCTTGTTCCAGTAGTTGTCGTAGAACCGCTCCATCAGCACGCGGGTCGCCTGATCCGGCACCTGCCACAGGCTGGCGACGACGGCATCGGCGCCGGCGACCTGGAACGCGCGTTGGATGCCAATCAGGCCCTCGCCGCCTGCCACCCGCCCCAGACCTGTCTCGCACGCGGACAGCACGGCGAGATCAACCTGTTCCATGTCGAGCACCGCGATCTCCTCGGCGGTCAGCACGCCGTCGTCGGCGCTGCCGCCGGCGGCGTCGTTAGCGCCCGCCAGGGCAAGCCCCGATAGCAGCCCCGGGTTGAACGCCTGCAGACCGGCGGCGCTGCTGTTGGCGGCCGGGGCGAAGAAGCCGTGCGTGGCCACGTGGATGTTGGCAAACCGCGCGCAGGCGTCGCGGAAGGCGGCTTCGGTCGCGCCCGCGGCGGACAGGACCAGCGGCGCGGCGCCGTCGGGGTCCGCGGCGTTTCGCTCGGCAAAGAGCTGCTCGATCGCGCGGATCTCGTCCCGCGTCCCCGGGAGCGGCAAGAAGCTCTGGCCCGCACGCAGCGCGCGCGTGGTGATCGCGATCGTGTCCGCGGCGGCCTGTTGCTGGTCTTCGGCAGCAGTTGCGTCGTAGGCCACGTCGCCCACCAGCAGCATGCCCCGCGCGGGTGGTTCGCTGGGCGCCGCGGCAGCGGCCGCATACAGCTGCGGCGTGGGAATCACGGCCATGCGATAGTCCTCAATCAAATAGCGGTCGCCCTGCCGGGCAGGCAGCGCGTGCAGCGGCAGCGAGCCGAGGAAGTCGTCGGGCGAGACGAGCAGCGTGGCGGCGCCTGCCAGGCTTTCCGCCAGCGGGTCCATGAGCCGCTCGCGAAGGGCTTGGCCGGCCGCGCGGCCCGCGTCGCCGGCGCCGAGCGCGGCTCTCCACGACTGCACCAGGTCCTCCAGCGGCGCGGCCGCGCCCAGATCGTGCAGGGCGAAGCTCCCGTCGCTCCGCACGACGGTCGCCAGCAGCCGACGGCTCGCCGCCTCGCCCGGCGCCGGCGCGAATCGTTCGTACACCAGGTAGTCGATGAACGCGGCGTCTGGGGGCAGCTTTTCCAGAAACGCATCGACCGTGGGCGGGTCTTCCAGATCAAGATAGGCCAGCCGGACGGCGCTGAGCTGCGCTTCCAACCGGTCCTTGACGATGGTCAGTCGGTGCAGTTGCTCCTCCAAGTCCTGCAGCGCGTGCTGCTGCGGGGCGTCGGACGCGGGCGGTTGTTCTTGCCGCGTGATCGACGCGAGCTGCGTCGTCACGTCGGCGATCGCTTCATAGAACGGCTTGGCCTCGCGCTTTGCGGCCAGGCGGTGGACGGCCCGTTGGCGCACCAAGCCGGCCCCCTTCCAAAGATATGTCTGCTGGAACGCGTCGCGGGCGGAATCGGTCTGCAGGGCCAGCGACAAGTACAAGTCGAGACTCTCGCGCATCGAACGACTGAAAGCGAGTTGCTGGCGGGGCGACAGCAGGAACGCGGAATGCTCGACCACCTGGCGGGTCGTCTGCAGCGCTTGCAGCGCGGCCTGTTGGGCCTGCGGCAACCGGCCCTGGCTGGCATGCAGGGCGGCCAATTGGCTCAGCAACTGGCTGGCCGCGAGCGATTCGTCGCCGAAGGCCTGCTCGGCGAGCTGCAAGCCCCGCTTGATCGCGGCCTCAGCCTGGTCCGCGTCGCCCAGTGCGGCCAGCAATTGGCCGTACGCGGCGAGCTGGTCGACTTCGTCGGCGGCCCCCAAATCGGCGGCGGCCAGCAGCTGAGCTCCCTCCGACGCAATCGTGCGGGCCTGCTCGTCATTTCCCTCGGCCAGTTCAAACCGCGCCAATGACGCGAGCAGCGACAGGCGATCCAGCGGCGCGGCCCGATCGGCCGTGGCCCGTGCGCTGTCAAACAGCGTGCGCGCCTGCTGCGCGTCGCCATGCTTCGCGTAGAATTCCGCCAGCCGCCGCCGTGCTGCCGGGGCCACAGCTTCGAACTCGGGTTTCTGCTGCCTGCTCGTTTGAACGGCGGCCTGCAGCAGTTCTTCCTCGCGTTGGACGTTGCCAAAATGACCGGCGACGCTCGCCTGATGCGTGAGCATGTCGACCACGAAGGGTTCGTCCCGATAATCGCCCACGATCTGCGCACATTCGGCGAGCGCCTGATTGGCCTGCAGAAAGTCGCCCAGATCGATGTACACGCCCGCCAGGGCGACCAGGGCCTGGGCGTAGAACCCGATGTTGACCTGCTTCTGCTGCACGCCCTGCCGCAATCCGTCCGCCAAAGCGCTGCGCAGCGCCAGCTCCAGATGCAGCTGGCCGGTCTGGTGCATCAGTTCGGCCAGGCGCGGATAGTTCGACCACCAGCCTTGGAACGGGTTCTCTTGCTGATAGCGCCAGACGCTCGACAGTCGCCAGGCGACTTCCTGCGCGAGATCGTCTGCGCAGTGCGCCGCGAGTTGGGCGGTCAGTTCTCCCGTGGAGAGTTTCTGCGGGCTCGCGTCAGCCAGCCGCAGCGCCATGCGGTAGTACTGCTGCGCCCGCTGCGGCTGCCCTGCGGCATCGAGCTGCACGGCCAGGAACCTGGCGTTGTCAGCGAAGAGACCCCGGGACTGGGGCGCCGGATCGGTTGCGAGCGATTCGGTCAAGATGGCGAGCGCACGCTGTTTGTCGCCGGCCAACAGCGAGATGTACGCCTGCTCGGATTTGTCCGATTGCGTGACGGGCGAACTGGCGCCCAGATACTTCATGGCGAGTCGCTCGACCTCGTCGGCATATTTCAGGGCTTGTTGGGGCTGCTCCAATTGAATGGACACGGAACGTAGAATTCGCAGCGCCAGGATTCGGGACACCCCATCGGGGCCAATGGACTGCTGGTACAACGCGTCCGCCTCGTGGCACGCTTTCGCGGCGTCTTCGTACTTCCCTTGTTCTGCGAACTGTTGCGCTTGCGAGACCAGCTCTTTGCCTTGTTGATAAGCCTTTCGCTGGCTCTCCGAGAGTCCCATCTCCTGTTCGAGAATCACCACGTCCAACTGGGCAATCCGGACATCGGGGTGGTCGGGGCCCCGCTTCTTCTTGATCGCGGCAACGCGATGTTGAATGAAACGTTTGGCGTCCTCAAATCTCCCAATGCCGTAATACTGGTTGGCCAGCCAGTTGAGCGTGTCGAGCACCTCCTGGTGAGATTCGCCGAAGAGCTTGCGCTCGAGTTCGAGCATTTCGAGCACCTTGCCATAGCCGTCGCGGCGGTTGCCCTGCTGCAACAGTTGCTGGCCCTCGTTCCATAGACGGTCGCGACGCGCGCGGAGCGCGTCGAACTCGGCCCGCGCTTCCGAGTCCTCATCGGGCTCCGGATTCGCGGCGCGGTCCTGAATCTCATTGATGGTCGTGCGCGCACTCGCGGCGAGCTCGGGGTCGCTCAGCAATTGCTGCACGGCCGGCACGTGGTGCGGCGCCCCGACGTACCGCAGAATGTCCAGCGCGCGGCGCTGTTGGAACGCGTCGGGACCGGTCAGCAGGGCCGTGACCGCGTCGCCGGCCACGGTTGCGAGCCGATCCAAGAAGGCGTCGTCCGCATCGGACTCGTAGGCGCCTTCGAGCTCGAGCAGCAGCTGCGCCGCCTGCGGGGTCTCCCGCTGCGCGAGGCTGTGGATGGCGTACTGTCGGACCACCCGGCTGGGGTCGGCAAGCATGCCCCGCACGGCCTGGGCGTCGACGGCCTCGCCCGCGTCGGCATAGTGCCAGAACAACGCGGTCGCAAGCAGCCGGCGCTCCGCTTGCGGGGATTGGAGCAGCGCTATCACCGCCGCGCGAACCTGCTGGTTCCAGTCGTTCTGGACCGCCGGCCTGCTCGCCGGGAGCGGTTGCGGCTGACCATCCTGGTATCGGAAGAGCTGCCTGAGCACCGCGTTGGGAAGCGTTTCAAACTCCAGCGTTTGGCCGTCGAGCATGCCAAGCACAATGCGACCCGCCGCGTTCGCGTGGAGCGAGTCGCCCAACTTGTCGCCCAGCGGCACGTCCTCGGGCTTGGTCCAGATCACGCCTTGGCGTGATTCGACCACGGCGGCCGTGCTCGACAGACCGTCGCTGATTTGGCTGATGCGAACCTCCTCGCCGAACACGGTTCCCGGGCCCGTGACGGCGGCAAACCTCGTGCGGCCTACCGGCAATTCGCCGCCGTGATCCTGGTACGCGTCCGGCATCTTCGGGATGAGGGCCTTGTTGTGCGGGCTGTCCCACGGTTCATCAAGGCGAAATTGCTCGAATAGCTCCGTCTCACCCAGGAACGGCAACACGAGGACTCGCCAGCTCAACAGCGCTTGCCCATCCTCGGCCGCTTGGTTGGGGGGAAAGCGGCCGTGAACGTCGCAGTAGTTGTGCCACGCCAGCAGCACCTCGGCCAGCGGGTGACGGAACCGCAACCGCTCGCGCAGGAAAAAGAGCTGGGCCGTCGCGTCGCGCACCTGGCCGAGCTCCGAGCTGGCCAGGCTTGCGATCAGCTCCGGCGCCTCGCTGGCAGCGACCGGGTCGATCCCGCGCTCCTCCGGCTCCTCCGCCGAGGGCTCCAGTTCCTCGAGCGAGATGACTTCGCGATCGTTCCTCACGAAGAGTTTGCGGAACGTCTCTGGCGCGAGCTTCTCCACGCTGCTCACATGGCCGTCGAGGTACGCCAAGGACGACCGCCGCGCGCGGAAGTCCAGCGCCTCGGCACTCGCCTGCTCAAGCGGCACGTCGGCCGGTTGGGTCCACGGCGCCGGTTCGCTCGCCTGCACGAGCACGGCCGTGTTCGAGGCGCCGTCGGTGGCGCTGGCGAACGTCGTCCGCTCGCCAAGCGCCGCGCCAGGCCCGGTCACGCCTTGCAGGCGGGTGCTCGACTCGTCGATTTCATTCCAGACGTCCCGGTAAACCGCCGGAATGCTTGTCAGCAGCGGCCGGTTGTGCTCGCTGTCCCACGGTTCGTCGAGGCGGAATTGCTTGTAGAGTTCTTCCTCGCCCAGGTAGGGCAGGATCGCGACCCGCCAACTCAGCAGCGGCTGGCCGGCGGCGTCCCGGAGATTCTCCGGGAAATGCTGATGGGCGTCGTGAAAGTTGTGCCACGCCAGCATGACCTGCTTCATGTTGTTGGCCAGCGCCATGCTCCGCGCCGCTTCCCGCGCGGTCAACACGGCGATTCGCAGCACGTCCTGGACGGCGCCGTTGACCGCTCGACTCAGCGAGGGCGGACGCTTGACGCGCAGCACCAGGTCGTTGTCGGAGCGGACGGTTTCGAGATCGCGCAGCAAGTCGAGCAGATTGTCGTAGCTGGACCGCAGAAGTTCGTCCGCCTCGGCCGGCAGCCGACGCCCGATCTGCTGCACGGGCTGTGCGGAGATGGCCGCCACGGCGCTGGCCAGAACCTGGCCGTTGACGTCCGGCGGGGCCGCGTCGTCGGTTGGCGCGAGTCGGAACTGCATCTGGTTGACGCCGCGGCCAAACTCGGCTTCCAGCGCGAGCACCGAGATCCCCTCGGGCGCCGCCGCGGCGACCTGCTGCAACGAGGGGTCAAAGAGCGAAATCAGGGACGCCGTGGAGCGGAGCCGCCCCAAGTCGGTCGCCGCCTGGAGATTGAACTGGTCGGCGCGTTGCCGCAGGTGCGTCGCGAGCGTGCTGTCGGCCGGTCCGACGCGGCTTTGTCGGAGCACGTGATCCAGCGCCGAATAGCTGAAGCCCGCCAGCGCGACGCGCTCGGCTGGGGCCGCGATTTCGATCGGCATCCCGGGCTCCGGTTCTTCCGCGGAGTCGTCCCGCGCGTACCAAGCGAACCCGAACGGATTGTCTTTCTGCTTGAACGACGGCAAGAGCCAGTGTCGGAGCGTCGCGGTCGAAAACTCCTGGCAAAAATGCAGGCCGATCACCAACTCAGGTTCCAGAGCGGGCGTCAATCGCACGAACAGCGCCAGATGCTCAATCTGCGACGGCGGGATCGGCATCTCGCCCAGAAACGCAATGTCGCCCATCACGGCCATCTCGGTGTCCTCGATGAGCGAACGGGGCTCCAGCAGCACCACGGCGACGGCGTCGTCGGGGATGTAGTCCAGCAGCGGATTGGCGACGTCGGCAGGGGCGCCGCGTGCGGAACTCAAGTCCCCTGCCAGGGAGGCCATCGCAAGAGCGAGGCAGGCGAGGGGCGATGAGCGAAACTGTCGCATGGCGTGATGCCTGGGGTTCGCGGGGAGCCGACAAACTCCGGCGGCCCGGACGCGGAGCCGGTCGTGCGGCGGTCGTCGTCGAAAGTGAAAGCGAGTGGAGATGGGGACAAAGGTTCAACGGGCCCCCGGTCTCCGATCGTGATGGCCGTGCGTGCGCGACCCATGATAGCAGATCGCGAGTCCATTGCGCCGCAGTCGCCGAGTCTGCCAACGCCCGCGACGATCCCGTGGGGGGAGGCTGAAGCTGACACGCGCGCAGGGGCGTCACGTTGGTTGTTATGCGACCAGCCGGCATGACGACCGAGAACAACCAGGGCTGCGACGCGCAGGGCGGCTGGGGCGAGCGGATGATCTTGCCGATCGTCGCCGCCGATCAGCAGGGGGCCCGCGAGGCTGATCTTGGCGCCCGTGATGCTGATCGGCGGCGACCAGCTGCACCGCGAGCCAGCGATGCCGGTGAGCGCAGGGCCGCTTGGCGGGTGATTGGCCAGACATGTCTTGGCCCAATCGAGCCGGCGCGCGTCACCTCATGCAGGCGGCCTGGTGACGCGAGATGCCGGCCCCCGAGCAACTCAATAACCGGAACTCCCTTCGGCCAACCTCCTCCGGGGAGATCCTTGGTCGGCGCCCCGGTCACGCCGAGGGACGGCCCCGAACTGCCCATCAGGCGGTGGTGATCCGACAGAGCGCCATTCACCTCGAAGGCAGGAATGCCGTTGAGTTCGCAGGCGGTGTCGATGTTCACGCGAGTTCAGGACCGGTCCCTGTTTCTGTTTGCTTCTTTCGTCCTGACGTTCAATCGGGCCAGCACGGCCGGCAGCAGGTCGCCGATCGGCTCCGGGCCCCGCCGACGGCGTGTCTGTTGCTCCAGCACGTCGGCGACGATCTCCGCTTCGCGGCGGCAGGTCTTGTACGGCAGCTGCTCGACGGCGGCTTCCAGGTCGTTCAGCAGAGCGTCCATGGGCGTCTGGTGCTCGTGGTGAAAGCGCCGCAGCTTCTCCAGAATCGAGTCGGGCTGCTGGAAGCACGGGTGCCGCATGGGCTGGTCCCCGCCGACGCAGGCCAGGGCCAGGCGGCTGAATCGCTTGGGGATCTTGACTCGGCTGGCGCGCTTGTCCACGCCTCGGGCGCGATCGACTTCTTCCTGGCCGCGGTAGTAATGGCAGTGGCAGGCCAGGTTGTCTGCGACTCGAATCAGCGCGCACCGCAGACGTCGGTTGGCGTGACGGATCAGCGGTCCGGAGTCATGATCCGTTTGATCACTCTGATAACGCGAAGGGAACAGGCCCGCGCGACCGGTGATGGCGTTCGCGTTGGCGTAGTCGGAGATGGGGCCCATCGGCGAGGCCTCGCCGCTCCCAATAGGTTCCGAAAGATAGGCAGATCGCTTCCTGACTGCTGCCGGTCGAATCGCCCAGCCGCCGCGACTAGAAGCAGCAGCCTGCTTGACAGTTTGTAGACGCCATATGAATCGGGGGAGGAGTACAAGCACTCCACATGTTCGGCGTCCGCCAGGCTTCCACGCGGCGGCCCAATTCTTGCATCTCTTGCGATTCTCCCTCTGCAGGTCGTGATCCAGCGTTTCCGTTTGCGGCCAATCCCGGCGGCCTCGCCCGCCCAGACGGCGCTCGGATGTGCCCGTCCGCCCAGTCGGCTGCGACGGACCGAGCCGATACCGCTCAGGGATCCCTCACCGGCGATCACAAGCACCCGAACTTGAGCGTGGGCACGTATCGACAGTTGAATAAACAATGTCCGGCGACCAGCGGCGCGAAACTTGTTGCTCCGCGAAGCGAATTCGAGATGGCGGTCGCCGTCGCCCCCCCGGGCTTGCGGAAGGCGAATCCTATGAACCGCAGACTGATTCTCTTCACCGTCGCGGGCGCGTGGCTCGCCGTCTCTATCCCAGCGACGCGCGGCAGCGTGCTGAGTGCCTACACGACCACGTCAGAATCTACCGGTGGTCTCACGGGCAATCACCACTTGTTTGGGAACTTCTTTCCCACGGGCGACCCGGAGTCGCGGCTGGGCCTCGATACCAGCCTGATGGGTGTCTACTGGGAAGACCACCTGCCGACTGCAGAATTTCCCGCGGGGGAGACCGAGTGGGATCTGGTGTTCACCGTCAGAGCGACCCTCGATACCGCGGAAACCGGCGTGTCGATCGCCTACGACAAGTACGCCTGGAACAGCATGTCGTACCCCGTGACTGCCGTTCGATGGACACTCGGCACGGGCCTTCATACTAATTTCTTGCAGTCGAGCGGCACGGACGCCCTCTACTTCGGAACCGATCCCGCCCCCCTGGAGCCTTCGTGCCAGCTGCCGAATCCGCCGCTGCAGGATCGACCTCTGGAACCCGATGCGCTGTCGTGGTCGGCCGACATCGCCATATGGCCCCAAGGCGCCCAATACAATTTCTTGGCGGCGATCCATATCCCGCCCAGCCTGTTCGTGGTCGACTCCCTCGGGGAGATGGCGGAGGCCGTGTTCACCCTGCGGGAACATATTTCGGTTCCGGAACCCGCCGGCTTGGTCCTGGCAGGCCTGGGCTTGCTGGGGATGTGCGTCGCCGGGCAGCCGCCGCCACGAGGCGGAAGGCTGCGGTTACCCCGGCTGGCGGTTTAGCCAGCCTCAGCGTCAGGGCCATCCGACCAGGGTAAGCGGGTCTTGTCCGAGATATGACGCCTTGGCGATTTGGCTGAAACCTCATCTCGACGAGGGCGGCGCATTCGCCGTAGCGAAGGAGATGTGCGAACTGCTGGTGCCCTCTCGCGACGTCAGTCTCCTCCGTGGCATTGTGCGAGGCGATCACGGCTCGTCGATGAGGACGAAGCTGGCTCAGTGGAAGAAGTGGGCGGCGCCCTCCGACTCTTATCGCTCGTGAATAAACTGCCGTTGGGCGACGTTCAGCGATTCCAGCTTGCCGCGTCTGGGGGCGACACCTTCGTATTGCGGCTTTAGCAGTTCACGCATCTCAGCGTTGAGCGCCTCAGATAGGCCGCTGACAAGGGTGCAGGCGCCGGCGAATAGGAACGCGAAGCGCATTCCCCTGACCGTCAGGCCGTTTTCTGCGTCGCCGCAATTGGTGCTGCATGCGCTGAGTATCGCGAGGCCTGTGCTGCAAGGGTCGAGTTGGGCCAGATGCGGACGGTCAGCCTGCCGTTTTCCACATTCACCCCGCCGGGGATCTCCTTGTCGATTTGGTTCGCGTCAGCGCACACGAGATTCGATCGTAGAAAGGAATCTCCGACAGCCCGCAGGCTGGTCCGGGCGACCCCGCATCGCCGTGGTCGCTCAAAGGCTCAAGGCTCGCGTGAGTATCCCCGCTGGTCGGCTCCAGTTCTGGCTCGTTTTGTCGACAGTCGCCTTGGGTGATCAGCATCGGCGTTGGCGCGGAGCATAGAGGCCCCGGAGTCGAGGGAGCCGAGGACGCTGGTCGTCAAACCGGTCTTGGACTGCTATTGGGCCAATACCATGGCGCCGCCCTTCGCAGGCAAACCTGCGCATTCTTGGCGTCATGGCCGCGATGACTCGTCCGCCCCGTCCCACCGAATGGTCTGCCCTGCGCGCGTGACCTCGACCTTCGAAACTGAAGGGCCGCCGCAAATTGTGGGAAATTCTTTCTCCCATTCCGCACACCGGTAAATCGGACCGTTTCGCCGGCGGCCTTGCCGCCGCGCGGCGAGATTCACGCCGTTCTCATGCCATTTCCAGGCTGCGCCCCGCGGCACTCCGAGGGGTCGGCCGCCGGACGATCCGTCCGTGTGCCTATCCGCCCACGGTTGCACACTTGGCTTGCACAATCGGTGCTTGCTACGGCGAATGTTGCACCTGGATCGCAACCTAGTTTTGTGCGTCTCCGTCGCCGAGCTACGCTCAGCGGCTACGGAGCGTCGAACGACTCTGGCGACAGGATGGGAGATTGCAATGCGCGCCGAGTGGATCAATCCCTTCATTGCCGCGACTGCTACGACGTTTGAGGTGCTCCTCGAGTGCGATGTCGAACGGGGCAAGCCGCGACTTAAGAGCGCTGTTCAGCCGCAGTTTGAAATCAGCGGCCTGATGTCGATGCAAGGCGAGGCAAGCGGTTTGGTTGTCGTGAGTCTGCATCGAGACGTCGCTGTCGAGGCCACCCGATTCATCGTTGGTCACGCCAGCGGGGCGATAGACGCCGACGTCGTCGACGTCATTTGCGAAATGACCAACATGATTGCGGGGGGCGCCAACAACCAACTGGAGCAGCTCTCCATGCAGATTGGCCTGCCATCGGTCATCACTGGCAAGAACCACGTCGTCAACTACCCGTCTGGCGTCGCCACGATCACGATTCCTTGTGAAACCAAGTGGGGGCCGTTCTGCGTCGATGCCAGCATCAAAGCCCGTCCGTCCCGCGTCTTGCGCGAGCCGACGGCATCTGTTTGAACCCCGTACCGCCCGGAGACCAAGTATGAAAGCCCTGATAGCCGACGATGCGCGAATGATGCGTACGATTCTCCGTCGGTGTCTCGAAGCGATTGGAGTCAAGGAAATCGTCGAGGCCGAAGACGGCGTCGCCGCCATCGACGAGTTCCGCGCCGACCGCTTCGACATCGTCCTCACGGACTGGAACATGCCGAACAAGAACGGACTGCAACTGCTTGCCGAAATCCGCGCACTCGATGCCCACGTGCCGGTCATCATGATTACGACGGAAGGCCAGAAAGGCCATGTGACCGAAGCGATCCAGGCGGGCGTAACTGGCTACGTCCTCAAGCCGTTCGAGCAGGACACGCTCAAGAAAAAGCTCACTGCCTACTGCCCGCGACTGACCGCATTGTGAGCAACGCGGCCCCCGCCGCAGGTCCATTGCCCCCGATTCAGCGCCTGGGAACGCCAATACCATGACGCCCTCCTTCGCCATCAAACGGAACCGAACCCGGCCCAGCCGAGTCGTTCTCCAAAGCGAAATGAACGTTGTCGACGCCAAGGATCTGCATGAAGCGCTGATTGCGCTTCGTGACGCCCAAGCCGACGTCCGCGTCGATTGTCGCGCGGCCGAGAACGTGCACGGTGCGATCCAGCAGCTGCTGTCGATCGCTTGCCGATCGTGGCCGGGCGGGCCGCAACGGTTTGGATGGACGAACGTGCCGCCAGAACTGCAGTGGCAGCTTCCAGGCGATGACTGCGGCGCCGCCGCATCGAAGTCCTAGTACAGCCGTTTCCTCGCACCTTTCAGTTGATGGTCCGACATGTCCAAGACCGCACTCGTTGTCGATGACTCGCGATCACTGCGTTGTATGGTCCGTGAAACCCTGGAGTGGGCCGGATACTCGGTGCTTCCTTGCGCCAACGGACAAGAGGCGCTTGAAACGGTTGGGGGCCACGCCGTCGATTTCGTGATCACCGACGTCAACATGCCCGTGATGGACGGATTGTCACTCGTGCAGCGGCTGCGGACGATGCCGGATCTTGAGTTTGCTCCCATTCTGATACTGACCACCGAAGCGTCCGACTCCATGAAGAACCGAGGGCGTCAAGCCGGAGCGACCGGATGGATGGTCAAGCCGTTCAGTCCGGAACAACTCCTGCAAGTCATCGCTCGCATTGTCGCCTAGGCCAAAGGGAACGACCCGTGAACGCTAACGCGGAACGCTACCGTAAGATGTTCTTTGAAGAGGCGTCGGAACACCTGGCCGATGTCGAAGCCGGTTTGTTGGGAATGGAAAGGTCTCCCAATGATGCGTCCATGCTGGACCAGGTTTTTCGGGGCGTCCATTCGATCAAGGGCGGCGCCGCGACATTCGGCTTGACCCAAGTCGCCGAATTCTCGCACGCCCTTGAGAATCGGCTCGACCACCTTCGTTCAACGCAATGCGACGGCGGGGCGCAGTCACTGGAGACGCTGCTGGAATCGCTAGATTGCTTAAAGGCGTTGGTGGACGCGGCACAAACGGACCAAGGTCCGTCAGTCGAACTCTCGGAGAGGTTGGCCGCGACGCAGTGCGCCCTCGATAGCGCGAGCGCCTCCGTGAGGTGCGGGGGTTGCGATCGCGCCCGGTCGCCGGCATCGACCGCCCTTCGCACTTGGCACATCACGTTCGCGCCGGGGGCTGATGCCTTTCGCAATGGCCTCGACCCGACCTTGGTGTGGCGCGAACTGGACGCGGCGGGCGAGTTGGAAGTACGTCTCGACCCAACCGGATTACCCACACTGGATCGAATGGACCCGCAAACTTGCTATTTGCGTTGGGAAGCCACGCTGAAGACCGATTGGTCCGAGAACCGCTTACGAGAAGCGTTCTTCTTCTACGCTGACGACGCCGAACTGGTAATCGCTCCCGCCGACGAGTCGCAGTCCGCGATCGCCGATACGCCTGTCTCCTTCGCACAATGGCTCGTGCAACGCGGCGTTGTCTCCCCCGAAACAATGCTCGATGCGTTGGACCTACAACACGAACAGCGCGTGCCGCTGGGGCAACTTGCGCTTCGCATGGGGGCGATGAGCGTCAGCCAAGTGTTTGACACGGTCAGCTGGGGTTCTCGTCGCACCGAACGGTTTGGCGAGACGGCCGTCACGTTGGGCTACCTCACCCGAGCATCCTTGGCAGAGCTACTGGACGAGCAGGCCCGCCAAACTCCGTCGCTGGGCTCGATCCTGCTGCAAATCGACGCAGCGCCTGCCAAAGTGCTGCGTAGCGAGTTGGACGAGTTTCGCCGGGCCGGCGGCGCCGTCGCCGACCACGATCAATGGGCTGCCGAGCCAACGCTGCCAAGCCCTGACGGCGAGCTTGCGTCCGAAAACGACGCGAACCAGTCCGCCCCCGTTGGCCCTGTGCCGGATGCGTCAGACGACTCACCGATCCCAGCGGTCAACTTGGAGAAGGTCAAACAGAACGGCGAACTGCTAGGCGATTTTCTTGGCGACTTCTACGAACACCTGGAAGGCGCGGAGAAGCAGATCCTGCTCATCGAAAGCAACGCCACGGCTGAAGAACCGTTGCACGCCTTGTACCGCGCGTTTCATACCATGAAAGGCGTTGCCAGTTTCTTTGGATTGACGCAGATCACGGAGCTGGCTCATGCCGCCGAAGACGTGCTGAATCTGGCCCGCGACGGAAAACTGCATCTCAGCGGCCCCGCTCTGGAGTTGGTGCTGGCCAGCCTCGATGTTCTCCGGCGGCTTGCGGCTGGAACGCCCGATCTGCTGACCTGCGACGAATCTCCCCCTGCGGACGCTGACGCCGCCGCGCTCATCATCCAACTAAGAGGCGTCGCGGCGGGCGAAAGTCCGCAAGCGCCGGTCGCCGCAACGACAACGTGCGCCGCGGAATCAACGGCGTCGACCGATGTCGCCAAAGTACCTCCATCAAACAGCGCGGCCCCCCGAGCTGGACACGACCTCAAGGAAACTGTCCGCGTCGATCGCAGTCGACTCGATCAACTTGTCGATATGATCGGCGAACTGGTGATCGGCGAAGCGATGGTGCGCCAGGAGATCGGCGAACGTCATCCGGGAGAAGAGGTGGAATCGGTCGCCCAGCTTGGGCGCACAGTCCGCGAGTTGCAGGAGATGAGTCTCTCCTTGCGAATGGTTCCCATCGCCGCGACGTTTCAGAAGATGCATCGCATCGTGCGGGACGTGTCCCGCAAGCTGGGCAAGCAGGTTCATTTCGAGGTCCGCGGCGAAGAGACCGAGCTGGACAAGACCATGGTCGACCAGCTCGGCGATCCGCTCATGCACATGGTCCGCAACGCGGTCGATCACGGCATCGAACTGTCGGACGCCCGCGCCGCGACGGGGAAACCGGTCGAGGGTCGCGTCGTCCTGCAGGCGTATCTGCGCAGCGGCAACTTTTACATCGAATTGTCCGATGACGGCCGCGGACTGAATCGCCAAGCCATTCTTTCCAAAGCGGTCGAGCGCGGCGTCGTCTGTCCGTCGGATTGCGAGACCATAGCGGACGCGGACGTCTGGATGCTCATCTTCGCCCCGGGGTTTTCGACGGCGGCCGAAGTCACCGATGTGTCGGGGCGCGGCGTCGGGATGGACGTCGTCAAACGGGCGATCGAATCGCTCAACGGGTCGATCGAAATAGAAAGCGAGTATGGCCGTGGGAGCACGTTCCGCGTGCGTCTGCCGCTGACGATGGCCATTGTCGACGGGCTGTCAGTGAGTTTGGCGGACGAGACGTTCATCCTGCCTTTGGTATCCGTCGTCGAGTCGGTGCAACCGCGACCGCACGAAGTCCAAACCATCGTCGGCCGCGGAGAGATCGTCCAGGTCCGCGACGAGACCATCCCGCTGGTCCGCCTACACCGCGTTTTCAACCGGCCGGCCCGAGAACTGGATCCGGCCCGGGCCCTGGTCGTGATCGTCGAAAGCGACGGTCGTCGGCTGGCCCTGCTGGTCGACGAACTGCTGGGACAAGTTCAGGCGGTTATGAAAAGCCTGGAAACCAACTACCAAAAGGTGCCGGGCGTCGCTGGCGCCACCATTCTTGGCAACGGCGAGGTGGCGTTCATTCTGGATGTCCAAGGATTGGCCAAGCTGCACGCCAAGACTCAGTACGGAAAGCCGCCGGCACGGGACGCTTCCGGAGAACTCTCGACAGCGAAAGTGAGTGACTCAGTATGTCAGACAGCATGACCCTTAATCGCGCCCGCGACGCCGGCTTCACGGCGGACGCCAACCAATTCCTCACGTTTACCGTGCAGGGCGAAGAGTACGGGATCGACATTCTACGGGTGCAGGAGATCAAAGGATTCACGACGGTGCGGCCCATTCCCAACGCCCCCGCGTACGTGAAAGGCGTGATCAACCTGCGGGGGACGGTCGTGCCAATCGTCGATCTCCGCAGTCGCTTCGGCATGGATGTGGAAGCTTACAACCAGTTCACCGTGATCATCGTCGTGAGCGTCGCAGACAAGGTCGTGGGATTGATCGTCGATGCGGTCTCCGACGTCTTGAACATTCCCGTTGACGAAGTCGTTGACGCGCCGGAGATGGGCGGCGACGTCGACACGACCTACTGTGCGGGCTTGGCACGTATCGACGAGAAGCTCGTGTTGCTCTTGAACATTGACAAGCTGATTAATAGCGAGGCAATGCAGCAGCTCGAGGCGACGCTTTGACGGGACGGCGAGACGCGTACGACCGCCTAGCCGCGATGTGATCAGCAGGACGACGCAGGTCCCATAGGGGCCTCGTGACCACAGTTTACTTACCACTTCATAACTCCAGATCCATGGGGCAGACAGATGTCATCCGAGAACCGGGGGCGATTTCAGAGCATGAGTGCACGGGCCAAACTTTTGCTGGCGTTCTTGACCGTCAGCACGATACTCGGGGGGGCCAGCGGCGTGGCTATCCTGAAGATGCGGTCGGTCAATGCAATGCTCAACAAACTCTACGAGCGGGACCTCGTCGGACTGTCCGCGTGCAAGGAAGCCAATGTGTCGCTGATTCGTATCGGGCGGGCGCTGGGCAACGTCGTGCTAGCCACCGATGAAGCGGAAATGCAAGGCCACCGGAGCCGGATTGGCGACTATGCAAAAACGCTTGGCGAGAATCTCGCGATTGTCAGAGACACGACCAAGGACGACGAAGTGAAACGTCTGGCCGACGAGGTCGAAGCCGGTTTCGCCGAATTCCAGTCGCAAGCGAACGATGCCATTCAGCACAGTCTGGCCAGTCAACAGAGCGAGGCCCTTGAGGCATTGCAGGAGGGCCGAGCCACGGCCGACGCCCTCGACAATAGCATGTCCGCTCTGTGCAGTCGCAAGGAAGCGCTGGCCAAGGACTCCTACGTCGAAAGCGACTGCGCCTACGCAAGCGCCTTGTGGCTCGTGTCGACTTGCGTGCTTGGAGGCGTTGCGTTGAGTCTGGCGATGGGGTGGTTAATCTCCCGCTGGCTGACGAAAGCGTTGCTCGAAGTCGAGCGAATCGCTCAATCGCTGGCCGGAGCGGCCCAGCAGCTCTCTGCCGCATCGGAGGAGCTCTCCAGCGGCGCTCAAGAGCAGGCCAGCAGCCTGGAAGAAACCGCCGCCAGCTTGGAAGAGATCACCAGCACCGTTCAACAAAACGCTGACAATGCGCAGCAGGCGAATCAACTCACCGCCGGCGCACGCGAGGTTGCAGAAAAGGGCGGGGCGGTGACCCAACAGGCGGTGGCTGGGATGAGCGAGATCAACGCCGCTTCAACCAAAATTGCCGACATCATCACGACGATCGACGAAATCGCGTTCCAGACCAACCTCTTGGCCCTGAACGCCGCCGTCGAAGCGGCTCGAGCTGGCGAGCAAGGTCGCGGATTTGCCGTCGTGGCGGGCGAGGTGCGCAACCTGGCTCAGCGGAGCGCCGGAGCCGCCAAGGAGATCAAGGCCCTAATCCAAGACTCGGTCGCCAAAGTGGGGGCTGGAGCCGACCTTGTCAACCAATCCGGATCAACGCTCGAGGAAATCGTCACGTCGGTCAAACGCGTCACGGACATTGTCGCGGAGATTGCCGCCGCCTCTCGCGAGCAGGCGAGCGGCATCGAGCAGGTCAACCGAGCGGTGACCCAGATGGACCAAGTGACGCAGGTCAACGCCTCGCAGACGGAGGAATTGTCCGGGACCGCGGAGTCGCTGGCCGGACAAGCCCGGCATCTCCAAGAGGTCGTTGCTCAATTCAACTTGACGAAGACGTCCTCCGTGCCGGTCGCCGCTCCGCGAAAGAAGCAGACAGTCGCCGCAGGGTCAGCCCGGCGGCAGGCGCCAGTCCGTCCTGCAGCGAGTGACGACTTCGACTTGGAAGGTCAGGTGGAACGCGAGCTGCAAACCGTGGGAGCCAACGATCCGTTCGGCTCGTTTGAGGAGTTCTAAGAGTCGTCGATTGGCGCTTGGCGGTTAACTTGCCGCCAGGCGCCGCTTTGTTGTCCCTTCCTCTGCGCCTCCGGGTCGCCATGACTGCTCTGCTGACCGCGATTGCCGTTCCGGATAGCGTCTGCGATGCCGAATTCAACGCGCTGCGCAACTTGCTTTATCGCGAAACTGGCGTGTCCCTCAGCGATGCGAAGCGGGCGCTGGTCAGTTCCCGTCTAGCGCGTCGGCTGCGGCAATTGAATTTGCGAACATTCGGCGAGTACGTCGGCTATCTCCGCGATCGTGATCCAAGCGGCGCCGAGTTGCAGACGCTCGTCAATTGCCTGACGACAAACAAGACCGACTTTCTGCGCGAACCCCATCATTTTGGTTTCTTACGCGAAGTTGTCGTTCCCGATGCCCGCCGGCGGGCCGCCCAAGGGGAACCGCGCCGGCTGCGGATCTGGAGCGCCGCATGCTCTCAAGGAGACGAGCCGTACTCCATAGCCATGGCTCTGTTGGAGAGTCTTCCGTCGGCCGAGGCGTGGGACGTTAAGATCTTGGCGAGCGACGTCAACACGGACGTGCTCGCGACAGCCCAGGCTGGCGAGTATCCGCCGGAGAAGCTCGCTCCCCTGCCGGACGCCTGGCGCAATAAGTACTTCATTCGTCGCGGCGGAGCACCCGGGCACACTTACCGCGTGCGACCCGAGGTGCAGAGTTTGATAGCGTTCAGACGGATCAATCTGATGGAACCGTGGCCGCATCAGGCGACGTTCGATGCGATCTTTTGCCGCAATGTCCTGATCTACTTCGACCAGACGACTCAGGAACGTTTGGTACAACGACTTGGCGGACGACTCCGCGAGCACGGCCTCCTCATGCTAGGGCACTCGGAGAGTTCTCCGTGGTTGGCGGAACTCTTCGACCCGCTTGGCAAGACCGTCTATCGGCGTCGGCCGGCGAAACCCGGTCCCAGCCGCCTGCTTACGGCAGCCCAGGAACGTCCGCGTTCGTCGACCGCAGCTGCCGGAGCGTCGACGCATACCCCTGCGCTGCCGCTCAACCGGATCGCCGGGGCGCCGGCGATCGGCCCCCCGCGGAACATCCTAGCAGGACAAACTTGCGTGCTCGCCGAGCCAGGCGAGATCACGACCATCCTGGGTTCATGCGTCGCCGTCTGCCTCTACGATCCCCAGAGCGGCGTTGGCGGAATGAACCACTTCATGCTGCCCGCCCAACCAGTCGACGCGGGGGCCTCGGCGCGCTACGGCGTTCACGCGATGGAGCTGTTGATCACCGGCATCATGAAACGAGGCGGCGAACGCGGGCGGCTCCAGGCGAAAGCGTTCGGCGGCGCGAACCTTTTGCAACTGCAGTTGACTCACGATTCCTGCCAGATTGGCCGGCAGAACGTGGCCTTCGTCAAGAAGTTTCTGGCCGACGAACAGATTCCATTGGTCGCCGAGAAATTGGGGGGCGGACAACCGCTGCGGATTCGCTTTCAACCGCAGACAGGACGCGTGCTCGTGAAGACGCTCAGCAGAGCGGCCGACTTGGTCAGTCGCGAACGAATTTACCGTAGCAAGTCTGCCAAGGCGGCGACTGCCGGCGGCGAGTTCACGCTGTTCACCAACCCCGGTTTGGGGAACTCTTGCCCGTAGCCTCGGCGGACGTTCGCAGCATCGTCCGCACGCAAGGAAATTAAAAGCATGCCCGCGAAAGTCCTGATCGTTGACGACTCGGCGCTGATGCGCCAAGTGCTCGCCGATATCCTCGGCAGCGATCCCGACCTGTACGTCGTCGGCACGGCGAGCGACCCATACGCCGCCTGGGAACGGATCAAGGCGCTGCAGCCTGACGTCATCACACTTGACGTCGAGATGCCGCGAATGGACGGCTTGACGTTCCTGGAAAAGCTTATGCGGGCTCGCCCGACGCCAGTTTTGATGGTTTCCTCCCTCACCGAACGACAGTGCCAGACGACGCTGCGCGCATTGGAACTTGGCGCGATTGATTTTGTCACCAAGCCCAAGCTGGACGTCCGCGACGGCACGTTCGAACTGGCCGATGAGATCGCCGAGAAGGTCAAGGCCTGCGCTCTCGCCCGACGCCGATCGCCCCCGCGTCGCACGACCGTTGCGGCGGGGCCGCGCGCCGCGCTAGGCGCAGGGGCCTTACTCAAGGGCACGCACCAAGTGCTATGTATTGGCGCTTCGACAGGAGGAACGGAAGCGCTGTACGAGGTGTTGACGAGCCTGCCCGCCGACGCGCCGGGGGCCCTGATCGTCCAGCACATGCCCCCCGGATTTACGCGGGCCTTCGCTAAACGATTGGACGGCGCTTGCCAGATCCGCGTCAAAGAGGCCCAAAACGGCGATCGAGTGCTGCCGGGGCACGCTCTGCTGGCGCCGGGGGGCCTCCATATGGAGGTCTACCGCAGCGGGGCCAGCTATGCCGTGCGCGTCGGCCAGGGCGAACCAGTCAATCGGCATCGACCGTCCGTCGACGTGCTGTTCCGCTCCGCGGCCAAGGCCCTGGGGCGCAACGCCATCGGCGCCATTCTGACCGGCATGGGAAACGACGGTGCAGACGGAATGCTCGCGATGCATCAAGCCGGCGCCCGCACGCTCGCCCAGAACGAAGCAACATGCGTTGTCTTCGGCATGCCCAAAGAGGCAATCGCCGCCGGCGGCGTCGACGAAGTTGTCGCCCTGGATCAGATCGCCGATCGCATGCTGGCGATGGCCCACGAGACCGCAGCCAGAGTGGAGACCTGTGCGTCGTCATAGAGGCGACGGTCGAGGCGCCCGCGTACCCCGCGGCGTCAAGACGAGCGCGTACTGAACTGCCCCCTGACACCGATGGCGCGGCGACCACGAGCCTCGGCCGACCCGCAGTCCTCGCGGACGAGGGACGAGCCGGCGTTTCGAACCGGCCGCACATTTGGAGGAACGACGATGAGTTTCGGAAAGAAAATGCTGGCTCTTGCCACGGCAGGAGCCGTGACCACGTCTCTGTTGATGATTGCCGTGATTTGGATCCAACGCAGGGAGGTGGGCGCGATCGTTCTGCAGGACACGGATGCCCGATCGGCCGAAACCTGCATTCGAATCGCCGATCAGCTGCACGAGACTCTGGCGCTGGTTGATCGCGTCGAAACGGAACATGTCGCGACGGCGCTCGCGCTGACATTTGACGCATTGTCAAGCCGGGACCTGACGTTGGACGACGAAACGGCACCTTGGCAGGCCGTCAACCAATTCGACAATTCCATTCATGAGGTCGAACTTCCCCGGCTGATGCTTGACGGACAATGGCTCGGACAAAACAACGATCCAGCCGTCCCGTCGCCTTTTGTTGACGAAATTGGCCATTCAGCGAAAGGAGCATGTACGATCTTTCAGCGCGTCAACGAGCAGGGCGATATGCTGCGCGTCAGCACCGGCGTCATCGGAAAAGACGGGCGTCGCGCAGTGGGGACCTTTATACCTGCCGTTCAACCAGACGGGACGCCCAATCCGGTCGTCAGCGCGCTCATGGCCGGCGAGCGGTTCTTGGGCCGAGCGTACGTCGTCGACTCCTGGTGGATCACGGGATACCAGCCGCTGGTCGATGCCGACGGCCGGATCATGGGTTCCGTGTTCTATGGCCGGCCGCAACGAACGTTGACCGAGGTTCGCCAGCACATTCTGGACCTGACGCTGGGCGATACGGGCTACGTCTACGTGCTCCGAGGGTCGGGCGATGGCCGGGGCGAATATGTCGTCTCTAAGGACGGGGCACGCGATGGCGAGAATATTTGCGACGCTCAGGACGCCAACGGGCGATACTTCATCCGCGAAGTGGTCAGTACGGCCAAGTCGACCACGGACGGCAAGGCAGAGATCGTGGAGTACTCTTGGCGAAACGACGGCGACGTCGCCGCTCGCGACAAGATATCGGCCGTGAAGTATTTCAAGCCATGGGATTGGGTCATCGGCGTCTCGGCCTACAAGGACGAGTTCCGCAAAGCCGCCGCGGCCATCGATGGCGGCATGAATACGATGTCGATGACGGCAATCATCACCGGTTTCAGCGTCACTTGCGCAGTTGCCCTGGCCTCGCTCATGGTCGTGCGGAAGATGATGAAACCTCTACTGGCAGTCGATGCCACGTCACGGCGAGTCGCTGAAGCATCGACCCAGTTGGCAGCGGCGGCCCAAGAGCTGTCGCACGGCGCTCAGACATCGGCGTCCGGTCTCGAAGAGACTGCAGCCAGTTTGGAACAAATGACCGCGACAGTCCGTCAAAATGCTGACAATGCCGAACAGGCCAACCAGCTGGCACGCAGTTCGCGTCAGACCGCAGAGCAGGGGGGCGCCATCGTCGCTGAAGCAGTGGAAGCGATGGTCGACATCGACCGCTCGTCCCGCCAGATTGCCGACATCATTACCACGATTGACGAAATTGCGTTTCAGACGAACCTCCTCGCACTCAACGCTGCCGTGGAAGCCGCCCGAGCTGGCGAACAAGGCCGCGGATTCGCGGTCGTTGCCGGCGAGGTGCGCTGTCTGGCCCAACGGTCGGCCACGGCGGCGCGCGAGATTAAGGTGTTGATCGAAGATTCCGTGAAAAGGGTTCGCAAGGGATCCGATCTGGTCGGCAAATCGGGTGTGATCCTGGAAACGATCGTGGCGAGCGTCAAACGCGTGACGGATATCGTCGCCGAGATCGCCGTCGCCTCCCGCGAGCAGACGGGCGGCATCGAGCAGATCAATCGCGCAGTGACGCAACTGGACCAAGTCACCCAGATGAGCACAGCACAAACCGAAGAGATGGACGCCACAGCCTCGCAGCTGGCCAAACACAGCCAACAATTGCAGAACGTCGTCTCCAGGTTCAATCTGCGGACCGAGCGGTTGCGCGCCGAGGCGGCGTGGCAGCCTGCTCGCTCGAGCTCGGGGGCGTCGGCCAAGCCGAGCCGCCGGCCCGAGCCGAACTGGATCGACGGGCGATCGGCAACTGAACTGGCCTTGGTCGGCGCCGGCGCAGGCGGGCCGCCGCTGGAAGACTTTTGAGAAAACGGTCCAACCAGACTGCTGCGCATTCGAAATCGACCGGCATGCGCTGCATGCCGCAACCTTGGTCGGTTTGACGAACTCGCCTGGCTTGGCCCTGAGAAGACAACCGCGGATGATCAACCGCATCGCGGATTGAGCGAGACTCGGAGTCGGCGCGGGCCGCTCAGATCCCGAACATTCTGGTGTAGCTGGCGGCCGTATTGGACCGTCCGCGCAAATAGCGGTACTCGAAGCCCGGCGTCACGCCGTACGGACGCGGAGCCCGCATCCGCTGCCAGGTTGTGCGGTGCGTCGAACCTCCGTAGCGCGAGCCCCCCGGCCCCGCAGATGCAACAGACGCGGATGTCATGAGTACGGCCAGCCCCGCGATCAAAACTATCAAGAGACGGAACATCGGAGATTCCTGGGAGACGAGAGGGACCGCGCTGGAGCCGGCCGCCCAGCGGGCGGAGAAAGAGTCTCGCAGCGACTCTAGCGTCATCCTAATTAGAACCGGGCGACGCCGCAATAAAATCAACCGTTGCCAGTCGGCGATTTGGCGCAGAACGAGAGCTGATCCGATCAGACGCGGCCGACTGTAGGCGGAATTTCGATTCTTCGGCCGCCGGGCTCGGTCCTCGCAGGCGCTCAGAAGAGCAGTTGCATCTGGGTCCGCAAGACGGTTTGGCCGTTGCGAGCGGAAGCGTCCAACAGGAGTCCGGCGGACGAGACGGCGACCGGAATGGCGTCCATTGCGTGAACGACCTCAACAGTCGCCTTAGCGGCGTGCCGCTTGAAGTACCAATTGGCGCCTGCGCTCACCAAATTCACGGAACTGTCCGCGACGGCCGTCCGCGCTGCTCCAACATTGGTGAAACCGCCGAAGTCGATATACTCGTAGCGAAAGAACGGCTCAAGCGTGTCCGGGATGATCTGATACGCCGTGAGCGCTTGAGCGCCATTCTGAACAATCTCTTCTCCCACTGCCAGCGATTTGCGCTGAACGAACGAACCGAAGGCCATCCAGCCGGCGCGCTCCAGCGAGGCGTCAACGGTCCATTCAAAGAACTCGTTGAGATCGTTGCCCGGCGAGGAATCGCCCGATTCGGGGGCTTCGTAGTGCAAGTCGGCGCCGAGAAACGCCGCGAACGGCTCGTCCGCCCAGGATGCGAAGTCGCCGTACTGCGTCCAGTCGCCCGCGAGTTTCCAATCAAAACCCGTCGACACGGCGAAATCGGACGCATCCTCGAAGAAGTCCTTGGCAACGCCAGCGTTGCCCGAACCGCGTCCGTCGGTGAAGTACGTCATCACGCGGAGGAAGTCGTTCTGTTTTGACAAACACAGCCCCTCTTGCACGCCGGTTGAGAAGACCGCGTACTGATACGATCGCTCGACGCCCATCTGACGCGCGTAGCTCACGTCCAACTCGCGCATGAACGTCGGATCGCGAAACCGACCAAATTGGAGGTACAAGCCGTTCTCGAACTCGTAGTTGATGCGACACTCTTCAACATAGTCGTTGCCGCTTGAGCGACTGGCCTGAAGGATGAGCCAATACGTCAGCTGCGGAGAGAGCACGGCGCCGCTGAAGATCAGCGGTGCGCGCGCAAGTGCGAATCCCGCCTCTCCGCCGTCGCCGTCGCCCGGCGCCAGATCTCGCCAATCTGCGATATAGCGCATCTGTATGAGGCAGTTTGCCTTCAGGCTGAAGTTGCCGTCGGTGGTGCGGACATAGAAGCCGCCGTCGTAGCCAGCGCACTGTGCGCAATCGCTCTCCGCCGGAGCAACGTCCGCGCAAAAAGGCGCTGCGCCGCCGGAGACGCTCTCGGCTCGACGGGCGTCGGATGCGGCAACCGACTGCTCCAATTGCTCCAACCGCCGCAAAACAGCCCGCAGCGAGTCCGCCTCGTCGGTCGCCTCCGCCGCTTCCGCCTCTCCAAAATCCGAGAGGTCTGCAGCTACGCTATCCGCGGGATCGAGCACCACGTCCCGCGGCGCCACATCGGAGCGACCAGCTGGGGATGCGCGAATCGCGGTTGGCGACGTCAAAACCGCCACGACGACGCCCATTGATGCGGCGAATCCAAGGCGACTGGACCGGGCGGTGCACTTATACACATCGACCTCTGCACGATGGCACACGCGAGCGCATCGCGACGTCGCGCGACGATCGACGACGGGACAGTCGCCCGGTCGTCCACGCGACGGCAGCGCTCCGATTCTTCCTGGCAAACCACCTCTGCGAACTCACTATCGAGTCACGCTCCAGTTGATTATTTCGATTTGCGAGGTCGGATTGTTTTGAACGAACCTGCAGAGGCGATACGGCTACCGCAGTCGACGCAATCGGCCACGAATAAAGTGCAAACTGAGCGAATCAGCACAGCGCCCGCACAGTGGCCGGCGTTCGACGCGAAACTCAATGCAGACGAATCCACTTCGTCGTGAGCTACGCCGCGCCAATGGGCGGCGCTGCCATATGAAAGAGCGCACCGGGCCATCGAGCCGCCGACCGCACTGCGTTTTTTTCCTTGGCCTCACCAAAGCGACGCGAACAGTAGAGCATACCGGCCGTTGCCCCCGCTGCGCCTCAGCGATCGAAGCAGGCTGGCGTTGGGACAAGCCCAACTCTAACTTTATGATTGGTTCCTTACCTGGGGGCAGGTCATGACCAGGCTAGCGTGGTCAGTTGAAGCGAATTCTCTGGGGGCCAGGTTGCCCAGGGCGCTGTGAGGTCGTTGCTCATTGTAGTCGCGACGCCAGCAACTGATCTTCTCCTCGGCGTCCTCCAAAGACAAGAACCAATTCTCGTTGAGGCATTCGGCGCGCAAGCGGCCGTTGAACGAC
>PABB01000031.1 GCA_002702655.1 Planctomycetaceae bacterium
ACCGCCTGAGGCAACTGCTGCTTTCCAAATGATTGGATGCACGGTCCGCGGTGATTCTTCACGCCAGGGGCCAATCGGCCGCAGATTGACTAAACGGTTGCCGGAAAAGGGTTTGCGGCCTACGTCAGCGAGCCGAGGCCCTACATGTTCATTTTCGGGGCCGGCTGGTAATCGGCCGGCGTCCCGAGGAGCCTAGCGCGTTCGTCATTGAGTTGCCAAAGCGATTCCCGCCATGAGCATCAGCGACTTTTTCACCGACACGCTTGGGGCCAATCTCGCCAACACCCGCTGGTCGTGGGGCGCGGTCAACCCGGTGACCAACGAGGTCTTCCTCCGCGTCTGGGCCGACGAGTTGCGCACGGTTGGGGGGCAGGAGCAAGCTCTACCGTATCACGCGGTCGTCGACTAGCCGACGGCGCCGGACGCCGAAAACCCCGCTACGCGTGGGCGAAACACAAAGGGCCCGCCGGCATGTGCCGGCGGGCCCAAAAGGCGTTGAGGCGGTTTGACTCGCCTTGTCAGTGGAGGCGGCGGGAATCGAACCCGCGTGCCGAGATATCTCCACGCAAGCTTCTACGTGTGTAGTCGTCGAGTTTGATTTCGCTCGCCGCGGCGCCTCGTCGACAGGGCTCCGCGAGAACTAGCTAGGAACTTAATTTCGCCGCCGGCGTGCCCGGCAATGACCGGCGACTAGTCGGAATTGGTGACGGGCGTCCGGGCCGATCCGACATCAGCCCTTAGCCCGGGTTGCCTATATTTAGGCAGCCAAAGCGTAGGAACCTTCGGCAATTGAAGGTCGTGATCAGCTTTTAACGTGGCCTGCTGATCAACCACGACACGCCACTTACGCTTCGCCTATCCGGTCGAAACCTGTTCGCCCCCGGGCAATTTGGCGAAGCTCGGGGCAGTCCCCTGGCGGGGCGCCGCCGAGCGTTGCGTAGCAACACTATTATATCTGTCGCCGGGCCGTCCGGAAATGAGGCGAATCGGACAGCGGCCGTCGCCCGAGTCCGCTCGCCGGGGACACCGCGTAGAGAGTTTCCTGACGCCCGCGGTTCGGTTATCATCGCCCCGGGAGTGCGGCCGCTGCGTTCATTCGGGAACCTGCCTTTAACGAATTTTGCCGCGTCGGGGAGCGAGAAATGGCCAAGAAAGCAGCCGCTGCGAAGCAATCCACCGTCAAGAAACCAGCCAAAAAGGCCGCCAAACCGCCCGCGGCCGCCAGTTCAGCCAAGGACGCCCCCGCTGCCGCCAGCAAGGCCGCCAAATCGTCGACCGTCACCGCGGACGAGATTGGACACGCCGCCGGCGCCGTCTGGCAGGCGCTCCAAGCCAACGGTCCGGTGACGATGACCGCGCTGAAAAAGGCGGTCGGCCTGACCGGCGATTTGACGATGGCCGGGGTGGGCTGGCTCGCCCGCGAGGACAAGCTGCTATTCGACGACAGCGGGCGTAGCGTCAAGGTCTCGTTGCGCTAGCGTCGTGTCGTTGCGCTCGCGTCGGCGACGCGGCGAAGACGGCCGGCCGCGGTCACAATCGCTGATCCTGCGGAACTCGACGGGAGCCAGCGGCTGCTGGCACGCCTCGCTGCTGACGTCCACGTAATTCATTGCGCCGGCTTGCGAAACCGCAGGAAGTAATTTTCCACGAAGCCAGGAATCTCCACTTCCTCGACGAACGCGAAGCCCGCATCTTCGAATTCCTGCCGAAAGACCTCCTTGCCGGCGCGGACGTGGCCCAGGGTCCACTCGCGCGAGACGCCCTCGATGCGCTCAAAGTCGATCACAACGACCTGCCCGCCCGGCTTGAGCGCCCGCAGCAACGAAGCCAGCGAGGTTTGCGGGTACTCGAAGTGGTGATACGTGTCGCAGATGAAGGCCGCGTCGAGGCTCTCCGGCGGCAGTCGCAGATCGTCCTGGCCGCAGAGCACGGGCGTCACGTTGGCCAGGCTCTTCACGTCGATGATGGCGCCAATGCGGTCGATGAACGCGGGGGCGATATCCAGCGCGTAGACCCAGCCTGTGGGCCCCACGGCGGCGGAGAACGGTTCGACGAAGATGCCGGTTCCCGTGCCGATGTCGGCGATGCGGTCGCCTGGCTTCAGCTTCAGCCGGGCGGCGACGATTTGGCGCGCATGATAGATCTCGCGACTTTCGACTTCGAACCGTTCGACCCACTCGCGCACGTCGAGATCGGGCGCCAGGAAGCGATCGTTGATGCCGGGCTTCACGCTTTCGGGCTTGGCGGTGGCCGGCTCCGCGGCGAGGCTTGTCGCCGTGGCGCCGCAGGCGATCGCGGTGATGAGCAGTCGTTGCAGAATCATGATGAAGTCGTTGCGGTGGCGTTGCGTGGCGAGGAAGGCGCCGCGGACGGCTGTGGGCCGATCGCGGCGCCGCGTCGAGAGCCCGCAGTTTACCAAACGGTCGGTTGCCGCGCCAGCGTTGCGCCGCCGCAACTCGAGGGGGGGGCCGGAGTTGGGCATGCATTCTCGCCGTGGGGCGGGTATGTTGGGCGGGCATTCGACCTGGCCCGGCGGTTGGAGAGATCCCCATGAAACAGCAGCGGTTTCCACTTCACTGGCAGATCCTCATCGCCATGGTCGCCGCGGCGGTGCTGGGCATCGGCCTGAACGCCGGCGCCGGGTCGCATGAAACGGATCCGCCGATTGAGATCGCGGCCGGCTCGCTGCAGCCGTTGGGGATGGCCGCGCCGGTGGCCGTGCCCGCGGGGCGGTTGTGGGCGCTCGACTCGCCGCAGCGGGTGCTCATTCAAGTCGACCAGCGCGTCGGTCCCGCCGGCGCGGGGGCCAACCGCGACGCCAAGTATCGCACCCGCCGTTGGGCCATCGGCCCCGAAGCGGACTTGCAGCGTCTGGCCGACGACCGTGGCGAACCCTGGCCGGACGTCCCGCCGCAAGCGGCCGACGCCCCCGCCGCGCCCCCGCGCCGGACCGTCCCAACGATCAAGCAACTCGCCGCCGCTGATCCGGCGGCTTACGCCCTGTTCGTCGAGCACGGTCGTTCGACGGCGCGCGTCGCTGGCGACGGCGCGCAACTCGTCGGCAACCTGTTCTTGCGGATGCTCAAAATGGTGTCCGTGCCGTTGATCATCGTCTCGTTGATCTCCGGCGTCACCGGTTTGGGCAACGCCGATCAGTTGGGTCGCATGTTCGGCCGCACGATTCTGTATTACGTGGCGACCAGCATGTTGGCCATTTGCACCGGGCTGCTGCTGTCGAACCTGATCGATCCGGGCGCAGGCGGCGCGGGCGGGCTGGCGGCGGTCGCGGCCGACGCCGAAGCGCCGCAGGGCCAGAGCCTCGCCACGGTGCTCTACAACCAACTGCTGGCGATGATCCCGGAGAACCCGTTTGCCGCGGCGGCCGAGGGACAGTTTCTGTCGATCATCGCGTTCAGTTTGGCGTTTGGGGTTTGCACCATTCTGGTCGGCGGCCGCGCGGCCGAGCGAATCAACGAGATCATCGACGCGGCGTTTCACGTGATGATGAAGCTGACCATGCTGATCATCGCGCTGGCGCCCGTGGGCGTGTTCTTTCTGATGCTGTCGGCCACCGCCACCGAAGGGGCGGCGATCTTCGGCTCGCTGGGCTGGTACATGCTCACCGTCGCCTCGGCCCTGCTGGTGCACGCGGTCATCACGCTGCCGCTGATCTTGAAATTCGTCGCCCGCCGCGATCCGTGGGAGTATGCCAAGGCGCTCAGCCCTGCGCTGTTCACGGCCTTCAGTTCCGCCAGCAGCAACGGCACGTTGCCGTTGACGCTCAACTGCGTGGAAGAGCGGGCCGGGATTAGCAACCGCGTCGGCTCGTTCGTGCTGCCGCTGGGGGCCACGATCAACATGGACGGCACCGCGCTGTACGAGGCCGTGGCGGTGCTGTTCATCGCGCAAATGACTGGCCACGATCTGTCGCTGTCTCAACAAGTCGTGGTCGCGCTGACCGCCCTGCTGGCCAGCATCGGCGCGGCGGGCATCCCGCACGCAGGGCTCGTGATGATGGTCATTATTCTGCAAGCCGTGGGGCTTCCCACCGAAGCGCAGGGCCTGATCATCGCGGTGGATCGCGTGCTGGACATGGGCCGCACCGCGGTGAACGTCTGGAGCGACTCGTGCGGTTGCGCCGTAGTCGCCCGGTTCGAGGCCGCCGCGGTCCCCTCGTCCAAGCCGGTCCCGATGGGCGAAGGCGAGGCGGAGGTGTGAGGCACCTGCGCGCAACCGCGGCTACGTCCCGTCGCCGCGCCGAATGTGCTCCTGCTGGCTCGTCCAGCAGGGGGCGCCGTGTACCCGCTTCGCACGGCTGGGCAAGCCAGCAGTGGCACGCAGGGCGGGCGTGCGCCGGTTACCAATGGGGCGGATGCGGGAAACCGTTTTAGGCCTCATTCCGCGGGGCACTTGCCGCCTCGTTGTCGCGAGCTGCTGCGAATCCGCAACGGCCCGGTTCAATGCGGCAATTGTCTTTTCTTTTGCAACGTCGCCGACGCGGTCGTGCGTGACTCTGCGCACATCTTGCTTATGATGGCAGTAGTGCAACAGATTTGTCCTTAGTGCTTTGTTTGCGAAGGCCGTTTGCTCGCCACGCGTGCGAATGTAAAGGGTCTGGCAGGCTGGACTTTGGACGGCGACCACCTCGCCAAGCATAATACAAGGTCCCCGATTTTCGACTTGTCTTGATACGCGATCCGATTCTTTTCCACCCTTCCGGCCCGGGGGTTTTCTAGCGGGGGCCAGACTATTCCGCGCCTGGCGCGTAGCGAGGCTACGCGCAACAACGGAGGGCCAACGCGTCCCGATGGAGTGTCCCATGAAAAGCTCAACACGCTGCGCCGGTTCGCGCCGCACCGGCTTCACGCTGGTCGAACTGCTGGTCGTGATCGCCATCATTGGCGTCCTGGTCGCCCTGCTGCTGCCGGCGATCCAGGCGGCCCGCGAGGCGGCCCGGCGGATGCAATGCACCAACAATCTGAAGCAAGTCGGATTGGCGGTGCAGAACTATCACAGCAGTCGCCAGAAACTGCCCCCCTCCCGGGTCGCTGACGGGCACCTGACGTTCATGGCGTTGATTCTCGACTACATGGAGCAGGCGCAGGTGCGCGGTCTGTGGGACGTGAACCGCGGCAATCACGGCTGCTTTTACGACCAGTCTCTCCAAGCGCGGCAGGCGTCGGTGGATTTTTATTTCTGCCCGTCCCAGATCCACGAAGCGCGGTCGATCTTGATTAAAGAGTTTCCCGGTGACGGGTTCTCAGCACATTCGCGCGGCGATCCTGAAGTTTCCGGCACGCCGAAAGGTTACTACGGTTCGCTGGCCGATTATCGCCCCGTCGCTGGTTCGACTTGCACGCTTGATTGGGTTGATAATGACGGTAAGGCCCAGGTCTTCAACTTTCCAAACGGCTTGGACTCATCGAATGGCCACATCGTTGACGGGGCTGCCGTGCAGATCAATCGCGAAACGGGGCTTCGGTTCGCCCCGACCAACTCCAGACGCGTGATCGGCTGGCGTGAGGAGATTGGTTTGAAAAATGTCACCGACGGTACGTCTCAGACGTTTCTCGCTGGCGAGGTGGGTCGCACTTGGGCGGAGAGCGGTCACGCATACAACGGCGACCACATTCCGTATGGCGGGTTCATCGGACTCGAACTCCCGTTTTGCCAGGATTGCGACAAGAACGAAGACGAAGGCGGCGACATCGGATTTGGCGGCAATCACCCGGGCGTGGTGAATTTCGCTATGTGCGACGGCAGCGTGCAGTCAGTTTCGCGTGAAGTTGATCTGAACGTTTTGGACCAAAGGGCCACCCGCGCCGGCGCCGAAGTCGAAGGATCCGGTTCGTATTGTTCCCATTAGCTGAGATTTGGCTCTGGTGGGCGCCGGCCGAGTCGGCCTCTTTTTGAACCAACTGAACTTGCACCTGTCGAATCGATTTGCTCATGCCGCTTGCCCCCGCAACATTTCGTTCGCTTAGTTTTGTGGCGGCGCTGCTTTTGTGGAACGTGTGCAGCGGCTGTAGCTCTTCGAACAACGCGCAGGTCAGCGGGTCAGTTGCCCGCGCCGACGGCACGCCACTCGTCAGAGCGCGGGTCACGGCCCATCCGCAGGCGGATGGTGCGACCGTTTACGGCACGAGCGACAGCCAGGGGCGGTTCCGTCTGTCCACCGGCGATCCCACCACCGGCGTCCCGCCGGGAGATTACCGTGTGAGCGTCGCCGAAGATATCGGCGACATGGAGCAACCCCAGCCGCCCACGGTCGCCGCGAAATACAGCAGCCCGGCCAATTCCGGCTTTTCCTTCTCCGTCGCCGCGGGCGAAGATCACGAACTCGATTTGATACTCGATCCGCCGTAGCGTGTGTCTGATCGGCGTCGATCATCGCGGCGGCGCAGTTTTGCTTCCGTACTCATCTCTGACTTCTACCAACTCATCTGACGACAAGTCACGCATCACATCAGGAGCCCCCCTCATGCAGACATGGCAAACTTTGCGTCATGGTTTCTCTTGCTGCCGCACCGCCGCGGCGGCCCTGGCGATTGTCGGCACAATGGCGCTGTCCGCGCCGGCGGCCGTCTCCTGGGACGCCGAAGGCGAAAGCAATTGGTGGTTCGACTACTTCAACTGGAGCACGCCGGACGAGGTGACCGACCCGCCGGGGCCCGGGTTCCCGCTGCTGCCCCCGAACAACAACGCCGGCGACTTCACCGACATTCAAATCAACATGGGATCGGGCGCGTGGGACGTGACCGGCGAAGGCGTCGTGTTCGACCCCGATAACGACCCCTTCTACACCAACCCCGACGTCAATGAGAGTAATCTCGTCGAGGGCGGCGACTTTCTGGCGCTGCAGCAGCAGGGCAAGTCGGCTGCCAACTGGAATCGTCAGTACGGCGAAACCGGCTACGGCGTCGAAGAGTTGTACTACCCCAGCGGCACCGTGACCGGCGCCGACGAAACGCGCGACTACGGCCCCCAGACGCTGTATCGCTTGTACATGTCCCGCAATACGACCAACTCGAACAAGCTGACGATCAAGAGCGGCAACATCCTGATCGGCAGCACGACGATTATTGGTCGCTCCGGCGGCAGCATCGGCAACGAGAACCTGGGCATGATCGTGCAAGAAGGCGGTTACGTGGAGCTGCCCAGCAGCACCCTTGACCTGGGCCAATCGGAAGACAGCGGCTACGGCAACGGCATCTACGACTACCGCGGCGGCTCGCTGTATGTGCAGTCGGTGAGCGGCTCGCAGGGCATCCGCGTCTCGGCGGGGCGCTCCAGCGGCGCCGGCGGGGCCAGCAAGTTCATCATGCACAATCCCGACGGCGGCGGCTTTGTCCGCACCTTTGATTTCACAATCGCCTCGACTGACGACGGCGCCGACGGCGTCAACACCGGCGTCGGCACGGTGGAATTCCACTTTGAGAACGGCGGCACCCGCCCGATTCAGGTGCAGAACAACCTGACGCTCAACAACGGCGCCGACGATGATACCGAGGGGTCGGTCCGTTCGTCGCGGCTCAATCTGGTGCTGAACGAGGCCCCGTCGGTCGACGGCGGCGGCGTGCCCCAGGATTTGCCCCTGTTCGACGTCGATTTCGAGAGCCTGTTCGGCGGCACGATCAACGGCACGGGCGATCTGAACGGCGACATGGATTTCGCCAACGATCAGATCTTTTCCAGCGCCGACGGTCTGACCAATTATTATGAAGGTGACACCGTGTCGGCCGTGTTCGGCGGCACCAAGTACGATTGGACGATCACCTACACCGGCGACATCTCGTGGACCGACGTCGACAACAGCGTGGTCGGCACGGTTCTTGGCGCCGGGACGGGCACCGATGTCGTGTTGATCGGCCTGGGGTCGGCGCCGGTCGCCGCGGCCGCAGGCGTCCCCGAGCCGGGCGCGATTGTGTTGGCCGTCAGCGCGGGCCTGATTCTGTTGGGTTCGCGCCGTCGGCGCACCGCGTGACCCCGCCAGCAGACGGCGCGGCCTCGCGGGACGGGGCAGGGTCGAGCCGTCACTGTCGCGCGTCGCGGAGAAATTCGTCCCGCGCGACGGCGGCCGGTTTCCCGCCGGCCAACGAACTTGTCATCCTGGAAGCATTTCTTGTCCTTAACACCTGGAGTAAGAACTGATGAAACTGACTCGAATCTCTTGCGGGGCGTCGGCGCTGCTGATCGCCCTGGCGTGCCTGACGGCGAGCGAGTCGGCCTTGGCCGTCTCGATCGACGTGACCCACGACACGTGGGTTCGCGAAGACAACGCCGACAGCAATCGCAACGGCAATGACCAGATGAACGCCCGCACCGACATCGACGGCGACGATAACGACGTCATCCTATTGCGGTTTCCCACCAGCGCGCTGACGGCTGATGCGCTGACCGCCTCGCTCACCCTGTACTGGCAGCGCGACGACAGCGGCACCGGCAACAGCCTGTCGCTGTGGGGACTCAACGAGTCCGACCCTGACGAAACCGCGTGGGACGAAACGACCGTCACCTACAACAATGCCCCGGGTTTGATCCCCGACGGCCTGGATCCCACCGCCGAGTCCGGCATGGGCCACACGGACGACGACATCCGCGATCTCGACACGGCAAATTTGACGCTGCTGGTTGAGAATCAGCCCTACGGTCCGCAGGTGACCAACGATCCTTACACGTTCTCCAGCATGGCGTTGGCCGACTTCATCAACGCCGACACGAACGGGGAAGTGTCGTTTTTGATCACCCGCGGCGAGCTCGCCACCAGCGGCAATCAGGCGCGGTTCTGGCCGCGTGAGTCGGGCCCCGGCGCCGTGCTGGACGTGACCCAAGTGCCCGAGCCGGCCGCCATCGTCCTGATGGGACTGGCCTGTGCCGGTTTGGCGCTGCGGCGTCGCTAGCGCGAGCCACATCTCGGCCGTGATATTGACGAGCGGCGTCCCTCCCGCGGGGCGCCGCTCCTTTTATTCCAATGCACCCTGGGGGGACTTGATGCGACCTGTCCCGAGTTTGCTCAGATCTTCGTTCCTGTGGCTCTTTCTAGCGGCGCCCCTTGCCGCGGGGGCAGACTCGCCGCCGGCGTTTCCCGGCGCGGTGGGGCAGGGCGCCGCGGCCACTGGCGGCCGCGGCGGCGACGTGTACCACGTCGTCAATCTCGACGATTACAAGCCGCATGAAGAGGAAAAGATCCCCGGCAGCTTGCGGCACGCCATCCGCTCGGCCGAGGGGCCCCGCACCATCGTGTTTGACGTCGCCGGGGCGATCGCGCTGCATGCGCCGCTGGAAGTGCTCAAGAGCAATCTCACGATCGCGGGGCAAACGGCGCCGCCGCCGGGCGTCACGTTATGGGGTTATCCGTTTGAGATCACCGACTGCAGCGACGTCGTCGTGCGGCACCTGCGGGTCCGGCTGGGCGACTTTCACGCCCCCGGATCGCAACGCCGTCTGCCCAACGGCCAACCGGGCAACGGCGACCTCCCGGCCAACAAAGGCAACGCCGTCTACGTGGGCAGCGGAGCCGAGCGAGTCGTGCTGGACCACGTCTCAGCGAGTTGGGGCATGGACGAAACGCTGTCGGTGACCAAGGGTCGCGACGTGACCATCCAGCACTGCCTGATTGCGGCCAGCTTGAACGACTCATTTCACTCCAAAGGCGACCATGGCTACGGCACGTTGGTGCGCGGCGAGCTGACGCCCGACGACCAGCGGCTCGCCCGCGGCGGCTACACGTTCTTCGGGAATCTGTGGCACTCGCACCGGGCGCGCAATCCGTCGATCGGCGGACAGCAGTCGCTCGATCGCGGCCAAGACGAAGCCGACCGCCGAGCCACCGACGTCAACCTGGTGAATAACGTGATTTATAACTGGGGGGAAAACGCGACGCACCGCAGTCAGAAGGGTACGGTGCGCATCAACCTGGTGGGCAACTACTATATTTGCGGTCCGGCGAAGAAGACGCGACGCATCTTTCGCGGCGACGAGGACGCGGCGACTGAGGTCTACCACGCCGGCAACTTCCTGGATGCCGATCGCGACGAGCGGCACGATGGCGAGCCGGTGACCGCGGATTCGTTCGATCACCTGGACGCGAACGACAGCCTGATCGACGATTCGAGCGGCCGCCCCTTCGCGTTCTTCGGCGATGTGAACGAGCAGGTGCGCTCGGCGCCGGAGGCGTATCAGGCGGTCGTGGCGAATGTGGGAGCGTCGCTGGACCGCGACGCCGTGGATCAGGGCCTGATCTCCCAACTGCAGCAACGCTCGGGCGAACTGATTGACTCGCAAGAAAAGCTGCGCAACGAAGCGGGCGTGTTGGCGGGGCTGGGCGACATGCAGCCCGCCCGTCGTCCGGCCGACTTCGACACAGACGGCGACGGCATGGCGGATGACTTTGAGCGGCAGCGCGGTCTCGATCCCAGCGATGCCGCCGACCGGAACGGGCGGACCCTGAGCGACGCGGGCTACACGAATCTCGAAGTGTATCTCGATTGGCTGACGCAGCGGCAATCCGGCGACCAGCCGTGAGATGACGGTCTCTGAAATACCAACCACGGAACAGGCAATGCAACCGAGGAAACTCGACCACCGGCGCGTCTGGCAGACCGCCGCGCGACGGATCGCCATGATGGCCTGCCTTGTCGCCGCCCGCGGCGCCGTCGGCGGCGAATTCTACATCTCGACCACCGGCAGCAACGGCGGCAGCGGCTCGATCGGCAGCCCCTGGGGGACGTTCGACTACGCGATTTCGCAGATTGGCGCCGGCGACACGCTGTACGTGCGGGGCGGCAATTACAGCCTGAGTTCGCGCATCCGCATCCAAAAGGGAGGCGTTTCGGGCGCACCGATCACGATGCAGGCCTACCCCGGCGAGACGCCCGTGCTCGATTTCGCCGCCAATCCCTCGTCGTCCGATCGCGGCATCCAACTGGAACACGATTGGTGGCACATCAAGGGGCTCACCGTGCAGAACGCCCCCGACAACGGCGTCTGGGTGTCGGGCTCCAACAACATTTTCGAGCAGCTCGTGCTGCGCTACAACGGCGACTCGGGCCTGCAGCTGTCGGGCAGTTCCTCGCGTCGCCCCGCGAACAATCTGATTCTCAACTCCGACTCGTACGAGAACTACGACGCGTCGAATCACGGCGAGAACGCCGACGGCTTCGCCGCCAAGTTTCGCGAGCTCGGCCCGGGGAACGTGTTCCGGGGCAATCGCGCGTGGGGCAACTCGGACGACGGCTGGGACTTTTGGGCGGCTGCTTACGGCGTGACCGTCGAGAACTCCTGGTCGTTCAAGAACGGCATCAACATCTGGGGCGACGGGGCGTTCGCCGGCGACGGCAACGGCATCAAGCTGGGCCAGGACAGCGGTACGCACGTCATTCGCAACAACCTCGTGTGGAAGAACCCCCACAACGGCATCGACGTGAACGGCAACGCCACGCCCAATTTCTCGGTCAGCCCGCCGCACGTGCCGCATGGCGTGACCGTCGACAACAACACGGCGTTTGCCAATGGCGGTCGGAACTTCCGCTTCGACGAAGAGTATCCCCACCTGGTCCGCAACAACATCTCGCTGTCGGGAAGCGAGACGATCTACGCCACGGTGGCGGATTCGTTCAACACGTGGAACGGCATTGCGTTCAGTACGAGTGATTTTCTGAGTTTCGACGACGCTGGCGCCACGGGACCTCGGCAGGCCGACGGCAGTTTGCCGGTGCTCGATTTTCTGCGGCTCGCCCCCGACAGCCGTTTGATTGACCAGGGCGTGGACGTGGGGCTGCCGTACAACGGCTCGGCGCCCGACTTGGGGGCGTACGAAACGGCGGCCGTCGTCTACTTGCCCGGCGACTTCAACGAAGATCTGGCGGTCGACGGCGTCGATTTGACGGCGTGGCAGACCGGCTTTGGCATAACCGCCGGGGCCGCCCACGGCGATGGCGACGCCGATTCCGACGGCGCGGTTGCCGGAACTGACTACCTGATTTGGCAGCGCGACATGGCGGCGGCCGCGACCAACTTGACGGCGATTCCCGAGCCAACGGCCGCCGGCCTGACCGCCGCGGCCATGCTGCTCGTTACGGCCTGCCGGCGACGCGGGCGATAGCGCGGTATAATGAAGGATCACCGGCAAGACTGTCGCCGATCGTCCTCCGCCGCCTCGCCAGCCGCCACATCGCGCGCCATGACGAAACTCCGTTGTCCGCTCGAGCAACCTCGCGACTGCCCTCGCCACGCCGCCGTCGCGGTGGCGGTGGCCGCCGCCCTATGCGGCAGCGCGGCTCGTCCCGCCGCGGCGCTGGAAACCGTGCTGCACATGGTCGACGGCCGCCTGGTCGAGCATGAGGGCGAGGTGCTGCTGGAAGATTCCGCCGGCGGGGTGATGCTCCGCTCGCCCGACGGGCAATTGCACATTGTCCCAGGCCCGCGCATGACCCGCCGCAGCAGCGACGAGCGGCCGTTCGAGTGGCTCGACGCGAAGCAACTGGCCGAGACGCTGCTGGCCGAGTTGCCGCCCGGATTCCGCGTCCATCAGTCCGACCACTACACGATCTGCTACAACACGACCGACGCCTACGCGCGGTGGTGCAGTCAGTTGCTGGAGCGACTGCAGCGGGCGTTCATCGCGCATTGGAAGAAACGCGGCTGCGCGGTGGCGGCCCCCGAGCGACCGTTGCCCGTGCTCATCTTCGCCGACCAGCAGAGTTACCTCGAGCACGCGCGGGCCGAGTTGGGCGCCAGCGCCGCCAACGTGATTGGCTACTACAGCATGGCGACCAACCGCATTTGCATGTACGACTTGACCGGCTCGCAGGCCTTAGCTCGCGAGTACGGCAACCGCGGGTCGATGCGCGACATTTCGCTGCTGCTGGCTCATCCTGCCGCCGAGCCGCTGGTGGCCACGGTGGTTCACGAAGCGACGCACCAAATCTCCTTCAACTGCGGCCTGCAGACCCGCTTCGGCGCCAACCCGCTGTGGATGAGCGAAGGGCTGGCCATGTATTTCGAGACGCCCGACCTGAGCAGCTCGCGCAGTTGGTCGGGCATTGGCGAGGTGAACTACTCGCGCTGGGACCGCTTCGTGGCCAACGAGCGACAGGGGCGGCTGCTGCCGTTCGAAAAGCTCATCGGCAGCGACGACGCGCTACGGGCGCCCGAGACGGCCGTCGACGCTTACGCCCAATCGTGGGCGCTGAACTACTTTCTTATCCGCTGGCGCCCCAAGCAGTACGGCAAGTATCTCATGGAGATCGCCACGAAGCCGCCGCTGACCGAACCCAAGCCGGCCCAGCGGCTGGCGGATTTCAAAAAGCACTTCGGCGACCTGGAAACGCTGCAGCGGGAGTTCCAACGGCAAATGAGCCGCATCGATTGACGCGCTGATGGCGAGCAGAATGGTCGCGTGCCACGGCTCGGCGAGCCGTGCGAAGTGCGCGGGAACTCGCTACCGTTCTTCGGCGCTGCGCCGGCGACTGCAGCGCCAGGCGGCCAGTCCGCACGCGGCCACGGCCAACAGCACGCCGCTCGGCTCCGGCACGGCCGCGGCGCTGCCGCCGCCAACTGCCAGCTGCGCGCCGTACAGCGTCTGCCACTGGCCGACCAACGTCGGAGCGGTCCGCTGGATCAACAGCAGGTCGTCGCCGGTGACCCAGCCGTCGTCGTCCAGATCCACGTCCACGGCCACGGAGAGTTCGCCCGTGGCGGTCAACCGCGATACGTTCCACGCCAACCCGGCGGCGAGGCCCGGCAGGCTGAAAGAGTCGAACGCCCCGCTGGCGGAGGCAAAATCGAACAGGTCGAAGCTGTCGCCCGCAACCAGCGCGGGCGCCGTCGGCGCTTGCGACACTTCCAGCGCGCCGCCGGCGACAAGCTCGCCGCCGACAATCAAGCGATCGTTCACTCCGGCCACAGCCACGTCAAACGCCACGCTCGCGCCGGTCGCCAGGTGCAGATCGCCCAGCACGACCATCATGTCAGGAGCGTAGACGGCCCCGCCGCCGGCGCCCAGCGGGTTGGCAATGTTCTCGCCTGCCGCGACGAAGATGTTGTCCATCCGCAGCGCGCCGTCGGCCGGGTCGTTGTTCGATAGCCGCTCGTTCAGCCCAAACTGCACCAAGCTGGCCACGTCCAGGTCGCGGCCGAAGTGCAAGTCGGTCTGATACGTGCCGGGATTGGCCGCCTCGGCGTCGCTCGTGCCGGTCGAGGTGTAGATGTCGAACGTCTTGGCGTCGTTGTCGACGACCAGCCACACGTTGTACCAGGTCTGGTTAGCGATGCTCGCGCGGACCACCACGTCGGAGTTCGTCTGCGAATCGTACGCCCGCAAGCTCGTCGACTGCGGACTCGTGCCGTACAGGCTTGCCGTGATCGCGTAGTCGTTCCACGGCGTCACGGTATCAATGTCCGCCGCCTGGTCCGCCAGCCCGAAAATGCCGTCGATGTCGCCCGTGCCATCGCGGCGGACCTGGAAGAAGTAAGTGGCCGTGTCGCCGTCGGCCAGACTGTGGTCGGCGTCGAAGTTCTCCGCTAGATTGGTCACGGCCCCACGCCACGGATCGCCCTGCTGGCTGATGCCGTTCACGCGAATGGCGTTGTTGGCCCCGCGGATGTCGACGATCCGCGCATTGCCCGTGCCGTCGGCCACGCCGTCCCACGCCCCGCCGGTCACGTCGCCGCCCGGGTGGGCGCCGATGGTTTCTACGAAGGTATTGTCGTACGCGTCAAAGTTGTCGACCAGCACGAACTGCGAATCGACCGCCATCCCCGCGCCGCCAATCTGCAATCGTGCGCCGGCCTGCATGTTCAGGCCGTTGGCAAACGTGCCGACGCCGGCGACGACCGAGCCGCTGGCCGCGGTCACGTCGCCGACGACCGTCGTGTTGCTGTTGTTGTGCAGCGTCTGTCCCGCAGCGACCGCGAACGCGCCGCTGGTTCCTGATACGTCCAGAGTGGCGCCGGGGTGAACGTGAATGTTGGCGGAGCCTGCAATCGAAGCGCCGCCGGTCAGGGCCAGCGTGCCGGCGCGAATGTGCGTGTCGCCCGCGTAGGAGTTGGCCGCAGCGAGCGTCAGCGCCCCGGCGCCGGTCTTCTCCAAACCGGCGGTTCCCGCGATCGGCGCCGCGATCTCATGGCCGCCGGACTTCACCGCGATCCGCCCGCCGCCGACCAGCGTCAGCGGACTTCCGCCGGCGACGATGTACTTGTGGGCGTTGTCGATGGTCAAACGGTTGAGCGAGACCGGCGCATCAAGATTGACCGTCGCGGGAGCGCCAGTCGCCGTCACCGCGTTGCCAAGGGTTGCATCGCCGCCGCTGATCGGGACTCCCCCCGTCCAATTCGCGGGGTTGCTCCAGGCGCCGCTGCCGTCGGTCGCCCAGGCGGTGACCAGCGTGAGCAGGCCCGTGGCCTGGCTGAACGAATAGTCGCCGTTGCTCCAGACGCCGGCGCTGTTGTCGAAGCCGGCCACGTTGAACGTGGCGCCGTAGTTGGCGTTGGCCGCGGTGACCAGCGCCCACGAGTCGCCCGGGTTACTGGTTGCCCCAGCGAGATCGATATCGAACGTGCCATTGAGCCGCGTGGCCAGCGCAGTCGCGCCGGTGATCGCGTTGCTCGCCCCGCCGCCGCCGATCGCAAAACGGAAGTTGGCGCCTTGCCCCAGTTCAAACCGCCCGTTGTTGAGGATGCTGCCAGTGAAGGTGTTCCCCGGGGATTGGAACCGCACATAGCGGGTGTCTTGCCGGGTGGAATCGGGGGGATGGATCGTCAAATCGCCGCCGCCCGCAACGTCCGCCAGAATGTTGATGTCGCCGCGCCGGGCCCACAACGTCGAGTCGGCGACGACCGTCATGCGACCGGCCAACTGAAACACGTCCGCATCGCCGCTCGCGTGCTGCACCCACCCGCCGCTCAGCCGCAGGTTGTCGATCGTCGTCACGGCCGTCGTGCCGGCGCCCTGGTACACTAACCCGCCGCTGGTCGCGTTGGTGTTGTTCACTGTGAGCGAGTCGCCCGCGAACGTGAAACTGTTGCCGCCCGAGGGGGTGCGCAGCAGGAAGTCGCCGGTCCGGTAGGCGGCGCCCGCGTGGGCGAAGTAGCCGTCGCTCCAGCGGTCCTGATAGTTGAACCCCGACGTGCCCGCGGGGTCGTTGGCGGTCAGCGTGACGGTGGTCGCCGCCGAGGGATGCGCCGCGGGGCCAATCCCCATGTCCGCCCGCATGGCGTACACCATCGCCACCTGGCGTTGTGCGCTCAGCGCGCTGAACTCATTGTCGAAGTTCAAACCGTACGGCCAGAAATGAATGCCGTCCCCGTTGAGCGTGGCCTGGTCGCCCTCGAACTGCCGCACCAGGGCCGACGCCTGGGCGCCGGACCATGCGCCGCCGGACAGGAACCCGTCCCAGGCGCCCTTGTTGCCGTAGGGCAGACCCAGATAGTGCCCCAGCTCGTGCTGCGTGACTCGCTCGTTGGGCCACGTGCCGCCGAAGCCGATCGATCCGTGGTAGCTGGCCTGGGCCGTCGGGATCCCCGGGTCGTAGTAGATGTACACGTTGCGATTGTCGAAGCCGTTGGGCGCGAAGGCGTTGTACCGCGCCAGCACCGCTTGGGCGGCGGCCTCGGCGGCGTCGCGTCGGGCGGTCGAATCCCAGTTGCCGCCAATCGTGTAGGTCAGCGCGGCCGGAGCGCGATCGCCCAGCGCCAGCAGAGCGGCCAACGCCGCGGCGAGTCCGAGAAATGTGCGTCGGCAATCCGTCATAGCGTCTTGTCGTGCAAGGGGGGCGAGCGAGGCGGCTGGAGCGGCGCGCCCCGCGAGCGCGACGCGCCAACACTGTTCCGTGGAAAAGGTTATTTCCGCCGGCGCCGCGGTCTTACCGCGATTCCCGCGCGAACGCGGCAAATCGGCGGCGACAGGCCGTATCGCCAGCGAAGCAAACCGTGCTGTTCCGAGCTGCCGTCGCCGATGCGGCGGGACGTCGTGCCGAGCTTGAACCAAGCGGCAGCCACCACCCATTGTAACTGGGGCGTCAGAACCACGATAGCAAGTGGCAGCGGGCGCGCCCGCTATCCCTCGCTGCTCTTGGCGGGGGGCGCCTTGCCGTCGAGCCGCGCGGCCAGTTCAGCGCGAAACGCCTCCAGATCGTCCTTGGTGATCGGCAGCGTCGCCACGCCGATCGTGCTGAACGAACCGCGCAACGGCCGCACGACCTCGGCGCCCCGCGCCAGCGATGCGAGTTGCCGCACCGCTTCGTGGCCGTAGCGATACGGGTCCTGCACGATGGTGCCGTAGATATCGCCCCGTTCGATCCCGTCGAGAGTGGCTTCGTCTTCGTCGAAGGCGACGATTTTGATCTCGCCCAGCTTGCCCGCGTCCTTGAGAATCGTGGTGAGCATGGCGCCGTGCTGGGCGTTCATGCCGACCAGACACGCCAGGTCGGGATGCTCCTCGATCGTAGCCAACACCAACTCGCGGCAGGTTTCGGCGCTGCCTTCGTCGACCAAGTGGTCCACGACTTCGTACTTGGGGGCGTCGTCGCCGGCGACGGCCGCGCGGCGCTCGAAATGTTGATTGAAGCCGTCGCGCCGCTCGATCATGTTGGCCTTCGACAGGTTGGCCAACACGACCGCCACTTGGCCGCCCTCGGGCAGCGCGTCTTCGACCAGATGCGCAGCCCGTTCGCCCGCCTGCAGGTTGCTGGTCCCCACATAGCTCAGCCGCATCGAATCGGGCGCGTCCGAGTCGTAGGTAATAACCGGACAGTCGCGAGCGACTTCGTTGATCAGCGACGCCTGCCCCGCCGCATCCAGCGGACTGATCGCCAGCCCGTCGACCTGTTTGGGGTCGACTTTCTTCAACAGCGCCGTTTGCTCCGCGATGTTCTCGTCGTCGGTCGGCTGCAGAATCTTGAGATCAACGTCGTACTGCTCGGCCGCTGCTGTGGCGCCGTTGCCCACAAGTTGCCAGTAGGGACCCGAGCCGCCGGTAATCAAGGTGACGGCCACCGGCTGCGGGGCCGGCGGGCTCAGCACGTCGGTTCGATACCAAAACGCGGCCGCGATCGCGACTACGGCCGCCAGCAGCCACCAGAACGTGCGTTTCGGCGGGCTCGACGATTGATCTGCGGACATATCAGTATCTCCATCTCCGACGGCAGATTGCCGGTCGCGACGCGACGCGTGTCGACAAAGAGTCGACCCCAAAAGACGAGGCGCCGCCGACCTGCAGCAGCGACTTCAGTCTACCCGAAATGCATGTAGGGCGGTACAAGCGCCCGCCGCGGGCGGAGAAGAAGTACTACGTCCGAACGTGCCACTGCCGGCTCGTCCAGCAGTGTGCAGCGGGCGCCCGGCGCCCACTCCCGGACCAGCGGCCAGTCCCGCGCAAATGCTGGCCACTGCGGCTTCGTCGTTTCGCTTGCAAGCGCCCGCTGCGTACCCGAAAATGATGGCTTGGAATTATTGCCGCTGGTCGGGCGGCGACCGCGTCGTCCACCGCACGACTTCGCTAATTCGCCGGATGCGCATTTTGGCCGCACCGGCATGTCCCCTGATCTGAACCGAGAAGAGCACTGCACCATGTTGAAAGCCTCCTTGCCGGCGTCGTGGCGCGTTTGTCTGCTGGCCGCGTGGGCCGCGTCCTGGCTGCTTGGGGTCGAAACCCGCGCCGCCACGATTTGGACCGGCCCTAAGACAACGTTCACGAAGATGGGCGGCGCCGATCCGACTGATCCGGCCAACCAGGATCGCATCACTGACAACGTTTGGATCACGCGCGGCGCGACGCGCGGACCGTACAACATTCGCACCGAGAGCGCCTTTGTCGACACGGTCAGCCCGGCCGATACCGAGTGGGCCGTCGGCACGACCGCCGACATCGGGTCGCTGGCCTTCTTCGACTTCCAAGGATTGATCCTGGGCACGTTCGGCTCGGGCAATATCCAAAACGCAGTGGGGCAGGACCTGGTGCTGCACCTGATCTCCGAAGACATCTACATCGATCTGAAGATCACGGAATGGGGCGGCGCGGCCAGCGGCGGCAGCTTTGCCTGGGAGCGATCCACGGCCGTGCCCGAGCCGGCCGCTGGCCTGTTGGCGGGGGCGGCCCTGCTGGCTGTCGCGCTGCGGCGGCGCGGGTCGCGGTAACACGGCGGTTGGACTCAACGCAAGCGCACAAAAAACCGGCGAGGTCGGACGTCCGACCTCGCCGGTTTCGTATATTGGACCGCGCCGTCGTGACGACGACTGCTTGAGCGTCACTCCGAGGCGATGTCGCCCGCCCAAGCGCTCGACAGGGAGTTCCACACCCGGGCGTCGATCCCGTCGTTGTAGAACAGCACCGAAGCGTCGCACCGCGAGGCATTCACGCCGCCGGGGTGATGGCTGCGAGCCGTGATCGACTGCTGCTTGTGGCCGTTGGAGTCGAGAGATGGCAGATCGGGAGATAGTTTGATCCCTTCCACTGTGAAATTGCCGCTGCCGCCGCGTCCGCTCACGCATGCCGGCGCCGACTCCGAACGACATGGCCTTGGAATCCCTTGCTCGTCAAATCCGGCGAGCACTTCCGTGGTTCCCCAGTAGCTCATACGACACAATGCGTCCTGCGCGCCAGCGTTGGGCGTGTTCCACCCGGTAAAGACCTGACCGCCCAGGGCCGTTTGAGCGTCCGAATACGGCCCGCCCCAGCCCTGCGTCGATGGCAGCACGAGCACTTCAGACATCATCAGCGTGTTGGCGGTGCCGTCGCTGATCCGCGCCAACGACGTCGTTTCGACCGGCCCGAACGGGGCGCCGCCGAAATAACATTCGGCCGAGTTGGTTCCCGGACACGGCGCCCGCAAGTCGTGTTGACCGTAGACCGTATTGCCGGCATTGACGACGTAGTTGCTACGCACCCGCGCCCACTGGGTTTGTCCCCATTCGTTTTCCTGCAGCCCAATGTCCGACGGGCACGAATGTGTCGGGATAAAAGCTTTGCGAACCGGTTCATTGACCGGCGCGCTCAACGCCGAGTCAGGATCGCCGACGCTTTCCAGGTTGGCCTGCTCGATGTACGGCATCAGAGGAATGTACCAGCCATGGTCGTCATACCAAGCACCAGGTTTCGCGCTGCCAGGGTAGGTCTGTGGGTCGTGATAACCCGGTGTCAGTCCTTGCCTGTCAGCGCCCTGGTTCGAATTCCACCAAAATTTAGCCATGGGCACTAAACCCTTGCGGCTGCTCTCGTAATTCATGTGAGCCAGGCCGAGTTGCCGCAAGTTGTTGGTGCATTGACTGCGGCGGGCTGCCTCACGGGCAGCCTGAATGGCAGGCAGCAACAAGGCCACCAGCACGCCGATGATCGCAATGACCACCAGCAGTTCGACAAGCGTAAAACCGGTTCGGGACGGACGAGCGGAGTTTCTGATCATGGTTTTGCCTTTCCAAGACAAAAACGAGACTAGAGGGGGCTGAATAAGCGGCTGAGCAGCCGGTGATATGCAAAAAGTGAGGCCCTACAAATCGAGGTTGGCGTCGGAATTGTCCTCGTTGATCGTAAGCGGCATCCCCTGGCTTTGCGACGGCGGAACGATGCTCTTCATCTCCTGAATCTCGCGCCCCACCCGCTCGCTATAAACCGGTGGACCGGCCGGGACGTTGATGTCGAAGTACGCGATCACGCTCCCCTTGGGCGTGTTTGGCGAATCGTATTTTCCGTCGTTGATGGTCACCGACACGGCTTTGGCATCGCCGTTGCCCGTCGGGCGAAATGTGATGGAACCTTCCGCTCCTGCCGGCAACGGTTGGCCGCCAATGGTCACGGCGCCCGACCAGTGGGCGACGTTCTCATTGCCGCCGCCGCTGCAGCCGACCGTCGCTGCCATACCCAACACCAACGCAGCGCTGACGACGCGCCGAGCAGTGCGACCGAGTTGTCTTCCACTTTCTACTGTCTCGCCGGCGTTGCCGCCGCGGGCCCTGGGTTCGAGTCCTCGAACCGTGCGTGCCATGTTCATTCCGTCTACATCCGTAACGATAGCGACAAGTCCCCTGCCAACCCGACGAGCATCGGCGCCTCGGCGGCGGACGCTCGGCGCGCGGGGTCCCGCGCCGCATGATGCGCGTCGGTACATGGCCTCGCGCTGAGCGATCGTGCAGCGGCGCTTGCGCGCAGGCCGTCGTTTCAAACCGAAAAGTAAGCCGCACTTCTGGTTATGCTCCGGGCAGTACCCACAGCTTTGCGCCAGTATGTGTCGGCTCTTACATAATACCCGGCGGTGCGGCGAAAAAACGGCAGAAAAATTTAAAACTTTGCGCACGACTTCCCGGCCCGCTTCGCAGAAACACGCAATCTTGCGGTGGCAGCGATTAAGCGCGGCGGCGGCCGAGAGTGCGCGACGCGGTGCGAGGCTAGTCGGCCTGCGCGCCGCTCGTCTTCGACAAATCGTCGATCATGATTTTCCGGAACGCGACCGCGTCGCCATGGCCCAAGAGGCCGATGTGCCCGGCCTGCCGCTTGAGACCGGGGTGATCGTTGCCGTCGATCGTCTTGCCCCCCGGGGCCGCCTCGTCGAGGTCGACGTCGACGATCGTTTTGCCGTTGAGTTTGACCGTCACGCGCCGGCCGACGCAGCGGATCTCCTCGCGATTCCATTGGCCCACCGGACGCAGCCGACCGCGCTCCGCCGGCGCGACGCCATAGATCGAACCGTGGAACTGGTACGGCTGCAGATCGGCGTATTTGTCCGCCGTATCGTCGAGCACCTGAATTTCCATGCCCTGGTAGGCGGCATCGCCTTCCAGCGGGGCCCGGATGCCCACCCCGCTGTTGCCCCCCGGAGGCAGGCGGAACTCCAGCCACAACACAAAGTCGGCGTATTCGTTCTTGGTGAGCAGGTTGCCGCCGTGACCGGGCAACGTGACGATCGCCCGATCGCGGACTTCGTAGCTGTCGGTGGCGCCAATCCAGCCGTCAAGCGTCTTGCCATCGAACAGCTCGACCGCGTTGGGTGCAGCCGGCTGTTGCAGTTGTGCAAGTTCGCCGCCCGGGAGTTTCCCCTCTGCAATCCGCTGGCCGAACGTTTCGCCAACCGGATCGGCAGGATCAGCCGGTAATTTGGCCACGGCCTGCAGCGCGGCGGTCATGGCCGCGGTGTCTTTTCGAACCAGCTTGGCGTCGACCAATTCGGCTAGCTGCTGCCCGTAGACATTCGGCAGTTTGCCTTTCGTTCCCTGATGACAGATGTTGCACTTCGCCTCGGTCCGCGCGAACGCGGCAAATGCTTCGTCGGGATGTTCTTGCAGATATTCTGCCGTGAAGGTTTTGAAGAAATCTGGCGTCGCCCGCACCGGCGTGGCTGCCAAGACGAGCACAAACACAGCGCATAATGACGAGATCGCAGTTCGCTGAAGCATGACGATGTTGGGGGGAGAAGGATCGCGCAGGGTGGTGAATTCGCAACGAGCGCCGCTAGCGCGAGCGACGCCCTGACGGCGTCGCCAGCGCTCTCGCGCAGCGGTTACGCCAGTATCCCACGATCGCTGAGAGCTGGGAACCCGCCCCGGACGGGACGATCGCCCCGGCGATTCGGCGGTCCGCAATGAAAACACGCGGGAAACTCGCCCTTGGGAGCGAATTCCCCGCGTGTGACATGCGATTCTATCGACTGCGAGTTGGGCGGGCGGCCGAGCCGGGTCGCCCTGACGGCTACCGTCCCGAACTCGACCGGCGCGATGCCGTGCGTTTCTGCGCGGCACGCTCCTGGGCGGCGGCCCGACGCTCTTCGGCGGCGGCCCGGGCGGCGGCGCGGCGCTCTTCCATTTGCTGCTTGCGCGCCACGATCTGCTCGATGCGGCTGGAATTGACCACGAACAGCTTGGGGTCGTCGATGATGAACGGGGTCGACCAGCTGCGGCCGTTGTTCCAGTTGCACACGTCGACAAAGTACGTGCGGAACGACAGGGCTGTGTAACTGTAGGGAAACTCCGAGGCGATGTGGTCGGCCTCGGTCAGTTCGTCGACGCCGGGGCTGGCGTAGTAGTGCACCATGCCGTCGGGCGTGAACGACATGCCGAACGTCCACCAACCGGTCTCGGTGATTTCCAGCGCGCGATAGTCCTGTCCCCGACGGTTGGCGCGAACGGCGACGTACGCGGAGTCGGCTTCCGTCTTGCGGCCGGTTTCGCTGCGGAAGTGGATCCACATGCCGGGCCAATACGGCTCGTTCTTCGTCTCGGTGCGAGAGAAGAACCCGCCGGTTTTTTCCGTGGTGATCGTCGATGTGCTGGCCCGGATGCCGAACTGCGGACCGCTGCGGTCTTCCCACTCTTCAAACGGCGGCAGGAACACGCGGATCGTGAAGCTGGGGCGATTGCCCACCGGGATGCTCGTGCCCAGTCGCTGAACCACGTTGGCGATCAGGTCGTCCTGCTGCACGTCGTTGGTGTTGTAGCCGGGGATGCCCGAGTGGAGCGTGCGCAGCAGCAGCGCATGCTCGCTGCCGGGGAGCCCGCCTTCGGGCGTGTCGACAATCTGAATCTGGTCGGGTTGGCCGCGCTCGGGGCCTTCGGTCCAGCGGCCGTTGGTCGCTTCGCCGCGGGGGTAGCGGACCTGCTCGTCCTGCTCGCGCGAGCTTTTGGGGTGGTTGTGGATGAAATTCCACGACGGGTCCTCAAAGTCGTCGCTCACGTACTCGATGAACGTGCCGGAGCCGGGCACAAAAGCGTGGCCCGCTTTGGCCGCCTCGGCAGGCGACGGGGCCGCTAGCACGCTGGCGGCGAGTCCAAGGGACAAAGCGAGTCGGGCGACGACGTGAGACAGCGGGCGTTTCATGGGGAAACTCGACAATTCGGACCAAAAATGGGCGGCCGACAACGCGATTCCTGCCGCGGTCGGTCCTGCTTCGGCTTCATCGGTACAATCGTTGCGAGCTGACTATGCGGACCTGTCGCGGCCGCACAGCTTGCCTAGCCGGAAGCGAGCCCCCAGTCGGCAGCGGCCCGGTTGCAAACGATGGAACACAGGGACCGGGTTGCCGCACGCCCCATGGCAGAAGGGGAAGGAGCGCCCCAATGACCGCTCCGCCTGCGGGGGCGGGAGGCATAACAGCGAAAGTGCGTCTATAATGGCGGGCGCTTTGCCGCGGCGCCGGCACGGGGCGATGGACGCCTGTCGCTGCCGGGGCCGCCTCCTCCTTGTCGCTCGAGTTGCCGTGATGTCTCCAGTCGTGATCTTGCCGAGCCGCTTTCCGCTGCGGGTGCTGCTGTCGACGGCGTGTCTGTGCCTGCTGGCGCCAGTCGTAACGACCGCCGAGCCGCTCAGCTACAACGCCGACGTGCGGCCCATCCTGTCGGACGCCTGTTTCAGTTGCCACGGCCCGGACAGCGCCTCGCGGCAGGCCGACCTGCGGCTAGATCAGCGCGAGTCGGCGGTCGAACTGAGCGCCATCGTGCCCGGCGCGGTCGACGAGAGCGAACTCTTGCGGCGGATCAACTCGACGGACGAGTTCGAGGTGATGCCGCCCCCCGAAACGAAAAAGACGCTCACGGCCCAGCAGAAGGAAACGCTCGAGCGCTGGATCGCCGAGGGCGCCGAGTACGAGCCGCACTGGTCGCTGATCCCGCCAACACGGCCCGCGTTGCCTTCCGTGCCGGACGAGTCGTGGGTCCGCAATCCGATCGACCGGTTTGTCGCGGCGCGGTTGGCCGCTGAGTCGCTGCAACCCGCCGCCGAAGCCAAGCCGCGGGAGTTGGCGCGGCGCGTGGCCTTGGACCTGACGGGCTTGCCGCCCGAGCCGGAACTGGTCGAGCAGTTCGCCGCTGACCCCAGCGACGCGGCCTACGAGCGGCTTGTCGACGAGTTGCTGCAGTCCCCGCAGTGGGGCGAACACCGCGGTCGCTACTGGCTCGACGTGGCGCGCTACGCCGACACGCACGGCATCCATTTCGACAACTATCGCGAAATGTGGTCCTACCGCGATTGGGTCATCGGCGCGTTCAACCAGAACCAGCCGTTCGACGAGTTCACGATCGACAACCTGGCCGGCGATTTGCTGCCCGAGGCCACGCTCGCCCAGCGGATCGGCTCGGGGTTCAATCGCTGCAACATCACGACCAACGAAGGCGGCATCATCGACGAAGAGTACCTGGTGCTCTACGCCCGCGACCGCACCGAAACGACCGCCACCGCCTGGCTGGGGCTGACCGCCGGCTGCGCGGTGTGTCACGATCACAAATTCGACCCGCTGTCGCAGAAAGAGTTCTACGCCCTGTCGGCGTTCTTCAACAACACGACCCAAGGGGCCCGTGACGGCAACGTGCAGAACACGCCGCCGATCGAGATCGTGCCGCTGGCCGAGGATCGCGAACGCTACGCTCAGGTTCTCTCCGAGCAGCGGGATGCGGACCTGCGGATGACGGCCCGCCGCGAAGAAGCGCGGCCGGAGTTCGACGCCTGGCTGGCCGAAACGACTCCCGAAGCGATCGCCGCCACGCTGCCCGACGAGCCGCTGCACTTGTACGCCCGCTTCGACGACTACGACGCCGAGCAAGCGGCGTTGAAGTACAGCGTTGATGGCGCCACACGCTCAGGCGCCTTGCCGGAACAGACGGCATGGGTCGAGGAGAGTTGGCTGGGACGCGCGGCCCGGATTGCCAGCGAAGCGCTGCTGGGGGTCGCCGACGCGGGCGACTTCGAGCGGGAAGCCCCCTACACGGTCGCCGCGTGGGTCAAGTTCGAGAAAGAGGGCATCGGCGGCGCCATCGTGGCCCGCATGGACAACGAAAACGGCTATCGCGGCTGGGATCTGTGGGTCGAGGGGGGCCGGATTGGCGCCCACATCATCAACGCCTGGCCCGACAACGCGATCAAGGTGGTCTGCAACGACCCCGCGCCGGTCGGTAAGTGGGTCCACGTGACGCTTGCGTACGACGGATCGTCGACCGCCGCGGGCGTGAAGATCTATCTCGACGGCAAGGCGCAACCCACCCGGGTCGACGCCGATCGGCTGAGCGATTCGATCCACACCGACGTGCCGCTGAAGATTGGTCAGCGGCACACGTCGCAGGCAGCCGCCGACGTGGCGGTGCACGACATTCGCCTGTATCGCTCGGCGCTCGACGACCGCAGCGCTGCGGCGCTGGCGGGTGCGGAGCGGATTGGCGCGCTGTTGGCCACGCCTGCCGAGCAGCGCGCCGCGGCGGACCTGGATGCCGCGTACGGCTGGTGGCTCGACACGGTCGACGCCGCCACGCGGGAAATTGCCCAAAGGCAGCAGGCCCTGGCCGCCGAGCGGCAGGTGATCGAAACCCGTGGCACGATCGCCCACGTGATGCACGAACGCCCGCAGCCGGCGATGGCCTACGTGCTGAATCGCGGCGAGTACGACCAACGCGGCGACGAGGTCACGCCCGATACGCCGGCGATGCTGCCGCCGTTCCCCGACGACCTGCCGCGCAACCGCTTGGGCCTGGCCCAGTGGATTGTCGACGAGCGTAATCCGCTCACCGCCCGCGTGGCCGTGAACCGATTCTGGCAGGAGGTGTTCGGCACGGGCCTGGTGCTCACCGCCGGCGACTTTGGCGTGTCGGGGCAGTTGCCCTCGCACCCCGAGCTGCTCGACTGGCTGGCCGTGGAGTTCCGCGAGTCCGGTTGGGACGTGAAGCAATTGTTCCGGCTGATTGTCACGTCGGCCACGTATCGCCAGTCGGCCGCGGCGCCGGCGGAATTGTTCGCCCGCGACCCGGCAAATCGCCTGCTGGCGCGCGGTCCGCGGTTCCGCATGGATGCCGAGATGGTGCGCGATGCAGCGCTGGCGGCGAGCGGCCTGCTGTCGCCCGACATCGGCGGCGCCAGCGTCAAACCGTACCAACCGCCGGGGGTGTGGGAAGCGGTGGCAATGCCCGAGAGCAACACCCGCTTCTACCAGCGCGACGCGGGCGAGTCGCTGTATCGCCGCAGCATGTACACGTTCTGGAAGCGAGCGGCGCCGCCGGCGTCGATGGATATCTTCAACGCCCCCAGTCGCGAAACGTGCGTGGTCGTTCGCGAGCGGACCAACACGCCGCTGCAGGCGCTGGCCGCACTGAACGACGTGCAGTTCGTCGAAGCGGCCCGCGTGCTGGCCGCCCACGCCATGGCCGATGGCCGCCAACCGTTTGTCGATGCGGCGAATTTCATGGCCCAGCGGCTGCTCGCCCGTCGGTTGGACGACGCCGAGTTGGCGGTGCTGCGAACCAATTTCGACGCGTTGCGAGAGCACTACCAATCGAAGCCCGAGGCCGCTGCCGAGTTGATCGCCTACGGCGAGAGCGACGCGGGCGCCGACCTGCCGCCGGCCGACCTGGCCGCATGGACGATGACCGCCAACGTGCTGATGAACACGGACGAGTTCCTCAACAAATAGCCCTGCGAAGTTGCCATGAATCCTCTGCTGCCGCCGACCACTGCGCTGACCGACGCCGTGCGCACCGACTTGACCCGCCGGCTGTTCTTCACGCGCGGCGCCCATGCGCTGGGCGCGGCCGCGCTGGCGTCGCTGGGCGGTCAGGCACTGGCCAATGCGCCGGCCGTCGCGCCGGTCCCCACGCACTTTGCTCCCCGAGCCAAGCAGGTCATTTACCTGCACATGGTCGGCGGGCCCTCGCAGATGGACCTGTTCGACTACAAGCCGGTCATGGGCGAGTGGTATGACAAGGACTTGCCCGAGTCGATCCGCCAGGGACAACGACTGACCACGATGACCAGCGGGCAGGACCGCTTTCCGATCGCCCCGTCGAAGTACAAGTTCGACCAGTACGGTCAGGCGGGCATGTGGATCAGCGAACTGCTCCCCTGGCTCAGCAAGAAGGCGGACGACCTGACCGTGGTCCGCTCGATGTACACCGAGGCGATCAATCACGAGCCGGCCATCACGCTGATGCAAACCGGCAACCAGGTCACCGGACGTCCCTGCCTGGGCTCGTGGTGCTCCTACGGCCTGGGGTCGATGAACGACAACTTGCCCACGTTCGTCGTGATGGTGGCCCGCAGCACCAACACCGAGCAACTGCAGGCGATCTCCGCGCGGCTGTGGTCCAGCGGCTACCTGTCGGGCGAGCACGCGGGCGTCAGCCTCCGCAGCGCGGGCGATCCGATTCTGTTTCTCAACGATCCGCCGGGCGTGTCGCGCACGGTACGCCGGCAAACGCTGGACGCCTTGGCCGCGCTCAACCAGCGGACCGAACAACTGATCGGCGATCCCGACACGCACACGCGCATTCAGCAGTACGAGCTGGCTTACCGCATGCAGGCCAGCGTCCCCGAACTGACCGACCTGAGCAAGGAATCGGCGTCCACCTTTGAGCTGTACGGCGAGGCGGCCCGCGAACCGGGCACGTTCGCCAACACGGCGCTGATGGCACGCCGCATGGTCGAACGCGGCGTGCGATTCGTGCAGGTCTACCACAACAACTGGGACACGCACTCCAACGTGTCGGGCCGCCTGCCGGACCAATGCCGCGACGTCGATCAGCCCTGCTACGCGCTGCTGACCGACCTGCAGCAGCGGGGCATGCTGGACGAAACGATCGTGATCTGGGGCGGCGAGTTCGGTCGCACGATCTACTCGCAGGGCCAGTTGTCGCACGAGAACTACGGCCGCGATCATCACCCCCGGTGCTTCACGATGTGGATGGCCGGCGGCGGCTTCAAGCCGGGCACGGTCCACGGCGAGACGGACGAGTTTTCCTACAACATCGTCAAGGACCCGGTGCATATCCGCGACTTCCACGCCACCGTGCTACGGCTGCTGGGCTACGACCACGAACAGTTCACCGTCAAGCATCTGGGGCTCGACCAGCGGCTGACCGGCGTGCTGCCGGCGCGGGTCGTGGAAGAGATCATCACTTGATCGTGTGATCGCGCGATCTGACTCGCTCAATACGCCAGCCCGGCCCGCAAGAACAGCGTGTCGTCGAGCGCCGTGTCGGGCGCGGGGCCGTCGAATTCCACTTCGCGGGCAAAGACGTAGCCGACCTCGAACCGGCGCGTCAGTCCGCCGATGATCTTGCGCTCGTATCCCAGCAGCGCCCGCAGGTCGCGGTAATTCACGAAGTCGAGCGAACCGTCCGAGGGGTGCGTGATCGACCAGGCGCCGCCTCCGAACTCGCCGCCGACGTACCACCACTGCTGGTCGGTTTCGGTGCCGCCGGGCAGTTGCCACGCCAGTCGGGGACGCGGGAAAATCAGATCCAGCCGGACGTCGTCGCGGGGCGTGTAGATGACCCCCGCCGCCGGCAGCACCGAGGCGCCGGCGCGGTTCAGATAGACCACGCCCAGGATCCACTTGGCGGCCGGCGACGATTCGTACACCGCCAGCGCCCGGCCGGTCACTCGCGTCGCCTTGGACGATGACTGATCAAAATCGCTGTAGTAGCCGACCGTCACGCTGGCGTTCATTGCCCACGGGCCGTCGCCGAACTTGCGCAGGTGGTTGAAGTCGACCGACGCCTCGTACAGCGTGTCGGGCAGATCCAACGCCGCGGAATTCTCAAGCAGGAATGCCGAGAATGCCGGCGTGATCAGCAGCGGCGTATCGGGGCGAAAGAACGGAATGCCAAGCACGACGGCCGTATTCAGCTCGCTGGCGCCCAGCGCGTCGGGTTCGTCGGACAGCGCCGGCAGCCAGGTGGCGTCGAAGCGTACTTTCTGAAACAGCCCGGCCCGCGTTCCGGGCGGCAGTCCGCTGGGCGGCGTCGCGGGCGCGACTTGCACGGGACCAGCAGCCGTGTCCGTGACCAGTCCCGCCACGCGCACCGGTTGCTCCGGCGGCATGGGCAGCGTGTCGAGGTTGATGACGCCCGTGTCCGGGTCCAGCGACGGCCGCACCACGCTGGGCAGCGGCGGTTGCACTTGCCCCCACGCGTCGACGTGCGCCGTCGTGGGCTGCGCCGGCGAGCGCGAGCCTGTCGCCGACCAAATGATCGCCGCCGCGATAAGCGCTGTCAGAAGCTGTTTCATGTGCGGTCGGCTGTGTAGAACAGTCCAGGTGAGAAGAGCGGCATCGCGGTGGTCGCTAAAAATCAAACCCCACCCGCACCATGACCGTTTCGTCGAGCGTCACAAACGGCGGCGTCAACGAGCGGGCGTAGACTAGCTCGCGATTGAACACGTAGCCCGCCTCGATGTAGCCGCGGGCTTGCGTTTGCGTTTCCCACTCCAAGCCGGTGATCACGCGAATGTCGTTGTAGTCGAAGTCGTCGGGGCTGCCGTCGGCCCGCTCGATCGTCCAGCGGCCGCCGCCGTACTCGCCCGCCACGTACCACCACCACTTGCTGCTGGTCACGTCGACGAACCGCCGGCGGACTTTGGGATTGGGAAACACAATGTAAGCGTCCCAATTCGTGTTGGGCCGCCAGTGTACGCCGCCCGCGGGCAGCAGCTTGATGTGGTTGCGATCCAAGTACCACACGCCAGCCAGGATATCCATCCGCGGCGATAGGGCGAACTTGCCCAGGCCGCGCCCCAGGATGCGAATCGAGTCGCTGTTGACCACGTTGAAGTCGGTCCACACGCCGGTCCGCACGCCCAGATCGAGCGACAGACGTTCGCCCAACGCCGGCGCCCACGCCGCATCGAGATACGCGTCGTACACCCGCGGCGGCAAGTCGGCCACGGGGTCGACCGGCCCCTCGAACCAATTGAAGGCAAACCCCGGCGTGATCAGCAGCGGCGTGTCCGGGTTGTAAAAGATCGGAATGCCGAACGTGGCCGCTAGTTCCGTGCGGTGAATTTCCAGCTCGTTGGCCGCATGCTCGCCCGCCAGCCACGTGTGCTCGACGCTGATCTCCTGCAGCAGCCGCTGCAACCGCGCCTGCGAACCGTCGGGGTTTTGGTACACGTACGAACCGCCCTGCCACCCCAACGGAAAGTCGCCGGTCGACCAACTGCTGCTGGGCGGAGGCGGCGCCGCGAAACCGGGCTGGGCCCCGTACGGCGTGGTCGCCGGCGGCGCACCGTAGTTGTAGGGCGCCGCGTTGCCGTAGGGCCCGGTATTGCTGTACGGGGCGATGCTGGGAGCGTACGGCAAATCGGCCGGCGGGGCCGCCATGCCGGGCGTGGCGTAGGGGTCGAAGCTCGGCGCCGCCGGAGCGGTCGTGCCGTAGCCGCCATAGCCGCCATAGCCGCCAACGGTCGAGGGGAACTCCACGCGCTGCGCCGTCGCGGCCGACGCCGACAGCGCGACGCTCGCTGCGATCAGCAACGACAGACAGCGGCGGCAGGGCAGGGGGGCGATCACAGGCGCCAGTGTTACGAGGCAGTGCTGTTACGAGACAGTGCGGAGGGCGAGCCTGGGCGGACGATGCGCCGCCCGGTCGCCGGTTGCGAGGGGGCGAAATAGCAAACCGCCGCCGCGGCCGTCAATGCCGGTCGCCGCCCGCCAGCGGCGCTAGCTCCTACCCCTTGCGGCGCCGAAGCCGTCGCGACGCCACATAGACGGCCGGCCCGCTAGCTTGAGGAGATTCGCCAAGAATGAGGCAAGTTTCCGCGCGGCCCGCGGTGCCATGCCCACGGCGGTCTTCCGTCGTGGGCATGCCGCCACAGTGGAAGGTCATCCCCCACTTCGACGAGCGTTTGGCAGGAGCAGCCGATCACGCACAAACCGGGACGACAGCAAAACGACTCAGAGCTATGCTCGAACTTGCGAACCTCAACGACCCACAGGAAACGTGCCATGAAACGTGCGATCGTGACGACGCTGTTGATCGCCGCTGCCGTAGTCGGCGTTGCCACAGCTCAGCAGGCGTCAAAGCTGCAGACCGCGCCGAGAGACACGATAATCGCCGTGAACTCGACCCTCCCGGCTGTCACAGACGCGCTAGCGCGGGCCAAGTTCGCACCGGGGGGGCTCAAGCAATTTGCCGCAGATCCCAACGGCGACGACTGGCTGTTCTATTCCCTGGAGCCCGGAAAAGCCGATTTGGTCCTGCAATACTCACCGCGGACTAATCGGCTCACTGATTTGGAGGTCTACTTCTTGGGACAGCCCATGTCGAAGACGAACCATATCGCGATGCGAATTTCATCGATCACGCTGCATCCAGACGGCTCGTATTCGCTTCGATTCCCGCCCCGTCGCCCCAGAGAGAAATAGACAAATGAGCAGCGGATGGCAAAGCAAGGCCGTCTGCCACCGCTAGCGAACTCGTCGTGGGCATGCGGAATCACCATCGCAGCATGCCCACGCCTGCGGACGGGAGTGGGTATGGCACCGCGTCCTAAGTCTGATGCGGCCCCCGCGACGAATGCGGCCCATCCTTGCGGCGCTTCGGCTTCCGCTGGCCTTGCCGCTGCACGCGGCGTTGCCCCCGGCTGCGCAGGGCGACCACGCACAGTTCCTGCCGATTGAACGCCAGCTGCCGCACCCGCACGTCGCGGTAACCCCAGCTTTGGATCCGCGCCAGGTACTCCGGCAGGTGCTCGACGACTTCCCACTCCGGCAGCTTCAGCGTCAGCAGCATGCCCCGCACCAGCATGTCCGGTTGGCCGACGACCGACTCGACCGCGTCCAGCGTGTACGCCGGCGCCACGTTCATATCCGCGGCCAACCAGCGGGCTTGCTTGAACAAGCTCCGCGGCGCCTCGCCCACGCGGCGGCGCACGTGGGTGAAGTCGGGGTGCTCCAGCACCTCCGCGGGCATCTCCGCGGGATCGACGCCGATCACCTTCAGCCCCGCGTCCAAGAGCGCCTGCGCCGCGCCGCCGGGAGCGCAGCCCAACTCGATCACTTCCTCGCCGCGGGTGGCCGGCAGGGCCGACCACCACAACGCCTCGGACATTTTCAGATAGGCGCGGCTCACCGCGTGCGGCGGCAGTTCGATCGGCGGCACGCCCCCCGCCCAGCACGCGGCCCGACTGGTCGAGCGATGCACGCCCACGTGCCACGCGTCGGGCTCGACGACCGCCACGTCCAGCACCCAGCGATTGCGGGGCGTGGTGCGGGCCCCGCTGCGGTCGCCCAGGTACGACTCGGGCGCCGCGGCCAACAGCGCGCCCTCGGCCTCCATCGCCGCGGGCGTGGGGCCCGGTTCGAACCCGTGATCGCCCGGCTCGGCCAGGTCGCGTTGCCACACGTGCAAGTCGGCCGGCTGCAACTGCGCCAGCGCCGTCGCCACCTCCGGCAGCGCCCACACGGCGGCCGCCAATTCGTCGACGCTGGCCCCCTCGACCCGCCCCAGCGACAGCCCGGCCGTGCGGGCGAATGCCGAGGAGAGCTGAAACCCCTCGGGCTTGGCCACCGGCTGGTCCGCCTTGAACGTGACGAACCCGGGCCGCGAAAACGCCGGCCGCCACCCGGGCGCCCGCCGCGCCACGTCGGCCTTCAGCACCGCCTCGGCGCCATGTTGGCACGCCGCGAAGGCAAATTGCGGCGCAAGCGGGGCAGTCATGGCAGGGATCCGATTCTCAAGCAGCAAGGACAAACGGCCAGCAAGCCCCCTATCCTATCCCCCCGCCGCTGCGCATGTTAGCGGCAAATCGGCCGGCAAAGTGGTCCCGCGAGGCTTCTGACAGGTGCCATGCCCACGCCTGTCCGCAGGCGTGGGCATGCTGCGGTGGCGTCCGGGCCGACTGCACGCGACAGCCTGCGTCAATCGAAACTGGCTACTCAGCCGCGGCCCGGCACATACAATCAATGGCGGGCGAGTATCGCCTTTATCATGTCACACTTAGCAGACAAATTGAGTCCTAAGACATTCAGGAGGCTATTGCGCTTCTGGGTTTGCCTGTGGTATTTCGCGTTCGCGGCTGCGCTACTGATACCCATTGGCGCCGTGGCGATTGACGTGCTGGCGCCCAACTTGGCATGGTGGCAGTCGACGGCGGTCCTCCCCTGCGTCGTCGCCATCGTGCTGCCCAGCGTGTTGCTTTCGATTGCGGTCGCGATACTCCTGTGGAATTGGAACTGCCCGCGATGCGGCGACCCAGTTCTTGGTTTCACCAAGATGAAGAGTCTGTCGCCAAGGTGTTTCAATTGCGGCGCGTCGCTCGAAGATGTGATTTCCAGTGAATCTTAGGCCGACAGTCAGTGCCGCCACCCTCATCGTGAGCGACTCACCCCGTTCCCACCAACGACCGGATCGTCAGCACGCAGCCGACCGCCAGCACCACGGCGCCGGTACCCAGCCGGGCCCACTTTTCCACGCGGCCCACGGCGTTGAACGCTTGCCCCAGTTTCTGCGATCCCAGGGCGATCAGCACCGCGAACGCCAGCACCGGCAGCGCGGTGCCCACGCCGTACAGCAGCGGCAGCACCACGGTCGACTCGGCCGACAGCGCGGCCATGACGTTGCCGAAGAACAGCGCCGCAGACGTGGGGCAGAACGCCAGCGCGAACAACACGCCCAGGGCGAGCGCTCCCCACACGCCCAGTCGATCAACGCGCTGCTTCACCGCGTCGGACACGCCCCCGCCGCCGATGTTCACCTGGATCAAACCCACCAGGAACATGCCCACCACGATCAACACGGGCCCCAGCAGCAGATGCGCGTACTTCTGCAGCAGCAGCGACACGCCGGGGACTGAGAGCGCCGTGCTGACCAGCAGGCAGGCCAGGCCGACGTACGCCAGCACGCGGCCCGCCGTGTACAGCAGGCCCGCCAGCAGCACGTGCCGCGTGCTGTCGACGCGGCGGCCGATGTAGCTGATCGCCGCGATGTTCGTGGCCAACGGGCACGGGCTGATCGACGTCAACACGCCCAGCCACAACGCCGTCCCGGCCGCCAGAAGATATTCGGTCACGGCTGCGATTCCTGCGCCTGCTTGTGCTGCTTCTGGGCGTCCGCCTTGCTCTGCGCGAGCGACTTCGTCACACCGTCGCGGACGTACGCGCGAAACTCGTCCGGCTTGCCGACCAGTTGCCACACCTTGGGCAGCGCGGTCCAGCATTCCACCTGGCCGTCAAACACGCTGAGCAGCACCAGCGTCGGTCCGTCGATGCTGTACGACTTGGCCAACTTGGCGTTCTTCTTGTCCTGGAAATCAACGAAGCGGAATTCGACGACGCGCGCCTTGGTTTCCTTCGCGAATCCCTTCGCGACGGCTTCCTCGGCCAGGGCGCCGATCCGTTTGCAGGTCGGGCACCGCTCGGTGCGATGGAAGTACACGGCGATGACTTGATGGGCGGGCGGTTTCTTGGCGTCGGTCGCGGTGGTGTTCGCGTTGGGCGTAACTGCTCCCGACAAAGCCAACAACGTGGCGAGCGTGGCCAATATCGTCATCATGCTCCTCCTTGCTTTCATATCTGTTGGGGCGCCATGCCCACGCCTGTCCGCAGGCGTGGGCATGCTTTGCTTGTGATGCCGCATGCCCACGGCGGAAGACCGCCGTGGGCATGGCGGCCGATCTCGGCTGCAGCGGTTGCGTCACGAACCGAGCATCGAGCGGGTTTCGTTCTGCAAGTATTCGGTAAACGCGTCGCGATCGCCGACTAACTCCCAGACGCGAGACAGGTTGCGCCACTCGCCGTTCTGGCCGCCGATCCGCCGCACCAGCACGACCGTGGGCGCGACAATCTCGTAGTCCGTGGCGAAGTGGCTGTTCTCCGGCTGCTCGTAGTTGACGACCTTCCACAGCACCTTGTCGCTGGCTAACTCCTTGCTGAAAGCGGTCTGAACCGCCGCGTGCGAGTAGTTCTCGATGTCGCGGCAGGTGGGACACCGCGTTTCGCCGTGGAAGTAGTACACGACCACGCCGTCAGCGGGCAGCGCCTCGGCGGCGGGGGCCGAGCCGCCGCCGTCCGACTCGCGCATCTCGCGGCCCAACAGGATCACGACCGAAGCCGCGACAAACAGCAACAGCGCCGCGGCGACGAGGTTCTTGGCATGCATCCGGGAACTCCCGCGGCACTTCAGGGATGAATCTTGTCAAACAGCGCCGGCAGTCGCGATCGATACGCGCCGCGGAATTCGCCTTCGAAATCGGCCAACGGCTTCACCGGAATCAGATCGACGACCTGCTCAGCCGACAGCCGCGACGACGTAAGCATCTCGACGGCCCCAATGGTCATCGCCCGCAGGGCATGCCACGCGTCGTCCTCGGGCAGGCCGAACTCCTGGGCGAGTGCGGCCAGTTCCAGCCACTGCGGCCAAAAGTAGGTCGGCCCCATGGCGGTCAGGATGGCGTACGCTTCCAGCGTTTCTTCGGCGACCTCCGGCAATTCGCCTAGCGGCCGCAGCAGCGCGCGAATCGTTTGGCGGTCGTCGTCATCCAGCGCATCGCCCCAGGCAACGGGATTGAAGCCGCGCCTGATCAGCGAGGGAGCGTTGGGGATCACCCGCGCCACCCGGTTGAACCCGCCGAGCAGGTCTTGCAGCTTGGCCAGCGTCACCTTCGGCGCCAGCGATACGACGATGGCTTCCGCATCAAGCTGCCCCGCGATCGAGCCGGCCGCCTCGGCCACCTGGGGGGGATGCACTGCCAGAACGACGACGGCTTGCTGCGCCGCTTGGCCCGCGTCGCCGCGGACCACGGCCATCTCTGGAGCGGCGGCAACCAGAGCGGCAAAGGTCGCGTCGTCCGTCTCGCAGACGACCGCTTGCGGCAATTCAACTCCGGCGCACTGCCAGCCGCCCAGCAATATGCGGGCCGCGCGTCCGCCGCCAATCAGTCCTATCGACGGATGAGACATGACTTGGACCTCCCGTGCACGCTGCTGCCGCTAATGCGGCAGCACCGCTTTGATTTCCTCCGGCGTCGCCACCTTGCCGACCAGCTTCACCTGACCGTCCACGGCCAGCGCCGGCGTGGACATGACGCCGAACTTGACGATCTCGTTGATGTCCTCCACTTTCTGCACCTCGGCTTCGATGCCGAGTTCTTTGACGGCCGCCTCGGCGTTTTCTTTCAGCGACACGCACTTCTTGCAGCCCGTGCCGAGCACTTGAATCGTGGTCATCGTCAACTTCTCCTTCAGGGCGAAACGGCGGCGTCCGCGGCCGCGGCCACCAGGTCGGGGCCCGCCGTCGCCGTGGGGTACAGCGCTCCAAAACCGATCCCGGCCACGGCGGCCATCACGACCACCAGCGCGACGAAGGCGGCCGTCTTGGCGTTGCCAACCACGCTACGGATCACCAGGATGCTGGGCAGCGACAGCGCCGGCCCGGCGAGCAACAGCGCCAGTGCCGGCCCGTTGTGCATGCCGTTGCGCATCAGCGCTTCCAGGATGGGCACCTCGGTTAGCGTGGCGAAATAGAACAAGCAGCCGATCACCGATGCGATCAGGTTGGACAACACGCTGTTGTCGCCCACCAGCGCGGCGACTTGCTTCTCGGGAACCAGCGCCCCCAGAAAGCCCACAACAAACACCCCGCCGAACAGCAGCGGCACCAACAGCTTGGAGAACTCCCAGGTGTTGCCCATCCACGCGTTGAACTCGGGGCGGTTGAGCCAGGCCAGGCTCATCGCGACCACCAGCACGCCCATCGCCCCGGCCAAGTACCACCGCACGTGGTGAATGCGCGTGACCCAGGTGTCGACGTCCGTGATGCTGTCGACGTCGGTCTTGGCGAGGCGGACGACCTCGGACGTTTCGCGGCCCAGGGCCGTTTCTTTTAGCCGCAGATCGAAACTCGTTTCGGTTTCGTATTGCAGCGTCGCCTCGAACTGCTGCCCGTCGGCCAGTTGCACGACCTTGTCGCCGGGGTTGAACCAGTCGCTGAACACGAGAAACGCCAGCATCGCCCCCAGCAGCAGCGCGTTCTGCCACAGCGGACGGCCCGCGGCGGCCGACTCGGGCTGCACCATGGCGATCTCGCTACGCTGTTGTTCGCTACGACGAAACAACGCCGCCATGATCACGCCGATGATCACGCCGAACACCACGGCGCCAATCACGCGGGCCACGCCCAACTCGAACCCGAGCACCCGGGCGGTGAGAAAGATAGCCAGCACGTTGATCGCCGGGCCCGCGTAGAGAAAGCAAGCGGCGGGGCCCAGACCGGCGCCAATGCGATAGATCCCCGCAAACATCGGCAGCACGCTGCACGAACAGACTGCCAGCACGGTTCCGGCCACCGAGGCGACCGAGTAAGCCTCGACCTTGTTGGCCTTGGGCCCCAGATGCTTGAGGACCGCCTCCTTGGACAAAAACGTCGTGATGGCTCCCGCGATGAACAACGCCGGCACGACGCACGCCAGCGTATGGTTGCGTGCGTACCATTGCAGCAGCAGAAACGCCTCGACGATGGCGCCGGTCATCTTGGCGGCCAGCGGATCGGCGCCCGCGCCAAACTGCGGCGTCGCCAGCGGCACGAAGTAGGCGAAGAGAAACACGCCCACAAACGCCAACCCGATCTTCCATTCCCGATTCATCGCTCCGCATCCATTTGCGTATTTGCGTTATTTGGCAAATACAGGGCGAAATAAAAACGCATGGCAGACTTGTTACGACAGCACTTTCAATTGCTGATTCACGTGGCACTTGAGCACTGACTCGATGCAACCGAACAGGCTCTTCAGGCACTTGACCCGCAGGCTGTAGAACACCATCTGGCCGCGTTTGTCGCTTTCGACGATCCCGGCGTTCTTGAGCTGCGTCAGGTGTCGCGACACCGTCGACACGTCCATGCCGATCTCCTCGGTCAGGTCGCAGACGCACACCTCCTCGTGCTCGGCCAGCAGATCCACCAGCTTCAGCCGCGCGGGATGAGCCAGGGCCTTGAGCACCTGGGCGCGAGTTTCGTATTTGGCGCGTTCGGAGCGTTTCATAGCAAGATCATCGGCTGTTGCGTATTTGCAAGTTTATGCAAATATAGCCCGTCGGCCTTCGGTTGGCAAGCGGAGTCCGTACCGCGACCGGGGCGACTCAGACCTTCAAACAGGGCCAACTAGCCGGCGGCACACTTGCCGCCGGGATGGCTGGGGAGACAGGCCGCGGCCGGAGATTGTGATAGAAAATGAGCCACGCCATTGGGTACAAAGAGAGTGGCTGTCTGCAGCCTGCCGTCGACAACGCTGGCCGCCGGCAGTTTTGCACAGAGCCAGAGGTTTTGCTTGCAGAACTCGTGGGTGGCGGGAGGCCGGAGTCAGCGCAAACCGTTTTTGGAAAACGAGTTACGAGAAACGGCGAGGCAACATCGGAAGGAGTTTTGCTCTGAGATTTCACGCTTTTGCACGGCGAGCAAAACTCCGCGAAGACCTACCGCCCCGCGGGACGCAGCGGGCTGTGGGCCAGCACGAACCGCCGTTCGCCCGCGGCGGCGAATTGCACCGTCGCGCGGCGATTGCGCCCCGAACCGGAGAGCGCGACGATCTTCCCCGGGCCGTGCTCGGGGTGGATGACGGTCATTCCCTGCGCGAAGTCGTCCGGCGAGATCGCCGGCCCCGTCGCCGCGTCGCCGCCGGCCAGTTTGGCCGCGGTGGTGACCTGCGCCGCGGCGATCCGCATCGCCGGGGTCGATTCCGCCGCGGCGGCGTCCGCGCCCTGCGCGTCGCCGGCGGCTTGGTCAAACTCGGCCACGTCGAACGACACGTCGCCCTCGTCCTCGACCTGCGACCATTCGTCCAACTCGTGGCCGCCGTCGTGCGCGTCGGGCCACTCGTCGACAACGCTGACCATCTCCATCTCTTCCCGCGGCATCTCCAACAGAAACTCGCTGGGCACGGTCCGGCGCCGCTGCCCGCGGAAGTCGCGATGCACCGCGTAGCTCAGCTGCAATTGTTCCTTGGCACGGGTGATGCCGACGAAGGCGAGCCGGCGTTCCTCTTCCAATTGGTCGGGCTGCATCGCGCTGCGCTCGTGCGGCAGCAGGCCCTGCTCGACCGCCACGATGTACACCACGGGAAACTCCAGCCCCTTGGCCGCGTGCATGGTCATCAGCGTCACGGCGTCGCGTTCGGTTTCCCAGTCGTCGGTCTCGTTGACCAGCCAGGCGTTTTCCAGATAGAGCTCCAACTGTCCGCCGCCGGGATGTTTTTCGTCGAACTGCCGCGCGTCGGTGAGCAGTTCCTCGATGTTTGCCAGACGATTCAGGTCGTCTTCCGACTCGCTCTCGACGAGCTGCTCGCGATAGCCGCTCTCGGCGAGGATCGTGCCCAGGATCTCCTCGACCTCCGCCCCGGCCAGCGCCGAGAGCTTGTCGGCCAGGGCGACGAACTTCAGCACGTTCTTGGCCGAGCGGGCGGCCAGCCCCTCGACCTGCGCCGCCTCGCGGGCTGCGTCCAACAGCGGCAGGCCATGGATGTAGGCGTAGTCGCTGAGCAGCTGGATCGTCTTGCGGCCGATGCCTCGCGGCGGCGTATTGATCACTCGCAGCACCGCCTGATCGTCGCGCGGGTTGTTGACCAGCTGGCAGTACGCCAGCACGTCCTTGATTTCCTTACGCTGGTAGAACTCCTGCCCGCGGACCATATGGTACGGCACGCCGGCCTGGTGCAGGGCCCGTTCCAGCGACCGCGACAGCGCATTCACGCGATAGAAGATGGCAAAGTCGCGCGGCCGGCGCCCCGCGGCGATCTGCAGGCCGATGTCGCCGGCGATGCGGGCCGCTTCGTCGTTCTGGTTGCCGTAGCGGGCGAGCCGCACTGCCGCGCCTTCGTCGTTGTCGGTGAACAGCGCCTTGGGCTTGCGCTGCTGGTTGCGGCTGATGAGCTGATCGGCCACCCGCAGCACGGCCTTGGTGCTGCGGTAGTTCTGTTCCAGGCGGACGACCTTGACTTGCCGGTAGTCGCGCTCGAACTGCAGGATGTTGTTGATGTCGGCGCCCCGCCAGCCGTAAATCGATTGATCCGGATCGCCGGTGACCGCCAGATTGGGGTAGTCCATCGACAGCGCCCGCAGCATCACGTACTGAGCGCGGTTGGTGTCCTGGTACTCGTCGACCAACACGTACTTGTACCGCTCGTCCAGCAGAGCGCGCACGTCGGCGTTCTCGTACAGCAGCGTCGCCACATGCAGCAGCAAGTCGTCGAAGTCGACCGCCGCGCTGGCCAGCAGCCGTTTCTGATAGGCCGGGTAGACCTCGGCCACGACGTGCGTGATCGCGCTGCCGACGCGGGGCTCGTACTTCTCCGCGGTGATCAGCTTGTTCTTGGCCGAGCTGATCGCCCCCGCCAAGCGGTCGGGCGTGTAGTGAGCGGTGCGGATCTTACCCGCTTCGATGACCCGTTTGAGCGTCTGCCGGGCGTCGCTGGTGTCGTAGATGGTGAAGTTCGACGGCAGCCCCACGTACTCGCCGAATTGCCGCAACAGCCGGGCGCCAAAGCGGTGGAACGTGCTCACCCAGACACGCTGCCCGGGGGCGAGCTGCTCGACCCGCTGGTGCATCTCCTCGGCCGCCTTGTTGGTGAAGGTGAGCGCGAGAATCTGCCCCGGCGCCACGCCGTTGCGCAGCAGGTTGGCGATGCGGTGCGTGACGACGCGGGTCTTGCCGCTGCCCGGGCCGGCCAGTACCAGCATCGGCCCGTCGATGTGCTCGACGGCCGTGCGTTGGGCGGGATTCAGCGGATCGAGCAGCGGGTCCACGGGAGTCGGGAGTCGGGAGAGGGGAGTCGGTAGTTTGCAGCGGCGAAGCATGGCCCTGGCCGGACGGCCACGCCGCCCGGGACTTGGTGTCGCCGTCATCCTACGCGCCGCCCCGCCGCAGCGCCAATGCTAGCAGTCGGCCTCGCGTCGCGCACTGCCGCTGCGTTTCATGGCAATTTCGCCAGTTTCTTGCCAGAGTTGCTGCGGTGGTTTGCTATACTCCCGCTCAATCAATCGACGCCGTCGCCAGGATGTTTGCGACTTTCGGCATGCGTATCGGACGTACGCCCCCCCGTTGCACATCTGGCGGCGTAGTTTGCGTCGCCGTTCTTACTGCACCGGTGTCTTCATTGGGGAGGGATTCCCGCATGTCTCGGATTCCGCTCAACAAGGCCGAACTGGCCAATCAGGGACTCAAGGACCGCTTGGAAATGAGCACGGCCGAGATCGGCCTGGCGGTTCGCACGACCAATTGCCTGGAAGAGCGCGGCATCTTCACGGTCAACGACCTGCTGCACACGACCCGCGAAGAGTTGCTGAGCATCTCGAATTTCGGCGAGAAGACGCTGGAAGAGGTGTACAAGTCGCTGGAAAAAATCGGTTTCACCCGCCCGGGCGCCACGCCGCGCCTGCCGCGTTAAACCTGCTCCGCTGAGGCGAGCAGAATCTTGCGCCGCACACCGCCCCGGCGAACCCAGTTCGCCGGGGTTGGCTTTTTATCGCCGCATCGCCAGCGGTTGCCCAGGCGATGCCGTCTCCGTAGAACGCGCTAGCGCGGTCGTTGTCCACGTCAGCAGCGACATTGATCGCAATCAGGCCCCGAGCGCCGCTCGCGCAACCTGAGTCGACAAGCGTGAAGAGATGAGGCAATTCATGCACGAAGTGCTGCAGATCACTTGGCACGGCATCCACGAGCTCGATATCTTCCCCGGTCTCCCCGATACGGGCGGGCAGAATATCTACGTGCAGAACATGTCCGAGACCATGCACGACCGCAACGGCTGTCGCGTGCGCATCCTCAATCGCGGCGGCTACGTGCATCCCTATACCGAGCGGATGCGCGAGGGCACGACCAAGGACCCCGACCGCGAGCTGTACGTCACGCATGTCGGCGACGACATCTCGGCGTTCGTGCGAAAGGAGTTTCTCACCGGCGCGCTGATCGAAGACGCCGTCGAGGGCGTAATCAGCCAATTCCCTGAGGACTATCGCCCCGATTTGATCATCTCGCATTTCTGGGACGGCGGTCTGATGGGCGATTACCTGTGTCAGCGCTATCCGGGCGTCTGCCACGTGTGGATCCCGCACGAACCGGTGGGCATGAAGAAGGCCCCGCTCGACCCCGCCGCGCAAGACCGTCACAGCATTTTCGTCCGCGAACGGTTCGAGGCGCGGGTTGCCGAGAACGCCGACATCATTGGCGCCACCTCGTCGCTTGTGCGCAACGACTTGGACGCGTGCTACAACAAGCGGTATGCGGACAAGATCATCGACGTCTATCCGGGCGTGAACGTCGAGCGATTTTTTCCTGTCATCCGCGACTCGGTGACGGGGCAGGCGGCGCGGGAGTTTGGCGACTACCTCGGTTTGCCTGCAGAGCTGTTTATGCAGCCGCACATTTGCGAGTTCGGCCGCTCGGATTCGCTGAAAGACAAGGATCAGGCCGTCGAAGCGTTTGCCCTGGTGGCCCGCGAGGTTGACGACCTGATCATGTTTCTGAATCTCGACGAACGGATGGAGCCGGAGATGGCCGGGCGCATCCATGGCATTATCCAGCGCGAGGGCCTCCGCGACCGGGTGCATATCTTCAGCCCGCAGGATTTGCCCCAGACGGGCCCCGGTTCGGAGATCCTGCCGGGGTTGCTGAGAACATCGCGGGCGTTTCTCACCATGTCGGTCATGGAGGGGTTCGGCATGGCCGCCTGCGAGGCGGCTGCCAGCGGCATTCCCGTCGTGGGGACCGAGCACATTCCGGTCGTCGCCAACACAATCGCCCCCGCGGGCGGCGGAGCCGTCGTGCCCGGCAAAGACCCCCGCGCCGCCGCCGACGCCGTGCTGAAGTACATCCGCATGGACGACGACCAGTGGAACAGGTGCTCGCGCAGCGCCTACGAGGCCGTCATCCCGCGGTTCACCTGGAGCCAGATCGTCACCGATCTGCTGCAGCAGATGAGCGAGCGGGGCCACGATCCGCTGAAGCTCGGCTAGGCGCGATTGCCGCTGCTCAGCTCCGCCCACGCCGGGGCGTGGCATCGCCGACGGCGCTCAATCGCGTTGCGAATCGGCGAACACCGTGCCGAGCAGTGTCTCCAGGCTCGCGAAATCGACGGGCTTGGTGAGGTGGTGGTCGAACCCAGCGTCGCGCACGCGCTGGCGCACCTCGTCGCGGTTGTAGCCGGTTAGGGCGATGAGCACGGTTTGGTCGAAGCGCGTGTCGGCGCGGATGGTCTTGGCCAGCTTGTCGCCGCTCATCTTCGGCATGGCAATGTCGGAAATGATCGCCTGCGGCACGCGCTGGTTGGCGATTTCCAACGCCTCGAGCCCATCTTCAGCGACGTCGACGTCCTCGACGAGAAACTCGACGAGCTTTCTCAGCATCACGCGATTGGCTCGCAGGTCTTCCACGATCAGCACGCGTCCGCGGTGACGCGCCGGTGCGTCCGGCTCCTCCGCAGCGGGATCCGTGCGGGAGGCGCTGCGCGAGCTGGCGGGCAACTGCAGGGTGAATGTCGAACCTTCGTTGGCGCCGGCGCTGCTGGCCGTGACGCGGCCGCCATGCAATTGTGTGATCCTGCGGACCAAGGTGAGTCCAATTCCCAGCCCGGCCTGTCCGCGCTCGCTTTCCACGTCGTGCTGGTGGAACATCTCAAACACTGATTCCAACTTATCCTTGGGGATTCCAATTCCGGTGTCCGCGACGGTGAGCGTATGCGCCTTCTCGCCGCGCTGGCACGCGACCTTCACCTGCCCCTGCGGGACGTTGTAGCGCGCGGCGTTGGTCAGCAGGTTGGTGACGACCTGCGTCAGGCGATGGTGATCGCCGAGCACCGTGAGCGGCTCGTCGCCCAGGTCGACGATCAGTTGCAGTTGGGCGGTTTCGATCATCGGCCGGCAGGCCTCGATTCCGGCGGCGACGCTTTCGCGGAAATCAAAGGTCCTGCGGCTCAGCCGCAGACTCCCCCGCGTGATCCGCGACACGTCCAGCAAGTCGTCCACCAGCCGCTTCAACTGATGCACCTGTCGCAGCATCAGCTTGCGAACGTCTTCCTGTTCGGTGTCGAGCGCGTCGTGCAGCTTCATGTATTCCAGGGCGTTCTGCAGCGGCCCCAGGGGATTGCGAAGCTCGTGAGCCAATGTTGCCAGGAATTCGTCCTTGCGATGATCGGCGTGCTGCAGCATCCGCAGCGCCCGCGTCTCGCGCTCCAGCAGGTCGCACAGTTCGTACTGCTTTCGCCGGGACTCCACCCCGGCGCGGACGACGCTCAACAGCGTGACCAGATGCACGGGCTGCCGCAGGACGGCCACATTTCCCAGTTCGTAGAGGGCGCCAATCTCCTCCTGGTGCTGCCCGACAACGAAGACAATGGGCAGCGACGACCACGCGGGCTGCTCCTTCAACAGCGCGTAGAGCGGACGCAGAGAATCGTGGCGCGTGGCCGAGGAGTGGATGACCAGCACGCCGGCGCCTTTGGCGGCTTCGGCGCAGATCTGAGGAATTGAGCGGCAGAAGTCGCAGTCGAGGCCCACCTCGTGAAAGGCTTGCTCGGTCACCTGGACGTCGTGATCGCTGCGGGCAATCATCAGCACCCGCAGACTGGGTCGACTGCTTTGGCGACGGTCAAATTGCTCCTGCAAGGTCATCGTTATATGAGTGGGTCGTGGGTTCCCAAATACTCGGGGACGCCGGCCAGCACGCCCTGGAAATCGTCCAGCGGCTCGCTAATGCGAATGCCGTTGGAACTGAGCGCCAACTCGCGGATCGAGGCTTCGTGGCCGCCGGCGCGCTTCTTGACCACGCTGATCGCCTTGCGGACGCGGCCGCTGTGCTCGAAGTACCGCAGCAGGATGTTGGCGTCTGCCAGATAGCTCGTCTCCACGGGCGATTCCACGTCGGTGCCAATCAAACCGTGCTGGCTGAGCGTGATCAACGTGCACACGCCCAATTGCGAGAAGTAGCTGAGCAGTTCGTGCAACTGGCCGCGAAGGTAGTGCTCGTCCGGCATGGCATGCAAGTAGCCGTTGAGGCTATCGATGACGACCACGCGACAATTCAATTCCTCGACGGCGCGGCGGGCGTGCCAGGCGAACTCGGCGGGGGAGAGTTCCGCGGAATCGACCTGTTTGAGTACAAGTTTGCCGCTTTCGCGGTCCGCACCGATGGGAATCCCCAGCCCTTCCGAGCGGGTGATGTAGTTCCCGGCCGTCTCGTCGAACGCGTAGATGGCCGCGGCGCCGCCCTGCTGGATGGCCGCATGAGCATACTGCGCCGTCAGCGAACTCTTGCCCGTGCCGGCCGCGCCTGTGATGAGCGTGCTCGTGCCGTAGCGCAAACCGCCGGAGAGCAGCGAATCGAGTTCGGCGATCCCGCTGGTCAGCATGCCCGGTTCGAACGTGCGCTGGTGCTCGGCGGCCACCAGGCGGGGATATATCTGCAATCCGCCGCGTTCGATCGTAAACTCGTGAAAGCCCGTGCGCACGCGCTGCCCGCGCATTTTGGACACCTGCAGACGCCGTCGGATGCGCCCGTAGTTGGGCGTCGATTTTTGCAGTTCGATCGTGCCCCGCGCCACGGACTGCAACTGCAGGTCGGCGATCTCTTTGCGATCGTCGATGAACAGGACCGTGCACTCTTTCGACCGAAAGTAGCTTTTCAGCGCGATGAGCTGACGGCGGTATCGCAACTCGCTTTGCGACAGATGCCGCAACTCGCCCAGCGAGTCGATTACGACGCGCGTCGGCGAGTGTTGCTCGAACGCGTTGGTGATCGCCGTGGTCAGTTCGCTGAGTTCGACGTCCGACGGATGGAACATCGTGGTCGTGTTTTCGTTAAGCGCTTCGCTCCCCGGCGAGAGGTCGGCAATGTGCAATCCTTCGAGCGACAGGCCATGCGAGTCGGCCACCGCCTTGAGGTCCTCTTCGCTTTCTGACAGGCAGATATACAGACAGGATCCGCCCTTGCGAACGCCCTCCAGGGCGAAGGTGAGAGCGAGCGTCGTCTTGCCGGCGCCGGGATCGCCTTCGATGAGGATCGTGCAATTCTTGGCGAACCCGCCCCCCAGCACGTAGTCCAAGCGGTCGTCGCCGGAACTGATCAGTGCCGGGGCCTGAGCTTCGATCTCGCTCAGGTGGAATTCGTTTGAACCCTGGTCGATTGCCCTATCCATTTCTGCAGGACGCTCCTTCGATACGAGTCAGCGTAAACATCAGTTGGTCGACCAGCGGCCAACTGGGTGGTTTCGTGGCCAGTTCGTGCTCCGCAATCCCGTTTCCGAAGAAGACCAGTCTCGTCGAAGTCGGCAGAATGCGTTGCAATACGGACCAGGGCAAATCCGATGCCCGGTGCGTACGGGGCCCGGGAGAGGCGTGAAACCTCGGTGTTTCGCGCGAACTCTGTCGACGCCGCGGCTGAGGTGGATGAGGCGGCGGTGGTCGCTTGCGTGGCCTCCGGGTGTTGCCGAAACTGAGGGGAAGTGAACTTCTCTTGGGGCGCATTGGAGAGGCGAGAATGAGCCGGTGCATTGGCGCGGCGGGGCTGGCGTTGGCGTGCACTGTTTTTCATAGTTGCGCGTCGGCTTGGGCGGCTGACTCGCTTCCGGCCGGCGTCATCTGGATCGAAGGCGAAGACGCCGCCGACAAGCAGGTCTCGCATCACGGCTGGTACGACAGCGTCAAAAAGGACGCGCTGTCCGGCGGCGAGTGGCTCTCTCATTTTAACGAGAACCGTCCGGGGACGGCGTCGTACGAGTTCCGCGCGGATCAGGATAGCGAGTACGCGCTGTGGCTGCGGGCCAACCCCGTGGCGGCGAAGTTGTCGTATCGGGTCGATGACGCCGAGCCGTGGCAGGCGGTCGACTTCAACGCGGACAAGCGCGGCCAGCTCAACATTGCGGTCGACGACAAGCCCGACCTGCGATTCATTGCCTGGGTCAAGGCGGGCGCCCTGAAACTGAACGCTGGCGAGCATTCGCTTACCATTCGAATGCACAGCGGGCCGCAGAATCATGGCGGCATTGATTGCCTGGTTCTGGCACGCACGCCGTTCGTGCCCAGCGGGACGACGAAACCGACCGACCGCAGCGTTCCCGCGGCGCCGGACGAGTGGTTCCCGGTGGTGATGGATGTCGACCCGTTGTCGCCGGAGTCGGTCATCGACATGAGCCGCCTGATTGACGCCCCCGCCGGCCGGCGGGGGTTCCTGCAGCGGCGGCGCGACGCGCTGCAATTCGAGCGGGCCAGCGCGCCGGTGAAGTTCTGGGGCGTCGGCTCGCCGCCGCAGGGCGACTCGCCCCAGCAGATGCAGCAGGCCGCCGGCTGGTTCCGCAAACACGGGATCAACATGGTCCGACAACACACGATGATCGACGCGGTGGGGCTGCTTGACGCCAACGGCGAATTCGACCGCGCCCGACTCGACCGTTACGACCGCTGGTTCGCGGCGCTGAAAGAGCAGGGCGTCTACACGACGTGGTCGGTCGTCTACCCGCACCACGGCGCGTTTCTGCGGCCGCAGGATCTCGACGCGGACCTGTTCGCCGAGCTCGATGCCGAAGATCAATCCCGCGAAGGCGCCCGGCAGCCGATTGTGGCCAACGACTACATCAATCTCGACCGTCGCATCCAGGACGCGGCTTGGCGGTACTTCGACAAGCTGCTGCACCACGTGAATCCCCACACAGGTTTGGCGTACAAGGACGACCCCGCGCTGGCCGTGCTGGAGGTGCAGAACGAAAGCAACGTGTTCTTCTTTACGCTCAACAGCCTGCTGGATCCCGAGCGAGCGCCGCAACTGTCGCAGGCGATGCGGCAGCGGTTCTTTCAGTTCGTCGAGAAGAAATACGGCTCGCAGCAAGGGGCGACCGACGCCTGGGGCCGCATGCTGAACGGCGACGACTGGTCCGGAGGCGAGTTGGCGCTGATGGGCGCTCACCACTGGGGCAGCGACGGGCCGCTGTACGAGTACGCCGGCCAGGACCGCCGCTGCGGCGATTACATCGAGTTCCTCGCGACCATTCAGCGGGAGTACTTCAAACGCCGCATTGCTCAGATGCGCGACGCCGGTTTTCGGGGCGTGACGGTCACCACGGCATGGCGCTCGGGGGGGCCGGCGGCGAGTCTTGCCAATCTGTACTGCGACGCGGCCGGCGACATGATCGATCGGCACAATTACTTCGGCGGCGGCGCCGGGGGGCATCGCATTACCACCGGCGAGGTGAGCACCGCCACGCACCTGAGCCACCCGGGCCAGGGACTGTTGGCCGTGGGCATGTTCCAACTCGGCGACCGGCCGTTCGCCTACAGCGAGTGGTCGCAGATGCCGCCCAATCCGTACAAGGCCGAGGCGGCTCCGCTGGTGGCCTTCTACGGCATGGGGCTGCAGGGCTGGGACGCGAGCTGCCATTTCAACATGAGCGACCGCCGCATCGGCGACGGCTGGCCGCAGCAGAGCAAGTACGCGACGCAAACGCCCCACTACATCGCGCAGTTTCCCGCGCTGTCCTTTGCGGTTCACCACGGCCATATTGCTGAAGGCGAAGTCGTGTCGCTGCGGCGCGTCTCGCGCGACGATGTATTCGCAGGGCGCGACGCGCTGGGGCAGGCGCTCGCCGGCGGCGGGCACGATGCCAAGGAACTGGTCGGCGACGGCGCAACGGCGGCGGCCGCGCTGGCTGCGGGGCGGGTGGCCATTGAGTTCGCTGACGGCGACTCGCAACTCGCGGATCTCTCCGCTGCGCACAATGCGGGCGCCAAAACGATCACCTCCACCACGGGGCAACTCGTCTGGCGCTACGGCGACCGCATTGTGGAGGTCCGCTCGCCCAAGACGCAGGGCGTGATTGGCTTTGCTGGCGGGACGACGGTCGAGTTGCCGGATGTGGCCGTGCAGGTCGTCACGCCATTCGTGTCGTTGCTGTTCACGCCGTTGGATAATGCCAACCTGCGCGACTCGAAGCATGTGCTGATCACCGCCATGGCTCGCGACAAGCAGACCGGCAGCGAGTTCAACGAGGATTGGTCCGAGTTGCTCGTCGAGGGCCGCCCGCCCCTGCTGCTGGAACCAGTGCAAGCGAGAATCCGCTTGGCCGGCGCCCGCCCGAAAACCGTCCGCCCGCTCGACCTGTATGGCGTGCCGCGCGACGGGCAGTTGAAAGTCAACGACGACGGCACATTCGAGATCGACGGAACATCACGCACCTACTACTACGAAGTTCTTCGTTAGACAAGTCGCTGCTGCGGGCCGACGCTGCTCGACGCCGCGTGGGTGTTCTGTCTATTACTCAGGAGACACTGTCATGTCGAAGTTTCTTGCCGTTGCGCCTGTGCTGCTGGTGCGCGACGTGGCGGCCGCGGCGGATTACTATCGAGACCAACTGGGCTTCTCCTACGATCGTCTCTGGGGCGAGCCGCCCAATTTTTGCATGGTGCAGCGCGACGGGTTGACGGTGATGCTCGGAGAGATGGGCAGCGGTGCGACCGCGACGCCAAACTGGAAAGTCGTCGATAAGATGTGGGACGCGTACATCTGGGTCGACGACGTCGAGGCCGTCTACGCCGAGTTGCAGCAGCGCGGCGCGACAATCGATTACACGCTGCATATGAAGCCGTACGGCGTCAAGGAATTTGGCGTTCAGGACCTCGACGACCACGACCTGGCATTCGGCCAGATTATGGACCCGTGTTAGCGCCGCTTGCCAGTTTTGACGGGCGAATCCCGGGCCGCGTGGGAACCGAAGTGTCTCGTGACAGCAGTCGAGCACGCCGGCGGCGGGGGCGCGCCTTTCAGCGAACTTTCGGGTCAACGCGCTCGTAACAATCGTGAGTCGCATAGGGGCGACACCCCGAGTCAAGCGTTGCCAATCGTGCGGGCGGGATGTGTGGCGTTTTCGCAACACGGGCGACTATTTCGCGGAGATTTGACTCCGCGGCCGCCGGCCAGCGACGCGGTGAGCTACTTTTCCACAGACCATCGGGCCGCTGGCCCGCGCTCGCGCGCTGGCGTCGTCCCCATGCGACGCCAGCGTCGCCAGCAGCCCGGCGGGCAACTCGTCCCAGGACGCAAAGTCTCCCCAACAAGAAACGACAACCAAATGGTTTCCTCGCGGGCAAAAATGGTTGCCTACGGGGGCCATCCCAGAGTAAACCTGAATGTGTGTGCTGTGAGCGCGGCCGGGTGCGCCCGGGGGGCGCGCTGACAGCACGGGGAGTTTGCCAAACGCTCCTCATTCCTCTGTTGCAGGAAAGTTCAAACGATCATGAATCGAATCCTCACTCGTTGTCTTCAGGCGGGCGCCTGTGCGTTGCTCGCAACGGCGTGGGCCGCGGAGTCTCGCGCCCAGTGCGATACGTGCGCCGCGCCCGCAGCCGTCCCCGTGACCGTGGGCTATGCACCGACGGTCACGCTGGAGCCGTACAACGGCTGGTACCCGGGCAAGTTGCTCGACCGCATGCGTTTGCGGCGGTGGGAGCGCACCGCTGCTCGCACCAATGCGGCGACCTACACCACGAGTTACGCACCGACGTACACGGCTGCCTACGCACCTGGCTACACGACCGGATACGCTCCGACGTACACGGCGGCTTACGCCCCCACGTCTTACACCGCGGCCTATACGCCGTACACGGCCAGCTACGCCTACAGCGCTTCGTACCAGCCCTACGTGTCTGCTTACGCGCCGCTACAGCGGAACGTGCAGACGACTTACTACCGTGCGGCCGTGTTGTCGCCGGTGGTGGCCGAGGCGGGCTGCAGCAGTTGCGATCCGTGCGGCGGGTGCAGCAGCTGTTCGACGGGGGGTTCGCAGGCGGCCTACGGAGCCCCGGCGGGCGGCTGCTCGTCGTGTGCAGCATCAGCCGGCACGCCCGACTATGGTTATGACTACGGCTACGGCGCATCCGGTGGCGTCAGCGGAGCCGACTACGGTCAGGCCAACGAGCAACCGCAGATGACGGCCCCGCCCGCGTCGACCCAATACGGCACGCAACGCCAGCCGCTGGGCGGCGCCGTGCCCGATGAAGCCGATCCCGCTGGGGCGGGCGCCCCGCCGAAGGACCCCGGTCCGACCGAGGACGACGCCATCGACAGCGAAGCCGGCATGTACCCGCGGCTGCTGAGCCCGGTGAACGATCGCACGGCGAACCGTCCGACCGTCGACGTGTGGAACGCCGTCTACAACAAGCCCGTTGCGACGCGGCAGACCAGTCTCCGTCAACCGGCCCCGCAGCGCCAACGCACGCAGGCCGAAATCGACGCCGACCCGTGGCACGGCGTGAGCCGGTAGGTTTCGCTGCGACGCTCGTTGTAGCGAATCGCGAAAGACCCAGCGCCCTGGTCGCCAAATGGCGGCCGGGGCGTTTTTTTGTTGGGCGACATACCGTGGCCGTTTCTCTCCGAGAATCGATCGCAACGCGTCGCGGGTCGCGCCGGCCGGTTGGCTTCGCAAACCGCTTAGGTCGATTTTCGGAGAAAACCGAGCACGCTCCACACGGTCTCTCCCGCTCCGCGGCGAGCCTCGTCAACTGCTCGCCGTGAGCGTAAACTCACGGCATGACCAACCGTGAGATTGCCGCCGTCTTTGACCAGATCGCCGACCTGTTGGAGTTCCAGGGCGCCAACCCGTTTCGCGTGCGGGCGTACCGCAATGGCGCTCGGCGGGTGGGCGATTTTCCCGAGCCGCTGGCCGCGGTGTCGGAGGACCCTGATCGGCAACTCACCGATATCGACGGCATCGGCAAGGACCTGGCCGAGAAGATCGAGCACCTGCTCACTTTCAGCCGACTGCCGATGCTCGAGGAGTTGCAGGCCGAAGTGCCCGCGGGCGTCATGGCGCTGCTGCGCGTGCCGGGGCTGGGACCGAAGAAAGCCGCCGCGCTGCACAAAGAACTGCAGATTGATTCGCTCGATCGCCTGCGCGCCGCGTGCGAAGCGGGCGAGGTGCAAAAGCTGAAAGGCTTTGGCAAGAAGACCGAGGAGACGATTCTCAAGGGGATCGATCTGGCGGCCAAGGCGGACCAGCGCATGCGGTGGGCCGCGGCCGATGAGATTGTCGCTGAGCTGCGCGAGCACCTCAGCACGGTCGATGGGGTGCGTCAGCTGGAGGCCGCCGGCAGTTACCGCCGCGGCAAGGAAACCGTGGGCGACCTCGACTTTCTGGTCGATGCCGACGAAGCGACGGCGGTGATGGACGCCCTGGGCGAATTCCCCGGCGTCGACGAGACAATTGTCCGCGGCGACACCAAAATGTCGGTCCGGCTGGACAGCGGCCTGCAGGTTGATCTGCGGGTGGTGCCGACGCGGTCATTCGGCGCGGCGCTGCAGTACTTCACCGGCTCGAAAGAGCACAACGTTGAAGTCCGCGGCCGCGCCAAAGCGGCCGGCCTGCGGGTCAACGAGTGGGGCGTCTTTCGCGTCAGCGAGGACGACGCTGACCAAGGCCCGCAGTCCGGCGAGTACGTGGCCGGCGAGACGGAAGCCGATGTGTACGCCGCGCTCGATTTGCCCTGTTTTCCGCCCGAAATGCGCGAGGCGCGGCAGGAGTTTCGTTGGGCCGAGCAAGGCGAGTTGCCGAAGCTGATCGAACTGGCCGACCTGCGCGGCGATTTGCACATGCACACCACCGCCACAGACGGCAAGGCGTCGCTGGACGAGATGATCGCCGCGGCCCGCCAGCGGGGCTACGAGTACATCGCGATCACCGACCACTCGCAGCGGGTCACCATGGCCGGCGGGCTCGATCCCGAGCGACTACGGCGGCAGTGGGCCGAAATCGATCGCGTGAACAAAGACCTCGACGATTTGGTCGTGCTCAAGGGCATCGAGTGCGACATTCTGGAAAAGGGGGGCATGGACCTGCCCGACGACGTGCTGGCCGAGGCCGATTGGGTCGTCGCCAGCGTTCACTACGGCCAGCAGCAATCGCGCGAGCAGATCACGGACCGCATTCTCGGCGCCCTGGAACACCCCAGCGTCAACGTCATCGCCCATCCCACCGGTCGATTGATCAATCGCCGCGAACCGTACGCCGTCGACGTCGAAGCGATGATCGCCGCGGCGGCCAAGCATGGCAAGTTGCTGGAAATCAACGCCAACCCCATGCGGCTCGACCTGGACGACGTCAACGCGGCATCGGCCCAGCGGCGCGGCATTCCGCTGGTGATTAACAGCGACGCGCACAGCACCGCGGGGCTCGACGTGTTGCGCTACGGCGTTCTGCAAGCCCGCCGCGCTGGACTGACCGCCGCCGACGTGGCCAACACGCGGCCGTGGACGGAGTTCAAAAAGCTGCTGAAGGCGTGAGTCCCGCGAACCGCTCGGCTACGCAGGATAACAGCAAAGTTGCGGAGCGGGGCCGTTTTGAACCGCCAAGGACACCACGAGCACCAAGGCGCACGATCACAGGATCACAGGATTACGTCGGATTAACAGGACGAACCGACAGCGCGGTGCGGGACGGCGCGAGTACCCTCCGAGCATCCTGTTGATCTGGCTGATCCTGGAATCCTGTTCTCTTGTCTTCTGTTGGTTTTGGCGAGTCTGCTGTTTCGAAATGCAGGATTTGGGACTTTGCAGTTCTCCTGCTCGGCTACGTACGCAAGTGGCTCACGCTTTCGACGCGGCCGGGCTGCGACCGCGCAGCGTCTATTTTTCGTGGCGTAGCAATGGGAACGGCCGGTAGTCCGCGGGAATCGACACAATCGGCTCGTGCAACACCGCGTCGGCTCGGCGACGAGCGACGACGCGGATGTAGCCGAGGTGGTCGCCGGCGTCCGCCTCCAGAGCGTTAATCTCCACGGCGTTGTCCGGCGCGACCTCCCTTTGCCAGGCCAGCCAGTGCTGCCAGCCGTCCGGCATGGCGTCGGCGACCTCCACGTCGACGATCCCGGTGCGGGCCCAATGCCAGCGCCACCAATCCGCCGAGTGGAAACACCAGGGTTGGTCCTGCGCCCACCACGGGGCGATCGCGGCGGGAATCTCGCCGTCGAATTCGCGCATCAATCCCGCCTGGGCGATGGCGATCACGCCGCCCGGTTTCACCAGCCGCACGATTTCGGGCAAGAACATGTCGTCCGTGCCGAAATAGTAGTACGAGTCGACCGACACGATCGCGTCGAAGAACCCGGCGGCAAACGGCAGCGAGCGGGCGTCGGCGCGCAACGGGAACACGTGATCGGCCACTCCGGCGTCCCTAATGCGCTGCAGGTTCTCGGCCGGGTCGAACCACAGGTCGGTGGCCCACGCCTGCGGGCCAAACTCGCGGTGCGGGAAGATCGACGTCATGGCCCGGCCGCAGCCCAGGTCGAGCACGCGCATGCCGGGCGCCAGGTCGAGCGACTCGGCCAACCACTCGGCGAGCCACAGCCCGTTGGCTCCGCCGCTGGAACTGCCGACGACCCAGTCGGGGTGATACTGAGACGACCGGGGGAAACGCGGGTTGTGCAGGCGGGAGCCGCTCATGCGAATGCCTTTGCCGAGTGGAGAGGACTACAGAAGGGGAAAGTGCCGCTGAGACACGATCGTCTGGCCGTTGGTTCGCGTTTCTGAATGAGATCAGCCGAACTTTCAATCGTCTCCGCGGTTCACTCGAGATGGCAGTGCGGTAATCTGAATTGCTGCAAATCCGCTGCCGTTGCCCCTGTCATGCACCAGCAATCGATATTGCGTAGGTGAGGCGTTGCCATGATTCGCTGCTTGCCCGTCGCGCTCTGTTCGTGGGATTACACGTTGGAGGGCCCCAGCGGCATTGCCTCGCTGCAGTTCGATTGGATGACAGAGCAGGGCAGCATTGATGCCGATGGCGTCGAGTTCGAGATCCGCAAGCACGGCTACACGAGCGGACGTTGGACGCTGGAGTTCGAGGGCGAGGAAACGGCTTCGGCGCAGAAAACCAGCGTCTTCAGCCGCACGTTCGACCTACGCGCCGGCGGCGAATCATTCGTGCTGCAGGCACGCTCCGCGTTGGGCCGCACGTTTCAAATGCTGCGCGGCGGGCGCGTCGTGGCGACGTTCGCCCCCGATCACCCATTCACCCGACGGGCGCGAATTGAGCCGACGGTCGACGACGTGAATCTGGTGACGCTGGCTTTCGCATTCTGGCTGGTTGCGGTGGTTTGGCGACGCGCTGCCCGTAACAGTTCTTAAGCGACGGGGTGCATTCTGCATATTCGCTGCGACCGGCGCAATCGGCAGGACGTTGGCCGCGACTCCCCAGCCACGCCGGCTCGGCGATCGGCTGGCGTGAAGTAGGCTTTTCAGAGCGATTCTTGCCGGCGGCCACGGGCAAAGCCGGCGCCCGACTGACCACTCCTGGAGCCAACCGGATGCCTGGCCTCAACGCGCTTCGCGAATTGATTCTCAACGACGGCAGGATCACCGAGAACGAAGTCGGGGTGATACGCCGGTACATCCAAGCTGACAGCCAGCTCGATTTGGATGACGTGAAATGCCTGGTCCAGCTGCTCAGCGAGGCCACCGAGGTGTGCGCCGCGTTCGACGAGGTGTTCTTTCCCGCGTTGCGGGAGGTGATTCTCGAGGACGGTCGCGTCGGACCTGCCGAGCAGTTCTACCTGTTGAAGATGCTCTACTCCGACGGTCACATCCGACCCAGCGAAGTGCAGTTCTTGTTAGAGTTGCGCGAATCGGTCACGGAAGTGACGCCGGAGTTGGAAGCGTTGTGCGAGACCGCGCTGCAGGCCCAAGAAACCAACTGGGATGTCGGCGGACGGGCTTAGCGATTAGCACGTGGCCTAGCTGATTCGCAATCCGCTGGGCAACGATTCGCCGAAGGCGATGCTCTGTTCCTCGTGATCGAGCGTGCCGACTTCTTCGACCAATTGGCGGAAGTGCGCGGGCGCCTGCTGTACGTCGAGCCAATCGACCACCTGACGTCTCAGCGAATCGGCAATGTCCCGGTGGCGGTCGCCCGTTTTGCGCGCGAGCAACATCAGCGATGCCGCGGCGTGATCGCGGGCCGCGTCACTGGGCAATAGCGCGGCGAGCCACCGCTCGGCGATCTCCGGCGCCACGAGCGTGTTGAGCGGGCCGTACAACGGCACGCGCTGCCCGATACGGCCCAGCGCCCACAGCATGTCGGGCACGCGCTTGGCGAGCTTGCGCTTCGGCAGCATCTCGACGATGGCATCGCCCAGTTCGATCTTCACCGCGACCGGCAGCAGTTCCAGCCCGCCGAGCAGGCGCCAGATCTCGGCCGATTGGGTCGGATCGGCCGCGGTCGAGACGGCCTTGCCCCCGCCGCCGCCATCGAATCGCCGCCGCAGGGCGCGCACGTCGGCCAGCAGCGGCTCGGCCAGGGTGAGTTGCTGCCCCCGCGTCAGCCCGCCGGCGATCCGTCGCCACAGGACGAGCGCCTCGGCCTGCGAGGCGGGAAAGGCGAGCTTGCCGGTCACGGTCCGCCAGGTTTCCGCCACGCGCCAATCGTCGACGGCGAACCCGTACCCGGGGCGCAGCGCGTAGCCAGCCAGGTTCAGCCACCGCGACTCGTGCGCGGGGGACCGCCGGCGGCCTGTTTCGACTTGCAGCAGCATCTCCCACAGCCGCCGCAGCACCGAGGTGGGCCACTCGTGTTTCGGCTGATCGACCGCGGCGGCCAGGTCCTTCATCAGCCGGGGCGGCGCCGTTTTGCCCGACTTGCCGAACACGGCGTTGATGCAGTCCCGGCAGGCGTCGAGCGTGGCCTCGTCGACGATGCCCTCCTGCTCGCGCTGCGACTCGTGCGCCGCCATGTCCGTTTGCGTGGTCGAGCGAATGTCGAACTGCAGTTGCCAACTGCGGTTGGCGGACACGTCGCGACAGGAGAGTTCCAACGTGCCGACTTCCGACAGCCGCGCGTGCAGCCGCACCGTGGCGGTCTGCGGTTGATTCTTGCGTCCGGTGTGCAGCACGGTGCGAATCGGCGGCAGCGGCGTGAGCTCCGCTTGATCGGCTTCGACCAACAGGCCCGGCGGATCGGCCAGCCGGGTGCTGGAGACGAACAGCGGGAACTCGACCGGCTCGGCCAGCGCGATCTCAAAATCTAGGTCGGCGATTTCAGAATCCTCGCCCTCGGCCGCGTTGCCGGGCGCCAGGCAGACGGCGCGCGGAGGCTGACCGGCGACCCCCACGTAGTAGCTGCGGGCCAGCGAGGCGGTGATGCCGACGCCCTCGCCGCGGCGGACCATGCCGTAGTACGCGGCGCCCTGGGCCACGGCCAAGTCGAGCCGCGCGTTGTCCAATACGACGGGGCGCCACGGCGCGTCGGCGCTGGAAAACCAACCCGCGAGCGTCTGCAGCAGCCGCTCGCGCAGCACCGGCGACGCGAAGAAACCACCGTTGAACAACACAATGTCGGGCCGCGCGGGATCGGGGCTGCCTGTCGTTTGCCAGGCCTCGTCCGGTGCATCGTCGCCCGTGTGGCGGTGGGCGACGAGAAACGACGCGAGGTATTTCGTGATCGCCGGGTCGGTCGCGTACGGCAGGCCAAAATCCTGGAAGCCAGACTGCCGCCGCGACGGTTTCTCATCGAGCGAGGTGCGCGGCAGGAATCCCTCGACAAGCAGGCGTTGGGCGTCGTCGCGGGTGACTTCGGCTTGCTTCGCGCCGCCGATCACCTTCGAGCCGGACGCGGGCAGATTGATGGTGGTCGACTCAGGGGCGCCGTCGGCCAGCAGCGTTTCCTTCACGCGCTGGGCCGAGCGGACCAGCACCTCCCACTGCTGCACGGGCAGCCCCGCATCGCCGGCGAGCTGCTGCTCAACATGCCGAGCCAGCGTCAGGTCGAGATTGTCGCCGCCCAGGATCAGGTGATTTCCGACCGCCACGCGATGGAATTGCAGGTCGCCGGAGCCGTCGCGCTCGCGGACCCGAATCAACGTGAAGTCGGTCGTGCCGCCGCCGATGTCGCACACTAACACCTTCTGGCCAGCCGCGACCTGCTCGCGCCACCCGTCGCGATGGCGATCGACCCACGCGTAGAACGCGGCTTGCGGTTCCTCCAGCAGAACGATCCGCGGCAAGCCGGCCTGTTTGGCGGCGGCCACCGTCAGCTCGCGGGCCACCTCGTCGAACGACGCCGGGAGCGTGACCACCACGTCCTGCTCGGCCAGCGGGAACTTCGGCTGCGCGGCGTTCCACGCGTCGTGCACGTGCCGCAAAATCCGCGCGCTGGCTTCCACGGGCGACAGGCGCTCCACGTCAGCGTCGCTTTGCCAGGGAAGCAGGTCGGCCGTGCGGTCGACGCCGGCGTGGGACAGCCACGACTTGGCCGAGACGATGGTCCGGCCCGGCTGCCCGGCGCCGCGGCTGCGAGCAAACTGCCCGATCGCATACCGCGGCGGCTTGGCGTCCCACGGCAACTGCAGCGCGCCGGAGTCGGCCTCGGCGTCGGTCGCCTGGTAGTGGACCGAGGGGAGCGTCTCGCGGGCGTCGACTTCAAACGGCGCCACGATTTGCGGGACGGGAAAGGTGCGCACCTGCCACGGCGACTCGCGCGTGTCGACGTACGCCACCGCCGAGTTGCTGGTGCCCAGGTCGATGCCCACGACGTACCGAGCGGGCGCGTCGCCGTCGGCGGGCCGGTGATCGCTGGCGCCGCTCACGATGGCTCGTCCTGCGCGTCCTGGCGAATGCTGAACTCAAGCTTCCACCGCTGGTCGCTGGTCGTGCTGACGCACCACAGCTCGAAGACGCCCAACTCGGTGATCCGCGACTCAAACCGCACCGGCACGTAAGTTTCTGCTTCGTCGCCCGTGGCTTGCAGGGCCGTCTCCAGCGAATCGGTTTCGGCCAGCTCGCCGTCGTCGATCTCCGGCAACACGTCGCCCGGCCGATCATCGGGCCGCACGGCGGAACTGAAAAAGCGGAAGTGCGCCGGCTCGCCCAGCACCAGGCCGATCTCGCCGGAGGGCACCTCGACCGACGTGCCCTCTTCCATGCCGAAGGGCACCACGCACAACGCGCGCAGCGGCCGGGGCATGCCGGGGATCGCCAGGCCGGCCGTTTCGATGCCCACGTAATACGACCGCGGCGCCCCGCCGCGAATTCGCACGCCGCCGTGCTCCTTGGTCCAGCCGTAGAACGCGGCGCCGGTCGCCACGGCGTAGTCCAGGTCGCGCTGCCCGGGCAGTTCCTTCACCGCGTCATCGGCCGGCGACCAGCCGCGGATCGCGTCCAGCACGATGGTCCGCAGCCGGTCGGCTTTGAACACGCCGCCGTTGAACAGCACGTGCGTGGGGAACGCCGCCCCCGCGTCATCGTCGCCACCATGCGCCGAGAGGAACGCGGCCAGGTGGCGGGTGATGCCGACGTCCGATTCAAACGGCAGGCCAATTTCCTGAAAGCCGGACGCCCGTTGTCGCTGCGGTTTGGCGTCGAGCTCGCAGTGGGGAAAGAAGCCGCCGACGAGTAACTCAGCCGCCAGCTCGCGCGGCACATCGACTGACACGGTGCCGCCGATCACCTTGCTGCCGCGTCCCAGCACCGAGATGCGATGGCTGTCGGGGGCCCCGGGCGCCAGCAGCGCTTCCTTCGCGTCGCGGCAGGAATGCCACAGCGACACCGACTGCCAGGCGTTGAGCTTCACGCCCTGCTCGGCAAACAGCCCCGCCACGCGATGCGCGAGCGTGAGGTCCATGTTGTCGCCGCCGACCAGCAGGTGATCGCCCACCGCCAGCCGCTGCAGTTGCAGCTCGCCGTTTTCCTCGGCCACGTCGATCAGCGTCAGGTCGGTCGTGCCGCCGCCGATGTCGCACACCAGCAGGCGATTCCCGGCGGTGAGATCCTGCCGCCACTCGTCGCCGCGCTGCGCCAGCCAGGCGTAGACGGCCGCTTGGGGTTCCTCGAGCAGCACGAAATCGGCCGGCAATCCTGCGGCGAGCGCCGCCTCGCGGGTCAGCTCGCGCGCGGCGGCGTCGAACGAGGCGGGCACCGTCAGTACCACATGCTGCTCGGCCAGCGGGGCATCGGGGAAGCGGGCGTTCCAGCAGGCCGCCAGGTGCTGCAGGTATGCCTGCGATGCGGCCACCGGCGACACCTTGTTCACTTCGGCGGGGGCGCCATGCGGCAAAATGGGCGCTCGGCGATCGGCGCGGCTGTGACAGAGCCACGACTTGGCGGCGGCGACGGTCCGCTCGGGCATTTCAGCGCCTTGGCGGCGGGCCATTTCACCGACGGCGAATTTGCGTTCGCTCGCCCAGGGCATGTCGAGCGCGCCGGACGCGGCTTCGTGCTCGGGCGCCAGGTACTGAAAGGACGGCAGCGACTGCCGCGATTCGATCGTGCCGGCGGCCACCAGTTGCGGCAACTCCAGCAGCGTCACTTCAGCGGCCTTCGCCTCCAGCGGCGCGTAGGCCAGCACGCAGTTGGTGGTGCCCAGGTCGATGCCCAGGGCGTATTTCGCGCTCATGGCAGCGGGTCCGATGCGGTGGGGCTAGGAAAGCTCGACTTCGGCCGGCGCCACGACTCGCGCGGCCGACTCGCTGCCGGTCCAGGCGGGCAACTCGCACTGGGTTGCCTCCCACCCGCCGTGCAGCACGGTGCCCCCCGCGGGCAATTGCTGCGACACGTTGCCGGTCAGCCGGAAACGGCCCGTGTCGTAGTCGGCCGCCACCTGCAGCGCTTCGCCCTCGGCAGCGTCGACGACCGGCTGCAGGGCAAAGAACCGCTTGAGCACCTTGCCGCAGTCGGCCAGCACGTCGCGGGCGGCGGCGCCGATCTGGGCGTCGGAGTACCCCTCCAGCGACTCGCTGACGATGTCGACAAAGCGAGCGTCGCGCTGTAGCGCCGCCAGCAGCGAAATCGCGTCGCTGCGCACCGGGGCCATCGGCCGGGGCGGGGCGGCTTTCTCGGGGGCCGACGGGCCGGGAACGGCGGCGGGCGTCTCGCCGTCGCGGGTCAGGCGGCGCACGCCTTCGGCGAAATCCGCGTCAAACAGCACGCGAAACAGGCACTTGATCGCCAGAAACAGTCGCATGGTCGAGGGCGGGTAAAGGGTGCTTCGGCCGGAGATTGTCGGGGGCCAAGCCCCAGCTAATTGGCCGATTGAGCGGCAGGGTCCAAATCGCGGCCCACCATGATACACCCGCAGTCCGGGCGCCAACAGCGGCCCAGCCGCCGCTGCGGCAAGGCCAGCGACAGCAACGATTTCCGCCGCGAGACGCCCAGCGACAGCTGCCCTTCGCCGCAACCGGCGTACGCCGCCCCTTTTGGTCAGGCATGGCGGGCGGTAAAATCTACCTATCTTCCGCACAGCCCCCAGGCTGGTTCGCCGTCCGCGGGTCCTGTTTCCACGTCCGCCGGCAGTCACGTCGGCCGACTCCCTAACCTCCTGCGTGCGGCGAATCGCCAGCGACTGCCGCGCGTTTTGACATATGAAGACGTTTGGATTGCGGGGCTGGTGTATCAAGCACGTGCCGGCCCACTGCGAGTATTTCGCTGCCCAGGGCGACATGCCGGCCGCTGCGCTGCAGTTGATGGATCAATACGCGTACGACCACGGCGAGTCGTACGATTCCTATTTGGCCACGGAGGACGACCGCGCCTATTTCTGGTCGCCTCAGCGGCGGGGCGTGGTCGGTTTCGTACGGCGGGGGCGCACGCTCAATATCCTCGGCGGGTTGCTGGCGCCGCCGCAGCACCAGGGCGAGTTGCTGGCAGTGCTGATGCAGTTTGCAGAGCTGAATCGCCTGACCATCAACTTCCTGATGGTCCCCCCGCCGCAGGCGAAGGTCTTCCGGCGTCACGGATTCCACATCAGCAAGTGCGGCGAAGAATTGTTCGTCCGGCTGCAGCGCGAGACTTGGCAGGGCAAGCACTATCAATGGCTGCGTCGGCAGGAGAACGCTGGCGTCCGCAAGGAACTGCGTGTCGAGGAGATCGACCCCGCCGCCGATCCGCACCGCTATCAGCGGGAGATCGTGCCGCAACTTAACGAAATCAACGAACAGCACCTTGCCGGCACGCTGCACGGTCGCGAACTGGTGTTTTACGAAGGCCGCTTCACGCCGCAGGAGCTGCGCCGGCGGCGGTTGTTCGTCACCTGGCAGGGCGATCAGGCCGTGGCATTTGTCGTGTGCAACCCGGCCATGTCGGGTGACATGTGGGCGATCGAGATCTACCGTCGCCGTGCCGATGCGCCACAGGGCGTGATCCCGTTCAGCATGCTGCAGATCATGCGGCAAATGAAAGACGAAGGCGTGCTGTACGCCTCGCTGTCCAGCGTGCCCTTCTTGCGGTGCGGGCCGCCGGTGAAGAACGACGACTTGCGATTCCAGGGCGGTTGTCAGATCTTTTGGCACGGCATGAACTGGCTGTTCGACGTGCGGGGCATCTACCACTTCAAGAGCCGGTTCCGCCCCGCCTACCGCGAGATGTCGGTCGCCACGTACCCGCGCAGCTCGTTCCGTTCGTTGTTTGCCATGGTGCTGGTGTGGGAACTGCACCGCGTGTCGCCGCTGCGGCTCGCACGACACGTCGCGCAATACTGGCGGGCGCGTCACAGCCGGGCCCAACTTGCGCAGCCGGAGCCGCGTCCTGAACGAAAAGTGCGCGAGCTGAAGCGGGTGACGTTCCCAACCGACAGTCCGGCTGTCATTGGGCCTACCATGCCGAACGAGCAGGTTGCCGCCGCGCCGATGAGTCGGCGTCACCCGCCGATTGCACCGATGACCGCCGACGCCTACGAGATGTCCGAGGCGTAACGCCGCCAATCAGGACGGTCGGAGCCGAACCGGGGCACCGCGACGATTTGCGGATTGTTGGTTGCGGGATCGGCCAGCGCGTCGAGCAAATCCGTCGCGTCCTGAATCGCTCGCTGACGGTCGATTTTTCCGGGGCCTCGCCGCGGCGGACTGCCGGCGACGCACGCGATCGCCGACACGGCGGCGTACTCCAGCGCAAAGTCGCGACCATTGTCGGCCAGCCGTTGGTGATCCGCTTCCGCCGCTTCGCGGAGCGCTTGCTGCCGTGCGGCGTCCGCCGGATCGTGCTCGCCCACATACGCCACCGCCCCGATTCCGCTGCAACTGGGCGGCGAGACGAACAGCACCGCCTCGGCGGCGGCCTGCAACTGCGGATACGCCTCGCGCAACTCGGCTAGCGAGACTTTCACGCCTTGCCCCGTGTTGAGGAAATCCTCGCCGGTGCGGCCGACCCAGACGAGGTCGTCGCCCTCGACGCGGACCACGTCGCCGGTCTCAAACCACTCGCCAAAGTCAGATTCGCCGACATAACCGCGCGCCTTGCCGGGCGAACTGACAAACAACCGGCCCTGGCGCTGTTGCGGCTCGTCAAACTGTACCGCCACGGCCACGCCCGGCAGCGGCCGTCCCAGCGCGCCGCGGGGGGCCGTCTCCGAGCCCAGCAGCGTGTTGAGAGCCTGCTGCACTTCGGTCATGCCAAACGCGTTGGCCACGCGGACGCCCTCGGGCAGCACGCTGGCCGCCGCGGGATCAGCCGCGCCGCTTGAGACGACGCACTCCAGTGAGCTGAGCCCGTCCTTCACCCGCTGAATAGTCCGCGCCAGCAGCGACAGATCGCGCAACAGTGCGGGCCCGCACGTGATGTGCTGCGGCCGACAACGCTGCAGCAGCTTGACGAACTTCTTGGGCGCCTCTTCCAGCCACTCCGGCTGCGCCAACAGCGTCGGTTGCCGGTTCCAGACGGCGTGCAGCACGTTGCGGAATCCCATGGAATGCGACAGCGCGGGGCAGATCGAGCGCCCGCCAGTGAGTTGCTCGTCCATCAATCCTGCCGCGCGCCAGGCTTCGGCCACCGACAGCAACGCCGCTTCGGTGTAGCGGACGAGTTTCGGCCGTCCGGTGCTGCCGGAGGTGCTCAGCACGAGCAGCTCGCGATCGGCGGGCGCTTCGCCCTCGGCCCCGGGCAACGGCGGCGGGGCGGCGTCCTTCTCCGCCGGAGCCACGTGCCAATTGAGTTGCTCGTCGAGCGAGAACGCGCTAGCGTTCACTTGCTCGGCGACGGCGCGAAATAGGGTGTCGGCCTGACCGACGGCCTCGTCATCGGAGCGCGCGATTTCCGCCGTACACCGCAGCACGGCGCGGCAATTCGTGGCTGCGGCCATCTCCGGCAGAGTCGCGGCGTCGAAACTCATCGGCAGCACGACGCGCAGGCCCAGGCTCATCAACGCCACGGCCGCCACGGCCAGCGGCGCCTCGCTACTGTGCGGCAAACGCACCAGCAACACCGAATCGCCCGCCTGCAGCCCTTGCTCCGCCCGCCATGCATCGGCCCGCTGGGCGGCCCGTCGCACGTCGGCCAGGGTGATATCCAGCGGGCCCGTGTGATCGGCCCCCAGCAGCACGGGGCGCTCGTCGTCCTCCGGCTGTTCGGCGGATAGCATGGCCGCCAGCGTACCGAATCGCCACTGGTCGCTGGGCGGCAAACCGAGGGGCGAGCGGCAGATCCAGTCGAACGGGTCGTCGGAATGCGGTGCTTCAGTGGGGGGCGTCACGCTGGTCGCTCATGGCAGGATGTGTGAGTTCGGACGATGACGCATGCCGGCCGCGTTGCGTTCTTCGGTTTGTCCGTCGTGTTTTGACTGCCCCCATTGTAAACCGAGCGGACCATGCTGACACTTGGGGAAGAGCGGCTGGGCGGCCCGTGTCGCCGCGCAGTCGACCTTCCCGCTGAGCATCCGGAGCACGACAACGCCGTGAAAGCCCTCGTCAAACGCGAAGCCGCCCCTGGGTTGTGGTTGGAGGACGTTCCCGAACCAACGATCGGCATCAACGACGTGCTGATTCGAGTCCGCAAGACCGGCATCTGCGGCACCGACGTGCATATCTACAACTGGGATCAGTGGGCCCAGCAGACGATCCCCGTCCCGATGGTGGTGGGGCACGAGTTTGTTGGCGAGGTGGTCGGGGTCGGCTCGAACGTGGCCGATTTCCGGGCCGGCGACATTGTCAGCGGCGAGGGTCACGTGGTCTGCGGCCGCTGTCGCAACTGCATGGCGGGGCGTCGCCACCTGTGTCAAAAGACCAAGGGCGTGGGCGTGAACCGGCCCGGCGCGTTCGCCGAGTACGTGTCGCTGCCGATGACCAACGTCTGGCATCATGCGCCGGAAATCGATGACGAAATCGCCGCCATTTTCGATCCGCTGGGCAACGCGGTCCACACGGCGCTGTCATTTCCCGTGCTGGGCGAAGATGTGCTGATCACCGGCGCCGGGCCGATCGGCATCATGGCCGCCGCCGTGGTGCGACACGCGGGGGCGCGCTACGTGGTCATCACCGATGTGAACCCGCACCGGCTTGAGCTAGCGCAGAAAATGGGCGTCACCCGCGCGATCGATCCGCGCGACACGTCGCTCGTCGACGTGCAAGCTGAGTTGGCAATGACCGAAGGGTTCGACGTTGGTCTAGAAATGTCCGGCAACGCCAGCGCGTTTCGCGACATGTTGGCCGCGATGTGCCACGGCGGCAAGATCGCCATGCTGGGGTTCCCCAGCGGCGAGGTGGCGATCGACTGGAACGCCGTGGTCTTCAACATGATCACGATCAAGGGCATCTACGGCCGCGAGATGTACGAAACGTGGTACAAGATGACCGTGATGATCCAAAGCGGGCTGGACATTCGCCCCGTAATCACGCACCGCCTGCCCTTCGATCAGTACGAAGAGGGTTTCGCCGCCATGCGCAGCGGGCAGTCGGGCAAGGTGGTGCTCGACTGGCAGTCGTAAGACTCCCAACGCGCGGTCCCCGCCGGTTGTTGAAACGCCATTCAATTCAAGAAAATCGAGGGAAGCACTTCCCATGACGCAAGCACCCGTCACCGCAGCCGCCCGCACGCTGGCCGAGATTCGCGAAGCGGGTCTCTGGAAGTCGGAGCGCGAGATCGAGTCGCCGCAACAGGCCAAGATTGGCGTTGCCGGCGGCCGCGAAGTGCTCAACATGTGTGCGAACAACTATCTGGGACTCGCGAATCATCCGGAGATTGTCGCGGCCGCTCACGAAGCGCTCGACCGGTGGGGCTACGGGCTCGCGTCGGTGCGGTTCATCTGCGGCACGCAGAGCTGCCACAAAGAACTTGAGCGGGCGCTGGCCGACTTCCTGGGCACGGAAGACGCGATTCTGTACAGCTCGTGCTTCGATGCCAACGGCGGGTTGTTCGAAACGCTGCTGGGGCCCGAGGATGCGGTGATCAGCGACGCGCTGAATCACGCGTCGATCATCGACGGGGTGCGGCTGTGCAAGGCGCAGCGATTCCGTTACCGAAATTGCGACATGGACGACCTGCGCACGCAATTGGAGGCGGCCGCGGCGGCCGGCGCTCGGCAGAAACTGATCACGACCGACGGCGTGTTCTCGATGGACGGCCACGTGGCGCCGCTCGACGAGATCTGCGAACTGGCCGATGAGTTTGGGGCCCTGGTCCACTTTGACGACTGCCACGCCACGGGGTTCTGGGGCCCCGCCGGTCGCGGCACGCACGAGCATTGCGGCGTGGTGGATCGGATCGACCTGACCACCGGCACGCTGGGCAAGGCGCTGGGGGGCGCCAGCGGCGGCTACGTCGCCGGGCGGCAAGAGTTGATTGAGCTGCTCCGGCAGCGGTCGCGGCCCTACCTGTTCTCCAACAGCGTCGCGCCGCCGATCGTGGGGGCGAGTCTAAAGGCCTTGGAGCTGATTCAACAGGGCGACGGGCTCCGTGACAAGCTCCGCGACAACACGGCGTTCTTCCGTAGCGAGATGACCCGCCGCGGCTTCGACATCGTACCGGGCGAGCACCCGATCACGCCGATCATGCTGGGCGACGCCGTGCTCGCCAGCCGCATGGCGGACCGGTTGCTAGAGTTGGGCGTGTACGTGATTGCGTTCAGCTACCCGGTCGTCCCCAAAGGACAAGCGCGGATTCGCGTGCAGCTCTCGGCAGCGCACGACCGCCAGGATTTGGAGTTCGCCGTCGAGCAATTCGACAAAGCGCGTCAGTAGAGTTCATGCCGCACGCCGCATAGCACGGCATGCTGGACCCCCGGCAGGAGGCCGAGGGCCCAGCGTCCACCGTGCCGGCACAGCGGTATGAAGTGCCGTTACAGTTTGCGGCGCCGAGCGACCGCCGCCGCGCTGCATGCCAGCGTCAGCAGGAGGCAACTGGCCGGTTCCGGCACCAACAGGGCGCCCACCGCTTCGATCGCGTTGATGTCGATCACTGCGTAACCGTTCACCGGGCCGCCGGGCGCCACGGCCAGGCTGCTCAGTGCGTAGGCGTGATCCCACAGGTGGCCGCCGTGCGACAGATATGTCGTGCCCGCCGCGCCGAACGTGGCGTCCAACACGAACAGCTCAGAACCGGTCGCGTAGTATCCGTCCGGATCGGTCGGGTCCATGATCTGACGAATGCTGAAGATGATGCGATCGCCGGGCCCGCCGGCCGGGTCGCGGTCGAACGTATCCATCTTGCCGAACACGTCGTTGACCATGAGCGCATCGACGTTGATCGCTGCGTCGCCGTCAATGAAGTCGGGGTAGGGCAGTACGACGCCCGGCGGCAGCGGCCCCAGCAGCGACGTCACCGCCGCGACAATTGCGGTGTGCGAAATGTAGGGCGTGCCAGCCAGATTCCACACGCTGGTGGCCGGCGGCCCGCCGACCGTGGCGCTGAACGCATCAACCTGTAGCGAGTACTTGTCCGCATCGGCCGCGAAGGCGGGCTCGGGGCCCCAGACTTCCACGCCGTCCACGTCGCGCGGCAGCGGCATGCCGTTGATGGTCGGCTGCGTGGCCCACGTGCCGTGCGTTGATGCCGGATGGTACGTGCCGGCCAACTCGAAAGATAACTCGCCGGCGCCCCCAATCACCGTGCCGCCCGACAGCGGGATCGGCCCAGCGGGCGGGATGGGCACGGGAAAGAACGCGGCCCCGGCCGGCAGCGGCGGCGGCCCGGGATAGCCGCTGATCATATCGTCGTGCGAAAAGATCAGGTGCGAGCGATCCTGCAGCAGTGGCACAAACAGGGCGTCCAGGTGGTTGGCGATGGCGTCGACTTCGTCGTCGGGCAGATAGGCTGCCCGCGTGCCGGAATAATCCAACCCGTCCGCCGTGCCGCCGATGCCGTCCCACGCGATGACCTGCTCGGGATCGGCCACGCCGCCGGCCCCGGCGGTCGATTCATCAATGTCGTGCGAGTACTCCTTGCCGAAGACCCCGGCGGGCGTCATCAGCCCGGGGCCGACGGCTGGAATGGCGCCTGGCGGCAACACGACCGGCGTGTAACCGATGGTGGCGGCGGCTCGATCGGCCAGCACAAGCAGGCTGGCCGCAGCGATCGCGGCAACTAGGAACCGTCTCATGAGTCACGCTCCAGAAGAGATCGGCCGGAAGACCTCCCCGTCGCCAACGCGCCCCGGCCACGCGCGCAGCGGCAGCCTACTCGCGCCCCGTCTCCAAAATCCGAGAAGTCCGACTGGCTGAGACGCTTGCATCGACCAGAGCGCAGCGACGAATGTCGCTGGGCCGCGCGGCCGATTCCGTGATGGGGCGTGCGAATAATTCGCCCGCCCGGCAAGATCCCCTCTTTCCCCTAAGAAGCGTCCGCCCGCACTGCGGTGAATCGCAGGTCGAACTCGGCGCAACATAGCCGATCAGTTGCCGAAGCGCCAAAAAAAAAGGCAGAACTCAGGGAGTTCTGCCCGGTCAATCGATAGGAATAGGCGCCCGCCCCCGTCTGGCGAGGGGAGCCATGCACGGCTGAAGTGCGCGAGAATTGCGGACCTTGACGAAGGACGCGTTGCACCATCGGTTCCGGCGCCGTCCGTCGATTCATCCCCGTCCCGGTGACGAGCGTCCTTTGACTATCCCGCGCGCCGCCGCCGCGCGACCCAACCGAACCCGCACGCGGCGAAGGTTAGCAGGCCGGTCGTGCTCGGTTCGGGCAAACTGAGTCGGGCATCGAGATGTCCATTGATTTCGCCGGCGGAGAGCGCTCCGTCATAGATCGCGACATAGTCAATCGCCCCCTGGAACCACTCCTGCGATGCCTCGGCGACGCCGTCCCCGCCGCGGTCGAGCGCGAAGTTGCCGATGCCGAAGATGCCCGTGGCGCCCGCCAGCGCACTGGGGTCGGCCGTGTTCCAGGTACGTCCGCTGCTGACCAGCGTTGCGGTCGTCTCGCCGGCGGTGACGTCGGCGACGTAGATGTCGGCCTCCGCCATGCCAGTGTTGCTGGTCAAATCGATCGTAGCCGCGATGAAGAACCAGTGCTCGTCGTCCGTGTATCCGGCCTGAATCTCGGCATCGCCAAAGTTGTTTCCAATGATTGACCCCAGTCCGCTGGTCGTGCCGACTGGCACATTGTCTTCATCCTGGACCAGGTAATAGCCGCGGTCGCTGCCGGGGCGAGTTTGGAAGATGTAATTCACGGCCGAGCCCGAGGTCTTCTGATCGGCCTTCACCAGGGCTTCGATCGTGAACTGACTGGGGCTGGTGAACCCGCTGCCGGCCAGACCAGCGCCAGCGGTGGAGGATTGCGAGGCGTCGACATAGAACGGACGATACGCGCGGCCGATGCCGTTGTAACCGGGTTCGAAGACCACGTCGCTCGCGGCGCCCATCGTGCCGCCCACGTCACCCTCGCCCGGAGCAAAGTTGAGATCCAGGCCGCCGGTTCCGGTGTCTCCCAGGAAGTTGTTGCTATTGAAGTCCCACAGATGCAAGGGCTGAGCGATGGCGGGCGTGGCTGTTGCCAAGAGCAGAGCAGCGACAAACAGGAGCAGCTTCGAGACAATTCGCTTCGACATGAGATCTCCCCTCCCAGGTAGACGAAACAGCGACGGTCCGCAGCGGGCCGCCGCGATGAGCGGACGCGGCATCGTCAAGTGATGTGACGCCGTAGAAGAGCGAGCCGACGGCGGCGGCAACAGGCAACTGACGGGGAGTATAGGCCGGTGCGCCGTAGGCCGTCAAACTCCCGCCGGGCGAGGCGGCGGCTGGCGCGCACTGACATGGCTGAATTGACGCCTGCCGTCGCGCAGACCCACCCCAGTATGCGTTTTACCGGGCAGCGGTTTCGCTCCAGCGGCCTAATCGCGGCCCTGAGCGGCTTCCGAAGAAAGCAAAAAAACGACGGGGCCCCGGTGAGTCCCGGGAACCCGTCGTCGTCGAAACTTCAAATCTGAGGGCGATCGCCCCGGATCGGCTTAGCCGCGAGCCCGACGCAGCGCCGCCACGCCAGCCAGCCCCAGCACGCTCAGCACGACCGTGGCCGGTTCAGGAACCTCCGTCACGGTCAGGTTGTCGTAGATCACGAAGTGCGGACCCACCGAATCAAACGGATCGGTGTAGCCCAGGCCGACCAAACCTTCGTTCTCCTCGACCGGCGTGCGAATGATCGGCGTGCCGTCCAACGAGTAGGTGACGTTGTAGGGCGTCACGTCGATGGTGAGCGTCGTCCACAGGTTGCCCGGCGAACCAGGGAAGTCGGCCGGCGCCGGGAACAACGCCTGGTAGACGTCGCCGGTAGCGTTGGTGGTGTTCGTCGAGTTCAAGTAGCTCGGATCGCCCGAGTTCACGGCGGGCGTGCCAGGCGTGGCGTGACGATAGTCGGACGAGCTGCCGCCCTCGCCGGTGATGGAGATGAAGTGACCGTTGGCGACAATCGGAGTGAAGATCGACAGGAAGTCGGCCGTGCTGCCGGCGACGCCGATGTGGGCAAACTCGGTCGAGCCGCTCTGGCCGGCTTCGACGCCCATGTACATGTCGACCGACAGCGTGTAGACCGGCGCGGTGATGTTCAGATTGTTGAAGACCGTCACGTGATCTTCTTGCAGCGCGCCGTCGCCGCCGTTGTCAGACGACGTGTTGTTGACGGTCAGATACAGACCGCTGGTGCCGCCGGACGAGTTGGGGGCCGCGGCGATGCCCAGTGCGCTGTAGTCAAAGTTGAACGTGACCGTGCTGTCGGCCTCGCCGTCGCCCGAAGCGGCGTTGGAGTCGTCGACGATGGTGTAGCTGGCGGACGAATCGCTTTCGAAATCGTCGCTGATGAGAACTTGGGCCTGTGCGCTGGCGGCGAACAGAGCCCCGGCCGCCAAAGCGGCCAACGAGCGGTGCAACTTCATGAGAACTACCTTCAATCAGGGTGGAACGGTCGGCACGGGGCGTGCCAAGTCAATGGCGAGAGGCGCGTCACGGTGGGAACCGACCCGAGCGGTGCAAAGCGGGGCATTGGGCGGGGTCGACGCGATATGCCTATACATTCGACCGTACTTAGGACTGCGGATTATGCAAGCCGTTTTGGCAATCCTACGCAAAGCGCAGAATGACGTGCGTCGGGGCGAGAAGCACTCCGAGGCCCGGAATCCTCGCTATTTCGCGGCTATTGGGCGGGAATCGGTCCGCCAATTCCAATGACCAAACCCGAGAAGATGATCAACCACGCCAGGGCGATCGCATTCCACCGAATCCTTGCGCGATAATCGGGATGATCGCGCCGATAAATCGCGCGCCACCAGGCGTCCAAGGCGACATCGGAGTGAATCTGCGAGTAGAGCAGGAAGGCTTGAAACAGCGGCATGACGATTACGCCCAAGCGAACATCGCCCATCGCCCCTCCCAACCCAGTCCCCGCGAAGAGAAGACACGCGAACACAGGCAATAGCCAGAGGTACGACTCATCTTCCTTCAGGACCATCGACAGTCGCTCACGAAGCCGCGCTGGTGACCAACTGCCCCACGTCCTTGGTGCGGCGCCACACCCATCGCGGCAGGCCGTAGCTCACGCTGTAGCACACGGGAATCACGATCAGCGTGAGCACCGTGGCGAACGCCAGTCCGAACACAATCGCGGCGGTCAGCGGTTGCCAGAACTCGGCGCCGCCGGAGATGTTCAGCAACAGCGGCAACAACCCGCCGATGGTGGTCACGGTGGTGAGCAGCACGGGCCGCAGGCGGTTGATTCCCGACTCGATCAGCGCCTCGCGTACTGGAAGCCCGCGCTTGCGCGCTTGGTTGGCAAAATCCACCAACACGATGGCGTCGTTCACCACGATGCCCGTCAGGCTGACCAGCCCGATGAACGTGGCCAGGCTGAACGCGAAACCAAACGCCCACATGCCCAGCACCACGCCAATGAACGACAGCGGCACGGCCATCATCACAATGGCGGCCTGCCGGAAACTATTGAACTGCCCAACCAGGATGCCAAAAATCAGCACCACGCCGATCACCATGCTGTAGGTCAGGATGCGGAAATTCTTGTCGCGCTCCTCGTTCTCGCCAGTGAAGGTGGCTTGCACGCCCTCGCTGGCGGTGGTGGGCGTGCCATTGAATGCCATCGGATCGGTTGCGCTGGCGCGGAAGCCCAACGAAGGCAAGATCTCTTCGCGCACCACTTGGAACACGTCGTCAGGCAGCGTCGGCTCGACCACGTTGCAGCGGGCCATGACCGCTCGTTTGCGTTCGTAGCGATTGATGGCGAACAGCCCCGCGTCACGGCGAATATCGACCACCTCGCCGATGGTGGTCCGCTTGCCGTCGGGCGCGGTCAGCAGCAGCCCCTCGGCCGCGTGGAGGTCGCTCTGGTACTCGGGGGCCAGTTGCAGACGCAGCGTCACGTCCTCGTCGTCCAGCGTGAGTTCAATCTGCGAGTCGCCGGCAAAGATTACCTGAATCGCCCGAGCGATCATGGCGTCGGTCATGCCGTACAGGCCGAGGATTTCCGGCTTGGGCTCGATGATGACCTCGGGGTTGTCGTCCCGGTAATCGGTCGACACGTCCACGGCGCCGCGAACTTCGGCCATGCGGCGGGCCACCTCTTTGCCGAGCCGGCCAAGCTGGTCCAGATCGTCGCCAGTGAACCGCACGGCCACGTCGGCGCCGCCAGGCGGACCGTCTTCGATCTCCTTGACCGTGAACTTCATCCCCGGCAGCGGTTCGATGCTGCGACGCAAATCGGCGATGACCTCCTGCTCGTGGACGTCGCGATCGAGCGGCGGCAGCAAATCGACCGTGACCTCGCCGAATTCCGGCCCGGTGGCCGCATCGTCATCGACGCGCACCGACAGACCGCCGGACGATCCGACCGCTGTGACGTACTGCCGCACGACGCCGCGGCGTTCCCATTTCTTGAGCGGCTCGGTAATCACGTCGGCCGCGGCCAGCGTCTCCTCGATGCTGTAACCCAGCGGCAGTTCGTACTTGACGATGAACTGGCCGCGGTCGCTGGTGGGGAAAAAGATAAAGCCTAGCTTGCCCCACAGCACCACGGCGCCGACCATTGCCAGAAAGCAGAGCACCAGCACCGACGCCTTATTTTCCAGGCTCCACCGCAGGATGCTCGCGTAAACTCGCGTGCCGAAGCCGAGGTTGGGACGCACCCGCGCCGCCGCGGTCGGCGCCCCGGCTGGGATGCCCGTGCTGGAGGAGACCGCAGCGAACACGGCGGATTCGTCGCTCACCGGCACGTGCTGGCGATACCAGCGGGCGGCGAGCGTGGGAATCACGAAGTGGTCGACGATCACCGAACCCAACAGGGCGACGCTGACCACCTTGGGCATGACGCCCATGAAGTCGCCCATGATTCCCGGGACCAGGAGCATCGGCAGAAAGGCCGCGACCGTGGTCAGGTCGGCGGCCAACACGGGCAGGCCGACTTCTTCGATGCCGAGCTTCGCCGCGGTGACGGGATCTTCGCCCCGTTCGATGTGGCGGTGGATGTTCTCGGCCACGATGATCGCGCCGTCGACCACCATGCCCAGCACGAGGATAAAGCTGAACACCACCATGTTGGAAATGGGGATGCCCGAAAAGTACAGAAAGATCAGCCCCACGGCCGTGCTGAAGGGGATGGCGATCAGCACCAGGATCGAAATCCGCAATCCCATCGTCCAGGCCAGAATGACCAGCACCAGCATCGCGCCGAACACCGCGCTGGAGCCCAACACGCGGAACATCACCCAGATTTCCTCGGAGGCGTCCCGCGACGTGGTGAATTCGATGTCACCGTACTGATCGTCTAGATCATCAACGAGCGCTTTGACCGCCCGGGCCGCGCCCAGCGTGTTGATGTCCGACTCTTTGTAAACGATGATCGTCGCGCAATTGCGGCCGTTGAGCTGCGAGTAGTTCAGCTCGCGCCGGTTGGCGTCGAGCACCTCGGCCACGTCGGCCACGCGAATCGCTTTGCCGTCGACGCTGGCGACGATCGCCTCGCGAATGTCCTCGATGCCGCGGAACTTGGATTCATTGCGCAGCGTGGCGTCGTAGCGGCCCGTATCGAGCGCCCCGGCGGGGATTTTGGCGTTGAAGTCCTGTAGCGCCGTGCGAACCTGCCCCAGCGTCAGGTTATATTGTGCCAGCAGATGCGGATTCACGTTGACGTGAATCTCGCGCTCCTTGCCGCCGAACAGTTGCGTGCTGGAGACGCCTTCGACTTGCGAGGCGATCTTCTCTTCGACCTCCTCGGCAATCTCCTTGAGCGCCCGCTCGTCGTAACCCGGCGGCCCGCTCAGCGTCACCAGCATCAGCGGGGCGTTTTCGAAATCGATCTTCGTGACCTCGGGCTGCACCTCCCGGCCCAGTGGCAATTCGTTACGGATCTTGTCGACGAGATCTTTGACTTCCCGCTTGGCGTCGTCGGGGTCGACTCCGTCGAGAAAGATGACCTGGGTGATCGACGCCCCGCGCAAACTGGTCGAGGCGATGTAGTCGACGCTCTGCAACGATTCGAGCGTCTCCTCGATCTTGCGGGCGACTTCGTTCTCCGACTCGCTGGGCTGCGCGTCGGGGTAGGGCACCGCAACCAACACGACGGCCTTGGTGATGGCGGGGGTGCGCTGTACCGGCGTGAACGCCGCCGAGTACATGGCCAGCAGCAGCACTAGAATCGTTCCCATGAGAACGACCCGCGGATGATCGACGGCGGCGCTGCTGATTTTCATGGGGTACGAGAGGAACGACGTCTAGCTGATGGAGTACAACGGATGTCGGCGCCTTGAGCACTCGCGCGCTGTTCGGTGATAGCAGACTTACCGGAGCTGCGCAGTGCCGAGCGAAGGAGGCGACGCGGCTGCCTGGGCTTCCAGCGAGACGGCTTCAGCGTCTAATTCCGACGCAAGGCGCACCGGCTGCCCGTCGGCCAGGCGATACTGCCCGCGGGTGATCACGTTCTCGAGTTGGACGTCGCTTGCCGGCACGACCACTTTGGTTCCCTGATTCGACCAATGCGGCAGAGACACGCGACGGGCGCGATGCACGTCGGTCTCGCCCAACGACCAATACAGCATTTCCAGCGGCGCCCGATGCGAATCGATGGTGAAAATGTACGCTTTGTCCGAGCGGTACAAGACGGCGCTGGCGGGAATTTCGTACCCGCGTACGCGATCGACGACCAACCGGGCCGTGCCCACCATCCCCGAACGTAACAGCCGCTGGCGATTGTCCAACCGCACCTCGACGGCAAACAGCGTCGTGTTGGGATCGGCCGCCTCGGCGATGCGGTACACCTCGCCCTCCACCGGCGGCCACGGGCGGCCAAATTGATCGCGGCCCTCCAACGTGACGTGAGCGCGAAACACCGCGTCGTCATCGCCCGGGGCGTCGCCGCCGCCTGCCGACGTGGGCTGGGCCTGCTGCCGCGCGCGGCGGACCTGCTGCTGCCGCAATTGCAGTTCGCGAACCCGCGACTCGGGGACGCTGATCACCAGCAGCACTTCGTCGTTTTCCAACAGCTCGAACAGCACTTGGTTCGGCGCGACGGATTCGCCTTCGTTGACCAAGCGGCGGGAAATTGTGGCTGCCACCGGGCTGCGCAGCGTGGCGTCTTCCAAGCTCTTCGTCGCCCGTTCGACTTGCGCGCGGGCCAATGCCAAATCGGTGACCGCAGTTTGCAGTGCGGTTTCCGAAACGGCGCCGGGGTTTTGCTCGCGGGCGCGTTGCCATCGCTGAAGTTCAGCCGTGGTTTGTTCCAGCCGCGCCATCGCTTCGCTGCGCTGAGCGCGAAACACGCGATCGTCGAGCACCGCCAGCACCTGCCCCGCTTCGACCCGGTCGCCGTCGTCCAACGGCCCGCCGGCGGCGTTGGTCCCCAGTTTCAGTACGCGGCCGCCGACCTCGAAGCCGACCGAGTACGATTCCCAGGGGCGAATCAAGCCCGCGTAGGTTTCGGTGACCTCGCACAGTTTCTCTTCGAGGGGCTGAACCGTCACGAGCGCCTTGGGGGCGGCCGATTCAGCAAGCGGGCGGACCTGGGCTTTGGCGGCGGCAGCATCGCCTTGTCCCTTGGCGCTCAGCCAGACCATCACGCCGACGGCAAACGCCGTGAGCGCAATCAGCACGCCGTAATGGACGAGCTTCTCTGTAAATCGTTTCATCGTGTCCGCCAGAAGAAAGCGGTCAGGCAGGCTGCAATGCGGCGGGTGCGTCGACTGAACGACGCAATTGCTGGGTCAGTGTCCTCTTATAATAGGCGGGCCGAGAATCGGCGGCAATTGCGGCTGTGGGGCAGGGGAGCGGCGGTTTTGCGCAGCGGATTCTTGCCCTCCGCACCCGGGCTCGCCAGCAACCGGCAAATCCGATTGCGGCCAATGTCTCAGCCATTCGAAAGCAACTCGGCGATCTTGCCGCGAATCTCGGCCACATCGCCGCCGCGGATCAGCAAGCGTTTCTGTGGCGAAGTGGCGCCGGCGACGATTTCGACGGCCGACTTCGGCACGCCGAGAGCTTTCGCTGCGACGGCGACGACGGACTTGTTGGCTTTGCCCGCCTCAGGGGATGCGTGGACGTGGATCCGCAAGGCGCCGTCGTGCTCGCCCGCGATGCCCTGCCGCTGCGAGCCGGCGCGGACGCGGACCGCCAGAACCGCTCCGTCAGCATGTGGCTCGACGGCGACCATCAACCCAGTCCCGCAAACAAACGCGAGCCGACGCGGATCATGGTGGCGCCCTCGGCGATGGCCACGGGGAAGTCGCCGCTCATGCCCATCGACAGCTCCGCCAGGGAAACGCCCGGCGGGCAAACGCCATGCAATTCGTCGCGCAGCGTGCGCAATGCGGCAAAGTTAGCGCCGGCCGTCGCCTGGCTGCCATCGCGCGCCGCCATTGTCATCAGGCCCAGCACTCGCGCATGGTCGAAATCGCCCAGTGTTGGCGCCAACTCGCGCAGCTCTTCGGCCGAAAAGCCGTGTTTGGCCGACTCGCCGGAGCAGTTGACTTCCAGCAGCACTTCGATCGATGCGTCGGCTGCTGCCGCTTCGTCGTTGATGGCGGTGAGCAGCCGCTTGCTATCGACGCTGTGAATCACGGGCGATGCCTGCAACGTGCGCCGCACCTTGTTCCGCTGCAGGTGACCGACCAGATGCCAGCGGGCGTCGGCCAGCGCGGGTTCGGCGGCCTTGTCCCACAACTGTTGCGGGCGGCTTTCGCCCAGATCACGCACGCCCGCGGCCAGCAACAACTCGGTCGTCGCGGCGTCGACATATTTGCTGACGCCGATCAGTCGTACCGAATCGGCCGCACGCCCTGCGGCCGCGGCGGCTTCGGCCATCTCGTCCCGCACGCGGGCCACGTTGTCGGCGATGATTTGCCGCGGATCAGCCATGGGGTCGCGTGCGGCGCGTTAGCCTTCGATTTCGACCAACTCTTCCGCCAGACCGGTGTCGGGATCGAAGCAGGCGGCGAAGAATTCCGATGCGGTGTTTTGCCCCAACAGCGTGCGATTGGCTCGTTCGGCAATCGACCGGTAGAACATCCACTGATCGGCGCCGCTTTGGGCGCGGTAGCCGACCGCGACGTCGGGCGGCTGGATCTCCAGCCCCTGGGCGACCGTCAATTGCCGCCACGTGCATTCCTTGCGCGACCGCTTGGAGCGCAGGTCGATCAGCAGCGGAGCGATCGCAGCCGTGCCGGTTCGCTCGACCGACCACGCGAGCTGACCGTCGATGGCCGCCAACTCGCCGCCGCGGGGATCGGCGCGCCATTCGGCCAGCGCCAGCGGCAACACGCGCCAGGCCGAGTCGCCGGCCACGAGCAGGCCGTCGCGGGTTTCGCGCTCGCCGGCAAAATCGACCGCACTGGCCAGCGGCAGTCGTCCGCTATAGGTCAACTGCCGTTCGCCGCCGGGCGTCCCCGAGCAGTAGTCAGCGAGGTAGAGAAACAGCTCCTGCCGCGCCAGCAACAACTGTCGTTCGATGCTCATGCCGTTGGGCAGCTTCATCGTCAGTTCGAGGAAGTCGACGTCGTCATCGCTGAACCAGCACGTTTCTTCCCATTTGTCCCCCGCTTCGACTCCCTTGCCGTCGATCTGCAGATCGACCGACCACGGCCCGCAGAAGACCTGCTGCTTGCCGATGCGCAAATCGAGCCGCAGGGTCGGCTGGGAGAAATCCACGGCGAGCGTCGTGCCGCGCGAACTCCAGTCGGTTCGCAACAGCGCGGCCCCGGACCATTCGCAGTGATCGGCAGGCTCGGGAGCGTCGTGCGTCTTGGCCGCGCCGGCGTGCTTGCCCAACGGCTTGCGGCCAAGCAACTCCTGCGCCGCGGCTGCGTCGGACGGGTCGCCGCCATAATGCAGTGCGGCCTGCAACAGGTCGGCCGACCAGGCGCCGCTCATCTCGCCGGCCAGCAACATGCGGCCGCCGGGCGCCGTCCACCGCAGCGCCTGTCGAACGAGCCAGCCGTACTGCGTGCGGGCAAATTTCGACCAGGGAGATTTCTTGGCGCGCCCGGCCATCACGGCCAGCCGCGTCCACGACGCCACCAGCGGCAGCATGGCGCCAACGAACGCCGCATGCGGCAACCCCTCGCCGTTGAGCAACTCCTCGGCGCTCTCGGCCAGGCGATCACTGTCGACGCGGGCCAGATCGGCGAACCGTTGAATTTCAGGCAACAACACGCTCAGCGCGAGCGGCAACTCGACCGCAAGTAACTGCCCGCAGAGCATCGACTCGGCCGAGTCGCCGACGTATTCCCGATCACTGGCGGCCAGTCGGCCCAACGTGTCGAGTACGTCCCACCAGACGTCATTCTCGCAGCAGCCGGCGGCCGTGGGCATCAGGTGGGCCGCCGCCACCGCGGCCAAAGCAAATTGCCAGTCGGCGGCATGCTCGCCGTCTTTCGCCCAAGCCCGCCATTGCTGCAGGGCGTCGGCGATCCGATTGCGCTGCTTGCCCTTGAGCGACGAGCCCGTGCTGCCGGCAAACTTGGCCGCCAGTGACAGCAACTCGTCGGCGGGCGCCGAGTCGCCGGCGCCGACGACGCCCCAACTCAGCGCCGAGCCGCGGCCGACGTCTGCCAGCGGACTCTTCCGTTCGGCGCTAGCCAGCCATTTCGTGAATTCCGCCGTGTCGGCAGCCTTGCGCAGCTTGGCGGGCAGCGCCGACGTCCAACCGGCAGGCGTCGAGCAGTGCCGCGCCAGCAAATTCTCGCCGCCGCCGATGTCGCGGCGCGAGTCCATTTCTACAGTTGCGGCCATGGGGAATCGGTTCCTTCTGAGTTCCTCGTCTGCCCGGGCGCGGCGCCGGCGGGGTCCGTCTGAGTTGTCGCATGGGCGATAGCGTCGCCATTCTAACGCAGGCCGTAAGCCGACGCACGGGGGCGCCTTGGCAAGCAACAATTCAGTGAGAACAGATTAAGCCCCGCCGCTTGCGGCCGGGGCCGCCCCTGCGTGCGAGTCGCGCCCTTGGCGGCCCGAGGTGCGGGCCCGGCCCTTCGGGCGGCCGCAACGGGCGTTATAATTCACGCACTGTCGGCTCCTGGACGAGCCGATCGCCGCCGCGCAAGACCAGGCAGGAGAGAAAGATGACGACCGCACTTGCTCGTTCCACTTGGATGGCCCACCTATTTCTCGCGGGCCTGCTGGTCAGTTCGCCGCCGGCATGGGGGCAGGATGCGACCGCCGCGGCCGACAGCGGGGATGAGGCTGCGGCCACAGACGACGCTGAGGTCGACGCCACAGCCGACGAAGCCACCGACGCGGAGGAGGCCGAAGCCCGTGCCGCCCGCGTGCCGCGGTTCTCGCCGCCCCCCGGCGCCAAGAAGCTGCCCAAGCCGGACGAGGTGTGGATCGACGCCGACAAAAAACTGGTCTACGTCGACGGCTACGTGTCGCTGCGCGAGGGCTACCTGGAAATGTTCGCCTGCCTGGAGGGCACTAAGGAGCACGAATCGGTCGTCGCGGTCCGCTCCAGCGCCGCCACGATCCACGCGGCGCTGATCTCCATCGGCGCCAAACCGGGCAGCCCCGTGCAGTACCGCCCCAAGTTCCGCCCCCCCAGCGGCGACGTGATCAACATCGACGTGCTATGGCTCGACCAGAAGGGCAAGGTGCAGAAGTCCCGCGCCCAGGATTGGGTCCGCGAGGTCAAAAGCAAGAAGCCGATGAAGCAAGTCTGGGTCTTTGCTGGCAGCGGCTTCTACACCGACCCCGACACGGGCAAGCGCTACTACACGGCCGAGGGGGGCGACTTCATCTGCGTGTCGAACTTCACGACCGCCACGCTCGACGTGCCGATCGAGAGCAGCAAGAACGCCGACGGGTTGCTGTTTGAGGCCAATCCCGACAAGACGCCCGAACTGGGCACGCCCGTGCGGTTGGTGCTGAGCGTGCAGAAGCCGGACGAGAAAAAGTAGGCGTGGCTGCGGCGGCGGTGCGCGGCCAAGTTTTATTCACGGGCGACACGTCGGGTGCCATTCCCACGGCGGTCTTCCGCCGTGGGAATGCTGGATCACCACCGCCGCATGCCCACGCCTGCGGAAAGGCGTGGGCATGGCACCCCGCGTCATGAGCGGAATCGCACGCCCCGGTTGGCTTCGCTTCCAGTGGCCGGCTTTTGCCTGCATGAGCCGTTCACCCCAGAGGATTTCTCGCGGCTCCCCAATATGCTGGTCAGCCGTCCGCGGATGCTGCTATAATGAAGGCCTGCCGCTACCTCGCGGGGACACTCAGGGGCGCGTCCCGCGGAACGGAGGCGAGTCTCATGCTGCGCATCGCGGCGACAGTTTGCGCTGTCTTTTCTTTATTCCCCGTCATGGCCCCAGCGGCGGTCACCTTCACCGGGGCTGTTGATCCGAGCGATCCGCTGGCGTGGTCGGCCGACCAGTCTGCCACAGTGGCTGGCAATAGCAACGGCTCCATCGTCGTTGACGATGGCAATGTACTGCACGCCAGAAGCGTCTACGTTGCGAGTCCCGAGGGTTTCACTGGCGAAATCTCCGTCGATGGCGGCGGGTCGAGACTGACCGCATCGAGAGTGTTCTATTTGGGCTACGGCGGGGGCGAGGGCAGCCTGACAATCACCAACGGCGGCTCCGTGAGTGTCCTCTCGTGGCTTCACGTGGGGATCGGACCGGTAGCAACGGGCCGTGTGTCGGTCGACGGCGTCGGGTCGACACTGTCCGCCGGTGAGATGTGGGTAGGCACGAGTCGCGGCGCCGGGACGCTTTCAATCTCTGGCGGGGCGACGGCGACAGGTTATGCGACGCGAATTGGGTTCAACAGAGCTCGTCAAGGAGCCGTGCACGTGGTCGGTTCCGGCACGACGTTGGTCAATGCCGGGCCGATTACGCTTGGCGAAGAAGGTTCCTACGGAACTGGGGGCGGCGTTGGCGCACTGGAAGTATCGTCGGGAGCCACCGTCCAAAGCGGGCTCGGCGTGATTGGATTCCACGAAAACACAGTAGGCGTCAACACGGCGATCGTCGACGGAATCGGAACGTCATGGACGACCGACGGCACGATGGATGTTGGCGTTTACGGCAAGGGGCGGCTCGCAATCACCGGAGGAGCGACGGTGGATTGCTATTGGGGGCGCGTTGGCGCCTACGGCCGATCTGGCAGCGGCGTTGCCATCGTCTCAGGGCCAGATTCGGTTTGGGCATGTCGAAATGGCATTTATGTCGGCGAAGGCGATTTGCAGAATGCGGGCGATCTTTCGGTTTTCCAAGGCGGTCTGGTCAAGTCAATAATCCGCGATCGCCCGGCGGATTCTCCGCTTCTCGATATCAAAGCGGACGGGATGGTCAAGATGGGCTCCGGCGGCATGCTCGCTCTGGAGGGCGAGGCAGCCGATTCGCTGGACCAGTTCCTGGAGTTGGTCGACGGCACGGACGACATCCGCTACCGCGACCTCGCCAGCGGCACGTGGCAGCACCTCAGCGGCGCCGCGTACGGCACGGACTACACGCTGCAGTACCACGACGCCGGCGACCTGGCCGGCTTCACCGTGCTGACCGTCACCGGGCCGATTCCCGAACCGGCCGCCGTGGTCCTCGCGCTGCTTGGCATGGGCTGTGCGTGGTTGACGTCTTACGGCCGCCGCGCCACTTCGCCCAGGTCGCCCATCGACGGGTCGTACGACCGGACGCGGAACGAGTAGCTGCGCTCGACCGGCGGCAGGCGGTACTGCCGGTGCGGGCGGGCGCCCCAGGAGTTGTCGCCCGCCACGCCCATCTGCGCGCCGTCGTAATTGAACGTGACGAAGTCGCGCCGCGGCAATTCGTTGATGTGGCCCGCCGCCTCCAAATCCGCCATGCTGTAGGGCCACGCGCTGACGCTCAGCGGCTCGTCGTCGGCAATGACGATTGCCCCGGCGCCCTGGTCGTTGGTGAACGCGATCCACCGCACGTCGCAGCGGTTGCCGTTTTCCTGCGGCCGGACGTAGTCGTGGATCAGTCCTTCGATGGTCGTGGAATACCGAGAGACGAGCGCCGACGATTTGCGGTCGACGTAGTTCTCGTGCGGGCCGCGGCCGAAGTAGGTGACGTTCTTGAGCTGCTCGGGGCCGGTCATTTGCAGGCCGAACCGCGGGAGCTCCGGCAACTCGCCGTGGGGGATGAACTTCGCCGCGACGCACAAGGTGCCGTCGCCCGCGGACGTCAGGCCGTAGCGGAGCTGGAGTTCCGCCTTGCCGTCCAGCAGCGTGTGCTTGGCGACAATCTCGTCGCCGTCGGCGGTCACCTCCACCGGGTGCTCGTCACTGACGGCGTTCTTCCAGGCGCCCATGCGGCGCGGCATGCCGTTGCCGCGGTCGTTGTCGGTGGGCGGCCGCCAGAAGTTGGGCGTGAATTCGCCCCGCCACATCGTTTGGCCGGAGCGGCCGTAGTGGACCATGGCGCCGGTCTGCTTGCTGATGGCGATCATGTAGTCGCCTTGCACCAGATCAAGCGTATCGCCCGTGTCCTCGACGCTTACGGCGACCGACTCGCCGCCGGCGCGCGGCGTGGTGGGTTGAGGAGCGACGGCAAACTGATCGTATGCCACGAGCCAGCCCCTCTTCGCCCACGGCGTATCGGCTGCCAGTCGCGCTTCGACGATCAAGAACCGTTCGCCCGGGCCGCCAGCCGACGGATCGACGGGCAGCGTGATTCGCTGCTTCTCGCCGGGCGCGATCGCGAGGCTCGACTCGCCCTCGCCGGCAATCACGCCTTCGTCGACCGCCTGGCCGTCGACTTCCACGCGCCAGGTCAGCTCCAGCAGTTCGGGCTGCAGCGTCAGGAACCCGTAGCGGTTCTCAATTTCGATCTTCCCGCGATCCGCGTCGACCGCCCGAAACGCAATCGGCTGATAGCAGTATTTGGCTTCCAGCAGCGACGGGTTCGGCGACCGATCGGGCCGCACCATGCCGTTGCAGCAGAAATTGCCGTCGTTGGGGCGATCGCCGTAGTCGCCGCCGTAGGTCCAGTACTCGTTCCCTTGGTCGTCGGTTTCCAGCAGACCCTGGTCGACCCAATCCCAGACGCAGCCGCCCTGCAGATGCGGGTACGCGTCGATCGCGTCCCAGTAGTCTTTGAAGTTGCCGCAGCTGTTGCCCATGGCGTGCTCATACTCGCACTGAATGAGCGGCCGATCGGGATTGTTGCGGGCGTAGTCGACGATCCGGTCGATCGTGGCGTACATCGGGCAGCGGATGTCGGTGTTCCAGTCGCCGAAGCCGGCCTGCTCGTATTGCACGGGCCGCGTCGGGTCGCGGCGTTTGGCCCACTTGTAGTTCTCGTAGAAATTGACCCCGTTGCCCGCTTCGTTGCCCAGCGACCAGATGATGACCGAGGGGTGGTTCTTGTCACGCTCGACCACGGCCACCATCCGCGCCATGTGCGCCTTGCCCCATGCGGGGTCTTTAGCGAGCGATTCGCGGCCGTAGCCCATGCCGTGCGATTCGATGTTGGCTTCGTCGATGAGATACAGCCCGTACTTGTCGCACAGGTCGTACCACCGCGGATCGTCCGGGTAGTGGCAAGTGCGCACGGTGTTGATGTTATGTTGCTTCATCAACTTGATGTCGGCGATCATCGACTCGACCGACATGGTGTGGCCGGTCACGGGGTCGTGCTCGTGGCGATTGACGCCCTGCACCCGCAGCGGCTGGCCGTTGACGCATAGCAAGCCGTCTTTGATTTCGACTTCGCGGAAGCCGACATTCAGCGGGATGACCTCGACGACCTCCGGACCGTCGGGCTCGTCGGCGTAGACGCTGACCAACAACCGGTAGAGATTGGGCGTCTCGGCCGTCCACTTGGCGGGGTCGGTGATGGTCGCTGCCAGTTTGACCTCGGCATCGCCGCCGGCGGAGACCGTCACCTCTTGCGGTTTGATCACGGCCACTTCCTGGCCGTTGGCGTCCAGTAGAACAGCGCCGACGTCCAGCGACTCCTCGCTGTCGCGATCATTGCCCACCTTGGCGATCACGCGCAGCGTGGCGTCCTGATAGGCGGCGTCCAGATCGGTCTGCACCTCCACGTCGCGCAAGCCGGCTTTGGGCACGGCTTTCAACAGCACGTCGCGAAAGATCCCGCTGAGCCGCCAGAAGTCTTGATCCTCGATGTACGAACCATCGCACCAGCGAAACACCTGCACGGCCAGCACGTTCTCGCCGTCGACCAGCTTGTCGGTCACGTCGAACACGGCGGGCGTGCGGCTGTCCTGCGAGTAGCCGACCTCCTGGCCGTTGACCCACACGTAGCAGGCCGAGTCGACCCCCTCGAAGTGCAGCAACACGCGCCGCCCGTCCCAATCCTCCGGCACGGTAAACGTCGTCAGGTACGAACCGACCGGATTGCCGTTGCGGCCGTGAATGCGCGGCGGGTCCTTGTCAAACGGATAGGTCACGTTCGTGTAGATCGGCTGCCCGAAGCCCTGTCGCTCCCAGTTGGACGGCACGGCAATATCGTCCCAGCCGCTGGCGTCGAAGTCGGTCTTGTAGAAGTCCTGCGGCCGCTCGTCGGGCGAACCGACGTAGTGGAACTTCCAGGTGCCGTTGAGCAGCTTGACGTAGGGCGACGAATCGCGATCGCCGTCGCGCGCCGAGTCGGCGTCGTCAAAGCGATACATCGTGGCGACGGGCGCCAGCTTGTTGCGGCCGATGACCTGCGGGTCCTCCCAGTCGTTCGCCGCACGGGCCGCGGCGGAGAGGCTGCCCAGTTGGACCAGGGAAACGATCAGCATGGCCGACAATTGTCGATTAACGGAGGAAACGCAGGCAGTGGTCATCGGAAAGCCGACTGGAATGAATAGGAATGGAACAGCGCCGTCAGGTCACAGTGACGGCGCGAGAAGACGAATTTTGCGGCTTTGCACCGCGTCGCCCCAGTTTATCCGCCCCGCGGGGCGCCGTCATCCGGGCGAGTCGGCTCCCCGCGGCCAACGTATGCCGGCTGACAAATGTTCAGAAACCGTGGTGCGACGGCCTGCGTCGGGGGCAGCGATTCCCGGCGAACAAGACGCCTTGGCGACCAGCGTGGAGGAACCACCCCCGCCAACCGGCAAATCGCGCAGGGCGGCGCCGCGAACAGCTTCGTCCCGAGCCGCCCGATCGAGCCGCCCGATCGAAATACCAGCGCGGTATCACTCGGCGTGGTGCAGGCGGTCGTCATGGTTCTTGCGCCGATGCCCTAGCCCCCGTTCGGTCCAAGTCAAGTTGCAGCGCGTGAGCGTTGGGGTCAGCCCGATTGAAAGCCCGCACCTTTTCCAAGGCCGCGATGGCTTCATCGGAGTTCCCCAAGCCGTGGTACGCGAGGGCTGCGAGCAAGGCATGCTCTGAGTCTCGCCGCTGCTGAAGATCCTCGTCGAAGACCAACAGATTGGGCAACGACGTGGCAAAGTAGTCGATGTCCGCGTCCTGCCCCATCCGCTGCTGGGCAAAAGCCAGCAGTTCGCGAAACAGCGACTGGGCTTCCTGCTCTCGCCCCAGCGCCCGTAATGCCAAACCGCGGAAGTAGGACAGCGGCGAGTGCTCGGCGACTGCCATTTCGGCAAAATCTCCCTGCTTGTTGGCGGCCGCCTCGAATGCGGCGGCGGCTTCGTGGTCCTTTCCTAGCGCGGCGAATGCTCGACCGATCCAGTAGTTGACGTCGGCCTGAGCCTGCAACAGGTGGTACTTCTCGCCGAGCGAGTCGGGGGTGTCCATGGCGCCGCTTAAATGCTCAAGCGCCGCCGACGCGTCACCCGCTTCCAACGCCTGCCGGCCGAGTTGCAGCCGCGCGAGCGTGAATTGCCGCAGCACCGCGCCCTCGCCCCCTTCCCACGGGTGGAAGCGACGCGACAACAACAGTTCAAGCGCTTCCCGGGGGCGTTCGAGCAGATTCAGCAGCGTGGCCAGTGCGACACTGGCATCGTCGCGCGTGAGCACCAGCTCGCGACGCGTTGCGAGAAACGCAAGTCGGTCTTCAAGCGGATCGTTGAGCTTGCCGCACAATTGGTCGTACTCGGCGACCAGTCGCGCGTCGTCGGGGGCCAGTTGCATCGCCTGCAAGTACCCCGCCCGCGCCGCAGCGGCGTCGCGGTCGACATTCCACCGGGCAATCGCCAGATTGCGATGCACCTGCGCGATCGTGCTGTCGGCAGCGCGCTCCCAGGCGTCGATAGCGTCGCGGTGGCGTCGCTTGTCGTACAGCAGGTTGCCAAGAGCGTAGGCGGCCAGGGAATCGGCCCCGGGCTGGGCAAGCGCCCACTGCAACACTTCTTGTTCCTGAAGCCGCGATGGAAAGAAGTAGTCGGGCGACTGTCGGCGCGCGGCGGCAAGATCGACCTCGTCGCGACTGAGCCACGCGCGCAAGTAGCGGGTCATCTGGCTAAGGCCCAGCGGATTGGGGGTGGCACAATCGGCCAGCGGTTGCGCGTGATGCAGGTCCAATAGCTGCAGCGACTCTTCCACAAAACCCGCTTCTTGCAGATCAAACACCAGATCGATCACTGTCTGCGCGTCGTTGCGGCAGCCTTTGAAAAACGAGCAGAAATCGCCCGTCAGCCGCGCCGACTCCAACCGCGCCCAGTGGTCGAGCGGGTCGATAGCCAGCAGGTCGTCCAGCACCGTTTGGGCCTCGCTAGCGCGCCCGTTCCGCGAGAGCGCCAGGGCCGTCAGCACGCGCGCCTTGTTGTGATCGCGATTCACGGCGAGCGACTTGTCCAAGTGTGCAAGTGCCGCCGCAAAATCGCCGCGGCGACATGCCAACGTGGCAAGCTGGTAGTGTGCGGCGCTGCGCCACTCGTAGTTCCAAGTCGCCTTGGCAAAGTATGCGACCGCCGCGGCGCCCTCGCCCATCCGTCGCAGAACAAGCCCCAGGTAGTAGTGAGCTTCGCCCGTAACGGGATTCGGGTGCCGACCGGTCAGCCGCGTTACGGCCGCCTCGAGAAAACCCCGGGCGGCGGCAAAATCACCGCGCTCCAGTCGAATCTTGCCCAACTCGCAATTGGCGCGAGCGTCCTGCGGATCGATTTCCAGGCAGCGGCGAAGATACGGCTCGGGATCACGCGTCGGGTGGCGGTACTGGCGCAGGTGCTCGGCGATGAAATACGACTCGTCCGCGGAGTCGACCTCCGCAGGGGGCGGCGGTTCGGTCGCCTGGGCCCGCGACCGCGTCAGCGCCGTCCGATCGACGGGGCGATACGCCAGCACGCTGTCGCCTTGGCGGTCCAGCAATTCGACGTGCAATTCGGCGGGCGAGTCGCCCTCGAATCGGACGCTGTTGTCCGTCCACGCTGCACCGGGCCGCAGCGAGACTGGCATCCGCGCCAGCACATCGCCGCGACGACGCATCACCAACACGCCCTCCAACGCCTCTGAGACATTCAGGCCCAAGTCCACTGTGCGATCCTCGCGCAAGCCCATCGCCAGCGCGGCACGCGTGTTTGCCTGCTGCACGGGGCCGATGTCGCGGATCGGCCACCAGAACTGTGAAAAGGTCTTCGTTTCGTAGGGCAGCAAATAGCTGAAGTCCGGCTGGTTGTCTGTGAACACGCCCGCCATCAGTTCGACGTACGGACCGTTGGCGTCGGTCAGCTCGCGATCCCACGCCCAGCCGAACGGGTGATTACCCCAAGTCCACTGCTTCTTGCCCGGGGCGATGTGACGATCGGCAACGTGGACGAAACCGCCGCGCGCGGCGTGATCGTATCCGCCGAAAAAATCGAACGCCGTCTCGCAGACCATGTAGCTGGTGGGCACGGGGATATTCTTGTACCAGCTGAGATCGTTGGCGTCGGGCCGGTTTTGGTAGTCGACGCCGTAGTACGGGTTTTCGGCGATCGGAAATGACGACAACGCGCGCACCGCATGGTCGGCCACGTAGTGCACGTCGGGCGGAAAGAACGATTGATACCGATCATGCACCATCGCCGCCACGTTGGCCCACCACAAGAAGGTGCGGGTCAGCGAGGTGCGATTGTAGAGCCGCACGCGCAGTTCGATCAGCGAGGAGCCCGGCCGCAGCCGCACGCCATGCATCCCCTTGAGCCGGTCGAGCGGATCGTGCTCGGATAGCCACACCGTGGCGGCCCCGTCCGGCTCGCGCTCGATCTGCACGTCGGCCGGCATGAACGTCCCAGGGCGGTGATGCTGCGGCCAGTTGAACTCCGCCCCGCCAGAAATCCACGGCCCGGCCAGTCCCACCAGCGCCGGCTTGATCACGTCCTGGCGGTAGAAGAAGTCGTAGTCCGCGTTGGATTTGTCCTGCCCGGCGAAGATCCGCCCTCCGATCTCCGGCAGCATGACGAGCCGCACGTATTCGTTCTCCAGCCGCGCCGACTGGTAGCACACGGGCTCTGGGTGGTCGTACACCTTGTCGATGAACGGCAGCGGGTAGACCTTGCCGTTGGAACCCTGATAGACCCGCTTTTCGAAGAACACGGGGTTCTTCTCGGGTGTGCCGACCGGGTACGTGGGAATCGACAGCGATTCGAGACAGGCTTCGACGGACATGAGCGGAGGCTAGCGGAAGTACAGAAAAAGGGCTGCGACGGCCGCGACGACCAGTCCCGCGGCAACGTACACCACCGGCTCGGTGCGTAGGGCGATGTCCTCGCGGACCGGCAGCTTGCGCGGCTCGGCAAGCGGCGCCGCAAGGGTCAGGAGGATCATCGCTGCGAAGATGATGATGAAGCAGGCGAGCACCTGCATCAGGTAGTGCATCTCGAACCACGGCGAAGGCAGCACCTCGGCAAACAGCCCTTGTTTCGTGGCGGTTTGCAGCAGAGCGTAGAGAAACGGTCCCGCGACCAGCGCCAACAGCCCGGCGGCCCCTGGGGCGCGCGGCAGGACAAAGGCGCCAAGAAACGCGGCGACCACGCCGGGCCAAATGAAGCCCTGGAACTGCTGGATGAAACGGAACACGTCATCGGTCAGCAGCGGCGCGATCACGCAACCGATCACGACAAAAACCACTGTGAGTACCCGCCCCAACAGCACAATCGACCGTTCTGAAGCGTTTGGCTTGATGAGCCGCTGGTACACGTCGATCGAAGCGATCGTGGACGAAGAATTCAGCAGCGACGCCAGCGTGGAGACGATGGCGCCGGCAATCGCGGCGAAAATGAAGCCCCGCAGGCTCGGACCGACAAGGTTTTTGATGAGCGTGGGATAGGCCGCGTCCGACTTGGCCGCCAGTTCGTCCGGGAACAAGTTCGACGCCATGATCCCCGGCATGACGATCGCAAAGGGGACCAACAACCACAGCGCGCCCGCGAAGATCATGCCCAATTGGCCGTCGCGCAGCGTCTTGGCCGCCAGGTTGCGCTGCACGATGAACTGGTTGAGTCCGCAGTAGTAGATCATCACGATCCACATTCCGCCAAAGACCGCGTACCACGGCAGTTCCTTGTAGCCCGGGTGCCCCTCGAAGAGCAGCATCTGCAGTCGGTCGGCGTTCTGCGCGGAGAATTCCGACCACCCGCCCGATTCATCCAGACCGATGAAGAACACCATCATCCCCCCGACCAGCAGGGCCAGCCCCTGAATCAAGTCGGCGTAAGCAATGGCCTTCAAACCGCCGGTGGCGGCGTAGAGCGTGCCGATACCACCGATGATCCACACGCCGGCGCCCATCGGGATGTCGAGCAGCACCTTCAGCGCGGTGGCGCCCGTGTAGAGCACAGCCGTGAGCAGCACGCCCACGTAAATTACCACGGTCAGCAGCGCCATCGCGCTGCGCGTCGCAGCGTTGTAGCGGTATTCGAGAAACTCGGGCATCGTGTAAATCCCCGCCCGCAGGAACCGCGGCAGCAGGGTCACGGCGATCAACGCAATGAACACGCTGCCCATCAACTGCCACGCCGATACGGCCAGCCCCTGCTCGGCGGCGCCCGCGCCGGCCATGCCGACCATTTGCTCCGAGGAGATGTTCGCCGCCACGATCGAGATACCGATGATCGGCCACGTGAGCGACCGACCGCCGAGAAAGTAGTCGGACTCGTTGGCGTCCGCGCCGCGCTGGGCGCGGCTCTTCCACAAGCTGACGCCGATGACGACGAGAAAGAACGCGACAAAGGTGATGATGTCGATGGTTGGCATGTTCGATTTCGCAGCAGTCGAGAATCGCCGCGTCGGCGTTACCTCCCAAAACCATCGTCGAGATCGGGGTCGAACTGACGCGCGCCAGAGGCGGCTGCCTCGGTTTGCCCTGCGGCCCACAAATCATCGGCCTGCCGAGGCGTGAGCGTCGCCAGCGGCAGCGCCGCTTCGCCGGCGGCGTACGCCAGCAGCGACTCGCGCAATTGCCGCGTCACGGGATCGGATTTGTCTAGCGGGATTGCGCTGACCAACAACCGACCATGCCCGACGCGGCATTCAAAAATCACGCCGAGCCGCCAGTTGCGGTTCCAGTCGTCGATCGCGTACACGATCGGCTGCAAATCTTGCGGCGCTGCGGTGAGATTCACGGAACGCACGCCGTCGACGATCGAGGTCCACTGCCAGTCGCAGTGTTTGGCGGTCGGGAACCGGGCCAAGGCGGGGTGCTGCGGATCGCACAGCAGGCCCAGCATGGCGTCGAACCGCGGCGTGGGATTGCGCGGCGGGCGGACCGTCATCTGAATGTTCCAGAACACGGGCGCTTTCTTCATGGGCGGCGCACGGTTCGGGTCGAGCGCCTTCTCGCTCGGCGTGTAAACGACCGTGCCCCCCTCGGCCAACCGCGCGGCGGCGGCGCTCCAATCGCTCGTTGCGAGCACCCCATCTGGCACGTCGGCGGCGGTGCGGTCGGGATACAGCCAGAAGTTCCAATCGTTCTCGACCTCGGCGTCATCGAGCCCCACGACCAGCTTGTATGCCGCCGGCGCTTCCAGCGAACTCAACTCAACGCTCACATGGCCCAACGGAATGTTCTTGCCGAGCGGAACATCGCGCGGCTCCCACTTGCCGCTCCGGATCGCAGTGCCGGTCGCGTCGACAATCCGCCAGTACGGCGTGGCGTCCGTCAGCGGCTCGGCGCCGAAGTGATAGAGCTCGACATCCGCCTCCAGTGTTTCCGCTGTCGTGAACGTCCGCTGTCGCAATCGAGCGAGCGGGACCGTCTGGCTGTGGAAACGGCGAAATTGCTCCGCCGTGACGTAACACTTGGGATCCCAGAACGCGTCGAGCACGCCGATCAGCGCCGTTCCCTGCCCCAGGTAGTCGCGAATGTCGAGCATCTGATGCCCCGCCAAACCCGGCGTGCGCAGATTCGCCTCCAATTCCTCTTTGTAGCAGGCGAGCTGGAATTTGCCCGATGCCCAGGCGAATTGCTTGTTGAGCTTCGCCACGCCGTTCCGCTCCGCAATGTAGCGAAAGATGCGATAGTTCGAAGGTCGCATATAGCCGGTAAACTTCTTGATGACGTCGAAGTCGGGGTACGCGCACCACTGACCGATCTCGTGGGCGAGCACGGGAATCTCGACGCCCTCCAGGGCCGTGCGGAAATCGTTGCCGAACCAACCGGTCACGTTGCGCAACTCGCCGCGCCCAAACCGCACCAGAGCAGCGAATTGCGCGCCGCCGGTGACCTGCTCCGGTCGGTTCCAGCCCGTTCCGGCCGCGTAGAGGCGGCGCGGATCGCGCTCGTACCAGCGCCGCGCCCATTGCGGAGTCACCTCCGTGTAGCGGCCCGCCGGTTCGTTCGACGGAGAGAACAGCACAAACGAGGGATGATTGCCGTAGGCCCGCAGTAGCAGCGCCGTTTCCTCTTCCAGATACTTGGTGTACGCGCCGTCCTGGTAAAATGGCGCCCACAAGCCGCACTCGGCCTGCAGATAAAAACCCAACTCGTCAGCCGCGGTGAACGCGGCGTCCGGCGGGCAGCAAGAGTGAAATCGGATGCCGTTGAGCCCAAACTCCTGGCAGCGGCGAACGATCCGCTTCCAGGATTCGACGTCCGTGGCCGGATAGCCGGTGAGTGGAAAGTCGAGCCCGAAGTGCGTTGTGCGGAGATTCACCGCTCGATCGTTGACGAGCAAGTCTTTTCCGCGCCAGGAGATCTCACGCAGCCCGAATGTCACCTCGCGCACGTCGGTCCCCGCAGGCGACTGCAGGCGGACGCCTAACCGCTGCAAGTGCGGATCGAATTCGTCCCATGTTCGCGCGTCGGCGCCCAGCGGCACGATCACCTCCGCGGTTCCGCCGTCCGCCTGCCAGGCGACTTCCGTTTCGATGGCGCCCGCCTGCAGCGTGCCACGGCCCGGTTCGTCGGTCAGATTGCCGATGGCGATCTGCAGTCGCACGGACCGCTCAGCGACGTTCGGAAACGCCTGCACGTCGGCCAGCCACACCTGCGGCGTCGAGCGCAACTCAATCCGGCCCGCAATACCGTTCCAGGTCGACCCGAGCGCATCCGACACCGCATGCGCGTCCGGCATGTGGCCGTTGTTGCCGCGGGGGTCGCTGACGATCGTGCGATTGTCGAGCCGGATTGTCAGGCGATGCCGGCCCGCCGCGACGACGCCCAGGTCAAACTCGTGCGGCGCCACCAGGCTGCGCATCGAGCCCACTTCGCGGTCATTGAGCCAGACGGTCGATCGCCACCGCGGCCGTTCCAATACCAGCTGAACGCGGCGTTCGGTCCAGTCGTCCGGGATCTCGATCTCCCGCTGATACCAGGCCGGCCCCAGGTAGTGACGGGGCGGTTGCGCGAGAAAGGGTACCTCGACCCGCCCTGGTTGCGAGAAGGCATTGCGGAGTTCCTCAGCCTGCAGTTTCCACCACTCGCCCCCCAGGCCCAACACCCACGGCGTGTCGACGCTGATGGGGTCGCCGTAGCCTTGGCTCTGCAGCACGCCCGGGAGGCTCATTCGATCAGGAAGCAGGTCGCCAAACCATTCCTCACGGAGTCCCACGTCGTCGCGATCGATGGCAAACCGCCAAACACCGGCCAGACTTTGTTGTTCGCTGCGCTGCTGTGCGTGCGTCCGCTGCCACATCAGTCCGACGGCGAGGACCGTGATCGCGGCCAAACGGACGCGCCGCAGCCAGAGTTGAGAATCGTGTTGGCAGACCAGAGAGAAGATCACGGCAGTCTCGCTCAAAGGAAGAAGAGTCGCCCCGGGACCGCGGCCGCACCGAAGGGCCCGGTCCCACCGCCAATAATACGCGTTGGCGCCGCCGTGCGCAACTCCTTACGATCGCATGAAAACCTGCCAGATTCTGCTTCGCCCGCTCGTCGCGTGCGTCGAGCCAATTACGCGATATCTGCAAACGCGACAGACGGGGCAGGGTGGCGTTTCGCTACGTTCGCGTGATGCCGTTGGCCAAGTAACACGATCGAGCGTCAGCGCTTTCGAAGCCAGGGCCGGCTTGCCGATCGATCATTGAGCCCACTGCTCGCCTTCGGGGGATCGCCTCCACCGGAAATAATCATCCACCACCAGGAGACCTGCGGCGCCAGGGACCTCGCGGGGCACGGCCTCGTCGTGGAAGGACATCACAATCGGATTTTCCTCGGAGAACGCGGGCCAAGTCGGCAATCCCTACCCGTTGGGATCGCCCCGTTTGGCGAAGTTGGTCCAATAGGTGGCGGCCGTGTCTGAGATCGCCTTGTCCCGCGTCGTGAAATCGGGATCGTTGCGGTCGTACGTCTGAAAGACATAGGGGACGTCGACGCCGTGCGGCATGCCGTACCCGGCTCGCGGCGAATCGGCAGAATGACGGGGGTGCTGGTCAAAGTAGTAATAGAACACCTTCGAGGCGCCACCGCGCGACTGAAGCCGCGCCCATGACCACGTGTGCCAGCCGAACGCCGCGTCGCGCATCAAGTCCCGCGCCGTCCTGGGGACGTTCTCCTCGCCCACAGGGTAGGCGTCCAATAGCTGCTTTGCGAACGGCCCAAATCGTTTCTCCACGTTGGCGACATATTCGTCGGGCGAGTTTCCAGGGGAGAAACTTGCCCCTTCGTCGGAGTTATAACCCACCAAGATCGGCGTGTCGTTGTAGGTCCCCGCCTCGTACAGCTTGTACTGGTCGTCAGGAATCACCCAGCCGTCGATAATCGGCCACGCGGCTCCGCTGCCCCAGCCGGGGGGCAGTTTCCCGGGGGCGATCTCTCTTAGCTTGGCGATCGACGCAGCGCCGGCTCGCTCTGCATAGGCGACGCCTGCCTGCTCAGCGGCGGCCAGTCCCTTCATGTTCTCGCCGGGATAGGTCGTGGGGCGCGGCGGACCGAACGAACCGCCGCTTTGCGAAATCGCCCCGTGAAACAAGCCTTTCGCTTCCGGCGATGCGCACAGCATGCTCACCGCGATGCCGCCCGCCGATTCCCCAAAGATCGTCACCCGGTCCGGATTGCCGCCGAACGCGGCAATGTTCTGCTGAACCCATTTCAGCCCGGCGATCATGTCGAGCAACCCGTAGTTGCCGGACGCGTGATGCGGCGACTCGGCGCTCAGTTCGGGGTGCGCCAGGAACCCCAACGGGCCGACGCGGTAGGTGATGCTCACCAGGATGACGCCCTTGCGAGCCAAATGCTCGCCGTTGTGGATTGGCGTGGAGGTCGATCCAAAGGAGAATCCGCCGCCGTAAATCCATACCATCACCGGTAGCCGCTCGTTCGTCGACTTGGCTGGCGTCCAAACATTCAGGTACAGGCAATCTTCGCTGTTGCTTGGCCCGACGCCTGGTCCCGCAACTGGATCCGGGGCAAAGTCGACGGCTTGGCGCACGCCGTCCCATGACGCTGCGGGTTGCGGCGGACGCCAGCGAAGGTCGCCGACCGGCGGCGCGGCAAACGGTACGCCTCGATAGACTGTCAGGTCCTTCTCGGCAACGCCCAGCACCTGCCCGTACTGAGTCATCACCGGCGCCGGTTCGTCGGCAAATCCAGGGCCAACGCCGAGCAACGCGGTGCACGCAATCCGTAAAAGGGCAATTCGCACTGCGAAACCTCTGCGGTCTGTTCGATTTCGGTCAGATCGTCATCTGGGGAACCGCTTTTCAGCGACTTGCCTCCAACGCGGATGCGGGGTCCAGACTACTGCTCCCCCGTTTGCGTTTCCGCCAATTCGCGACCGAGCAGCGACAGCATCACCTCCGCGTAGCGCTTGCCCAGCTTGCGATATCCTTCGGGCGCAAAATGCAAGTGGTCCGGTAACGCTTCGCAACCTGCCGACGAGACGATGTGCGCTGTGGGAATCGTCTGCGGCAACTCGCGAATGATTGAATTCATGCTCGCGCAGACGCCTTTCTGATCGGCCGCCACCAATTCGCCCGCCAGCAATGGCACGTCGTCCGCCTTGAGCTGCAAATCGGCCAGCAGGTTCTCGTAAACGCCCTTCACTTTGGCGGGCCACTGCTTGTCGTTTGTGTTCGACTCGCCCTGGTGCAGCAGGATGCCTTTGATGACGCCGTCGCGCTGAGCGATTCTTGCCAGTTCGACTAACCGTCCGTAGGGATTGCCGCCGTACGCTTTGATCATGCCGATCATCCAATCCGGGGCCTGCTCAACGTAGGATTCGTAGCTGTCCTTCTTGAACAATTCAATCTTGCACCCGCCAATCGAGACGTGGACGATGCCGACGCGGATTTCGTCCGGCAACTGTTGAACCAGCGTCCTGCCGAAGTAGTCCGCCGGCCCCAGGCCGGCGCGCGGACGGCAGAGCGGGGGATCGGCTCGATACCAGTGCCCCTGCTCGCGGCCCAAGCTGGGAAAGTCGACGGCGGCAAGCAACTGAAAGCGATTGTCGACCGGCCCCTCGTCCGCCTCCTCAATTCCGGGGAAGCCCTCCATGTTGGACTGCCCGAAACAGAGGAAGACGTAGAAGTTGGGATCTTCCGCGCTGGCGCGCCCGCCTGCCACGGCCAGCGCTGCGATCAAACAGACCGCGAACTGACGAACCATGAATCTCCGCTCCGAATTGCGATCGTTGACAGGGAACCGCGAGCGAGGGACGCGGCAGGCGGCTATTGCTCCTCGGCGACGCGCAAGACCGCCTCGAACGCCGGCTTCGGGTTGTTATTGGCGTCGAACAGGAGCGGCTTGCCGTTGGCCCGCCACGAGACGCCGTCATTGGCGCCCCAGAAAGTCACCACTTCGATCGAGTCTTTATGCTTCAAGAACACCTTGAAGATATTCGCGTACTGCTCCGCCTGTCGCTGCAGTGCGGCGTCGACTAAGCCGCCGCCGGTCACGTCTTGAGTGATGTCGGCGCTGCCAGTGCGTTGGCCGCGCTGTGCGGTGTTCACGTCCAACTCAGTGACGTGAATTGGCAGTCCCAGCGACTCGAGTTCCGTAATCGTGCGGTCCATTTCCTCGTAGCTAGGATTGGTCGCGCTGATGTGGGTTTGTGTGCCGATGGCCATCACCGGCACGCCTTGCTCCTGTAGCGATTTGACGAGCTTGATGAGCTTCGCCCGCTTGCCGGGATTTTCCAGGCCGTAGTCGTTGTAGCGCAACACGGCGTCAGGATCGGCCTCGTGAGCGTACTCAAATGCCTTGGCAATGAAATCATCGCCGATGATCTGCCGCCACAATGAATCACGCAGGACGTCCTCGCCCCCGTCGGCAATTGCCTCGTTCACGACGTCCCACGCGTGAATCCGACCCTTGTAGCGACCAACGATGGCGTGGATGTGATCGCGCATCCGCTGAAGCAACTCTTCTCGCGACGCGCGCGGACCCTGGTAGCCAAACCGCCGGCGAGCCTGGCGTCCTTCCGATTCCGGCTGTTCGGGGGCTGGGTTGTCGCCTGCGAATACCCAGTCGGGCGTTTGCGCGTGCCACACGAGCGTATGGCCGACAATGTACATGTCGCGACGCTCGCCAAACTGAACGAAGGCGTCAGCGGGCTCCCAGTTGTAGCCATCCGCGCCTTCGCGCGGGTGGATCAACGCCCACTTCAAGTCATTTTCGGGGGATATCGAGTTGAACTGCTGATCGACCGTCGCCGTGTCCTGACGAACTTGTTCGAGAGTCCGGCGCACATTATCCGCCCGAACGGCCTGATCAATTGCAATCGTACGGTTGATGGCGACCCCGATCAGGAAATCGCCTTCGTAGGCTTCCTTGAGCGTGAGCCCATTCGCTGGAAGAAGCTCGATTGCGTTAATCGCTGGATTTTCGACTTGAGCAGCGAATTCGATGCGAAATTCGCCGTCGGACACCTCCACCGGTACGGCGACCACGTAGGCACGGCGCGGACCGCCGGCCTTCTTCCAGATGTCAAAGTCCTTGAACTCGTGCCCGTGCATGGTGAAGGAGAAGACCCGATCGCCGGGACCGTAAACGCCCTCAAACGTTTCGGCGAAGTGAAGTTTCGCCACGTACTTTCCGTTTGGAACCTCGACGGAGAACGAATCCATCGCGTAATGTTCGGACAAATAGAGTTCAGCGTCTTCGGCGCCCTCGATGGTCATCGAGGGATCGCGGTCGATAGTGGCGCCGCCGTTGAATCCCTTATCCGCGCGCCACACGCGGCCGGCCGCGTCGACGTACTCGACATAACCGCCTGCGTTGATGCGAATTGCGTCGTTGTCCGACGCGGCGGGCGCCTGGTCCGTCGCGGGCTCCGCGGCGACGGCCGAATCGGAGTCAGACCGGAACAGCAATTGCGCGAATTCCTTCAAGCTACGCCGCCACGTTTGCCATTCGTGTGCCGTATCGGGCGAAATGTAAAAGGCGCTGTTGATTCCAGCGGCCTCGAGTTGCTCGTGATTGGCCCGCACGGCTTCGGGGCGTTCCCTGGAGCCGCAACTCTGAAAGATCAGCTTCACCTGCTTGTTGAACGCTTCGGCGTCGGCCATCACGCCGCCGTGGGCGGTGGCGGGATCCCCAACGGTGCCGCCGCTGAAGATACCAATGTGGGAAAACACGTCGGTGTTTTCCATGGCAATGGCGTTGGTCTGCATGCCGCCCATCGACAGTCCAGCCATGGCCCGATGCGGTTGGTCGGCCAGCGTCCGATAATTGGCGTCGATCATGGGAATGATGTCCTGCAGGAGGGTTTTTCCGAATTGATCGGCCCAACCTGCCGGCGGCCATTGTCTGCGTCCGCGTTCGTCCCGCGCCGGCGGGCGCGGGCGATCACCCTCGGGCATTCGCCACGTGCCATTGTCCATCACAATGATGAACGGCACGGCTTTCCCCGCTGCGAGCAGGTTATCCATGATCAAGCCCGTCCGTCCTTGCTCAGGCCAGCCGTACTCGTTCTCGCCGCCGCCGTGTTGCAGGTAAAGCACTGGATAACGGGTTGTGGCATCGGAGTCGTACCCGGGCGGGCAATAAACGAAGCAGTGACGCATGGCGTCGTTGACTTCCGAGAAGTAGTGGTGCTCGCGGATCGTGCCGTGAGGCACGTTCTTCAGTGCGTAAAAATCCTGATCATCGGCGGGCGGTTCCACGCCGCTACCCCACCGGCCCGCGCCGTAGAAATACAACGTCCCCGGGTCGGGCACGGCCGCGCCATCGATCCACAACTGGTAATAGTGAAATCCCGGGTCCTGCGGCTCGGAGTCGCCGATCCAAACGCCGTCGTTACCCTTGGTCATGGGGTATTTGACTCCGCCAATGTCCAGGAGCACCTCGTTGGCGTCAGGTGCGGAGATTCGCGCTCGCACGGCCCCCGCGGCGTTGACTTGGGGATACTCCCGTCCCGGTTGGTTGATTGACGAAGGCACGAAGCCCTCAGCCGCGGACAAATCTCCCACGGTTGCGAGCGCGGAGGCCCCCACGGCCAAAGCGAGAAGCAGGACCAATCGTGTGCCGAGCATGGTTGAGACTCCTGTGGCGAGTCGCACAGGGCGTCGACCGTCTTTTTGCGGTCGCAACTACCCTGAACGGTTAATGGAAGTGAAAGGTCTTGCGTCGGCGCATCAGGGCGCGTCGGCTTTCTCGACCAGGTCGCTGGCGGCGTTCGCCAGTCGTATGTAATCCGCGCAAATGTCGATGACGTACTCGTTCTCTCCCCAGAGAAACGGCCAGTCGTTCTTGTTCTCCAAGAAGTCGGGCTGAATCAACAGCACGCCCGGCGTGACGCCGCCGGCGATGAACGAAAAATCAGCTCGATTATTTCCGTAGGCGATTGTCTTCGACTGCAGTCCCACGCCCGACACAAATGACACGTTGGAGTACGGATGGCAGCCGTAGATATAGTTCAGCCCGCGAAAGACGTATTCCGGGCCAATGATCTCGGGATACGCCCGATGCAGCAGATAGTTGGTGAAGGCCCAATTGATCACGGCCGAGTTGCCCGCCCAGCCGCGAGTCGTGATCGGCACGCCGTAGGGGTTGGCCTGGAGCAGATCGTCGTTTGCCGCTTTGTGACGCTTTACGAACGGGACGAGACGGGTCTTGAACTCCTCCGGCAAGTGCGCAACGGCGCTGGCGGCGACTCCGATCAACCGATCCGAATTTCTTTCGAGCCCGGACCAAAGCCGCTCCTGCAAGTCGTCGGCGTAGTGTTGCTCGCCGGTGGAGATGTACAGCTGCAGGAGCGCTTCCGCCTCGGCGCCCCTGCGGAACGCCGCCCTGCGGGCGTCGCCCGACTCGATCTGCTCCTGTTCGTCGGACCACGCGCGTTTTGCCGTAGCGAGGCATTCCTCGGCGAGTTCTGCGTTTGTGTCTTGCAGAGCGCGAGCTGCCGCCGCCAAAGCGGCAACTGAAGCAATGTTCGCGGCGGAGTTCTTGCCAGTGAACGCCCACCGGTCGTCAGGCGTGCCGCTCGACACGCCGTCGGTTTCGTCCCATTTTAGGGTTGGGTTGAACGGAAGGTTGTCGGTCATCGCGGCGCCGTCGCCCAGATGATGGTACTGGTGCAGATGCGGCACGATGATCCCGGGAATCGCCCGCCCGAATGCGCGATGCTGCGCGAGCAGCGCGAGCGTTCCGTGTTCGATTTGCTGCAAGAGATCGGGCGTGCCGTCAGGATGATGGATATCGACCAAGCGCCGCTGCTGATCGACGAGCGTTTCGTCACGGCGAGGCTGGAACAAGTCCCATGTTTGCGCAAGGCCCAGCACAGTCCCGCAATGCGACCCGGTGCGAATGTCGAAATCGCCCGCGTCGAACCAACCACCGATATTGAGTCCGGGAATTCGCTCGCCTGGCTTGTATTTGGTTTCCGTGCTGTCCCCGGACCGGTAGCCGTCGAAATGCTGGTGATTCAACGGCGCCTGCCGGGCGTCGTCCAGATGCGCCGCCCCGTGCCACACTCGGTAAGCCTCGTTTACCCGCACATGGTCCATCTGCACGGGGAACCAGACGTCCAGCGTCGGTTGCCACACGTCGTCGAGCACGTGGCGGCTCACAGGTATCGGGCCGGAACGGTGTTCGCCGTATTCAATGCGGTAGAGGCCGGGCTCCCGGATTTCGCTGAAATCGAACCGGACGTAGTGGTAGCGATACAAATCGCCCCAGTCAGCAACTTGGCCCCGCAATGCTTCGACCCACTCGCCCTCATCGGTCCAGCGGAGGACGCTTGCCGACGGCAGTGGCTTATCGTGCGGGTCGAGTTCAATGACGGCAACCTTCTCTTGGTCCGGCGTATAGCCGACCTGTGAATGCCCGATGTTCGGCGCGCGAACCCAATTCGGTATCACCGCGGGCGTGATCACCCATTCGACGACGGTCCCCGTTTGACCGGCCGGCAGCAGCGATCGTACGACAAACCATCCGTTCTGGGCGACGTTTCGGCCATCGAGCAATTGCAGCGGGCCACCGGTCTTCGTCGCGATGCGCACCCGACGTGCGGGGTCCTCGGGCGCGAGAATCAGCGTCCGTCCCTCCGCTATCGGCTTGGGCTCAATGAACTCATTTCGCCCGTGATCGTCGAACGTGGAATGTCCGGCAAACTGCCGCAGTCGTTCGTTATCCGGCCTGACCGTCATGGCGCTGGCGGGAGAGCGAGGAAATCTCGCGACGTCGTCGTCAATGCGATACGTCGATTCAAAATACGCCGACGGCAGGAACTCCAGATTGAGCCCCGCGCGGCCCTCAAGGGCCTGCGGGACTGGCTTGTCCAGGACGACGCGCATCAGCACGGCGTCGCCAGCAGCCTCCACTTCCAGGCGAGACTCGAAGTCGTAGTCGTCGTATCTCGTGCGAACAACAATACGGTTCTGGTCCCTGCGAACCGCCCGATCCGCCACCGTCGGAATCGGATCCCACTGTTCGGGCGTCGGGTTCAAACGGACCGCCCCGCCGGTGGCGGTGCGCACTCCATGGTGGACCATGATAACGCCGGACGTCTTCTCGTCGAAGAACATCCCGTTGTAGCCGGCGTCGAACGCCATCACGCTGAATCCGCGAGCCTCGAAATACCCCAAATCGTTCAGGGCAATATCAGCGGCATTCCCAGTCGTCGTCCGGCAGCATAGCAGGCTCACAAAAATCCAACTCGCATACGAGACGCGAGACACGGCGTGCTTGATCAATTTCGTCATCGTTGGTTACTTCGATGGAGGTGAATTGTCTCGCGTTCGCATGCTCCGATCATTGCAGCGGTCGCAATCTGAGACCGCGACCACGAACGGTCCGACGGCTGAAGTCCGAGTGGCGGTCGTGGCTCTCAATGATTGGCGCCATAAGTACTGGGTGGCTTGATCCAGAAAAGGGCGAACGCGATCGCGTGCTCCGCTCGACCTGACAATCACGCGTGACAGAACGAGCTGACGACGACCGGCGGATGCGACGAGCAACGGCGTGGTTCCTGATAAGATCTTCGCTACTTGGACGAGCCCCCCGCTCAGGCACAGCGACGCCAACGGCGCGCGTGGCTTGGATAAGCATTGTGGCCGCAAAAAGCTCTGCAGCGATTTGCTAAAAACTGTCAACAATATGAGGCGACGGGCCGGAAAAGTACCATCAGACAAGCCGTCCGCAGATCAAATGGAACCCGCGGGCGCACGGCAGCTATCGGTGGCTGGCAAAGTGCAAATTAACGTCTCCCCAACCAGCAAACTGACAGCGCTGCCAGTAACATATATGAATCGTTTGCAGGTTTCCACGAAGATTTTCCATCAATAATTGAAATCGCAGTCAAAAGGGGCATAATCCAGAGACGGTTCAGGTCAATGGACTCCGCGGATCTACCGCGAGCACAGCGGTTTGGGCTCGGCAACCGCAGCCCGCGCTCCGCGCACACGGGGCCCAGCCCGGGCGGGCGAACATCACGGCCTACGGACATGGCCACGAAGGCGAGCAGCAGTCGCTTCGTAGCGGCTACTCCCGACAGTCATGTTGACGCTCGCTACACTGCGACCTTTACGACCAACTATCGCTTTCGATTCGAACACTCATGACAGCATTTTCCGAAGTCTCTCGCATCAATTTCGAAGGCCCCGACAGCCGCAACGCGCTGGCGTTCCGCTACTACGACGAGAACGAAGTGATTGAGGGCAAATCCATGAAGGACCACCTGCGGTTCAGCGTGGTCTATTGGCATACGTTTCGCGGGCAGGGAAGCGATCCCTTTGGACCGGGTACGGCGCTGCGGCCATGGGACGACGGAACCGACAGCGTTGAGAACGCGCAGCACCGAGCGCGCGTCGCCTTTGAGTTTTTCGAGAAACTGGGCGCTCCGTTCTACGCGTTCCACGACCGCGACGTCGCGCCCGAGGGGGCCACGCTCGCCGAATCGCACGCCAATCTGGATGCCGTGGTCCACGTACTGAAGGAAGAGCAGCAGCGCACGGGAGTCCGCCTGTTGTGGGGCACCGCCAACCTATTCTCCCATCCCCGCTACATGCACGGCGCGGCGACCAGCTGCAACGCCGAGGTCTTCGCCTATGCGGCCGCTCAGGTGAAGAAGGCGATTGAGGTCACCCACGAACTGGGGGGCGAGGGCTACACCTTCTGGGGAGGACGCGAGGGCTACCAGTGCTTGTGGAACACCGACATGCAGCGCGAGCAGGAGCATCTCGCGCGATTCCTGCATATGGCGGTCGACCATGCCAAGGCGATTGGCTTCGACCGCCCCTTCTACATCGAGCCCAAACCGAAAGAACCGACCAAGCATCAGTACGACTCCGACGCGGCGGCCTGCCTGAACTTCCTGCGGCAGTATGATTTGTTGCCCTATTTTAAGCTGAACCTGGAAACCAACCACGCCACGCTGGCCGGGCACTCGATGCACCACGAGCTGGAAGTGGCGGGGGCGGCCGGGGCCCTGGGTTCGATTGACGCCAACACGGGCGACATGCTTTTGGGCTGGGACACCGACCAATTTGCGACCGACATTTACCTCACCACCCAGTGCATGCATGCGATTCTCAAGTACGGTGGGCTGACCACCGGCGGCGTCAATTTCGACGCCAAGGTCCGCCGCGAAAGCTTCGAGCCAATCGACCTGTTCTACGCGCACATCGGGTCGATGGATGCGTTCGCCCGCGGGCTGAAGATCGCCGCTGCCATGCGGGCCGACGGGCGGCTCGCCCAGATGGTCAACGACCGCTACGGCAGTTGGCAGTCGGGACTCGGCGCCGAGATTGAAGCTGGTCAGCACAGTTTCGAGTCGCTCTCCATGCTCATGCTGGATAAGGGCGAAGCGGCGGCCAACGCCTCGGGCCGCCAGGAACTGTTCGAGAACGTGATCAACCAATACCTGTAGTCGGATTTTCGCTTGCCACGCGGCGGCCAAGGGCGACTCGACGCCGTCCGCCCCCCGCTGCGGCCGCGCGTCTTGCTGCGGCCGCGGATGCACTCGTCACGCGACTCTGTTCCACTCCTCGGGAACGGCCCCATGACACGCTTTCCGTTCACGGCACTCATGATCGCGAGCCTCGCGTGCAGTGCGCCCGTCGCGGCAATCAACCCCATTGTCCAAACGATCTACACCGCGGACCCGGCGCCCGTGGTTCACGCTGGAACACTTTACCTGTACACCAGTCACGACGAGGACCAGTTGGTGAAGAATTTCTTCACCATGAAGGACTGGCGGTGTTTCTCGACGAACGACATGGTCAACTGGACCGACCACGGCGCCGTCGCGTCGCTGCGAAACTTCACGTGGGCCGATCCAAAGATCTCCGGCTGGGGCGGTTTCGAGAACGGCGCTTGGGCGCCCCAGGCGATCGAGCGGGACGGCAAGTGGTACTTGTACGTGCCGCTGCAAGGGCGGGGCATCGGCGTGCTCGTGGCCGACAATCCGTTTGGCCCCTTCGAGGATCCTCTCAACAAGCCGCTGGTGGCCAACGACAACATCGATCCGTCGGTTTTCCTCGACGACGACGGCGACGCCTACTTGTATTGGGGCAATCCGAAGTGCTGGTACGCCAAGCTCAACGACGACATGATCTCCTACGACACGGCGCTCGGCGACCACGGTCTGGTCGTGCAAGAAATGACGCCCGCAGCATTCGGCCAGCGGAGCAAGCCTGATCCCCGCCGACCCACGAGCTACGAAGAGGGCCCCTGGCTGTACAAGCGTAACGAATTGTACTACTTGTTCTTTGGCGCCGGGCCTATTCCCGAGCACCTGGGCTACTCCACATCAACCAGCCCGGCCGGTCCGTGGAAGTACGGCGGCGTGGTCATGTCGACTCAAGGCGGCAGTTTCACCAACCACCCCGGCGTCGTCGACTACCACGGCAAGACTTACCTGTTCTATCACAATGCGGCCTTGCCTGGCGGCGGTGGGTTTCACCGCTCGGTCTGCGTCGACGAATTGACATTCAACCGGGATGGCTCGGTCGTTCCGCTGGACATGACCGAAGACGGCCCCGCGCCGGTGGCGGAGCTCGACCCTTACCAGCGCGTCGAGGCGGAGACCATTGCCTGGGCGAGCGGCGTCGAAACCGAACCGGCGGGCGACAAGCCGGGCAACATGGTCATCGCCGCGGTGGACGATGGCGATTCGATTGAGGTGCAGAACGTCGACTTCGGCGCACCCGGTGCTGCCAAATTTGCCGCGTCCGTGGCGAGCGACGAGGATGCAGGCGGAACGATCGAACTGCGACTGGACAGCGCCGACGGTCCGCTGATCGGCGCCTTGTCTATCCCCGGCACCGCAGGGTCGTGGAAGACGCTCTCCACCGACGTGACCAAAACGTTCGGCGTCCATGACCTTTTTCTTATCTTCCGTGGCCCGCCCGCGGGCAACCTGTACCGGGTCGATTGGTGGAAATTCGAACCATGACGGCCACTGAGCGGGGGGGAGACCATAGCGGCCAGCGAACGAGCGTAACGCACGTCCCGTTGCCGATTCTTGACATTTTCCAGCGTAAGGGCGAGAGCCGATGAGCTGCAAACAGTGCCTGATCTCCCTGGCGTTGGCCGTTACGTTCGCAGCGGCCGCATGCGGTTCGTCTGAGAGCCACGCGCCGGGCAAAAACGTCCTGTGGTACGACCACCCCGCCGATCGCTGGGAAGAAGCCCTGCCGGTTGGCAACGGCCGCGTGGGGGCGATGGTCTTTGGCGGCCCCACCGAGGAGCGGCTGCAGCTGAATGAAGGAACACTGTGGGCCGGCGGACCGTATGACCCCGTCAATCCGCAGGCCAAGGCGGCGTTGCCGGAGGTGCGCCGGCTGGTGTTTGCAGGCCAATACAGAGAAGCCGCCGAGTTAATCGATCGGCGCGTCATTGCCAAGCCGCGCGGGCAGATGCCGTACCAGACGATTGGCGACCTGCTGCTGACGTTCCCCGCGGGCGAGGTTGCCGAGTATCGCCGCGAATTGGACCTCGACACGGCCGTGGCATCGGTCCGCTACGTGAAAGACGACGTGCGATTCTCGCGGCAGGTGTTCGCCAACGCGCCGCACAACGTAATCGTGGTGCGAATCACGGCGGATCGCCCCGGCAGTCTTTCGTTTACCGCCAGAATGAACAGCCCCATGCCGGACGCTGCGGTTGCGATTGACGGCAGCGACACGTTGGTGCTCAGCGGTCGAGGCGGCGATTCTGGCGGCGTACAGGGCGTTGTCCGCTTCCAGTCGCGGGTGAAAGTCGTCGTCACGGGCGGCCGCGTCACCCCCGCCGAGACCCGTTTGCAGGTCGATGGGGCCGACGCCGCGACGCTGCTGATTGTCTCGGCCACCAATTTCAAACGCTTCGACGACGTCAGCGGCGATGCCGCGGTAACCGCCGCGCAGTTGCTCGACGCGGCGGCGGAGCATTCCGCCGATGCACTGCGAGCCGAGCACCTTGCCGATTATCAGCCGCTGTTTCGTCGCGTCACGCTCGATTTGGGCGAGTCGGAAGCGAGTCGTCTTCCGGCCGACGTGCGGATTCAGCAGTTTGCCAGCGGGGACGATGCGGCGCTGTACTACCAGTTCGCCCGCTACCTGCTCATCAGTAGCTCGCGTCCCCTCGGGCAGCCAGCCAACCTGCAGGGCATTTGGAATGCCAGCACCAACCCGCCCTGGCAAAGCAAATACACAATCAACATCAACACCGAGATGAACTACTGGCCAGCCGAGCCTGGCAACTTGGCCGAATGCGTCGAGCCATTGATTGACATGGTCGAGGATCTGACCGTCACGGGTAGCCGCACGGCTCGTGATATGTACGGAGCGCGGGGCTGGGTCGCCCACCACAACACGGATTTGTGGCGCGCGACCGCGCCGATCGACGGCGCCAATTGGGGGACTTGGCCGACCGGCGGGGCATGGCTCTGCCTGCACTTGTGGGACCGCTACGAGTTCAGCGGCGACCGCGCCGTGCTGCAGCGAATTTACCCCACACTGAAGGGAGCAGCCGAGTTTTTTCTCGACACGCTGCAGTCTGATCCCTCGGGGAAGTGGCTCGTGACCAACCCGTCGATTTCGCCGGAGCTGTGGCATCCCTTCGGTTCGGCGGTTTGCGCCGGGCCGACCATGGATATGCAAATCCTGCGGGACCTGTTCGCCCATGCCGTCAAGGCGTCGGCCATCCTCGGGGTCGACAAGGACTTTCGCGAGCAGCTTCAAGCGGCCCGCGCGCGGCTCGCGCCCAATCAAGTTGGCGCCGGCGGGCAGTTGCGGGAGTGGCTGGAGGATTGGGACCTGCAGAATCGCGATCAACGCCATCGGCACGTTTCGCACCTGTATGGGCTGTTTCCGGGACGCGACATTTCGCTGCGCGAGACTCCCGTGTTGGCCGCCGCCGCCAAGAAGTCCTTGGAGATGCGCGGCGATCGCGCGACCGGCTGGGCCACGGCATGGCGGCTCTGCCTGTGGGCTTACCTGGGCGACGGCGATCACGCCCACGTGATTCTCAAACATCTGATCTCGCCGGGCCTGACTTATCCGAACATGTTCGACGCCCATCCGCCGTTTCAGATCGACGGCAACTTCGGCGGTGCGGCGGGGATTGCCGACATGCTCATGCAAAGTCGCCTAGGGACGATTGCCGACGCCACCGATTCCTCTGCCATGGTCGCCGAGATTGAAGTGCTGCCCGCCTTGCCCTCCGCCTGGTCGGCCGGCGCGGTCACGGGTCTGCGAGCGCGCGGAGGATTTGAAGTGGACGTGACATGGCGAGACGGAACCTTGGCGGCCGTCTCGCTACGCCGCGTGACCGGCGACCACGATCAGGCGACTGTGCGCTACGCCGATCGCATTGCGGAGATCGTTTTGGAAATGGGTCAGCAGGTCCGTTTGAACGCCCAGCTGGAAATCGTCGCCCCGACTCCCTGACCAGCCGCCGCCTCGGCTGACGCGATAACAGGGGAACGCATGCAGGCGGGGCAATTCCGAATTTGCGCGGCTGTTACCTGCTCTCACATCCACGATAGAGCGAACGCCCCCAGGAGCATGCAATGACGAACGGCTTGAAGGCTAGTTTCCGTGGGAAGTCCGCAAATCACTGGGGACGGGCGTGTATGCATCGCGCCGTCGGCGCGGCGGCGGGACTGTTGATCGTCGCAGCCAGCTTTTGGAACGCAGCGTCGACAGCACACGGTGCTGAGGAGCACTGCGCCGCTTGCGAACACCCGATCTCCGTGACAGGCGATTTCACCCATCACGCCGAGAATATGGCCTTGGGCATTCAAGGCGCCGCGACTCGGGCGGCGGATTTTCGCGAGAACATTCAGGGCAAGAACTTCAGCGTGAGCGTCGCGAACCTGCCCGAAGGGCGGTATAAGATTGCCGTCGGGTTGATCGAAACCAAGGCGATCGAACCGGGCGAGCGGTTGTTCGACGCCACTTCGGACGAAACTGTGCTTGCCGACGATTTCGACATTATCGCCGCGGCAGGGGGACGCGGCAAAGCGTGCTACATCCTTGCCGAGATCGACCACCTGGATGACACGTTGCGAGGGCCGCTGAAGGTGGACTTCGTCGCGAGCCGCGGCAATGCAAAACTCAACACGTGTGAGGTCCGCGATGCGAATGACGCGGTCGTCGTCGCCTTCTGTGCAGCGGAGATCGCCGAACCCTTCACAGGCGACGCGACGCGCATTCCTGACTTGGCCGAAGCGCCGATCTGGCGCGACTACGAAAAACCCGTACGGGCGCGCGTTAACGATTTGATTCGGCGGATGTCGCTGGACGAAAAGGTCGCCCAACTGCGCAACGATGCGCCGTCGATTCCGCGACTCGGCCTGCCAGCCTACAACTACTGGAACGAGGCGTTGCACGGGGTGGCGAACAACGGCGTCGCCACGGTGTTTCCCGAGCCGGTCGGTATGGCGGCGACGTGGAACCCCGAACTGATGCGGCGCGAGGGCCGCGTGGTGGGCGTCGAGGGCCGGGCCAAACACAATCACTACGCCAGCCAGAACGGCGGCGATTCCAAGTGGTGGACCGGCCTGACGTTCTGGACGCCCAACGTCAATCTTTTTCGCGATCCCCGTTGGGGGCGCGGCCAAGAAACCTACGGCGAAGACCCGTTTTTGACCAGCGTTATGAGCGTGGAGTTCGTCAAGGGAATGCAGGGCGACGACCCGCGGTACATGCTGTCCATGGCGTGCGCCAAACACTACGCGGTGCACAGCGGTCCGGAACTGGACCGACATCGGTTCAACGCCGAGCCGCGCGAACGCGACCTGTACGAAATGTATCTCCCGCAATTCGAAGCGGTGGTCAAGCAGGGGCAAGTTGGCGGGGTGATGGGCGCTTACAACGCACTCAACGGCGTCCCCTGTTGCGCCGACCCGTTCTTGCTGGACAACTTACTGCGCAAACAATGGGGATTTGAAGGCTACGTCGTGTCTGATTGCGGCGGCATTCGCGACATCTGGGGCCGACGGCAGCATCACTACGTCGACACCCCCGAGGAGGCGGCGGCTGTCGCCGTGAAGGCCGGCTGCAATCTGTGCTGCGGCGGCGACTACAATGCCCTGATACAAGCCGTGCAGACAGGCCTGCTCAGCGAAGCGGACGTCGATCAGGCGCTGTTCTACACGCTGTGGACCCGTTTCCGGCTCGGCCTGTTCGATCCGCCGGAGCAGGTCCCCTACGCCAAGTACACGATTGCCGACAACGACACCCCGGAGCATAGCGAAGTCGCTCTGGAGGTGGCCCGTCAGTCGCTTGTGCTGCTGAAGAACGACGGTATTCTGCCGCTTCCGCGCGACAAGTACCGCACGATTGCCGTGATCGGCCCCAATGGCGCCTCCAAATCGATGCTGGAGGGTAATTATCACGGTTCGGCGTCACACCCGGTCTCGATTCTCGACGGAATCAAGCAGTTGGCCGGTGATGACGCGGAAGTCGGTTTTGCACTGGGCAGTCCGGTCACGACGCGCCCCGGCACAGCGCCCTGGAGCGGCCAAGACAACGCCACCGATCGGCCCGTCGAGGAACTCCGCGCCGAAGCGCTGGAGCTGGCCGCGGGCGCGGACCTAATCGTCTACGCCGGAGGAATCACGCCCGCTCAGGAGGGCGAAAGTTTCGATCGGCCCGAGATCGAGCTGCCCGTCGTGCAACAGCAGCTTGTCAAAGCGCTGCACGCAACTGGCAAACCGGTCGTGATGGTGAACTGCAGCGGCTCGGCGATGGCGTTGCTGTGGGAGTCGGAGCATTTGCCGGCAATCCTGCAGGCCTGGTACCCCGGGCAGCAGGGAGGGCGCGCCGTGGCCGAGGCGCTGTTCGGCCAGATCAATCCCTCGGGACACCTGCCGGTGACGTTCTACCGGGCGACCGCCGATCTGCCCGAGTTCACCGACTACTCGTTCGCCAACCGCACCTATCGATACTTCTCGGGGCAGCCGCTCTATGCGTTTGGCCACGGGCTGAGCTACACGCAGTTTGACTATCGCGACGGCAAGCTCGCCGCCAACGAAATCCCCGCGCGCGGCACGGCTCATTTGTCATTCACGATCGAGAATTCCGGTTCCCTGGCCGGCGCCGATATAGCGCAGGTCTATTTCCGTCACGTCGCCCCGAGCGTCCCGCAAGCCAAGCTGGCCTTGTGTGCATTCGAACGCGTCGCGCTCGAACACGGCGAGTCGCGCACAGTGACATTGGACATCCCGGTCGAGCGGCTCAGGTATTGGGACGCCGAGTCCGATTGCTACGTCGTCGAACCGGGAGCTTACGAGTTGCTCATTGCGGCCGCGTCGGACGACATTCGGCTGACCATCCCATTGAAGGTTGTCGACAATCGCGTTACCGGCGCGGACCGTCGTTAGACTTGCCTTGCTCGAGTCATCGCAGGCCCATCGGGCAGAGAGAAGCATGGCAGGCAGGCGTGACAAGTCCTGGCGTCAAATACCCCGCAGGCGCTAATGCGGTCTCGTGGCCGTTGCCGCAGGCGCCGCATTTCTCGAAATCGCCCTCGCTTTCTCGGCGGTCGCTGACGCCGAGCAGGCTGCGGTCGCGCCCGATTGGGAGAATCCGGCCGTCATTGGCGTCACCAAGGTATCGGCCCGCGCGCCGTTCGTGCTGCCCGGTGAGAAGCAAAACGACCCGCGCGTCGCCTCGCTCAACGGGATGTGGCGTTTCGGGTGGTCGCCCGCCCCGCGTTCCCGGCCGGCAGATTTCTACAGCGAGGATTTTTCTACGAACGATTGGGCCAGGATCCGCGTCCCCGGCAATTGGCAGATGCAGGGATTCGGCATGCCGACGTACCGAACGCCCTCGTTTCGTACGGCAAATCAGATGTGACCATGGTGACGCATGAGGAGCTTCAGTTTCGCGGCGTCATTGACCAACAGTCGAGATTGAACAACGAGTCCCCGTTGCCCCTAAAAACCAGGCAAATGTCGTGGACGCCAGTCGCATTCTCCAGGTCGCAGGACGCTGTCCGCCACTCCTGCAACCCACCAGTCTTGGACACGGGGCACTTGCCGATCAGTCGTCCTGTCGGATCGCGCAGGCGGATTTCAATGAAGCCGCCATCTTGCTCTGCTGCGACGCTCGCTTCAAACTTCGCGGGGGCGGCCTCCCCCATGTCGACGCCGACAACCTTGACCCAATCTCCATCCTGGAGATCCGTCAGACACATGCCACCCGCGCTGCAGGTCTCGGTTTCGACACCGCTCTCGGCATGGAATGTTTCGCCCTCGACCCGCCCATACGGGTCGAGCGTGCCAATCTGCTCGACGCCATTTTCGGTGTACTCGATTTTCTGAATTGATCCGTCGCGATTATAGTGCAGCTCCTCAACGCCCAGATTCCGTCGGAAGCCGGTGGGAATCCCAGCCGCTTTCGCGACGACGCGATTATGAAAGACGTGATACCAACGGTCCTTCAACTTGAAGATCGCTGCGTGATTATTGTTGTTATTCACCGGAGGCTGGTCGGCCACGACCCCGCGGTACTCGAATCCTTCGATCGGATTGTCGCTCGTCATATAGTCAATCCGCATCTGCGCCCGCGGCTGCGTCGAGTACGAGAAGTAGTACACGCCATCCCTCTTGTGTACCCAAGCCGCTTCAAAGAACGCGGGCGCCGACATCTTCACAACGTCGCCGTCCAAGGAGATCATGTCACGATTGAGCTTTGCAGCGCGGACGTTATTGTCTCCGTTGCCCCCGAAATAGATGTAGGCCTGACCGTCGTCGTCGATAAATACGCCAGGATCAAACAGCCACATGTGTTCGGCTGGCTGAACTCCGGGAGTTCTGTGCTCGATCAACGCCTTGCCAAGGGGATCCTCAAACGGGCCGACTGGGCTGTCGCTGACCACCACGCCGATATTCGCCCCGCCGTTCCCAAAATAGAGGAAGTACTTGCCGTCGCGACGAGCTGCGGCGGGCGCCCAGGTCTTTTGCGCCCACTCGGTGTCGTCGCTTGCCCGAAAGACGGATCCGTGATCAGTCCAGTTCTTCAGGTCACTGCTCGATACGCAGATGACGTTGGGGATGTTGTAGCCGCCCTCGACTGGACTTTCATCGTCGTTCGAACAGTAGATGTAGACTCTGTCGTCGACGACCAAAGAAGTGGGATCGGCCAAATAGCGGTGCGACATGACAGGATAGTCCGCGTTGACGCGCACGGGGACGATTGCCAAGAGGCAGACTATGGGCGACAACAATTCTCCGTTCATGGACAGCGTCTTTCTTTAGTAGTGTCTTTGAGTACCTGAAATCAGAGCGACCGGGGAGATAATAAAAACCTGCAACTTTCGGCGTGACGGCAGGAACCGATCCGAGAACCCCTCGATTAGCGACCAGGGCCTGGGCCGACGAACTGCCTCTCGCCGACCGAAAATTCATTGGCCTCTTGAGCGAGCGCAAACGCCCGACCTGTCTTGAAACGGATCAAACGCAGCCACTGCGCAGTGACGGTCGTGGACGCCACGCCGTGGCGGCGCCGGGCGAGCCACTGAATCATCGAACGGGCCGCCGGGGACGACCGAGAGGATTCTTCGCATACGCGACTACCGATCGACCGAAGCGAACTGGACGATGAAGTGGCGATTGCTGTCGCAACCACTGACCTGCATAAGACGGGCGTTCTCAACACCAATAGTCCGTCGTGTCGTCAGGACCGCGTATCCGACGGCCCTCGGTTGCCTGTAACCTCCGGCAGAATTGCCAACGCCGCGAGCAGGTACTGCGGCGTCAGCAAGCTGAGACGGCCACGATTGAACCTATCACCGATTTTGAAAGTGACTACCGCTTCTGAGAGCGGACGATTTTCACTCCGCTGCACAGGGCCCAGAGGGTCGATCGCTCAAGCTGGCATTTGGCACGAGGCCAGGAGATGATTTGACCGCGGTACGTCGCCAACATGCCCAAACTGCGACCGGCCCCTGCCATGCCTCCAAAGGCTCCGAACACATGCCCGCCGCCATGCACGCATACGCCGATGGACGTCGGAACGCCACGTTGCTCTTGGCCGAGAAGGCAGCGCAGACTACTGGTCAACAACGTCTCCCGCCCAGGCTGTCGACAATGACTGCCACACGATGGGCGAGACGCCATCCGTGTAGAATGCGACCGATCCATCGCATTTCGAAGCATTCACGCCTCCGGGATGGTGACTGCGAGCCGCAATATACTGTCTGCGGTGACCGAGCGGATCGCCGTAGCTACCAATGGGCGCCGACACGCCTTCGACCGTAAAGGATCGCATATTCACCTCGGAGTCGGGCAGCGGGATCCCCTGCTCAATAAATCCGGCTTGGACGTTGCTGATCCATCCGCCGCGGCGGCACAGGGCATCGGGAAGATTCGAATTGGGGGTGTGCCAGCCGGTGAACACCTGGCCGCCCAACGCCGTTTGGGCATCGGAATAGGGGCCGCCCCAGCCTGGCGTCGAAGGCAGCACCAAGCACTCCGACATCATCAGCGTGTTGGACGTGCCGTCGGTCAATCTAGCCAAAGAGGTGGGCTTCGCGGGACCAAACGGCGCCCCGCCGAAATAACAGAGCCGCGGAGATTCCGTGCCAGGGCACGGCATGTTCATATCGAACTGGCCATACACGGTGTTGCCGGCGTTAATCATGTAGTTGGTGCGAATGCGCGCCCAAATATTGATCGCCCATTCGTTCTCTTGCAGCCCGATATCCGACGGGCATTCGTGCGTCACGACCCGCGCCTTGCGGACGGGCTCGTTCACCGCGGCGCTGAGGGCGGCGTCAGGGTCGCCCGCATTGGCGATCTGCGCTTGTTCGATGTAGGGCATCAGCGGGATATACCAGCCGTGGTCATCCCACCAGCCGCCGGGGGCGCCTGGGTGGTCGTCGTGATAGCCCGGTCCGAGGGATTCGGGGGCTCCGGCGACGTTGTTGTACCAGTACTTAGCCATGTGAACCAAGCCGCCGTTGGTGCTCTCGTAATTCAGGTGCGCGAGCGAGAGTTGGCGAAGATTGTTGGTGCATTGGCTGCGGCGAGCCGCTTCACGGGCGGCTTGTATGGCCGGCAGCAGCAGGGCCACCAACACTCCGATGATCGCAATGACCACCAGCAACTCGACCAACGTGAATCCCTTTTGCCGAGAAAGAGCCATTTTTGGACGCATTGCAGAACCTCCTTTAGGACCATCGCCGCAGAGGGCTAGGGCCGCGTCGCGCCAATAGCGACAATGAAAACGCGATAAGACGACAAATCGCAAATGAATGAAACGCATACGATAAATCTATGCAAACCTGTAACTGCCTCAATTCGCGACGCCGCGTCATCGCCGTTTGGCTTGCTCCAGTTCAATGTCAATCGTGGTGCTTTCAACGACGTCGAGCTCGATCCCCTGTCGTTGGGAGGCCACGAGGTCGACGGTCTTCAACTCGTCCTCGACCTTGCCGTTGGGTCCCGTGGTGTAAGTCTTGCCGGTCGGAATTGAGATATTGACAAAAACTCGCACCTTGCCCTTGGGAACATCGGGGCAATCGTAGCGACTATTCACAATCTGCGTGCTCGTCGGCCTGGCTGATCCCGTTACGTCGACGGTCTGAAATGAGATCGAGGCCAGTGCGTCCGGCGGAAGCGGCTCGCCGTCTAACAATATCTCTCCCGAAAGCCGTGCCGTGTTGCCAGTGCTGCCACTGCAGCCTGACAGCACAACGACACAGCCGACGAGCGAAAGCATCCGAAACAAGAGATTCTGAAAATAATCTGCGTCTAACACTGCAATCGTAGTCCCAATTCGATGAACGAAAACCCAGCGAGCCTGCTAGCCGCGCTGGCCGCTCGAGAAGACGCACCCTCGCAAGAGAATCTGCGCATTCTCGGCAGCAAATCGAATCATCCACAGACTCTATGAAATGGACATCTAGTCCGACGGATCGGTGGTCGCAAACTAGCAGGTCTCGCTCATGGTTCTCGGGCTGCGGGCCCGTATTCGTCGCAACAAACCAGCTCAAATCATGGCGCTGCGACGCCGACGAACCGCGGCTGCCAATGCGGCCGTCGAGGCCAGAGCAGCCAGTACCAGTCCGCCCGGCTCAGGCACGGCAATCACCCGGACGTTGTCGATTCGCAGAGTCGTGCGAGCCCCGCCACCGTCTGCCGGAAAGCCGAGAGCCACGACGCGAAATACCCAATTGTCTTGCGTGGGGTCAATCACATCGCCGAATGGTTGCCCCATATCCAGCAGCGACATCGAATGCGTGACAGCCGGACCGCCGACAGTCATGGCTCCCAAGTTAAAACCCAGCGTACGAGGGCCGCTTCCAGGAGTCGCGACTTCAACCGCGCCAAACCAGCCCGTGTTGGTGCCGGTCGTGAGCGAAGCGTCAAATTCCAAAACATAGTCGCCGATGCTTGGGCTCGAGTTATTCATGGCCACGGAAGGGAAGGTCCCCTCGACGTTCGTGTTTAGCGCGCCGGCGCCGGACTTGACGTCAAACGAGAACTCCAGGGCCTGACCGGCGACGATCTCGGCCGCGCTGCCCGCACCGCCATAGCTCGCGTCGCTGAAATCGCTCACAGACCCGTAGGCGCCAATTGCCTCCGCTTCGAAGTCTTGCGTCAAAACTGACGATTGCGCTTGCGCAATCTCGGCCGTCAAGACGCATGCCGCGACGACGACCGCGGTTTGAATTTGCCACTTCATTAGATGCAACTCCCAATTGAGGAAAAGAACTCGGAGTGTTCGGAAATCCAATCCATTTCACTCACAACTCACCAACTTGAACTGGTATCTCCTAAGCGGTTGCTATCCCCCGATGCGGTCTGCCCCCGGCGCATAGCGCCTGACCGCATGGGGGATAGTCAACGACGGCCTCTGCACTCTCCTCCTAGCTCGCCTCTACGTCCGCTTGGCTCTCAACGCCCGTGCGGCGGCGACAGCAAATCCGCCCAAGCACAGGAGCATGGAAGCGGGCTCTGGCACCGCACCGGACGCCGCCCCCGTGACGTAAATGACCGTGCCTTCCAGCAACTCGACGGTTGCGCCAGGAGATGCCACAAACACAAGGTCGCCATCGGCCGCGCCGAAGACCGACGTATCGTACGCGTTCCCCAGACTCACTTCTTCGCCGGGACCGAGCGTTGTCGCGCCGTCCAAGAAGAGTTCGCCGATTTGAGCCGCGCTCGATCCGCCGCCTTCAATCCAGCCGTCAGCGGCGGTCGGTGATTGACCGACCGTGGCTTGCCAAGCCAAGAAATCGGAGCCGTCGCTGGCGCCGTCGCCGTTGGCGTCAGCGTTGGCATTGACCCCGTAGGCGGCTTGCCAATCGGTCAGATCTCCGCCGTCGACCGCTCCGCTGCCGTCGAAGTCCGTGGGCAAGCCGAAATCGAAGTTCTGATCGTCGAGGCTGTTCCAACCAGCAAGGCTGAGCGCGTTTTGCTCGCTTTGGATCGAGTAATAGTCGAATGACACGGCTTCAGTCGTATCGTTACGAATTGTCACTTCCCCCGTGTCCTTGTTCACGACCAGCGTCAGGTCAATGAGGATCGGCGGCGCGGTGAACGCAGCGGAGACTTCGCCCTGCGGGAAGCCGCCGCCGAAACCGTCCCAACCGAGCGTTTTCGTCCCGGCCGTACCCGTCGCTCGCGCGTCCGCAACGCCGGCGACTACGGCGCCGCCGCCAATGGCGCCATTGGCATTCGAGACGCCGAGTTGCCGCGCAATCGAACCGGCGACCGGCACGGTCGTCGCGCCGTCGCCATTGTTGACGGCGACGAAATTGGCGACAAAACGGTTGTCGGCAGTTGTCGTGATCGTTGCTCCGGTCCCCAAATCCAACGGTGCGAGCGTGTCGACGTCCAGCAACTCCATAATGAAGTAAGCGCCGTTGGGACTGGTGTTGTCGAAGTCCACCGTCACATCCCCAGACGCTGCCGGATCGAAGAAGTAGAACAACGACATGCGTTGATCCTGAATGAACCCGTCCGCTGCGACGCCGCCGTACTGGGGATTGGACGCAATATGGTTATTGTCGATATACGTGCCGACGACGATCGCATTACCGCCAGCCTGAAGCGTGTAGTTGAAGGTGCCGTTCATGGCCGAGGCGTCAAAGGTTCCGGCGGCGGTTGCCACAACTTGGGCGTCAGCCTGCGTACCGTCAAATGCTGACGCGAATGCCATCACGGCAAAAAGCATCAATACGCGTTTTGTCAAGAGCTTTCGATGGTGAAGCATGCTGCCTACTCCAGAATGCGCGGAAATGCCGTGAAGAGAATCTGTACTTCAAACACCGCTACGGCGTCGAAGAGACAAGAGCGCGACACCTGTCGCTATGCCCAGAGCGAAGGTTGACGGTTCCGGCACCGGGCCGGCGACGGCGCCGGTCTCATAAACCACGGCTCCCATTCCTAAGGTCGTCGATTCGCCCGTTGACACGTGGAATTCCAGGTCTCCATCCGCCGTTCCGAATACGCTGCTGTCGTACGCTGCGCCCAAGCTTACTTCTTCGCCGGGACCGAGCGTGGATGCGCCGTTCAGGAACAACTCGCCGAGCACGCTGGCGTTCGCTCCGCCGCCTTCAATCCAGCCATCAGCTGCCGTGGGCAACGCGCCGAGATTGGTTTGCCACGCCAGGAAGTCAGAGCCGTTGCTTTGGCCGTCCCCGTTAGCGTCGGCCATGTCGTCGACCCCGTAGGAGGACTGCCACACACCCAAATCCGCGCCGTCCACGATGCCATCGTTGCTGTAATCGGTTGGCACGCCAGCATCGTAATTCTGGTCGTCAAGGCTGTTCCAGCCAGCCGGATCAAGAGCGGATTGCGCGCTTTCAATGGAATAGTAATCGAGAGAAACCGGCGCCCCGGAATCATTGCGGATCTTGATTTCGTTCGTATCTTTGTTGACGACCAAGGTCAGGTCGACCATCGGAGGGAGCTGCATCTCGATCTTCAGATTGTCCATCAGCCAGACTTGCTCGAACGTTGTTCCGGTAGCCACCTCCAGCCCCGGCCACGGCATGCCCACCTCCAGCGACCACCGCTGCTTGTTCAAGACCCATTCTTGTCCTTGCCACCACCCGACGTTCAAGTCGGCGAGATTGTATTCGACATGAACCCACCCGTCTGCCTGCGAGAAGCTCGCTGCAGCCGCACCATAGCCATTGTCGTCGGAACCGCTCTGCTCTTCGGTCACGACGAACAACTGCAAATCGATCGGATCCCAGCCGCCTTGTACGTTTCGAATGTCGAACGAGACGGTGTATCGAGACGGGTCGGTGCTCGTGTTACCACTGAGCGTCAGATCCCACTTCGAACCGAAACGATTGTCTGCGGCTCCGGTGCCGACGACGTTACTCCTGTGTTCGACGACGATATTTCCGTCGTAGTCGGCGAACGTGGCGGTGTGATCGGCCCCGCCCCCTCCCCAGTTCCATGCGGGAAAACCTCCGCCGATCGTCTCGCCCTCGTAGTCGTTCTCGTAAACGACGACCTGCGCATCGCACACCGGAAATCCGGCGACGCAGGCGCATAACGTTGTAAGTATCGCTCTTTTAAACATGATCAGATTCCTGCTGGAAAAGTGGCAAACGAAGCGCGACAGGCATGCAAGACTGAGTTCATCAGTCAACAGCAAGGCCCGGCCGAGATAGCCGTGCGGCGGCGCCGCGAGCACCAAGCCAACACTCCGCCAAGCAGAACGAGCACGGTCGTCGAAGGCTCGGGCACGGCGCTGATCAGAGCGGCCAATGCGCCAGCTCCGTTCGCCGCGTCAAAGTCGGCCTCGAACAGCAGGAAATCGTCGTAATTGTTGCTGAGGTTTCCGTCGAGATCGCCGAGCGTGGCCGCTTGGGCGATCGTCATGCCTGCAAAATCCTCAAAGTGATGAGACGCAAACACCACCCAATCGGCGGCATCAATCTGTCCGTCGAAATTCAAGTCGCTTCGCGCGGCCCGTTGGTCAATCCCCCCTTCGTAGGAGACGCGCACGCCGATCGTTTCCACCGAGAAATCGGGGAGAAGGCGATCGACCGAGACGACCAAGTCTTCGTAAGTCGAGAGGGTCCAAGCGCCCGCGCCGCCAAGTTGAATGCTGGTTTGGGTGCCGCCCGTCCCGAGTTGGCCGCCGTCGCCGATCAGCTCGACTTCGTCGAGCAATTCGCTCGTGCTGGGATTCAGCGACCACTGATCGTCGGGATCGAAACTTCCGCCGCTGTTACTGTCGTAGTTATCAGTGATGCTCAGCCAATTGTTGGGGTCGAGAGCTCCGCTGGCCGACGCGATACGCACACCGACCAAGTTGATCGCCGGACCGTCATTCGTCAGCGTGAATGTCCCATCGTCGCGGTTGACAGTCAGCGACAAGTTGAACTCCTCAACCCAAGCGTCAAACGCAACTGTCGAATCGGGGCCCGCGGCAAACGAGTTGGCCACGTACGTCGCCGACGGGGCGGCGCTGTAAATGCGAAACTCATCGTAAGAACCGTCGAACAGCGGGTCGGGCCACTGACTGCGACCCAGCCAGTTGTTCACGTCGTCGAATGTGCGAATGTCGATGTCGGGATCAATCCCCCCATAGCCCACCAGCGCGCCGTCGACATAAAGCGACATTGTGCCGTTGGCCCCGTTGGGCGTGAACGCGCGAAAATCGTTGTGGTTGTAGACCGCCATCACGTGCGTCGGCACCCCCAGCGTGGCTGTTCCGCCCAGCCCCACGGCGGGCTCCCTGCCCGATGCCGTGTGATTCGTCATATCGACGATGTTGCCTCGTCCTGACGTGGCGACAATCGAGAGGTAATCGGCCGCAGAACCCAAGTTCGAAGTGTCTTCACCATCGTTGCTGTTGCCAAAGTCGCCGACTCGCTGCCAGGTGCGACTTTCAGAGAGCGTGTACCACCATTCGAACGCGACGGCGCCGTTCAACCCGGCGGTCGCCGCACTAGAAACGATCCCGTTAGGCAGGTCGACGTAAGCGTCCTCGGTAATGTTGTTAGACGCCTCGCCGCTATTGGCCGAGAGGTCAAGCATGCCGCCGCTAAACGCTGCAGTCGCGACGCCGGGATCAACCACCGTCCCGTGGGCCGAGCCGATGGAATCCGACGCGTCAGCCGTGAAGGAGTAACGATGAGCGAGCTGGCCATAAGCCGCCGGCAGACTCATTGCCGCCAGCGAAGCGAGCACAGCCGCGCATCGAAAAGTCCGATTCGAAAACTGGCGGGCCCGCAGCTTTCCGGCGCCGCCGAGAGCTCGACGAGCGTCACGGCTCAAAGTCGACAACAGTCCATTCACTAAGGCATCTTGGCCAATCACGGCAGTCCCCTCCAAAAGCAGAAGTTCGGGCTGGCAAGAAAAGAGCGGCAAGGGCTTGGTCGGTACAGCAGACCAGTGGCGTGGTCGATAAGTCCAAATTGACCGCCTAGATGAGCCTGGAGGCGGCGTACTTGGTTTCGCCTCTATCGGTTGTACTAAAAATGCCGGCGCTGTCAATATGCCGCCGGGAAATTGACACACAATTCCAAATGTGCCTATATTGGCTGGACTGCGGCGCTGTCAAAAACGACGCGCCGCGGCACGCCGCGCCATACGGAGTCCGGCGTAATCGGCGTGTTTCGTCGCCGATCGCAGAGTTGACGCGAAAGGGATCAGGTCTGACCGCCAGTCAAAAGCTAAATTGACTGTGCAGTCATTTTCTGGTTGGGCGGCCCACGAGCGGGGATTCGAGGCGAATGTCAGTCACCATCGAACAGATCGCGAAACGTGCTGGCGTATCTGCGTCCACGGCGGCCAGAGCGCTGCGCGGAGATTTTAAGGGCGCGCAAGAGCGAAGCATCGAGAAGGCTCGTGAGATCCTACGCATATCCGAGGAACTGGGTTACCGTCCGAATTGGCGCGCACGGGCGCTCTCGCGAGGGAAGACTCGGTCCATCGGATTGCTTTACACGAATCCGATGTGGATATTCGAAGACCCGATGAACGAGATCGCCGTTTCGTTCACTGAGACGCTGCAGTCGCTGAAGTATGACCTGCGGCTGATACCCGTCACTAAGGATGAGCACTGGAAAGAGTTGGTTTACGGCGGCGCCGTCGACGGGGTCGCATTTATGGTCAGCGTCCCGGAAGAAGCCGGCGAGCTCCTTGAGAATCAGAAAGTGCCCGTCGTCCTGATTGGCGACAAGCGCGCAGGAACGCCTTCGATTGTGCCCGACGACGAAGCAGGAGGTTATTTGGCGGCACGTCATCTTATCGGTCTGGGGCACAAGAAAATTGTCTACTACGTTCACAGCGATATTCGCGACCACTTCAGCGTCAACGACCGCCAAGCCGGATACGAGCGCGCCATGCGAGAAGCCGATCTGGGCGATCAGATTGAGCTATGGCACTGCGACACCGACGTCGCGATGGATCGCATTTTGTCATCGGACCCGCCCACGGCATTAATCGGCTACTGCCATGTCGAGGCGTTGAGAATCGTCCATGCAGCTTGGGCCCATGGCATTTCTATTCCTACCGACCTGAGTCTGATTGCATTCAACGACATGGCGATGACGCAACTCATGTCACCGCCGCTGACGGTCATTGGATTCGACACCGCTGAAATGGGACGCATCGGGGCAACAATGCTATACCGACTCATCGAAGCGCGTGACAACGGGCCGTCTCAACACCAAGTGATGCGGGAGCGCCTGATTGTACGCAGTACCACTGCGCCCCCGCAGGAGCGCTCATAACTTTTGCCCTCGCTCAAGTGCCGAACACTGATCCGTCACAGTCACGGCGGGATGGACTTCTCACTGCCAAACTCTGCTGACAGACCAGCGGTGCGAGTCCGGAACCTCGTTGCCTCCAGAGCGATAGCCCCGTCCAATACCATCCGCAGCGTTTCCGAGTGCCCGCATGTCAGTCGCGCCAGCTTCCGATCCCGTTTACATGGATGCTTCCTTATCTGCCGCCGAGCGTGCGCGGGATCTTCTCCAGCGCATGACGCTCGAGGAGAAGATCGCGCAGATGCTGTGCGTTTGGAACAACAAGCTGGAGACTCTGCTTGACGACCAGGGCGGGTTCAGCCAAGCTCGGGCGACGGAAGCGTTCGGGCATGGGCACGGCCTGGGGCAGGTCGGTCGACCTGGCGACGCTTACGGCGGCGCTTCGCCGCGCGAGTTCGCCGAGTTGACCAACTCGATACAGCGGTTTTTTCTCGACAACACGCGGCTCGGTACGCCTGTGCTGTTTCACGACGAGTGCCTACACGGGCTCGTGGCTCGCGACGCGACAAGTTTTCCGCAGCCAATTGCCTTGGCGGGCATGTTCAATCCGGAATTGACGGAGCGCGTGTTTGAGATCGTTGCTCGTGAATCTCGAGCCGTGGGCGTTCGACAGGCATTGACCCCTGTCGTCGACGTTGCTCGCGACCCGCGCTGGGGGCGCGTCGAGGAGACATTCGGCGAGGACCCGTTTCTTGTCGGCTGTCTGGGGCTGGCCGCAGTGCGCGGCCTGCAGGGCGACGTCCCGTACGCCGACGAGGATCGCGTGATTTGCACGCTGAAGCATTTCGCCGCGCACGGACAGCCGGAGTCGGGCAACAATTGCGCGCCGGTCAGTATCTCGGAACGCCATCTTCGCGAGATCTTTCTGCAACCATTTGAGAGAGCAGTTCGCGAGGGACAGGCGCTCAGCGTCATGGCTTCGTACAACGAGATCGACGGGGTCCCCTCGCACTGTAACACCTGGTTGTTGCAGGAAGTCCTTCGCGACGAGTGGGACTTCGAGGGTACGGTCGTCTCCGACTACTATGCGATTCGCGAGTTGTGGAACCGCCCGGAACTCTACGGCCATCAGGTCGCTGCAAACCGCGAAGAAGCCGCTCGATTGGCGGTTCGCGCCGGCGTGAACATCGAACTTCCCGAGCCCGACTGCTACGAGGTTTTGGGCGACTTGGTTCAATCCGGCAGTCTCGGCGAGCACGAGGTCGACCAACTGGTTCTTCCTCTGCTGCAGCAGAAGTTCGCGATCGGGCTATTCGATGACCCCTATGTCGATCCGGATGAAGCTGAAGCGTTGCTCGGATGCGAGGCGCACCGCAACGTGGCTGCGGAGGTCGCGCGGGAGTGCGTGACTCTCTTGAAGAACGACGGCCCAATTCTGCCGCTCGCCCCGCGTCGCCTGCGAACCGTTGCGGTGATCGGCCCCAACGCAGATCGCACAATGCTGGGCGGCTATAGCGGCACGCCGCGAAGCTTTGTCACAGTACTGGATGGCTTGCGTGCGGCGCTGGGCCCGGACGTGGCGGTGCTCCACGCCAAAGGATGCGAGATTACGCTTGGCGGAGGTTGGTTCGAGGACGACGTAATTCCCAGCGATCCCGAAGAGGATCGGGAGTTGATTGCCGCCGCCGTCGAGGTTGCCAGACAAGCCGACGTCGTGGTGTTGGCCGTCGGAGGCAATGAACAAACGTCGCGGGAAGCGTGGATGGGCAATCATCTTGGAGATCGCACGAACCTCGATATGGTCGGACGTCAGGATGAATTGGTTGACGCGATTGCGGAGACCGGAAAGCCGATCGTGTCGCTCGTTTTCAGCGGCCGGCCGCTCGCTGTTGCCAATCTAGCCGAGAAGTCAGCCGCTTTGCTGCAATGCTGGTACTTGGGCCAGGAGTCGGGCTCGGCCGTTGCCGACGTGCTGCTGGGACGCCACAACCCGTCAGGCAGGCTGCCGATCACAATCCCCCGTTCGGTCGGGCACCTGCCGGCCTACTACAATCACCGACCGTCGGCACGACGCGGCTACCTGTTCGACGACGTCTCGCCATTGTTTCCCTTTGGCTTTGGGCTGAGTTACACGAGCTTTGACTTTGGGCCGCCCGAACTCACGCAAGCGGATATTGCATGTGGCGAATCCACCTCGGTCCGCGTCGCTGTCACCAATACAGGCTCTTGCTCCGGAGTCGAGACCGTTCAGCTTTACGTGCGAGACTGCGTGAGTTCGGTGACTCGACCCGTCCGCGAGCTGAAGGGATTCGCAAAGGTAAGCCTGGAACCGGGCGAGTCTCGGATTGTCGAGATTGACATTGAGCCGCAGCAGTTGGCCTTCTGGAACATTGACAAGCAATTCGTCGTTGAGCCGGGCAATTTCGAGATTATGACGGGGCCGAATTCCGCAGAGTTACAAACGTGTCACCTTGTCGTTCATCAAAGGAGATAAGTGCGGACGCACCGATCTGGTAGGTGTATTGCCACTGGTCGCGTCCAGCAGCCACTCCCCATGTTCCCAATTCGTCGTCCCGAACGTTCTTCTTGCTTTTCCCCTCGTCTCACGCGACTCGCACGACTGCGCACTGGCGCCGCGCTCCGCGGTTCGAGGTCGCCGCGATTGGAGTTGCTCGAGACGCGTTGTCTCTTGGCTGCGTGGACTCCCGAAGGCGACGATCGCACGTTCGACGACCCACCCTACGTCGTCGCGGCATCAACTGACCAAGGGGAGGTCTTCGAGTTCTTGCCGCTGGGCAGCGGGGAATCGTCGATGGAATTGTTTCAGATTCCTCGCGGACGCCCAACGCTAAACGCCGAGGGAAGCACCTTCGTCACCGACACCGGCCAGTTGTTGAGAGGACCGTTCGCTTCGACAGAGTGGGGAAATCCGCCGCCGCTCAGCGCGATCCAGCAGATCAAGAACTTTGGCGCGAACGCGATTCACCTGTACGGCGAGGTCTTCGATCCCAATTATGTCTCCGGGGTTCCGGGTTCGGGGACGGCGCCGGGCTACTCCGCTGGCCGCATTGACCAGATGGTCCAGATGACCCGGGACGAGGGGCTTTATCTGGTCCTCACGATTGGCAACGGAGGCAACAACGGGGACTTCAACTACGACTACGTCATGGACTTCTGGAGTTTTTATGCGCCTCGGTACGCCGATGAGGCGCACGTCATCTTCGAAGTTCAGAACGAGCCTCATGCGTGGTCGGCGCCGTATCCGCAGGCGGCGCTCGACATGGAAGCGGATGCCTACGAACTGATTCGCTCCCACGCGCCCGATACTCCCGTTTTGTTGTTCTCTTTCGCTGTTCTTGGCAGCGGACCAGCGGCGGTCAACGACATCAACGCCGTTTCGGCCGCGGCCTCGGTCGATTGGACCAACGCCGGCGTCGCGATTCATGGCTACGCGGGATGGGAGGCAACCGCCGAGTCGGCAGAGACGATTATCGACGCGGGCTACCCCGTGTTCATGACCGAGTTCGCCGCCTCCGACTGGGGAGAGCAAGGGAGCGTCATCGACGTCGAGATGGTTGCCGAACTCGAGCGACTCAACGTGTCATGGCTGACTTTTCAGCATGTTCCGCCGAATTTCATCAGCAGCAGCTTTAACGACACGACGAAATTCGCCGATGTGATCGATCGAGCGGGCATTTCGTGGACGCCCGATTTCGGCACGTGGCCGCTTCCCCGCAGCGTCTACGGCAACGACGGCATGCCGTGGGCGACCGCGGGCCTGTCGGGGACGCTTCGGATCGAAGCGGAGAATTACGATAACGGTGGCGAGAGCGTCGGCTACCACGATTCTGACGCTGCCAACGTAGGCATTGGTTTTCGCCCCGGCGAAGGCGTCGACACGCTCCGCTCCAGCGAGCCCGGCGGCGGTTTTGCGGTGACTGCGACTGCCCCCGGCGAATGGCTCGAATACACGCTGTTTGTCGACGAGCCCGGTTACTACGACGTCAGTCTCCGTTATGCGGCTCCGACCGTCGACGGGAGCGTCCGATTGTGGTTCAACGGCGACGACCGGTCCGGCGAAATGGCGTTGCCAATCACTGGCGGACAAACGACCTGGGCCACGGCCAGCAAACAGGTGTTCCTGGAGTTCGGCAGACAGAAATTGCGCGTCGAGGTTATCGCCGGCGGTTTCGACTTGAATTGGGTCGAGATGACTCCGACCAGTTCATCGCCGATTGCCAATGGCGCCTACAAACTGCTGAATCGCAACAGCGGGCTGCCCGCCGAGGCAGATACGGCCAACACGACGGTCGTACAAAACGCTTACACGGGCGCCACCAACGAACGGTGGACTCTGGTGCATCGGGGCGCCGGCCAGTTCAGCATCACCTCGGCCGTGAACGGATGGTCGTGGAGCACGTTCTACAACGGCAACGATGACCCGATCAACTTGGCGCCATGGGGCTACGACGGCGCCGCCGACCGCAGATTCATCCTGGTTCCTGATGAAGGGGGCTATTTCCATATACTCGTAGTGGACGGCGGTCTGAGCGCCGAGGTGGCTGGTGCGGCGCTCACTCCCGGCGTCGGTCTGCAGCAGCAGGTTTACGCCGCCGCCAGTTCTCAGCAGTGGGCGATTCTTGCGCCCGAGGCGCTGACGCCGCCGACGGGCTTGGCAGCGTCATGGGGCGATCCTGAAGAGGTTCCGGGAGACTACGACTCCAACGGCGCCGTAGCCGGCAGTGATTTCCTCGCTTGGCAACGCGATTTGGGGGCAGTTGTTGGGACAAACGGCGCCTCCGACGGCAACGGCGACGGCGTCGTCGACGCCGACGACTTGTCTGTCTGGAGCGACAGCTTTGGGCACGGCAGCGACGACGTTTGGATTCAACTCGCTTGGAATCCAACTGCCGGCGCCACGGCTTACAACGTGAAACGCTCGACCGCCCCGACGGGGCCCTTCCAGACAATTGCCGCGGGAGTGTCCGACCTCTCATTCAACGATACGGGCTTGGACGGCGGGGTGCGTTACTTTTACACGGTCAGCGCAACAAACCGTGTTGGCGAGAGCCTCGACAGCGCCCCCTCCAGCCCCGCAGTCCTGCACGCCCACTGGATGTTCGACGAGTTTCGCGGCGTGGTCGCCATGGACGCAACGGGCAACGGCTGGACCGGAGACCTGATCAATGGAGTCCTCCATTCGCCGGGCTTGACCGGCAACGCGATCGAACTGGACGGGTCCAACGACTACGTGAGTTTGCCTGCTGGATTGGCGGCGGGTCTAACGCAGACGACAGTCGCCGGCTGGTTCAATCTGGAGTCTGCAGACACCTGGTCCCGGTTGTTCGACTTTGGGACTGGCACCAACAATTACATGTTCCTCACTCCGCGTAGCGGCGGAGCGGGTGACGTGCGATTCGCGATCACGACTGGTTCGGGCGAGCAACGGATTGACGGCGATGCACCGTTGCCAACCGGGGAGTGGGTGCATGTCGCCGTCACGCTCGACGGCGGGACAGGCGTGCTGTACGTCAACGGCGTCGAAGCGGGCCGCAATACGGGGATGACGTTATCGCCCAGTTCGCTTGGCGTCACGACGCAGAATTATCTTGGCCGCTCGCAGTTCTCCGCCGATCCGTACTTGAGCGGCTTGATCGACGAATTCCGCATCTATACGGATGTGCTGGACAGCAACGACATTGCTTCATTGGCCGCGACGCCGCCATTGGCCCAGTTGGCGTCCTGGGAGTCGTCCGCCGAAGCCCTGGAAGTAGCCGCCGTGTCGGCCGAACCGACTTGGCGAGTCCCGACGGGTCGCACAGTGACATCGCTGGACGGCATGATCACAAGCCTGGTCAGCGCGAGCGGGACCGATTTCGACGCCATGTTTGCAGCGGGCCAATCGCATCAGACGCGTAGCGTTCGGCGACTTCTCGCAAATGCGGCAGTCGTTCAAGGCGATGTCGAGTCTCCATACGATCGACCCCAGAAACGTTCGGCGGCGTCCGAGTTGGAACTCGCTGACTTAGCATTCGAAGACTGGGGCGAGCTGCGGTCGCTGGGGTCTGCCCCAACGGACCAAATCGTACTGCAGAGCGATCGAGGGACTTGGAGATGAAGTTTGGCGAGTCCTGAAGCAGTTTGGGCAAAGCTCGGCCCGCGCGTTATCGGCGCTATCGTAGGGCTCAGTACCGGCGACAAGGCATCTTGTACCGCACCTTTTCACCTTGACACAATTCGGCCGTCTCGATGATCGAGAGAATCTCGTGCATGCGTTGGAGCATTCTTCTCTTCACAATGGCCGCTTTGTCGAATGGCCGGACGTCGCCGGCCGTTGCTGCAGACAACGGCGATGGAACGTATTCGAATCCGCCGCTGTTCGCAGACTTCCCTGACCCGGACATCATCCGCGTCGGCGACGATTTCTACATGGCGTCGACAACGTTCGTCAATTCGCCCGGTCTGGCCGTGCTGCACTCGAAGGACTTGGTCAATTGGACGACGATCGGCAACGTCATCGACCGGCTTGCCGGGCATCCCGGCTACGACATGGCGGGGGGGCCGCTCTACCGCAATGGCGTCTTCGCTCCCTCGCTGCGATACCACGACGGCACGTTCTACGTCGCAGTGCAACCCAATGGCACGGGGCAGGGCCTGCAAATCTACCACACACAGGACCCGTCCGGCGATTGGCAGCTCAATCAACTCATCGGCGGCGCCTTCGATCCAGCCCTTTCCTTTGATGACGACGACACGCCGTACGTCGTCTATTCAGGCGGATGGCACCCGGAAATCTACTTGCGGCAGTTGACCCCCGATCTCAACGGGTTCGTCGCCCCCGCTCAGGAGATTCACAACTACGACGGGCTCGAAGGCACGCACGTCGTGAAGCGGGGCGATTACTACTACATGTTCCATTCGCGACCCGGCCAATTGGCGATGTACGTATCCCGCTCGACAAGCCTCTTTGGGGGGTGGGAGACAATTCGATCGATCGATGACGCATCCGGGAGCGGGCATCAAGGAGCCGTGGTCGATCTGCCGGGTGGTGATTGGTACGGATTCGCCATGCTCGATAGCGGACCAATTGGTCGCGTGACGAATATCAGCCCCATTGCTTGGGAAAACGACTGGCCGGTTTGGGGAGCCGACAACGTGATCCCCGGCGAGGCGGCCAAGCCGATTCTTGGACAGCCGCTGGTGATGCAGCCGACCTCCAACGAATTCAACACCGCGCAGATGTTGCCGGACTGGCGCTGGAATCACAATCCCGACGACGCACGGTGGTCGCTGACCGAGCGTCCGGGACATCTTCGGCTGCGGCCGACCCAGGCGCCCGACTTCTGGAACGCGCGCAATACGCTCACCTACAAAGGGTTTGGTCCGCAAAGTCAGCTCGTTGTCGAACTGGACATTTCGAATCTGCAGCCTGGCGATCACGCCGGCTTGGGGATGCTCGGCAAAGGGCTCGCGACGCTCGCCGTGAACCGAATCGTCGACGGCGACGCGCGACTGATTCTCAGCACCGGAGTGGCCACAGCAGACTCGGGCCCGATGACGATGCAGGCGTCTGCGGGCGTCGGGTCCGTCGATTCGGTGCTGCTGGAATTGCGGATGGATTTCGAAACCAATCAGGGGCAAGCCGGCTACAGCGTCGACGGCGTCGCCTGGGCCAGCCTTGGCGACCCGTTTCCCTTGCTGTGGGACTGGGCGACCGGCACGTTCCAAGGCGAACAGTACGCCATCTTCAACTACAGTCCAGACGCCAGTTCCGGCTACGTCGACGTAGAGCGAGCGACGTTCGTCCAGCGTTCCGACTTCGACCGGGACGGCGATGTGGACGTCGACGACTTTCAGCGGCTTTACACCTACCATTTCGCTTCGCTCCCCGGCTCGACGCCTTTAGAGACATTCGGCTACGGCGACTGGGACGGCGATCTCGACAACGATTACGACGACTTCTGGCAGTTTCAGAGCGACTATGTCGCGCTGCATGGACGGGAGGCCTATCAAGCCGCCGCGGCCAGCGTATTGGCAGCGCCCGAACCCTGTGCGTGGGCGTTGGCGTTGCTCGGCAGCGCGATCGCAGCGTGGCCGATGCGGTCACGCAGGCAAACCAGTTTCTCCCGTGCTTCCACGCGACCGATCGGCGCGTAGGCGGTCGGTGGGAGCAAAGAACTTTTCGCGGGTTGATTCCAACGGAGATCCCATGCGTCAGATTTCATATGACATTTGTCTCGCGTTGGTATTTCTTGGCGGCGTTAATCTCACCCTCGCAGCCGACAACGGAGACGGTACGTACACGAACCCGCCATTGAACGCGGACTACCCGGATCCCGATATCATCCGCGTGAGCGACGACTTCTACATGGTGTCGACGACCTTCGCCGGGTCGCCGGGTCTGGCGGTGTTACACTCGCACGACTTGGTGAATTGGACCACCATCGGCAACGTGGTCGAGCGGCTGAGCGGCGACCCGCGCTATGACATGCAGGGCGGTACGCTGTATCGCAACGGGATCTTCGCCCCCTCCATCCGCTACCACCGGGGAACGTTCTACGTGGCCGTGCAGCCGAACGGTACAGGGCAAGGATTGCAGATCTATTACACGAACGACCCCGCGGGCGAATGGCAGATGCACCAACTCGACGGCGGAGCATTCGACCCCGCATTGTTCATCGACGACGACGGCACGCCGTATGTGATCAACTCGGGGGCGTGGCACCCTGAAGTCTACCTGCGTGAACTGAGCCCGAATCTCGACCGTTTCGTCGGGCCGCGAAAGGTGATTCACATGTATCCCGGGCTCGAAGGAACGCACGTGGTCAAGCGGGGCGAGTGGTACTACATGTTCCACTCCCGCCCCGGCCAACTGGCGATGTACGTGTCGCGCTCGAAAAATCTGCTAGGCGATTGGGAGACCAAGCGGTCGATCGACGACCGGTCGGGCAGCGGGCATCAAGGGGCGATTGTCGACCTGCCGGACGGCGGATGGTACGGCTTCGTTATGCTCGACAGCGGGCCGATCGGTCGCGTGACGAACATCAGCCCCATTGCCTGGGAGGATGACTGGCCGGTGTGGGGCGAGCACAATGTCGTACCGCGGACGGCCCCCAAGCCGATCGATGGTCAGCCGATCATCGAGCGGCCGATCTCGATCGACTTTGCCGGCGATCGCCTGTCGCCCGAGTGGCGTTGGAACCACAACCCCGACAACTCACGCTGGTCGTTGAGCGAGCGTCCGGGTTACTTGCGCCTCAAACCGACCGAGTCGCCCGATTTCTGGAACGCTCGCAACTCGCTGACACACAAGGGCTGGGGCCCCACGAGTTGCGCAGTCGCGACTTTGGACGTCTCGCATCTGGCGCCCGGTGATCGAGCCGGACTGGGTATGCTCGGCAAATCGCTGGCGACGGTGGCCGTCGAGCGGGCGGCGAACGGGCAGTCCGCCCTGGTGCTCAGCACCGGCGTGCAAAGCGCCTCGCCCGTCGAGCCAACCGCCACGGCGACCATCGGCGATGCGACGATTGTGCACTTGGCCTTGCAGATGGACTTCACCGCCAACAGCGGTCGCTGCGGATACAGCCTCGATGGCGAAACCTGGACGGCCGTTGGCGAGGCATTTCCCCTGATGTGGGACTGGCGGACCGGCACATTTCAGGGCGAGCAGTACGCGGTGTTCTGCTACAACGCGGAGCCAAGCGACGGCTACGTCGATGTCGACAGCGTGCGATTCCCCAAGGAGCCGCTGCAGTTCACGGCGGTCGCCGCGGACGCTCACGCGGAGCAATCGCCGGCGCCGGTGGCGTTCGATTCGTTCGAATACACGGGCGTCGACCCCACGGCTCGCGAATTGCCGGAAGGTTCGTACCACAATCCGATCCTCACTGGGTTCTATCCCGACCCCAGTTTGTGCCGGGCGGGCGACGACTACTACCTGATCAACTCCACTTTTGCCTACTTTCCCGGGATCCCAATCTTTCACAGCACCGATTTGGTCAACTGGCGACAAGTCGGGCACGTGATCCATCGGACCGAGCAACTGCGATACGATGGCGTCGGCGTTTCCGGAGGAATCTTCGCCCCTGCCATTTCGTATCACGACGGCACATTCTACGTGATCTGCACGATGGTCGGCGGCGACGGCAACTTTGTCGTCACCGCAACCGACCCCGCAGGTCCCTGGTCCGACGCCGCTCGGCTGCGATTCGAGGGCATCGACCCGTCGATCTTCTTCGACGACGACGGCCGGGCGTGGATCGTCAACAACGGCGGACCAGAAGGCCAGCCGTTGTACGAGGGCCATCGGGCAATTTGGATCCAGCAATTCGATCCCGTCGATAAGAAAATGGTCGGCCCGCGCAAGGTGCTGGTTAACGGCGGCGTGGACATTTCCAAGAAACCAATCTGGATCGAGGGGCCGCACATCTTCAAACGCGCAGGCTGGTATTACTTGTGCTGCGCCGAGGGCGGCACGGGGCCAGATCACTCGCAGGTGATCTTCCGCAGCCGGGAAGTCGACGGGCCGTACGAGCCGTGGGACCAAAACCCCATTCTCACCCAACGGACGTTGAATGCCGAAGAACCGGGCGCCGTCACGTGCACGGGACACGCTGACATGGAACCGGGCCCCGACGGATCGTGGTGGGCTGTGTTCCTGGGCGTGCGGCCATACCAGGGACGCTTCTCGCCCATGGGGCGGGAGACGTTTCTGCTGCCCGTCTCGTGGACCGACGACGACTGGCCGACGATCCTTCCGGCTGGCGAGCGGGTGCCGCTGACAGCCCCGGCGCCCGGCGGCGCCGTCGTGCAGCCGTCGGATTCCGCGCCGCTGAACGGCTCGTTCACCTGGCGTGACGACTTCGCCGCCGAGAAGCTTGCGCCGCACTGGATCATGCTGCGCGAACCCGCCGAGACATGGTGGAATGTCAATGCGTCGGCAGGAAAATTGGAACTGACGCCGCGCGACGAAAGCCTGTCGGGCCGAGGCAATCCAAGTTTTCTCGCCAGTCGGGTGCAGCACGCGCAGTTCGAGGCGTCGCTGGTTGTCGAGCCGCCGGACGCTCCGGGCGTCACGGCCGGTTTGGCAGTCTTCCAGAACGAGCGACACTACTATTTCCTCGGCGTGCGTCGCACCGACGACGGTCCTCAGGTCTCGCTGGAGCGAGCCACTCGCCAGGGGGCGGACGTGCTTGCCTCAAGGTCAATCCCCGCAGCCGCGAAGGTCACGTTGCGCGTCCGCGCCGATCGCGACAAGTGTTCGTTCAGTTTCAGTACGCCAGAGGAGGAAGAGCGATCGCTTGTCAGCGATGCGGATGCCACCATCCTCACGACCGCGGTCGCTGGCGGATTTGTTGGCGCGACGATTGGACCATACGCGCGGTCGGATGCCGCGGGTTCCGATGCGGTCGAGTCGACAGAGGAGCGCGAGCGACCGCCGGGCAATCGGCCGCGGCGGGGATTCGGCGGCCCCATCGAGTTGGGACCCGACGACAAACCGGCGTTCGACGATCCGCCCGCCGATTTCAAGTCCGTCCGCTCGGACATCCCGCACGGCAAGCTGGAGATGATCGAGTACGACTCGCAGACGGTCGGCACGCGGCGCAAGATGAACGTCTACACGCCGCCGGGGTACTCGACCGACAAGAAGTACCCGGTGTTGTATCTGCTGCACGGCATCGGCGGCGACGAGACGGAGTGGCAGCGATTCTGCACGCCCAACGTGATCCTGGACAATCTGATTGCCGACGGCGATGCCGTTCCCATGATTGTCGTGATGCCCAACGGTCGAGCACAGAAGAACGACCGAGCCGAGGGTAACGTGTACGCCGCAGCTCCCGCCTTCGCGAACTTCGAAGGCGACCTGCTCAACGACGTGATCCCGACAATCGAGAAGCGCTACTCGGTTCGCGCCGATCGCGACCACCGCGCACTGGCAGGGTTGTCAATGGGCGGCGGCCAGTCGTTGAACTTCGGCTTGGGGCATCTCGACACGTTTGCGTGGGTGGGCGGTTTTTCGTCGGCGCCCAACACCAAGCCGCCTGCGGAACTGGTCCCCGACCCGGCGTCCGCCCGTGACCAACTCAAGCTGCTGTGGCTCGCCTGCGGCGACAAAGACGGCTTGATCAGGATCAGCCAAGGAGTCCACGCTTATCTCAAGAAACACGACATCCCGCACGTCTGGCATGTCGATTCACACGGCCACGACCCGACCGAGTGGAGCAAAAACCTGTACTTGTTCGCGCAACGACTCTTCAGCAAGAGTCCAGAATAGGCGACTCGTTTTGAAAGCTCCTGCCGAGCTTTCACTCACCTAAGACTGCGTCGCTCTGCACGCCCTCTCGAGTCGCTTTCATGCCGGTGCAACTTCTTGACACTCACTGCGGCGGACGATTGCACGACCACGTTGCTCACGCGCGCGGCGAGGCGGCTTCAAAAACCGATGCTCGCCCCTCCATCGACGGGCAGCACGACGCCGGTGACGAACCGCGCGGCAGGCGAACTCAAATACACGGCGGCCCAACCGATATCCTCGGCAGTGCCGAAGCGATTCATGGGAGTGCGTCCCAAGACCTTCTCGGCTCGCTGCGGATCGCCGCTCATCGAAGCCCGCAGCATATCCGATTCGATCCACCCGGGAGCGATCGCGTTCACGCGAACTCCGTGCGGCGAGACTTCGGTTGCCAACGATCTCACCAAACCAAGGTGCCCCGCCTTCGCTGCCGAGTAGGCGGTGACCTTCGGGATGCCGAACAGCGACGCCATCGACGCGATAAACAGAATGCTGCCGCTCTGCCGGGCAATCATCCCGGGAAGGACTGCCTGGGTCATGCTGAATGCCGCGGTGAGGTTGGTCTGCAGCACCGCTGCGAACTCCTCAGCGGTCATGTCCAGGGCCGACTTCTTGAGATGCACGCCGGCGTTGTTGACAAGAATCGAAATCGGACCAATGCGTTCAGCAATCCGGTCGACCAATCCGGCATTGTCGTCGTGGCAGGTAATGTCGTGCGATTCCCAAATAGCACGCTGGCCCAGTTTGGCTGCGGCCTCCTCGAGCACTTGCGGGCGTCGTCCGACAATGGCGACGTTGGCACCCGCAGCAACCAACGCGGCGGCGGCGCCCAGACCGAGCCCGGTGCCTCCCCCTGTCACCAAAGCGGTTTCTCCGGCGAGGGTAAAGGGGAAATCACAACTGCCGCGCTCGCACGGCTCATCGCGATCTGCACTGCCGACCGCGAAATGAGATTTGTCGTTCGTCATATGATCGAGCCTCCGCGTGAATGCATTCTGGCTGGCGCGAAGGCGAGCACCGACCAAAGGACTGTGAAACGGCTATTGCGGCGAATGATGCGTTAATTGCGCGGCACACATCGAGACATTATCACAATCGGCATACGCCGAGGCAATGCGAAGGCACGATTGCCCGGCATCGCGCCGCAAGCCGCCTTCGACGCCGCAACGCCCGCCAACAAACATAAGCAAAATCAAATCCGGAGCACCTCCCAACGTGAAACACAAGAATTCAGAGCAGCTCTCCACGACGGAGAAGATTGGCTACGGCCTTGGCGACTGCGCGGCGAACTTTGTCTTCTTCACGCAGATGGTTTTCCTGTTTGACTATTACACCGAGGTGCTGAGGCTCTCGCCGCTGCACGTCGGCAGTATCTTTCTCTTTTCCCGGCTGTGGGATGCGGTCAACGATCCACTCATGGGCGGCCTGGCCGACCGCACCAAGTCACGATGGGGAAAGTATCGCCCCTGGATTCTCGCGACTGCCGTGCCGTTTGCTATTCTCTTCGTCCTGGCTTACACGACGCCCGACTGGGGCTACACAGCGCGGCTGATTTGGGCGATTGTCACCTACAACGCCCTGATGATGATGTACACCGTCAACAACGTTCCCTACTCCGCCCTAACCGGGGTGATGACCGGAGACATCAGCGAGCGGGCCAGTTTGGTGCAATGGCGATTCGTGATGGCCATGACAGCCCAATTCTTGGTCGGCGCCTACACGATGACGCTGGTGGCGCGCTTTGGCGGCGTCGATGACGCCGGCGAGGTGATGGACCCGGCGCGCGGATATCAGTTGACGATCGCGCTGTGGGCCGTACTGATGGCCGTATTCCTGTTAATAACCTTTCTCACCACGCGCGAGCGGATTGCTCCCGCGCCTCAGCAGAAGACGTCCGTGTGGGGCGACCTAACCGACCTGACGAAGAACCGCAATTGGGTCGTGCTGGCGCTCGCCACGGTCCTCGTCTTTATTTCGTTGGCAATGCGCGGCGGCTCAACGCTGCCGTTTTTTCGCTACTACGTTGTCGGTGATACCGTTCTGGGATTTCAAAAATCCACGGACCAACTTGTCGGCTGGTTTAACGGATTGAGCACGGCGATGGCGATCTTAGGCGTGCTGTTGTCCAAATCGCTCGCGATGCGATTCGGCAAGCGGAATGTCTACCGGGCGAGCTTGGCGCTGTCAGCGGTCTGCATTCTCGTCTTTTACATGTTGCCAGCGACCGCGATCACTCCCATGTTTGCGACTCAGTATCTGATGCAGTTCATCTACGGCGTCAGCATTCCGCTACTTTGGGCCATGATGGCCGACGTGGCCGACTTTACCGAGTGGAAACTCAGTCGACGGGCGACGGCCATGACGTTTGCCGCGACAGTCTTCGCACTTAAGCTCGGGTTGAGCCTGGGAGGAGCCCTGCAAGGTTACATTCTCTCGCTGCACGGCTACGAAGCCGATGCCGTGCAAACGCCGCTCGCTAGGTCCGGATTGGCCCAGGTGATGAGCCTGTACCCGGCGTTAGCGTTCCTTGCCGCAGCAGTCTTGCTTCTCTTCTACCAGATCGACCGGCAGACGGAATATGACATGCATGATGAGTTGACCGCTCGACGCGAAGCAACCGTGGCGCCCTCTGCCTGAGGCCTTACTGAATCGAACCCGACGAGTAAGACCGCAGCAGCCAGTTCCAACGCACCGCCGATGGAACAAATCTGCCGCACATTCGGCACTCTGGTAAACGCCCAGTGTTCAGCCCCAAGATCTCGTGGCAACCGCACCAGCAATTCCAAAACGCCTGCGAGTGGCGACAGCGAACCCACCGAGACGGAAGCCGTCTTGGCATTCAGGAACTTGTCGACGACATTCTTGACCGCGCCCCCTCTGCGGTGGTGTCCGCAGGTGTCGTCGCGGGTGTCGGCAGGCGCCCGTGCTCCTGAATGTGGCCCCACTGCGCATCGACCCACTCCGCTTAGAATTGTCGAAGAGCTTCAGCCGGATCGTCCTACCGGCCGAAGTAGTAAGTCCGCCCCCGATACTTCTTTTGCCCACTGGCCATTGCGGTGGGGGAACTGCGGGAAGTCGAGTCGCGGTTTCGCGGGTTTTGAGCCCTTGTTTTTCGGGCTCTGGGTAGTAGATTGGGCCATCTCCGCTTCACCTCCAAGGCATTGGGAATAGGTGATGTCGGAGGGGCCGTCTCTGACCGCAGTCGGCCTTTCGTTCACGGCATCCACTCCATCGCGGGTGTCGAACGACGCAATTATGTGCGAAAAGACGACCTGAATTCGCCATAAGTGCTTGCCAAAAAACGACTTGCACCCCTAGCTCAACTGGCTACCTCGACCGCGGCATCATAACTGTTGGCAGTGAACGACTTACGTCGACAAAGATTTTTTTGGCAGTTGCCCCTCGATGCCCATTTCCGCCTTGTTTTTCGCATGGCGGATTTTCATTTACTGCCAGTTTTACTGCCAACGGCGACAGGTGTAGTCAACCGAGGCGTCAGCCAGCCCTGGCATACTCGCCGTACTTTTCTTCGAGCAGCGCAAGCGCTTCGTCGTAGAATTCCTGCTTACGGCCAGTAAACGCACCATCGGCGCGCATGCGAAAGTAGATCCTATCGAGCAATTCAATCCGCTTCTCTCGTGCCTTGTAGCTGGGCGTCACCCAGCGGCTTTCCCGCAGCTCGTCCTCGCGAAGCAATCTCGCTTGTTCCTCAGCCTCTTTCCGCTTGCGGGCGGCTTCCTGCTTTCTCTTGCGTGCGACGGCCTCAGCTTCCTCACCACCAGGGAGATCTTCAGCGTCCGTCGCCCGTGGCTGCGCCGGTTTCTTCGGTATCGACTTCGCCGCTTCGCTTTGCTTGGCTTGCTTTCGACGCTCTTCGAGCCTTTTTGAAACATCGTCAAGCCGGTCGACCGGATCAAGTTCGGCCGAAATGTCATACGCCTTATTGTCATTCATTAGCTACCCTCCCCTCTGGCGTCAGTCGCGACACAATCACTTCGTAGACAAACGCCGCAATATCTATCGCACACTTGTCGCTCTTCTTGTTCACATTCGCATTCGGGTCTCTGGTGACGAACTCGCACAGCCGATGCCATTCGTAAAACCTCAGCTCACATCGCGAGACGTGATAGCCAAGGTCGACGAGTTGCCGACGATAGTGCAGAGCGCTACGACTCTGGCGGCCCGCAGGTAGCGGCGGCACTTCGTTGAACACGATCGTCGAGTCAGGGCGGCCGTTTTGCCGCAGCTGGGAACGGCGAATCATCCGCAACACGGACTGGCTGCCGCGAACATCTTTGAGCGACAACTTGATCGGCACCACAACAAGGTCTGCGACGGAACAGATCGTTGCCACCTCTTCCCCCGAGGTCTGCCCGGGGGCGTCAAAGAGAATGATCTCGTGATGCTCGCTGAGTTCCTGAATGGCGTCGTCAATATCGAATGCCGTCCGTGCGGTCCGGGTTTCAATGGCTGGCTCGAACCGGTTGAGCGCCGCGGCGTTGATCCCCCCTTCTTCGGCATCGATGAGTGCAACCCGACGGCCCTGATCGAACAGTTCAACAGCGCTGTTCAAGGCGAGCGTCGTCTTGCCTGGCCCGCCCTTCCCGTTGGCGAATCCGATCACAAAAGCTGGTTGTATGGTTTGCGAATCAATCTTGGTCACGATCGAACGCTAGCACGGACGAACGCAGCCAACAAGATACGAAGTTGGTCAGCTGCAAACGAACGAAACTGCTTGCGCGTGTAACTGGCTTCGCAAACGCGCAGGTGCGAACGCGCGTAGCTGCGAAGTTGACAAGTTGACTTGGCCGACAGCCGGTGGTCTCAGTGACACGAACATCATCACATGGCTGGGGAGCCGCCTCGCTGCCTCCAGGTGAAGAGATCTCATGTCGACCGAGGGGTGGGCACCCCTCAGTAAAATCGTCCCTCAGAACTCAAATCTCGACTTCGGTGAAATTGCCGTTGTCTCGGCGATTGCGGGCCGGGAGAGGGAAGCGTAGCGGCGGAAACGGATTTCCAGGCAGTCACGCAGATCGACAGGAGGTGATCTGTGGACCGGATTCGATGAATCCGCTCCCCGGGAACTTCGCGGGCTGATCGCGCGAAAAATTAGCGTCTTGCCAGTCGGCGCTGAAGACTGCTTTAATCGGCTTGAAGCAGCGCCTGGGGAATCGCTTGAATGCGTTTCCGGCAGGCGGCGAGCAGACACAAAAAAACCGAGCTTGCAGGCCCGGTTCTTTTTTGATGTCGCGACAATCGAATTCGTTCTGGCAGGAAGCGAGAGATTCGGTCAGCGACGGCTGGTTAGCTGTGTGACGCCTCTAACCCTAGCCCGTTCCGGCTGATCTCGTCAACAACCTTTCCGACGCCGTTCGTGCGCCCTTTGCGGCGCAACCCTGTCGCCTCTTGTCCGCAGTGCTCTGTCAGGCGTCACGCAGCAATCGGTCGGGCACGCAACGTACCGTGTGCAGGCCCACGGTCTTACCGTGAACTGGCCCATGGTTCTACCGTGAACAGACGCACGTAGTACCGTGAAGAGCCCCATGGTCTACCGTGAACAGGCCCATGATTGCAGGTCGCAAGGGCTTGAGATGGCTCGGCATTTTGGGGGCCTACTTTAGAGACTTCAGAGAGACTTAACTTCTACTGAAGGGACGTGAACGAGCAGCAGCTCATTTTGAGAGGACGAATGGGACGACAACTAGACAGCGAGGACGAAAAGGCATTTCTTGACTACCTGCGGTCTGGTCGGGACGAAATGAACTTGCTTGAGCATTCCATCTCGTCAGCGAACAAGAACGTCGACCGCACAACGCGCAGCATCGAGTTCACTCAGGAGGCCCGGGACCCCGAAACGCGTGAGCTGGTCACGCGGAGTTGGAAGGTGTCCTTTTCGGCCGAGTACGGCCGACCGGTCCCGAAAGACGATGACGTTTTTGTGGCACTCATGAAAGTGTCACAGGCACAAGGGCTGATGGACAAAGCAGCAAGCGTCCAGGCAGTAAATCCGCAGGTCTCGTTTTCAAGTCGTCATCTCATCAAGATCCTCGGCTGGGGCGATGACGGGAGAAGCTACCAGGCGATTGATGATGCGCTCAATCGGCTCTGCGGCGTGCGGATCGTTGCGACCAACTACTGGTACGACAATGCGAACAAGCTCTGGGTGGACCGCAAGTTCGGCATCATTGACGACGTTTTCCTCTACGAGCGGGCCAAATACGACCGGGCGAAGCGGAGGGCTGTGGCGGCGGGCGAGCCGCATCCGCAGAGCTGGATTCGCTGGTCAGACGTCATGCTGGAGAGTTTTCAGGCTGGCTATGTGCGAAAGCTCGACATTGAGTTCTACCGGTCGCTCACGAATCCCATTTCACGAAAACTCTTTCGGTACCTGGGCAAACAGTTCTGGGAGCGGTCGAGTCGCACACGACACGAAATCGATCTCGCAGACCTCTGCGTTGAAAAGCTCGGCTACAAGCGAGGCACGCCGATTCCGGAACTTGAACGGAGAGTTGCCCCGGCCATCGAAGAGCTTGAGCGAAGCGGCGTCTTTGGGCTGCAGCACCGGCTGGAGAAAGGCTATGGACGGTGTCGCGTCGTGTTTCGCTGTAACCGGCAATCGAGAACGAAGCGCGAGACCGCACCTGCCCTGGGACTAGCCCAAAAGCTCGTCGAGCTCGGCATCAGGCCGGCTGACGCGGAGACAGCAGTGCGACGCCACAGTCCGGAACGAATCCTGGAGGATGTCGAAGACTCGGCGTTTCGCGAGCGGGCCGGCATGCTGAAGAAGTCGCGGGCCGGCTTCTTGGCGACCATGCTGAAATCGGACAAGCCGTTTGATCGGCCACTGGGGTTTGTGTCGAGCATGGAGAAGAAGCGGCTTGCTGAATCGGCCGCTGCAAGTCGGACCGCAAAGCAAAAGGTCGCGACTGCGAAGCGCATGGAGCAGACGGCTCGCGCGCAGAAGGAGTCTCGCGAGTTTGAACGCTTTCTGACTTCACTGGGCGGTGACGCGGCCGTGCAGGCATTTGCCGAGCGAGCCTTTCAGGTCGTCAGGCCTTTCTACAGAACGCAATGTCAGCAAAGGCTGGCTGCCGGTCAGACGGATGCGGCGGAAACCTACCGTCGGATGGCCATGGAGCAGTTGTGGAAGCGGACCGCAAAGAAGAGCAATCACTCCACCTCAAATACGGGAAGTTAACTGACTTGTTCGTTGTCCTGGGCGACAAACGGGTCCCCAGAACCTACATGCTGGTCGCTGGTCTCGACAGAAGCACGGTTCACAAATCGGTAGCACGAAAGAAGGTCCAGCGGGAGCGAGCAGCAGCCGGAGCGGGACCTTGTCGTACTAACTCGAAGCGGCCGCTAAGCTGCTTCTTCGCGTGAAGCCCGATAATCGGCTTCGATGGCCTCGTATGCCTTGCCGTCGAGCTCGGCGAGCACCGCCCGGACTCGGGGGATGTCGTCGAGCGGGACGTGAAGCACTTCGTTGACCCACTGGCCGTCGCCGTTCTTGTAGCTGCGGGTGACGCTCGCCACGTAAAACGGATTGCCGTCGCCGTCGTGATTCTGCCACAGGGCGCCCTGAATGTAGCGTCGGCGGGTCGCCTCGGCAAAGGGACGCTTCTTTTCGCTGCGGTTGCTGCTTTTTGTCGCCATGAGAAACCTCGATTCCTGGTAGGAGTAACCGTGGCTCAGGCTGCTGCTCTTGCTCCGCTGACCTGCCAGCAAGAGTCTCACACCTCAATGCGCTAAGCAAACAATTTCAACCAACGTTTGATTAGGCCGCGTCAACTGCGATATGCTCCCAGCCAAGTCAGAGCGCTCGGGGGATCGAAGCGCTCAAGTGATCGATACTGAGAAGCGGGTAAGTCCCCGCTTCGCACAGAAGATCGTCATCATCCAGACC
>PABB01000032.1 GCA_002702655.1 Planctomycetaceae bacterium
CTTTCTCTCAAGCGAAGCCATCACGTACGTCGCCATGATCAACCTCATGTCACGACGACTCGCCAGGGCGTCAAGCTGATTTTCAAAACACGTTCTTAGACGCGAGACTTTCAATCCGCTGATACCACACGCCGGCACGCGACAGAAAGTCAGGCTTGGTTTGCCATTCGTCCGGCAACCGATATTCAGTTATGACGCCTGCGTCCGTTAGCAGCAGGTCAACCGCGATGGCATTGATGAGACCGAAAACCGCGTCGTGATAACTTGGATGGGATTCGCCACTCCCATCGACAAATATGGCGGTTTCGTCGCCGGTCGCTGCAATCTGCAATCGCGCCCGACGAAAGGCGGGACCACACGTGAAGAGAAGATCGCACAGCGACTCGGTATACAAGCCTGCGCCGACCAGATTGCCGGAAACGCCCGAGATACACCGCTCGACCACTTGCGTTGCGGGAATCGCGGCGCCTTCCTCGGACTTGCCGTCAGGACTGCAAATGCCGATCCTCGCGGCGTCGGCCTCGGATGCCGTGATCGCGAAAGAGATCGCGTCATGCAGCCCGAAAAGAGCATACCGAAGCCGGTCGTGGACTTGCTGTAACTCGTCTCTGGTTGGCTCGTTCGCCATGATTGCACCATGAGTTGAGCCGAGCCGACCGCCGACGCCCGCGGCATGGTGCAACCGCTGGGCGCCGGCGACCGTCGCGGGGGATCAACCCGCAAACTCGGCAGCGTAGATTCTAACCGATTCGCTTCGCCACTTCGTACCCCTTGGCCAAGTCCCGCTCGGCGTATACCTGCGTCACGTCGGCTTTGGCGTGACCGAGAACCACCTGCGCCGCCTCAAGACCAAACTCGCGGCGAATCTCCGTTGCCGCTGCGTGCCGTAGGCGATTGGGGCTCCACTTCTCAACCCCGGCTTTCTCGGCGCCGCGACGGACGGCAGCGCCGTAGCTTTGCGTATCGTACTTGTCGCCGGGCCGTTTCTTCGGCTTGCGGGCCTTGTTGGTGCCGGGACGATTGCCGCAGGACAGCGGCGTCTTGCGTGCCGCGTGTTGAGCCGCGAGCCGCTTCGCCTCGCTGTCGCGGGGTTGGAAGCAATGGGCCTCGGGATCGCGGGCCAGGTACTTCAGCAGCACGGCTTGCCCCTTGGGACCGATGAAGATGGTGCGTTCCTTGCCGTGGTGCGCCGTCTTGTGGTTCGGCGGCTGATAGAGCCAGACCTCGCTGCTAAGATCCACGTCGCATGGTCGCAGGTTGCAGACTTCGGCAGGACGGCAGCCGGTCGCCCGCTGGAAGCGAACCATATCGGCAACCACTTCTGGCAGGTGCGGCAGGGTGGCGTCAATAGTGGCGTCGTCGACCGGCAGGACGGGCGCCGTCTCACGGGCGTCGCTCTTGCCCTTCCGCAGACCGGGGACCATCGCCAACGCCTGCGGCACGCTCGGGGGAACTCGCCCCTCAGCAGCCGCCCAGCGGAAGAATCGCACGATCCGTCGCACGTCGCTGTTGATCGTGCCGCGGCTGCGACCGGTGGCGATGAACTTTTCCCGCAGAGACTTGAGTTGCAGGACTCCGAAGTCCGCCGCCGCGGTGCGGCCGTACAGGTCGACCAGCGGCCGGATGATGAACTTGACTCGCCGCCACTCGCTGTTGAAGGCGTCGCCGTAGTGACGCTTGGCGAACTTCACGTAGTCGTTGGCCAGCTCGACAACCGTGACGACTGCGGCAGGCGTGCCGTAGCTCGCCGAGCGCCCGGACGCGAGCCACTCGGTAATCAGCCGGTCATACTCGATGCGGCTGGCCTTGGTGCCGTGAGGGCCAAGGTAGTGATCGTGGCCGTTGATGGTGACGACGGCTTGACCGCTAGCCCGGTGCTTGCGGTACTTGGGGACAGAATGCCCAGAGATACGCGGCATGATGCGGGTCTCCCATTGGTTGGGAGAATAAAACGGTATGTACCGTTTTATTCCCTTGGGAAACGCCGCACTGCCGACCGCCGGCAGGTAACCTAAACGCTTGATTCGGCGGGGTTTAAGTGAAGTGCTCCCTCAAGGACTCGAACCTTGAACCTACTGATTAAGAGTCAGTTGCTCTGCCGATTGAGCTAAGGGAGCAAGCGGCAAGCCCGTATTGTAGCGAGCCGCGATTGGGGCGGTAGGGGCGATTTTGATTCGAGTTTTCTCGCGTCGATTACCATTCTTGCCGCCGCCCGGCGGGGACGGCGGCGGATCGTCGTTATCGTCATCAGTCGCGGCGTCTGGCAGGTTTTCGCAGGACGATTGCTGCGCATGCTGGGGCCCGCAGTCGAGATAGGCGTCGAGCTTCGTCGTGCCCGCGTTGCCCTCGTCGGCCACATCGAGTGCCGCTGGCGGAACTAATGTGACGCTCGTCAAGCCCCCCATCATTCGGGCCGCTTCGACTTCGGCGCCGGGGTATGAGTGACCGTAGGTGTCGAACGTTATCGCGAAGGCGCCGTGCCGCATCTGCGACTGCACCGTCGTGGGCTGTACGCTATTGTGGGCCAGCCACGCACCGCACGTGTGACGCAATGCATGGAAATCCAAGACCATGCCGTGGTGGTTGGGGGCAGCAGGAAATCGCTCTCGGCTCGCGCGGCTGACTCCTGTGGGTCAGTGGCAACGTCCGCCCTGCGTACGTCACGCCCAAACGCCGGAATTGTCGCTCCCGACCCGGGCTCGGTTAAGGGGGGGGCACGTCAATCAGCATCGTCGCGCCCTGCCAACATCTTGTTGCAGCGGTAGGTGGCGTCGAGCGGATGATGACCCTGCATCAGCGCCCAACCGCGCATCCATTCGTAAGGAGTGGCGAACTCGACTTGGTGTCCTGACAGTTCGCCGAGGGTCACGGCCACAACTGATCGCTTCTTGCCCCTATGAATCTTTGCGACACGTTCTACCCACTGAGCAGCATCGAAATCGCGATCACCAGGCGTTCGGCGAAGGTTGGCGTCGGCACTTGGCGACGTGAGCACGAGAAACGAAGACTGTTCATGCTAAGACTTTTCACTGCCAAAATGAAACGTCCAGCCGCGGTACGGTTTGACCGACCAAGGGCCTATTTTTGCTCGCTCTGACACGGTCATTCTTACTGGCTGAGGCTTGATCCGGCTTGATAGCGTGTGTTTTAAACGCAGGACAGCGCGGAGAAGCGACTGCCAGCCAGCACCCATGCTGGAGTGGCTCCAGTCGCGCCTGTAGCCGGGGCCGCCCCTACCCGGCTGGTCGCGCCCCGCGTCGTCCTACTTGCCGCGTCGACGGCCTTCGCCCCTACTCGGCCCAAAAGTGTAGCCATGCCGTTGACGATGCACGACATTCTCTCGTTGACCTTGCCGCTGACACGCCTTGCCCTGCGCAGGCCATGCCGCGAAACGCACGCGGCGTCAGTGGGCGGCGGCGAATCGACGTCTCGTGGCCGCGGTGGTCGCGGACGGACCATCCGGTGGCGGAATTTTGGCGGGTTGCGTACCCGCAGGCAGGTCGCAATAATTACGCAAATTATTGCAGGCTAACAACTTGCCGGAGTGGCGGAATTGGCAGACGCGCTGGATTCAAAATCCAGTGTCCGCAAGGACGTGAGGGTTCGAGTCCCTCCTCCGGTACTTCTCTACGATTCTCTCGCATCGCGTGAGGGACGCGTGCTACGAATCGTCTATCAGTGGGCCTTTTACTGCCCTTCCCGCCGCAGGCGCGATCGTCGTCGCCAAAGCGTTCGTCGTGCATTGTTGCAGGTCGCGAATTCGCAAGGAGCGGGCCGCTTGAACTCGCACCGACTGACCCGTCGTCGCCAACGATATGCCATACTGGGGGCGCTCGGACCGAGCCACGGCTGAGTCCGGATGTCTCGAACGTCTGCGGCGTCACCCCGCTCCCCAGACCCGCCGAGGTCTATGCGATCGCGGGTCGTTGCACCGCTCGCGATGCTGCAACGGTTGATCCCCCGACGGAGTTGCGCTAGAGGCAGTTTCAATACCCCTCTCCCCTGAGGGGAGAGGCTGGGAGAGGTGTGAAAACTCCGGCGTTGGGAATCCCTCCCCTGGCCCCTCCCTTCGAGGGAGGGGGATTTGCAACCAACTCTAAGCGAATCTCTCCAATCGGCGTGTCGAGCTCCGTCAGAAGGCGACGACGACAGAAGCTGCCTCCGACTTGGAGGGGCTAATCAGCCGAACACGCGGTCGAGCAATTCTTCGCTTAGCCAGACATTCCCAAATTCGTCCTCCCGAGGAGATTCTGATGTCGATGGTTCAGCTTCAACGTCAGTGCTGCGATATGGGGGAGCGTAAAGAGAGTCGGCGCGATTTCGGGCGAAAGGCTCCAGAAAGATTGGCTCTTCTGGCGTGTCCAGCGAAAGCTCCGTAGTCCGCGTCTCTGTCAATTCTACAGCAATTGCCAAGTCGACAATCTCAGCGATTGATGCCGAGGTGATTGGCTCGGCAGTTGGCACGATTCGAATAGCGGTAATCGCATTCGTCGCCCCATAGTTGCCCTGCCAAGCATCTAAATCGTATGCATGATGCGTGGCGTCAAGGTCCCTTTGCCAAGCTAAGAAGTCAATCCCGTCGACGTCTTGGTCGCTGTCCATATCTCCAGCAATGCCGGGGAGCACTGTCGCTGCGCTCGATGTGTAGTTGTCTTCCCACATGGCAAGGTCTTCATGATCGACGATTCCGTCGTGAGTGCCGTCCGCCATCGATCCGCCTGCGGTTCCATAAGCTCGTTGCCACATGAGGAAGTCGTTGCCGTCGACGTTCTGGTCCCCGTCGTAGTCTCCGTCCCTCGCCGGGCTCGTATTTTCTCGCACGATTACGATGACGAAGTCCGTATCGAGGTCTGTCCCGTCATCGACCGTCAGTCTTACCGTGTAGAAGCCCAGGGATGCTGTTTCAAGCTGCGTGATTGCCTGGTTGGGAGCTGACACAATCGGCAGCGTGCCATTGGAACTGGCAACGACCTCCCAAGAGTAGCTGACGTCGTCCCCGTCGGGATCGTGGCTTCTTGTTGCATCCAAACGCGGTAGAACGCCCGCGGAGACGACTCGGTCGGAGAGCGAGGCGTCTGCCACTGGCGCCTGGTTGCCGGTCACTTCGACGATCACGTAATCCTTGTCGCTCGTTGCGCCATCTGCAACAGCAAGCTCGATCGCATAGACGCCTGGTAGCGTTGCAGCGAGATAGGCTACCGCCGAATGACGGGAAGAAATTGACGGGAGCGTTCCGTTAGAACTTGCCACCACCTGCCAGGAGTACGACAAGACCGTGTCGTCCGGGTCGGAACTCAGGGTTCCATCCAAGACTGCAAAGCCAGGACCGGCGATAACCACGGTTTGCGTCAACGACGCATCGGCTATCGGCGATTGATTGACGGCTACGTCAATCAAGAAGCTTTCCGTGGCCGATTTCAAGCCGTCGTCCACCGTCAGACTCACCAAATAGCTGCCAGCGGTATCGCTGAAGAAGGTCGTGACGCCTGCACTCGCGTCCTGAATGGTCGGATTGCTGCCCGCCGGCGCGGAAACAACATCCCAGTGGTAGGTCAGGCTATCGCCCTCTGGATCCGTACTGGCAGTGCCGTCCAGGCGAGCTGAGTGACGTCCGGCAACCGCGGTCGTCTCCGACAACGATGGGTCGGCAGTGGGGGCCTGATTCTCGACGAATGTCACGACGATCGTCGTCGTTCCTGTGAGCGCTCCGTCGCTGACGCTGAGCCGTAGGGTGTAGTCGCCCGGATCGGCGGCTGCAAGCGAGGCAACTGCGCTATCCGAAGAACCTAGCGTCCATTGGCTGCTTTCAGGCGCCGCTACGACTTCCCATAGAAATGTGATTGGATCGCCGTTGGGATCCGAACTGCCGGCCGCCGACAAGGCGATGGGATTTCTTCCTGCTATTCCAGAGGTCTCTGATAGCGACGCATCGGCGATCGGCTCCTCGTTGATCCGATACGTGACCTCAACGATATCAGTCGTCGAATATTCGCCGTCGTTGACCGTCAATGCAACTTCGTAGAGGCCTGGCGCCGTTGCAGAAAAAGTGGTCACCGGCTGGTCTGGCGTACCAAACGTCCCTGCTCCGGGGCCGGCTGCAAGCGTCCATGAGTAGGTGAGCGGACTTGGCGATTCGTCAGGATCGTAGGACGCCGAGCCGTCCAACGTTGTGCTCGAGCCAATATCGACGCGAACATCCGCACCTGCAATCGCCACTGGGGCGGGCCGCGTGACCACATCCAGGTCGCCATCGATGATCGAGAAGGCGGGGACGCCCTGCCCATCGATCGTGATCGCCAACATGCGATCCTCGCTCACAGTCGTCAGCGAGTGAACTGTGCCAGGAACCTGCGCAACATCTGTCTGCCCCCAATTCACGCCGGCCCACGCCTGCAGCTGCGCCGTTCCGCCCACGTCTCGAATGGTGTAAGTATCGCTGCCGAGCCAGGCGATATCGGTGACGGTCGTCCCCAGCGACTGCGTCAGCCGCTCTAAGGTGCTGCCATCGTGGATGACGCCCGATCCGAGAATGACTGTCCCGCCGTCGGGAGAGACGCGGATTGGGTATGTAAAACCGGCGCTACTATGCTGCGGCGCTTCGCGCTCGATCCCGAATTGTCCAGTTGCGCCAATCTCGACATACTCCAAATCCCTAGGCGACCACTGAGTGAAGTAGTACATGCGCCGAGTATTGTTGTTCCATATGTACTCGGCCGATGCATGAGACCATTCTTTCGAGTCAACGATTTGACCTTCGAATGAAATGGTGTAGTGGCTCTCCCAAGCCCCTGACGGATCAGCGCTGAACAGAAAATTGCCAGCAGCGGACAGGCCATGCGGGCGAGAGGGAAGCGTCATAAACGGCACTTCCACTTTTTCGTCGAGATCGAGGTCAATCTTTCGAATCAAGCCAGAGTCGTACGCCAGGAAAACAGAATTGTCCATTTCGGCGTACGTCATATGCAGAGGCGAACCGACTAGCGGGATCGTCTCACCGTACTCTTGTCGTACTGGATCCCATTGAAAAATGCTCTGATGGCTCTTGCTGAACAGCAACACCGTGCCGTCAGTCGCCAGCGCGATCTCATCAGGCGTGTAGGGTAGTCCCGTCGGGTCAAGCGGCTCACCGGGCTCGGGCGCCGACAACTCGGTCAGGGGAACGATTTCCACCGAGTAGCTTCCAGGCGAACCTGAAAAGGCAATGACGCTCTTGTCGTTCACGAAGATGTCGGTCGCCGGCACAGCGAGGGTCTTGCTGCCAGTTGGCAGGATGCCCATCGAATAAGCCGTGACCTCGCCTCCGTGCAACACGATCGGGATCTCCCCGCCGACAAAATCAATGTCTGTCACCCCCGACTGGAAACTGTTTAGGTAGGTGAGCGACGTCGAGTAGATCGTGCCGCTGCTATCTACCACCCTCGCGCCGTCGTCGAAGACCCATGCTTCGGTGGCGCCGGGATAATCACCGTGATAAGGGCTGTCAGGGTTGGACAGGAAGTGTCCTTGATCGTCGTAAGAAACGTACGTGATATCTGAAGGGCTGCTTCCACGGGTTCGCCCAAAGATCCGATTCTCAGACGTTGAGATGGAAGAGCCGTAAATCGTATCCAGATAATCATCGATGGTGTCAATCACCGTATTGTTATTTTTGTCAATACTGATCACTCGCGTATAGTGACCAGCAGTATGATTCACAAACAGTAGGTTGCCGTCTGTGTGGATGCGTTGCACGTCGTACTGCGCGTTGATCACATGCGTCTGGCCGGTGCCGTCGAGCTGGTAACGATAGACAGTCGCGCCATAGGCGACATAGATCCCGTCGTCGTCAACGTGGGCGGCTGTCGGCAAGCCCGTTGCGTCTGTCAAGTCGATGGGCGACAGCCATTGCTCGTTCTGGATATCGTAGCGGGAGAATCCCGGATCGCTTTGGTTCAGGAAGTAGCCAATGTCATTGTGCTCGAAAACCGTCGCCGAAAGCATGTGACGCTGTTCGAGGCGTTCAAGACCAAGACGTCCCGGCATCCGATATCGCATGTCGGTAATACCCCAAGAGCAAGGACTGAGATGTCGCCAAGCATCGTGTTGATGAGAACGGCGGCTAGTGTATTCGAACGTCAATGGCAAAACAATGGACCATTCATTGCGACGGCCCAGCCAACCAGCAGGTCCCAGCTTCGAGAAAAGGTGTCAGTGGCCGGTGGGCGATTTCGCACGCAAGTGACATCGACTGTGCCTGCAGTGATCAGAATCTCGACGATTCACAGAGGTGCAGCATTGCAACGACGCGACTTCGCACAGGTGAAGTCGCCGACAGCAAGTTGACCCCGTCGCAACCTGCAGCGGGAGGGCGGCATTCCCGCGGTCGGGCGGCGGGTCTTTCTGTCCGCCGCGGCGACTTGCACCAACTGCCACGCCATCGGTAGCCGCGGCGGAACGCTGGGGCCCGATTTGAGCAACGGGGCCCAGTCGCTGCCGCGCGAGCAGATTGTTCATTCCGTTTTGCAGCCCTCAGACAAGTTCCCGCCTCAATATCAGGCGCGGATCATCTTGTCGGTCGACGGCTCAGCTGACACGGGGTTGCAACTCGACCATCAAGCGGACGGCGCCATGAAGATGTTCCTGGTCGAGGGTTACAGGAAACATTTCTCCGGCGACAACGACGACGAGTACTACGCGTCCGAGCGATCGATCATGCCGGACGGTCTGGAATCCAACCTGACCGTCAGCGAGTTGCGCGACTGATCGCGTATCTTGCGTCGCTGAAGTCACTGTGCCGCGGAGCAACGGAGGCAGCGCGGCGTGGGCAGGCGGACCGCCGCTCAGCCCGTGATTTGACGAGCGAGACCAGGGCGGCGGACCGCCCGCCGCCCCGCCGCCCCGCCGACGTTTCCCGGCGTTTCCCGGCGTTTTCGCCGAGCTGGGGCTGGCGATCGGCGGTTCCGCTCTGGCCAGTCGAACCGCCTCGGCGTTGACCGTGCAGTTTTGGATTACAATGCAAGGGCCGGCCGCCGGCGTTCGTTGCCCTCTGCTTATGAACCGCACCTCCGAAGCCCAACTCCTCGATGTCTTCCGCGTCTCCGCGGCGCCCGCGCGCCGCCGTCTTGTCTCACTGGTATGCGCTGCGCCTGCTGCTAGCGGCGTGCGCGTTCTCGCTCACCCCGGTTGCGGGGCCGGCCGCCTCCGCGCAAGACTCCGTCGCCCGACAGTGGGACGAAGCCCTGCTGGCCGCGATCCGGATCGACACGCCCCGGCCGACAGTCCACGCACGCAACCTGTATCACACGTCGGCCGCGATGTACGACGCCTGGGCCGCCTACGATGCGACGGCCATCGGCCAATTCGTGCACGAGAAGCATGCGGCCGTCGACGTGCAGGCAGCCCGCAACGAATCGGTCGCCTACGCCGCCTACCGCGTGATGTCGGCGCGCTACCAACTGGCGCATGATCCGACGGCCTCGCAGCAGATCTTCGACGACCTGCTTGCGGCCCAGGGCTATGACAAGAACGTGACGACCACCGCCGGCAACTCCCCCGCGGCGGTGGGCAATCGCATCGCCCAGCAGATTCTTGCCGGCACGCTGCTGGACGGCTCCAACGAGGCCAACGCCTACGCGGACCCCACGGGCTACCAGTCAGTCAATCCGCCCATGCTGACCGGGTTCGCCACGGTCACCGACCAGGACGGCACGCCGCTGGTCGACCCCAATCATTGGCAGCCGTTGTATATCGAGGCGTTTACCAATCAGAACGGCATCGTCGACGGCTCGAACCTGCAGCAGTACATTGGCCCCAACTGGGGAGCGGTGACGCCGTTTGCCATGCAGTCGTCCGGCGGCGGACCGTACAGTTGGAGCGACATCGACCCCGGCCCGCAGCCGCAACTGGGCGGCGCGGGCGACGCGGACTACCGCGCCCAGGCGCTTGACCTGCTGCGCAAGAGCAGTGCGCTCGACGCGACGCAGGGACCGGGGGCCGAACTGATCAACCTGTCGCCGAGAGTTAACGGGAATCGTCCGCTGGGATCCTACGACAGCCAGGGCTACGCGGCGAACCCCGCGACGGGCCAGCCTTACGCCGACAATCTCGTCAAGCTTGGCGACTACGGGCGGGTGCTCGCCGAATATTGGGCGGACGGGCCGCATTCCGAAACGCCGCCGGGACACTGGAACGTGATCGCCAATCTGGTCTCCGACGACGCGCGGCTGGAGCATCGCATTCACGGCGCGGGCGCCGAAGTCGATCGGCTCCAGTGGGACGTCAAGATGTACTTGACCCTCAACGGCGCCGTGCACGACGCGGCCATCGCCGCCTGGGGCGTCAAACGCGAGTACGATTCGGCGCGGCCGATCACGATGATTCGCTACATGGGCAGCCAAGGGCAGTCGAGCGATCCAGGTCTGCCGTCCTACGACCCCGACGGACTGCCCTTGGAGGACGGGCTGGTCGAGTTGATCACGGCCGAGTCGATTGCGCCGGGCGGCAAGCACCGCAACGCGTACGACAATGTGAATCGCGACCACAACGGCGATTTCTTTCCGCTGTTCCACCACAGCGAACTGGTGGGCAAGATCGCGGTGAACGCGTGGGCGCAGGCCCCTGACGATCCCGACACCCAGGCGGCCGGGACTGATTGGATTCTCGCGGAGAATTGGCTGCCCTATCAGATGGACAACTTCGTCTCGCCGGCGTTCCCCGGGTATGTGTCGGGGCATAGCACGTTCAGCCGCGCTGCGGCCCAGGTGCTGGCGCTGTTCACTGGCAGCGAGTTCTTTCCCGGCGGGCTGGGCGAACTGACGTTCTCGCCCGACTTTCTCAAATTCGAGGACGGCCCCAGCGAGGAGATCACGCTGCAATGGGCCACCTACTTCGACGCCGCCGACGAGGCGGGCGTGTCCCGCTTATGGGGCGGCATCCATCCGCAAATGGACGATCTGCCCGGCCGGATCATGGGCGACTGGATCGGTCGGGAAGCCTTCGCACTGGCGATGCAGCGGTTTCTCGGCGTGCCAGAGCCGACGGCGGGTGCGCAGATTCTGTTGCTGGCCGGCCTCGCGACCGTAGTTCGTCGACGCTTCAGGCGCGCCGCCGTCTGAGCATGGTCAGTCCTGACACGCCCGCCAGCATCAACAGCACGGCGGCGGTCGGTTCCGGCACGGCCCCGGTCGATACGGCGTTGGCCGCTCCGCCGTTGAATTGTTGCTGCCAGACGAGGAAGTCGCCGCCGCCCGCCAGGCCGTCGCCGGTGGCGTCGCCCGACGCGCCGGTTGCGGGGCCGCCGTAGCTGCCCGACCAGATTGCCAGATCGGTCCCGTCGACCGCCGAATCGCGATTGAAGTCCGCGGCCTGGTAATCGACCGACAGCGATCCGGTCAATCCGTCGTAGTTCACGCCCCCCTGGGCGACACGCGCCCCGGTGAACAGTCCGTTGTGGTCCTGGCCGCCAAAGTTGAGCGTGCCGGCGCCGTTCGTTTCGATCGTCAGCACGCGCACCGGATCGTAGGACGAGAGGATGGCGCCGAGCGCGGCGAATGCGCCGTCCGCCGTGCCGAGGACGTCGTGGATCGAGACGCCCACCGTCACCGTGCCCGTGAACGGGTTTTGACCCGGATTCGAGAAGCTGAACGCCGCTGCGTTGGGCGTGACGGCGAGGATCTGGCCGCCGTCGTACGCGAATCCAATCTCCACGGCCGCGGCCGGCGACGGATCGGGGGTCAGAATCACGTCCCATAGCACGTTCCCCCCATTGGTCCCGCCGAACTCAATGTCCAGCGTGGCGGCGCGGGCCGGCGCCGCGGCCAGCCAGACCGCCGCGAGCATCACAATGGGAAGCGCCTGTTGCATCAATGATCTTCCAGCCGCACCGAACACGGCCGCGCGCGCGGCATTCAGCAAACCGGCCTGTAAGGTGAACATTCTCGTGCCTGGATCTCTGCGTCGTTCTCTGTGCGTTGTCTGCCGGCGGTCGGCAACCTGCTGTTGGTGCATCATGCCGTGTCGTCCGCTCCCCAGCCGAGGGGCCCCCGACGTAATCCGTCGGCGCCACGGCCCAATGCGCGATCAACTGCGCGGTGCGAGACGTCCTGCGTCAACTCGTCAAGCGGCTCCGCATCCGTGAACTTGCGGCCGTGTCGGCGGAGCGGCAAGGCGTCTCGCCGCGCCGGAGCGTGCTGCCTGCGTGGCTTTGCGATGCCGCCTTCTCCGAGCGCGGCAAAAGCCGACTCGCGAATCGCTGAGGTTGCCGATGCGTCGGGGGCGAATGTGGCCGTGACGGCGGGAGCGGTCAATAGATCCAGCGCTCCGCCCGTACTGTACACGCTCAGCAGCTCAACGCTCGCCGGCTCGCTGACGGCGGAGGCCGTCACCGTCTGCGCGATCGAAACAGTGCTGAACGCCAGGTTCGACAACTGCTCGATCTGCTCGCTGGGCAGCGCTTCGGGGTAAATCCGGAACTCGTCGATCCGGCCAAACAACGCCGGGTCGGCGCCATACTGCGAGTCGCCCAGCCAGTTCTGGAAGGTGAAGCCCAGATCGGCCGGGCTGAGCGTCATGCCGTTGTTCGTCGCTACCGGGGAGCCGTTCAGGTACATCGTCCCCAGGTTGCCCGCCTGCGTAATCGCCACGTGGTACCACTGCCCGGTCGACAGCGTCGGGCCGTTGAGCTGCTGCTCGCCGCCGCCGCCGCTTGTGGTGATGGCGAAACGCAGCGGCCCAGTCGTCGACCCGGCCGCGGGGGTGAGGAACATGTTGGCCGCCGTCCCCGAGCCGAAGTCGAACACCCGCGACCAAGCGCCCTTGGAGTCCAGGTAGAACCATGTGGCGATCGTAAAGTCGTCCAGACCGCCGGTGATATTGTTGGGCAGGTTGGCCCGGCCGCCGGAGAGCGACAGGGCGTTGCCGTCGACGCCCGTGGTCCATCCCGTGGTCCCCGACAGCGTGGCGTTGTTGCCGTTGCCGGACGAGTCGTTGAGCGTCGTGCCGAAGGATTCATCGGCCTCGTACCAAGCGCGCGGCGTTACAATGTCGACCACCGTCGAGCCCTGCCCGGCGGCGCCCTGGGCCAGCACCGTCGCCATTTCGCCCGTGGCTGGCGCCGTGTACAGGCCCCCGGCGGTCACGCTGCCGCCGCCGCTGCCGACCGACCAGGTGACGCTGGTCGGCACGCCCGTCGAATTGCCGAACTGGTCCGCCTCGAACGCCGCCAGCTGCAGCGAGGCGCCGGCCGCCACGACGCCGGCCGTCGGCTCGATCGCCACGCCGGACACCGTCGCGGTCACCGTGACTGCGACCGAGCTGAACGCGACGGCGTCGAACGCCGTGTTTTCAATTGCCACGGTGAACGTGTACTCGCCTGCCTCCGTAAAGGTGGCGGTCGTACTCTTGGCGGCGTTCGTGCCGTTGACGCTGTAACTCACGCTACCGGGACCGGTGGCCGACCAGGTGTAAGCGAGATTCTGTTCGCCCGTGAGCACTCCGCCCAACACGGACAGGTCGGTCGACACGCCGGTCACTGTGGTCGGACTGGCCGCCGCGGCGGTCACGACGGTCGGCTGCTGGGCGAAGCTGTCGCCCCAGACGGTGAAGTCCGCCGCGTCGACGATGCCGTCTTCGTTGCCGTCGGCGCGCAAGTCAGAGGTGGAGCCGTAGGTCGACTTCCAGATGTTGTAGTCCGCGACGTCGATCAGGCCGTTCTTGTCGTAGTCGCCGGGCAACTGCAGGACGGAGAAGTCGGCTTTGACCAAACCTGACCAGGCGCCCGACGGCTCCCTCACCCGCGCCCACACGGTCGTGTCGGCCGTCAACACGATCGGCCCCGTGTAGGCCTGGACGGCCGCCGCAGGGTTCACGCCGCCGCCGATCTCGCGGGGGTCGGTGGCCCCGTCCAGGGAGTAGTAAATCGTTCCCCCTGCGGACGACAGCTCCAGCGGGTAACCGGCGTCCACTTCGCCGCCCAGTTGGCTGAACTCCGGGACGCCCAGCGGGCTCAGCAGTCCGTCGTTCTGCAACTGCGCGATGACCATGTCCCCGCGCTGCGGAAAGTAGGTGTTCAGCAGCCAGTTGACCTCGGCGTCCCAGTCGGACTTGTCGTAGGGGACGCTTCGCTTGGCGTCGCCCCACCGAGCCGCGTTCGCAATGATGGCCGACTCGACCTCCGCCACGCGTTCGCTCATGCGGGCGATGTTGGCATCCGCGGTGAGCGGTCCGTTATTCAGCAGCAGATCTGTCGCGCGATCAACAAATCGCTGCACGTACTCCGGATGCGCCAACAGATCCTGATGCAGGAACGCCGGATTGAAAAACTCGAAGTCGTCGTAATATTGCCCGCTGAACGGACCGGTGCGGTCAATGGTAAACGTGCCGTGCAGCGTGCCAGTGAGCTCCCCGGCGCCAAGAGAATGCTCGTTGTCGTGCAGGAAGAATTGAAAGCCCTCGTCGCCCGTTTCCCGGTTGCGGATGCCGAACCAGTTGTTCGCCCGCTCGTTGCCAAAGAACGCAGAAATTCCCGTGTCGTGACCGCCCGTGTAGAAAATGATCATCATGTAGTTGATCAAATTGTCGACGTCCAGCAGCACCGGCAGACTCTCGTTGCGCGTGCCGTCGGGATTCAGGCCTTGCATGGCCCAGTAGTTGTTCGCGGCGCCGGTCGGATTGTCCGCCAGGGCCTGGGCCGACTCGAACAGTTGCCGCCAGGCCACGTCGGTGCCGTCGGCGATCTCGGTGCCGCCCGATTCGAACGGGTCCGATTTGACCACGTCGTAATCCTCTTGGTCGCCGCCGAAGTAGGATTCGCCGAAGTGTTCTTGGACGCGTTCTTGGGTCATGAACAGGCCCCAATACTGCCCGTTCAGATACAGGTGGAAGTAGTCGCTGCGCGTGTGCGGGTCGCCGAGGTCGGCTTGCGTGTCGCGGCTGAATACCTCGCGCAGGAACGAGTTTTGAGCCCCGTTGATCGAATCGCCCCAACTCGCCCAGGAATAATTCTGCGAAGTGCGAAGATCGAGCACGTCGAACTTATCGGCTCCCTCTTCGCCGAACAGCGGGTAGTTGAGCAGCCCGTCGCCGTATTCGCTACGGAAATACAGACGAAAAGCGTGTTTCGGATTCCCGTTGTTGCGCGACGCCCCGCCGCGAATTCGCAACCCCGCGTTGGTCGTAAAGCCCCCGGTCATATCGGGGTTAATCAACTCGACTGACGTAAAGCGTTCCCATTCTCGACCGCGGTTGCCGGCGTTGACGTAAATGCCCGTCGTGGCGTCGAAAAGATTCTCCACGTCGGTGGTCAACGCGATCGCCGGCAGCGACGCCAGCGAGTCCTTCACCGCCTGCTCGCCGTACTGCGACACGATTTGCGGGTCGATGCCGTAGTCGAGAACCTGGCCGTTGACGTTAAAGCCGGGCCACCCGGCCGGCGCTTCGCCCGCGGGGGATTGCTCGACAATGTCATCCAAGAACAGATAGCTCGACGCCTGCACGAACGACGGTTTGTAGTCCTGCCTGAACGCGATCGCCCGCAGCGGCGTGGTGCTGCTGACCGTGACTGGCGTACTGTAGGCCTGGCCGTTGATCGGCGTCAGATTCTCGTCGACCGCCGGCGTCGACCCGTCGGTTGTGTAAACAATCAGCGCGCCGGGCGTTGCCGTCGCGATGGACACCTGCTGCGTCGAATTGTAAAAGCCGTGCGGCACGCTGAACGTCGGCTGCTCGACGAAGCCGGCGAACGCCTCGCCGTTGCCGTAGCCCGGCGTCGGCTCATTGAGGTACCCAATCGTCTCGGGCGACGCGATTTCCGACTCGCTGGCCGTGAGCTCGGGGACGATCAAAAAGTCGCTGCTGCCGGCCGAGAAGTTCAGCGCGTGGATCGCCAGCACGTTGTCGCCCTCGACCAACAACGGCAGCGCATCGGCGACGTCGAATTCGGTGAAGCTGATCGCCTCGAAGTCGTCGTGGAACGTCGTGGCTGTCGAACTCCAGTTGGGCGACGCGGGGGCGTTGGCCGAGGCGATCTCCACGCCGTTGAGGTACGCGACGAAACCGTCGTCGTATTTCATGTTCAGCTTCAACTGCCCCAGACCGGACAGCGACGAAACCTCAAACGGCACGCGCACGTACAACCCCGCGGTGCCTGAAGAAACCTGTGTGTTGTACTGGCCGACAAAATTCGGGAACCCGCCAGGCGAGTTTTCGTAGCCGAACCCTGTCGACCCGGTGATGTTAAACCCGCTGTCGTCGAACGCGGGCGAGGTCCACGTCGCGTCCCAACTTGCGTTGGTCGGGACCCACGCCTTGGCCGAGGCGCCCTCGGCGACCAGCGTCACCGGCGAGCCGGTCATCTCCCGCCCGTACGACACGTCCTCAACTTGCGGCGGGAACTCCGGGGCGTACTGATCGATGACCGTCAGTCCATCGGCGGCGACCAGCCCCAAATACTCGCCGTCGGCGGAAAGCCGGAAGTTCGTGTGCAACTCGCCGCCGGCCGCCACCACGTCCTTGCTCGAGGCGAACACCACCAGAAAGCCGCCCGCGGCAACCGACGATCCGGCGGGGAACTGCCACTTGGTCAGTTCGCTGTCATTGTCCGTCAAGTACAGGCCCGTCAGATCGACCGTGGCCGCCGTCGGATTGTAAATCTCCAGCCAGTCGGACGAGTCTCCCTGGTAATCGACCAGCGTGTCTTCATTCGACGCCATGAATTCGGAGATCCGCAGCGCCGACGCGTCGAGCATGCAACGCGCTTCAAGGTGCTGGAAACGAAGAGAGCGTCGACGGGTCGAGATCGGCTGCGCCATGCAAGTCGGCAGTATTGATAGGACGCCCGATTGGGCAGGTTCACAAGAGATGCGAAAAGGGCCGCGAAGAACGCCGGTGGCGTCGCCCAGGGGTGGTTCCGGAGTGCACAAGGGGCGGCCAGAGAGCGCTCTTCACATCTTCTTCATAATATTTGTGATTCGCGACGGCGTCCATTGAACGGCCGCGGCCGTGGCGGCTCACTTGGTGAGAAAAGACCGCACGACCAGTGCAATTCGGCCCGGTATGCGCGGATTAGGGGCCAGGTTTTGCGCAATTTTCCAACGCCGCGGCAAGGCAGTTGGGCGGCGCGCCCCCCGATATGACAGCCGGCCGAGCCGACGAGTGACCTCGCGGCCTGGATCGCCAGATCCGCGACAGTCGCGCCGGGAAGACGCGCACGACGGCAAGCAACTCGTCAACGAAGGGCTGGCCGCATGACAAGAAGTGCCGCCGGCGGCCATATGTGAAAAGCGGTCGGGGAGGGATTCGAACCCCCGGTACCTTGCGGCACGCCGGTTTTCAAGACCGGTGCATTCGACCACTCTGCCACCCGACCGAAGACGCTGGGACGAATGCCCGCGGGGCGATTCGCCAAGCGACCGCCGCAGCGTCTGTTGCTGACCGGCACCATCTTAGTGAGTGGGACCGTGGATCGCCAAGGCAGGAGGACCTGCTTTCCCACATTTGCCGTCTGATTGCAGTCTGCCAGTCGGGCGTCGACCATAGAGAAAGGTAGCGTCCAGCGGATGTCACGGTTCGCCAACGCCCGGCTCCAGCGTCTCACTTGGCCGGCCGCACCCACGCCGTATCAATACGGCGCCGCTGACGATCCACAGCACGACGCTCACCAAGACTGACGCCGCCAACACTGTCAGGTTCGTGTGGACGCGCAACTCGGCCGCCAGGGCCAGGAAATAGACGACCGACGCGGTGAGCGGGATCAGCAGCAGCGGCAGGTAGGCCGACAGCGGGACGTCGGCCTGCAGAGCGACGAAGGCAGTTGGCCGCGGCTCGCGGCGCCGATTCATTGCGAGGGGCGCGACGGTCGCCGCGAGCAGCGCGGGCATCAGCCACAGCGCCACCGGCGCGACGCGCACCGTCACGAGCGCGAAATAGACCAGCGTCGCCGCAGCGAGCGTTGCCAGCTCCCATCGTCCGGGACGGAAATCAAACGGCATCAAGCGATTGTTCAGCCACAGCGCCGCGGCAAGCACGACCGTCGTGGCGCAGCTGAACAGTAGGAAGCGAATCAATAGCACGTCTTTGGCGCCGCTTTGCAGCAGTTCGTCCATGGGGGCGGGCGGCTCGGTCCACCAGAAGATTGCCCACGCGCCGTAGAACAACCCGATGGCGATCGCCGCCGCGGCCACGCGCGACGCACGGCCGGTCGCCAGCGCTGCGCGCAGGCCGTACCAACCGGCGCCCACGTCAATCAGGGCGTGCCAGGCCAACGCGGTCCACGGAATCGTCACCGGCAGCGGCAAATCTGGCGTGCCGTAGGTCGTCTGCAGGACGATGCCTTCTTCGAACCAACCATACAGAGCGCCAGTCAGGTAGACGGCCCAAAAGCAGCGCGCGCGGAAGCAGCTGATCAGGCACAGAAACACGTAACCGAACAGCGAATAGACGACCCACGTCAGCGCCAGCCCGCCGACGTCCATGCCTTCCCGTTCGGGCGTGGCCCAAAACAGAATCTCGCCGAAGTAGAGAAAAACGTAGCCCGTCAGGCCGGCCGCGTAGATACGTTTGGCGAAATCGACCATGGGCGATCCGGCGCTGACGCAGACGGAGTACGACGAACGCCCGCCAGCACGCGTGGCTCCGGGCCCAACAGGGACTTCGTCTGTCGCGGCGAAATCTTGCCGTGGCTGGCAACGCGACTCGAAGAAATTGACGACGCCCGGCGACCTAGCCGCGCGCGAGCGCGTCGCTCTGATCGACGAAGTCGTCGCCGCTCCACTGGTCATCGGCCTGAATCATCTTCTTGGCCTGGTGCTCCGCCTTCTTCGCGGCGCGGGCCTCGGCTTGGCGAGCCACCAGATCCGAGTGGCTGGTGATGTACTGCAGGCTGTGCCCGCGGAAATCGTCCAGCGTCTCGAACTTGTGCTTCTCCATGAACGCGAGCAGGCTGTCGCACATCTCCTTGACCATCGCGTAGCCGAACTTCATCACGCCGGTGCAGACCTGCACGGTGTCGGCCCCCAGCAGAATGAATTGAGCCGCGTCCTCGCCGGTCTCCACGCCGCCCAGGCCGCTGATGCTGCGGTCCGGGTACTCGTTGCGGACCACCCGCGCGATTTCCATGACCATCCGCAGCGCGATCGGCATCACCGCCCGGCACGAGTAGCCGCCGGGGGTCGTGTAGCCTTCCACCTGCGGTTCGGGGCGCAGCGTATCGAGGTCGACGCCCAGGATGCTGCGAATGGTGTTGATGGCGCTGACCCCCTCGCACCCTGCGCGGAATGCGGCGCGGGCCGGGTCTTCGATGTGCGTCACGTTGGGCGTCAGCTTGGCCCACACCGGTTTGGTCGCCACGGCGTTGACCCAGCCGGAGACCTCTTCCAGAATTTCCGGGTTCTCGCCCATCGCGGCGCCCATTTTGCGCTCCGGCAAGCCGTGCGGGCAGGAGAAGTTCAGCTCGAACGCGTCCACCCCCGCCGCTTCGCAGCGCTCAACGATTTCGACCCACGCGTCCTTGCGGTATTCCTCCATGATCGAGGCGATCAGTACGCCCTCGGGGTACCTGTCTTTGACCGCCTTGAGCTCCTCCATCCAGGTCTCAAACGACCGGTCGCTGATCAGCTCGATATTTTCCCAGCCGATGATCTCGTTGGAGTCGCGGGCCCGCAGCCGCGCATATCTCGGTTGGACGTTGACCACTTTGGACGCATCGAGGCTGATCGTCTTGCAAATCACCGCGCCCCAGCCCTCGTCGAAGGCCTTGCCGATGACGTTGCCGTTGGTGCCGGGAGGGCCCGAACCGATCACGAACGGATTGGGCAACTTCAGGCCGTCGACAGTGGTGGCGAGCGTGGGCATGGCGTTGTCTTGTTGGCGAATGGGGCGGGATTGTCTCACGCAGAGGCGCAGAGTCGCAGAGGGAGGAATGCAACCATTCCCTCTTCCTCAAAGGACACGGAAGAGAACTCCACGACTTGATGGCGGCTGCGTCCCACCTTCAGGCTCTTCTTCAGCCCTCCGCGTCTCTGCGTCTCTGCGTGAATCAACACTTCGTCGCGATCTCAGAAAGCGTTTCGTCCAAACAGCCGATCAGGTAGTCGGCGTCGTCGATGCTCAGGCACATGGGCGGTTTGATGCGCAGGGTGTTGCCGAACAGGCCGCCTTTGCCCAGCAGCACGCCGCGCTGTTTCATTTTCTCCAGCACGTCGGCTGCTTCGGTGTTGGCGGGCTCCTTGCTCGCGCGGTCGCGAACCAATTCCACCCCCAGCATCAGGCCCATGCCGCGCACCTCGCCGATCAGCGGGTGCTTGTCCTGGAGCTGCAGCAGGCCGTCCTTCAGGTGATTGCCCACCTTCAGGGCATTGTCCTGAATCCCCTCGGCGTCGATCACTTCCAACGTGGCCAGGCCCTGCGTCATGCTGATCGGGTTGCCGCCGTAGGTGTTGAAGTGGATGCGGTTGGTCATCACCTCGGAAATCGGCTCGGTCGTGGTGAACGCCCCCAGCGGGGCGCCGTTGCCGATGCCCTTGGCCATCGTCACGGCGTCGGGCGTGACGCCCCAGTTTTGGTGCGACCAGTACTGCGTGCCCGTGCGGCCGAAGCCGCCCTGCACCTCGTCGGCAATGCAGATGCCGCCGTGCTCGCGGACAATGTCGTAGACGATCTGGAAATACTCCGGCGGCGGCGTGACCGCGCCCCCCACGCCCTGGATCGGCTCGGCGATGAAGCACGCCACTTCGCCGCACGTTTCGTAGCGAATCAGATCGCGAACGTCGTGGGCGCATTTCACGTCGCACGACGGGTACTCCAACCCGTACGGGCAGCGGTAGCAGTACCCCGGCGTTGCATGGTGAATCCCCGGCGTTTGGTTGCTCTTGAACTTCCACGTGCCGTGAGCAGTCAGCCCCATCGTGGTCGCCGTGCCGCCGTGGTAGCAGTTGCGCAACGCGATCACGTCGTGATGGCCCGTGTGCTCGCGGGCCGACAGGATCGCCAGCTCGTTCGCTTCGCTGCCGGAGTTGGTGAAGTAAGTCCGCGTGAGCCCTTCAGGCATCTTCTCGGCCAGCCGTTCGGCGAACTCGGCGATTGTTGGATGCAGATAAATGGTCGTCGTGTGCTGCAGCTTGCCGGTTTGCTCGCGGACCCGCTCGACGATCTTCGGGTGGCAGTGGCCGACGCTGACCGTGACGATGCCCGCGAAGGCGTCCAAGTACCGCCGCCCCGTCTCGTCCCACACGTACTGCATGTGGCCTTCGACGACCATCAGCGGTTCGCGGTAGTAGGTGATCAGCCCCGGCGAGAGGTATTGCTTGCGCAGGGCGAGCACCTCCTCGCGCGACGGACCGTCGTACGGCGCGGGGGCGTGGTCGATGATCGGCAATTGCAGCGGGCGGGCAGGGGCGGACATGCAAGGTTCCAGGGGCAGTCGAACGGAAGTCGCACGCGGCGACAGACTCTTATCTTAGGGCATGGCGGATTTGGGTGCGAATTCGGACGCGATCGGTCCGATGGGGGCGTCCAGCGAACAGGATAACAGGATTGGCAGGATGAACAGGATGGAAGGCCAGGTGTCGGACGCTCGACCGAACCGCCATCATCTCTATCCTGTCGATCTTGCGCATCCTGGAATTCCGTTCTCTGGACGCACCGTCACGAATCTCGCGGCGGCGATCCCGGGCGCCGTCGCGGCGGGCGATCGTCGTCTTCGTCATCGGGTTCTTTATCCGGCTCGTAGTCGATATCCGCCGCTTCGGGGGCCAGCACGCCGGGGGCGTGCGACAGCCCGCGCTCTGCTTTCGATCCGGGAATGATGTTGTCCAGCAGCAGCCCCAGGATCGCCGCGACCGCCATGCCTGTCGTGCCGATTGCCAGGACAACGCCTTCGACGCCGTCTGGCATCCAGGCGATATCTTCCTGCCCCGTGATGTAGTTCTGCTTGGGGTTGCTGACATCGCGGTCGCCGAAGTACGCCGGCACGCTCAGCCCCATGAACAGCGCGAAGCCGCCGATCAGCAGGTTGCGTTCGCTCGACAGGTCGGCCCGCGCGAACTGCCGCACGCCGACCGCCGAAATCAAACCGAACAGGGTGCAATACAAACCGCCCACAACCGGCTGGGGGATGGCCGCGGCGATCGCGCCGAACTTGCCGAACAGGCCCAATAGGATCAGCATCCCGGCGCCCAGTTGCACGACGTACCGGCTGCCGACTTTGGTGAGCCCCACCAGGCCGATGTTCTCGGAGTAGCTGGTGCTGCTAAATCCCCCCAGCAGCCCGGTCAACGCGCAGCCGACGCCCTCAAAGGCGATGCCGCGCGAGATTTCATCCGGCGTCGGATCGCCCCCGCCGGCCATGTTTTTGCACGCGTGGTAATCGCCAAACGATTCAATCATCGACGCCAGGTAGCCGGCCAGCACCGCGACCACGGCCGCGACCGAAAAGTCGGCGAGCCCCGGCATGCCCCAGGGAAACACCGCGTCGGTCAGGCGAAACATCTGGGAGCTTTCGATTGCCTTGGTGTCGACATGCGCGGGACTGTCGGGGCTGATGTGCCCCGTGACTGTCAGCCCATAGCAGACCGACACCACCAGCACGATCGCCGACAGCATGGGGAAGAGTTGCAGAAAGCGAATCTGCCGCGACAACACCAGCGAGAAGGCGATGATCAGCACGATCGTGGCGATCGATACGTACCAGTTCGACGCCGCGTACGGCGCGCCAAACTGATACAGCGCCAGACCGATCAACATGATCACGGGCCCGACGACCACCGGCGAGAGCACCTTGCGGATCTGTCCCATGAGGCCGGAGAAGCCGACGGCCGCTTCGAGCAGCCCGCCGATGATGATCGCGCCGGCAATCGTGCGCATGCCGGTCGCGCCGGCGTCGTTCCATTTGCTGACCAGCGGCATCCACTTCGCGCGGTTGCTGTCGCCAGCCAGAAACTCTGACCAGTCGATCGGGTTGTCGGTATGCACCTGGGCGATGATCGCAAAGAACGCCGCCAGGAACGAGAACGACACGCCCTGGATAATCGGCAGTCGCGAGCCGAACGTCGACTGCAACATCGTCGCCACGCCGCTGCACAGCATGACCGAAGAGATCAGCGTCGCCGTGTTCGCCAACTGCCGCGTGGCCAACTCGTTGGCCAAGTTCTGCGGCAGCCCCTCGGGGATCGGCCACAACACGGGCCCGAACAACAACGGCACCGCCACCGTCGAGCCGAACATCGTCAGCACATGCTGCATCCCCAGCACAATCGCTCGCCCCAGCGGCGGCCGATCGTCCAGGCCGTAGATGACGCCGTTGTCTTTGGATTCTTTGGATTCCATTGGGGAATGGACAGGATGACAGGATGAACAGGATTACGTGCTGGAGGGGCCGTCCCGATATTTGCGGCGTATCGTCACGCTGCTCGGGCCGAAGTTGATCAGCAGGCCGATGTCGATGCCCGTCGCCCTCAGGTAATTCACCAACTGCACCTCGTGGATCGTCGCCAAGTCGTCGATGGCTTTCAGCTCCACGATAACTCGTCGCTCGACAATCATATCTGCAAAGAAGCTACCAACGCTTTCCCCTCGATAAACGACCTCCAACGGAGCCTGCACTTGCACCTCCAATCCTTTCGAGCGAAGTTCAAGTGCCAAAGCTCTTTCGTAGACCGACTCGAGAAACCCGCTGCCCAGCGCGTTATGAACGTCGTACGCGCACCCAATGATCGTCCTGGTCAGATCGTCATCAATCACTATCTGATCCAGTCAATCCTGCAAATCCTGTTATCCTGTCCATAATTCTCACGGCGCCGTGATCGCCCCATAGCTCTCCGGACGGCGGTCGCGGAAGAACTGCCACGTGTTGCGCACCTCGCGGATCAGGTCCAGGTCCATGTCGGCGGTGATTACCGCGTCGCCGCCGCGGTCGGCTTGGGCCATGAACTGGCCGCGGGGATCGCAGAAGTAGCTCTGGCCGTAGAACTCGCCGATCCGCCACGGCTCTTCCCAGCCTGGGCGATTGATCGCGCCGATGAAGTATTGATTGGCCACCGCGTGCGCCGGTTGTTCGAGTTTCCACAGATACTCGCTCAGCCCCGCGACCGTTGCGCTGGGATTGAACACGATCTCTGCGCCGTTCAGGCCCAGGCACCGCGCGCCTTCGGGGAAGTGGCGGTCATAGCAAATGTAAACGCCCACCTTGCCCACCGCCGTGTCGAACACCGGGTAGCCCAGGTTGCCGGGGCGGAAATAAAACTTCTCCCAGAAGCCCGGGTTGCAGTGCGGGATGTGCATCTTGCGGAACTTGCCCAGGTACGAACCGTCGGCGTCGATCACCGCGGCCGTGTTATAGTAGATGCCCGGCAGGTCCTCTTCGTACACCGGCACGACCAGCACCATGCTGTGCTTCTTGGCAATCTCCTGCATCAATTTGATCGTGGGCCCGTCGGGCACCGGCTCGGTCAGGTGGTACCACTTTTCGTCCTGCTCGGCGCAAAAGTAGGGGCCGTAGAACAGCTCCTGCATGCACGCGACCTGGGCGCCGGCGTCGGCCGCCTCGGCCAGCATGGCGACGTGCTTGTCGATCATCGCCTGCTTGATCTTCTCCACCGGCGAGGTGACCGGCTCGCACAGGGTGGCTTGCAACAGGGCGCCGCGGACGACACGAGGCATAACGAACACTCCAGACAATTATGTGAAATCAGCAAGGGGGACAACTCGGTCGGACTTGCTAGTCCGAGTGTGCCACTGCTGGCTCGCCCAGCAGTGCGGAGCGGGTACCAGGCGCCCAAGAACGGACTGCAAAGTTCTCCCGGTGGACGACTCAGGTCATTTTGGCATCTCGCGGCAAGGCGGTATGATATCGCGATCCTTCGCAGAATCCTAATTCAAATTTCATAATCGCCGCCGAGGTTCTTGCCATGTCGACCGTTCAACACGAGATTGTCCCCTCCCTGGTCGGAGGCGAGTGGCGCACGATCGACTCGGTGCGCAGCGGCGAGGTGTTCAACCCCTCCACCGGCGCCGTGCTCGCCCGCGTCCCCTTCATGTCGGACGAAGAAACGTCCGCCGTCGTGGAAGCCGCCGCCGCGGCGCTGCCCGCGTGGAGCGCCACGCCCGCGGTCGAGCGTGCGCGCATCCTGTTTCAGTTCCGCCACCTGGTGGCCGAGCACTTCGACGAGCTCGCCGCTATAGTCACGCGCGAGCACGGCAAGACGCTGCCCGAGTCGCGGGCCGAGGTGCAGCGCGGGCTAGAGATGATCGAGTTCGCCTGCGGCGCGCCCAGCATGCTGATGGGCGACACCCTGCCCAACATCGCCGCGGAGGTCGACGCCGAGACGGTCCGCCACCCCGTGGGCGTCTGCGTGGGAATCACCCCCTACAACTTCCCCTTCATGGTGCCGCTGTGGATGTTCCCGGTGGCGCTCGCCTGCGGCAACACCTTCGTGCTGAAGCCATCGGAAAAGGTGCCGCTGTCGGCCGTGCGGCTGGGCGAGTTATTGACCGAAGCCGGCCTGCCGCCCGGCGTGTTCAACATTGCCCACGGCGATCGCGAGTGCGTCGAAACGTTGCTGGCCCACCCGCAGGTCGCCGCGATCTCGTTCGTCGGCTCCACGGCCATTGCCAAGGCGATCTACGAAACGGGCACCCGCCACGGCAAACGCGTGCAAGCCGCCGGCGGGGCGAAGAACCATCTCATCATCATGCCCGATGCCGATCTGGATCAGTCCGTCAAAGCGCTAGCGGCCAGCGCGTACGGGTGCGCGGGCCAGCGGTGCATGGCCGGCAGCGTGGCGGTGGCGGTCGGCGCCGTGGCCGACCCGCTGGTCGAGCAACTGTGCGACCACGCGGGTTCGCTGAAGGTCGGCCCCACCGACGGCGCCGAGGGCGTCGACATGGGCCCGGTGATCCGCCGCGAGCATCGCGAGCGCGTGGCCAGCTACGTGGGGATCGCCACCGACGAGGGCGCCACCGTGGCGCTCGACGGCCGCCGCGACTTCCCCGGCGACGGCTTCCTCATCGGGCCCAGCGTGCTGGACCGCGTCTCGCCGCAGATGCGCGTGGGGCACGAGGAGATCTTCGGCCCCGTGCTGTCGGTGGTCCGCGCCGCCGACCTGGACGAAGCGCTGGCCGTGGGCCGCAACTGCCCCTACGGCAACGGCGCGTCGATCTTCACCCGCGACGGCTACGCCGCCCGGCAGTTCAAGCAGCACTTCAACGCCGGCATGATCGGCGTGAACGTGGGGGTCCCCGCCCCCATGGCGTGGTTTCCCTTCACCGGCTGGAACCAAAGCTTCTTCGGCGACCTGCACATCCAGGGAACCGAAAGCGTGCACTTCTACACGCGACAGAAGATGACGCTGACCCGGTGGTTTGCGTCGAGTGACGACAGCCACCATGACCCGGTGTGGAAGACGAAATAGCTCCGCCGCCGCCAAAACAATCCACTTAGCCGCCGGTCAATGACCGGCGGCTAAATACTAGTGAGCGGGGCGTCGATTCCTGGCGGCCCGGTTTACATCACCGGCCCCATGCCGTTGACTCGCGTGACTCGATTCGAGACCGCAGGTAAAGGAGCGTCGTCGTGCTCAGTACGCCGTCGATCTTTGAAGTTCTCAACTTCCTTCGAGTGCGACCGACGCTTTACTTAGCAGATGCGACGATCAGCAACTTATGGTCGTTCGTTCTGGGATTTGCGATGGCGCAGCGCTACAACGACTCATCTTCTTCCTTGGCGAACACGGCCACAAGCGAACTTCGCCCGTATCACGATTGGGTCGCGGCCAAGTTGGGCTTCCGAGAGAGCACCGCTGGATGGCGGAATATGATTCTCGAACGAGCGGGTGACAATGAGACGGAGGCGTTTCAACTCTTCTTTCGTTTGCTTGACGAATACCAAGCGTGTCATTGACGCAAGAAGCGATCTGTTATCCGTAAGCTGGCGCCAACCCTGATAGTGCACCGACCGAGCTGAGCGCATCAGCAAGGTTAAGACCTCGCCGGCGAGCTGGTAAGCTCGCGGCTCCCATTGTTGCTGTGCTTGTCAGTCCACACAGGACCGAGACTGAATCGAGGCCGGACGGATGAAATCGCTGCATCGCGCCCTGCACTTGGTCGCACTCGCCTGGCTTGCGGCAATTTCGCCGCCTGCCCCGGCGAGCGACATCTCCACACCCGCCGGCCCTGGGCGGCTGAATGTCTACCAGGTCACCGAAACCTGCCTCCGTATCACGCTCAAGCCGCGTGACTTCGAGCCACGGTTCCCCGAGAATCCGGCGCTCGACGAGCGCGAGTACCCGGCGCCGGCGATCTCGATCAGTGAAATCGACGAACCCGTCACGCAACTCGTCGGCGGTTTGACGGTCAGTATCTCGCCAACGCCGCTGACGGTGCGGGTGACCAATCGCGCAGGCCGGGAGATTCAGCGGTTGACGTTCGACAACGACGGCGGCTTGTCGTTCTCGCTCGACGACTGCCCCGTGCTGGGGCTGGGCGAAGGCGGGCCGCTGCCTCCCCGCGGCGTCGACTGGCGCAAACTGCCCGTGGAGTTCGATCGTCGCGGCCGCGTGCACCACATGCGGCCCCGCTGGCAGGCCGACGCCTACGGGTCGCGCAACCCGGTCGCCTTGCTCGTCGGGACGCGGGGCTGGGGGCTGTACATCGCGGCGCCATGGGGCGAGCTCGACCTGACGGGCGATGACGTGGGACGCTTTCAGCCCCGCGCCGCCGCGGCCGAAGGGCTCGCTCCGCAAACGCAAACGAACCAACACGAAAACCTTGGCAAAGGCACGCCCCCGCCGGCCGCCGACGTGCCCGGCTTGCTGGACGTGTTCGTCTTCGACGCGACGACGCCCGCGGATTTGATGAAAGACGTGGCGGTCATTTCCGGCCCGGCCGTGCTGCCGCCCCGTTGGGCGCTGGGCTACATGCAGTCGCATCGCACGCTCATCGACGACGCGCAGCTGGTCGACATCGTGTCGAAGTTTCGCGAGAAGCAGATTCCGCTCGACGCGGTGATTTACCTGGGGACCGGTTTTACGCCCCGCGGCTGGAACCGCCCGCAGCCGTCGTTCGAGTTCAACCCGGACGTGTTCAAGCGGCCGCCCGCCGAGGTGATCGCCGATCTGCACGAGCTCAACGTAAAGGTCGCGCTGCACATGGTCCCCTGGGATCGCGACCAGCTGCCGACGCTGCGCGGCACGATCCCGCCGCAGTCGGACGAATCGCCCGGCCCGGGCCACATTGCCGAGTACTGGCAGCAGCACGCCGCGCTTGTGGCGGCAGGCGTCGACGCGTGGTGGCCGGACGAGGGCGACTGGTTCGACCTGCACGAACGCTTGAAGCGGCACCAGCTGTACTACCAGGGACCGCTGTCGACGCGCCCCGGCGTGCGTCCCTGGAGCCTGCACCGCAACGGGCACCTGGGCGTCGCCCGCTGGGGCGGCTGGGTGTGGTCGGGCGACACGAATTCCAGCTGGAAGTCGCTGGAAGCGCAGATTGCCGTGGGGATCAACCACTCGCTCAGCCTGTCGCCGTTTTGGGGCTCGGACATTGGCGGCTTTTACCCCAGCCGGGAGCTAACGGGCGAGCTCTACGCGCGGTGGTTTCAGTTCGGCGCCTTCACGCCGTCGTTTCGCGCGCACGGCCGCACGTGGTGGACACGGCTCCCGTGGGGCTGGGGCCTGGGCGAATTGGGCCCGCTCGAAAGCGACACGCCGCCCAGCGAGCAGCAGCTGAACAACCCCGCGATCGAGCCGATCGTCCGGCGGTACGCCGAGCTGCGGTACCAACTGCTCTCGTACAACTACACGCTCGCCTGGAAGGCGCGCGAAACGGGTCTGCCGCTGATGCGGGCGATGTGGCTGCACTACCCCGACGACGGCGCCGCGGTCGCCGCCGGCGATCAGTACCTGTGGGGCCGCGACCTGCTGATCGCCCCGGTCTACCAGCCGGGCGCCACGGAGCGAAAGCTCTACCTGCCCGAAGGCGTGTGGTACGACTGGTGGACGGGCGAGAAGATCGAAGGCGGACGAACCGTCGTGCGGGCCGTCGATCTGGCGACAATGCCGATCTACGTCCGCGCCGGCGCGATCTTGCCGATTGACCCGATTCGCCAATACACGTCGCAGCCCGTCGACAAGCCGCTTACGGTCCGCATCTACCGCGGCGCCGACGGAAAGTATGAGTTGTATGACGACGACGGCGCGAGTTTGGACTATCTCCGCACCGGCGGCGACGTGACGCGGATGACTTGGAACGACGAGCAAGGGACGCTCGCCATCCGCCGACGCCCGACGAGCGGAACGGCGAAGCAGGCCGCAACTCGATGGCGATGCGAAATCCTACCCGACGGCATCACCCGGGATGTTGAATTCACCGACGGTTGTGAAGTCCAGTTTGGCCCCATGGAGTCTGGGCCGCACTGACGCGGTGCGCAGCGACGGCAACGAGGCAACTGCCCTAGCCGCGAGGTGGCCACCTCGCCGGCGAGTTTGCGAGACGAGTCTGCCATTGGCAAAGCCCCGCCGCGCGCTGCCAGCGAGCTAGCCAGCTCGCGGCTACTATTTCGTGTTGCGGCGGCTATGGTCTCGTCGCAGACCGTGCCCGCCTCTTACCGCAACGTGAACACCAGCGTCCCGTACCCCAGTTGGTCGTAGCCGCCGCTGTTGGGGCCATAGTCGCCGCCGCCGCCTTCGGGGCGCAGCTGCTTGGCAAGTTCTGCGACGTGCGGCGCCGGCAGGCCCTGCCGCACCACGTAGTGGTTGTACATGAGCTCCCAGATCGGCCGGACGTTGCCGCGGCCGTGGCTGGAAATCGTCGCCTGCGTCACGTCGCTGTTGGCGTACGGGGCGTACGGCACGTCGTGGCCCAGGTTGTACCGGGCGACGTACTCGGCGCCCTTGAGCAGGCGGTTGTCGTCGTAGCCAAACAGGTCGTCTCCCTGGTTCCACGCCATCTGGCAGAAGGCGCCGGCCAGGCCGATGCACAGCGTCGCGTGGCCCTGGTCGCGGCCGCTTTCCTGCAGTTGTCCCAGGCCGCCGTCGTGGATCTTCCACACCAGGTGCTCGATCGAGCCGTTGCCCGCCCCGTGGCGGAAGTACTCGACCGCCTCGTCGTAAATGTCCCGGCGGTCGGCCAACACGCCCACCGCCAGCATCGACGCCATGTTGGCCAGATCCCAGTTCGCCCAGTAGTGGTCGATGTGGGCGTCGTTGTGCCGCACGAGAAAATCGTGGTTCATGGGGTAGAACACCTCCAGCATCATCGTGCGGAAGCGGTCGAACTCCGCCGCAGGCCAGCCGGGATAGCTGCGCAAGATTTCTGCGGCGTTGGCCAACTGATAGCCATAGATGCCCGAGGCGAGATAGCGGTCCGACGATCCCTTGATCGCCGTGAGCGTGGACGCCCAGGCGTTGAGCACCGCGATCGCGTGATCCGCGTAGGCATCATCGCCGGAAACTTGCCACCGCACCGCCAACGCGTAAGCGGCCGCCGCGTCGTTGTACAGCGACGGATAGTTTTGAGAGTGTTTGCCGTCGGCGCCCCGGTAGACGATCTTCTTGGGATGCGGCTGCCAATCGAGGGCGGCATGCCGATTGGCGAGCAGTCGCTCCCAACCGGCCAGCCAGGGCTGCTCGCCGGCTGCCACCTTGGTGCGCATCCGCTGGAAATCCGCTTGCGTGTGCAGCAACCCGGGGTGAGTCAGCGGCGGCGCGGCGGGGCGAGCATGCGCCCAGGCCGCTCTGGCGTTGACGCCGATGATCAGCAGCACCGCCGCGGCGACGGTTGCGGCGGTCATCGCTTCGGACAGACGCCGTAAGACGCACTCTTTCATCTCGACAGACCTCTGGGAAGGAGACGCCCGGTTAGGTTCCGTGGGAGTCGAACGGCGAGGAGCGCCCCGGATTGCGCGCGTTGCCGTGCAGTAGACGCAGACGCCGCCCGTCTGCCAACCCGGTGCGTGCCAGACGGTGACCGAACCGCGATGGAGTCACAGCGGCGGAAGCCGCTGTCGGGCGTTGTCGAGAAGCGGAACGCTGCGGCGGAAACGCTCGACAAGCATGGGTTTTTCTGCGGGGCGCCGGCAAGTTTGTCGTAGAAATTGGGCCACCGGATTGCTTACAAAGAAATGAGGGAACCTTTGCGAAGCGAGCCGGGGAAGTGCGCCGTAAACGCCGCACCAGCCGCCGCCGCACCGGCGACTTTTGCACGCCGGCCGCGAGTTTTGCGAGCAAAACTCTGGGCGGCGCATCGCGGCGCTGGGGCGCAAAGTCAACTCGCCCCGGCGGTTAGCGGTCGCGGCGGACCGTCGCATGGCGGACTTTTGCTCGCGGAATTGAACGTTTTGCTCGCGTGCAAAACGAAGTGTTTACCCCCCCGGCGGGGCTGAATCGGGGCGCTGTTATTTTTCGCTGGCGGCCAAGCACGTTCAACGCGCGGCGCAGAGTCGCTCGCCATGCCGGGATGATTGCGTCGGAGATTCCCCCGCTGCCGGGGCGTGCAAGCAGCGACGGCAGAAGCATCTTGCAATCTTTGCCCGAATTGCCGCAGGGGGCCGTCCCAACGATTGCGAGCGCCGGCCGAAGCGACAAAACTAAATCGCACAAAGTACAGCCGGGGGGCCGAGTTTGTGCTTCCGACGATGCGACCGTGGTGGCGTCGCACTTTTCGCCTCGTGCACTGCCTTTTCGTCGTTTTCACATTTCATCGCTGTGATCGAGTCGGTCGCATCGACAGCCATGCGCGGCTGCTGCGGCCTGGAGTTTGAACCGCTGTCGAGTCGGTCAATTGCGCTGCGGCCCCCGCCGAACAACACCTTGTACCACGCACGCCAGGAGAGGCCCCCGATGTCCACAAGCAACGTGAAGTTTATCCGCACGTCCGTCCTTGCAGCCGCGGCGGCGCTGATCGCCCTGGCGGGACCACAGGCGGCTAGTGCGGCCACGAGTTCGTTGGAGCCCATCGGCGACGCGGGCGTTCGCGAGCACACTCCCGACCAGAACAACGGCGGGGGCAACGACATGGAGACCCGCTCGCGTCCCAACGCCGACAGCGGCCGACAGAACTTGGCGTTTGTGCGGTTCGACCTCACCGGCGTGTCCAATGTGACCGATGCCGAGTTCTCGTTCGCCTACCGACGCGGACACTCCAACATTTCCGGGTTGTTGGCCTATGGCCTGAATGACGTGGCCGGCAACACGCCGCAGACGTGGGCCGAGTCGAGCATCACCTACAACACGACCGGCGCCGAGATCCCCGGCGACGGCGACCCCACCACGCAAGATCTGGGCAGCACCGGCAACACCGGCGCCGAGAACCTGTGGGCGCTGGGCGAGACCTCGGGCTGCTCGGGCTGCGCCGCCGGCCAGTACGTCACGCTGGGCGGCCTGAGCGACGGGACCGATAACACCGAGTTGATCGCGTTCCTCAACAGCCGCGCCGGCGGGTTCGCCACCATTATTCTCGCCGACACGGCCGGTGGCGAACATGAGGGCATTTGGATGACCAGCGATCGCGACGACACGGCCCAGTGGCCGCAGCTTTACATCGAAGCCGACGCCATTGCCGACGTCAGCAGCGCCGACTTCGACAGCAGCGGCCTGGTCGTCGGCGCTGATTTCCTGCGTCTTCAACAGAATCTGGGCCTCGCCGAGGATTTCCTCGTCCGCAAGGACGGCGACGCCAACGGCGACAACGTGGTCGACAGCCTGGATATGGAGGCATGGCAAGCGCAGTACGGCACGGCTGGCGGGGTGACCTCGTCGGTTCCGGCCGGATTCGCCGTTCCCGAACCAACTGCCGCGATTCTGTCAATCGCGGGGTTGATTGGCCTGGGCATTGCAGCCCGGCGGCGCGGGTAGTCTGTCTTTACCCGACGTTCCGTCGCGCTGGTGATGCGCGGCCGTCAGCGACTCGAGTGAAGCCGCGGCCAACCTTTGGGGGCAAAGGTTGGTCGCGGCCAACTCGTTTCTAGGCAGTCAGGGTGTCTGAGAATGCGGCACTTTGCCGCTGGCAGTGTGCGTCGTGCGCTGCGTGGGGCCGGGGTTGATGACGATCAACTGCCCCGATACGTGCTGTAGCCAAACGGCGACAGCAGCAGCGGCACGTGGTAGTGCTCGTCGGGGTGGTCCACTTCAAACTCGATCGCCACCTGGGGGTAGAAATGGTCGACGCCCTGGTTGGCGAAATACTCGCCGGTGGCGAAGGTGATGCGGTAGCGGCCCACGGCCAACGAGTCGGCTGGCAGCAGGTCGGCGATGCGGCCGTCGTGGTTGGTAACGCCCCGGGCGAGTTCCTGCCATTGGGCGCCTGCAAACGCATCGGCCACCTCCAGCACGACGGCGACGTCGGCGGCTGGCTTGCCGAGGTGGGTGTTCAGCACGTGCGTGGTGATGGAGCTCATCGGCTGGGCTTTCTCGACAGCGTCGGCGGCGGGCGACTCGGCCAGGTTGCGTAGCCGCAATTGGGTGATTTTCAGTTGCTCGTCGGCGGCGTTGCGCAGTTCCACGTCGCGCGGGTTGTCGAGACGCTCCTGCAGAATCAGGAGCATCTCGTGGGCACTCTTGCCGGTGGCGAACACGATGAAGATGAAGCCGTGCCGTTCGGCGTAGTCACGGTTCAGCGCAGCCAGGTCGGCTAGCGTTTGCTCGCTGGCCGCGTCGACGCCCGCTTGCTCGCCGGCGGCCGTGGTTTTGGTCGCGGCGTATTTCTCGCGGAGCGAGTCGACGTCGCCGATCATCGGGTGCGCGGCGAACGCCTCCAACCAGTCGGCTTCGCCCAGGCGACGCCAGCACTTGCCGGCGATGGCTTCCAGCGATTCGTCGTCGACGAACGGCCGCCAGCCCAGCATGGCGTCGACCCACGCGGTGGCAGCGCAGCAATTGGTCAACGCCGCGCGGGCGTCGGCGTCAGTCAGCGAATTGAGATACTCGGCAGTGGACATGATGCGTGCGAGTGTCGCCGACTTGCCGCGCAAATACAACCACCTGACACGCGTCACGCTGCGCCGACATTCCCCTAATAGCCGGGCCGCTCCGCGGGCCGGAGTTGAGCTGCAACCAGTTACACCGCCGACGCCTCGTCAGGCGCCCGCACTCCGGCCCGCGTAGCGGCCCGGCTATTGGCCGTGAGTTGATGGCGGCGCGGCCTGTGGACGAGGCGCGCTTCAACCGTCTGGCATGGCGGCGGACGGCTGAGGCGCGGTTTGCGGCGCCAGCGACAAGCAGCGCAGGATCTCCTCGCCGGTTGCCGGCAGCGTGAAGGACCGACTGGCCGCGGAGTCGACCTGCGCCAGCGCATCCTTCACCGCCGCCCATGCTGCGATGCCCAGCATCAACGGCGGTTCGCCGACCGCTTTGCTGCGACGGATGTTCTGCACGTTGTCGTCGTTGTCGAACAACGCCACGTTGAACACTGGCGGCACGTCGGTGGCCGCGGGGATCTTGTAGGTTGTCGGCGAGTGAGAGAGCAACTCGCCGCGCTCGCCGTAGAGGAGGCACTCGGCGGTCGCCCACCCCAAACCCTGGATGAACCCGCCGATCACCTGGCCGCGGTCGATTCCCAGGTTGATCGGTCGACCAATATCGATCAGCAGGTCGGCGCGGGGCACGGTGAGCTCGCCGGTGAAGCGGTCGACCTGCACCTCGACCGCGGCCGCGCCTTGCGTGTAGTAGAAGAACGGCGTGCCTTGCCCGGCCGCCTGGTCGAAACCAATGCCGGGCGTGGCGAAAAACCCGCGAGCGCCCAGGTCGACCCGCGACCGCCGCGCCGCCATGCACAGCCCGCCGAAGTCGATTTTGTGCTCCGGCCGATGCGTGCTGAACACGGCATCGTCGGCAAAGCACACGTCGCGGGGCTGCAGCCCCGACTCGCCCGTTTGCTTGGCGAGCTCGCCGGCGGCGAACGCGGCCAAGCGCTCCTTGATTTCTCGGCAGGCCTTCACGGCGGCCGCGCCGTTGATGTCCGTGCTGGCCGAGGCGGCGGTGGGCGAGGTGTTGTTGTTCTTTTCGGTCGAGGTCGGCATCAGCCGCACGCGGCGCGGGTCAACGCCCAACTCCTCGGCGACGAGTTGTTGGATCTTGGTGTTCAGACCCTGGCCCATCTCGGTGCCGCCGGTGCTCACCTGCACCGTGCCGTCCATGTACACGTTCACCAGCGCGTTGCCCTGATTGAGGAACGTGGCGGTGAACGAAATGCCAAACTTCACGCCGGTGATGGCCAGCCCCCGCACCGTCAAACGCGACGCGGCGTTGGCGGCGGCAATCTCTTCGCGACGGCGGCGATAGTCGCAGCTCTCGGCCAACTGCGTGAAGATCTCCGGCAAGTGGTTGCGCTCGACCACCTGGCCGTAGGGCGTGACGTTGCGCTCGCCGACGCCGTACAGATTGCGTTGGCGAATGTCCAAGGCGTCGACGTCCAGGTGTTGGGCAATCGACTCCAGCACGTTTTCCATCGCGGCCATGGCCTGGGGGCCGCCAAAGCCGCGAAACGCCGTGTTGGGCGGCACATTGGTGTAGCAGACGCGTCCCAGCAGCTCGACGTGCGGCAAGTAGTAGCAGTTGTCGGCGTGCAGCAGCGTGCGGTCGAGCACCGGCGGCGACAGGTCGGTGAACGCCCCGCCGTTGGAGAAGAACTCAAACCGAATTGCCAGCAGCCGACCGTCGTCCTCGAAGCCGACATCCCACCGCGTGACGTACTCGTGGCGTTTGCCGGTGACGCACATGTCGTCGTCTTTGTTGTAGATCACGCGCGCCGGGCGGCCCGTGTGGTGGGCGACGAGCGCCGCCATCAGCGCCGGCAGCGAGGCCTGCGTCTCCTTGCCGCCGAAGGCGCCGCCCATCCGCTTGCAGATTGCCACGACTTCGTGCTGGCCGCGGCCCAGCATTTCGGCGACCACGCCCTGAATCTCGGTCGTGTTTTGGGTCGAGGAGTGCACGACCATGCGCCCCTCCTCGCCGGGGTAGGCAATGGCGGCTTGCGACTCCAGGTAGAACTGTTCCTGCCCGCCGCTGCGGAAGACGCCGCTGAGTCGCTGCGGCGCCTTGGCCAGTTCGCGGCCCGCGTCGCCCCGCGCGATCCGCCGCTGGGGCGTCAGGAATCGCGCTTCGCGAATCGCGGTATCGAGATCGAGCACCGGCGGCATTTCCGTGCAGTCGACGCGCACCAGCCGGCGCGCAGCGGCCAGCGCTTCGGGCGTCTCGGCGGCGATGACCGCGACGGGTTGGCCGACGTAGTCGACTCGCTCGGCCGGCAGGAACGGCTCGTCGACGCTGATCAAGCCGAACAGGTTGTGGCCCGGCACGTCGGCGGCCGTCCAGCAGCCGACGACCCCCGGCAGCGCGAGCGCCTCGGTCGCGTCAATCGCCTCCAGCGTGCCGGCGGCGATAGGGCTGCCGACGAACCCCACGTGCAACTCGCCGAGCATCGGCCGCTCGTCGTCCAGGTAGAGCGCCCGCCCGGTCACGTGCCCGACGGCGCTGTCGTGCGGCAGGGATTTGCCCGCGGAACTCATAGCGCCCCCGCGGTCGCGCTGGCGGCCGTTTCCAGGAAGTACTTCACGAAGATATTGCGGACCAACTGGCGGCGGTACTCGGCGGCGCCGCGCACGTCGCTGATCGGCGCCACCTCGCGTGCGGCGGCGTCGCCCGCGGCGCGGAAAGTTGCTTCCTCCAGCGGCGCGCCAACCAGCACCGCCTCGGCTGCGCTAGCGCGTACGACTGTGGGCCCCACGCCGCCCAAGGCCACGCGGGCCAGCGTGATTTCCCCCGCGTCGACGCGCAGGCGAATTCCGGCGGTGAACGTGGAGATGTCCAGATCCCGCCGCCGCGAGATCTTGTACAGCCGCAACTGGTCGGCGGCCGTGGGCAGGGGAATCTGTACGCCGGTGATTAGCTCGCCCGGCTCCAGCGCGAGCTGCTTGTAGCCGAGATAGAACTGGTCGATGGGGATCGTTCGCGTGCCGGCGGCACTGGTCGTCTCGACCTCCGCCTGCATCACGAACAGAAACGGCAGCGAGTCGGCGATCGGCGAGCCGTTGGCGATGTTGCCGGCGATGGTCCCTGCCGCGCGAATCTGCGGCCCGCCAAACCGGTTGAGGATGCGGTGGAATTCCGGTGCGATCTCGGTCGTCGCCTCTTCGATCGCGGCCCAGGAAGCGCGGGCGCCGCAGTGGAGCACGCCATCGTCGACGCTTACAAAATCCAACTCGGCGATGCGATTGACATCCAACAGACGGTATGGCAGCACGCCCGTCTTGTTCACGCGGACGCCGATGTCGGTCGCCCCGGCGGCAACGGTGGCGTCAGGGTGTTCGCCCAGAAACTCCAGCGCGGCGGCCAGCGTCGCCGGCGCCGTGACGGCGTGCTCGCCGTCGGCCAACTCGCCGGCGATCGCCACATCGTCGCCAGCCAACGCCGAGATCGCCGCGAGTAACTCCGCGGCGGGGTAGCGCTCGTTCAAGGTGAGCGACGATTGCCGGGCCGCTTCGGCGCCCGCTTCCAGGATTTGCGTGTAACCGGTGCAGCGGCACAGATTGCCGGTCAGGCCATGCTTCCACGCGGCCTCGTCGCCGACCCCCCCGTTCTGCAACATGCCGGTCATCGTCATCACGAACCCCGGCGTGCAGAAGCCGCATTGCGAGCCGTGGCAGTCGACCATCGCCTGTTGCACGGCGTTCAGCGACCCGGGCTCGGCGATTCCCTCGACGCTCACCACGTGCGTGCCATCCAGTTGAAACATGAACCGGATGCACGAATCGATCGGCTGGTAGTCCAGCGACTGTCCGTCGGCTGTCGGGCGCCCGACCAGTACGGTGCACGCGCCGCAGTCGCCTTCGCTGCAGACAATTTTCGTGCCGACCAATCCGCATTGCCGGCGCAGGTAATCCGAAAGCGTGAGCAGCGCCGCCGGACCACGGACCTCGTGTCGTTGGCCGTTGATAAAGACGACAATCGAGTCGCGCATGGCGGGCAAGGTGGGCGGGAAGGGCAGGGGAGCGGGTGGCTGGGGACGTAGCGCAGCGAAGCCCCCAGGAGTTCAGCTGGGGGCTCCCTTCGGTCGTCCCCAGCCACCCTCGACTCGATCCAGCGGGCATACGACCTGTCGCCGGCTGCGCTGGTCGCAAGGCCGATCGTGTTTATAATCGCGAGTTTGCCGCCGCAGGTCGCCATTATTCTCCGGATTGCCGAACATGGTCAAGCGCGATGCCTCGCTCGACGAACCGCTGTGGAGGCAGTTGGCCCGCGAGGCGCTCGCGCGATGCGACGCGATCGCGGCGTGCAGCGACGATTCGGGACGAATCACGCGGTTGTATTGCTCGCCGGCGCTGGCTCGCGCTCACAAGACGGCGCGGCCGTGGTTTGACGAGCTGGACATGGCGCCCCGCGTCGACGCCGCGGCCAACCTGGCGGGCTGCTATTACGCGGCTGGCGCGGATCGCGGCAAGAAGCTCCTGCTGGCGTCGCACTTGGATTCGGTCATCGACGCCGGCCGCTACGATGGCGTCTTGGGCGTAGTGATCGGCTTGGCGGTGGTGGCCGCGCTTCGCGCGCGGGGAGCGAAACTCCCGTGGGGCGTGGCGGTGATTGGATTTTCCGATGAAGAGGGCGTTCGCTTCGGCACGCCGTTTCTGGGCAGCCATGCCGTGGCGGGGTCGTTCGAGCCGGCGCTGCTCGCTCGGCGCGACGCGCAAGGCGTCACTGTGGCCGACGCGCTGCGCGAGTTCGGCTGCGATCCGACTGGCATTCCCGGCTGTGCGCCGCACCCCGGCGAGAGCGAGATCGTGGCGTACCTGGAAGCCCACATCGAACAGGGCCCCGCGCTGGAACTGGGCGGTCTGCCCTTGGCGGTGGTCGACGCGATCGCGGGGCAGTCGCGGCTGAGCTTCACCTTTCGCGGGTCTGGCGGACACGCCGGCACCGTGCCGATGCGCGACCGCCGCGACCCGCTCATCGCCGGCAGTCGCTGGGCGGTCGAAGTTAGCCGCCGCGGCGCCGCGACGCTCGGCTTGACCGCTACTGTCGGCCACGCGGCGATCGATCCCAACGTGCCCAACTGCATTCCCCGCACCGTGACCATGTCGCTGGACGTGCGGCACGCGAACGACGCGGTACGCCGCGCGGAGGCGGCCGAGTTGATCGAGATTGCCGAAGCGATTGCCCGCGAGGAGCGCGTGGCGATCGGCATCGAACAGCATCACGACCACGGCGCGATCGCGATGGACGCCGAGTGGAATGCGCGGCTCGACGCGGCAAGCACGAACTTGGGGCTGCAGTGCACCACGCTCACCAGCGGCGCCGGGCACGACGCTGGGGTGATGGCGCGCGTGGCGCCGAGCGCGATGTTGCTGATTCGCTCGCCAGGGGGCGTCAGTCACGACCCGGCCGAAGCGGTCACCGAGCCCGACGTGGCCGCGGCGATTGCCGCGCTGACGCTGGCGATCGAGGAATTCGCCGCGGCGAAGTCGAGTTAGAGGATTCTCGCACGCAACTGGCGCGGTATCATGCGAAACGTCGCCGCTGATGCGCAAGTCGCCCCGGCTTCGCTCGCGCCTGCCGGCCACTCTTGCCACGCATGAAGCACTCGAAACAGATAGCCACGTGAATCCACTCGGCCACACTCGCAGCGTGATTGCCAACGATCACGCGCTGATCACTCCTGATACGCACGTGTGGGCGGCGCTGCCCGGCTGGAGCGACGCCACCGCGGCGGTGCATATCTCGCCGGCGATGGGGGCGGAGTTTCTGCAGGCGACCCTCACGCTGAACGAGGGCGCCGTGGGCGACGCGCCCCCCGCGGGGATCGAGCGGTTTCTGTACGTACTGGCCGGCGTCACCGGCGTGGCCATCCCCGGGCACGGCGAGCACGAACTACACCCCGGGCACTTTGCGTATCTGCCGGCGGGCTGCGATCACCGGATCGCCGCGGTGCATCCGTCGCTCGTTGTCGTATTCGAGAAACGCTACACGCCCGGCCCCGGCGATCCGCCCGAACCGATCGTCGGCGACACGGCGGAAGTCGCTGGCGAACCGTTCATGGGCGACGAAGACGCCCAGCTGCAGCAATTGCTCCCCGACGACGACCGCTACGACATGGCGTGCAACGTGTTTACTTACCAGCCGGGCGCCGCGTTGCCGCAGGTCGAGGTGCACGTGATGGAGCACGGGCTGCTGATGCTGGACGGCGCCGGCATCTACCGGCTGGGCGACGCGTGGTATCCGGTGGGCGCGGGCGACGTGATCTGGATGCGGGCCTACTGCCCGCAGTGGTTCGCGGCGATCGGCAAAGAACCGGCGCGGTATCTCTACTACAAGAATGTCAACCGCGATGCGTTGGGCGTCTCGGGCGCGGCTCTCTAGAACTGTGGAAGTCTCTCGGGCGCCGCGGCCTCGGCGGCGCGTGTTATGAATTCTGTCCTGGCGCGGTGAAGCATCTTGGACCTTGACGATCTTTCGATTGACGAGTCGCGCATCGGCCGCGAGTTGAGCCGCTTGGCCGAGTTCTCCGCGGCGCCCGCTCCCGCGGTGACCCGCGTGCTGTTCAGCCCCGAGGATCTGGCGGCCCGCGCGTATCTGAGCGACTTGGCCGCGGAAGCCGGGCTGACGGTCCGAACCGACGCGGTCGGCAACCTGTTCATGCGGTGGGAAGGGAGCCAGCCCGACCTGCCCGCGGTGGCGACCGGGTCGCATTGCGACGCGATTCCGCACTCCGGCCAGTACGACGGCACCGTCGGCGTGCTCGGCGGGCTGGAAGCGATCCGCGCGCTGCAGCGGTGCGGCTCGGCGCCGCGGCGGTCGATCGAGCTCGTCATGTTCACCGCCGAAGAACCCACGCGGTACGGAATCGGTTGCCTCGGCAGTCGGTTGCTGGCGGGCGTGCTGGAGCCCGCGGCGGCGGACGCGTTGAAAGATGCGGAGGGTACAACGCTCGCCCAACTTCGCGCAACCGCCGGCTGCACGGGTGAGTTGGCCAGCGTGGAACTCGCTTCGGGGCACTACCACCGGTTCGTCGAACTGCACATCGAGCAGGGGCCGCTGCTGGAACGCGACGGCGTGGACATTGGCGCCGTCACGGCAATTGCCGCGCCCGCGGCTCTGCGGGTCAAGTACGGCGGCCCCGGCGGGCATGCCGGCGCCGTGTTGATGGTGGACCGTCGCGACCCGCTGCTCCCGGCGGCCCGGCTGGCGCTGGCGGTCGACAGGGCCGCGCGCGAAAGCGGCGCGCCCGACACCGTGGCGACCGTGGGCGTTATGGACGTGCATCCCCGCGCGATCAACAGTATCCCCCGCGAGGTGACGCTCGAAATCGACGTCCGCGACATCGACGGCCCGCGGCGCGACGCCGTGCTGGAGCAGATCGACGCCTCCGCCGAACAATATGGCAACGACGCCCGCTGCATGACCGCGATCGAAGTGCTCAATGCCGACCCGCCGGCGACCTGCGACAAGACGATTGTCGCAGCGATCGAGGCGGCGGCCGCCGCGGCGGGGCTCTCCTGCCAGCGGATGATCAGCCGCGCGTATCACGATTCGTTATTCATGTCGCTGGCGGCACCCACGGCAATGATTTTCATTCCCTGCCGTGAGGGCATCAGCCATCGCCCCGAAGAGTTTGCCGCACCCAGCGCCATGGCTGGCGGCGTCGAGGTGCTCGCCCGCACGTTGTGGCAGTTGGCGAGCGAGAAGTAGACAGTAGGCAGTGAGCGGCAGGCAGGACACAGTTAACGCCGGTCTTGATTGCGACGCCGCGCGCCCCCACACTCCAGCCGACAGCCAATTCAATCCGATCCCGATACGAAAAAGGTCAATCATGCCCTACCCCATGTGGAATCAAAGTTACGGCAAGGGCAAGGTGCGCGTCACCAAGGTCGACCGCGACGGCGACGTGCATCACCTGACCGAGTTGACGGTCAACGTGGAACTCGACGGCGATTTTCGCGCCGCCTACGCCGACGCCGACAACAGCATCGTGATCCCCACCGACACGATGAAGAACACGATCTACGCCTACGCCCGCGAGTTGGACGTGCGCGAGTTGGAGACGTTCGCGTGGACGCTGGGTTGCCACTTTGTCGAGGATTTCGAGCACGTCACCCAGGCCGTCGTCAACGTCTCCGAACGGAGTTGGAAGCGGTTGGCGGTCGACGGGCAGGAGCACCCCCACGCATTTGTCGATGGCGGCTCCGAGAAGCAGACCGTGCAAGCGGTGGTCGTGAAGCCGAGCGAGGGCGAGGACGAACCCGACGGCGCGGTGCAGTCGGGACTCACCGATTTGGCCGTGCTGAAGACGACCGCCAGCGGGTTCAGAGACTTCTTGCACGACGAGTTTACGACGCTCAAGGACGCCGACGATCGGATCTTCGCCACGACCATCACCGCCACGTGGAACTACAACGCCGAGCCGGACGATTGGCGGGCCATCCGCACGCGGATTCGCGACATCCTGTTGCGCGAATTCTCCGCGCGGTTCAGCCCCTCCGTGCAGGCCACGTTGTACGAGATGTGCCAGGCGGTGCTCGACGCCGAGCCGGTGATCGATGAAATCACCCTGTCGATGCCCAACCAGCACCGGTTGCTGGTCGACCTGTCGCCATTCGGCATGGAAAACCCCAACGTGATTTTCATGCCGACCGACGAGCCGCACGGGGTGATCTCTGCCGGCTTCTGCCGCGAGCATGATCACGACGACCACGACCACGAGGACGAGGCATGACCGCCGCGAGCCCCCCTCCCGCCCCGGGACGGGCCGGGGGCGGGTTGGGCAGTTCCGTTGCGCAGGGCCGGTTTGCGCTGAAGAGCACGCGCGTTGCCACGCCCGCTGGCGTGCGGCCAGCCATCGTCGTGATCGACGGCGAGCGCATCGCCGCGGTGCTCGATCCGGCCAATGCGCCTGCGGACGTGCCCGTCGAAGACCTGGGCGACGCGGTCGTTTTTCCTGGGCTTGTTGATGCCCACGTGCACATCAACGAACCGGGCCGCACCGAGTGGGAAGGCTTCGCCACCGCCACCCGCGCCGCGGCGGCAGGCGGCGTGACGACGCTGGTCGACATGCCGCTGAACAGCTCGCCGGTCACCACCACGTTGGCGGCCCTGGAAGAAAAGCGTGCCGCAGCGTCGGAGCAACTGACGGTCGACGTGGCGTTCTACGCGGGGCTCGTGCCGGGCAACGCCCGCGAATTGCCGGCGCTGCTGGATGCCGGAGTCTGCGGCGTGAAGGCGTTTCTGTGTCACTCGGGTTTGGACGAGTCCCCCGCCGCGAGCGAGGCGGAGCTGCGCGCCGCGCTGCCGCTGCTGGCGGAGCGCGGCGTGCCGCTGTTGGCCCACGCGGAAATCGTTCCGACGGATCACGCGCCCGGGGCAATCACCGACGCCGCCAGTTGGCTGGCGAGCCGACCCGTGAGCATGGAGCGCGCCGCGATCGAGTTGCTGGACCGCCTGCAGCAGCAGTTCGACGCACCGATGCACGTGGTCCATCTGGCCGCGGCCGAGTTGCTGCCGATTTTCGCGGCGGCCAAGGCGGCGGGCCGGCGGCTGACGGTCGAGACCTGCCCGCACTATTTGTTTCTGGCGGCTGAGGAGATCGCCAACGCCGATCCGCGGTCCAAGTGCGCCCCCCCGATTCGCATGGCCGCCGATCGCGACGCGCTGTGGCAAGGCGTGCTCGCGGGGACGATCGACACGGTGGGCTCAGACCATTCGCCGTGCCCGCCGACGATGAAGCACCTCGCCACGGGCGATTGGCAACAGGCCTGGGGCGGCATCATGGGACTGGAGCTAATCTTGCCCGTGACCTGGACCGCCGGGGCCCCGCGGGGGCTGACGCTCCAGCGGTTGGCCGAACTGCTCTGTGCGCGGCCCGCTGAGTTGGTCGGTCTGGACGATCGCAAAGGCCGGTTGGCCCCCGGCGCCGACGCCGACCTGTGCGTGTGGGATCCCGAGGCGACTTGGACCGTCGACCAAACGCAGTTGCAGCAGCGCCACAAGTGTTCGCCGTACGACGGCGCCCGCGTCCGCGGTCGCGTGCGGCGAACTTACCTGCGGGGACAGATCGTGTACGATGGCCAGAAGGCGGTCTCGCAACCAACGGGCCGCACGCTGAGCCGAAAGAGCTCGACTTGACGCCATTGGCGAGTAGCGCGTTTTTTTCCGCCTTCCGCCTTCCGCCTTCCGCCTTCCGCCTTCCGCCTTCCGCCTTCCGCCTCATGTCCTCCGCTCCCGACATCGTGCTTCGCCTGGCCGAGCTGGTCCCCGCCGGCGTGCCGCTGGCGTGCGTGACCGTTGTCGAGGCCGTCGGCAGCACGCCGAACGAAGTTGGGGGCAAGATGATCGTCACCGCGGCCGGGCTCGATTTGGGCACGGTGGGCGGCGGGCGCATCGAAGCCAAGGCGATCGAGCACGCCCAGTCGATGCTGGCTGATCCCCGCGCGGCCGCCACCGACTTCGTCACGTGGAACCTGCAGCGCGACGTCGGCATGACCTGCGGCGGCGAGGTGCGGCTGTACTTCGAAACGTACAATCACGACACGTGGCACGTGGTGGTGTTCGGGGCCGGGCACGTGGCCGTTGAGACGGTGCGGTTGCTGTCGCGGCTGCCGTGTTCGGTGATGGTGTTCGACCCGCGCCCCGAGTGGCTCGCACGCATTCCCGACCACCCCAGCGTGCACAAGACCTGCACCGACGAGGTGCGCGCCCAGGTGGCGGCGCTGCCCGATGATGCCTTCGTGCTGTGCGTCACGCGCGGACACCGCAGCGACTTGCCGGTGCTGGCCGAAATCTTCCGCCAGGGGCGCAGCTTCCCCTACCTGGGCGTCATCGGCAGCGCGGCGAAGCGCAAGGTGCTCGCGCGCGAACTGACCGAGTCGGGCGCGACGCCTGAGCAACTCGCCAGTTTTCATTGCCCCATCGGCCTGCCGCTGGGCGGCGACGAGCCGGCGGAGATCGCCGTGAGCATCGTCGCCCAACTGCTGCAAGAGCGCGACGCCCTGAGCGCGCGCTGAATGAGCCTCGCCCTCCTGTGGCGGCAATGGGGGCGCCAAACGCTACTGCTTGGCCAACTGGTCGCGAATCTCGCGCAGCAACAGGATATCTTCCGGCGGGGCGGTTGGGGCTGCTTCCTCTTTCTGCTTCATGGAGTTCATCGCTTTGATGACCAAGAACAGGGCGAAAGCGACGATGATGAAGTCGAGGATGGCCTGAGCCACAGCGCCCCAGCCAATCTCGGCAGCCGTTTGGCCTTCAACGGCCGCAGGAAGCGTCCAAACCAAATCGGACACGTCGCTGTTGCCAGTGAGGTACGCGGTGATCGGCGTGATGACCTTCTCGACCAGCGAGCTGACGATTTTGCCAAACGCGCCGCCGATGACGATGCCCACGGCCATGTCGACCACGTTGCCGCGCATCGCGAACTTCTTGAACTCCTGGAGCATTCCCATGGCGTGATTTCCTTCAAGCGCGCAAACATGGTGCATGAATCGCCCGACCAGCGGGGCCAAGGGCGCGTCGCTGCGCCGGCGACGCGGCGCCCCCTCTGGAGAGGTTGCCGGTTGCGGCGTTCTACCCCGCGTCGGCAGTTTGCCGCAAGACGGAAAGCAGCGCTCGCATGTCCGCGGGCAGCGGCGCCGTGACGGTCAGCCGTTTGCCAGTGACCGGGTGGGTGACCGAGAGTTGGCGGGCGTGCAGCGCCTGCCGCTCCAGCAGCAGCGCATCGTCGGGCAACTCGGCCGCCAGCCGTTTGCGCTGCGTGATCTTGCGCAGCTCGCCGACGGTGATCCGCGCTCGGCCGCCGTACAGACGATCGCACAACACCGGCGCACCGACGTGGGCCAGGTGCAATCGAATCTGGTGGGTGCGGCCCGTCTTCGGGTGCGCGGCCACCAACGCGAAACCCGGGAACCGTTCGCGGACCTCGTAGAACGTTTCGGCGGCGCGGCTGTCGGGATGGTCGGCCCGCAGCGCCATCTTCTCGCGGCTGGAGGGATGCGGGCCGATGGGTTGGCTGACGCGATCGCGGTCGCGATCCAACCGGCCGGCGACGATCGCCAGATACTCCTTCTCGACGGTGCGGTCGTGGAACTGCCCGGCGAGCGCCGCGTGGATCTCGTCGGTCTTGGCCACGACGATCGCGCCGCTGGTGTCGCGGTCGAGACGATGCACGATCCCTGGGCGGGCCGCGCCGCCGGTGGTGCTGAGCTGCCCGAACCGATGCACCAGCGCACTGGCCAGCGTACCTTCCCAGTGCCCCTTGGCAGGGTGCACAACCATGCCGGCCGGTTTGTCGATGACCGCCAGGTGCTCGTCCTCGTACAGCACCGACAGATCGATCGCCTGCGGCTGCGGGCCCTCGGCCGCGGCGGGTAACTCGCCGGCAATCTGGTGCTCGCCTTCCAGTCGAAACGACGGTTTGCACTGCTGGCCGTCGAGGAGGACCAAACCCTGATCGATCGCCCGGCGGATGCGCGAGCGACTGACGCCGCCCAATTGGGTCGCCAGATATGCATCGAGCCGCTGACCCAGATCGGCCGCGCTGGTGCGGAGTGAGAACGTTGTCGGATGACCGGAGTTGGGGCCCGGCGTGCTGGAGTCGTCGGCCATCGGGGCCGGGTCGCTCATTGCTCCGCAGTGCCGTCGGCAGAGTCAGCGCTGTCGGCGTCGCCCTCGGCCGGCGGCGCATCGTAGCGATCGGAATCCGACTCCGCGTCGTCACCGCCGAATCCGCCGAGGATGTCCTCCAGCGGGCGGTTGGGGTCGAAGTCCAATTCGTCGACCTCGGCGGCCGGCGTCTCGGCGCCAAACGGGGGACGCACGCCGGGGATGCCGCCGCCCTCGGGGATCGACGGGCGGATCGCTTCGGTCTCGGCCAGCCACTTCACGTCGGCGGCGGCGCCGTCGCGCTCCAGCGACTTGATCCGGTCCTGGGCGATTCCTTCCAGCGCGCCTTTCACGCGGCCGTACTCGGCAATCGCGTCGTCCACCTCGCCGCGCAGCTCGTGAATCCGCGCCAGGCCCAGGTGGGCCCGATTGCGGATCGATTCGTGACTGCCGCCAGAGGCAAACTGCTTGTACAGATCAGCGACGCTTTCCAGCCGGTCCTTGGCCGACTCGCGCAACAGCAAATACTCGCTGTTGGCTCGTAGCAGCTGGCGATCGGCCCAGGCCAACGCCGCCCACTCCTGGGCCTCCTGGCCGCCGAGCTGTTCGCTGGTGAACACCTTCTGGGCCGCATCGAGATCCAACTCGGGGGTCAGCACGGCCGTTTCGTAGGCCGACCACGCGGTCTGAGCTTTTTCCGCCTGCGAGTTCCGCCAGTAGGAGAACACCCCGAACAAAATCAACGCCGCGCCGATCACGGTGAAGACCGTGGTCATGTGCGGCCGCAGCTTCTGCAGGCCAATCTCGAGGTCCTTGGCCAGTTCGTTGGTTTGCAGCTTGTGGCGGTGTTCGGCACGCATATTCGGTTCGGGGCGTTTCTAGAGGAGGCGGCCGGTCGGGCTGCCGATAAGAGCCGGCCAACCCTGGCCAGCGAAGAGCGTAAGTGTAAATCTCACCAGGAGATTTGGTCAACCCGGACCCCAGGTCCCGGGGCGGGCGACTGAGTTGCTCAGAGGACCAGATGGGGCGCCATGTCCACGGCGTTCCTGCGCCGTGGGCATGCGAATCGGACCGGATTCGGCATGGCCGCGAAGCTATCGCTCCGTGGCCATGGCGCCCGTCATTCGCGGGCCCGACGTTTTTCTATGGGGCACGGTGGCCCAATTCCGTCCGCCGGTCGTCGTGTGGCTGACGACGGAGTCAGCCCCCGGTTGCCCTCGCCGCGGCGGGCACTAGACTGCAAGGCCCTCGCCATCGCTCCCCCCGCTCTGCTTGCCGACATGGACGCCGGACTGAACCCTGCTCAACGCGAAGCGGTCGACACGCTCGCCGGGCCAATGCTGGTGCTGGCCGGCGCGGGCACCGGCAAGACCCGCGTGGTGACGCATCGCATCGCCAATTTGATCCGCCACGGCACGCGGCCCGAGCGGATCCTGGCGGTCACCTTCACCCGCAAGGCGGCGGGCGAAATGCAAGAACGAGCGCTGGCGCTGCTGAGCGGCAAGGGCCGCGGCCGCGGCAAACGGGGCGCCCCCCGCGGCAAAGCCGCCGACGCCCGGCCGCAAATCTCCACCTTCCACGCGCTGTGCGTGCAGGTGCTGCGGCGGCACATCACGCACCTGGGCTACCCGGCGAAGTTTTCGATCTGCGATCGGGGCGACCAGGAATCGATCGCCCGCGCCGCGCTCCGCGAGATCCGCGTGGGGAACGATTCGCTCAAGCCGGGCGACATGCTGGCGATCGTCAGCGGATGGAAAAGCCGCTCGGTCCGCCCCGGACATGCCGCTTCGATTGCCGTGAGCGATCGCGAGCACCTGGCCGCCGCGGCGTACCGGCGTTACCAAACGCAGTTGAAGGCTCGCGGGGCCGTCGACTTCGACGATCTGCTGCTGCTGACCGAGGAATTGCTCACCAAGCATCCCAAAATCTGCCGCGAGGAAGCCCGCGCGTTCGATCAAATTCTGATCGACGAATACCAGGACACCAACGGCAGTCAGTACCGCATCGTCAAATCGCTGGCCGCGCCGCACCGCAATCTGTGCGTCGTGGGCGACGATGACCAGTCGATTTACGCGTGGCGCGGCGCCGAGGTGCAGCACATTTTGCGTTTCGCGCGCGACTGGCCCGAGGCGAAGGTGATCCGCCTGGAAGAGAACTACCGCTCGACCGGCTCGATCCTGAAATACGCCAACACGCTGATCGCGTTTAACAGCAACCGCCACGACAAGGTCCTGCGGCCCGCGCGCGGCGACGGCCCCCGGCCGCAGATCATGCAGTTGCAGACCGAAACTGAGGAGGCGGAGAAGATTGTCGGCGAGGTCGCCCGCCGCATCGCCGAGCCCGGCGGCCGCGCCAAGGACTTCTGCATCTTGTGCCGTACCAACGAACAGCCGCGGGCGTTCGAAACCGAACTGCGGCGGTTGAAGGTGCCGTACGTGCTGCTGGGGGGCATGAGCTTCTTCGACCGCAAGGAAGTCCGCGACCTGCTGAGCTACCTGAAAGTGGTCGACGACCCGACCGACGAGGCGGCCCTGCTGCGAATCGTCAACACGCCGGCCCGCGGAATCGGCGCCGGGACGATCAAAAACCTGGTCGAGACGGCCGTCGCGGCCGGCGTGCCCGTGTGGGAGTTGCTGGAGCATCCGGAAAAAGGCGGCGTGTCACCGGCCGCTCGCAAGGTGCTTGCCGGGTTCACGCAGTTGATCCACGACCTGCAGGAAATCGCCGACCGCGTGAAGCTGGAAAACCTGGTCGAGGCGGTCGTCGACCGCACCCGCTACCGCGAAGACTTGGAGCGGCAATACCAGGACCCGTTGGAACGCGACGCCCGCATGGCGTCGGTCGAAGAGTTGATCAACGCGGCGGCCGCCTATCAAAAGGGCAAGAAGAAAGCCGACCTGCGCGGCTTCCTCAACGACGTGGCCCTGGGCGGCAGCGAGCAGAGCGACGACAAGGAAAAGCAACTCGATCGCAACGCCGTGGCGCTGATGACGCTGCACTCGGCCAAGGGCCTGGAGTTCCCGCACGTGTACATGGTCGGTATGGAGGAGGGCATCCTGCCGCACAAGCGCACGCTGGAGGAAGCCGACGACTCGCAGATCGACGAAGAGCGCCGGCTGTGTTATGTCGGCGTGACTCGCGCGCAGGAGACGCTCACGCTGTCGTTCGCGCTCACGCGTCGCAAGTGGGGCAAGCCGCGCGAGACAGTGCCCAGCCGGTTTCTGTTCGAGATGACCGGCCAGGCGGAGCGCGCCCCCCGCGTCGACAAGGGAGGCAATGCCATCAAGGCTGTCGGTTCCGGAAAAGACAAAGCCCGCCGCGCCAGTTCGTCGCGCAAACGTTAGCCGGTGCGCGATCAGAGTGGCTGCGAGCCGCGCAACCACGTGGCCTTCTCCAGTTTCTCATGCAGCGGACGCGGTGCGTTTTCTCGCTATATTTGCAGCCGTGCTGGTTCGTTGCGGCCGCCGCGGGGGCAATTGGCACGCAAACTGCAAATCTCCGTCACCGACAACGCGGCGCTCCTGCGAGAGCACGCAGACCGGCCCACTTGGCCGCGGCCGCCGCGATACAGTACAACACGCACTCTCGGAGGATACCGCGTCATGTTGAACATTATTGGATGGCTGATTGCCGGTTTGATTGTCGGTTTGATCGCCCGCTTGCTGGTGCCCGGTCGGCAGCCGTTGGGCCTGCTGGCCACGACGGGCCTGGGCATCGTCGGCGCGGTGGCCGGCGGATTTGTCGCCAACGCGATCTCCGGCGGACCCGCCGACCCCACGGATGCCGACGCATGGCCGGGGTACCTCACCGCGATCGTCGGCGCCGCCATCCTGCTGTGGATTGGCGTCAAGATGAAAACCAAGAGCGTGGCGACGTAAGCGACTCGCTCGCTGCCGCGACTCTTTACATAGCTAGCCGCCTGCCGCTCCAAACGGAAGGCGGCTTTTTTCGTTGTGACGCCGAGCGGTCAGGTCGCCCGCGCAAGCGGGTGGCAAGCGGCTAAATATGGCTAGGCACAGCGAGACGGTTTCACGGTGAGATTGCTGCTGTAGAATGTCCGCTCGCGCCAGCACGGTTGCCGACATCAACAATCTCACATCGCACATCAAACATCCCCGCCGTGCCGCAGATCGCCCTCCACGACGTTTCGATCGCCTACACGTCGCACCACCTGCTGGACGGCGTTTCCTGCCGGATCGAGCCGGGCGAGAAAATCGGCCTGCTGGGCCGCAACGGTGCGGGCAAGACCACGCTCATGCGGCTGTTGGTCGGCATGGAGAAGCCCGACCACGGCGCCGTGGAGATCGCCCCCGGCACGCGAGTTGCGCTGCTGCCGCAGGACGTTCCGCCGGGGCTCGCCGGCACGATCCGCCACGTGATCGCCGAAGGGCTGGCCGACGTGGATCGCGACCACGAGCACGAGTGGGAGCAAGACCGCCGCGTCGATCGCACGCTCACCGACATGCAACTCGACGGGGACGCGGACTTCGCGGAACTGTCGACCGGCATGCAGCGCCGCGTGCTGCTGGGCAAGGCGCTGGTCGGCAAGCCCGACGTGCTGCTGCTGGACGAGCCGACCAACCACCTCGACATCGACGCCATCGAATGGCTCGAGCAGTTCTTCGCCCGCTGGCCCGGCACGCTGCTGTTCGTAACCCACGACCGGGCGTTTCTGACCAAGATCGCCCGCCGGATTCTGGAGATCGACCGCGGCCGGCTGTTCGACTGGGAGTGCGACTACGCCACGTTTCTAGTGCGCAAGGAAGAAGCGCTGGCGGTCGAGGAAAAGCAGAACGCGCTGTTCGATAAGCGCTTGGCCCAGGAGGAAGCGTGGATCCGCCAGGGGATCAAGGCGCGACGCACTCGCAACGAGGGTCGGGTGCGGGCGCTGAAGGAAATGCGTCGTGAGCGGGCCGCGCGGCGGGATCGCATCGGCAACGCGGCGATCGAAATCGACGCCGGCGATCGTAGCGGCGCGCTGGTCCTCAAAGCCGAAGGCGCCGCGTTCGGCTACGACGGCGCCGCCATCATCGAGGGCGTGACCACCACGATCATGCGCGGCGACAAGGTAGGCGTCATCGGCCCCAACGGCGCCGGCAAGAGCACGCTGCTCAAGGGCCTGCTGGGGCAACTATCGCCGCTGGCCGGCAGCGTGCGGCAGGGGACCAATCTGCAGATCGCGTATTTCGATCAGACCCGCGCGCAGCTCGACCCCGAGCAAACGGCCGAGGAAAACGTCGGCGGCGGGAAAAGCTCCGTGAAGATCGGCGGCCGCGACAAGCACGTCATCGGCTACCTGCAGGACTTCCTGTTCTCGCCGCTGGAAGCCCGCTCCAAGATCCGCTACTTCAGCGGCGGCCAGCGCAACCGACTGCTGCTGGCCAAGCTATTCGCCCAGCCGGCCAACCTGCTGGTGCTCGACGAACCGACCAACGACCTGGACGCCGAAACGCTGGAGCTGCTCGAAGCGCGGCTGGTCGCGTACGAAGGCACGGTACTGTTGGTCAGCCACGACCGCGAGTTTCTCAACAACGTGGTCGGCAGCGTGCTGGCGATCGAAGGCCGCAGCGTCCGCGAGTACGTCGGCGGCTACGACGACTGGGTCAGCCAGCGGCCCGAGGATTGGAACGCTCGCGCGGCGGCAGGCGCCCAAACCGGGGTGGCTGAGAACGCACATGGGGTGGCTGGGGATGAGCGCAGCGACCCCCCAGTGCCGTCAACTGGGGGCTCCGCTCCGCTCCGTCCCCAGCCACCCCAGGAGAAACCAGCCAAATCTGCCGCCAAAAAGCTCTCCTACAAAGACCAACGCGAACTGGACGCCCTGCCGGCGAAGATCGAGCAGCTCGAAACCAAGCTCGCCGAGCTGCACGCCGAGATGGCCGCCCCCGAGTTCTACAAACAACCGGGCGAAACGCTCGCCGCCCGGCAGGCCGAGGAACAGCAACTGTCGGCCGACCTGACCGCCGCGTACGCGCGGTGGGAAGAACTCGAGGGGGCGTAACGGCGCCGGCTGCATTCTGCGTCGTGGGTGCTGCGGCGAACGCCTTCGGCATAGCCCGCGACTCCCGCGCTGGCTTACCATATGGGGCGGTCGCCGCCGGAGCCGCCGACCGTGCTGGTCGCGTCGCTTGCCTGCTGACCACGCGCGACGGACGGCTGGACTGCCCCAACGAAAGGCCCCGGAGCCAGCCCCATGAACGGTCGCGAGCGCGTGTTGGCGTTCCTTGAGAATCAGCCGGTCGATCGCCTGCCGGTGATGCCGGTCGTGATGATGTTCTGCGCTGATCAAATTGGCGTGAAATACGGCGAGTACGTGCGGGATTATCGCGTCTTGGCGGAGGCGCAGATCCGCACCGCCGAGTTGTTCGACTTGGATATCGTCTCCACCATGTCGGACCCGGCCCGCGAGGCGGACGACTGCGGCGCGTGCGTCGCCTACTTCGACGATCAACCGGCGGCCATCGACGAGAGCCGCGCCCTGCTGGCCGACAAAGCGGCGCTGCAGTCGCTCGACATCCCCGATCCGCTGGGCGGCGGCCGGATGCACGCGGCGATTCAAGCGCTGGAGTTGATGAAGCAGCAAGTCGGCGACCGCCGCGCCGTGCTGGGCTGGGTCGAGGGCCCCTGCGCCGAGGCCGCCGATCTGCGCGGGCTGAACGCGCTGATGCTCGACTTCTACGACGATCCCGCGTTCGTCCACGAGCTGCTGCAGTTCGTCGTCGACATGGAGCTGCGGTACGCGGCCGCGCAAGTCGACGCGGGCGCCGACATCATCGGCATCGGCGACGCCGCCGCGTCCTTGATCGGGCCCAAGTTCTACGACGAGGTGGTGTGGCCCTACGAACAGCAACTGGTCGACGGCATCCACGAACTGGGCGCGGCGGTGCGGCTGCACATCTGCGGCAACACCGTGCCGTTGGTCGAGGGCATGGGGCGGCTGGGGTGCGAAATCGTCGACCTGGACCACTTCACCTCGCTCGCCGTCGCCCGCGACGCCATGGGCCCCCAGCAGATCCTGCTGGGCAACATCGACCCCGTCGCCGTGTTGCGGGACGGCACGCCCGAGCAAGTCGCCGCCGCCGTGACCCACTGCCGCCGCGAAGCGGGCGCCCGCTACATCGTCGGCGCGGGGTGCGAAGTCCCGCGCGCGACGCCGGTGGAGAATTTCCGGGCGATGTTGGATTGCGCGAAGGGGGAGTGATCTGGGTGAGGTGCAGGGACTCCTCTGGCCGTCATTTGCTTGCAGCAAGACTCATCGTCGCTACTTGGCTGCGAACGCAGCATCATTGGTAGCATGTGAACTGGCACCCCCATGCCCGCTGCTCGCGGACCGGCGCAAAGACCCCGTGATCGGCGATCATTTGGCGGTAGGGCTGGCTCGCCAGCGCAAACACCAACGTGATCGGTCGAGGCGTCGCCCGGGCGGAGGCCGCGATGTTGTCCAACACCGCGCGGAGGATGCCGGCTTCTAACGGATTGAAAAAGAAGAACACCTGCTCGTCGGGCTGGATCGCGTAGGCGGCCGCATCGGCCTCGATCACCGTACATTCGGCTTGCACGCCGCTGCGCGACTGGAACGTCTGCCAATTCTCGCGGGCCAGTTCGCACAGCTCGCGCGCGAATTCAATGCCGCGAACCGTGGGGAATCCAGCGGCCGCCGCGGCCATCAACACCTTGCCTTTCCCGCAGCCGACGTCGACGAAGGTTCCCTGGGTGCGCGCCGCCTCAGCCGCCAACGGCGTCAGCACCCGTTTCAGCGCGAGCGTGCGGCTGCCTTCGTAGTATCCTGCCCGTTGCAGGTCGCCCGCTTCGATCGTCAGCCCGTCGAATTGTCGGGGGCGATTCGTGTCGACGCCGTACCGCCAATCGAAGTGCCAATCGGCCACAACGCCCACGGCCTTGGCGGCCACCGCCGAGATCCCGCCGCTGCGCACCACGTTGCGCAATCGAGTCAAGGCGGACATCCAACTCTCCAGGTGTGCGAAGCAAGCGCGGTCAAGTCGGCGAGGCCGCAAGTGCCCGTGAAGACGGCGCCGGCTGCAGGATTCGAGTCGAGCGATTCGCGCGAGGCCGCAATCGGGGCGACTCCACCGAAATCAGAAATTGCCGACGTCCTCCCAGCGTAATCCAGAACGCACCCGTCCGCGACAAGGACCCGCCCTCAACCGCGACCAAACCTGGTCGCCGGCGGCCCCAGGACGGATGCGGCGCGGCGCCATGCCCACGGCGGTCTTCCGTCGTGGGCATGCGGAAGGACCACGGCAGCATGCCCACCCCTGCGGACAGGCGTGGGCATGGCACCCAGCCTTGCTAACTCCAAAATCTCCGGTCCAGCATCCGGTAGTTCACCGCCTCGGCGACGTGTTCTTGCCGTAGCTCCTCGCTCCCTTCCACGTCGGCGATCGTGCGGGCCACGCGCAGGATCTTGTCGTGCGCCCGGGCCGACAGGCCCATTTCGTTGACGTTTGCCTCCAGCAGGTCGCGGCTGGCATTGTCGAGTTGGCACAGCTCGCGGACCTGGCGGCTGGTCATTTGGCCGTTGGTGCGGGTGCGGCTGCCGGCGAACCGCTGGGTCTGGATCGCGCGGGCGGCGGCCACCTGCTCGGCCATTGTGCGGCTGCCGGTGCCCGGCCGGCCGTGGGCCAGTTCCTTGAACGGCACCGCGGCGACCTCGATGTGGATGTCGATGCGATCCAGCAGCGGGCCGCTGATTTTGTTGATGTACCGCTCGATCTGCGGGACGCTGCAGTGGCACTCCCGGCGGGGGTCGTTGCGGTAGCCGCAGGGGCAGGGGTTGAGCGACGCGATCAGCATGAAATCGGCGGGGAAGTCGCTGGACCGCAGCGCCCGGCTGATCGACACCGTGCCCTCCTCCAGCGGTTGGCGGAGCACCTCGAGCGTCGTGCGGCTGAACTCCGGCAGCTCGTCGAGAAACAGCACGCCGTTGTGGGCCAGGCTGATCTCGCCGGGGGTGGGGGTCGAGCCGCCGCCGACCAGCCCCGCGTTGCTGACCGTGTGGTGCGGCGCCCGAAAGGGTCTTCGCACCAACAGCGGCCGCCCGGCCGGCAGCTTGCCCAGCACGCTGTACACGCGGCTGGTCTCGACCGATTCCTCGGCGGTCAGCTCCGGCAGGATCGTGGGCACCCGCTTGGCCAGCATCGTCTTGCCGGTGCCGGGGGAGCCGACCATCAGCAGGTTGTGGCGCCCCGCGGCGGCGAGCATGACCGCCCGCTTGGCCATCTCCTGCCCGCGCACGTCGGCAAAGTCGTCCTCGTACCCGCCGAACTGCTCGAACAGGTCGGCCACGCGGGAGGGCGTCGGCTCGATGGGCAACTGCTCGGTTAGAAAGGCGACCGCCTCGGCCAGGCTGGCCACGGCGATCACCTCGACGCCCTCGACGACCGCCGCCTCGCCGGCGTTTTGCGCGGGGACGATGATGCCCCGCAGCCGCGGCTGCGCGGCGGCCGCCATGGCCATGGACAACGCGCCCTTGACCGGTCGCATGGCGCCGTCCAGGGCCAACTCGCCGACCACGGCAAACTGCTCCAACAGATTCGACGCGAACTGCCCGCTGGCGGCCAGCAGACCCAGTGCGACCGGCAGATCGAACGACGCCGCCTGTTTGGGCATCTCGGCGGGGGCCAAGTTGATCACGCACCGATTGTCCGGCAGCACGAAGCCGCTGTTGACCAGGGCCCGCTCGATGCGGTGGATACTTTCCTTCACCGCTTGCTCGGGCAGCCCCACGAGCACGGTTTTGGGCAGGGCCGCCATCGACACGTCGACCTCGGCCACGACCGGGGCGGCGTCGATGCCCAACAGCGAAAAGGTGTGCAGCTTGGCGAGCATGGCGGGTAGTCTAGCACGGCGGGAAGTGGATTTCACGCGGCGAGACAGGGGGCGAACGCTATTCGGCCGGTCGTGGCGGAATGAGCAGGGTATTGGCCCCAGCGACCGGAGAACGGGCAGAGTTTTCCGCACAGTCCCCCCAGGCGGCCCAGTTCGGCCAGGGCTGCCGCGTGCCACGGCGCGGCGACTGACAACGTACGACCGTGCCCTGGAGGCAGCTTCCCGGGAGCGTTGTCGTTCCGTGCCGATCCGTAGGACCGACTGCCGACGGAAAGCCACATCGCGGGTCCGTTATCGCCACTCGCGGACGGCCTACATTTCAGTGTGCGGCTCCCGCTGCACGCTGCCCCCTGACATCTTCTACTCGACACTGGCCCGCGGTCGACGCCGCGAAACGCACCAGGGGGACTGTATGCATGCTGTTGGATATCTGTCGCGCGTCATCGCCGCGGTGGTGTGGTGCACGGCCTTCGGGGCCGATTACGCAACGCGGGCCGAAGGACCGCCGCTGCGGTTCGGCATGAGTACGACCCTGACCGGCCCGGCGTCGGATCTGGGCCACGCGATGCGCGACGGCGTACGCGCCGCGTTTGACGAGCAGAATCGCGTCGGCGGGATCCGCGGCCGACAGTTGGAATTGATTGTCCTGGATGACGGCTACGAGCCGGCTCGAACGGCCCCCAACATGCGGCGGTTGATCGAGGCGGAGGACGTGTTGGCCGTCGTGGGCAACGTGGGCACGCCCACGGCGGTGGTCGCGATCCCGATTGCGAACGAGACGGGCACGCCGTTTGTGGGCGCCTTCACCGGGGCGGGCGTGCTGCGGAAATCGCCGCCTGATCGCTACGTGGTGAATGTCCGCGCCAGCTATGCCCAGGAGACGGCAGCCATGGTCGAGGCGCTGATCGCCAGCGGCATTCGGCCGGACGAGATCGGGTTCTTTACCCAGCGCGACGCCTACGGCGCCGCCGGGCTCACATACGGCATCGCCGCCTTGGAACGGCATGCGCCGGGAGTTGGGCGGAATCTGGCTCTGGGTTCGTACGAGCGAAACACGCTCGCGGTCGAGGGGGCGCTGGCAGACCTGCTTTCCCACCGGCCGGAGCCCAAGGCGGTCATCATGGTGGGGGCGTACGCCCCTTGTGCGAGATTCATTCAGGTGGCGCGCGACGTGGGGTTCGAGCCGCGGTTCTTGAATGTGTCCTTTGTCGGCGCGAAGTCGCTGGCGCGGGAACTGGGCGACGCAGGCAACGGCGTGGTGATCACGCAAGTGGTACCGCACCCCGATTCCGACGCTCCGATCGCGGCGGCCGCGGCCAAGGCGCTGCGGCTTGAGCGGGGCGACCTCGGATTCGGCGCGTTGGAGGGCTACGCCGTGGGGCGCATGACAATCCTGGCGTTGGAGCGGATTCGCGGGGAGATTTCCCGCGAGACGCTGATTGTCGCGTTGGAGTCGCTCGGCACGTTCGATCTGGGGCTTGGCACGCCGCTCAACCTGTCGGCACAGCGGCATCAGGCGAGCGATCAGGTGTGGCCAACGGTGATACGCGCCGGACGCGTGCAGGCTACGACCTGGCCCGAGGCACTGCGTGGCGAGGAGGCGCCGCAATGAACAACCATGAGATTCATGTCGCGGGCGCACGGGCCCGCCGCCGCGTCTGGTTGCTGGCCGCGGTCGGCTGCGGCGCCGGGGCCATCGTGTGTCTGTTTATCGCCGTGGTGCTCCTGCAGATGCGCAACCAACGGGAAGGTTTGGCACGCGAGCGCGAAGACGTTCAGGCCGTGCTCGATCGCGTCGGCGACGAGTCGGTCGTCGTGCGTGATCAAATCGCCAACCTGCTTGTGAACCAGCCGACCGTGGCGGGGACCGAAAACTCCGACGGCCAGGACGCAGCGCAGGCCGCAGAACGTTTGCGTCAACTCGCGCGGGATACGGAAGGCAGCGACGACGGAACATGGTTGGCGGTCATCGCCGCAGATATGGACGGCCAGCAGAGAGCGGCGCGTCGGTGGCGCGAGCAGCGTAGCGAAGCTGCGACGCGCCGCGCGGCGACCGAAGCGGCCGTCCGCAAGGCATTCTCCGATTTGCATGGCCGGTTGGCGCAGATCGAGGGGGCTCAGCGTTTGGAGTACGCCTTGCTGTTGCGGCGTCGCCAGGACGGCGACAGAGCGCGGTCTGATCACGGCGTCGAGGACTTGGTCGAAGCGCTCAGCGAGCAGTCGCGGTTGTGGACGCTGAAGTCAGAGGTTGCCGCGTTGGAGGCCGTCGCCCAGCGGGTGGTCGCGGAGTCGGACCCCGACAATCTGGCCAACTTGCGCGATAATCACCTCAAAACGCTGATTGCCCGCCTCGCCGCTCCGCTAGCCGGATACGGCGCGGACGAGCCGTGGCAGGCAATGCTGGACGGAATTCTGGGCTTGGGCTTCGAGGTCGACGATGCGCACCAGACAATCAAACTTGGCCGTGGCGGGTTGTTTCACGAAACGGAACGGCTTCTGCGGCTGGATGCGGAACGGCGCGGTTTGCTGGCCGGCGTCACGCACGCCTATGACCGGTGGCGTAAGAGCCTGACGGCCGCCGAGGATCGGCTCGACGCGGTCGCCGACAGGCACGCCCACGCGTCCGAATCGGCATTGCGGCGCACGTGGCTTGCCACGGCCCTGCTGGGGGGCGTTGTCAATGGCCTGTTCTTCTTGTTGGCAAATCGCATCGCCCGAACGATTGACGCGCAAATTCGGGCAATCGACCAGGTGAGGCGCGATTTAGCGCATGCCCAGAAACTGGAATCCGTGGGGCAATTGGCAGCCGGCATTGCTCACGAAATCAACACGCCCATGCAATATGTGTGCGACAACGTCGAATACTTGACCGACTGCATCGACAACGTGTTCCGCGTGTTCGACATGTACGATCTCTTGATGGACGGCACGAATGGCGACATCGCCTGGTCCGAGCGAATCAGCCGCGTCGACGAAATCAAACGACAAGAACGATTCGATTTCATTCGGCAAGAAGTTCCGCAAGCGATCGCCGAAAGCCGCGAGGGGCTAAAACGGATCCTCGACATTGTTCGCGCGATGAAGACGTTCTCTCATCCAGGGACCCCGGATTTCGTCGAGATGGACCTCAATGAGGCGATTCGCAGCACGGCGACAGTCACCCGCAATCGCTGGAAATATCATGCCGAGTTGGTGACCGACCTGGATCCGGACTTGCCGCCAATTCGCGCCCTGCCTGCGGAAATCAACCAGGTCATTTTGAACCTCATCGTCAACGCGTCCGACGCCGTGGCGGAGAAGGAGGCCGCGGCACAAGCGGCGGCCGAGAAATACGAAATGGGGCTGATCACGATCCGCTCGTTCCGCGAGGGCGACAACGTGGTCGTCACGGTCGACGATTCGGGCGTGGGAATCCCCGAGAAAATCCGGGAACGCATCTTCGAGCCGTTCTTCACGACGAAAGACGTCGGCAAAGGAACCGGGCAGGGACTTGCGCTGTGTTACGCCGCCGTGGTCGCGAAACACGGAGGCGCCATGAGCGTTGCCAGTACGCTGGGCGAGGGCGCGCAATTCCGCTTCAGCTTGCCGATCCGCAATCAGGCGGAGGCGGCGTCGAACGCCGATGCCGAGGTCGGCGACCTGGTGGAGGCGTGAGCTGGCTCAACGTAAGCGATGGCAGTTTTGGCGGCGACGCTCCAACGAGCAGTCGGCGAACGGAATTCCGTCCGCCGACTGGCATCGTTGTTTTGAGAGAGCGGCCTAGAAGCACCGCTCCGCACGAACAAAGGCGCCGTGCAGCAGCAGGCTGCCGTCGTTGTCCAACTCGCGAACGTCGTTGATGCCGCGGGTGTCGTGGTAGATCTGGTCGGTCGGCAGCGCCAGGCCGGTGACGCCCAGCACGCGGTAGTCGGCGCCGATCCGCCAGTAGCAGCCCAGGCGGTAGGTGACGCCCGCGCCGAATTCGCCCAGGAAGGAGAAATCCGTCTTCTCTGCATGCACGCGCATCAGCTGGCCGGCATTGGGGCCGTTGTTGATGGTCGCCGCGCCGGCGGCGCCGCCTTCGAAGTAATCCATCTCGGCGTCGTTGGCGAAGACGCCCGCCTTGGCCAACAGGCGGAAGCTCAGCCGGCGCGACGTGCATCGCTCGGTGATGCCGCCCAACTGCAACCCGTACAAGTTGTTGTCGGTGCGGATGTCGATGTTGTACTCGTCGAGGTCGCCGTCGATCATCGTCTCGCTGGGATCGGAGACGAACAGCAGCGACTCCTTGAACTTGAAGTAGCGAAAGCCGCACAGGCTTTGGAACTGCCACGGGCTGCCGCCGCAGGCGTTGGCGTTGCTAAATAGCCTCAGGCGATTGGCTTCGACGTTGTAGACGTCCCAGTCGCGCGTGAGGCGATGGATCTGGGCGTTATTCACATTGGCGTCGGCCGTGCCGCCGTTGTAGTTGAGCTGGTCGTAGTTGCGAATGCCGTCCAGGAACCCGGGCGCCAGCGCGGCGCCAGTCATGCTGGTCGTTTCCGCATCGGGGAACAACTGCCAGTACGACAATTGCCATCCGATGTTCGTGCAGCAATCGAACCGACCGATTGACGCCTCAATGCCCGTAGAGAAATCCATGTCGGCGTCTTGAGCGTCGACGTACTGGTCGGCTTCGTTGGCGCTGTCGTAGGAGAAGGTGTAAGAATCCTGCTCTTCGCGCGTCAGGAATAGCGCTCCGATCGAAGCGTTCCAGAAGATCGTCCGCGGAGCGACGCAGCTTTGGATGCAGCCGTACTCGCCACAGCCGGCGCCCGCGCCGTCGCAGCTCCCGTAGCTCACGCCGCCATAGGCCGCGGCGTCGCCGTAGGCGCCATAGCCGCCGCCACCGCAGTTGGCCGGGGAGCCGTAGGCCGCGCCAGCGGCAACTTCACTGCCGTGGACCGGGCCAGCGCCGTGGGCAACCTCGCTGCCGTAGGTCGGGCCCGGCGCTGCCGCGCTGTAGTCGGCGCCAGGGCTCATGGCGGGGCCGGCCACGTAGCCGGGCGTCGCGGGGCCGTTGCAGCCGCAGTCGGCCGAAGCGACGTGCTGCGTTTGCGGCAGGTAACTTTCCCAATTCACGCCGCCGGGGGCTTGGCGAGTTGGCGCCTGCGGTCGTGCTGCGAAGCGCGCCTGAGGGGGCGGGCTCGGCATGACCTGGCGAGCGACACCCTGGCCGTACGCTGCCGGCCGCCCGTACGCCATGGGCTGTCCGTACGCCACGGGCTGCCCGTATGCACCTGGTTGATAGTAAGCCGGTTGCGAGGCAGGCTCCGGCGGCAGGGGCGCCAGTTGCCCGTTTGCCGCCTTGGTGGATGCCAACAAGACCGTTGCCGCCGCCGCGACGGTGATCATCCGTGACATTGCAGGTCGTCCTTTGACTCTGGATACGTATCTGTTCGCGCAGCCGCTGGGCCGCGTCCGATGTCGGGCAACGGCTCGTACCGGCCTTGTGACTATCGTTCCCGTCACGTTCGCGCCAGAAGGAGAAGTGGTTACGATTGGCGCCGACGGCAAAACCGGCCGCGCACAGCCGCTATATCCGCAGAGGTCTGCCCAGCCGGCAAAGTTTCACGCGCCGACGCGGCCGGGGGTGGCGGTGCTGCAAATGGGTGGCTGGGGACGGAGCGCAGCGAAGCCCCCAGGAATCGGCACGGGGGCCCCCTGCGGTCGTCCCCAGCCACCCAGATGGTTTGCGGCGCGTGCCCGTCGGTGCGAGCCTGCCGGTGCGTGCCGGCGGGCTCCGAACCTGCTATACTCCCCTTCGTCCTGCCCCAAAACGGCTCTTGCCCGGAGATAACCATGTCGATCGCCACCGCGTCGAAAGACGGCATCCTCACGATCGCGATCACCGACGAGCGGCTCGTCGACCCCGATCACCTGTCGCGATTGTTCGGCGACATCGAAGCCGTGCTAGGCAAGAGCGACGAGGACCGCGTGATTCTGGACTTCTCCCAGGTCAAGTTCATGGCCTCCTCGGCCCTGGGCAAGCTGGTGCAGCTCAACAAGAAGGTCAAGGAGTACCGCGCCAAGCTGAAGCTCTCCGGGGTGTCGAAGGACATCATGGAAGTGTTCAAGATCACCAAGCTGCACAAAGTGCTCGACATTGCCGCGGACGAAGCGGCGGCTCGCAAGGCGTTTCAGAAGACCGGCCTGTTTCGTTAAGCCCGAGTCAACGAGAACGGCCTCCGGAAGAGTTGATATTCAACTTCGCCGGCGGCCGCAATGTTTTGGATTCAGGGGGAGCGGCGCTCAGCAAGCCGCAGCCGCCAGCCGCTCGGAACCTTCGGCGCAGGTCGCCCGCCGCTGGGTCGCGTCGAGCAAGCGACGCAACTCGGGAGCGTTTTCGACGAACGCGCCGCCCTGCCGCCGGCAGGCGTCGATTGTTTCCAGCAGCATGCCGCAGTCTTCGCGTCCGCGGGCAATGCGATCGCCCACCGCGTTGAAGATGTTGACGAAGCCGGCTGCGTCGCGGCGGCTGAGCGCTTCTTTCAGTCCGGCGAACTGCACGGACTTCATCTCCGCGACCTTGGACATGATCTGCGAGGCGACGGTGTTGAGCCCGTCCATCGCGTCCATCAGTTCGTGCAACTGGGCGTCGACCGAGCGGCCGCGCGTGACCATTTCTTCGACCAGAGCCCGCAGGGAAGCCTCAAGCAAATGTTCGTGCTTCGATTCGCGGTGCTTGCCGAGTTCGCCGGCAAAGTCTTCGCAGACCTCGGTTTCCAGCCGCGCCGCGGCCACGTCGAAGATGACGTTGGAGATCAGCCGCGTGATCGGACGGGTCAAATCGATGAATTGCGTAATCAGTTCTTCTGTGTCGCGCGAGGCGGCGCTGAGTTCGCGCGAGATGGCGCCCAGCACCGCGGCGCCGTGTTCCAGCTTGCTCGCGGCGATCTTGGCGTTCAGGCTTTCAAAGTGCAGCGTCTCGGCAATGTCGAACAGTCCGGACGACTTGTCGGTGAGTTCCGAGTTGAGTCGCTTGAACAGTCCCAGCGACGAGAACAATTTGTCAAGCACGTCGCAGATGCGCCGGCTGTCTCGTTCGATCGAGAACATCCGATTGTCGTCCAGCGTAGTGAGCACGCTGCGACGGTGCGACAGCTTTTCATTGCGAGCGGCCAGTTCGGTCGACAGCGCCTCGCGCATGAAATCGTCGTAGTTGGAGAAACCCAGTTGCCCGAGCCGCTCCATAATCTTGGCCGCGCCGGCCTCGATCGCCGTCTTGCGGTTGGCGGTCTCCGCTTCGGTCTCCTTCTCCGCTTCAAGCGCTTCGCGGTACACGTCCTCCACAGCGCCCAGAATCGCCGAAGTCGGCTTCAAACGCACCGAAACGTAGCCGCCTTCGCACGGCATCACCAGCGCCAGCACCCAGTAGTACCGGCCGTCTTTGGCCATGTTCTTCACGTACGCGGCGATCGTACGGCCGTCCTCGATGTAGTCCCACAGCAGCTTGAACACCGCGCGGGGCATATCGGGGTGACGGATAATGTTGTGCGGTGCGCCCAGCAACTCCTTTTCTTCGTACCCGGCAATGCGAGTGAAAACCCCGTTGCCGTAGGAGATGAGCCCTTTCGGGTCGGTGGTCGAGAAGAACAGCTCGTGAATCTCGAATTGGCGAGTTTCGTTGACCGGACGAATGCGGGGAGCGCTCATGGCTATGTTCTTACCTGAGTATGGATGGACCAGGGGCGGCGTACTGAATCGCACCGCGGAAACATAGCTCGCGGGCAAGTCAGAAAGTCCGCGGCCGCCGTGTGGAAAACCCTGTGCAACGGGCCCCGGTACGATTGTGCCGGCCGAACGCATTATGCTGGTTGTGGCGACTTCGACACGGCGGACGGCAGGGGGCGCGGCCAGTCGACCGTCCCGCTATGCTGGGGACCAGGCGCCGCACCGCCGGTCGGGCGAAAGCTAAGTTGCTGTATCTATCTTGCGAGTCCCAACGAGGCAAAAATGATGTATCGCGGTCGAAGGCGGGGCGAATGCAGCTGCGGTGCGTGGCCGATTGCGGTGGCGGTGGCGACGGCGACCGTCGTAGTCGGTTGCGGTCCGCGTAACGAATTCCAGCCGCGGCCTCCCGCCAAGGTGACCGTCAGTCACCCCCTGCGGCAGCAGGTCGTCGAGCGACTGGAGTTCACCGGCACCACAAGCGCCATCGAATCCGTGGACGTGCGGGCGCGGGTCGAGGGATTTCTGGAAGCGATTCACTTTACCGAAGGCCAGGAGGTCAACGCCGGCGACCTGCTGTTTGCCATCGATCCACGGCCCTTCAAGGCGGCCGTCGCGCGGGCCGAGGCGGATGTGGCGCTCGCCAAAGCTCAATTGTCTCAGGCCAAGGCGTCCCGTGATCGCGCCGGGGCGCTGCGCGACAACGCCGACGCCCGGTTCCGCCGCGCCCAGTCGGCCGGCGCCGCGGTGACGACGGAGGAACTCGATTTGCGCCGCACCGAAGTGGCCTCCGCCCAGGCCGACTTCGACGCGGCCGAGGCGACGGTCGCTTCCGCCGAGGCCAACATCGCCGCGGCGGAAGCGGCGCTGGAGAATGCCCGGCTCGATCTGGAGTTCACCCAGGTCACCGCCCCAATCACCGGCCGCGTCGGGGAACGGATGGTCGATGTCGGCAATCTGGTCGGCGTTGGCGAACCGACGCTGCTGACCCGCATCACGCGGTACGATCCGATCTACGCCTATTTCACCGTCAGCGAATCGGCGTACCTTCGCTGGGTGCGAATGCACGACGACGCCGAGCCGTTGCGTCGCGACGAGCAGCGCCAGCAAGACGACCCGACGATCGTCAATCTGGCCCTGGCCGACGAGCAAGATTTCCCTCACCAGGGCGTGATCGACTACGCCGATTTGGACATCGAAAGCAGCACCGGCACGTATCTGGTGCGGGGCGAGTTCCCCAACCCACGCCGCGTGATTGCCCCAGGCGCCTTCGTCCGGCTGCAGGTGCCTCTGGATCCCGTCGAAGCGCTGCTGATCGAGGAAACGGCGATTGGCCATGACCAGGCGGGGGCCTACCTCCGCGTGGTCAATGAGAAGAACGTGGTCGAAACCGTCCGCGTCGCCCTGGGCAATCACTACGGCTCGATGCGAGCGGTCACGAGCGAGGAGTTGACCGAAGACGACTGGGTGGTGGTGAACGGACTGCAAATGGCGCGGCCGGGTGCGGAGGTCGATCCTCAACAGGTCGCGAGCGAGCCGCCCGCCGACTCGCCCGGCGCGCAATCGGAACCGCCCTCGTCATCGTCCACCGGGGGAGACGAGCAGTGATCTCACGCTTTTTCATCCATCGCCCGATCTTCGCGACCGTGGTATCGCTGGTGATCATCATCGCCGGTTCCGTGGCGCAGGTGTCGTTGCCGGTGGCCAAGTTCCCCGAAATCACGCCGCCGACGGTGCAGGTCACCTGCTTCTACCCCGGCGCCAATCCGGAGGTCATCGCCGAGACCGTCGCCGCACCGATTGAGCAGGAAGTCAACGGCGTCGAGGGCATGATCTACATGAACTCCGTCTCGTCGGACGACGGCGCCTATGCGCTGACCGTCACGTTCGAGATCGGCACCGACATGGATATGGCCACCGTGCTCGTGCAGAATCGCGTAGCGATCGCCGAGCCGCGTCTGCCGGAGGAGGTGCGCCGTCAGGGCATTACGACCAAAAAACAATCCACCAGCGTGATTCAGTATCTTGCGCTCACCTCCAGCAAGCCGGAGCACGACGCGAAGTTCCTGAGCAATTTCGCCACGCTGCGGCTGAAGGACGAATTGGCGCGCATCGAAGGCGTCGGCTCCGTAAGCATCTTTGGCGCCGACGACTACAGCATGCGGGTCTGGCTTGATCCCGCGCTGCTGAAGGCCCGCTCGCTGACGACCGAGGACGTGCTCGCCGCGATTTCCGAACAAAACGTGCAGGTCGCCGCGGGCCGCCTCGGCGAGGAACCGGCCCCCAACGGCACGCCGTTTCAATTGACCGTAAACACGCAGGGCCGGCTGCGCACGAAGGAGCAGTTTGGCGAGCTGATCATCCGGGCCGAAGGGCAGCGGTTTGTCCGCGTCAAGGACGTGGCACGTGTCGAGCTGGGCGCCAAGACTTACAACCGCTCGTCCACGTTCAATGGCCAGCCGGCCGCCACGATCGCCGTCTACCAACTTCCCGGCGCCAACGCACTGGACGTGGCCCAAGCGGTCAAGCAGGCGATGGAGCGCCTGAGCCCCGGGTTCGACGAGGGCATCGAGTATCACATCCCGTTCGACACGACCCGCTTCGTCGAGGCGTCGGTCACGGAAGTTTACAAGACGCTGGCCGTGGCCGTCGTGCTGGTGGTCGTCGTGATCTTTGTGTTCTTGCAGGACTGGCGCGCCACGTTGATTCCCTGCGTGGCGATACCCGTGTCGTTGATCGGCGCCTTTGCCGTGATGGCAGCGCTGGGCTTTTCGATCAACATGCTCACGCTGTTTGGGATCGTGCTGGCCATCGGCATCGTGGTCGACGACGCCATCGTGGTGGTGGAGAACACCGCCGTGCATTTGGACAAAGGCTTGCCTCCCAAAGAAGCCGCCGAGCGGGCGATGGACGAGATTACCGGGCCCGTGATTGCGACCACGTTGGTGCTGCTGGCCGTGTTCGTGCCGACTGCGTTCATGGGCGGCATCACGGGACAACTCTATCGACAATTCGCGCTGACGATCTCCGCGGCCGTGGTGATCAGTTCGATCAACGCGCTGACGCTCAGCCCCGCGCTATGCGGCATTCTGCTGCGAAAGACTGAGTCGCGGGGGCGATTCTTCGGGGCGTTTAACAAAGGCTTCGATTGGGCGACCTCCGCCTACGCTAGTGGAGCGCGACGGCTGGTTCGTACCGTGGCCATCGTGGTGATCGTCTACGGCGGTTTGGTGACGCTGGCCGGGTGGTCGCTCAACCGGCTCCCCACCGGTTTCATTCCCACCGAAGATCAGGGTTACGTGCTCGTCAACGTACAATTGCCCGACGCCGCGTCGCTGCAACGGACCGAGGCTGTGATGCGGCAGCTGGACGATGTCATTTCCAACACGCCCGGCGTGGCCGACTGGGTGTCGATCACCGGGTTCTCGATTCTCAGCAGCGCCAACGGTTCGAACGCCGGCATGATCGCCGTTGTGTTCGAGCCCTGGGAGGAGCGAACCGACGACGCCCAGCAGCAGGACGCCATTGTCGCGCACCTGCAGCAGCAGTTCTCGCATTTACAGGACGCGATCGTCTTCGCGTTCATCCCGCCGGCGATCGACGGGCTGGGCGCGGCGGGCGGTTTTCAGATGCAAGTGCAGGATCGCCGGTCCGTCGGGCTCGCTGAATTAGGCGGCGCGACCGCGGCGCTGATGGACGAGGCCGCCGGGCAACAGGGCATCGCCGGCCTGAATACGACCTTCCGCGCGTCGGCGCCGCAGATCTTCGCCGATATCGATCGAACCAAGGTGAAGACGCTCGGCGTGCCGCTGACCAGCGTGTTCAATACCATGCAGGCCTATCTGGGCTCGGCGTACGTGAACGATTTCAATGCGTTTGGCCGCACCTACCAAGTCCGCGTGCAGGCCGACGCCCCGTTTCGCGTGACGTCGCGAGACATTCGACAGCTGGACGTTCGTAACGCCGCGGGCGACATGGTCCCGCTAGGGACGTTTGTCGACGTCCGCGAGACCGTCGGCCCCCAGGTGTTGCAGCGGTTCAATCTGTATCCCACCGCGCAGGTCAACGGCGGCCCGGCGCCCGGTTTCAGCTCAGGCCAAGCCATGCGTCTGATGGAAGCGGCGGCTGAAGAAGCCTTGCCCGAGGGAATGGGATACGAGTGGGCCGGTATGAGTTACCAGGAAAAGAAGCTCATGGAAGCCGAGAGCGTCGTCGAGTCGCAGGGGTTCACGTTGGCGTTGTCCATCGTGCTGGTGTTTCTTGTCTTGGCGGCGCAGTACGAAAGCTGGACCAGTCCCGCCGCCGTGATTGCCGTGGTGCCGCTGGCGGCGCTGGGCGTGGTCGGCATGCTGATGTTTCGCGGGGCCGACAACAACGTCTACACCCAAATCGGCCTGGTGCTGTTGGTCGCGCTGGCCAGTAAGAACGCGATTCTGATCGTCGAGTTCGCCGCCGAGCAGCGCCGGCAGGGCGTCGAACTGCGCGAGGCGGCGGTCAAAGCCGCCCAATTGCGGTTCCGAGCGATCCTGATGACGGCGTTTTCGTCGATCTTGGGGTTTTTGCCGCTGCTGGTCTCCAGCGGCGCCGGCGCCGCCAGTCGGCAGGCGGTCGGCAACGCCGTGGTCGGCGGCATGGCCGCGGCGACCGTTTTTTCTTTGGCGCTGACGCCCGTGTTCTTCGTGATCTTCCGCGGTCTGGGCGAGCGGGCCAAACGCACCGCGGCGCCGACGGGCTGACGCCCTGGTCGCAGCGCTGCCGCCGCTGCCGCACGTAGCGGCGCGCTACTTCTGCAGAATCAGCTTGCCGTTCTTGGTGGCGAGCAGTCGGTACGTCTGCCCGTTGTAGGCAATCTCGACCGAGCGCCGCCCTTGCAGCAACTGCTCGGCCGCGATGCGGTGGGGCGCCGCGTCTGTCGGGGGACGTTTGTTGGTTGGCAAATCAGATGGGCTGCTCATCGGCGGCAAGTTTGAGCACGAGAATGGCGGTGTGGAGGCCGCGGCGGGCCCCAGGGAAGTGCGGTCGATGCGTCGCCCAGCGGCGGTTGATTAACGAAGCGACGGCTTCGAAAAAATCCACCGGCGGTGGTTGACGGGTCGCTCACAGTCGTTATGTTTACAGCGACTGAGACTCAGTATCAAGTCCTAAGCCAGCCGCGGGCGCTCTCGCCCATGCCAGCCAGGGCCGCAAAACGCTCACTGTGAGCGGGTTGCGCCATTCTGTTTCGCCTCGGGATTTCTGCCGGAATCCATCGCAGGCCGCTGGAACGTCGTCACTCAGATCCATTTCGGAGCGCATTTGCGGCGCCGTTGCGGGACCGCCTGACGCACGACCACATCGAAGGAACTTGACCCATGAACTTCATCAAATCGACTTTCACCTGCGCTTCTCTCTGGTCGGCTGCCTTGGCGTGTTCGTTGGCAAATGGCGCCACGCTGGCCACCGCGGTTTACGACAACGACTCGTACGTTTATTTCGGATCGAACAACGCCGGCAGCAACGGCATCACGACCACCGCCGACGTTTCGGGGGGGCAGTTCTACAACGGCGCCGACTTCCTGGGGCACCACACGTTCGCAGTCGTCAAGTTCGACGTCAGCGGCCTGCAGACCGTCGCCAACGGCGGGCCGCAGAAATACCTCACGCTCGATTGGATTCAACCCGGCCAGGCCGAGGTGGCCGTCAGCGTCGCCGGCGCCGACATCGAGACCGGCTACACGTTCGGCCCCTTCTTTCCGCAGGACGGCAACCATGACGCGCGGTTGCAGTGGTACTTCGACAACATCAAGGGCGATGACGCCGCGTACGGCGGCTACGCCGGCGGCGCGACGCACGTGGGCGTCATCAATCCGAGATCGCCGTCACCGTTCAGCCTGGACGTGACCGCTGTGGTCGACGCCTGGATTGACGGCTCGACGCCCAACTACGGGTTCGGCCTGTGGGCCGTCAGTTCCGCGGGCGGGCAGGGGGGGACGTTGGATTTTGCCTCCAGCGAGTACGCCGGGGGCGGAGGGTTCGCCGGCCCGCGGCTGACCTCGCAACCGATCCCCGAGCCGGCCACTGCCGCGCTGGCGCTGCTGACCCTGGCGTTCGCCGCGGGCCGCGCGGCATTGAGAAAGCCAAACCGCATCTAAGAGGCTCGGCGTCGGCTTCTCGGTGCGACTGACCGGCCGCACCGAGGAGACCACGCCGACCTCACGGCAGTTGTCGAAACCCTTCATCCATCGATTTCATCGTCCCCACGGCGCTGCGGCGCGCTGCACAACGGGACGACAACCGAGCGGGAGTGAGACATGAAGTTTCCGCAACGCAGAATGTTGGCGGCGGCGCTACTGGCGGCGGCGCTGCTGGCTCGAGCCGAGCTTGTCGGCGCGACGGCGAGCAGCTTTCAGGAGCCCGTTGGTTGGTCGATCGGCGACGCCAACTCGACCCATCAGCAATGGGACTACGAGGCGTCGGCTTTCCGGGGGGCGAATACGCCGCCGTCGACGCTGGCGGTCAGCCCGACGCTGACCGCCGAGCCGCAGATGTCGGTCGCCGCGCCGGGCTATGCCAGTTCCACGTCCGGAGCGTACTACTCGTTCGGCGGCGACTATGTCGTGACGGCCACGATTCTCAACCACGGCGGCGCAAGCGGCAGCGGCGATCCGTTTCCGCCTGGATCGGGAACGCGCGTGGTGATCCAAACGTCCGGCTCGGGCAATCCTGAACTTGGCATGGGCGTCGTCGTCGAGGAGTTGCGTTTGGCGTCGCTCGGCGGCGACCCGCTGCCCGGCGGCGCCAACAACGATTTGGTGCGCAGCGAGGTGATGTTCTCGGGCGAGGGCGAGACCCCCTTCGGGCTGGCTCCTGTCGAAGAGCTGCTGTTCGAGTTCTGGCTGCCCGACTTCGTGGGCGACTTTCGCGTCGAGATCCCCGTGGTCGTGCACAGCTCCTTTCAGCATTTGCGAATCGATACGCTGATCGAAGCCCGCAGCGTCGTCGCAAACGACGCTGATTTCAACCAGGATTCGCACGTCGACGGGACGGACCTGCTGACCTGGCAGCGCGGTGCGTCGTTGGCGCCGGGCGCCGGGTCGCTCGCTACGGGTGACGCTGATGGCGACTTCGACGTCGACGCCGACGACTTAGCGGTATGGCAGGAACAGTTCGGCGGCGCGGCCGCAACCGCGGCCGTTCGCAGCGTTCCCGAGCCGGCAACGGCGGCTCTGGCCAGTCTGGGCGGAGCTATCTTGATGATCCGGCGGGGCCGTCGTCGACCGTCGCAGACCCAACGGGCGCGGCGCAGCGGCTTTACGCTCGTCGAGCTGCTGGTGGTCATCGCCATCATCGGCGTGCTGATCGCGCTGTTGTTGCCGGCGATTCAGGCCGCGCGGGGGGCAGCACGCCGCATGACGTGTAAGAACAACCTCAAGCAGATCGGCTTGGCCACGCAGATGTATCACGACGTCACCGGCACGCTGCCGCCGGCGCGGGTGCACGACTCCATCGGAGCCGATCACGAAAGCGCACTGCTGTTCCTGCTGCCGTACTTGGAACAAAGCAATCATTACGTTGCCTACGATCCCGACCTTGGCACCAGCGATCCGGTGAACGCGGGCGTGGTGCAGACGACGATCCCGACGTATCTGTGCCCCTCGATGGCCGTTGAGTTGCCCGCAGGAACCACGGCGCCTGGCAGCTACAGCTCCAGCACCGGCAGCATTTCGCCCTGGCTGGCGACCAAGCACGACGGCGCGATTGTCGCCCGACCGACGGTCGTCAGTCTGCGGCACGTGACCGACGGCACGTCGCACACGCTCGCCTTCGGCGAGCAGGACTACTTTGCCGGCACGACCAGCGAAGGCCCGCGCTGGCCCGGCGGCTATATCACTGAATCGTTCGCCTCGACCTGGGGGCCGTTCAATCCCCAGACGCTCCCCGACCGCGCGACAGAACCCGGCCTCTACGGTCCGCACGTCACCGCGTTTCGCAGCGATCACCCTGGCGGCGTGCATTTCGTCATGGTCGACGGCTCGGTGCACTTCGTCGCCGACGACATCGACGCGGAGACGCTCGCCGCGTTGGCGACCCGCGCGGGCGGCGAGGTCGACGTGGCACTGTAGTCGCCGCACGCTGCCGCCCACTTTCCGAAACCTGACCCATCTTGGAGATGTTCCCATGTCGATTCGCTTTCTTGCTCTCGCCGTCGCGCTGGCGACCGTATCGCTGCTTGCCAGCGCTGGTTCCCCCGCGTCCGCCCACTTTGCCTGGCTGGCGACCAACGACGACGGGCAGGCCGAATTCTTCTTTGGCGAGAGTCCGGCCGAGCGCGCGTACCACTTGCCGGAGTCGCTTGCTGAAGTGGACGTCGTCCGCCGCGATCTGGACGTGGCCGACCAGCCGGTGACGATGGAGCCGGTCGAAACCGACGACTTCATCGGCCTGCGCAGCGAAGACGACTTCGAGCGCCGCGGCGTGTGGACGATGACCGCCCCTTACGGCCTGTATCACGGCGCCATGCTCACCTACGCGGCCACCTGCTACGCCAGCCGCATCCCCGGCGAGTGGTCGCAACGGCCGGTCGCGGAATTGCCGCTGCAGATCATTCCGCGGATCGCGGGCGACAAGCTCATCGCCACGTTGTATCGTGACGGCCAGCCGCTGAAGCATGTCAAAGTCATGTTCTACGACGCCAAGGGCAAACTCGCGGCCAACGAGTCGACCAACGACGACGGCGTGGCAGTGTTCGATGCGGCCGGGCTCACGCCGGGCGTCAACGGCTTCATGGCCGGCGTGACCGACGACGACGCCCGCGGCGAGTTCGATGGCGAGAAGTACCGCTCGGCCGCGTGCTACGCCACGACCACCTTCCCCTACGCCCCGGAGCAAACGATGCACGAATCGGCCCTGCCGCTGTTGCCGGACGCCATTGCCAGCTTCGGCGCCGCGGTGGCCGACGGGTACGCCTACCTGTACGGCGGCCATCGCGGCAAGGCCCACGACCACTCGGCCGACAACCTCAGCCCGCGGTTCATGCGGGCCCGCGTCGACGGCAGCGGCGAGTGGGAAGACCTGCCGACGCAGACGCCGTTGCAGGGGCTCGCGCTGGTCGCCCACGGCGGCAAGCTGTATCGCATCGGCGGATTGAACGCCAAGAACGCCGCCGGCGACGACGCCGATCTGCACTCGGTCGACGAGTTCGCGTGCTTCGATCCGGCAGCGGGCGAGTGGGCGGCCATGCCCGCATTGCCCGCGGGGCGGTCGTCCCACGACGCGGCCGTGGTGGGCGACACGCTGTTCGTGGTGGGCGGCTGGCGGCTGTCGGGCGACTCCAGCGGCGAGTGGCAGGCCGGCGCCCTGGCGTTCGATCTCGCCAAGCCCGAGTCGGGTTGGCAGGAACTGTCGCCGCCGCCATTCAAGCGGCGGGCCCTGGCCGTGGCCCCGGCGGGCGACCAGTTGGCCGTCGTGTGCGGCATGGATGACGATGGCGGCGTGAGAAAGGACGTGTTTCTGTACGACCCCGCCAGCGGCGAGTGGTCGTCGGGGCCAGAGTTCCCCGGCGAATCGTTCCACGGCTTCGGCGTCTCGGCGTGTGCGGACCAGGGCGCGCTGTACGCCTGCGGGATGGAGGGCGTCGTCTATCGGCTCGCGGCGGATCATTCGGAGTGGGAACAGGTCGGCAAGATTGCGGCGCCGCGGTTCTTTCATCGCATCCTTCCGGCCGGTGACGGCACGCTGTTGATCGTCGGCGGCGCGACGGCCGAAGAAGGCCACGCCCGCAGCAGCGAGCGGGTGACGATCGACGGCAACGCGGCGGCGGGCACGCGGACGGCGTTGCGTGACGAGTAGTTGCGAACGGGCGTGACGGCGGCGGCCGTAGGCCGCCGGCTGCTGGGGGTGGTCTTGCTATTTTGCCAAGGAGCAAAAGCGCGAAATCTGGGAGCAAAAGTCTGCCTGTCAGTGCGCTCGTCAATCGGCCGTAGTCGTTGCTGGTCAATGATTTGCGGCGATTGGCCGCGGCGGCCCGCGGGCGACTATTGCGAGCAGAACTCAGTGCGCTGTGCAAAACTCCCATTGCGCCTGCTGGCACGCTGCGGATGGTGCATTGGCGCCGAACACCGCCCTGCGCAACGCGCCACATCCGTTCTACTCGATCCGCTGGCCCAATTCCCAGTGAAATCCCGCCAGGCGACGTGCGCTGAAAGCCGCAGCGTTGGTGTCGAGATTTGATGAAATGTCGCCTAGCGTTTCACGCCGATCCAAACCGAGCCCTGGCGAAGATGTAGAGGACGTTGTGCCCGCAGCCAGTTGGCCGGCGGCCGAGGTGAAGGAAGTGAGTTCCACCGCGGGCGGTTCGTGCCGTGCCGAGAAGTGCGCAGGAGTTTCACGCCTGTGCGTCAAATGACAGGGCCCAAAGTCGCTGAGGTTGGGCACGCCGCTGTTAGTTGAAGGGCTGCCGAGGAGCCCCAGAACTTGCTTCGGCTCAGTTGCCGGCCGCCCGCCGGCGCAAGCGTCGAATCGACCACGCCATTCTACTCGCGGGAGTCGCCGGTCAACTGCAGCCGGTGGTTATCGGGCTGGTCAACCGGAGATCACGCCCCAACCAAACTCACATCCGAAAGTATTCTTGAGTGCGGCGAACAAGGCGTGTTCTCCGTCGCGAATCTGATGAATATCGGGAGATAGTCGAGCATCTTCATAACTGAATTCGATGAGGGCGTTCGATTCGAACACCAAATCACCCGACGATCCGTCGTGAAAAGGCAATGCTTCAGACAGCACGCTGACGTCAAGGTATGGGATTGCAATGAGATCCCGCTTTTGAGGTTCTTTCTCGTCCCACCATACGCTTGCGGGTTCGGCGTAGACGAGGTCGCCGATATCTGGCTTCAACGATGCCGGCTCGATCGCGTAGTGAGAGAATTGGAGACCGGGGGGCGGTTCATCTTCCAGGTGTTCAGCCGTGTGGCCGGCATCGAATTCCTGTGCCACCCGTTATGAAGGTACGGGTTGGGTAACTCCGCTGACCCCGCGCAGCGGAGCAGCCGCTTGAGGC
>PABB01000033.1 GCA_002702655.1 Planctomycetaceae bacterium
GCTACGACTGGTCCCCCGGCGGCGACATCGACGAGACCACCTTCGGGATGGACATGATCCTGTCCTACTAAGGACGGCGATAACCAGTGAGTCGCGGGTCCCGCAGCCGCCAGGGCCGCGGGACCCGCCCCCTCCGAACGCCGCCGACGCGCGGCAGGGGGCGGAGCAATCCGCCTGACGGTCCGCCGCAACGGCGACCGGCTTTCGGAAACAACCGAGAGATCCCCCAACGACCCGGGGGTCGAGCTTCGGCTCGGCCCCCGGTTTTTTGTGCGCATGCGGAGAGCATTCGGCTCTCCGTTGGGGTGGCTGGGGACGCAGCGCAGCGAAGCCCCCGCAAGCGACGCGAGTTGACTCCCTCGCGTTATTCGCCAATCGCTGATCGAATGGCGGTTTCGGGCAAACCAATCGAAACCACGCGTAGTTCGCCCAGAAACTCTGCCGCAGCGGGTGCGAGAAACCCGCGCTTGTTCGCCGCGAACGTACAAGTCAGATCGGCCCGAAACGTGACCGCGGCCGCGTCGCCGGCGTCGGCATCGAGTCCCGTGGGCACGTCCAGCGCCAACCGCCGCGCTGGTTGAGCGTTGGCCCATCGCACGGCCGCGTCAAACGGCGGCCGCGGCTCGCCGGTGGCGCCGGTGCCCAGCATGGCGTCGACCAGCCACGCCGCATCGCCGACCGCTTCGTCGAGCGCTGCGCCAATGGCCGCGGCGTCGCTGGCGTCCACGCCGCTCACATCGCATCGCGGCAGGTCCATCTGCCGGGCAATTGCCAGGTTCGCCGCCGCGTCGCCGCGCAACTCCGCGGGGTCGCTCAGCAGCACCAGCACCGCCGGCACGCCGCGGATCGCCAAATGCCGCGCCACGACAAACCCGTCGCCCGCGTTGTTGCCCTTGCCGCACAAGATGCCGACGCGATGCTCCCCGTTCGCCAGCGCAGGATCGAACTCCAGCAGCGCGTCGACCGCCCCCCGCCCGGCGTTTTCCATCAACACGATCCCGGGGACGCCCAGTTCGTCGATGGCAAACTGGTCAATCCGGCGCACCTGCGCCACCGACAATGTAAGCGGCTCGTTCATGCGGGTATTGTAGCGTTTATGGTCCCAGGACTTCCAACCTGGACCTTCGTGCCGACGACGCCCCGGGTCTCAGTTTCGACCATTCAGCTCAATCCCATTTAGCCCCGCCGCTTGCGGCGGGGCCCGCGGAGCAAGCTCCGCGGCTAAATCAATTTTCCACCTGAGCCGCGATCGCCAACGAAAATTTCCTGGACCCGCCTGCACGGATTCGGCGATAATGCAGTCGCCCGGGGGGGACTGAACTCAGCCCGGAGCACCCGACCGATGTCTCAGAGAAGAGCACTCGTCTTAGTCGCCGCCGTTCTGGCCGCGCCCCCCGTTCGTGCGGAAATCGTACTGGACGACTTCACCGAAACAGCGGTGACAAATAGCCCAGGCATGTTTCAGGAAATTGTCACGACGACAAGTGTGGGCGAGCTTAATGCCACGCGTCGAATACAAATCTCCGCGAGTACAATCTCGCTCTACCTGCCGGTGGCGTCGTTCGACGTGAACTCGAGCGTTCCGGGTTCGATGACCGCGGACATTGCCGATGTCGGCGGACGCGTCGACAATTCTTCTCCGAGCTTCGCATTCAACTTTGACTACGACGTGGGCGTGGCAGACCTGACGCAGGGCGGCGTGAACAACGCGTTTCTCCTCGACTTCGCCCGCTTTGCCGGCACGGAGCCGCCTGACAGCATCGGACTACTGCTGCGCGACGGGCAGCGAGGCATCACTTTCTTCAGCGAGATCCTCGACTTCAGCAGTTTCGAGTCTGCGAGCGGGGCGTTCACGGCGGCGATCCCGTTTGACAGCTTCACGGTGCGCGACGGTTCGCCGGGTCTGCCCAATTTCACCGAGATCAGGACGCTCAGCTTCGATTTCTGGTTCTTCGTCCCGGCGCGCGACATGCAATGGTCAGCCGAGTTGACTGCGATTCGCGTGGGTGCGATACCCGTGCCGGAGCCGCCCGCAGGGCACGCGGTGCTGCTTGCGGGAATAGGGGCTGCAGTTGTGGTACGAGGACGCCGTGGCGGGCGGACGATTGGCGAGGACCGTGCCGCGCGCTCGCTGCTGGCTTCCCCTCACCGATGAAACACCGCCACCCAGATCGTCGGCTCGTCGGGCGTGCTCCAGGCGATGCGGTGGCGGCGGCCGGCGGGGATGTTCACGTGGTCCCCCGGGCCCAGTTCCAGCAGCTCGTCCTGGTCTGCGAACTGCAGTCGCGCGCGGCCGGCGAGCACGGCGACCCACTCGTGCTCGTCCTGGTCGTACCAGAAGTCGTCAGGGCTCACGTGCCCCAGTTCGACGATCCGCTCGATGCGCACGCCCGGCGCCTGCAGCAGCTCGTCGGTCAGCGAGTCGGTGATCCGGCCGCGGACTTCGTAGAGGTTGACCATGGCGGTGGTGCTATCCGGTCGACTGTGGCGATGCACCCGCGCGACGTGCGACTGGCGCCAAGGGCCCTGGGGGCTTCGCTGCGCTCCGTCCCCAGCCACCCCCGCGGTGACCACCGATCACTGGTAACCGATAACTGATCACCCTCCGCCCGTTACGGAATGACAAACGCCGTGCCGGTCGCCGCGGCGCCCTGGAACAACGCGGCGCGCCACGTGAACGGCACCGCGTGGATCAGGTACGGGGCGCAGCTGCCCGGGCGGTAGTAGCCCAGCGTGTAGACGCACTCGTTGGGCGTTTGCAGACCCATCTTGTACGGCAGGATCGGCAGCGTGGCGAAGAAGTGGGCGCCCGACATGATCGGCTGCACGTACGGTCCCCATGAGTGGCCGTAGCGTTCCAGTTGCACCTGCTCGAAGTACAGCGGCTTGTGACACAGCCCGGCGGCCTTCCAGCGGTAGGTGATCTGCGGCCAGTCGCGGCCCGTGAACAGATCGTCTCCCAGGGCGCACTCGAACGGATAATCCAGACCCGGGTCGCCCTTGAGCGAAATATCCAGGTCGATGTCGGTGAGCTTGAGGCCGCGGGCGATCTTCTGGATATCGCCGCAACGCTCGGCGGCCGCCCGGCGCTCCTCGGCGATCTGCTCGCGGCGGCGGGCTTCCTGCTCGGGGGTCAGCGCCTCGGGCGCGTCGTCGGGGTCTTGCCACTCAAACGGCTCTTCATCGTCGTCCTGCAGGTTGCTTTCGAACTGCGAATCGTCGAACCCGGGCAGCTCGCGCTCGATGCCGGGGGCCAACTCGCCCTCCATGGCGTCGTCGGCGCTGGGCATCTCGGCGTCCAGCGCCTCGTCCGCCTCGCGACGGCCCAGTTCCTGCTCGATCGCCGAGCCGGCCGCTTCCAGATCGTCCTCGGGCGTCACCGGTTCAGGGGACGGCTGGGGGATGATCGGCTCGGGCGTCGACTGCGGCTGGGGAGTCGATTGAGGCTCGGGCGCGGGAGTTTCTTCGAACGGATCGAAGCCGCCCTCGGCCGGGGCCGGCTGCTCGTCGGCGTCGGCTGGTTCGTCCGCGTCGGCGGGCGATTCGGTTTCTTCCGCTTCGTCCTCGGCGGGCTTGTCGGACTCCGCGTCGTCGGAACTGCCGAACAGGTCCAGCGCGTCGACTTCAGGCTGATGCTGCAAATCGTCGGCGGAATCATCGGCCAAGCCGCCAAACGGATCGGCCTCGAAAGGATCGAATTGCGCGGCCACGCGCAGGGCGGGCTCGGGCTGCAGTTGAGAATTGGCGGCCGGCGTCTCAAACGCGGCGGTCTGCACGGCGGCGTCGCGATGCATCACAGGCGGCGCGGCAGCAGCGACCGGGGCTGCGGCGGCGGGGCGCGTGGGGCGATTCCATTGCAGGTCGGCGCGAGCCTGCGCCACAGCCAGCGTGGCCGCTGCTACAGCGGCGGCCAGCGCCACGGCGCGGCTAATTGGACTCAGCCGATTTGAACTCCGCCGTGTAATTCGGCGCTTCCTGCGTGATGGCAATGTCATGCGGATGGCTTTCCCGCACACTGGCCGGCGTGACCTGGATGAATCGCGCCTCCGTGCGCAGCTCCTGAATGGTTCGAGTGCCGCAATATCCCATGCCGGCCCGAAGGCCGCCGATCAGTTGGTACAAGAAGGGGCTCAGCGCCCCCTTGTAGGGAACGCGGCCTTCGACCCCTTCGGGCACCAATTTGCCGTTGCCGGCGTCTTCCTTGCTTTGTCGGTAGCGTTCGCTGGAGCCGTGGACCATGGCGCCCAGCGAGCCCATGCCGCGGTACGCCTTGTAGGTTCGTCCCTGGTACAGCACCCGCTCGCCGGGGCTTTCGTCGAGCCCGGCCAGCAGTCCGCCCAGCATGACCACGTCGGCGCCGGCGACGATCGCTTTGGTTATGTCTCCCGAGTACCGAATGCCGCCGTCGGCGATAATCGGCGTGTTTGTGTCTTTGGCCGTCTGGACCGCCTGGTGGATTGCCGTGATCTGCGGCACCCCGATGCCCGAGATGACCCGCGTGGTGCAGATCGAACCCGGGCCGATGCCCACTTTCACGGCGTCCGCGCCCGCGGCGATCAGGTCGCGGCAACCTTCGCTGGTGGCGACGTTGCCGGCGACGACGTCAATGTCCCAGCGTGACTTCAGCTCCTTGACTGTCGCGATGACATTGGCCGAGTGGCCGTGGGCGCTGTCGACGACCAGGAAATCGACGTCTTTCTCGATCAGGCTGGCCGCCCGGTCGAAATCGTGCACGCCGATGGCGGCGCCGACGCGCAGCCGCCCCTGCGCGTCCTTGGCCGCGTGGGGGAACCGACGCATCATGTCGATGTCTTTGATCGTGATGAGGCCCGTCAGTTTTCTGTTTTCGTCAACCAGCAAAAGCTTCTCGACCTTTTTTGCCATTAAAATCTTCTCAGCTTCCGCAAGCGTCACGGTCCCCGTAGCCGTTACCAGCTGGTCGCGGCCGGTCATGACCTCGGCGATGGGGATGTCGTTGGACTCGAGAAACCGCAGATCGCGGCGGGTGAGAATGCCCGCGAGGGTGCCGTCGGGGTCGGTGATTGGGATGCCCGACACGTTCGAGTTGACCATCGTTTCGCGGGCGGCAGCAACGCTAGCAGTGGGGGGCAGCGTCACGGGGTCGACGATGATGCCGTTGGCCGAGCGTTTGACCTTGTCGACTTCCTCGGTCTGGGCCTCGATCGACATGTTCTTGTGGATCACGCCAATGCCGCCCTCCTGGGCCAGGCCGATCGCCATGCGGTGCTCGGTCACCGTGTCCATGGGGCTGGAGAGCAGCGGCAGCGGCAGCTCGATTCGCTTGGTCAGCCGGGTGGCGACGCTGACCTCCGAGGGGACCACCTCGCTGTAGGCGGGCTGGATCAGGACGTCGTCGAAGGTGAGCCCGGTGGTGACAATCTTGTCCTGCATGACGCGTGCGACTCCGGCTGCGGGGGCCTGGCGGGAGAGAATCCCGGATTATCGCACGGTCTGGCAGGCTGACAAGCGGCGCAACGCGGAGGCAATGTCACGCATCCCCCGCTCGCCTTGGTCAAATCCAGCGCCTCAATAGCTCACTTTGCGCACCGGCCCCATCACGTACCCCGGGTTGGCGGCCAAGGCCGCTTGGGCGGCGGCGCGGCTGTCGCGCCCGGGATAGACGGCCCAGATCGGCGCACCCGGCGTGCCGGCGGCCGGGTACAGCGTCACTTCCCACAGGCTGGCCACGCCGGCGACGACCGCTTGCATGGCCAACTGCATTCGCGCGATTTGGCGGTCGACTTGCTTGTCTTGCTGCCGCGCGGCGGCCAGCGCTTGCAGCCGCGTGGCGACGTCCTCGCGGGCTTCGTAATCGCTTTCGGCGCTCTTCCACTCCTGGTAGCCCGGCTGCAGCACGGCGAGATCGTCCTGGGAGAACAGGAAGAACGGCACGGCGTACTCGTCGCCGTTGTCCAGTTCCAGCACGACCCCCTCGCAGTGGAAGGTGCGCGGCTTGTGGCGTTGCTGGGCGACCCAGCGGTTCAAGTCGATCTCCTGGTTGATCTCGACGCCCTCGAAGTGCTCGACCACGCGCCACACGATCTTCTGGTAAATCGGCGGCAGATTCTTGTAGGGGCGGTCGTTCACGTACAGGCGGCTACGGCGGCGGTGCAGTGTGATGTCCTTTTGCAAGAAGTCGACGATGCGGCCTTCGACCTTCAGGCCGTCGGCGCCGGTCCAAAGTTGCTTGGCGCCCAGGAGCCGCTCGGTCGATTCTTGCGCTTCCTTCGATTCGAGGTACTGCTGGTCTTTCTTCGAGAGCTTGTCCCGGGCGATTTCGCCCAAATGGTGGTCGCTCGCGCGTTGCAGCACGACCGAGTCGTCGTCGAAGCCGATCAACTCGGCGTCCAGCGTGTATTTGCCGGTGGAATCGGTCCAGGTGCGCGCCGGCGCCGGGGATGCAGCGGAGGCGATCAAGACGGCCAAGCAGGGTGCCAAACGGCGTGAGCAATGCATGAGAGGAGCAGGGTTGCTGGGGTGAACGGGGTGGAACCTGTCATTATCGAACGCCGCAGGGTCGGTCTCAAGTTCTTTGGATTCTGCCGATTGGGGCGGCGGAACGGAACGCAACGAGCTGGCTCGGTCGGCGGCCGCTTCGGGAATTCGGTTTTCCGCAGTACCGCACCCCCCAGATGGCGTAGCTTTCTGGGTCTCGCATGAACGCATCCCGCACAATGCTTTGCGAAGCGAACCGCACAAATGTCCGCCGACACCGCAAAACAAAGACTTTCCACACCGCTGGTGATGGAGGGCTTCACCCGCATGCCGCTGGCTGCGTTCTACGCGGCGCATCGTCCGCAGGCGTCGCTGTACCTGCCGGGTCGCCCGGGAACGCCGCCCAAGCTGCTCTGCAAGCGGAACTATGAGCTGAGCGACGAGCATCTTCAGGAACTGTCGAAGCGCGGCCTGCGGGCGTTGTACGTGGCCAACAGTGAACTGGCCGACGTGTCGGCAGCACTGCTGGAGGCGTTGGACGCCATTGCGGCCAGCGCCCAGGTCGAGCCGCACGAGCGCGTCGCGATCCTTCAAGTCGCCGAAGCGCCCGGCTTTGACACGGCGTTGCACATGATCCGCTCGGGGCCCGCCGTGGATGCGGCACAGCGAATCGGCGTCCGGCTCGCGGACTTGCTTTTCGGCCAGAATGTCGACGTCCCCGCTCTATTCGGCGCTCTGCAGCACGACGATCGGGCGAGCATTCGGGCGACCAACGGCGCGGCCTACGCGCTAATCCTGGCAGAGCGCATGCAGCTGATCGAAGCCAGCAACGCGGCCGAGTTTGCCGCGGGCGCCCTGCTGCGCGACGTGGGCGAGCGGCTCATCCCGCCGCACATCCTCGGCAAGCCGGCGCGCCTGACCCGCGAGGACCGCCAGCTGCTCGAGTCGCATACCGTCCGCGGCTATGTCGAACTTCGTCGCGAGGGTTCGCTATCCGACGCCCAGTTGATGATGGCCTATCAGCACCACGAACACGTCGACGGCGGCGGCTATCCGGTGGCCGTGCTCGCCGACGAGATTCACCCCTGGGCGCAAGTGTTGGCCGTGGCCGATGCGTTCGAGGGCCTCACCGGTCGCCGGCCCTGGCGCGACGCCCACGACGCACGGACGGCTCTGGAACGAATCGCCGCGGCCGCGGGGACGCAATTCAACTCGGAGATGGTCGAATGTTGGCAGCAAGCGCTTCAGACGTAGGCCGCGCTATGTGGCCGCGCATTGCCGAGCGGACCCAGCTCCCCTGGCCCGAGGGGGAGTATCTGGCTCTCTCCGGGCAGGCGCTGGCCAGCGGGCACTCGCGGCGCAAGTACCACCGCTTTCACCTGCGGTATCAGGCCATCCTGCGCACCGCCAACGGCACGTTTGCGGCCTATTCTAAAGATGTGTCTCGCATGGGAGTCGGCGTCCTTGCCCCGCGACAGCTGTTTCCCAGCGACGAGATCGAGCTGCTGCTCCCCGACAAGGGTTGGCTGAAGTTGACGGTCCGCCGTTGCCGCCGCCTGGCCGAGGGGTGCTACGAGATCGGCACCGAGTTTGCTGATGGGATTCTGATGGCGGGGCGCTACAAAGAACTGCTTTACAACGCGAGGTAACCGCCATGCCCGTCGTCGCCGACGTGATGAAATCCGATCCGCTGGTCTTCACCGGCAGCGAAACCATGGAAGCCGCGATTCGCGAGTTCGCCCAACGCCAGATTGGAGCGGCGCCGATCGTGATCGACGGCAAGCTGGCCGGCATGGTCACCGAAACGGCGCTGCTGGACGTAGTCTTCGACCCGCAGTTGCGGACCGCCCCGGTCAGCGAGGCGGCCGATGGCGAATTCCGCGCCGTCGACGCCGCCAGTCCGCTGGGGCGCGCCGCCCATCAATTCGGCTTGACCGCCGTCGACTGCTTGCCGGTCGTCGACGGCGAGTCGTTCGTCGGCATGCTGCTGCGGCGCGACGTGCTGGCTTGCGCGCTGGACGCCGGCGATACGCCCTGGAATCCGCTGGCCGAGATGACCGGCTACGCCCCGACGCCCACATCGTGATCTGCGCCGCCGACGGGTGTATGATGCACTTGGCGAGGCGCATCTCACCTGACGCGCCGATCGTCTCTTCTGGCTTCCACGTGGCGGTGAATCCCATGGAAAAACAACGACTGCTGACCTTGCTGCGCGAGCTGCATGACGAGCTGGCGGGCGCCGAGCAGCTTGATCCCGACGCGCGTGCCGCCGTGGCCACGATTGCCGCCGACGCCGAACGCCTGTTGCACACTGGCGCGGGGCCTGCTGGCGAAGCCGCCTCGTCCGAGGCTCCGGGCGATGGCGAGGGCACGTTGGCCAACCAGCTCCGCGAGCGGCTGCGCGAGTTTGGGGCCGATCATCCGCAACTGGCCAAGGCGCTCAACCAGGTGGCCGACGGCCTCTCGGGGTTGGGGATTTAGCCGGGCCCGCAGGGGCGATTGGCAGTTCTCACGACAGCCGGGCCGGCCGCCGGCGCCGACAAGGTTGCTTTGCAGGTCGGACACGGCGATACTGACAGGCAGCGGTCGCCCGCAACTGCGGGCGCGCTGCGTTTTGCGTTCGAGTTGAGAGAGGACAAGTGATGAATCTGACGACCATTTTGCGCGGGATCGCGTGTGCGGGCGTTGTGGCTCTGGCGGCCGGTGCGGCCAACGAGGCTGCGGCTCACGGACGGTATGTTTCGTACTATCGGCCGGCGGTGGCTTACTACGCCCCGGCGCCGGCCTACGTGGCGCCCGCCCCCGTGGTCGCATACTACCCCCCGCCGGCCGTCGTCTACGAACCGGCCGTCCGCGTGCGCTCCCGCTACCGTCCCATCCTGGGCGGCACGGTCACCCGCGTCCGGTCCGGCTACGTGCCGGTGTACTACCCCTGACGGGGAAGTGATCGGCGACCAGTTACCAGTTACCGGTGCGTGCCGAGGCCGGCACTCGGTTTGGCCGGTCACTGGTCACAGGTAACTGGTAACCCACTCCCCTCGCATTCGTCGCCCTGCAGCGACGGCCATTGCACTCCATGGCCGAACTGAAGACGTTTCTCTTCACCGATATCTGCGGCTCCGTTCGCCTGAAGGGCGCCATGACGGGGCGGGACGTGTCGGAGCGAGACAGAGCGTTCATCGACACGGTCCTCCGGCCGCATCGTGAGCATATTCAGCGAAATCTGGCCGATCGCGGCGGGCGCGTCGTCTCGACTGCCGGCGACGGCCATTTCCTGGTCTTCGCCACCACCATCGATGCCGCGCTGTGGGCGGTCGACGTGCAGCGCATCCACCGCGACGATCCCATCGAGCTGCCCTCGGGCGAGCAGGTCGAAGTGCGGATCAGCATCCACGTGGGCGTCCCCCAGATTGACCCGAGCGACGCCACCAACTTCATCGGCAAGAACGTCGACTACGCGGCTCGACTGAACGACTACGCAACGGGCGGGCAGATCCTGGTCAGCCGCAGCGTGATGGCCATCCTGGACGACGTCGACTTGGACGGCGTCGATCTGCACTTGCACGGGGATTATCAGCTCAAAGGGATCAAAACGGTCCCCGTGTACGAGTTGCTGTACGACGGCTCGAAGCCCCGCCCGCTGCGCGAGCGGCCCAAAAGCGGCCCCGAGCGCGAGCGGCAATCGATCCACACGATGCCCGTCGAGGGACTCTCCCCAACAACGCCCGGCGGCGGCGTGGGACTGTTGTCCAAGCTGCAGCGCGTCGGCAATTACGAACTGGAAGAGCTGCTCGGCTCGGGCGGCATGGGCGACGTGTACCGCGCCCGCCACACGCAGTTCGATCGCACCCGCGCGGTGAAGGTCATCAAGCCGCAGTTTTTGGGCGAGGGGCACGAGGACATCGTCCGCCGCTTCTACAACGAGATCAAAGCGGTCGGCAAGCTCGAGCACAAGAACATCGTCGTGGCGATCGATTCGTCCGCCCCCAGCGACCTGGTGCACTACCTGGTCATGGAATACATCGACGGGGTGGGCCTGGATCAGCTCGTGGCGATGCACGGGCCGCTCTCCGTGCCCGACGCCTGCGAGACGATTCGCCAGGCCGCCCGCGGCCTGCAATACATCCATCGCAACGGCATGGTGCATCGCGACATCAAGCCGTCGAACCTGATGCTGTCGGTCATCGACAACGACCAGGTGCACAGTGACTCGTCGGTCATGGAGGGCGCCGAGCGGCAGCGAGGCGTGGTGAAGATCCTCGACCTGGGGCTCGCGCTGCTGGCCCAGGACGGGCAGGACCGGCTCACCCGGTACGAAAACCGCGCCATGGGCACCGGCATGTACATGTCGCCCGAACAGTGGAAGACGACCAGCGTCGACATCCGGGCCGATATCTACAGTTTAGGGTGTTCGCTGTACCACCTGCTCGCCGGGCATCCGCCGTTCGCCGACTCGGAGCTGCGCCCGGAGAAAGCCCACGAGAAATCAGCCATCCCGCCGATTCGGGCGACCAGCCTGCCGCGCAAGCTGTGGGACGTGATCCGCAAGATGATGGCCAAGCGGCCCGAGGACCGTTACGCCGAGCCGGATGAAGTGGCCGCGGCGCTGTTGCCGTTCTGCGAGGGGCACAATCTGCCGGCGTTGTTCCACGAGTTCGAGGACTACGACGGCGACTACGAATCCCGCACCCCGACCGACCCGGCCGCGTCGTCCCGCGCCGAAACGTGGCGCAGTCGATGGTCGACCGGCAGCACGCTGCTGCCCACCCGCCGCTGGCTGCTGGGCACCGGCGTGCCGATCCTGATGGCGCTGGGGTTCGCCGGCGGGGCGCTGTGGCTGTTGGACAAGAGCCGCGAGGAAGCACTCGCGCGCGCTGAGGCGGATGCGCGCCAGCAATTGCCGGCAACGGCAAAAACGGCGGCCCACGCCAATTTGCCCAAAGCGATTTCCGAGCGGTTCGACCTGCTCACTAGGTCGGCTGCCGATCCACAGTTGCAGGGCATCGTCGCTCGGATTAACGCCACTCGGCGCGACGACGCCGACAAAGAAACTGAGGAGGATCGCCAGCAGCGCGCCGAGGCAGTCAAGGATTTGGAGGCGTGGATCAAAGATTTCGGATTCAGAAACCAGGACGCTGTCCAGGCTGATAGCCTATTCGTCAACGACGTACAGGGCTATCAGGTCTCCCGATTCCCCAAGAGCGACAGCATTGGCAAGAACTATCGGGATCGCGATTACTTTCACGGAAAGGGACGCAATTTGACTGATCCAGCCGAGATCGCCGCCGCGAAACCGATCTCGGATCCGCGTGTGTCAGCCGTCTATCGCAGCACCACGACGAACAATCTGAAGGTGGCGTTTTCCGTACCAATTCTTGCCGAGGGCTCTGCTGACGATGACGCGATCGGCGTACTGGCGATGTCCCTGAATGTCGCCCAATTCCAGGTGCTCGAGGAGGGGTTCACGGGCTCCGCAGAGATCGTGCTAATCGACTTGCGGCGCGATTCGGCGGATGAGGATACCGCCGAAGCGAGCGAGGGCGGGTTGATTCTGCATCACCCGCGCCAAACGACGGGCAAGCGAGCGCGATTGGCGGACACATGGCGTGACGCAATTCGGGCGACTCATCCGCTCGAGCCGGGTTTTAGGAGCGAAGACCACTTCCTCGTGGGCTACGAAGACCCGCTGGCCGAGCCCCAGGGACAGAAGTATTGGGCCGCATTCGAGCCGGTGCGATTCACGTATCACAACGCCGCGACCGGCGAAGACCAAGAAATGGCGCCCGGTTGGGTCGTGCTCGCCCAGAAGCCGATCCCCGAATGACGCCACAAAGCCGCGACCGGTGGTCGCGGACTGCGTTCCCTGCGACGTACAAATGTCGCGATCTTCGCCGGCGTCGCCCGGTGATTGGTCCGTTGCGAGGTCGCGGCCCAGCATTTCTCCTTGATGCCATGCCGATTCCGCGACCAGCGGTCGCGGCTTTGTGGGGCGTTGCGACCGATGAACGCACGGTCAATCGGGCTCGGCGTGCTCCATCCGCCAATCGACGATCGCGGCCACCACGTGCTGCAGCAGCGTGGCCATCATGATCACTAGGATCACTCGCGGCGATTCGGCCAGCACCTCGCCGGCCAGGACCAGCGCCAGGCCCGTGTGCTTCATGCTCAGCCCGTACAGCAGGGCGGCCCGCGTCGGGCGCTTCAGGCGGAACGCCTTGGCCAGCGCCGCGGCGACGACGATTCCCAGCACGCTCACCGCCGCGGCAATCAGTACGGCCGATAACAGCGCCGTCCAACTCTCCTCGGTCCACGCCTTGCGCGCCGCCAGCGACGCGTTGGCGTAATTCAGCAGCAGAATGTCGGACAGCGTGATCAGCCGAATGATCGGCTTGAGGCTCACGACCCGCTCGCGCCCCAGCAGCCACGCCGTGGCGCCCCCCAACGCCGAGGGGACAATCACCCAGGCGATGAACTTGGCGCCGGAGAACTGCGTGACCAGGCGTTCGATCTTGGCCGTGTCGCTTTCCTGCAGGGCCAGCCCCATCAGCTTGAGCATCTGCGGCGTCGCCAGCGGCGACAGAAAGATCGACAGCACGATCAGCGCCAAGCACAGCGCCACGTTGCCGCCGGAGTTTTGCGTCCAGCCGGCCGACGAGTTCGCCACCGGCATGGCCGCGACCATCGCTAGCCCGACCAGCATGCCGGCGCTGGCGTCGTGCTCGAACACCGCCGGCAGCAGAGTTCCCAGCAGCGCCACGACGATCGCCGGCGCCAGCCACCCGGCCAGCAGCGCCACCAGCACCAGCGAGGGCCGATTGACCACCTCGCCCACCTGCGACCAGTCGATCGTCACCGCCGCGCAAAACAGCAGCAGCGCGACCATTGCCAGCGGTGCGTGAATCTCAGGCCCGGGAAGAAAGCTGATCGGGTACTCGCGAATCGCCGAGCCGGGCCCCGGCGCCACGCCGGCCAGCACGTACACGCCCATCAGAATGGGCAGAAAGTAGTGGTGCAGCAACTGCCCCCAGCGAGCCAGCGGCGTGGCGCTGGAAGCGGAGTTGTTCGAGTGAGACGACATGCAATCGGGCGGGCGCCAAGGGGCGTGGGGGCTGGCGGGCAGAGTTCAGAATAGCACACGCCGCCGCGGTTTTCAGGGGCAGTGGGGATCGGTTCGCCCCGGGGCGGGTCAAACGCCCAGCTGCGACTTCAGGTCTTCCAGCTCGCTCCGCAGCGCCCCGGTCGTGGTCTCAAACTCCTCGCGCAAGTCGGCCAGTTCCCCGCGCAAGGCGGCGATCGTGTCCGCCAGCGCGTTGTCGACTGCCGCCGGGGCAGGGGGGGCCGCGGCCGCTGGCGGGGCAGCTGGCGTCGGCGCCGGCGCGGGCGTGACGGGCTGGGACGTCGCGGGGGTGGCCGGCGTCGACGGGGCCGCGGCAGGCGCTGGGCCGCCATGGCCGCAGGCGGGGTCCGTGTAGCCGCCATGTTCGGTGCGAAGCTTGGCGATCTCTTGCTGCTGGTACAAGTTGTGCGTCACCACGCATCCCCGCCCGGGCGGCGTCAGGTACGTCAGCAGTCCCTTGTCGTGCAGACTGTCGACCACCGGTTGCAGCGCGCGTTGATCGGGAATCGGTTCCATCCGCGCCGCGCGGGCGCGCAGCTCGCCCAGCGTCTGCGCGCCGCGCAGCAGCAGCTCGCCCATCACGGCCAGCTCGACTTTGTCGACGCCCAGCCAGTCGTACATCAAGTGGCGATACTTCTCGGCCCGGCTGTCGCTCTGCACGCGCGCGATCGCGTGCGACTGGGCCAGCGCTTCGGCCGCGTCGCTGATCTGCTCCTCGTCCAGTTCCATCTGGGGGAAGCGGTTGCTCTTTTGGTTGGCGCCGTTCTTCAGCGAATTGAGCGTCAGCGGATAAGCGTCGGGCGTGGTCTTGGCCTTCTCGATCAACACGCCGGCGACGCGGCGTTCGATTCGCTCCAGCGGGCGCCACTTCTGAGCGGGGGCCTCGGCGGCATCGGACATGATTGGGTTCCGGGAAAAAGTGTGGCGTAGGCCGCCGTCAGGTGCGGTCGCGGTGCGGAAACCGCCAATGTACCCCGCGGCCGCCGCGCCGACGAGCCGTTACACGCCCGTTGCGCGGCAGGGCCGATGCGGCTCGTAGAATCCACTGCAGACGCCGCTGCCAACGGGCGAGCCGCGTGAGTTGCCGTTTTCTTATCCGCTCTTGAGGAGGTTGTTGTGATGGCCAACTGGACACGGATTGGACTGACGCTGGGCGCCGTCGCGAGTGCAGCAAGCGTGGTCGCCATCGCCTGGGCGTGCGGCGGGTACGGCGACTTCGATCTGGCAGATCGCGCGGACGAGCTCCGCGCCGCCGGCCCAGACGGCCTACAAACCGCACTGGCCGCCTACGACGCGGCGAGTGACGAGGAGCACCGGGCCGAGTTGGCGGCGATCGTCGATCTTGTCGCCCAGCAGCGGGGCGCCGTCGTCTCGCGGCTCTACTGGTACACCGATCTGGACGCCGCCCAAAAGGCCGCGGCCGCGGCGGGCAAGCCAATCCTCAGCCTGCGGTTGCTCGGCCGCCTGACCGACGAGTACAGCTGCGCCAACAGCCGCTTCTTCCGCACGGCGCTCTACTCCAACCGCGAAGTCAGCGCCTATCTGCGCGACCACTTCGTGCTGCATTGGAAGACCGTGCGACCCGTACCGCGGATCACCATCGATTTCGGCGACGGTCGCCAACTGGACCGCACCGTCACCGGCAACAGCGTGCACTACATTCTGGACAGCAACGGCACGCCGCTCGACGCGTTGCCGGGGATGTACGGGCCGGACGCATTTCTGGCGTGGCTCGAGCGCGGTTTCGACCAACTGGGGCTGTCGCCGCTGACGGCGTGCTACGACCCGGAACGTTTGATTAAATACCACCAGCAACGCCTGGCCGCGATTGACGAGCAATTCGCGGGCGATACGGCCGCGGCGGGCGTCGCGGCGTTGGCGCTTGCCGAACCGGAATTCCAACGCGTGCCGACCGCTGCCGCCGCGGCGCGACGGGCTTTCTCCAAGACGGCCGTTGAGGCGCCGCTGGTTGCGGTCACGACGGGCGACCGCGTCGAAGACCGACTTTCCGACGACCAATGGCAAGCCATCGCCGCCCTGCATGGCGAAGAGGCGCAGCTCGACGAATCGAGCCGCGCGGTGATCCGCCGCGAATTGCCCGACGCCGTCGCGGCCGGCGCCCGCGCGGGGACGAAACGGGTTGTCGAGGACCCGCTGCTGCGGATCGTGCAGAGCTTCGAAAGCTCGATCGCGCTGGACACGGTCAAGAACGAATACCTGCTACATCGGCAGATTCACCAATGGTTCGTCGCGGGCGACGTGCCGGCTGACCTGGATGTCCTGAACGAGCGTGTGTACGCCGAGCTATTCCTGACCCCGTCCGACGACCCGTGGCTGGGGCTGGCGCCCGCGGATGCGTACACGGCGCTCGACGGCGGCGGGCTGACCCTCCAGCAGTGACCCAAACCGCGGTTGATCACGTACAATAAGAGGCGGAGCGAGCCGCGATCAGGTTTGGTCGCGGCTTGCTACACACTGCCATCAAAACACAATCACCCACCGCCGTGGCCTCGCCCGTGTCGCAGCGCACCGTGCTGACCATCGAAGACGATGCGGCGATTCGTCGCGGGATCGTCGATGCGCTCGCGTTCGCCGGCTACGAGGTGATCGAAGCGGCCGACGGCGCCGCCGGGTGCGCCGCGGCGGTCCGCCGATCCGTCGACCTGGTGCTGCTGGATATGGTGCTGCCTGGGCTCACCGGTCTGGAAATACTCCGCGAGGTCCGCAACGCGCGGCCGACGCTGCCGGTGATCATCCTCAGCGCGCGAGGCGAGGAGCAGGATCGCGTCGCCGGGTTGCGATTGGGCGCCGACGACTATGTGGTCAAGCCGTTCAGCGTGAACGAACTGCTGGCGCGGGTCGAGGCCGTGCTACGTCGCTCGCCGGGTCGGCCGCGCGATCTGGAGGAGTTGCCATTGGCCGCGGGGCGGGTCGACTTTGCCCGTTGCGAAGTGGCGTTCGACGACGGCGGTCGCACCGAACTGACCGAGCGCGAGGTGACGCTGCTGCGCTACCTGGCCTGCCATGCGGGCCGCGCCGTGCCGCGCGAAGAGCTGCTGGAAAACGTCTGGCAGATCGACGCCCGCGGCGTCAACACCCGCACCATCGACATGCATGTCGCCCGCCTGCGCGAAAAACTCCGCGACGACGGCGCGGTCGTCACCGTGCGGGGACGAGGATATATGTTGCGGGGGTGATCAGAAGGTCGTTACCAGTGACCCGTGATCGGTGACCAGTCGTCGTCGCTGCATCACCTGAAACTGGTAGCCGATCACCGATAACTCCCACCAGTTGCCATTCACCAGTGATCGGTGAACAGTGGTCTTCACTGCATCACCGGTAACTGGTAACCGATCACTGGTCACTCACTCCAATCCCCCCGCCATGCGTCGCCCCCTGCAAATCTGGCTCGCCTTTGCCGCGTGTGCCGCGATCGTTGTCGCGGCGCTCGCTTGGCTGACGCGCGAGGCGGTGCGGGCGGACCTGGCGCGTTCCAGCGCCGATGCGCGAGAAGATCTGCAGCGGCGGATCAATCTGGCCCTGTGGCGGATGGACACCAAGCTGGCGCCGTTGTTGGCGTCCGAAGCGGCACGGCCGGCGTACTACTACGACGCATTGCTGCCCAGCGACAACGGCGGCGGCTACGGGGCGAGCGTGCAACCGTCGCCGCTCGCCGCGGGGGCGCCGGACAATGTGTTGTTGAACTTTGCCTGCGCGTCCAACGGCCAGTGGTCCTCGCCGCAAGCGACTCAACCCGCTCAGGAGATTGGCGGGTCGCAGAGCTGGCTCCCCGCGCAACAAGTCGCGGCCAATTCCAAACGGCTCAGCGAACTCGCCGCGCAAGTCAACGTGGCCGATCTGCTGAAGCAACTTCCCTCCGAGTCGCTCCCCAGCGCGACCGGTCCTCAAGAGCAACTCTCGTGGGATCTGCAGACCGAGTCGCCCGGCTCGTTCTACGGCAACTATGCGTTCGTCGCGCCCAATTCCGCGCCGCCAGAAGCACAAGCGAATCAACAGGCCGGAGTCCAGGGGAAAGGTGCGTCCCGTGACGCACAGCAGGCGGCCCCACAGCAACTCGCCGGCGGGGGCGACAACGATCTGCAGCAGCGCTCCTCCCGGTATCAATCGGTCACGCAGCAGGAGTTTGTGAAGCAGCGGCGCGAGAACCCGTACAATGTCAGCTTCGAAAACGCCCCGGCCAACCGCGGCGTGGTCGAGGGCGTCAGCCGGCCGCTGTGGGTCGACGACGAGTTGTTGCTGGCCCGCCGCGTCACGCAGGGCGATCAGCAGCGCGTCGTGGGGAGCTGGCTCGATTGGCCGGCGATTCGCACCGATCTGCTGAGCGAGGTGAACGACCTGTTGCCCGACGCCAGCCTGCAGCCGGTCACCGACGTGGACGCGGCCGATCCCAGCCGCATGCTCGCCGGGATTCCCGCGATGATCGTGCCGCGCGAGAAGCTGCTGGCGTTCGGGATCACCCCCGCGATGACCTGGGCGCTGGCCATTGGGTGGACCGCGCTGGTGGTCGCGCTGGCCGCCGTGGCGGCGCTGCTGGCCGGGGTGATCGCGCTGAGCGAGCGGCGGGCGGCGTTTGTCTCGTCCGTGACCCACGAGCTGCGGACGCCGCTGACCACGTTTCGGATGTACGCCGAGATGCTCGCCGCGGGGATGGTGCCCAGCGAAGAGCGCCGCCGCGAGTATCTCGCCACGCTGCAGACCGAAGCCGAACGGCTCTCGCGTCTGGTGGAAAACGTGCTGAGCTACGCCCGCCTGGAACGCGGCCGCCGCCCGGAGCGGGTCGACCGGCTCACGGCCGCGGCACTGCTCGATCGTTTTTCAGGTCGTCTACAACAGCGCGCCGCGCAGGCCGAAATGCAATTGGAGGTGCAAGTGGCGCCCGCCGCGGCCGACGCCAAGCTGCTGACCGACGCGGGCGTCGTCGAGCAGATTCTGTTCAATCTGGTCGACAATGCCGCCAAGTACGCCGCCCGCGCCGACGACCGGCGAATTCATGTCGAGGCGACTGTCGACGCGAGCCGCGTGGACTTCACCGTCCGCGACCACGGCCCCGGCTTTGCCGCGGGTGCGCTGGCCCGCCGCGATGCGCCGTTTCGCAAGAGCGCCCAAGAAGCCGCCGAGTCGGCCCCTGGCGTCGGACTGGGCCTGGCGCTTTGCCGCCGCCTGGCGAAGCAACTGGGCGGGACGCTCAGCGTTGAGTCGGCGGAAACAGGCGCAACCGTGGTGCTGCGACTCCCCCGCGATGCCTGAGGCTGGCGATCGTGGTATAATTGCGGCATCGCACGTATCCCCGCCTCTCGCGCCGTGGCCATGTCCGCTATTCCCGGCCCCAAGTCTCTGAGCCCCGAGGAGTATCTCGCGATCGAACGCGCGAGCCGCGAGCGGCACGAGTACTTCCAGGGCGAGATGTTTGCGATGGGCGGGGCGTCGCTAGCACACAATGAGATTGCCCTGGCCATTTCGAGCCGACTCTACAACGCCCTCCGCGATACTAGCTGCACCGTGGCCGCAAGCGATCTGCGTGTGAGGATTTCGGGCGCCGACCACTATGTTTATCCGGACATTGTCGTCACGTGCCAGCAGCCGCGCTTCGAAGACGACCAACTCGACACGCTGATCAACCCGCAAGCGATCATCGAGGTCCTGTCCGAGTCGACCGAGACTTACGATCGCGGCAAGAAGTTCGAGCAGTATCGTCAGATCGAATCGCTGCGGGAATATCTGCTGGTGGCCCAGGACCGCGCGCACGTCGAGCGATTCCAGCGCGACGACAGCGGCGCTTGGGTGCTGACCGAAGCGACCGGGCTCGACGCCGCGATTGAACTCGCTTCGATCGGCTGTTCGCTTCAGCTCGCCGAGGTCTACGCCCGCGTATTCAAGCAGTAACTGTATGGCCGATCGTCGTGCAAACGACCAGGGCGCGACACGGGCCGTGCGGCCGGCGGCGGTGCAGTTCGGCGTCCGCGACCTGTTGGTGCTGATGACGGTGGTGGCCGTGGCGCTGGTCTATCCTGCCGTGGGAGCCTTTCTGGGGCTGGGCGCATTTCTGGCCTGCACGTCTGTCCTCCTGGCTCGCCTGGGCGCCGCGAGGACGCTGATTGTGGTTGGCGCGTTGCTGCTGCTCAATCGGATTGTGGCCCCGCTTGGCGGGGAGAACTCTCTCGATGTGCAGCTGATTATTCTCGGCGCCGGGACCTGGCTCGTGGCGTGGTTGCTTGCGCGCAGCGACGTCGAGTTGCCGTAATCGGCAGCCCGCTTGCGATTCCGCAACGTCCCCGCCTGCGGTATATTACCGGGTTCCGGCGACTTTGCGGTTCGCAAAGCCGCGACCGGTGGTCGCGGAAACCGGCGATTTTGCCGTCGCCGGTTGGAACCGCCGACCGCATGCCGCGACCGCCGGTCGCGGCTTTGTGCGGTCGATGCGACCGCCGGTCGCCCCCCAACCTCCGACCTCTCGCCTCTGACCTCTCTCGCAGATGCAAACCAACGAACTTCGCGAAAAGTACCTCGCCTTCTTCGAGTCCAAGGGCCACCGCCGCGTCGGCAGCGACGTGCTGGTGCCCACGTGGGATCCCAGCGTGCTGTTCACCCCCGCGGGGATGAACCAGTTCAAGGATCACTTTCTCGGCAAAGTGAAGCTGGACTTCACCCGCGCCACGACCTGCCAGAAATGCCTGCGCACCGGCGACATCGATAACGTGGGCCGCACGGCGTACCACCACACGTTTTTCGAGATGCTGGGCAACTTCAGCTTCGGCGATTACTTCAAGCGCGAGGCGATCAACTGGGCGTGGGAGTTTCTCACGGACAAGAAGTGGCTGGGCATCGACCCGGCGCGGCTGACCGTGACCGTGTACAAGGACGACGACGAAGCGGCGGAAATCTGGGCCAAGGACATCGGCCTGGAAAGCAAGCGCATCGAGCGGATGGAGGAGGACGAAAACTTCTGGCCCGCCAGCGCGCCCAGCCAGGGCCCCGACGGCGTCTGCGGCCCGTGCAGCGAAATCTACTTCCACCCCGACGCGGGCAAGAGCGTCGAGATCTGGAACCTGGTGTTCACGCAGTTCAATCGCGTCGGCGATCCGCCGGACAACCTGCGGCCGCTGCCGTCGAAGAACATCGACACCGGCATGGGGCTCGAGCGGACCGCCGCCACGCTGCAGGGCGTGCCGACCAACTACCACATCGACAACCTCATGCCGATCGTCCAGGCGGCCGCCGACGTGTGCGGCGTGAAGTACAGCCTGGAGAGCGAAGACGGCCGCCGGTTGCGCCGCATCACCGACCACGTGCGGGCGTGTACGTTTGCGGTGCATGAAAACGTGTACCCCGGCGCCAACAAGGAAAAGTACGTGGTCAAGCGGCTGCTCCGCCGCGCGGTGCTCGACGGCCACCAGATGGGCCTGCGCGAGCCGTTCTTGTGCAAGCTGGTCCCTGCGGTCGTGGCGGCGATGAAGGCGCCGTACCCCGAGTTGACCGAAACCGCCAAACGCGTCGCCGACGTGATTGCCAAGGAGGAAGCGAATTTCTTCGGCACGATCGACGCGGGGCTCAACCGCATCGACCGCGTGTTCGACGACATGCGCACCGGCAACCGCACCAAGGTCGACGGCGGCGTCGCGGCCGAGCTGTATCAAACCTACGGCGTGCCCCCGGAGCTATTCGAAAACCTCGCCGCCGAGCACGGGCTGGCGTTCGACTGGGACGGCTACCTGGCCGCCATGGAAGAGCACGGCGAGGCGTCGGGCAAGGTGCAGCACACCGTGATGGGCGCTCGTGGCCCGATCGACTCGCTCAAGCACGCCCTGCACGACACCGAGTTCGTCGGCTACGAAACCACCGACTCCGCCGCCGTGGTCAAGGGCATCGTCGTGGGCTCCGCGCCCGATGACAAACTGCTGGACAGCTACGACGGCGTGGGCAGCGACGCCCCCGTGCGGCTCGTGCTGGACCGCACGCCGTTCTACGGCGAAAGCGGCGGCCAGGTCGGCGACACGGGCGAGATCATCGGCAAGGATTTTGAATTCCGTGTCACCGACACTCAAAAGGACGGCGCCCTGGTGATTCACCACGGCAAGCTGCTGCGGGGAACCATGCACGAGGGCGCGGCTGTGAAGGCGGTCGTCGACGACGGCCGCCGCGAGGGGATCCGCCGTGCGCACTCCGCCACGCACATCCTGCACTATGCGCTGCAGAAGAATCTCGGCTCGCACGCCCAGCAGCAGGGTTCGAAGGTCGACGAGGACTGGCTGCGGTTCGACTTCACCAACCTGAGCCCGGTCGACGAGGAGCAACTCGCCGCGATCACCGCCGACGTGGAGGCCAAGGTGGGCGCTGGCGACGAAGTGAAGTGGGACACGGTGCCGCTGGCCGAAGCGCGGGCCGCGGGCGCCATGATGCTGTTCGGCGAGAAGTACCCCGACCCCGTGCGGATGGTGTCGATGGGCGCGTTCAGCAAGGAGTTGTGCGGCGGGACGCACCTCAACTCCACGGCCGATGTGGGCGAGTTTGAGCTGCTCAGCGAGGAGGGCGTCTCGGCCGGCACGCGGCGGATCACGGCGCTTACCGGCCGGCGGGCCGCCGAGCACCGCGCGGCGATTGCGGCGGCGCTGGCTGACGCAGCGAAGCAACTGGGCGTCGAGCCGGCGGGCGTCGTGGCCGGCGTCACGGCCTTGCTGGCCAAGCAAAAGGGGCTGAAGAAGCAACTGGCCGGCGCTGGCGCCGAGCCGGCGGCGACCGCCGCCAAACCGGCCAAGTCCACCGGCGGCCAGCTCGATTACGCCGCGCAAAAAGCCGCGCTGGCCGAGGCGGGCCGGCTGCTTTCGGTCGCGCCGCTGGCGGTGCCCGAGCGGGTGGCGGCGTTGGCCGCCGAGGTGAAGCAACTCGAGCAGCAACTCGCCGAGCGCGCCGCAGCGGGGCCGCTCACCGGCGATGCGCTCATCGAACGCGGCGAGAAGGTCGGCCAAGTGACCGTCGTCTGCACTGAACTGCCGGGAGTCGACCCCAACTTGATGCGCCAGCTCATTGACCAGGTGCGGCAGAAGGCGTCGCCGGCGGCCGTGCTGCTGGCCAGCCGGCAGGGCGACGACAAGGTCACGCTGGTGGCGGGCATCTCAAAGGAACTGCAGGACCGCGGCGTCAGCGCCGGCAAGTGGATCGGCCCGGTTGCCAAGGCGGTCGGCGGCGGCGGCGGCGGACGGCCCGACATGGCCCAAGCCGGCGGCAAAGAACCGGCCAAGCTGCCCGCCGCGCTGGAAGTCGCCCGCACCACGATCGCCGGCATGCTGGGGGCGTAGTGCGTAGCGGGCGATCGGGCGTGGATGACTTGTGTGCCACGGCTCTGTGAGCCGTGCGCGCGGGCGCCACTGCTGGCTTGTCCAGCAGTGGGCTCCGTGTACTCGCTTCGCACTGCTGGACAAACCAGCCGTGGCACGCAGACACCGAGCAGGTGGTGCGCGTGCCTTTCGCACTTCGTCGATCGACAATGGTCATATTGTCTTGCACCGGTGCTAGCACGCGCTGCCTCGCCCCGCGCCCCACTGCTTGCCGCACGTTCGAAAGTATTTCGCGCAAATTGAATTCCCGGAAAGAAAACCACGCTTGGTCGATCGCGGTGTGCGCGGTTAGATTGAGTTGCAGTTGGACTTGTCTTGCCGGAACGGACCACACCTACTGCTTGCAAGGCGCGCCTCCCTGGGCCCGCAACGGGCTCATCGCCCTGGCCTTGCACTATGGAGAACTCGTCATGGTCGACGTACGAACGAACACAGCAGAAGATTGGGCGGTCGACGTCGACCGGGGCCCTGATTGGCTGTTTGTGAAACTCCATCCCGGCAAGACCGACCCCGGCGAAGTCGCCGAGAAACTCCTCTCGGTCGCCGACAAGCACTTCATCTACCGGATGGTGCTCGAGATGGACGAGGTCGACTTCATTCCCAGTCGACTCATCGGGCAACTCGTCATGCTGCAGAAGCGCGTGCTGCAACGGCACGGCATGCTGCGATTGTGCCAACTGAAGGACGATTGCGCCGAAGCGATCCACCTCTGCCGGCTGGACGGCGCGCTGCCCAACTACGGCAGCCGCGAAGACGCCGTGCTGGGCCGCGGCGTGAAGAACGTCGACGACTCGTGCGTGGGCACCACGGCGTAGCGCAAGGCGTTTCCGTCTTTGGCGGGCCCAGGCTGCGATCAGCCCGCGACGGCAAGGGGGCGAAGGCCTGAAGGGCCGGTTTTACGAATGCCCAGGGCGCAGCCCTGGGTCTTGTGGCGCCATGCCACGACGGTAGCCCTGCAGGGGCGCGCTTCAGTCCCGGCGCGCATCCAACTCGAGAATCAGCGGATGATCGTTCAGCTCCAACGCGACTGAGCGAACGTGCGTGTGCGTCTCCAACGCCGCGACGCCCTGGGTGGGGTCGTAGATCGTCACCGCCGCCGGCGCGGCCAACTCCAGCGTCACGCGGTCGACGCCCTCCAGCCGCTCGCCCCATACGACCAATTGCAGCACGCCGTCGCTGCGGACCAGCAGCAGGTCGTGGACCGTCTCCGGCGGATCGATCAGGCGGTAGTCGAGCTTCGCGGTCGAGCCCTGCGCGCCCGCCGCGTTTCCGTCGTCGGCCAGAATCGTCGTCAGATTGTGCAGGTACTCGGCCGCCAGCCGCGGCTGGTAGTCGCGGTCGTAGTAGCCGAACTGCTGGTTGCCCCCTTCGTCCGTGCGATCGCGCAGCAGATAGACGCAGGTGTGCGACCAGCCGCGTTTGAACTGGGCGAGAAACAAGTTCAGCAAATCGAGCGCGTGCCGCTGCTCGCTGATCGCGCCGCCGATCGTCGTGCCGGTCTCGGTGGTCACGCGGGGCAGGGCGTCGAGCTGGTGCTGATCGTAACCGGGAAACTTCTTCGCCCAGGTGAGGCCGTGATTGCCGTACAGCCCGTCAACACGGCACTCGGGCGACGGGTCGGCGGCGTTCCACACCTTGTTGTCCGCGGGCACGGGAGAGGCGGGATGGTAGAAGTAATTGTGGCAGTTGGCGGCGTCGGCGAACTGCGTGCCGGCCGGCAGCAGCGTGTTGGCGCCCGGGGGGATGGTGAGAAACTGCAGCCCCACGTTGTCGCGCTGGGCGCCTGCCTCGGAGATCGTCCACACCGGATAGTCGCGCAATTGGGGATCGGCTTTCACCGCGGCGTACATGTCGCGCTGCAGCTTGGCGACCGGCAGCCACGTGGTGGCGTCGCCGCCGCCGCGCTCGCCCTGGTAAGTCACGCCCCAGTTGTTGGGCTCGTTGTTGCCCTCAAACGCCAACAGCGCGCCCGCGTCAGCCAGCGGGCGAGCCGTCCTTAGCAGTTTCTCAATATCCGTGCCGCCGCTCACCAGCCCCCAACTGAACCGCACGCCGGTCGCCTCGTGCAGGTCGAGATAAGTCTGCAGCGTGGTCGGTCCGTCGTCGGACAGCCCCTCGATCCCCCCGCGAACCCAGCGGAAGCCGCAGTGGCGAATCATCTCGATCGTCCGCTCGAGCGGCTGCCCCCGATTGGGAAACGTCGTGTTGACGCCGATGCTGTCGAGGAACTGGGTCGTGGGCACGACCGCGGTGGGCTCCCCATACGCAGCGGGCGCCGCGGTCAGCAGACTCGCGAGAGCCAAACAGCAGGGCAAAGTCGTGAATCGCATGTGTTCCTCCGCGGAAGCCCGTTGGCTATCGGCTGTCAGCTTTTGGCTCTCGGCCAGAGGCGAGCTTTCCTTGGCCGACAGCCGAGAGCCGATAGCCGACAGCCCCAAGGCCCGCCCGTCACACATCCAGCGCCGGCAGTCCGTCAATGCTCCTGCGGTTGTTCTTCTGCTGATACTCGCGCAGCGCGTCGGGGCCTTTCTGCTCGGCCCACGCAGTCAGTTGCGTCCGCTCGTCCAGGAACTCGTACCGCGGCACCCCGAAGCCGCACGAGTCGCTGATCCGCTCGCAACGCACGCGGATAATGGACCGAATGCCCGGCAACGCGGGCAATTGCCCAGCCAGCGCGGCGAACTCGTCGTCTCCCGGCAGCACCACGTCGCCCCGGCCGTGCAGTCGCAAGATGTTCGGCGCCCCCGCAAACGCGCAGAACATCAGCACGATCCGGCCGTTCTCGCGGAGGTGGGCGATCGTCTCGGCCCCGCTGCCGTTCAAGTCGAGCCAGGCGACGGTGTGCTCGTCGATGATCCGCAGCGAGTCGAGCCCCTTGGGCGACAGGTTGATGTGCCCGTCGGCCGCCAGCGGCGCCGTGGCCACGAAGAACATCTTCTGCTGGCCGATGAACTCGGCCACTTTGTCGGTGATCGCCGCGTGCGTGTCGCCCATGGCGGGCCTCCGTGGATTCTGGAACCGCGAAAGTCGCGAAAAGCCGCGAAAACCCAATGTCCGGGGCGCCGGGAGTCACTCAACTCCACCTTTGCCGGATCTCACGGCACGTTCGCCTTGCGCACGTCGCGCAGCAGCCCCAGCGTCGGTTTCTCGGCGCCCGCGGCATCGATCAGTCCGCCGTGGGCGAACTCGTGCGGCTCGGCGTCGGTCAGTTGATTCCACAGCACGACTTGCACGCTGTTGCGCGCCAGCAGCAGCGGCAGCACGGCCGAGGCCCAGGCAAACTGCGGGTCGGGCGCACTACCGCCAGGACCCTCGGTCAGCCCCAACGGTTCGGCGTTGATTTTGGGCGAGGCCAGTTTGTCGGGCCCCCCGGCGCTGGGGGACGACAGCATGACCATCAGCGGCAGCCCCAGCAGGCTCCACTGGTCGATCAGCCGGCCGTACTCGAACGCGGGGCGATGCGTGCAGCCGTTGGGCCAGTAGCCGGCGTTGATTTCCAGCCCGATACCCGAAATGCCCAGGTCCGCCCGCACCAGCGCGTCGGCGTAATGCCAGGGCGCCAGGTCTTCGTCGCCCCCGGCCAGGTACTCGCCCCACGGCTGGTCGAACGACACGACCATTGGCGTGCGGGGATCGATCTGTCGCACCACGTGCAGCGCCTGGGCCACCAGGTTCAACTTCCGTTCCTCGTCCAGCGACAGCAACCGCCCGCTGCTGACCCGCGAGGCGATATGCCACAGGTGCACCCGGCCCGCATATCGCGACACGACCGACCGCACGTGGTCCAGCATCACCTCCTGCAGCTTTTCCTCGTCGTCTTCGAACAAGACGAGCGAGTCGGGCACGCCGCGCTCGTCCATCCGCAGCAGCGGCCCGGCGGCGATTTTCAGCCCCGAAGTCTGGCACCAACTGAGCTGCTCGTCGGTCGCTTTCCAATCGCGGCGGCCCTCGACCGCTTCGATGCTGCGCCACGCCATCGGCAGTTGGGCGATCGTGCAGGCATCGACGATTTGCCGGCGCGTTTTGACCGGCGGCGTGGATGTCCCCAGCGTGGCGCCCAGCAGCACGCCGGCCGGCGTTTGGCGTTGCCGGGCCGCGAGCGTCTGCTCGGCGTAGCTGCGGACCAGGTCGACCGACACCGCCAGCGCCGTGGCAATCGAGTCGTTGGCGAACTGGGCCGCCTCGTCGGGCTGGTCTTGATTGGTCGCAGCGCGGGCGAACAGCCGCACGGCCTCGCGCAACCGTTCGCGCAGCTCCGGCGGCGTCCGCAGCCCCATGAATTCCCAGATAAAGAGCCGACTGCGCAGGCGATGCACCAACCCGCGCGCCAGTTCCACGTCCAGCAGGTACGGCTCGTCGCGCTGCATCAGCGTGCTGGTGCATAGAAGTCGTCGGCCGGCGCCGGAGACCTCCCAGGGGACGTACACGTAGCCCGATTCGTCGACCTGACGCTGCACGACCAGCACGTCGCCGTCGAAGCGGGTGCGGGTGGCCCAGGGAATGTCGTCGCCCCCGGCGACGAAGATGCGCGACAAAGATTCCGGCGCAATGCGATTCCGGTCAGGCAGGCGAAATCGCAATTGACCCATGGGGCGCCTCGTCCACGCGCAGCGGTAGGGCTCGCGGCGTGTGCGTCCCCTCCGCGTGCCGCCCTGATCGATTCAGTCTGCCCCAGACCCGCGATTCTAATGCCCGCGGGGGCCACTCACAACCGCGCGGCCGCGGGTGGCGCCCCACGGCGTCGCGTTGAATTGGGGTGGCTGGGAACGGCCAACGGGAGCCCCCAGTGTGGTCCCTGGGGGCTCCGCTGCGCTGCGTCCCCAGCCACCCATTCGCGCACTGTACACGGCGCCCGGTGTGCACCGGCCCCTTGGACAGCCGTCTGCCAAACGGTGATAATCAGCGGCAATTGGCCGACCGTGCCGGCGGCTTGCGGGGATTTGTGCGTTGCCGGCGCGGGGGCTGTATTCCGCGACCGCCGGTCGCGGCTTTCTGCATACTGCCGTCCGCCAACTGCCTACTCCAGTCTGCCTGCCATGCCCGTTTCCGAAACCCATCTGCCGAATCTGCCCTGCCGCCGCGGCAAGGTCCGCGACGTGTACGATCTGGGCGACGCGCTGCTGCTGGTCAGCACCGACCGGATCAGTGCGTTCGACTGGGTGCTGCCCACGCCGATTCCCGACAAGGGCCGCGTGCTGACCACGGTGAGCAACTGGTGGTTCAACTTCCTGGGCGTGCCGCACCATGTGCTGGCCACCGACGTGGACCAGATGCCGCTGCCCGCGGAGGTCGACCGCGGGCCGCTGGCCGGGCGCAGCGTGCTAGTGAAGAAAACCTCCGTCGTGCCGATCGAGTGCGTCGTACGCGGCTACCTGGCTGGCAGCGGGTGGAAGGAGTATCAGCAGTCCGGCACGGTGTGCGGGGTGCCGCTGCCGCCGGGGCTGTCCGAAAGCGATCGCCTGCCCGAGCCGATCTTCACCCCCGCCACCAAGGCCGAGCAGGGCGCGCACGACGAGAACATCACCTTCGACCGCATGTGCGAGGCTGTCGGCGGCCCGCTGGCCGAGGAATTGCGTACCCGCGCGATCGACATCTACCGCCGCGGCGCCGCCCACGCCGAAAGCGTCGGCATTCTGCTAGCGGACACCAAATTCGAGTTCGGCCTGCTGCCGCCAGCCGACTCGTCCCCGAGCCCGGCCGACTTCTCGAACCTCATCCTCATCGACGAGGTGATGACCCCCGACAGCTCGCGGTTTTGGCCCGCCGACCAGTACGCCCCCGGGCAGGGTCAGCCGTCATTCGATAAGCAATTCGTCCGCGACTGGCTGAGCAACTGCGGCTGGGACAAGAACAGCCCCCCGCCCGAATTGCCCGCCGACATCGTTGCGGGCACCCGCGGCAAGTATGTCGAAGCGTGCGAGCGCATCACGGGAGCGAAGTTCGCGTGAGTCAGCCCAGCCTCCGCCGCTGGGCCCGCGAGACGTGGCTGCGGCGGTTCGAGATTCGCTGGTTCGGCTACGTCGCGACCAACTTCGCGATCGCGGGGCTGCTGCACTTTGCCTATCTGAAATCCACCGGCGACGAATTGATGCCGGGGATCGCCGCCGAGCACCTGCCGCTCACCGGGATCGCAGCGTTGCTCATCGTCGGCGTGGCGCTGCTGTGGATCGTCGCCCCGGGCGTGGCCCTGCTTGATCTGCTGGCGGTGGTCACTGGCGTGACGCTGATGCTGGGACTGCGACACAGCACCTTCGCCGCCTTCGTCGTGCCCGAGTTCGTCGTCGGCGGCTTCGCCTGGGCCGCCCGCGGGCGGTGATTTCCTCTGTCTGACAGCCGACAGCCGCTAGCTGACAGCCCTGTGCCGCCTATCTCTCCCGGGTTTCCCAGAGTAAACTGAGGGTTTCCTCGCCTTGCGGCGGTCGCGGCCGTGGCGTAGTCTTCCGCGCGAATGCACGGATTTAGCCCCCGGTCATTGCGCGTACTTAGCCCCCGGTCAGTGACCGGGGGCTAAATGGGCGCAACTGCGCACCGTCGCCCGCGGCGCCCCACGCCTTCCCCATTCCACATTCCGCCCTCCCCATCTGCAATGCTCCGTTACTGGACCGCCGGCGAGTCGCACGGCAAGACACTGCTCGCTTTGATCGACGGCTTCCCCGCCGGGGTGACGGTGGATGAGGCGCCGATCAACGTCGAGCTGCGCCGGCGCCAGGGCGGGTACGGACGCGGCGGCCGGCAGCGGATCGAAACCGACACCGTCGACGTACGGACCGGCGTGTGGCAGAGCGTCACGCTCGGCAGCCCCATCGCGCTGGAAGTGGTCAACCGCGACTACAAGCTCGAACGGCTCGAAGACCTGCCGCGCCCCCGCCCCGGGCATGGCGACCTGACCGGCGCGGTGAAGTACCTCGGCAGCATCCGCGGCGTGTTGGAGCGGGCCAGCGCGCGCGAGACCGCCGTGCGCGTCGCCGCCGGGGCGCTCGCCAAGCAACTGCTCGCGCCGTTTGGCATCGAGGTATTCGGCTTCGTCGCCGAGGTCGGCCCCGAGAAGATCGAGCCCGTCGCCGGCACGCTCGACGAGTGGCGCGCCATCCGCGACGCCAGTTCGATCTACGGCCTCAACCCGGATCGCGACAAGCCGATCGAGCAGCTCATCGACAAGGTCGGCAAGGAAGGCGACACGCTCGGCGGCGTGGTCGAGGTGCAGGTGCATGGCCTGCCGTTCGGCCTGGGCACGCACGCGCAGTGGGATCGCAAGCTCGACGGACGGCTGGCTCAAGCGGTTATGGCCGTGCAGGCAATCAAGGGCGTGGAGATCGGCTTGGGGTTCGAAGCGGCCCGGCGCCGCGGATCGCAGGTCCACGATCCGATTCACTACGACGAGTCGAAGAAGGGCACGCCGACGCTGGGGTACGAGCGGCCGACGAATAACGCGGGCGGTCTGGAGGCAGGCATGACCAATGGCCAGCCGCTGGTGATCCGCGCCGCGAAGAAACCAATCAGCACGCTCCGCAAGCCGCTGGCATCGATCAACCTGGACACCAAACAGGAAGAAGAAGCCAGCTACGAACGCAGCGACGTGTGCGCGATCTCGGCAGCCAGCGTGATTGTCGAAAACGTGGTCGCGTTCGAGATGGCCGCGGCCGTGATCGACAAGTTCGGCGGCGACAGCCTCGCGGAAATGCAAGCGCGCTACAAGCTGTTTATGGACATGGCAGCGGAACGATAGGGCGGGAATGACCAATGACCAAGTCGCAATGACCAAGCAAGTTTGACCAAGCAAGTTTGACCAACTCGCTGGCCCCATTGGTCATTGGTGCTTGGTCATTGGTCATTCGCGCGGCGGCGAAGGATTGCCCGTCGCATAGTGAATCTCATCAACTCGCGTTGGCACGGAACACGGATGTTCTCCCTCCACGAAACCCAGCGACGACGGTGGTGCCGGGCGGCGTTTTTCGTCCTGTGCGTGGCGCCGACCGTGGCGACGCTCGCCTTTGTGGCGGCGAAGCGGTGGCCGGGGCGCGACGGGCGATGGAGCGCGGCATCCTCGGCGCGATTGCTCACCCCCGTGTCGATCGTCGGCGGCAGCGAGCTGCGCCCCGGCGTCGTGGAGTGCACCGCCGCAACGCTGCTGGATCGCACGGCCCCCGGCCCGCTGGCCGAGTTGGCGGCGATCAGCTCACAGTTCACCAGCCAGGGTCGCGCGCTGCGCGTCCAGCGCGTCGAGCTGTCGCAACAACGCTTGCCGCAATTGGCGGCGGTGCTGCATCAATGGCTCGCCGACGAGTCGCTCGTGGGCGAAGCGCTGGTCGACGAGTTGGTCGTCACGCAGGACGCCGTCGCGCCGCCGGAAGATCAACCGGCGCCTGACGCGGTTGAAACAGACGCGAACGAATCGGAGCAGCCCGCGGGCCACGCCCTCGACGACCCCGGACCGCGTGGCGGTCCGGCTGGGGCCGCAGTGGTGACGCTGCGTAGCGTGCGGATTCGTCTGTCGCGGGAGGACGGGCGGCGGCGACTTGTCGTGCGAGCTGTTGTCGATGACGGAGTTGGCTCAGGTGACGCAGCGGAGGACGCCGCGACGCAGCAGTCGGCGCCGCTCAGCTTCACCGTTCAGTACGACCCGGCCGCGGAGTCGCCGGAGCGGCGATTGCACGTCGCCATCGAGGCGCCAACCATGTTGCCGTTCGAGTCGCTCGCGGGCCACTGGTCGTACCAACTGCACAGCGGTCGTCCCGGTTCGCTGTCATTCGACGGCGCCATTCACCAGCTCGATCCTGCTGCGCTGTTGCCGGCCGACTCGCCGCACGAAATTCACGGCGTCGCCGAACTGCCGCGGCTGCAGGCCACGTGGACGCCTAGCGGCGGCGTGCGGATCGACAGCGGCGATGTGGAGATGACCCAAGTGCAGGTCAGCCCCTCGTTTGCGCGGGGCGCCTTGGTCCTGTGGTGCGTGCCGATGGAGGGCGCCTGGAGCGAGATTTCCGAGGGCCGACCGGAATTGATTTCGCTCAGCCGGCTGTCGTTCCGATTCGTGTGGTCGCCGGCGCGCGAATTGACCGTCAGCGGCCTGTGCGGCGAGGGTAGCGAGCCGACGCGCATCTCGCGCATCGTGATGCAGGGCGGGCAGCGCGTGCCGATCAATTTGGCCGTGCTGGCCACGCGCAACGGCGAGCCCTGGCTTCTGGAACCGCAGTACGAGCGGATCCCGCAAGCCACGTGGCGGCAATTCCTGACGCCCGCTGCGAGCGAACCAGCCCCCGCCGAACCTGAGTGACACGGCCCCGGGAGGGCGAGGCCACTGCCGAGCCAGAACCCGGTACGCGGCGTCGACCTGGTTACCATGCTCACGGAGGTCCACCGACGTGCGCATGCTGAGCGTGATGCGGCATCAGCATGGCCACGTCGCATTGCTCCGTGGCCATGGCGCCCCACTCAGGTGCATAACTCGCCTTGCCGTGCAGCGAACGCCCCGCCACAACCTCGCCCCAACCGGCACAACCGGAATCTGGGCCGGCAAACGCCGCTCGCGCCGGCCTGCAGGTCGATGCCCAGCGATAAGCACCGCTGCGCCCGCCTCTCCGCACGCAGGCGCAGCGCGCACATCAACAATCTCACATTTCACATCCCACATCCCCGCCGTGTCGCTCGATGCATCCACGCTTGGCCTCTACGCCGGCGCCGCCTTGGCGGGCGCGGCCGGGCTGCGTAGCGTCGGCGGGCTGGCCAAGATTATCACGCGCGAGCGCGGCGCCGCCGTCAGCACGCAGCTGCACCGCGATACGTTCACCGACCAACTCGAAGCCGCGCTCACGTGGGCCCGCGCGAGTCACTCGGCGCTGAAGGCGTGGGTCGGCACGCGGCCGTTTCGCGTGTCGGCGGTCGTCGAGGAGACCGCCGCCGACCGCTCGTACTACTTGATCCCTGAGGACGGTCGCCCGCTGCCGGCGTTCGCGCCGGGGCAGTACCTCACGTTTCACCTGCCGACGACCGCCGGGCAGGCGCCGGTGGTCCGCTGCTACTCGCTGTCCGAGCGGCCGCGCGACGACTACTACCGCGTTACGGTGCGTCGCGTCGCGGCGCCGGTGGATCGGCCCGATTTGCCGCCCGGGCGGGCCAGCGGCTTCTTTCACCACGAGGTGCATGCCGGCTCGCGGCTGCAGGTCGAGGCGCCGCAGGGGGCGTTCTTTCTGGATCCCACCGACGACGCCCCGGTCGTGCTGATCGGCGCGGGCATTGGCGTGACGCCCGTGTTTTCGATGGCGGCCCACCTGGCGCACACACGCGACAGGCGGCCGGCGTATTTCTTTGCCGCCTTTCGCAACGGTCGCGAGCACCCGTTCCGCACCCGGCTGCGCGAGCTGCCCTGGCGGGCGCCGAATCTGAATCTGCATGTCTCCTACTCGCGTCCCCTGGCCGCCGACCGGCGGGGCCGCGATTTCGATTCGCTGGGGCGGATTGATCTGCCGCGGTTGCAGCAGGTGCTCCCGTCCAACAACTTCCGCTTCTATCTGTGCGGACCCGGGCCGCTGATGGAAAGCCTGGTCCCAGCACTGTTGGCCTGGGGCGTCCCCGCCGAGCACATTCACTACGAGGCGTTCGGCCCCGCGAGCGTTCGCGGCCTCAGCGGCGAGGGGGCCGAGCCGTGCGACGTGCAATTCGCTCGCAGCGATCGCACCGTACGGTGGGATGGCGCCGCGGGGTCCCTGCTGGAAATGGCCACACAGGCGGGCGTCCGTCTGGAGTCCGGCTGCCGCGCCGGCAGTTGCGGGCAATGTCGCCTGGGCGTCCTCGCCGGGCGGGTGCAGCACGCCAAGCAGCCGGGCGTGGAGTTGCTCGAAAACGAGTGCCTGGCGTGCATCGCCCAACCCCGCGGCGATGTGACGCTGGACGCGTAGACCGCCAGCGGGCGGTCTGGGAGGGCGAGGCTCCTGCCGAGCCTGAAGCGGGCGCGGCGTGCCACTGCGGGCTCGTCCAGCAGTGCGAAGCGGGTACACGGCGCCCACTGCTGGGCAAGCCAGCAGTGGCACGGCATGAGCCGCCGGCTTTTCCGGCTGAGAGCTGACAGCTCGACTTGCTCCCCGCGCGCACCGGGCGTGACCTACTCTTGAAAAACTCTCTGCGCGTCCCAACTCGGCGGAGCAATCGATATGAAACGCAAAATCAAACCCTTCCGCGTCATCGGCGCCGCGGCGGCCTTCGCGCTGCTCGCTCTGGTGTGTGTGCTGTCGGCGTTGGGCGCCGAGGGAACCGTCGCAGACGAGAACGGCTTCGCCCGCTGCGACCCGACCAAGGTCATGGGCGCCGAGGCCTGCGCCAAATGCCACGAAGCGGAAATCAACGTCTGGCACACGACGCCGCACTTTGGGACGTTCGACACGCTGCATCGCAAGCCCGAGGCGAAGCAGATCGCCGAGAAGCTGGGCCTGCGCAGCGTCAAGCGCAACGAAACGTGCACCAAGTGCCACTACACGCCCCAGGAGGTCGACGGCCGTCAGCGGATCGTTGCCGGCGTGTCGTGCGAGTCGTGCCACGGCGCGGCCCGCGATTGGATTGACGTCCACTCCGACTACGGCGGCGAAAACGTCACCAAGGAGATGGAAACGCCCGCGCATCGCGAGCAGCGGATCAAGGCCGCGGTGGCCGCGGGGATGAACAACCCGGCCAACTTGTACTCGATCGCCCGGCAGTGCCTGGCGTGTCACACGGCGCCCGACGAGCAACTGGTCAACGTCGGCGGCCACGCGGCGGGGACCGAGGATTTTGAGCTGGTCGCCTGGTCGCAGGGCATGATTCTGCACAACCTGCTGGAAAGCGGCGGGACGATGATCGCCCCCTCGCCGATCGAGCGGCTGCGGGTCATGTACGTGGTGGGCGTGATGGCCGACCTGGAAGCCAGTATGCGGGCCACCGCCGCGGCCACCCAAAAGGCGACTTACGGCGTAACCGCCGCCCGCCGGGCCGCGGGGCTCAAAAAACGCCTGTACGCAATTTCTGAAATTGTCGACAATCCCCAGATCGCCGCCGCCACGAAGGCCGCGCTGGCGGTCGAATTGAAGCTGAACAACAGCGAAGCCCTCCGCAGCGCCGCCGACGAAATCGCCCGCCAGGCGTACGAATTCGCCGCCACCGCGGACGGCGCCCAACTGGCCGCGATCGACCAGTTGTTGCCGAAGCCGGAAGCGTACAAGTGGGAGGCTGCGAAGCGATGAGTGGGGGAGTGACCAGTTACCGATGACCAGTGATCGGTGATTGACCTGCGAGCGACCGCTCGCCCATGAGACACCGGTAACTGGTAACCGATCACCGATCACTAGCGCGCCATGGAAGTCGCCGTCGCCCGTCCGCAGCGTTGGGATCAGCCGTTTGGCGAGGCGGCGCTGCGCGATGCGGATCTGGAGCAACTGCTCGATCTGGAGCCGTTTCGCAGCATCGACCCGGCGGGCTTTCCGCCCACGCTGCCCTTGCGCGAGTTGTTGCGCAACGACACGCGGCTGGTGCATTGCACGGCTGGCGACGTGGTTGTGCGCGAAGGCGACTACGGCCACAGCGCGTTTCTGATTCTGCGGGGACAGGTCCGTGTCGTCTTGTCAGGGCTTGCCGGCGAACCGCTGGCGCGCGAGCCGCGGCAACCGGCCAGTTGGCTCGCTGCGATGAAGCGGGTCTGGCGCCGACCGCACTTGCCAGAGGTCCGCGACAGCGCCGGCGTCACGCCCAGCGATCAGCGGCTGCGCAACGGCGACGCCGCCAACGGCACGCTGCCGCGGGTGTTCGTGCAGGACGTGCCGCGGTTGCTCGAAGGGGCCGAGTCGGTCGTGCTGGACGCCGGCGAGATGTTCGGCGAGCTGGCGGCGCTGACCCGTTCGCAACGCGCCGCCACGGTGCTGGCCGAGGGCGAAGCGGTGCTGCTGGAAATTCGCTGGCAGGGGCTGCGGGACCTGATGCACCGCACCGACGCGCTGCGGCAGCATGTCGAGCGGCTGTACCGGCAGAACAGCCTGCGCGTGCACCTGCGCGAGACGCCGCTGCTGGCCGACCTGACGCCACAACAGCTTCAACGCGTGGCCGACGCCACGATCTTTCAGCAGCACGGCCACTTCGATTGGCAAAGCGGTTTCCAGGCGACCGTCGATCGTCTGCCGGGCGACGCGATCGTCGACGAGCCTTTGATCGTTGAGGAGGGTCTGCCCTGCGACGGGCTGCTGCTGATCCGCAGCGGTTTTGCCCGCCAGAGCCGCCGCTACGGCGCCGGTCATCGCACGCTGGCCTACCTGGGCCGCGGCAAGGCGTTCGGCCTGGCCGAGGCGGTTGATGCGGCGACCGGCGTCGAGGCGCCGTGGAACTACTCGCTCCGCGCGTTGGGTTACGTCGACGTGCTGCGCATCCCCGCCGCGGCGCTGGCCGAGTTCGTGCTGCCGCACGTGCCGATCGCGCGCCTGGACGAGCTGTTGATCGAAGAGCGGCAGGCGGCTCGCGCGCTCGAACCCCCGGTCGCCGACGACGGCGTCGACCAGGGGCTGCTGGAGTTTCTCGTCGAACGCCGCCTGATCAACGGCCAACAGGCGATGCTCATCGACCTGGACCGCTGCACGCGCTGCGACGATTGCGTGCGGGCCTGTGCCGCGACGCACGACAACAACCCGCGGTTCGTGCGGCAGGGGGTGCGCTACCAATCGCTCATGGCGACCAACGCGTGCATGCATTGCGTCGACCCGGTGTGCATGATCGGCTGCCCGACCGCCGCCATTCACCGCGACGCGGCCACCGGCATCGTGCGGATCGACGACCCCACCTGCATCGGCTGCGCGACCTGCGCGAACACCTGCCCGTACGAAAACATTCGCATGGTCGAAATCCGCGATCGCCGCGGCGCCGTGCTCACCGACGAGCAAACCCGACAGCCGCTGGCCAAAGCGACCAAGTGCGACATGTGTCTCGATCTGCCCGGCGGCCCGGCGTGCCAGCAGGCCTGCCCGCACGATGCGCTGGTGCGGTTGGATTTGGGCAACCTGGGCGAATTGTCCAAGTGGACCGGGCGCTAGCCGCTCGCTGAAGAGCGGCAATCCTGCGTGCCACCGCTCTGTGAGCCGTGCGCCATGAAGGGTGGCTGGGGACGACCGCAGGGAGCCCCCCGGGAATCTCACTGGGGGCTCCGCTTCGCTCCGTCCCCAGCCACCCCCAAGTCACGTCATCCGCCTTCGCGACTTCTGCGAAAACCAGTACGCTAGCGGCCCCGTTGCGGGCGGCGTGCTGGTTCTGGGAAAGGTCGCGTCGCCGCGACCGCTAATAGCGTCGCGCGCGCGTTCCGCGTCCACGCACATCAACATTCTCACATCAAACATCTCACATCCCCTCCGCCTTCCCCATTCCCCCTTCGGCCTTCGAAACATGCGCTACTTCGTTCGCCGCCGCTTGACCAACGCCGCGGCGACGCTGTTGGTCGTCGGCGCGATCGGCTGGTACGCGCGACGGCTGGAGCTGGGACTGCGATCGTCCTCGTTCTTCACCGGCTGGCTACTGCTGGCGGCGGTCGCGTTTTGCGCGCTGTACAACGTCCGCAAACGCTTGCCGGCGGCGCCGCTGGGCTCCAGCGCCGCGTGGCTGCAAGCGCACATTTACGTGGCGGTCGGCTCGGTCGGGGTGCTCGCGCTGCACGTGCCCTGGCGGTGGCCCAACGGCTGGCTGGAAGGGACGCTGTTCTGGCTGTACGCCGCCACGATCGTCAGCGGCGTGATTGGCCTGTACTGGTCGCGCACGCTGCCGCGCCGGCTCAGCAAGGTCAGCGAAGAGATCGTTTACGAGCGAATCCCCATGCTCCGCGGGCAGCTGCGCGATCGGGCGCAGGCCGCCGTGCTCGCCGCCGTGCGCACCGGCGGGGCGACGACGCTGGGCGAGTTCTACCGCGATCGGTTGCACGACTACTTTGAGCGCCGCCGTGGTTGGCGCTATCGGCTGCTGCCCGATATGAATCTCCGCAAGCAACTGCTGGCCGAGTTGACCGAAGCGACGCGGTACCTGTCGGAGGCCGAGCGCGAAACGGCCGAGCACCTGTTCGCGCTGGTGCGGCGGCGTGACGAACTCGATTACCACGAAGCGCTGCAGTGGCGATTGCGCGCGTGGCTGTTCGTGCACATCGCGCTGACCGTGCCGCTGCTGGCCGCGGCCGCGCTGCATGCGTGGCTGGCCCACGCGTACTGGGGAGGGCTGGCGTGAGATTCTCGCTGAACGCCCGCGACGACGCCCCGTACGATCGCCCACAGCAACCGTGGCGGTGCGGCCTGGCCCACGACGGCCCCGCGTGCCCGGTGGGGCCCGACGGCAAGGGCCGCTGCCCCGGCGCCGCGGCGTGCCATCCCGTGCGCGACGGCGACCGCTGGCGCTGCAACCGCAGCCCGCTGCGCGGCGGCCCGTGCGACGAGGGCCCCAGCCCCGACGGCGCGTGTAGTGTGGCCTATCAATGCACGCCGTGGCGCTCGCTGCGCAGCCGCCGCGGCCGGTTCGTGTGGGGCGCCGTGCTGGCCACCGCCGGCGCCGTGCTCATTCTGCTGAACGCCGAGTGGCGCGCCGAAGCGATCGCCCCCGGTCCGCTGAGCGTGCATCATGCCCAACTCGTTGCCGGCGAGCAGTCCGTCGAGCGCTGCGCCGCCTGCCACTCCGCCGGCGCGACGACCGCTGCTGCGTGGATCGGGCATGTGACCTTCGGACCGCCGCTGGAGTCGCTGCAATCGACGCTGTGCATGGAGTGTCACGACAAACGGCTGCCGGTCGAGTTCGCCACCGCCGCCCACACGATGGATCCGACGTTGCTCCCGCCGGCGGCCGACGGCAGCCCCCGCCGCGACCCGGCCGACCCCATCGCCTGCCGCGCGTGCCATCGCGAGCACCAGGGGCGATTGCACGATCTGACGTCCATCGCCGACGCCAACTGCCAGGCCTGCCACGGCCAACGCTACCATGGGTTCGCCGACGATCACCCCGAACTGGCCGACTGGCCCTACCGCCGCCGCACGGCGATCGCGTTCGACCACGGCGCCCACCAGGCCAAACACTTTCCCGAAGAGCAGCGGGAGTTCGCCTGCACGCTGTGCCACCAGGCGGACGCCACCGGCGCGCGGATGCTCACGCTGGGGTACGACGTAACCTGTCGCGAGTGTCACGAGCAGCAGATCGCCGCCAGCACGGCCGCGGGAATCGCCGTGCTAACCGTGCCGACGTTGGACGTCGATGCGCTCACCGACGCCGGGCACGACGTGGGCGATTGGCCCCAGGATGCGACCGGCGACTTCGACGGTCCGCTCACGCCTCCGGTGAAAATGCTGCTGGCGGGTGATGCGGATGGCGCTGCGGCGCTGGCTGAGCTGGGCGCGCGGTTTGACTTCTACGACATCGAGTTCGACGACGAGCGACAACTGGCCGCCGCGGCCCAAGCGATCGCCGCATACAAACGCACGCTGGGGAAATTGGCCGCCGGCGACGAAGCGGCTGCGGCGCGCTTTCCCGGTTTGGCGCTCGCGACCATGCGATCCTGGCTCGACGAAAACCTTCCCGACGCGGCCGGCGTGGCAGCCACCCGCGAGGGCGAGGCTCCCGCCGAGCCGGAAGCGGCAACACGCATTGGCTCGGCAGGAGCCTCGCCCTCCCCACCGAATGGCCCCATCGGCCGTTGGGAAAGCGACGCCACGACCCGCGCGCTGAAATACTATCCCGCCGGACACGCCGACGCGGCGCTGCGCACCTGGCTCGACGCGCTGGCCGCCGCCGCCACCGGCCCCCACGCCGCGGTCGCCGACCCGCTGCTGCGCGATCTGGCCAAACCAACCGCACCCGGCGAATGCGCCCTGTGCCACAGCCTCGACCACGCCGACAGCGGCGAGTACGTGATGCAATGGCGAGCGCTGAGCGACGAATCACCCAACGCAGAGGCCACCCCGGCGGCGCTGACCCGTTTTGCCCATGGCCCGCACCTCACGCAGCCGCAGCTGGAAGACTGCTCGGCCTGCCACCGCATCGCCGAGGGCGCCGACGTGATGACCGCCTACGCCCACGACGACCCCCGCGCGTTCACCCCCGGCTTCGCCGCGCTGCAAAAGACCGACTGCGCAAGCTGCCACCGCCCCGAAGCCGCGGGGGACAACTGCACGCAGTGCCACCAGTACCACCCCTAACGCCGTGACCGCCAGTCACGCAACACAAAAACCCGCGACCGCTGGTCGCGCAACACGAAAAGCCGCGACCGGTGGTCGCGGGGCGCCACGCAAAACAACAACCCCTCAACGCGGCCGCCGCAATCGACGCGGACTCGTGCCGCGTTAAGAGGGGCGCCCCCGCGCCAGCCCCAGTATCCCCAGCAACAGGACAACCGCGACCAGCGAAGTCGGCTCCGGCACGCTCGCCAGCGACACGGCGTCATTGGCCGCCGACCCATAATTCTGCTGCCACCCGGCCAAGTCGGCCGACGAGCCGTCGTCGCGTTGGTACTGCAGAAAATCAGCGCCATCCACGTCGCCGTCGCCGTCGAAGTCGCCCGACGGCAGGGAGTCGAACACTTCAAACTGCAGCGTGTAGCTGTCGACCGGCCCCTGCTGTTGCTGGAAAGTGCTGACGACCAACGAGTACGTGGCAGGCGCCAAGTATCCGGCTGGCTCCTCATGGGTCCACGGCGACACGACGGGAAAGCCGACGCCAAGCGTGTCGAACACAATGTCGAGCCGCCCCGCGGTCCCGTCGAATTGCAGCGCCGAACCCACGATCACCTGATTCGTTTCGCCACGCAATCCCCGCGCGCGAATGACCACCGGCGTCGACGCGGTGGGAAACGCGGGAAGGGTCTCAACCAACCGGATCGGCAGATACTGGCCGCGCGCCGACTCCGCCGCCAGAAGAATCGCCCCACACGCAACGATGGCTCGAAGCAGAACGCGACACTGACCAACAATCGCTGCTGTCTTCACAGCTCACCTCCCAAAAAAGCAATCGACCGAGGAGTCAGCGGTTCAGGCTACGCCAACTCCTGCCGACCTGCAACGCGCGGCGCCGCACGGGGCAGAACGCCCCAGTGAAAGTCCCGAAGTCACGTTCGCGTGAATGGCAGCTGTGGGGCGTTGCCGTGCGACGTGGGCGTGAGGAACAAGATGGCGGTTTGGGTCGCCGTGGTCAGGCTCGTGCCCAGCGACTTGGCTCTCAGTCGAGCACGCTTTCCAGCAGGTCGTCCTCGATCCACGGCAAGTCGGCGCTCGACGCCGAGTCCTCCGCGCCCACGAATGCGGCGTCGTCAGTTGCATCGGAATCAGCGTCGGAAATCACGGCCGCGCGTTCGATCGAGTCCGCCACGAACTCTGCAAAGACGGCCTCGCGAATTGGCTCGTCGACGGCTGGCGACGACGGCTCGTGAAGCAACTGCCAGGGCCAGGCCGCATCGAGCAAGTTGCTGCCCAGCGCCGCTTCCTGCAGCAACCCGCTGCTTGATGCTGCCACCGCTGCTCCGCCGGCGGTGTAGAATTCCACCTCCGCGACATTGCTGTAGCTGCCGCGCGGCCCGATATAGCGGACATAGCGGTAGGCGCCAGGATCGGTGATCGCCTGCTCGGTCATCACGCCGTCCGCGGGAGCGGCGCTGACGGTGGCGAGCGTCACGACGTCGCTGCTGAAGTCGGCCGTATTCGATCCCTGGAACCGGCCGCCGACCATGCGCGAAGCATAGCCAGCGCGCGGGCCGAATCTGATCTTCCCGATGGACTGCGGGTTGCCCAGATCGAGGCCGGCCCAATCGCTGGCGGCGTTCGCGGCGTTGTAGTAGGTTCCCAGGTCGCCATCGAACGCCTTGTCGATGGTGCTGAAGCCGTCCCATGAACCGGGCGTACCGATCACGGTTCCGCTGAGCGGCTCGGCCGCAACAGGCGTTGCCGAGGCCGCCGTGCTGAACTTCGATTCCCCCAGAGCAGCGTCCGTGGCGGTCACCACGTAGTAGTAGGTCGTGCCATTGTCGGCCGAGGGGTCCGTGTAGGCGCTGCTCGTCAGCCCCAGCCGGATCGGCGCATAGCCGCTGCCCGGCTTGGTCGAACGGTAAACCGTGTAGTAGTTGAAATCGCCTTCGGCATTGTCCGCCCAATCCAGAGCGACCGTACCTTCACCGGGCGTGGCCGCCAGGCCTGTCGGCGCGGCCGGGGCCGGATCGCCCGGTGCGATCTCGTCAGAGAGCACGAAGGCGCCGGGCGCCAGCGTCGTCCCCGCGATCGACACGGCATCGATGTAGCCGAACCAGCGATCCACGTGGTCTGTGTTCCACAATCCACGACCGATGCTCCATCCGCCGGCGTGGTACCCACTGCCGGACGCCGTTCCGATCGCCAGCCCGCCGAGGTTTTGATCCGCAGCCTGCGCGACCAGCACGCCGTCCACGTAGAGCGAGACGGTTGAGCCGTCGGTCGTCCCGGCGACGTGATGAAACACATTGTCGTTCGCGGCGTAGGTCGTGGTCGATCGCAAGTCGACGCTGCGTCCGTTCGCGTCGACATACCGGAAACGAGCGTGGTTCTCGTTATCGAGGCCCAGATACAGGGCCGCGGACGCCGGGTCATTCGTCGCCACGCCATAGGCGTCGCGGCCCAACACCGTGCGGTAGTAGCCGCTACCGGAGACTGTGGCGAGCGCTTCGACGGTGAACGACGCCCCGGCAAACTGCTCGACATCCTCGCCGGCTGGCGCACTCCTGGACGACCAAGTGAACGCGGCCGGATAGTCTCCCGACGCCTTGATGCTCAGATCGCCGTCCTCGCTGTTGTTGGACCAGGAGAAGCCCGCAGCGGGAAAGTCCCACGTTGTGATGTGGTTGCCGTTGCCGGACTTGTCGTAGGCGGCGATCCGCCAGGTGTTGTAGGCGTCCGAGTCCGGCAAGGCGACGCCGTTGGCGGCCCCGAGTCTCGGATCGTCGAAGTCCCAATGCACCAGGAACGTGGCGTTGGGGACGAACTCGCCGGAGAAAACCGATTCGTTGGCGGATTGGTCCACCGCCGTTACGACATAGTAGTAGGTCGTGCCAGCGACCAGCGTGGTATCCGTGAAGCTGCTGCTGGCGAGCCCCGAGGCAATCGCGACGTAGCCGCTGCCGCTGGTCGTCGAGCGGTAAACCGTGTAGCTCCCGAGGTCCGGCTCGCTGTTATCCGCCCAGTCGAGGATGGCAGCGGTCCCGATCGCCTGCGCCGCCAGCCCGGTCGGCGCCGCGGGCGGCAGGGAGTCGACAGCAGTCGCCGAGGCTTCGCTGGAGTAGACCGACTCGTTGGCGTCGACGTCCGCTGCCGTGACCACATAGTAGTAGGTCGCGCCGTCGATCAGGGCGTCGTCCGTGTAGTCGCTGGTCGCCACCCCGTAGGCCACCGGCGTGTAGTCGCCGCCGTTGGTCGTTGCCCGGTAGACGTTGTACCCGTCCAGATCAGCCTCGCCATTGTCGGCCCAATCCAAGTTGACGCCGCCGTTGACCGCCGTGGCAACCAGGCTGCTCGGAGCGGACGGAGCCGTCGCGTCGCGGAACGTGACCAAAAGCTCGCTGCTACTCAGCACGGGATTGAGCGTATAGCTGCGGGGCGAGCCGACCGGCAGGCCGTTGAGGTAGACCTGATCCACCTCGAAGCCCGCGGCCGGCGCAAAACTGAAGGTTTGCACGGCGCCATTGCTGACCACCACGTCGCCGGCCGGACTGATGGCCCCGTTGGCGCCGGCCGAGGCCGAGATGGTAAACGTGGCCGGGTTGTAATCCCACCATTTGGTGTAGATATCGGCCGTGCCGGTCACTCCGGCGCCGAGGTCCACCCGGTAGTCAAACTTGGCCGTGCGAGTTTGCTCGCCTTCGTAAATGTAGTCGGTGTTGCACACCACCGCGACCACGACATTGTTCAGCACGTCGCCCACTGGCAGCGAAGCGACGCCGCTGGCAACCGGTTCGCCGTAGTGGATCACGCCATCGATGTCGCGATACACCAATTGCAAACTCATGTTCTCGCCGAGCGGATTAAACGTCACCGACACGCTGTCGGCCGCCGGATCGATCGTCAACGGGATCTGGTTCGCGCCTGACCACCCCGGCAGGGTGCGCGCCTCCGGGGTCAGCGTGCCGCCGTTGTTCGTCGTGGCCACGTAGTTGGTCATCTTCCAGGGCTCGACATCCACGTCGATATTCGTTCCCTCTTCCTCAACCTCCACGCCCCAGTAGTTGTGCAACAGTTGACGGAAGGCATGCGACCACTGCGCGAAATCGCTGAATGCCTGGCGTCCGCGATATTCCTGGATCACGCGGCGCGCTTGGGCGTCGCCGATTCCCCCCGGCGCCAGGGCCATGTCCTGCAGCAAGTAGCCGCTGTGCTCGGCGTTCCAAATCCAGGGAATGCTCTTGGGCCCCAGGATCACCTCCAGCGCATGCGGGAAGGCTTCGCCATACTGGTAGCCGCCGAGAATTTCACGCCAAGTGAAAATCTGCCCGTTCGCATTGCTCTTGTTGACGCCCTGGGCGGCTGGTCCGCCGAACGTGCCGTCCTGTAGCCAGCCGGAGTAGCTTTCGATGGGGATGAAGGGGGCAATCTGCGAGCCGACGCTCAAGCCGCCCATGCCGGTGAACGAACCGCTCCGCTGCGACTCCATCGTCCCCTGCAGCCACACGTTGAACGATTCGTGCGCCCACGCGGAGTTATGGCCGCCGGGCATGTTGGCGAAGATCGCGTGAATGCCCTCGTGGATCATCGCCCCCGTCTGGAAGTCGTCTCGGTGGGCGGGGTCAAAGGAGCTCACCGGGATGTACGAGGCCAGCACGTTGTGCCACGGCTCGCCGTTCCACCCCACGGTGCCCATCCAACCGCCGGGATCGGTGTTCGAGGCGTTGTCGGTGCTCAGGCCCGAACCAAAGAGATAGACCGTGCTGTAGAAGCCGTTTTGGGCCAGCTTGTCGCGGGGCCAGCCCATCACGTCGGTGATGTAGGCGAAGTCCTCGTTGAACCGCTCGATCATCGGAATCCAAGCGGCGTCGGTCACGATGGGGTTCTTGTCCTCACCCCAGACGAAACTCCACCACTCGTCAGCGTAGACGCCCTCGACGCCGGACACAGCCGGAATGATCTTCGTCGGCGGCTCCAGCGGACCGAACTCCTCGTTGAAGTCGTACGCAATGTTCGGGCTGTACGCCGGCCACTGGAACTCCTGGTTGACCGCTCCGTAGTTGCCGTCCCACTGCTGCAGGTCGGCGGCCGTGTACTGCGTGGAAGCGCCGCGCTGCCATGCGAGGAAGTCGTGCCCGTTGACCGCGCCGTTGAGATCGAAATCCCCCGGCGTGACGGACAGCAACTGGCGCACCTCCAGGGTTTCGACCGTCAACCGTCGAAGTGCGCTCTGCGCAGCACGCGGCTCGGGATGTTCCCGTTGGAGAACCCGTCGACGGATTTTGCGTAGAAAACTCGAACTTCGTCCCACTCTGTTCCCCTTGCATGCTGCCGGGTTCACCAGGTCGTGGAGTCACGAACGGCTCCCGGCATGCAGCCTCCGGCATGATCTCCTGTGCAGTATAACCGCGGCGTCTGCCGTCGCCGGTGGCTGGTGCGCACCGATTCTTTAGAATCCCCGCGTGCTTGGCAGGCGAGGGAGTGTGCTGACCCCGCCAGCTAGGGACCTGCCACTTTGGCGAGCCCGCTTTCGCGCGCTCGCGGCCCCGTCATCCCCGGCGAGTTTTGCTGGAAAAGGGGCCACGGCATCGGGTAGAGTTGATGCTGCCGGTCGCGCTGGGGTGTGGGTCGCCGCAGCGGGCGCGTGCCGGGGACCGGATGGCCGCGAGTTTTGCTCGCCCGCGGGGAGTTTTGCTGGCAATACTCGCGGAGGGTGATTGCCGGCGGTCGACGTATCTCAAAGGGCAGCAATTCGTTAGCGGGAATCGGTCCAACCCGTCGTGCGGAGTTTTGCTCGCGAAATCGCGTTGGCGTGCAAAAGCAAAACGACGGACACCACAGAGCCGCGACAGGTGGTCGCGGGGCGCCGGCGATGACGTCGCCCTTGCGAGGCCAGCCGCATTCCGCGACCAGCGGTCGCGGCTTTCCCTTAGAATTTTTTTCGCAGTTCGACCCGTCCGCCGTTGATGTCGTTGGCGTTTTCCAGCCAGCCGTGCATCGCGTCCATGCGGATCAGCCAGGTGTTGTTCAGCGGTTGTTGGAATCGGACTCCCACCGCGTATTGATCGCCGGGGGCGATGCGCGCGGCGTCGTTGCCGTGGGTTTGCACCGCGGCGGCTTCGACAATCAGTTGCCGGTCGAACGCCCGGCCCAGCAGGTCGACGCCGACCGCGGCGCCGTAGGTGTTGTTGCCCGAGTCGTCCAACAGCGGATACCCGGTCAGCAGATCGCTCTCGAAGTTGATGCCGGTGTTCTTCAGCGGCCCCTGCAGCCGCCCCAGCGGTTGCGGCTGGCGGAAGCCGGCGAAGAAGTTGGCGTACGGAATCACGTTGTAGGGGTTGCGAGTCAGGAAGCTGTTTTCGATAAGCACCAGAAAGCCGTCGGCGGACCGCTGATCGCGCGGGCCGCCTTGGCCCGTGTTGGCGATCAGCCGCACCGAGTTGCTCACCAAGTTCAGATAGCGCCGCGTGTAGCTGACGCCCAAGTTATGGTAGCTGCGGCCCAGGTCCTCGGGATCGTCGACATACGCGTAGCCGACTTCGATGTACCCGCCGCGGCGTTCGATGAACGTGGTCGCCCCGACGAAGGCGGCTTCCCGGCCGTCGACGCCAAACGCGCGGGTGGTCAGTTGGTTGAAGCCCACGAACACGGTCGTGTCGAAGTTCGACCAATCGAGCACGGGATTATTGCGAGCCGGGATGGTCACCGCCGCGCCGACGAACGCGTCTTCCAGCCAGATGCCGTTCTGCAGCACCAAGGGGATCAACCCGGCAGCGAACGGCAGATCAAACGGCGGACTGGTTCCCGTCGCTCCGCCCAGAATCCAACCCAGGTCGCCCTCGATGAACATCGTGTCGGTGTTGGGGTCCCAGCCGTCGAAGAATTCCTGCACCTCGCTGTCGCCGTCGTCAAACACAATGCCGCTGAAGTTCTGTCCCTGATCCAACGGCCCCCAGAACATGTGGAACCGCTCGGTCGCGGTCAGCCAAAAGTCGATGTCCAGGTTCAACCGATTGGCCCAGACGGTTTGCCCGTTGGCGACGTTCTGGTTGTAAGCGACCGCGGTGCGAAAGTCGCCAAAGACGTAGAACTTGGGATGGGTGGGGTTGGTCACGCCCAGGCACGTGCCCGAGGGCGCCCAAGGGCCGGTGTCGTACAGCGGCGTGAACAATTCGATCGCCGGCCGCTGGTTGGGGTTCAGGTGCTTGCCGCCGTAGATGCCCAACTCGCCGCAGGCCCAGTAGTCGTCGATCAGCCAGGGGTCGGTGGAGAAGTCCCCCGAGCAGTACGGCCGTTCGCATGCCTGTCCATCGTGGTGATGGGGGTGAGCGCGCATCACGCCGCCGTCGAGCTCCGCCGGCGCCGGCATCTGGTCCCACGGCGGGGCGTGCATCGACACCTCGCCGGGGGCGTAGGGGGCGATTGGCGTGTAGCGGCCGAGCGAGCGTTGGAAGCCCGGGCCCGCGACGCCGGGGTGCGGGCCCGGCGCTAAGCCGCAAGCGGGGCCGCAATTAGCTATGGAGTTGCTCTCCGCCACTTGAGGGGGAGATGTCGGGGGAGGGGCGATACGCGTCGCGACCTGCACTGGTTGAAGAGGGGGCTGCGCCGCGAGGGGCGGAGCGATCGCTGGCGCTTCGAACAGCGTCGACTGGGCCCGGCTTGCACTAACCAACGTCACCAGCGCGCACGCGACCGCCGCGGTCAGCCATCGTCTGGCCGCCGCGTCGGGGCGTTGCACAAGGTGTCGCTGATTCGTTTCCATTCGCGCCAATTCGCGTCATCCGCGGGCTCGCTCCGAGCGCCGCGGCTATCGCACAATGAACTCCACGCTCGACTGGTGGAAATCGAGAATTCCATCGTTCATCGCTTGCATCATCTCGGGGGTGCTCTTGCAGAACCGCATAAAGTACAGCGGCTCCAACCGGCTGCGCATGCGGAACGTGAGCCGATAGCGGCCTGGCTCGCACATCAGCTCTGCCGGCACGCGGTACGGCACGCGCCGCGAGCCCAACGGCGCCAGCGAGCGGGCCTCCATGCGGATGAACGGCGGGTGGTTGATCACCGTGATCGGCTGCGCCCCCGGGCGGATGAACGGCAACTGGTCAAAGTCCACGTTCACCGGCAGGTAGAACTCGCGGTCCGTGCCCTTGGCGCCGGTGATCAGGAACATCGTCTGCAGGTTGAACAGTTGGCTGTCGAAGGCGAGCCGCTTGTTTCGCACGTCGACGCTGTGGATGTCGGCCAGATCGCCCAGCGAGTCGAGGTACCCCGACTCCCACAGCCGATTGCCGCGCGGGCCGATCAACGCCACGTTGGCCCACAGTTGCGGCTGGGCGCCCAGCGAGGCGGTCGGCAGGTTGTGTCCCTCGTTGGTGTTGACGACCACGTAATTGAACTGAAGCGGCTGCCCGCGCGTGGGCGGCTGCTGGAAGAACGGCCCATCGACGTGCGAGCCGTTTTCCATCACCGCCGACCGGATCCGATCCTTCGCGGCCCGCTTCTTCAGGTTGTCGTCGATGATCTCTCGGGCGTCGGCGCGGTCGTCGGTCTCCTTCCAAACCTCGGGGAAGTCAACGCACACGCGGCCGTCTTTCACGGCGTCTTCGAACTCGTCGGTTCCCCACCCGGCGCGCCAGTCGAACAGCAGCCACTCGCGCATCGTCCAGCGATACGCCTTGGGGTTGAAGGGAAACACGCCGGGATGCGCGATCGAATAGCCCGGGCCGTAGAACACGTGGTTGCTGTGCCGGCGCTGCTCGTTGACCTTCTTCTTGTTCACCACCGCGGCGGGGCCGTACTCGAAGCCGCTGGGCACGCCGGGGATGCGGCCCATGTGACAGTCCTGGCAGCGAATGCCCTTCTTGCACGCCGGGCTGGCGCGGTACTGCTCCCAGACCACCTCAAGCTTGATGCCCGGGTAGACCGCCACCTGGTGGCAGGTGATGCAGAAGTCGCTCTTGCCGAGTTGCGGGTTGTAGAACCCCGCGCGGTGCATCGCTTGGCCCGGGCCCTTGTCATCGGGCGAAGTCTTCAGCTTGAAATGGTCTTTCTTGGCGATCGCCTCGGCGACGCCCGCGCCGCCGATCGAGCCGTACACGGGGTCGTAGAGATCGCCGGGCACGATTCGCCGCTCGCCGTTGGTGCGGCCGTAGAACTCGTTCACGCGATGGCAGGCGACGCAGGTCACCCCCTCGCGGGCCACCTGCGGCAGGTCCCACAGCGGCGCGGCGCGGGAGATCCCCAGCGACGTCCCCGCCGGCGAATGGCACCGGTAGCAGAAGTAGCCGATGGTCCCCTGGGCGACGTCGTTGATGGTTTGCTCGAACTTATGGAACATCGGCGAGACCATCGCGTAGGCGTGGCTCGACATGCTCCACTCGTCGTAGATCTGTTCGTGGCAGGTGCGGCACTCCGTGGCCGCGGGGTAGAGCGACTTGGCCACGAACTCGCACCGCTCAAGCGGCGTCTGCGGCTCGTCGGATTTCTTGTCGTCCTTGTCGGCCGATTTGCCCGGGGGCGCGCGGCGGGGGCCGACATGCGGGTTGGGCGTCCCGGAGGGCGGCGGCCGGAACAGAGAACCGTTGCCCTGACGATCGCCATCAGCGGCTCCGTCGTTGCCCGCGTCGGCTGTGGGTTGCTGAGCCGGATTGTTTTGGCCTGGCGGGCGCGGCAAGTCCTCGGCCCCGTCGAGCAGATCGTCGCCCGGCGCCAACAGGTTGTCGTCGCCGGCCGACGCGTTCGCCCGCGGCAACGGGGCGCCGCCCGGTTGCGGCGGCGGCGCGAACAGTTGGTCTTCGTTCTCCAACACCAAATCGTCTTCGTCGCCGAGCAGAGAATCGTCTTCGGACGGCGCGGCAGGCTGAGCGGTCGGCGCAGTCGCCGGCGTCGATTCACCACCTGCCGATGGCATCACCAAGTCGTCGACGCCGCCCAGCAGATCGTCTTCCTCCGTGTCGTCGTCGGGGACAATCGGCGTCGGCAACGCGGCCACGCGCAGCGGCGCAGGGTAGGTCAATCGCGGAACCTCGGGCGTCGGCTGCGCGCCTTCGCTCACCGGCGGCAGCGGAACGACCCCCTCGGCAGTTTCGTAGTTGGTTGGCTCAAGCCACTCGGGGTGATTGGCCGCGGCGATCCACCCCGGGCAGCCGCGCTGGGCGAGCATCTCTTGGATGCGCAGCGCCGTGTCCGCCTGCAGGTTGGCGGCGGCGTCCGCCGCAGTTTGAGGTTCGGCGACGCTCTCGCTGGCAGGGGCGACCACCGTGGTGTGCGTGACTTGAAGCGTGCGCCGCGAACTTGGCGCGCTCAGGTCGTTGACACGTTCCACCGGCGCGTGCGTGTCGCTGTCGGACGAAGCGATGTCCCCGCCGCTCAGCGCATAGATCGCCCCCGCGCACAGCACCGCGACGCCGGCGGCGCGCAGCGCGAGTTGGTCGGGGCGTGGGGGCGGTCGGTGACGCACCAAGAGCATCCTTGCTCGAAGCCGGCGTTGCACGGGGCGCCGGCACTGCTAGCGGGACCGGCAGCGCGGGGCCAATTGTCGGTTGTCATCGAACCGGTGCAAGCCGCAAGTCGAGCATTCGCCAGCCAACCCGCAGGGTTTACCGTCGATTGACGACGCCCCGACCGACGACGGTTGAAACGCCCCGTTTTGGCCGACGGCGGCGACGCCCCTCTGCCGGCCGTTTGACCGCCGTTGGGCCCCGTTCTATGCTGCAAGCAGGTCGCCTGCGGGCGACTTTCTTGGCGTTGTGAGGCGCGCCGAGTCGGAACAGGCTTCTGTGAGGTGGTGTCGATGCGAATCCGGCTGCTAGCTGCGGCAGCGGCGAGTTGTGCGCTGGGCGCGTGCGCGCCGATCTTTGCACAAACCACGTTGGACGTCACGCATCTGCTCGACTACGGCCTGGACGTGGCGGCCGAGATCGACGCCACGCTGGGCGTCCCTCGTTCGGCCCTGTACGCCGAGGGCGCTAACCTGGGCGGCGACCACATCGGCGGCGCGGGGGGCTATGGCTTTGCCTGGTCGCTCAGCGCGCAGTTCCGCGTGCTCAACTCGCTCACGCGGTACGACCCGGTCACGTACGAGTCGCAACTGCGGGCGTTCTCCGATCAATTTCACGACAACTATTGGGTCGACAGCCAGCGCGGCTACAGCGCGGTGTACCACGCCGACGATCGCTACTACGACGACAACGCCCACATTGCCGTCGCGTTGGCCGAGGCGTACGAGATCACCGGCGACCCGACCTATCTCCACCGCGCGCGGTTGACCTACCAGTTTCTGTTGCAGGGCGAGGCGCCCGGCTATCCGGGGAGCAGCTACTGGCGCGTCGGCGACGATTCGTTTCTGGATTCGGCCGCCGTGCTGCAAGGCGCTCGTGCCGGCGCTATGCTGTACCGGGCGACAGGGAACGCCGGCTATCTCAACGACGCGCTCCAGCGCTACGAGTGGGCCGCGAATACCACGCAGCTTTCCGACGGCACGTTCATGGAGAAGCTGTTTTTGACCGGCCCGCAAGCCGGCACGATCGGCAACTATCCGCTGGTCAACTTCACGGCGATGGGCATCGAGGCCAATCTGCAGTTCTACGACGTGACCGGCGACCCGCAGTATCTGGCCGAGGCGCAGCGGATCGGCCGCACGGCGGCGTCCAAGTACTTCAGCTCCACCAACGGCTCGATCAACGACGAAGGCTTCTGGGCCTACGAGTTGGTCGATGCCTTCGCTGACCTGTACGAGCGCGATGGTCGCAGTTTGTGGTTGGCGCGCCTGCTGACCGGATTGAATTGGCTGCACGACAACAAGGAAGACCCCGAGGGCCACTACGGCAAGTTTTGGGGCCGCGAGGGGCCGCAGGAGGGCACGCTGAGCGAGTGGTGGCTCAACGACCAGGCGCCGGTGGCCCGCGCCTATCTGCACACGGCGTTGCTGCAAGTGGAGCCAATCTCCGGGCAGAATGGGGCCGACTTCAACGGCGACGGCGCGGTCGACGGGGCCGACTTTGCCGTGTGGCAACGTGGCTTCGGCATGATCGCCCAAACCGACGGCGCCAACGGCGACGCCAACGGCGACGGTCGCGTCAATGCGGCGGATCTGGCCCTGTGGCAGGCCGCGCTGGGGACGTCGAGCGGCAGCGGCTTGGGGATACCAACGCCGGAGCCGTCCGCGGCTGCGCTGGCTGCCGTCGGGCTGATCGCCATCGCCTATCGCGCACAGGGTGCGGCGGCTGCACGCCGCCGGCGGGCGTAACCAGCCGCTACGACCGCCGACGCAGCCAGCCATAAACTTGCCGGCTCGGGAACCGCCGTCGTCGCCCACGCGACCGACGCGACGGCGCCGACGTTGCGCTGCCAGGCGAGGAAGTCGGAGCCGTCGCTCACGCCGTCAGCATTGGCGTCGGCCGTATCGTCGATGCCGTACGCCGTTTGCCATGCGGCCAGGTCGGCGGCGTTGACGGCGCCGTCGCCGTTGAAATCGGCTTCGTTCAGCGCGATCAACAGGTAGGCGACGAACTCGGTGGCGTCGAGATTGCCGTCGCCGTTGACCGAAGCGGGCGCCTGCATGGCGGCGACCAGCGCGCCGCCGTCGGCGGTGGCGTACTGGGCGACCGCCAGGCGAATCTCCGCCGGCAGGCTGCCGAACTGGGCCGCCAAGTCAATCGTACCCTCCAGCACGCCGCCGTCCGCGCCGGTGGCGGCGCTGGCGCTGGTCGCGTCGAACCAGTTCTCGTAGTCGTTGTCGTTTTCGTCGGCGAGGAAGGCGTCCCAATCGGCGACCAGCCCCGACTTGGCCCACGGCGCGGCACGCAACTCGCCGGGCTGCTCAGCCAGGAACACGAACACGTCAGCCCCCTCGCCAGCGTCTTCGGTCGCCACGTACAGCGTCGTGCCTTCGAGGGCGACGTACAGATGCCGGCCGCCGCCCGCGGCAATCTCCCTGGCCGCTGCGTCCAGCGCGCCGTCGAGTTGGAAGCCCGGCTGCACGCCCCCTTCGACCGCAAAGTGCCAATCTTGGCCGTTGTTGTTGTCCCACGTGCCGGCGCCGTCGTTGAAGACCGCGTCGAACTGCGCGGCCGACATGGTGACCGGCACGGTGGCCGTCCATTCGGAATTGGTCGCGTCCCAAGTCATCGCCACGTCGGTCGGGTTGACCGTTTGCCAGTCGTCGAAGCCGTAGTGCAGATAGACGGACTGCGCCGACGCGAGCGGCCCGCCCAGCGGGTCGTAGGCCACGGTGACGGGGGCGCCCGCCTGGGCCGGGTCGGGGCTGAGCGTGACGCCTCCTCCTCCTCCGCCAGTTACGCCGGCGCCGACGTACACATGCTGGATCTCGCTGCGGGCGACGTTGCCCAGCGTGTCGATCGCTTCGACGTAGTAGTCCAGCAGCGAATCCTCGATCCCCGTGATCATGCCGCCGTACCGCAGCGCCCGATAGGTTGGCGTCAGGATGCCCGGCGGCGGCGTGACGTCGCTGCCGGACATGGCCACGGTGATCCAGTCGCCCACCTCGACGCCGCCGGCGTAGGTCTCGTTCTGCACGGAGTCGAGCGGGTTGAACCCGTCGGCGTCAATGCGGTAGTTGAGCGTGACGCTGGCGAGGCCGCTGACGTCGTAGGCGTAGGTCCAGACCTCAAAATCGCTCGGCTCTGGCGACGTGCTCCACTCGAACCCGCCGGGGTTGTACGACTCGCGCTGCGGTTGGAATACCGACGGGGGCGTCGCGTCCTGTCCCGCATTGGCGGCCAAGTACGGATCGACCTGCGCGACCGCCAGGTTGCTGCCGCGGGTGACGTTCGAGTCCCACACCTCCGTGCCGTCCCAGTACCAGTGGTCGGAGGCCTGCGCCTGCAACAGGTAGTGCCAGCCGCGCTCCACCGCGTTGCCGCTCCCCGACAGCACGTTGGCCATATTGGGGAAGTTGTCGGGCCCGCCGTACTGGATGTCGTGGGCGGTGTAGACGCGGTTCTTGGACGCCGTGAGCACCGCCCACGAGTTGCGGTCGGGGCTCCAACCGGTGTTGGGGTCCGGGTCGCCCAGCCACTTCTTGAACTCCGGATCGCCGTTGTCGGCGCCGGCCCATGAGCCGCTTTCCACATGCACCACGTCACTGGCGGCGACCGGGTATCGGTCCAGGTAATCCTGCACCGTGGTCACGTCGTAGTTGGGCGTCGAGCCGGCCCAGTTGACCATGTTCTGAAAGTTGCCGTGATAGTACGACTCGCTGCCGCCGCCGAAGTTGTCGCCGTCGTGGTGCAGCAGCACGAACATCGGGTGCGCGGGGTCGGTGTTCAGATGACGGTACTGGTCCATCACCTGCTCGTACTGCAGGGCGCCATAGCCGCCGCGGCCATCTTCGTTCCCCTCGTAGCGCGCCGCCGGCACGGCGACGATTTGCGAGACCGCCCCCGTGTCGGGGTCGACATGCTGCACGTTGTGCGGTCGATAGGCGAAGGGGGCCGCCACCTTGCTGGGCGCCCACAGGTTGTTCAACTGCACCCACTGGTCCGCGGGCAGCGCGGGGTTGATCTGATCGGCCGGGTTGGGGGCGTACAGGTTCGAACTGTTGGTGTGCGGGTAGTCCTGCGTGGCGCGCTCCAGGTGGATGCTGTCGACGATCGCCCACTCCAGCCCCTCGGCGACTAGCGCGGGGATCATCTTCTCGGAGAAGGCCGTCTCGGCGGGGAAGATGCCCTTGGAGTACGGCACGCCGGGGCCCCACGTTTGCGCGTGGATTTCCTTGTGCAGTTTGATCTGCATCCGCATGTCGCGCTCGTCCAGCAGCGGCATCAGGGGGTGATGGTAACCAAACCCAACCATGTCGAGCCGCGGATTGCCCAGCGACGTGTCCCAATTGATCGCCTGACGGTAGGCGCCCTCCCAGTTGTTCCATTGCCCGCCGTTCACCCCCGCGGCTTCCAGCTGGTTGAGGTTCTCGATCAACGAGCCGGAGAACGACACCTGCGCGCCCAGGTGCGCTAGCCCCAGCCCCGCCTGGATCGCGTCGCGCGGCCAGGTCGTGTACGGTCCCAGCCGCTGGTTGTGGACGTCGGTCACGCTGAACGAGAAATGCCCGGCGGCGTCGGTCTGCGAGACATTCTCGCCGGGGATATAAATCGGCTGGTGCATGTGCCAGAGGAAGCCGACGTTCACCGGCGCCTGGGCGCGGGCGCTCGTCGGACCCCATAGAACAACTGCCAAGGACGCCAAGAACGCCAAGAGAAGAAAGTGAACCGCAGATGAACGCAGAGAGACGCGGATAAGCGGACTGAGCAGATATCTGCGTACATCCGCGTCCATCTGCAGTTCACTCAACTTGCATTGGTCTTGGCGCTCTTGGCGGTTCAGATTCGTCGAGGTTGCGTTCATCTCAGTTGATTCGCTTGCCATTCTCGCCGGACTCGAAAAGGTGCCACGCCCCGGGGCGCACTCGCGGGACGACGCGGTCGCCCGGGCGGTGGGGTTGGTCAGCGGCCAGCCGCATCGAAAGCGCCTGCCCCGCCAGCTCGAAGTACGCCATCGATTCGTGCCCCATTTGCTCGACTGCATCGAGGGTGGCCTCGGGCAACGCCGGCCCGTCGCCGCCCAGCGACACGTCCTCGGCTCGCATTCCCAGCGTCACGGGGCCCGAGGCGCGGCCATCGCCCAGGGCGATCTCGCCGCCGGCAAAGCGGAACGTGCCGTCGGTCAGTTCGCCTTCCAGCAGGTTCATCGGCGGGCTGCCGATGAAACCGGCGACGAATCGGTTGGCCGGGCGGCGGTACAACTCCAGCGGCGCGTCGGCCTGCTGCACCACGCCGTGGTTCATGATGACGATCCGCTCGCCCAGGGTCATGGCTTCGACCTGATCGTGGGTCACGTAGATCATGGTCGTGGCAAGCCGGCGGTGCAGGGCGGCGATCTCGGCCCGCATCTGCACGCGCAGTTTGGCGTCGAGGTTCGAAAGCGGTTCGTCGAACAGAAACACCTGGGGGTCGCGCACGATTGCCCGACCCAGCGCGACGCGTTGCCGTTGGCCGCCGGACATTTCGCGGGGGCGTTTGTCCAAGAGCTGGGTGATGCCGAGCGTGTCGGCCACCGCGGTTACGCGCTCGTGGATTTCCGCCTTGGGCGTGCGGCGCATTTTCAACCCGAACCCCAGGTTTTGTCGCACGGTCATGTGCGGATAGAGGGCGTAATTCTGAAACACCATGGCAATGTCGCGCTGGCCTGGTTCGACGTCGTTAACGCGCCGCTCGCCGATCAGCACGTCGCCGCCGGACACCTCCTCCAGCCCCGCCAGCATCCGCAACGTGGTGCTCTTGCCGCAGCCCGACGGGCCGACCAGCACGACGAACTCGCCGTCGGCGATCTCGAGATTGAGATCGTGCACGGCGTGGAACCCGTCGGGGTAGATCTTGTCGATATGTCGAAACGCGACTGAGGCCATGGAAGTCGAAGGGGGAAGGGGGAGGGCGAAATGGGGGACGGTGGAAGACGAGGGCGGGGGGGTGCGCCGCGGGCAAGCCTATAGCCGCGAGCTTACTAGCTCGCCGGCGAATTTGCTAACCCGCGCTGCGCATGCAGTTCCTCTGGCTCACAGCTCACAGTTTACAGCTCATAGCTCTCGATCACTCCTTCACCGATCCTAGCGTCAATCCGCTCACCAGGTATTTACTGAGCAACACAAACACCACGACCACCGGCACGCTGACCAGCAGCGACGCGGCGGCGTACAGACCCCATTGGGTCGACATGCTGGCCTGGAAGCTCTTGAGCCCCAGCGGCAGCGTGAACATCTCTTTGTCTTGCAGGATCTGCGCGGCGACCAGGTACTCGCTCCACGCGCTCATAAAACTGAACAGCGCCGTGATCACCAGCCCCGGCACGGCCAGCGGCAGGATCACTTTGGTGAACGCCTGCCACGGCGAACAGCCGTCGATGCGGGCCGCCTCCTCCAGCGACGCGGGGATCGTGTCGTAGAATCCCTTCATCTGCCACACGCAGAAGGGCAGGGCGGTCGACGCGTAAAAGATGCACAGCCCCAGGTACGTGTCGATCAAGCCGAGCCGGGCGATCATCAAGTACAGCGGCAAGAGCAGCATCGTGGCGGGAAACATCTGCGTGACGAGGATCGAAGTCATCATCGCCCCGCGCCCCACGAAGCGGAACCGGCTGAACGCATACCCGCCGATGGCGGCGAGCGCCACGCCGGTCAGCGTGACAGCCGTCGACACGAGCAAGCTATTGCCAAGCCACCGCAAAAAGGGCTGCTCGGTGAACAGCTGTTTGTACGAATCAAGCGTCCAGTTGTCAGGAATGAGCTGCCAGTTGGTGGTCCGCAACTCATTGCCGGGCCGCAGCGAAATCGACACCACGTCGAGCACGGGCCACAGCGCAATCGCCACGAACACGAGCAAGATCGCGTGTCGAGCGAGCGTGATGCGGAACGGTTCTTTCATGGTCGAGTTGAGTCCCGGCAAATAATGGACAGGACAGGATAACAGGATTGGCAGGATGAACAGGATGGACGAGTGGCAGCGACGTTGTCTTGCTAACCACGGATGACACGGATTTCGCGGATGGTGAATTCTGCTAATTGGATTGTGTGTTGCCTCAGTCTGCCGGTGCTCGATGCGGTCAGCGGTGACTTAATCCAAACAATATCCGCGAAATCCGTGTCATCCGTGGTTCGTAACGAACTCAAGGTAAGGGAAGTCAATCGACAATCCTGTCGATCATGCTAATCCTGTTATCCTGTCCATACTGTCTCCGTGCCCTCCGAGTCTCCGTGGTTTCCTAATAGGCGGCTTCGGTCGCGCGCGTGCGGCCCAGGAATAGCGCGCTGAACGTGAGCAGCATCAGGAAGATCACCATCGACAGTGCCGCGCCGTAGCCGTACTGGTACAGGTTGAACACCGCTTTGTAGACGTACGAGACCAGGATGTGCGTCTTGTCGGCCGGCTCGCCGCCGTTGGAGACCAGCCACACGACGTTCAGATTGTTGAAGGTCCACACGGCGCCCAGCGTCACCGCCGGCAACAGCACGGGTTTGAGCAAGGGCAGCGTGATGTTGCGGAACTGCTGCCAGCGGCTCGCCCGGTCGATGCGGGCCGCCTCGTACAGTTCCGCGGGGATGCCCTGCAGGCCGCCCAGGGCGATGACCATCATGAACGGGAACCCCAGCCAGATATTGGCGATCAAACAGGCCGTGAACGCCGGGGCCGCCTCGCCCAGCCAGTTGATCCGCGGCAGGCCGATCGACGCCAGCAGGTGGTTCACGGCGCCGAAGTCGAAATCGAACATGCCCCGCCAGGTGAGCGCCGTGATGTACGCCGGCACGGCCCAGGGAATGATCAGCAGCACGCGATAGATCGCCTTGCCGCGCACCGGCCCGTTGAGCACCACCGCCAGCAGCACGCCCAGCGACACGTGAAACGCCACGTTGACCGCGGTCCACACGATGGTCAGCAGCAGCACGTACCGGAATTTGCCGGCTCCCGCACCGGTGAACATCGAACCGTAATTCGCCACGCCAATCACCTGCCAATCGCGCAGGTTGGTCAGCGACATATTGGTGAAGGACAGCACCACGTTGTACGCCAACGGGAACAGCACGGTCAGCAGAATCACGGCTAGCGATGGCAGCACGAAGAGATAGGCCATGCGGTTGGTGCGCAGATCGCGCCACAAGTCGACCAGAGCGCGTCGCTGCCAGACGACCGCGCCGATGATCAGCCCCAGCCCCGCCAGCGACACCAGCGGCGCCGTCGCGTCGGGCTCGACCACCGTGGTGAGCGTCTTGCACTGCCGCAGCGCTTCGGCCTGCATGGCCGCGGCCGCCTCGGCCGGCGACAGGTTGCCCGCCATCAGTTCTTGGTAGGAGGGCCGCATCGAGTCCCACACGGCCCGCATCTCCACTGCGGTGGGCATCGGGCGCCCGCGCTCGACCTGTGCGACCGACGCGACCAGCAGCGGATCGGATTGCAACTGCGGCGACTCGCGCAGGGCCGTTCGCGAGGGCAGCACCTTCTGATCCGCCAGGAACTGGGCCTGCGTGTCTGCGTTGGTCAAGAATTCGATCAGCGCCGCACCGTCGTCGGCGGCCTGGCCGGCGGTAAACGAGGTCAGGCTGTACCCCTTGGGGGCCACCATCGGCTGCATCGGCAGGCCGGTCGCGCTGACGATCGGCAGCGGCGCGACGGCCGCGTCGATCTTGTCGCTGTCCACATAGCCCTGCCAGCTCCAGTCGCCGTCGATCAGCATGGCCGCGTTGCCGCTGCGGAACAGTTGCGCGGCCGCCTCGTAATCCGCGCTGCGCGGCAGCACGTTGTACTTGGTGCGCAGGTCGAGCACGAACTGATACGCGGCGACCGCCTCGGGCGAATCGAGCGCCGGCGTCGCATGGACTGCGGCCGCTAGGCCCGCCTCGGAGTCGGCAACGTCGTCGGTGTTCGCTCCGGCCGCTGCCGGCTCGGCAAACACCCACGATCCGTAGCCGGTGAGGAACGGGATCACAAAGAACGGCTCGGTGTAGTTCCACACCAGCCCATACCGCTCGGGGCGACCGTCGCCATCGGCGTCGACAGTGTTCTCTCGCGCCAGCGCGACCAACTCGTCGGTGGTCCGCGGCGGCTCGGGAATGAAGTTGCGGTTGTAGACCAGCGCCAGATGATTGCCGAAGCGATCGCCGACGAACACCAGCTCGGGCGGCGCGTCCGGCTTGGCCCCCGGCATGCGGACCAGCGCCCGCGGATCGAACTTCTCTTGCTCGGCCTCGCTGAACCAGGGCGACAGATCGGCCAGCGCGCCCATCGCGTGGTAGACGCCTAGCACGTCGGAGGGGCCGTAGACAACCTCCGGCCCCGATTGGGCGAGCACCGCGGCGACCAGCCCGCTGCGCAGCTCCTCGGTTTCCTTGTAGAGCGCGCGGACGCGAATCTCCGGGTGCAGCCGTTCGAATTCGGCGATGCGGGTGGTCAGAACCTCGCGATCCTCGGGCCGCATCTGATGCCACAGCCGCACTTCGCGGCGCGGGTCGCTCTCGGCACAACCGACGCATGCCAGCGCGGCGGCGATCATCGCGGCGCAGCGCAGAACTGGCAGGGAAGTTCGCAAGGTCGGCGCATCGGTCATGGCGCGGCGGTCACCGTTTCGCTGTCGCTGATGAGCACCACGCCGCTGCGAGGCGCGAGCATCGCCGTCTTGGCCCCCTCGGCCATCTGGATCGCCTCGGGCGACGTGCCCAGCGCCAGCCGCCACGGGGCCCCCGGCGGCTCGGGCAACTCCCACGCGTATTGCCGCTCGCCCCGGTTCAGCGCGACCAGCGCGTGTTGCCTTTGGCCGTCGCGCGTGAAGCTGAAGAACTTCGCCTTGTCATCCACGTGCGCGGCGGCGAACGAACCGTGCCGCAGCACGGGCGTGTCGTTCCGCAGGCGGATCGCGGCCTGATAGAAGTCGTGCAACTGGCGATCAAACTCGACCGCATCGGCCGTGCGCTCGCGGCCCAGCGGGTCGCTCGCCTCATCGTCGTAGGCCAGATCCGGCCAGACCATCGGTTTGCGATCGCCGGGGTCGTCGGCGCCCCACATACCGGCTTCGTCGCCGTAATACACCATCGGCGGGCCGATGTAAGTCATCTGCATCAGCACGACCAGCCGCTGCAGTTGGCGGTCCGTGGCGTCGGGGGCCTGCACCTGATACGTGTCGTGGTAGCGGGGCGTGACCCGTTCGTCGTAGTCGAACCGATCCGCCCGCGCGTACGGTTCGTCGACGGGGCGGTTGACGATCATCGACGCCAGCCGATCGGTGTCGTGCGAGTCCATCAGGTTCTGCAGCGCGAACTGCTGCGCCGGCGGGTACTCGTTGCGGCGCAGTTGCAGCTCGCGGCCGAAGTCGTGCGGAGTGAGCCGGCCGTCGATCAGGTAGCCTTTCACGGGAAACGAAAAGGCATGATAGTTCATCGTGGCCGAGAAGCCGCACTCGGCGAGGAACCGCTGGGCGTCGTCCCACACCTCGGCCACGGTGTACGCCTGCGGGTTGAGCTCGCGGACCACGGCGTGCCAGTCCTGCCAGAACTTCGGCGGCACCTCGTTGGCCACGTCGAGCCGCCAGCCGTCGATGCCGTCGGCCGGATCGCCGTCGGCGTTGGGGTCCATCCACCGCCGGGTGATGTCCATCACATACGCCTTCGGCCCGGGGTGCAGGTCCGTGCCGCCGTCGGCGTCAGCGAATTCCGGCAGCGTGTCGACGCCCCACCACCCCTTGTAGCGGAACTCGTTATGCGGCGTTTCGGGATTGTCGAAATGCTGCACGATGTACCAGTCGCGGTAGGGCGACTCCTCTTGATGCTCGCGCAGGTGGGCGAAGGCAAAGAAGTCGCGCCCCGTGTGGTTGAACACGCCGTCGATGATCACCCGCATCCCGCGCGCGTGGGCTTGCTCGATCAGTTCCAGAAACAGCTTGTCGGCGGCTGTCCACTGCCAAGTGGCGGGGTCGCTCGTCTCGGCAGCCATCAGTTCGAGATCGCCAGCCGGGTCGGGGCCGAAGTGCGGGTCGATGTGGTGCATCGACGCCCCGTCGTACTTGTGCAAGCTGCGGGCGTAGAAGACGGGGTTGAAGTACAACGCGTTGACGCCCAACTCGCCCAGATAGTCGAGCTGGTCGATCACGCCCTGCAGGTCGCCGCCGTAGCGCCGATTGAAGACGCCGTTGTCGAAGAAGCTCTCGCCCGCTTCTTGCTCCCACGCGGCGCGGGCGTACCAGTCGCTCGTCCAGGGCGTGACGGCCCAGCTGGCGGGGACCAGGTCGGGGAACTCCAGCGACGCGTGCGTGGGGTCGTTCGTCGGGTCGCCGTTGCGGAACCGCTCGGGGAAGATTTGATAGAACACCGCATCGGCCGCCCACGCCGGCACGTTCGGCAGCGGTGGCGCCTCGGTCCAGGTCACCTGTGGGAACTGCTCGGCGACCGCGCCGACGTTGTCGTCCCGCACTGCGGACGCGGGCAGCGCGCCATCGGCCGGCGTACTTGACGCGGCGGGCGCGTTGGCAGGAGCGTCTGGCGCTTCGGCCTGGCTGCAGCCAGAGAGCGCAGGGAGGAGGGCCAGACTGCAGACGAGCGAGAGAAACGGCTTCATGCGACGTAGGAAAATCGGAAAGGCGTAGTTGTCTGGGGGCGAAACAAAAACGGGGCGACCGCCGCTGCCCCCAGCGTGCGCGGCCGCCCCGTCCCAAGCGGAGGAGCGTTGCGGACAAGGCGACGCTCCCCCGTACTTCGATTAGCCGCGACGCCGCGCAAATCCGAGCAGCCCCAACGCGAGGCCGGCCAGCACGACGGCGCCCGGCTCAGGAACGCCCGCCGCTGCGGGCGCGTTGCCGACCGTCACGAACTGATCGCCCAGAAAGTCGGTCATGTTCACCCCCGATAAGTCGCCGGTGAATCCGCCAAACCCGTTGCCGCCCAGATTGGCGTCGAGAACGCCGTCGCCGGTGAACTGGTTCGAGGCATAGTCATGCCCGCCGCCGTTGATAAACGCAAAGATCTTGATGTCGCCGGCGCCGGCGGACGTGCCCAACGCGCTCAACGGTATCGAGAATTCCAAGCCGGTCGTCACGTTCTCCGGATCGCCGGCCGGCCGCGTGCCGCCGTTGTCGTCGGTCGTCGGTAGCGTGTAGGGGTCGTTCCCCACGACGCCCGCCACGTTGGAGTCATCGTAGGCCATCTGCAGGCCGATCGTGTTTTCCATGTCCCGGCGGTTGAGGGTGTTGTCCGGGTCGGCGCCGTCGACCGGCAGCACGAACGCTAACTCGCGCGCCAGCAGCACGCCCCCTTCGGTGCCGGTCGTGGTGGCGTAGTTCTGGTCGATCAAGTCGCCTTGGCTCAAGCCTGGCAACGCGGGGCCCAGCAGGGTTTCGGTCGACGGACCGCCGTTGTACGGGTTGAAGGCGTAGTCGCCCAGCCCCGGCGAGTTGCCGTAGTCGGACTGCCACGTCCCCAGGTCGACGCCATCGACAATCCCGTCGCCGTTGCTGTCGCCATCGGCCTTGGCGGCCACCTCGATCGTCCCGTCGAACTGCCCAAAACCCCGTTGCCAGGTAAGCAAGTCTTCACCGCCGACCGTTTTGTTCTCGTTGAAGTCGCCGCCCAGCGGACCTCGCAGCACGTTCGGCAGTCCTCGCGGCCCCAACTGCATACCGAGCGACTGCGACGTGCCGCCCTGCAAGTCGGCGTAGTGGGCCGTGATGGCGTAGAAGCCGGTCCCATCGGCGTACCCCAGCGAGGCGCCCGTATTCTCGCCGCCCCGGCTGAACGTGAGGTAATAGTCGGCGTCAAAGCCCGCATCAAACGTCAAACCAGCTTGCCGCTGCAGAGCTCCAGTCGACGGGTCCGGCAGATTCACGCCGGCGCCAATCGTGCAGCAATAGCCGTCGACCGCCGTCGGCAGCCCGGCGCCGAGGGTGTTAACTCCTCCGGACTTGCTGTCGATGTAAATCTCGTACTTGTTGAAGTTGGCTTCCAGGTTGCCCGTGATCGTCACGTACAGCCGATCGCCCTGCACGACGGCAAACACCTGGTCGATCTCCGAACCGCCGCTGCTAATGATCGGGTCGGGGTTCGTATTGTCGCCAAACTGCGTATTGGTGTTCTGCGTCGACAGCGCCGCGCCATACCCGGCGTCGGCCGTGCCGTCGATGCTGATCTGCGCGATGGCTGAAGTCGCCGTTGCGACGACGATGGCCGCCGCGGCCCCGCATGTTGCCCAAACGTTGCTGCGTGTCATGAGTAGTCTCCTGAATAACGTCGACCGGTTGTTGGCGTCGTCGCCGGCGCTGATCCGGTCACCCCTCTTGTGAATCGAACGATTGTTGAAAAAAGCTGCGCCGCGTTGACCCAGCGGCAGGGGATCCCATGGAAGTCCCGCAATTACGAAAACCGTCGCCCCTGCTGCTGGCGCCGCGAGCCGCGGAGCCATACCGACCAGCCCAGTGCGGCCAACGCGGCCAGTGTCGCTGCCGCCGGCTCGGGCACCTGCGCCGCTGCCGCTTCCACCGCCGCTGCGCCGATCGGCGCAGCCAATCCGTAGTCGGTCGCCCACGTGGCCAAGTCCGCGTCGGTGACGGCGCCATCGAGACTGGCGTCGCCCTGGTCGAACCGGTTGCCGCCGCCGCTAACACCTTGCTGCCACTGCAAAAAATCGCTGCCGCTGACGCGACGATCCAGGTCGAAGTCGCCGCGGCTGGTCCGCACGGCGTCGTCCACTAGCGCGGCCACGTCGTCGACGGTCACGACTCCGTCGGCGTCCAGGTCGAGCAGCCAATCGGTTTGGCCCAGGGCGGCGTAAATGGCCGCCGCGTCGTCGCCGTCGGTGGCGGCGTTGCCGTCCACGTCGCCGCGCCGCACCAGCAGGTCGTCGTAGGCGTCGAGCGTTGCAGCCGGCGCCCCCGCGGCCACAAGCTCGACGCCCAACGCGAACAAATCGACGTTGGTGACCAGACCGTCGGCGTCCACATCCGCAGCGGCGTGGAACTTGGCGTTCTGGCTGTACAGTACGTCTTCAAACGAGTTATTGCCGATGCCCACCAGATCGACGCTCTGCAGCAAGCCGTTGCCGTTCAGGTCGCCGAAACCGCCGCCCAACCCGATCGTGGGCCCAAACGGCGTCGCAAGTCCCTTGAATCGTTGAACGTTCCAGTTACCCGACTCCTCGAACGTGACAATCGTCACTGCATGGTGGCCGCCTTTCACGCCGGTGTAGCCGTTAATGAACCCATCCCGGTCGTAGTAGCCGGCGACTCCCTGTCCGCCGGTCGCCATGGCCAGCACCTCGGCGTCCGACTTGCCGGCCGGCAAGTCAAGGAAGAAGTGCATCGCGTTGGCCGTGCCGTCGGTCGAGCGGACGATCAGGTCGCGGTTGGCCTGATTGTTGGGGTTGGAGGCAAATGGATCGAAGCTGACGATTTCGGCCTCCGGCTTCAACCGGTCGACGTATACGGTGCGGGTGAAGTCAGTGAACACGGCCGGGCCGCCGTCGCCGCCGGTGCTCGCGTTGCGGTGGCGGAACGCTCGCACCGTGACGTAGTGCCGCCCCTCGGACAGTTGCGTCGCGTCGATCGTCTGCGCGAAGTTGCCGGCGCCCGTGCCGATGTTGCTGCTGCCGTCCCACACGTAACCCGGCGAGTTGGCGTCGACAAACTCCTCAAATCCGTAGGTGACGCTACCCGGCGTGACGTGGTCGACGCTGGCGTTGCCGTTGAGGTCGATGCCGCCGTCGATCTTCAGCACCGCGTAGTCGCCGTCGGCATGCACGTCGCGCACCGGATTGCTTTCGCCGGCCGGCGCGGGGAGCGTCACCGCCGTGGTGGCCAATTGCACTTGGAACGAGTCGGCCGTCACCACGTCGATATCCGCCAGCCGCGCCGTGCCGAATGTGGCGGCCGTTTGCGTCTCGCCGCCGATCGTGCCCGTGACATTGGTCACCGAGAGCGTTCCCTGCGGAGCGGCGACGCCGTAAATCACGTAGCCGCGGCCATGCCCCTGGTTGCCGGGAACGCTGACCGGGATTTGGCCTGACCCGTCAACGCGCACCGCGTCGGGGATCACGCCCCCCGGGTCCACGGTCGGATCGGCCGCGTTGCCGGTCAGTTCGACCAACACCGTGCCGGGGGCAAAGTCGGTTTGCACGGTTCGCGTTTCCACGACCCCGTCGTTGCGGCTGTTGAGTCCCACCACGGCCGAGTTGCTCCGCTCGTACACGTACACGTTCGAGAACCCGTTGGGATTGAACGCGTCGTCCAGCCACCGTTCGTGATAATCGCCCCGCCCGTGCGAGTTGCGCAGCTCGACCAACTTGGTGATCGTCTCGCCGTAAAATCCGCCCAGGGCGTCGGACTTGCCCGGCTGGGGGAACGTGCCGGTGGGGCCGAACTCCTCGGCGTTCAGATACACCAGCGCGTTGCCGGGCATCATCAGGGTGTACGCGTAGGCCACGTTGGTCAGAAACGCGCCCTGCTCGTCGTGGCTTTGCACGAACGAGACGCCCTGGCTGCCGTTGCGCAGGCCGTCATCATTCAGATCGATGCTTTCGTTGCGGATCGTGTGCCAGTTGTTCGTGGCGCCGTTGGCTGACAGGTTGTTCCGCAGGGCGTAGAACAGGTTGAAATCGAGCACGTCGCGGTTGCCGCCGATCGTGCCGGGGTTGTTGTCGTCGATGTCCTTGCGAATGAAGTCCTGGATGAACGCCGCGCTGTCGCCGCCGGTTTCGCTAAACGAAAACACGTGGTGGGGACTGCCGTCCAGCAGCGGCGTTTTCTTGGCCAGGTAGGCCGCCTGGTCGAAGTAGTTGTCGAGCACCCACCGCGGGAAGTGCCGCGCCGCGTCGAGCCGAAATCCGTCGACGTCGTATTCCTGGATGAACCACCGCAGGTTGCGCATCAGCAGGCCGGTGGCGTTCTCCATGACCGGGTCGCCTGCCAGCGGGTCGGCCGCGTTGAAGTCGTACAGCGTGACGTTCTGTCCGGTCCTGGGGTTAAAGACCGATGTGCCGCCCAGATCCATGTCGGGGTAGAACCGTGCGTTGTTGGGATCGGGCCGGTTGTACATCGTCCCGGCGGGGATGTTGTTCGGGTCGCCTGCGGCGATCGGATGGCGGATGAACTGGTGGTTCTTTTCCTGGGCGATGTCGTTCAGCCCCGCGAGCTGCCCCAATATCTGATCGTCCGACAAGGCGTCGATGAACGGGTTGTGATAGTCGCCGTCAATGTCGCCCGGCAGGGTCAGCGCAAATCCCGGATAGCCGCCCAGGTCGACGAAGTTCGCGTCGGTGCGATTGCCCACGCCGTTGTGATTCCAAATCCAGTCGGGGTTCACCAGCACGCTGGCGGCGTGGGCGGACTGGATCATCGTCTTGAAACTGGTCGACGTGCCGTAGTGCGTTTCGTTGCGCGGCCCGCCCAAGTCGAACCGGTCGAACGTGTCATAACCGACCGAGAACCCGCTGCCGGCGCGCGTTGGCGGCGGCACCCACAGCCGGCCGTAACCCGCATCGTGGATGTCGGCCATGCGATCTTCGATCACCGACCAGCGGGCCTCAAAGATCTGCAGGATCGCGGGGGCGGACGCATCCTCGGCGCGAGCCAGCCGCGGGCAGGCCCACGGGCACAACGCCCACAGTACGGCGAGTCCCCGCCACCCCGTGCGGCGCCAGGCGGATCGGCAAGTTGTTAACAGCGGAAAGGTCATCGGCAGCGGTCGGGGGCAAATCAGTGGTGTCGTTCGTGAAAGCGTCGTCGGTGCGGGCGCCGTCAGGCGGGGAGTTCATCGTTGTGGAGTTGTCTTGGCAGGCGGCCGTCACCGTCGTCGTTGCGGCGATTGCCAGCCAGCAGGGGGAGTGGACGTGAGCTGCAAATCGATTTCATTCGAGCCGGACTCGACCTCGTACTTCAGCGGCGAGTACTCGGCCAGGCCGTACCACGCCGGGGTCAGCGACTTGCCGGGGGGCGGCGGACCGCCCGTTTCGGATCGCTCCATCGCCGGCGCTTCACGCGCGACGACGGTCACGCCGTAGCTGCCCGAGGGCAGGCCGCGTTCGTTGCCGGTGTACACGTCGTAGTGCCCCGACGAATCAATCAGGGCATACGCAGCGGGCCCTCCCGCTGTGGGGACAAAGGCGACCGTGCCCGTGTTGATCACATTGCCGTCGAGCGTCACCTCGCCAGTCACATACGAGTCGTACGTTCCGCCGCAGCCGCAGCAGGTTGCCAGCAGCCCGATCGCCGCCAATTGCCATGTTCGTTTTCGCATTGCGAATTCCACCGCCCATGCTCCCGCGGAGAAGATTCTGAATAGTCGTCTAGTCGTTCAGCCCGACCGTTTCGCCGCGGTCGCGCGTGGCGAGACCCCGATATGCCAGGGTGGAGATCGAGTCCTGCACGAAGTGAACCGAGCCGTCCGCCATGACGAATTGGGCGCCGCCGGGGTGTTGGCTCTTGAACCCGCGACCCTGTTGCCAGTATTGGCGCTTCAAGTCGTCCTCGGTGGCGCCGCGCAAAAAGACGTTGATTGGCACGCCTGCCGTGGCCCAATCGCCATCCGAGAAGAACTGTGCTGAGTGAAAGTCCTGTGAGACAACGTTCTCGCCTACCATGAACGTATTGCTCGTGCCGTCGGTCACCATCCGCAGTCGGATCGGTTCGGCACTGCTGGTTCGTTGGAACAAACCGTTGTTGGACATCGTATTGTGGACGTCGGGCGAGCCGGTCTGGATCGTTTGGGGCGGATCGACAGACCTGCTGCACGGCGTTGAGTCGGTCGACAAGAGCGTGTCGCCGACGCAGCCCTTGTAATTGGTGACCCCGGTGAACACGCCTCCCGAATCCCAGTACCAAATCTTGTCCGACGGGACGGCGGAGTCGTCGGTGGGACAGGTCAGAATCGGGTACTGCGTGCTGACGATGTCGCGGACTTCGATGGCTCCCAGGCCGGAGCCGCGCGTGGCGCGGGCCCCGAAGCTCTTGTCTTCTTTGATCTGGGCGATCAAGCGGTCGTAGGCATTGTTCAGCTCCAGCTCCGGCAGGATGTCGACGATCCAACCCTTGCCGTTGTAGCCGTTGGGCGGGTCGAACGAGACGTCGGTCGGCGTCCTGCTCACCTCGCAGTCGACTGTGCGGTACTCGAACCCCCATTGCGACGTGCTCTGCGGCAGCGTCTTCTTGCGGTTCTCGTAGTTCAGGCACGCCAAGCCGATATTCTTCAGATTGTTCGAGCAGCTCATCCGCCGTGCCGCTTCGCGGGCCGCCTGCACGGCGGGCAGCAACAGCGCGACCAGCACGCCGATGATGGCGATCACGACTAACAATTCGACCAGCGTGAATGCGGCACGCCGGCCGGTGCGGCGGGGGACTGGCAACATGGGATAATTCCTCGTGAATAGATCGATGTGCGCGACAAGCGCCAGGCGAGCGGCGCGTGTGCGCCAAGAGCGCCGCTGGCCTGACTGTCATCGAGCGACAAGCGAAATGAGACTCGGGCGTGTGACGGGAGTTTCGCCGGCCCCCGCCCGCGGCCAGTGGGGAGACCGCGGGCGAGAGCGACGAAATGAATTCAAACGGCACGACAGGCTCGTGCCAGCCGCACTGCTGCTACCTGCGCCGACGCACTAGGGCCAGCCCGCCCAGGGCGCAGGCTCCCAGCGCGATCGAGGCCGGTTCGGGAACGACGGTGACCGAGAAGAATTGGTCGCCCGCAAACTGGTTGAAGTCAATGCCGCCCAGATTGCCGGTGAAGTTCCCCCCGCCGTCGCCGCCCAGGTTGCCTTGCGGGGCCGGCAGGCCGCCCAGGATCTGGTTGGAGTGGAAGTTGTTGTCGCCATTGCCGTAGGCGGCGTGGATCTTGATCACGTCGCCAGGGCCGGGGTTGCCCAGGTCCGCCAACGCGATTGAGAATTCCAAACCGGTGGTCACGGCCGCCGCGGCGACCATGTCGGACGCCGCCGTGCCGCCGATCACGCCCGCGGTGTTGGTGTTGTTGAAGCCGAACAGCACGTCTTGCGTCAGGAACATGCCGCCATCGGCGCCGGTGGTCGCCATGCCGCCGGCCAGCACCGAACCGCTCTGCACGCCCGTGCCCGAGCCGGTCGTGGCCGCGCCGAAGTTGCCCAGTTCCGCGCCCGCGGTGCTGGCGGCCCGGTCGACAATGTCGACTTCAAATGCCCCGCCGCCCCACCGGGCGAACAGGTGATAGTCGGCTTCAAAGCCCGAGTCGAACGTCAAACCATTGAAGTTCGCGGCGTTGTTGCTGAAGTCATAGGTCAGCGATCCGTCCAGCGTGTTCTCGCCGCCCGGTTGCGAGTCGATAAACACCGACACCTTGTTGAAGTTCGGCTCGATGTTGCCGGTGAGCATGACGTACAGCCGACCGCCAGAAATGGTCGCGTAGCCGGCGTCCAACTCGCCGCCGCCGCCGGCGCCCATTCCCGTCGGATCGGACGCGTCGCCGAATTGCGTCTGGACAGTCTGCACGGCCAACGCGCCGCCGTACTCGGCGTCGAGCGTGCCGTCGACCGTCGGCGCGGACGTGGCCGGCGCGGCGATCAGAATCAGGGCCAACAAACCAAGGAATTGCTTCATGATGCTACCTCCGGGAGGATCCCCCCATACAGGAAAAAGGGCCAGCCGTCCGCCGCGGCGAACGTTCGGCAAGGTCAGGGTTTGGATAAACAAGTCGTCGACGGCATCGTCGCTGCACTGCCTGCGCAACGGCCGCCAAGGGACGAGTCGCGGCGGTCAGCCGCGCTCGTCCGCGACGCCCATCCTGGCGCCGTCGTCAATCAACAACATCGCCGCGACCTGCCCTTCGCGGCCGGCGAAACGGAATCGTTCGATCGGTTGAAAAGCAATCCGCCTTTGCAGTCGTTTGGGATGAGAACCCCAGCGGCCGGTCACCGCCAGGAAATGCGTCCCGACGCGCAACTCGTCGACTTCGTGTACCTTGGCTCCGTCGAAGTTGCCGAAGCTGACGCGGTCGAAGGCAAAGTTGCCTCGCAACAGCGCATCGGCTTGACAGAGGCTCTCGTCGCGCAGCGACTCGGGGTTGCGATACACGCGGACCACGTCCCGGTCGGCCACGCCGAAGTCAATTCTAATCACGATGAAATTCACGTCTGCGTTTTCGGCGCCCAAGGCCGGCAAATTGGCGGCCCCGTAGACGTTCACATTGGACGTGGCCCCGTAGCCGGACCCGTCAGCCCCGTTGCCGATGCACAGCACGCGGTTGCTGTTGCCGTCGCCGCGGTGGAACTCCACCCCGTAAAAACCATCGTCGGTCTGGGACACTTGTTGTAGGAAGCTGATATACGCCCGCTTGCCGTCGCGGCCAACCAGCCGCATGCCGTCTTGGTTTTCGACGAGCCCCGCGGTGTCGAACACGCCGCCGACCGACGTGGCCAAACTGCGGCGGATGCGATTGCGGTGCGAGGTTTGCGCCGCGTGGTTGCCCACCGGCACGACGCCCTCGACAGCCAGGCTGCCCATCTGCACGCCGTTGGACTCGGGGCCCGCCTGCTCGTCGATGGAGATGTTGAACCACGGCCCCGCCCAGCCGAACCCGCCGTTCTGCGCTTCCAACGGACCGCTGGGGTAGCGGAAACCTTCGTAGGCGAGCAAACCGTCGTGCGGACCGGTCGTTGGCAAGAGGTTTCGCACGAACTGCGCGTCGTCCGCGGGGAACTCGGTGACGGTGGTGGCCAGGGGGTTGATCCGCGCCGCTTCGGCGCCGTTGAGTTCCAGCTGCTCGAAGGCCCGCCCGTCGGAATCAAGCACGCTGGCTTTGACCAGGCCATTGAACACATGCAGTTCGGTCGAGCCGGACGTTTGCGTCACCAGGCCGAATTCGGCGCCGACTTCCCACACGTCCAAGCCGGGCGTGTGAACGTGGAACTTGCGCGCCGACCCCGGCACGACCGCCGCCAGTCGACCCGCGTCGAGCTTCACCTGATCGGGCGCCGCGACGACAAACGACGCGGGCCCTTCCAGCAGCAGCGTGGCGCCATTGTTGAACGTGATTTCCGCCAGCCCCTCTTGCAGTTCCAGTCGCTCGCCGGCGGGCAGCGGGGCGCCATAGCCAGCGCCGCCGCCGGGCGTTGCCCAGACGCAGTTATGCGTGCCCGTGATCCGCGCGACGGCCGCGTCGCGGGGCGCTTCGTCTGCGGAACTGTCACCTGTTTGCGCTGCGTCGACGCGGCCCGCCTCGATATCGCGACCCTGCTGCCACAGCGTCAGCGCGCTGCTGAGCGCCGCCACGCCGATCAGCGCGGCGGCCAGCGCCAACCACTGCGACACCCGTGGCGACTTGTGCGGTGCGCTGGCGGCCATGCCGGGACTTGCTTGTTCGTCGTCCAGGAGCCCTGCCAGTGCGGCCGAGGCGTCGGCACGCGTTTCGCGGACTGCCGCCGCGTCTTGCAGCAACTCGGCCGCATCGCCGTACAAGCTGCCGTGCATCCACATGTAGTTGATGTAGGCGACGCGCGCCTGAGGATGAGTTCGCAATGCCAAGTCGAGCGCAGCCCCGTCCGCCTCGGTGATCGAGCCGTTGCACAGCTCGCCGATCAGCTCCAGCAGCCGGTCGCGGGACATCGGGTTGGCGGCGGTCGCGTCGGTCACAGCAATCCTTCAGCGCTCAGCGTGCGGTCGATGCAATCGTGCAGCGAGCGGCGTATGCGATTCAATGCCTTGTAGACGGTATTGACGGGGCGGCCCAAATCGTGGGCGATGGACTTAAAACTCGGCGCCGCGTCGCTGTAGCACCGCTGCACCAATTGCCGATCGGTCGTCGGCAGCTTGCTCAGGCACTGCTGCAACGCCTCGCGGCGGAACTCAAACAAGTCGGCCCGGCGGGCCGCGTCGTCGGCGATCTGCACGCAGGCCGCCTCGCTCAGTTGGAATCCGGTGCGCTTCGCCTCGCGGCGGAACTTGCGGACCTGGTTGTGAGCAATCACGCTCACCCACTTCACAAAGTCGGTCCCCAACTCGAACTGGTCGGACAACCGCCAGACGGTCACGGCAACTTCCTGAAACACCTCCTCGGCGTGCGCCGGGCTCGCCAGCAACGACACCAAGTACGAAAACAACCACCGGTCGTACCGGGCAAACAGCCGGGCAAACGCGTCGCGCCGCTCGTCGGCCGACAACGGCTGCCGTCCGCCGGGGGAGGCCGCGTCGTCCGCATGGTCCGATTCGTATTGTTCGCGATCCGCGTCCACTGCCGCCGCCGGGGGGAAGCTTGCTTGGCGAAGAGACCTGCCAGTCGAAAGGGGCTGTCAATCGCCCAGCTTAAGTAGTAAGGCGCTGCGCTGCAGAATTTGGTATCGGAAAACGCAGAGAATCGCTGCGGACAGCCGCAGGCGTGCGGTAAGTCGTTTTCCGGATGAGGGTTGCGGCCGGCGGCAAATCCGTCCCCGAGCTACACCGGGGCGGCGGCGGCGGCGTAGTCCACGTAGCTCTTCTCCTCCCGCAGCTCCGAGCCCAACAGCTCGTTGACCGCCCGTTTGACGGCCGCTCGGCGGTCGTTGGTCAGGTAGACCGAGCGGGCCAACTCGACGAATCGCGGCCCGAACTCGGCGGCGCGCTCGCACAGGCGAATTTCGTCCTCAATGTCCCATAACTGCTCATTCACCGCCATCAAGTCGTCGAGCAGTCGGTCCAACTCGTCGGCCAACGCAGGGGGGCGCGGCTGCAGCGGATCGAGCTGCGCCAGTTCATAGCTGACGCAGCGGCGCTTCTCCGCGTCGTCGATTCGCTGCTGCTTGATCCGCAGAATCGAGATCTTGTCCAGCAACTCGCCCGGCGCCACGGGGATCAATGGCGGGCGCGCGGCAGTCAGCTCGCTGGCCAACGACTCCAACTCCTCGGCGATGCGGTTGAACACGGCGCTCCAGTCGCCTGGCTGCGGTTGGCGAAAGAGCCGCATTGTGGGGTACCACGGACTCGTTTCGATGTCGCGCAGCCAACGCCAGTCCGCCGCATAGGGTAGTGCGAGCCAAGTTCGCGCTCCCACGGCGCCGCACAGATGGGCAACCGCCGTGTCGGAGGTGATCACCACGTCCAAAGTTGTTGCCAGCGCCGCGGTGTCCATGAACGGCCCCGACTGCTCGTCGAGATGCGGCCCCAGGTCGGTGACGGCCAACTCGACCCCCGCGTCGAGCAACTGCTCGCGGCCGAAGTTCTTTTGCAGGCTGTAGAGACGCACGCCCGGCAATCGCCCCAGCGGCGCAAAGTGAACCAGCGGAATCGACCGCTGCCGGTCGCCGCGGTACTGCGGATTGCCTTGCCAGTTGATCCCCACGCGCAGTCGGGCTGAGCGATCGAGCCGCGCCGACCAGCGCTCGAGGAGCACGGGATCGGGCGACACGTACGGCGCCTCCGCAGGGATATTGCTCGCGTCGAGACCCAGCACGCGCGGCAGCCCCAGCAGCGGGGCATGGTAGTCGCAAGCCGGCAAGTCGCCGTCCATGATCTTCGGCAAGAGCCGATCGATTCCCGGCGTACGCGCGATCAGCGGCAGCAGCGCCTTCTGGCACATGAAGGTCACGTGCGCCCCGCGTCGTTGCACCAAGCGGAGCAGCCGGACGAACTGCAGCGTGTCGCCCAGTCCCTGCTCGGCATGAATCACGATGCGCTTGCCGTCGAGCGGTTGGCCGGTCCACAGCGGTTGCGTCATGGCCGGCATCCGCGCGTGGCCGCACTTCCAACGCCACTCGTACTCCTTCCAACCCGCTGCAAAGTCGCCCGTGAGCAGCCGCACCAGCGAGCGGTTCATGTGGCCGTCCGCGTAATGCGGATCGATGCGCAGCGCCTCGGCGTACGACGCATGCGCTTCGGCCAGGCGGCCTTGTTCAGTGAGGGTAATGCCGCGGTTGCTGTAGGCCGCGGCGTAGTCGGGTTTGACGGCGAGCGCTGCCGCGTAATGCTCCAGCGCCGCATCGCAGTCGCCCAGTTCGGTAAGCGTGATGCCCAGGTTGTTGTGCGCTTCGGGGTAGTCGCTGCGCACTCGCAGCGCTTGGCGGTAGCTGTCGGCAGCCTCTTCGCGCCGAGCCAGTCGCGCCAGCGCGATGCCCTGGTTGTTGTAAGCGTCGGCGTACCGCGGTTGTCGCCGCAACGCCGCCTTGTACGCCGCGAGGGCTGACTCGTACTGTTCGAGTCGCGCCAGCGAGATCCCCAGGTTGTTGTACAACTCGACGGCGTCGGGATGTCGCTGCAGCCCGCGCTGGAGCACTTCGATGGAGCCCGTCGCATCGCCAGCGTCGCGCAGCAGCCCGCCCAGAGCGCTGAAGTGAGCGGGCTGGGCATCGGCACAAGCGGTTGCGCGCCGATAGGCGGCCGTCGCGGCGTCACGATTCTGCTGCTGGCGGTGTGCTTCGCCAACCGCGGCGTGGCGCGCCGCGATTTCGGAGTCCTCGGCGGTCGCCAGCAGCAAGGGCAGCGCTTCGGTCGGTGCGCCGCTGAGCGCGATGGCTTCACCGAGTGCGAACTGCACGCGGTCGTCATCCGGCGCCAGTTCCGCCGCCCGCCGCAGTGCCGCGACCGCCTCGTCCGCCTGACCCCGTAGCCGCAGTTCCCGGCTGTAGTCGAGCCACGCCGCCGCCGACGCTGCGTCGTCCTCCGCGGCGGTGCGCAGCTGCTGCAGCTTCTGGTCCGGTTGATCCGTTCGCTGCGACCGGGACAGGGACTGGGCCTGCTGTAGCAACTCGTCGTAACATCCCGTGGCCAAGTGTGCCGCGCGGCGGGCGTGAAAGAGCGCCCCGGTTGCGTGGCCGCGGTGCAGCCACGACTGGGCCGCTGCCGCATGCCATTGGGCGCGTTGCGGGGCCAGCGAGACGGCACGCAGCACGGCTTCGTGGGCCGCGTCGTGACGGCCCAGCCGCGCCAGCACCCGCGACTCCTGCCAATGCCCGTCCGCATCCGCGGGGTTCGCCAGCAGCAGCTCGTCGTACACGGCCAGCGCCGCCTCGTCGCGACCGGCGTCCTGCAACGCGAGCGCCAGGTTGCGGCGTGCCTGGGCGTAATCGGGGTGGGCTCGCAGCACCGTTTCGAATTCGGCAATTGCCGCGACCACGTCGCCCTCGGCCGCCAGCAGGATTCCCAGGTTGTTGCGGGCCTGGGGATAGTCGGGCCGATAGCGCAGGGCGAGTTGGTAATGCTGCCGCGCCTCCTGGGCGTTGCCGCGTCGCCGCAGCACGAGGGCCAGATTGTTGTGAGCTTCGGCGTACGCCGGCCGGCGGACGAGCGCCGCTCGCAGGGCCGCTTCCGCTTCGTCCAGTTGCTCCAGCTCACGCAGCGCGTTGCCCAGATTGTTGAGCGCTTCGACATACTGCGGCGCCAGCGCGAGAGCGCGCCGATAGTTGGCGACGGCCTCGTCGAACCTCCGCTGGGCCGCCACCGCGTTGCCCAGGTTGTTGTAGGCCTCGGCCGATTCGCCTGCAGCGAGCGCTTCGCGGTAGCTCGCCTCGGCGTCGACAGGACGTTGCGCGGCGGCGGCAATTCGGCCAAGCAGGAACGCGGCCTCCGCGCCTGCGTCGGCGTCTCGCTGCAGTTGCCGGCAAATCTGCGCGCTGCGGTCGTGCTCGCCGGCGGCAAAGTGGCGATGGGCGGCAGCCAGTTGCAGGGCGGAGTCAGGCATAGCGGCGGCAGCGAATTTCCAGGACGTTGAACTACGCGAGTCACAGAGCCGTGGCACTCGATGCCGCTGTTGCTCGCCTGTGTGCTAGTGCGGGGCTTCGATGGCGGGTACGAATCGCAACGCGCCAATCATTTGCCGTGCGGCTCGCAGGAAGGAATCGGACGAGCCGGCGTCCGCCCAGCCCGAGCAGGCAATGACTTCGCCCAGTTGTACGACCGTGGCGGCCAGGGCGAGCAACTCGGTTTGCGAATCGACGTGGCGGCCCGACGCTTGTGCTTGCCACCCGGCAGCGTCGCCGAGTTGCAGCGTGCGGCTGTCGATGATCCGCTCCACTGCGAAGCCGGCCATGTGAGTCAGACGCGACTCGGTCGCATCGCGCAGTTGCTCCACCGGCAGCGGCCAGGTCATGTGGCCGATCACTAACCGCGGCTCGCCGGGCGACTCGACAGGCCACCGCCCCGAGCCCGTGTAGCAGCATTGGCCGTTGAACTCCGCGGCAAGCGTCAGTTCGGTCACAGGGCTCGCGGGCGCGGCGGGCGCCGAGGCGGGTTCGGAGAAGTCGCACTCGGCCGTCAGCAGACTCTCGTGCAGGGCCGGTCCCAATTCGTCGCCCAATCCCAACGGACACATGGCGGTGATCAGCACCGTGCGGTCGCGCACCTCGCGTCCGAGCACCCACTTCAACCAGCAGCCTTCGGGCGTGCGTTGAGCCAGCGCCATCAGCGGCGCGCCGTCGTGCTGCGTACGGCTGAGCAGTTTCATCCCCCGGCGGTCGAGTTCGGCGTCGGTCCAGCTCCGCAAGGCCTCGTGCAGCGGGCCGGGCAGTTCCACGACCGCGATCGAGCTGCCGCACCCAGGATGCTCAAAACCGCGGAAGTGCGACGCGGGCCGAAATCCCGGCGGCGGCGATAGGCGAACGACGACCGGCATGCGCGACTACTCTCCCAGTTCTCCCAATTCGATCCGCCTCAGTCCGCTCACCGCGAAAGGCGACTCCATCGGCACGCAGAACAGATTGCGCGACACGACGCGCGGAAACACGTTCTCGCCATGGCCGGCGTAGTTGTGCGGGTTAAAGTAAGGCGGCTCGTGCAGCCACGCCGCGTACCGCAGCGACGCCAGCAGCGCGTGCAACTCGGCCGACTGGCCGGGGCGGTCGTCTTCCAGGTAGAGAAAAGGACGGCACCGCTCGATCGCGCCGATCGCCCCCCGCAGCGCGGCTGTCTCCATGCCTTCCACGTCGATCTTGATCAGCCGGCAGCGGGCCAGCCGCAACGCATCCAACGGCGTGACCGCGACGGTTTCGTCCCCGCCGGTGGAGCCGAGCAGCGACAGACCGCCGAAGTTGTCGGGCCGCTCGTAGTTGGGCGTCGGCAAGCGTACGGTTCCCGCGGCCGCTCCTAGCGCCGCATGGCGGGCGTCGATATTCGTCAGCGAGTTGACCGCTGCGTTGCCGCACAGCGCCTGGAACAACACCCGCTGCGGTTCGATCGCCACGACCCGCCCGCGCGGGCCCACGATCCGCGCCATCGCCACCGCGTGGGCGCCCACGTTCGCCCCCGCGTCGACCGCCACGTCCCCGGCCCGCAGCACGTGGCGAAACAGCTCGACCTCGCCCTCGGAATACTCGCCGTATAGCGCCAACGACCGGCCGATGTAGGCGTCCCGCGGGTTGTGGATCATCAGCCCGTAACGACAGGGGCGGATGCGATGAAACCCCGGCGCGACAACGGCGGGAGCGTCGTCGTGCGGGGCGGCCGGCGGGGGCGGCGGCGGATTGGTCGTGGAGGTTGGCATGCGTCGATCGTGAGCGAAAAGCGGGATAGCGGAAATGTGGCAGATCGAGGACTTGTCAACAGAAGACACGTTCAAAGAGCCGGTCGAATGGCTTGCTGCGTCGGAACACCTCTTCGGCTGTGAAGTCTTCGTGCATGATCGTGTCGTAATCCTCTTTGCTACTTCGATTTGATAGATAGTCAATTTCGTATTGAATCATCTTTTGCACGCCCGGGTGGTCTTTACCAAACAGGTCAATCAGCGTCAGCACCGCCTCTTTCAAAAACCCTTTGAAGGGCTCGCTTTCATCCTCGGGAGTCCACCAGCGCTCATCAGCCGTCGCGTAGACGAAGCGGCAGTACTCGACGTGAACGTTTTTGAAAGTGCAGCGCCGAAACGCGACGTCGTCGAAATTGCATTTTCTGAACGTGCAGTCTTCGAAAACGCAGTCCTCGAACAGGGCGCCGGCGTTGAGCTGGAACAATTCGGGGAACCCTTTCGGATCGCGTTTGCGGCTTGCGCGTAGCCCTTCGACTTTGAGTCCTTGGAAGCGGCAGCGGGTGAAAACGCTGTTGCAGGGACCCATGCGCCTGATTTCGACATCGGTGAAATCGCAGTCGATGAATCGGTTCCGCAGCATTTTCGGATAGTTGTAGCGAACCTCGATGAACGCGCACTGTTTCCAGGTGTTATCTGCGTAGCCGAGTCCATTCGTGGCGTTGAGACGCTCGAAACGGCACGACTCCAGTTGGCAATCGACGAACTCCGGAAGGACTTTGCAGTCGTGGAGCGTCGCGTTCTCGATGCGAAGGTCCTTGAGATAGCCCGACTCTTTGGCCCAACTGCCGTCACTGAGGTCAATGGGGTGGGGGCATGGCTCCGGATAGCCCAATGCTCGGGTTGCGGAGCCGGTTGCCTTTCGAAGGGTTGCGACGACGCTCATCATGTCACCAAAGTCGATAATACAGTGCGATGGGCCAGAAACCTGTAGCCTTCTCTAGGTCTTTGAATTGACTCGTCTTGTTGTACGCATCTGCTGTGTGCCGGAAGACCTTCAGGTCATAGATGGTTTTCTCAAAGAGGCGGAAGTCGGGAATGCGCTTGCCTTTCACGCCGTTGCTGATGATCACCTCGGGGTTTGGTTCAACCGCCTTAAGTCCCTTCTTCTTGGCTTCTACCACGAGGTCCTTGAGCAATTTGTGAAAGTACGTGCCCGCTAGGTTGAATTTCTCAGCATTGATCGCTGTGCGCACATCATCGGCCTTGTCACCCAAGTGTTTCAACTTGGCAGCGCGATGCCCTCGTACCAAACGTTCCGCATGTTTGCGCAACGATCTGATGGTCGCCAGTTCGTCGCTGCACGTGTTGTGCACCCACACCGCGGTGGCGGGGGGGCCGCGGACCGGTGCGGCGGCGACGAAGTACGTGTGGGCGTCTTCGACCTCGAAATTGTAGACGATCGTCCCCGGCGGGCACGACTCGCGGGCGGTGGCGGCGACCGTTGCCAGTTGCCCGTCGGCCTGGATCAGGCGGTCGCCCGCGGTCAACGCGTCGGCGTCGAGCCAGCCGACGCGGTGCACATAGAATTTGTGGTCATCGGTGGTGCGAATCGTCTGCGACCCGCCGGCGTCGTCGTCGATCGTCAGCAGCCGCAGGTGGTCCGTTTCGTTGCGAAAGAGCCGCACGACGCGTTTGGCAGCGAGCCGACCGTCGCGGGCGTCGCGGGCCAGGACCCAGTCGCCCGGCTGCAAATCCTCGATATTGCAGGTGGTTTGCAGATCGAGCGCGTCCGGCGGCGGCTCTGCAGGGGGGAGCGGTGCGCTCGCCGGCGGCCGTGGGGAAGCCTGTCGTGCCGAACATTCACCGCTTGGTGACGTTGGCACGATCGCCGGCGCGACGGCGCCCCGGGCGGCACTCGGCGGAGGTTCATCGTGGCCGCGGCTCCAGCCCAGCCAGGCGGCGGCCACCAGCAGCCAAGCCGCCAGCCACGCCCGCGCGACAGCTCGACCGGACCATCGGCGATCCGTGGCATTGCTCTCACGCTTCCGTGGGGCGGCATGTGGAAGCGGCCGCATTGACGACTTCCCGGTTCGCTGCGGGGCGCCAACTGTGGCGAGCGCGACACTTCGTTGCTGACCAACGCCACGCGAGCACTCCGTCGCCGCGACGGCGACGAATGCTGCGTCGAGGACGGAAGTCGACGGATCCTGCGCCGTCGGTCCGCTCAGCGCGTCGTCAACGGAGTGCCAGGAACGACCGATCCTGTCGGGTGCACAGACCAAGGCGTCATCATCGTCGCCGCCGGCGTGGTGGAGGCGGTCCATGGCTTCCTCGTGGACAAGTGGATCACTCAGATCGATGGAATGCCGCGAAGGCGCGTATCGCATTGCGGGACGAGCACTCTTGCGCGTCGCGCGGCGATGCGCGCGATCGCGTCGTCGGTCGTACGTCAACGCGACCTGCGCCCCCAACAGGCCCGCCGCCGCGGCCGCCCAGGCGCCAGCGGCGCCCCACTCCGAGGATTCCGCCGCTGCGTCCTCCGGACCGACGGGCCTGGGGAAGTCGCCGGGGTTTCTGCCGGCCGCTTCCACCACCAGGACGTCGCCCGCTCCCCGCTCGCCGCGCAGGAATTGCGCGGCGGTGGGGCCGACGATGACCACTTGCGTGCCGGGCGCAAAGCACCATTTGAAGGCCCGATTCAGCACCGGAATGTCACACTTGCTGGCCGGAAGATGCGCCGCGGCGGCCCGGCCGGCGCGGCGAACGACCTCGGCCGAGGCCGCGACGCCGCTGCGCACGACCGACCGGCCAGCGGCGATCACGTCGCTGGCGCCGCCGGCAATGCGACCGGCGCCGCGGATTGACTTGCCGGCCAACTCGGCGGCGTTGATCGCTCGCAGACCGCCGCGCGTCGCCCGCGCGCTGATCTGCAGCGTATCGCCCAGGATCGGCACGGCCCCCACGGCGCTGAGGCTGGCGTTGCCCAAGTCGCCCTCCAACAGGTACAGCGACGCATTGGCCAGGTCGAAGAACGGCGCCAGCGGCGAGGGAATGATGCCCGCCACGTCCAGAAAGTTATGGATGTCGGCGGTCAGCCAGTTCCATGCGCTTTCCAACAGCCCCGGCGTATCGGGCGTCGTGGTGATCGAGTTACTGTCCTGGATCAATGTGTACGACTGCGGCGTGTCGTCGTCGTAGGCGTAGATGTCAACGAGCGTCCGCGTCCAGTCTTCCCCAGTGGCCGGCGGAAAGGGCAAATCAGTCGTTGTCACGCCGTCGACGTCATACGTTTCAATAACCGCGGCGCTGACGGAACTGGAGGTCTCCTCCGACAACGCGGATTCGCTGTAGGAGAGACTGAAGCTGACGTTGTCGGTGCGGCTGTCGTCGGTCTGGTACGAGGAGTTCTCGCTCAGCGTGTCGTCGAACGACTCCAGCGTTCCTGACGAATTGTACTGATGCTGGTAGTCGCCCGAGTGGCTGTCGCTCGCCTCGGCGACGTACTCTTCGCCATCGCCGGTCATCGTGACGGTCGCCGATTCGGTCTCCACCGTCGTGGCGGTATGAGAATCGCTGTTGGTGAACGACGCCGAGTTGTGCGAACCGGCCGCCGAGTCGTTCGTGTAGCTGCCCGACTCCTGGTAGGACGTCGTTCGTGACGAGTAGTCGGAAGCCGTGAAGTCGCCATTGCCGTAGTGGGTTTCGGGTTCGCCGTCGGCCTGCGACCAACCATAGGAGCGCGACCCGCCGCCGCCGCCGGACTCGGTGGTTTCGGACTGGTTGGTCGCCGAAAAGCTGCCGGCATCGAGGGCGCCCCCCGTGAGGGCGAGATGATAGGAGCCGCTGGTCGAGCGTTCGCTTGTCCCGTGATAGACGCTGGAGCGGTCGAGCGACACGTCGACGGTGTCTTGAACCGAGTCGCCATTGCCGGTTTGACTCAGCTCGTAGTGCAGCGACGTGGAGCCGGTCGAGCCGGCGTCGCTGGTGGAACTGGTCTGTTCGTTATAGCTGTACGATTCGCTCCGCTGTCCGTTGTCGACTTCGTAGGCGCCTTGGGGCGTTTCGAGCGTTTCACTGGCCACCAGGGTGCTGGAACCGACCAGCGAGATCGTCCCCGTGATCATGGCGTCGTCACCGCCGAGAATGGTCGCGCCGCGGCCGAAGAAGAACGGCCCGTCGACGTTGTAGCTCCCCCGCGTCACGCCCTGCACAACATTGTCGGCGTAAAGGGGCTGCAACTCGGCGTTGACCCAGAAGTCGTCCAGAAGGTGCCCGTCGCTGGGGTCGGCGTCGGTCACGCTGACGGCGGTGACCTGCGTGCTGCTGCCGACGGCGAGCGTGTGGTGGGTCTCGCGCTGCGAGTAAGACGCCGACGCGTGGTGGTCGTCCGCATCGCCCACGGCATGAGCCACGTGATCGTTCAGCGTCCCCGATTCGGAGTAGGAGTAGTCGCTGGTGGACGTCTGTTGGTTGCCCCCGGTGGCGACCACCGGCCCCAGCGGCGACGAGTGCGCCGCAATGCTCGTCAATTGGCCCGATTGGCTGGCGGACGTGCCGTTGAACGAGCGGAATTGACTCTCGCGATCGTCGGCCGTCGGGCTCTCGGTGAAGTCGCCGGTTTCGCTGTAGAAGGCCGTGGTGGTTCCCGAACTGGCCGAGTTGCCGATCTTGGCGGCGCCCCCTTCCAGGTAGACGCGGGATGCGCTGGTGGAGGAATCGCTCTGCTGCGCGGAGAGCGAGACGTAGTCGCCGTCCCGCCACGTGCCGTTGCCGGCGGCGAAGCCGCTGGACTCGTCGTAGTTGGCCGTCTGCGAGAAGCTGGAGTTGACGACTCCCGACTCGTGCGTTTCGTAGCTCCCCAGCGTGCCGCCGCGGAACGACCCGAGGTCGTCGTATTGAGTGTTGCCGGACCCTTTCTCGTCGGTCTCCAGCGTCCCCGTCCGTAGGCGGCCGTTGGGGTCAGTCGCGAAGCGGCCCTCGTCGTGGATGGTGGTGCGGGTCTCACCGGTTTCGATCGTGGTCGCAACGCCGCGCGAGGCCGAGTCGACGTAGTTCACGTCGCTGCTGGCGCTGGTCCAGCGGTACAGGTCCTCGATGCGCTCAAAGTCGGCCGAGCGCGAATTGCCGGTCGGCGCGTCATGGAACTGCCCCGCTTCTGTGTAGTCGACGTCGGCCTGGGCTCGTTCGCTGGAATGGGACGACGCCAACCCGTCGGCGGCCGTGAACGAACCGTCCCCTTCCGACTCGGTGGAGGACGCCTCGTCGAGGTGGTAGTCGCCCCACTTTTCCAGTCCGGCGCCGGTCGACGTGTAGTTGCCCCGTTCGACGTACGTGCGGTCGCCGTGATCCTCCGCGGTGGCCGTTCCGCCGCCAGCGCCGCCCGGATCCTCGCCGGCGGCCGCGACCGTATACTGCTCGTGTTCGAATCGATCGGACGACTGCTGCGAGAGCTCCGCCCGCTCGAACTCGGCCTGCGTCGACCGTCCGTTGGGGTCGTCAGCATACGAGCCTTGTTCGCGGTAGTAGAAGGACGCCTGACTGCCCAACTGGGTGTTGTAGTCGCTGACCGTCGTCGTGACGCCGGCGGTGGCGGTGCTGGTGCCGGTGGTGGAGGAGTCGACAGCTTGAATCCGCGACTTCCGGAGTTGGAAGTTGCCCGATTCGTACCGCCCGGCGGCGTCTTCGCTAAATGAGCCGTCGTCGATGAAATATCCGCTGGTCGCCGAATCGGTGCGGATCGTGTCGTACGTTTCTATCGCGTCGGCGGCGACGAAGGTGCCCGCGTCGGTGGCCGAGGCCGAACGCTCGACGTACTCGTCGCGCGTGAAGTCGCCGTTGCGAGAGTGGACCCCGGACACGAAGTCGTCGACCCACGTGCCGGAGTCCTCGTAGTCGAACGATGCGGTCTCGCTGCGGGTGTTGCCGGCCGCTCCCGTGCGACCGCCGCTGTCGTAGTCGATCGTTTCGTGCCGCGAGACGCTCCGCTGCCGCGAATCTTCCCGGGCGAAGTCGCCGCTCTGCGAACGTCCCAGCGACGTTTCTTCGTAGCTGGTTGTTTGCAGCGAACTGCTGTCGCCGCCCTCGGTTTCTTCGGCCGAGTAACCCAGCGTCTCGGTCGCGCCGGCGGTGATCTGCTGGCCGTTGCCGGTTGTGTGGCGCGTGAAGCTGGCCGTTTCGGTATGGGCAGCCGAGCCGGACCGCGACGTGACGCCGCTGTCGTCGGCCGCGTACAGGCCGTCGTCAGTATCGGCGTTGGTGAAGGCATTCGACTCGACAATCTGCGACCAGTGCGACCCTGCCGAGTCCTGCGTGGTTTGCGAGCTGCTCAGTGACGCACTGCCGGTGAAGTCCTCGCTGGAGCTGTAGTCGACGGTCGCGAACCGCGAGCCGGTCACCGTGGAGTAGTGGGCCGACTCGCTGGAGGCGGCCGTTCCTGTGACCTGATGGCCGACGTCAAACTCGCCCGCGGTCGACGCCCCGGAGGTCGTGTCCGAGTACGATCCGCTTGCCGAGTAGGACGACGCGCCCTGGCTCTGCTCGTCGTGGGTTGCAAGGCCCCCGAGGACGACGCGCTCCGCGGCGCCGCCGGGGGGGCTTTCGTAGTAAATGCCTTCGTCCGATCCGCTGGTGGTCGCGGAGCGGACCGCCGACTGCGCGAACGTGCCGTCCCAGGTCGACAGCCCGGACTGCCGACTGTAGCCGCCATCGACCGTGTAGTTGGCCGACGTGGTCCCCGATTCGCTCTGCGCGAACGTGCCGGCCAAGTAGCCGGAGTAGCCGCCCGGCCCGGCGGCGAATTGATATTGCTGGCCGGGCAGCAACTGATCGTCATAGCCGTAGCCGAACGTTTCGGTGGCCGAGACCGAGTAGGCGCCGCTGGTCGTTCCGCTGGTGTTGGTCTGCGTTTGCGCGCCGTCTTCGGTGACCGCCAGCGTGCGACTGCCCGAGTCGTGCTGCGTCGCTCCCAACAGCGTGAGGTTGGCCAATCCGTTGACGGCCGTGTAGCTGCCCAACTCATCCAGGACGGTCGTACGCGTGGCCGTTTCCGCCGTCGTGTACGAGCCGCTGGCCGATGCGTCGGAGTGCAGCAGGTGATACGACGCGGTGTCGCTGGCCGACATGTCGTAGTCAAATTCGGCCGCGCGTTGCGCGACCGAGGCGAGTACGGTCAGATCGGCATCCTGGTGCGAGTAGGCCCCTTCCTCGCCATTGGTGAACCCATACCCCCGCACTTCGGCCCGCACGTGGGCCGAGCTTTCCAGGTCGGCGACGGCCCCTAGGTACGTGTAGGACGCGTCGTTGGTGAGCGAGGCGTCGACGCGGCCGCTCTCGTAGTGATCGAAGAACGCCCCGGCCGAGGCGCCGCTGGGACCGATGCTGAACGCGGCGTTGCCGCCGCTGCCGTAATCGGCATGGCGGAAAGAATAGTCGCCCGTCGTCGACTGCGCGCCCCCGCCGTGGGCGCTGCCAAATTGCCCCAGATCGACGTACGAGGCGTCTTCCACATGGGAGTAGTCGAACCAACCGTCCTCGCTGGTTGCGAAATCGCCGTCGAGCGTGACGCTGCCGCCCGATTCGCTGGCCGTGCCGCCTGCTTGGAAGTCGAATTGCCACCCGCCCGTCTGCTCTTGATCGTAGGCGTGCGACGATCCGCCCAACAGCGTTGAACCGTAGCTGCCGCTGGCGACATAGTGGTACTGCATGTCGACCTCGACGGTCGACGAAAACGTCCCGGCCGTCGTGTCGAGCGCGTACGACACGTCGATGCCGATCCACAGATCGAGGTCATAGCTGCCTCCGGGAATCGCCACGTCCGTCAGACTGATCGTCGGGGGATCGACCCCAGGCGTGCCGCCGCCGGATTGATAGCTGAACGTCGCGGAGGTCGTCCCCGGCGCGGCGGGCGCGAAGGGCGGCTGCAATCCGGCCGTGGAAAACCGGCCGTCGAACACGGCAAACGCGTCGGGATCGCTTGGCGACAGGCCCTGGCGATTCGCCAGCGCCTGGTAGTTGCCGACAAACACGTCGATCAGCAAACCCGAGCCGCCGGCGCTTGAGATGAGCGGCAGCGTCGGTCACGTCTTCTGGACCCCGGCGAACTACACTGCAACGCTGGCGAAGAACTCGTCGATCGCCGCCTCGTAAGCGCCAATGTCAGGCTGGGCGAGTCCGTCTAAGTCATGATCCACGAACCGCGAGTTGCCGCGCTGGTCGGTCTCGATACCCAGATCGACAAGCACCTGGGCACTGCCGCGGTCCAGCACGGGGCTGTTCTCCAGCGGCGCATGCGTCAGCGTCGGCCCGCCGTTGTTGATCAGCGCGCCCAGCATCGGGTCGGCTTCAACAAAGTTCCCCGGCCCCGCATGCGTGGGCGCCCCGGCGCCAAACAGGTTGTAGCTGCTCGCCGCGGCCAGCACGCCCGACAACTGCATCTGAACCAGCGTGAATTCGTGGTAGTTATTCGCGACGATCGAGTTGTGCAGCGTCAGCGTGCGGCCGTAGCGTTCAATCCCCGCGGCCGTGTCCTGGGTCGTGTTGTTCACGATCGTCGTGTTGACAAACGTGCCCAGCGTCGTGGCCGCGTTGTAGGCGACGCCCCCGCCGCGGTACTCGCTGTCGTTTTCCGATACCGTCGTGTTGAACACTGTGATCGGCACGCCCGCGATCGCGCCGCCGAAATACAGGCCGCCGCCGGCGCCCGAGCCGTTTGACGCCGTCTGTACAGCGTGGTTGTCATAGAACGTCGAGCCGCTGATCGTGATGCCATTGGTCGTATCGGCCGAGAAGACCGACGCGCCGCCGCCCCAGGCCGCTTGGTTGTTGGCAAAGTAGCTGTCGATGATCGCCAGCGACCCGCTGGAGTGGAACAGCCCGCCGCCGCTGTGCGCACCCACATTGCCCAAGACATGCACGCCGTCGAGCGTGAGATTGGCCTGGCTGTAGATGCCGGCGCCGGGAAGGTTGCCCACCAAACCGCCAGTTACTGTCACGCCGGCAATCGTGGCGGTCACGCCTGCGTCGACCTGCACGACCCGACCGCCGCCGGAGATGGTCGCCGCATCGATGTGCAGCTCGTCGGCTCCTGGGCCGAGAATCTGAACGTCCGAATCCACCGTCAGCGTGCTTGTCAGGTAGATGAAGTCCGTTCCGGCGACCACATCCAGCATCGCGTCGTCGAATTCGATCACGTCGTCCGGGCCGCCAGTGATTGTGACGTTGGCGGCCAGATCAAGCGCCTCGCGCAGGCTGAGGTCCGTCCGCGCCCAGTCGTCGCCCAATTCGTCGTCGAGCGTCGTCACGACCAACCCGCGCTCCACGGCTCCGATATCGACGAAGTTGCCAGGAGTGTGGTAGTCGTAGACATAGCGACTTCGTCCACGCTGGTCGGCGACCAAACTCGCGGCAAAAGCCGGTGACGTGTGACCGGCGTCAATCGCCGGGCTGTCGACCAGCGGGACGTGGGTGAGCGTCCACCCGCCATTGTCCGTCAACGGGCCGAGCTTCGGGTCGGCGGCGATGAAGTTGCCGTTGACCGGACTTGGCAGCGTCGCCCCCGTGCCCAGCAGGTTGTAGCTGCTGCCCGACGCCAGCGTCCCCGCCATCTGGGACGCGGCGCCGCTACCCGTGGCCGTGTTCTGGGCGATGATCGAATTGTGGGCAAACAGCACCCTGCCGTACAACTGAATGCCGCCCGCGGTGTTGTAGGTCGTGTTGTGCACGATCGTCGTGTTGGTCAGCGTGCCGAGCGTGCTGGTGGGAGTGTAGGCCACCCCGCCGCCCGTGTGTTCGGCCTCGTTGGTCGAGATCGTGGTGTTGACGAAGGAGATGGGGACGCTCGCCGCGCCGCCGACGAACAATCCGCCGCCGCTGCCCGAGCCGCCGCTGCCGTTGCTCAACGCTTCGTTGCCGTGGAACGTCGACCCGCTCACCAGCAGGCCGTCGGTCGTGTCGGTCGAGAAGATCGACGCCCCGCCGCCCCAGGCGGCGTCATTGCCGGTGAACGTGCTGTCGATGATCTCCAGCGAGCCGGTCGAGTGGTACAACCCGCCGCCGCTGTGAACGGTTGAGTTGCCGGACACGACCAACCGTTCCAGCCGCAGGTCGCCGGCGCTGTAGATGCCGGCCCCGGGATTGTTGCCGGCCGCAAAGTGTCCGCCGCTGATCGTCAGGTCGGCGATCGTGGCCTCGACGCCGGCGGCGACGTTCAACACGCGGCTGTCGCTGGCGGTTTGCGACGCGTCGATCGTCAACGCCCCCGCCCCGGGGCCGTGGATCGTCACGTCGTCGGTCACCATCAACTGCGAAGCAATCTCGATGACGCCGCGCACATTGTCGGCGAACATAATCTCGGTCACGCCGCTCTCCGCCGACAGCAGCAGCGCCTCGCGCAGACTGAGATCGCCCAAGCTGTAGTCGCCGTCGTTCTCGTCGGCGAGCGTCGAGACGAGGATCTTGTTCTCGTTGTTGGCCTCCATCGCCGCGATGTGGGAGAAGAGCGCGGCGTCGGCCAGCCACTCGATCGACCCCGCCGCTTCTCCGACGGCGATTTGCCACGCCAGAAAATCTCTACCGTCGATTGTGCCATTGCCGTCGGCATCGCCCATAGTCCGGCCGCCAGCCGTGCCGAAGTTCTCTTGCCAGATGGCAAGGTCACCTTCGTCGACGTCGCCGTCGCCGTTGAAATCGGCGTCAATCGAAACGCCCGTTCCAAAGCCGTACATCGCTTGCCAAATCCGCAAATCGCAATGGTTGACGAATTCGTCACCATTGGCATCTCCGTCCTCTAACTTGCCAGGGGTTCCGTTGTGCAGCATCCAGATGATGAAATCGGAACCATCGACTCTCGTGTCACTGTTGAAGTCCGCGTTTCCTGTCGCGTTGGGATCGCACTGGAGTTCATAGGCGCCAATGTCGATTCGTGCACCGGTCGTTTCGGAACCAGTCGCCCAGTCGAAAATGCGATCGTACGGCGTGCCCCGTTGGTCGTATATCAGTGTCGTGCTATTGTTGTCGCCGGCATCGATCGCGGGATTGTCATTGCTGGGGACCAACGCATGTGTCCGCGTCCGAAAACCGCCAATCTCCTCGGCCAATGTGGGATTGTCCAGCAGGTTGCTTATGAAGAACGAACTGCCCGCGACGTAACCGCCGTTATCGGCCAACTCCGGCTGGATGAGCGGAGTCGCGTCGGTGACGGAAGTGGAGGAGGCGGAGAAATTGGCGTGCCAGCCGTCGCTGCTGTCATCGGCCGGGTCGCAGTAGCGAAGCGGTCCGGGCAAATTTCGATCGCCGAAGATTGAGTTTTCGAACTGGAAGTCGGTGATGTAAATATCGGCTTCGACCTCGGCGGCATAGGCCGAGGCGTGAGGCTCCATGAGCGGGATGCGGTTTTGATCGAGGTAAGTCGTGACGTTCGTCTCTAGCCACGGTTCCAACCAATTTGGTCCGCATAACGGGACCTCACTCAGCGGCACAGGAACATAGCCCATTTCAATGTCGTCATAGTATTTGAAGACCGGCACGCTTTCCGCCCCGACTGCTCCTAGTGTTGAAACAAGTGTCGGCTTGAATAAACCGGTGAACGCCGACGGTTCGTAGTAGTCAAATGCGAGATTGGCGCCCCAGCCGGTTGGACTGACATCATTGTGATTGCGCGCCAATATGGTGTGATTGAATGAGGGCAGAAGAGGCCGCCACGGCGGAGTGGCGTCTTCGCTTGCCGTGCCTTTTGCGCTCCGAATGCCCACGCCCCCGCCTGTTGCATTCTGCCCCTCGCCCGCTGGAGGCGCGATCACCGCGTTTTCGACAATGGTGCTGTGTTCAACGCGGACGTCGCCGTACAGCGACAGACCGGCGCCGAAGGGGGACTGATTGTTGCTGACAGTCGTATTGACAATCGTTGCCGTCGCGCTTTGCCGTAGTTCGCCAAAGCTCTCGTCCATAACGACATACGCCCCGCCCCCACCTTGCCCTTCCGAGTTCACGGAAAGATTGTCCTGGGCGGTGTTCTCGGAGATCTCACAGTCCTCGACATAGAAATCGGCTCCGCCGAAATCCAAGTCGTTGGCATAGTCGCCGACGAGGTAGAGTCCGCCACCAGCACCTTGAGCAGTGTTGTTGCGAAAAATGCTTCGCCGCACAGTCACGTCGCCGGCGGTGAGGCCAGAAGCACCAGTAGGCCCCGTGATGCCTTGCAGGTACAGGCCGCCGCCGTTGCCGTCCGTCGACCGATTGTCGTAGAAGAATGACTGATCGATCAGCACGTCCATCCCGTCCGAGCCGCCATTCGGACCTACCTTGTTGATGTAGAGGCCACCGCCGCCATGACCTAAGGGCTGGCCAGGGACCCCAAGTGCCGTGTTGTTAACGAATGAGGTATTGCGCACCTCAATATCAGTAAACGTCGGCGTCGCGTAGTCCTCGTCCGGAACTGTCTCAATCGCAACCCCTCCTCCGTCCTTGTTCGACGCGTTGGCTTCGAAGTGCGAGTTGTCAATCAACACGCGAGGGAAGAATGGCGTGCCGAACCCATTCAGATATTCTCCGATGGTCGCGTATAGGGCGCCGCCAGAGTTTGTCGATTCGTTACCAAGAAACACGGTGGATGTGATGGACAAATCGCTGTTCTCGCTCTTGATCGCCCCGCCAAACGCCGCCGCCGTATTGCCGGAGAATTCGCAGTCTTCAAGCGAGAGAATGCTATTCCGACTCCAAATCGCGCCGCCGTCTGCGTCAGTCGCGTCGGCGTTGCCATTGATGAAGCGCAGGCCAGTGATATCGACCGTCGTATTGGTGATTCGCAGGATGCGGAAGTCTCCGTCTTCGCCATTTGCATCATCTGCTGCATCGATGGTGATCGTGTTTCCGCCTGCTTCAATTGTGAGCGCATCTGTGATCTCGGGCAGTTCGCTGTCGAGATCAATTATCAAGTTTGATGCGAATTGAATCACGTCGGGGCCGTGTGCCATGTTAGCGTCATCAATCGCCTTTCTGAGCGTATCCGCCCCGGCATCGGCCATGCTGCTCACTGTGAACGTCGCCAACACTCGCCGATCCTCCAGCGGCTCCAACCCCAACTGCGTGCCGCTGGCCCGGCGGCGTGTCTTTTCGCGGCGAGGCCCTTTCGTCAGTCGGCCGCGGCGGAGGGGTTCGCGCAGCAGTTGCGTCCAGCTCTTGCTCAGTCCAAACATGACGGCCTCCTCGGGCGAGAAAAGACAGGCGACTGTTCCGGAGTTGGCTCGTCGTAGCGAGCCGCGTGCCGATAGGTAGAAAACATGAAATAAGCGTGACAGCGCCAGGCGGCACTGGTGCGTTCTACTCCTGCGATGCCGCGCTCGCAAGAAAAAAACCGAAGCCGCGCACGCGAATTCACGAAACGTCACATTGGGCAATCTCGCGCGTGACGCGAAAGCACTGGTGGTGTGAGAACACTATGAACAGCGCGCAGTACCAGCGTTGCCAGTGGCGCCAAAAATGCACCAGTGCGGTCAGCTGAGAAGAAAACGGCCAATGCGCTGCGAGACGACCAGGACAGTGCGTCTGGGCCGCACACTATGTGCGCGGCGCACGCGCACTCGCGGGTGACTGCAGTCGACGTCAAGCGCGCGTCGCGAATGCGGTGCGCGCTGTCGCACCATCGCGACGCTGGCGGCATTGTGCGCCGGCTTGTGATGTGCCAGCCGCGAGATGGCGTATCTGATCGCCGGGCGGACGCCGGGCGAGGTGGTTGCGGCGAGGCTGCGGCAAGGGAGAATCCCTGCGCTGGACCCTCCCTGCGAGGGGGCGGGCGCGGAAGTCGCACGGCCGGGGCGACCATGCGACTTCGTGAGGCTAGATGGTTCGGCAGAGCGTTGCGCTGCCGAAATGAGCCGCGTGGGTGCGCTGTGTCAGGCTGGAAAGCCTGACCGACTTTCGGCACCTGACCTCAGCACTCCAGGCCCAAATACGCATGGGCGTTGCCGAAGCAGATGCCCTTCACCAGAGGGGCGAGCAGCTCGTCGCAATCGGGCACGGCGCCGCGCTGGACGTCGGCGCCCAGCAGGTCGCACAGGCAGCGGCGGAAGTATTCGTGCCGCGGGTACGACAGGAACGAGCGGCTGTCGGTCAGCATGCCGATGAATTGCGACAGCAGGCCTTGGTTGGACAGCACATTCATCTGTTCGGTCATGCCGTCCCATTGGTCGGCGAACCACCAGCCGCTGCCCCACTGGATCTTGCCAGCGATCGAGCCGTCCTGGAAGTTGCCGATCATCGTGGCGAACACCGAGTTGGCCGCGGGGTTCAGGTTGTAGATGACCACCTTGGGGAGCGAGCCCTCGTCGGCCAGCCGGCCCAGGTAGCCGGCCAGCGCGGCGGCCTGCGGCCAATCGCCGATCGAGTCGCCCCCCACGTCGCGGCCGAGCGTGCGCATCAGGTGGGCGTTGGCGTTGCGGAGCGCGCCCAGGTGCAGCTGTTTGGTCCAACCTTTCTCCGCGTCGAGCACGCCGAAGAAATGCATCAGGTGGCTGGCGAACTGCTCGTGCTCGTCGGGGTTGGCCGCGGCGCCGGCGCGGACCTTGTCGAACACGGCCGCGGCCTGCGACTCGGTGCAGTTGGCGGCGAAGCACCGCTCGAGCCCGTGGTCCGACAGCCGGCAACCGACGCCGTGGAAGTAGTCGTGCCGCTGCCGCAGCGCATCCAGCAGTGTTGCGAGCGAGGAGATCGCCACGCCGCTGGCCGCTTCCAGTTTGCCGATCCAGCCGTTGAATTCTTCGGGGCGATCGACGTCGAGCACGCGGTCGGGGCGGAACGTGGGATACACCCGCGTGGCGAGGTCGCTTTCGGCGAGCTGCTTGTGCCACCGCAGGTCGTCCACCGGGTCGTCGGTGCTGCAGACGCACCGCACGTTGAACTTGGCCAGGATGCCGCGCGGGGTGAGTTCGTCGCTGGCGAGCCGCTCGTTGGCCGCTTCCCAAATCTGCGGGGCCGTTTGCTCGTTGAGCAGTTCGTTGATGCCGAAGTAACGGACCAGCTCCATGTGGGTCCAATGGTACAGTGGATTGCGCACGGTGAGCGGCACGGTGCGGGCCCAGGCCATGAACTTCTCAAACGGCGGCTTGTCGCCCGTGCAGAAGTCCTCCGATACGCCGGCGGCGCGCATCGCGCGCCACTTGTAGTGATCGCCGCCCAGCCAGACATCCGCCAAATTGTCGTAGGGGCGATTCTCGGCGATCTCTTGCGGCGGCAGATGCGTGTGATAGTCGAGGATCGGCTCGCCGGCGGCAAACTCGTGATACAGCCGACGGGCGGTTTTGGTTTGCAGCAGAAAATCGTCGTGGATGAAGGCCATGGTCGTGCGTCGAGGGTAGGAAGCGTGCGCGGGGGGCGACCGCGCTGCAAACGGGGCGTGGAGGTAACCCCTCCCTGCAAAGGAGGGGGATTGTTCTGGATTTTCCCACACGCGGTGCGTACCGACAACCTGTCGATCGCCTTTCGTGCAATGAGAAACCCCACCGCTGCAACGCCGCGAGAGTTGCGTGGCTTGTCGCTTAGAGCAAATCCAGCGCGCGGGGCAGCCACAACGACAGCGCCGGCACGTAGGTGATCAGCAGCAACGCGGCGACCATGGCGATCAGAAATGGAACCATCGGCCGTGAAACTTCCGCGATGGTCGTCTTGCCGACGCCGCAACCGACGAACAGACACGTGCCCACCGGCGGCGTGCACAAGCCGATGCACAGGTTCACGATCATCATGATGCCAAAGTGCACCGCCGTCATGCCCAACTCGGTCACCACTGGCAGGAAGATGGGGGTGAAGATCAGCACCGCGGGGGTCATGTCCATCACGGCGCCCACCGCCAGCAGCAGCAGATTGATCAGCAGCAGAATGACCAGCGGGTTGTCGGACACCGACAGCAATGACTCGCTGATTGATTGCGGGATCTGCTCCAATGCCAACACCCAGCCCAGCGCCTGGCTGGTGGCGATCAGCAGAAAGATCACCGCGGTCACGACGCTGGTCTTGAGCAGCAACTCGGGCAGTTGCGCCAGCTTGACCTCGCGGTACACGCCCGTCGCCAAGATCAGCGCGTACAACACGGTCACGGCGGCCGCCTCGGTGGGCGAGAAGATGCCCCCCAGGATGCCGCCCAGCACAATGACGATGAGCAACAGACTGGGCAGCGCGGACAATCCCGACCACACGACTTCTTGCATGTCGAACGACGTGCGCTCGCCGACTTCCCTGCCGCGGAACATCACGGCGCAGGCGATCATGATGGCCACCCCGACGACGATCCCTGGCAGGATGCCGGCCATGAACATCGCCGCCACCGACACGTTTCCGGTGACCACCGCGTAGACGATCATGATGTTGCTGGGCGGGATGACTAGCCCGGTTGTCGACGCCGTCGTGGTGAGCGCGACGGAAAATCGGCGGTCGTAGCCGCCGCGTGTCATCTCGGGAATCATGATCCCGCCGATCGACGCCAGTGCGGCCGTGGCCGAGCCGGAGATGGCGCCGAACATCATGCACGTGATCGTGGTGATGTAGGCCAAACCGCCTTTCAGCGGTCCCACGACAGCGGTGGCGAACGCGACCAACCGGCGGGCCATGCCGCCTTCGCCCATCAGCAGGCCGGCCAGCACGAAAAACGGAATGGCCAGCAGGGGAAAGCTGGCGATGCCGGTGCTCATCCGCTGGGCCATCATGAACCCGGCGGGCACCGTGCCCAGCGACAGCATCGTCAGCAGGGCGCACATGCCCAGCGCCACGGCGATCGGCGCGTTCATTGCCAGCACGATCACAAACGTGGCGACAAGTATCAGAACTTGTAGGTCCATGGGCGCGTTTACGACTGCGGCGGCGTTTGGGGGGCAGGGTCGGACGGCTGGGCGGCGGAGTCCGGTTCGCTGTCGCCTGCGAGCAAACTCCACAGGCGATCGACGGCAAACAGCACGATCAAGATGCCGCTGACCGGGGCCGCCAGATAGACGTATCCCATCGGGATGTTGAGCGCCGGCGTCGTTTGCCCGGCGGCAAGCGTCTTGCTGACCAGCATCCACCCGCCGTACACCATGGCGAACGCCGCGAAGCCAATCACGACGACCTCGGCGGCCATCGCTAAGATTCGTTGCGCCGCCTTGTCCATCCGTGAAGCGAAGTAATCGAAGCCCAGATGTTCGCCGCGGCGGTAGGCCACCGCAGCGCCCAACAGAGCGACCCACATCAACAGGTAACGGGCCGCCTCGTCGGTCCAGCGGCTGGGCTGCTGCGACACGTACCGCGACGCGACGCCCCACAGCACCACCACGACCAGACCGCCCATTGCGACGATGACGGCCCATTGCAGCGCCGTCGCAAACGCGTCGAGCACTCGAGTCAGCGGCGAACCGGAACGCTTCACGGGGTCACCTCTTGAATCCGTGCAATCAACGCAGCAATGCGTTCGCTGGCTTCATCCTGGGCCTCGTTGAACGCCTGCAGCATGGGCGCCGCCTTGTCGGCGAAGAGCGTCTTGTCCGGATAGTGAATGGTGACGCCCTCCTTCTGCACCGCTTCCAGGGCGTCCCGAGTGTCTTTCTGCCACAGCTCCCGCTCGTAGGCCACGCTTTCCTCGATCGCTTCTTCAATCCACTGTTGCACCTGGGGAGGAAGCTGCTGCCACAACTCTTCATTGACCAGCAACAGGTCGGGCACGCGGGTGTGCTCGTCGAGCGAGTAATGTTTGCAGACTTCAAAGTGTCGCGTCTTGTGGAAGCTCGGGGGATTGTTTTCGGCGCCGTCGACCATTTTTTGCTGCAGCGCGGAGTACAACTCGCCAAAGCTGATGGGCGTCGGCGAGCCTCCCAGCGTTTCGACCATTTCCATCGACGTGGGACTGGCCTGCACGCGAATCTTCAAACCCTGCAGGTCGTCCGGCTTGAGAATCGGACGATTGACGGTGTAAAAGCTGCGCGCCCCCGCGTCGTAGTAACACAGTCCGCGCAGCCCCGACTCGGCGCCCTTGGCCAACAGCTCTTTGCCGATCGGCCCCTCCAGCACGGCCCAGAAATGCGGCTCGTCGCGGAACAGGTAGGGCAGGCCGAAGACCGACATCTCCGGCACGAAGCTCTCCAGCGGCGCCGTCGAGACCTTGGTCATCGCCAACGCGCCGTGTTGCACTTGCTCCAGCAGTTCCGTCTCGGAACCCAACTGGCCGTTGGGGATGATGTCGACCGTCACGGCGCCGGAGGAAAGTTCGTCCAATCGGTCGGCGAACAGCACCATTGCCTTGTGGACCGGGTGCTGCTGGTCCAGGGCGTGCCCCAGCTTGAGCGTGATATGCCGCGCCGGATCGCTGGGGTCCGGCCGGTTGCGCTGGCCGACGACCAGCGCCGTGCCCGAGGCGGCTCCCAAAGCAGCGATCAACAGCGCCACCGCAGCAAAGGAAATCGTTCGATTCATTCCGGCGACGGGGTGCGAGCAAAGAGACTGTGTCGAGAAGAGCTGCCACGGCGACAAGGTGCATTCTACAGAGCGCGCCGCTGGTTTCCACGGGTGAAACGGGGCTCAAACCGCGGCGGCCGCGCGGCAGTGGGGCCGCACGCTGCAAAGCATTTCGCCGCCAGTGCAAACTCGCATCCGCATTGCCGGCAGCGCCGACCTTGCGGCCTCTGCGGGCTGTGCCGCGAGAGAAACTGCGACTTGGCGCGGAGGCTGCCATGGCAAATCGCCGCGGGTCGAGGATAATACTCCGAACCGCCAATGTCGCCGCTGTCTGGCGAGGCGTTGCGCGGGCCGACCGCCTGCCGCGCCGCACGTCGCGGCTTTCCCCCGAAGAGGAGCTTTTTCGTGTCCGATACTGCGAGCCCTGCCAAGGATGGATTGATTGTGATCGGCGGCGCCGGCGGCTTTATCGCTGGTGCGCTGACCAGGTATTTCCACGACAAGGGCTTCACCCGCATTCGCGCGATCGACAAGAAACCGGTCCACGAGTGGTACCAGCGGACGCCCGGCGTCGAGAACCTGTGCCTGGATCTCAGCGACCGCGACAACTGCGAGCGGGCCTGCCAGGACGCGATGGAGGTTTACAACCTGGCCGCCGACATGGGCGGCATGGGCTTCATCGAGCGGTTCCGCGTGGAATGCCTGCGCAGCATTCTGATCAACACGCACATGATCGAGGCCGCCTATCGCGCCGGCGCCCAACGGTTCTTTTTCTCCTCCTCGGCTTGTGCCTACAACACCGAGCTGCAGAAGGATCCGAAAGTGCGGGCGCTGAAGGAAACGGACGCTTACCCCGCGATGGCCGAGCGCGGCTACGGCTGGGAGAAGCTCGTTTCGGAAATGTTCTGCGAGGAGTACTGGCACGAGCGCGGCATGAAGACCGCGATCGCGCGGTTCCACAACGTCTACGGCCCCATGGGCACCTGGGACGGCGGCCGCGAGAAGGCGCCCGCCGCGATCTGCCGCAAGGTCATCGAAGCCAAAGACACGGGCGTCGAGGAAATTGAGATCTGGGGCGACGGCAAGCAGACGCGTAGTTTCATGTACATTGACGACTGCACGCTGGGCATCGACAAAATCATGCACTGCGAGGACCTGATCGCCACGCCGATCAACCTGGGCTCCAGCGAGTTGGTGTCGATTAACGAGTTGGTGGATATTGCCGAGAAGGTCGGCGAGACCAAACTCAAGCGAAACTACAAGCTCGACGCCCCGCAGGGCGTCGCCGGCCGCAACAGCGACAACACGATGATCAAGAAGATCCTCGGCTGGGAGCCCGACACGCCGCTCCGCGAAGGCTTGGCCAAGACGTACCGCTGGATCGAACAACAATACAACGACCGCAAAGCGGGCAAGCGGACTGTGAGCTAACCGCGGAGACTCGCGTATTCCAATCGGCCCGCGTGGCGCACCGGCTATCAACCATGCTGAAGACCGGAATTCTCAATCCGCACGTTCTGTCGCTGTTGGCCCGCGTGCGGCACACCAACACGCTGGTGATCGCTGATCGCGGGTTCCCGTCTTGGGGCAGCGTGGAGACGGTCGACCTGTCGTTGGTCGACGACGTGCCGACCGTGCGGCAAGTGCTGGCGGCGCTGCGCGAGAACTTCGTCGTCGGCGCGGCGTGGATGGCCGAGGAGTTCAATCGCGAGAACGGGCTGCCCGTGCTCACCGACTACAAGGACCTGCTCGCCCCGGTGGAGATTCATTTCGAGCCGCACGAGCAATTCAAACGCCGCGTGCCGCACGCCGTGGGGCTGATTCGCACCGGCGACACGACTCAGTACGCCAACATCATCCTGGAGTCGGCGTGAGTGCCGTCGCTGGATTGAGCGCCTGATCAATTGAACCACGACGGCACGACGAACACGACGCAAATCAACGCCTCACACCGCGGCGCCCTCGACGCGGCACCGCTGCACCGAGGAATTGAGGCCTGAAGGGCCGACCCTACGACAGCCCAGGGCGTAGCCCTGGGAGGACCGACGACCAAGCAATCGCGAGCCCTGAAAGGGCGGCGCTACCCTCACCCTCCGCATCATGTTCGACCCCGCCGCCGGCGACCTGACCAGCGCGATCGGCGCCATCCCCTACCGCATGGCGCTCGCCGGGGGGTGGATTGACCAGCCGTTCGTCTCGCGGCTTAACCCGCGCGCCCCCGGCGCCATGGTGGTCGTAGGCCTGCAGCCGGTGCAGTGGTTCATGGAGCGGGCCGGCATGGCGACCGGCACGCGCAAGGTGGCCCGGCAACTGTGGCCCGACGGCCTGCCCGGCGGCGACCGCGCCGCGCTGGTCCGGCAGCTTTACGATGCAGAAAACGCCGGAAAGGACGCACCCTCGGGGTCCCAGGATATGATCGGGCTGATCTATCCCGGCATCAATCGGCTCGACTACGACGCCGCGCACGAGGGCGGCATCTACCCGGTGCACATCGAGTCGCACAACGACCCCGCGACCGCCGCGTGGCTCGAGCAGGTGCTGTGGATCGTGCCAGTCGCCCCGCGCCCCCCCGGGTACGATCCGCTGGGCGAGCAGCATCTCGATCCGCAGTGGATCGAGCGACTGGGGCAATCCGGGCATGCGTGCTTCGACGCGATTGTCTCCCGCGACGCGCCGGCGCTGGGCGCTTCGCTCACCGAATGCACCGCCTGCTGGGACGCGCTGCTGCCGCACGTGCTGCGGCATCCGACGCTGGAAGTTGATCTGCCGGCCCTTATTCATCACTACCAGTCGATTTCCCACGGCGCCATGTACTCCGGCTGCGGCGGCGGGTATGTGTACGTGGTGAGCGACCAGCCCGTGCCCGGGGCGTTCAAGCCGGTGATTCGCATCTCAGGAGAGCAGGCATGACCGCCGTGATCGTGGCCGCCAGCTTTGACAATCTCCGCACCCGCGACGTGCGGCTGCTGCACGAGGCGAGCAAGCTGGGGCCGCTGCACGCACTGGTGCTCGCCGACGATCTGGCCGCGGAGCTGGATGGCGCCCCGCCCAAGTTCCCGCTCGCCGAGCGGCAGTATTTCCTGCAGTCGATCCGCTACGTCGACCGCGTGACGCCCGTCGACGATTTGGCCGCCGCCCTGTCCGCCGCCGCTCAGGACGCCGACGTGGTGAGCGTCGCCGCCAGTGAGCCGGCCGATGCCGCGGTCGCGGCCGCGGCGCGGGAACTGGGGCTCGCGCACCGCAACATCCCCGCCGACGACCTGGCGGGATTTCCTGACCACGACGAAGCGGACGCCGCCGCCGCCCCTGGGAATCGCCCCCGTGTGATCGTGACCGGCTGCTACGACTGGTTCCACACCGGCCACGTGCGGTTTTTCGAAGAAGCCGCCGAGCATGGCGAGTTGCACGTGGTCGTCGGGCACGACGCGAACATCGAGCTGCTCAAGGGCCCGGGGCACCCCATGTTTCCCGAGGACGAGCGGCGGTACATGGTCGGCGCCATCCGCTTCGTCCGCCGCGCGTACGTGTCGACCGGCAACGGCTGGCTGGACGCCGAGCCGGAGATTGTCGTCATTCAGCCGGACATTTACCTGGTGAACGAAGACGGCGACAAGCCCGAGAAACACGAGTTCTGCGCCGCCCACGGCATCGAGTACCGCGTGCTGACGCGAAAACCCAAGCCGGGCCTGCCGGCGCGGCAAAGCACCGATCTGCGCGGCTTCTAGCGAAAGGGCACAGAGACGATTTGGGTCGCCCAGGTTCTCGAACCTGGGCCGCCGGAGGCGGCAAGAGGCGTCGCGCCGGTGATTCCACGTAGGATTCCCGCTACGATATGTGACAACGCCTCTTGCGGCCTTGCCGCCCAGGTTCGAGAACCTGGGCTACTCTGACCTCTCTTCTCGCTTGGACTTGTTATGCCCGAATCTCCGTCCGCCAGCGCTCCCGTCGTCCCGCGGAAGTACCTGTTTGCGTTCGCGTTGGTCACCTCGCTGTTCGCATTGTGGGGCTTCGCCAACGACGTGACCAACCCGTTGGTGAAGGTGTTTAAGGAGATTTTCCTGCTCAGCAATGAGCAGAGCGCCTGGGTGCAACGGGCGTTCTACGGCGGCTACGCCACCATGGCGATTCCCGCGGCGCTGGTGATTCGCAAGTTTTCGTACAAGAGCGGCATCATCGTCGGGTTGTTGTTGTATGCGACCGGCGCGCTGCTGTTCATTCCTGCCAGTTCGCGGATGTCCTACGGCCTGTTTCTCGGGGCGCTCTACATCCTTACCTTTGGCTTGGCGTTTCTGGAGACGGCCGCCAATCCGTACATCCTATCGATGGGTCCCCCCGAGACGGCGACGCGGCGATTGAATCTTGCTCAAGCGTTCAATCCGTTGGGATCGCTGGTCGGCATGCTGGTCATGAGTCAGGTGATCCTCACGCAATTGCAGATCGAGGACTTCCGCCAAGCGGAAAAGAAAGCGCATCCGGAGTATCTAACGATGCTGCCCGACGAGGTGGACGCCAAAATCTCCGACTCACTGCAAGAGTTTGCAGAAGAGCAGCCCACCGAGCACCAGGCGATGCAATCGCACGATTTGGGCGTCGTGCGAATCCCGTACGTGTCGATCGCGCTGGTCGTGATTGGCGTGCTGGTGGTGTTCGCGTTGTCGAAAATGCCCGACACGGGGCATGAGGAAGATCCAATCCACTTGTTCGAATTGCTGGGGCGATTGGCCACGTTTCGCTATCTCGGCGGCGTGGTTGCGCAGACGTTTTACGTGGGCGCCCAGATCATGTGCTGGACGTTCATCATTCACTACGGCGTAACGCTGCTGGGAATGGAAGCGTCGCGCGCGCAGCAGTGGAACATTGGCGCCATGTGCACGTTCATCACGGGCCGCTGGCTGGGCACGCTGTTCTTGCTGCCGCGCGTCCGCCCCGGCACCGCGCTGGGAACCTTGGCGATTGGCGGCCTGATTGCCACCGCGGCCGCGATCTTTACGCCGGGCATCCCGGGGATCGTCTGCGTGGTGTCGATCTCGCTGTTTATGTCGGTCATGTTCCCGACAATCTACGGCATCGCCCTGCAGGGGCTGACGCCCAACGACGCCAAGCTGGGATCCGCGGGACTGATCTTCGCCATCGTCGGCGGCGCGCTGATGCCCCCCTGGCAGGCGGCCATCATCGACGGCGGCCCGGTCACCCTTGCCGGCTATACACTGCCAGCCGTCCGCGCGTCGTTCTTCCTGCCGCTGGGGTGCTTCATCGTGATTGCGATCTACGGCTTTTTGGTCGCCCGGCTGAAGTCGCCGCAAATCGACGTGGCGTAGCGACTGTGGGCAGCAAAGCGGTCCGCCGCACCCTCAGCGACAGCGGGCTCAGCCGACGGATCGGCGATCGCGACTAGGACCGCCGCGGCCTCGCAGCTATAATGCGAGCCCTGCCAGAATGATTGGCGGCCCGGCCGCCTCCCGCCTGTATCGCCTCGCCGTTTTCGCTGTGGAAAACGTTCTTGGGCGAAACTCTGCGCCCATCCCGCGTTGAGGACCCGCTGGCGTCGACGACATGTCGATTGCCACGGCCTCTTCATCCACCCTCCGTCCGTCGCCGTGTCGCTTGCGCCACGCCGCGATACGATTGCACCCCGAGAAACTGAAACTGCGCTGATGCTCAATTTGTTTGCCTCGCGAGAGCGAAACCTCAAGAACGACATCCTGTCCGGCATCACCGTCGCGCTGGCCTTGGTCCCCGAAGCCGTCGCCTTTGCGTTCATGGCGCACGTCTCGCCCGTGATCGGGTTGTACTCGGCGTTCTTTTTGGGATTGATTACGGCCATCTTTGGCGGCCGCCCGGGAATGATCTCCGGCGCCACCGGCGCCATGGCCGTGGTGGTCGTGTCGTTGGTCGTGACGCACGGCATTGAGTATCTGTTTCCGGCCGTGATTCTGTGCGGGCTGCTGCAGATGCTCGTGGGCGTGGCGCGGCTGGGCATGCTGATCCGCATGGTCCCGCACCCGGTCGTGCTCGGGTTCGTCAACGGATTGGCCATCGTGATTTTCATGGCGCAGTTCGGCAGCTTTCAGACGATCAACGACCTGGGCCAGCCGAGCTACATGCACGGTCCCGCGCTGTGGGTCATGCTGGCGTTGGTGGCGGCGACCATGGCGATCATCTGGCTGCTTCCCAAGCTGACCCGGGCGATCCCGGCGTCATTGGCCGCGATTCTGATTGTTTCGCTGGCCGCCACCGGCCTGAACAAAGCGCTTGGTCCGGAGTTGGCCGCTGAGAATCAATCGCGGGTGGTGCTCACAGTCGGCGACATGCTGCTGACCAAGGCCAAGGCCCACGCGGCCGCCGAGGCCGTTGCCGAGTCCGGCGAAGCGGCCGCGGCGATGAGCGCCGTGGCGCCCGATTCGGTGGGCCTGAGCGCCGACTTGCCGCGGCCGTTCTTTCTGGAGTACGCGCTGCCGCCGCTGACGCTCGAGTCGCTGCTGATCATCCTGCCCTATTCGCTGATCCTGGCCGCCGTCGGGTTGATCGAATCGCTCATGACGCTGGCCCTGATCGACGAGATCACCGAAACCCGCGGCCAAGGCAATCGCGAGTGCATGGGCCAAGGACTGGCGAATCTGCTTTGCGGTCTGTTCGGCGGCATGGGCGGCTGCGCGATGATCGGCCAGTCGCTCATCAACGTCAACTCCGGCGGCCGCGGGCGGCTGTCGGGCATCGTCGCGGCCACGTGCTTGCTGATGTTTGTATTGTTCCTGGCCCCGTGGATCGAAATGATTCCCATGGCCGCCCTGGTGGGCGTCATGTTCATGGTCGTCATCGGCACGTTCGAATGGGCGTCGCTGAAAATGGTTCGGCAGGTGCCGCTGACCGACTACGCGGTCATGGTCGTCGTGGCTGGATACACGGCCGTCATGCACGATCTGGCGACCGCGGTGATCATCGGCGTGGTGGCCTCGGCGCTGGCGTTTGCCTGGCAGCACGCCAAGCACATTGGCGTCGACGTCAAGTTCAACGAATTCGGCAGCAAGATTTACCAGCTGCACGGCCCGCTGTTTTTTGCCTCGACGTCGTCGTTCAAAGAGCTGTTCGATCCCAAAAGCGATCCGGACGACGTGGTCATCGATTTCTACTACACGCGGGTGTACGACCAGTCGGGGCTGGAGGCGATCAACTCGCTGGCGGAGAAATACGAGCAGGCGGGCAAGCGACTGCACTTGACGCATTTGAGCGATGAGTGCCGGCGGCTGTTGGACCGGGCCAGCAGTCTGGTCGAGGTCAATCTGTCGGAGGATCCGCAGTACCACGTGGCCACCGATCGAATCGACCAACTGAGCGACGCGCCTAGCCGGCCGCCGGCGCCCGCGGCCGAGGCAGGGCAGCCGGCGTACGGCACGGCCACATAGGCGCCGCAGCGGGCGCAAGAAAAACGCCCCGGCGGCCTTGCGGCGACCGGGGCGAATTGCGCGGGACGATCAGTTTCGATCGTTTTTGTCGACGTGGCGGACGAGTTAGCCTCGCAGCCCTCGGCGCCGACGGACCAACGCCAAACCGGCTGCCGAAGCCGCCAAGGCTAGCATCCCGGTCGCCGGCTCGGGAACAACGTTGATGTTGTCAATCAGCGTGAACAGCAGCGCTGCGTCGTTCACGTCGGACGACGATGACGCGTTGATATCGGAGTGGCCGATAAAGAAGTTCGAACCGCCGAAGGCGACGGTCGACGGATCAACGTTGGCCAGCAAAACGCCGTCGACGATCCATTTGACGCTGGTAGCGCTTTTGACGATCTGCACTTCGTGCCATTCGAACCCCGCGGCGCCAACTTGGATATTGCCAGTTTGGTTGGGGAACAGCGCCGCCTGGGCCGCCGGGGGCGCCACGTTGCCAAAGCTGGCGTACACCGGGTCGGGGGCGTTGCGGCTGGCGCCCGTGTAGACGGGATCGCCCTCCCCATAGCCGACCGGAGCCGCGGTGGAATACGCCCGCCAGTCGGCCGAGGATCCGCCGTCGCCGGTCGCGGCGAACCACACGCTATCCTGGGTCCCGCCCGGCCACTGGGCGGCGGCTCCGGCCGTGCCGACGCCGAACGTTGACAGATTGGTCGAGCCGCTGCCGCCGCCGGGGAACGGGCCGACGGAGTTGGCCCACCAATCAAAGGTGAGCACGTACGTGCTGGGCAGCGTCACACCGGTCGGCGAAGCGCTGACCCCGCTGAAGATGCCATTGGCAAGATTCGCCTGCAGCTTGGCGCCCCGCGTGCCGACTCCGTTGGGAGCCGCCGGGATGCCGACCGTCGAGTAGTCGAAAAAGAAATCCGTCGCCGCGTCGGAGGGGCCGTTGTTTACGGTCCAGGCGGCCGTCGAATCGACCTCGAAATCCTGGGTGTAGATGGCCGCCGAACCAACGGCGGACCAACCCGCCAAGAGGGCGGTGCTCAAAACAGTCGCGGTGCGAATCATGAGACGACTCCACAAAGACGCCAAGAGGTGGGGATCAACGGCGGCCGCCAGGCGGGCCGCTCGTGATGAACGCAACGAAGGCGTCTGGGACGAGGTTGAGTCCGTCCCAGACGCCTTTAACTCCCGATTCTAAATACGGCTGTCGGCCGTAGCAATCAAATCGGCGGCCGCGGAAAAGAACGAGTGCCGCGTGCGCAATTGCATGCGGGGCCGCCCGACAGCCAGCCAGGTGCGGCGATGGTCCCGGGCGACCGGGGTCCCGTCCTGCCCGCTAAAGCCGCTGCAAAACGACGTGGCGTGACCGCAACTCGCGATCAGTCGCCCGCCAGTTCCGGATCGTCCAAATCCCTCTGCACCCAGCGATCCGACAGGTGAATGTCGGTCGTTTCCAATCGGCCGGGGCCCAGGTTGTGATACTTGTGGGGCACGCCCGCGGGGCCCATCAGCACGTCGCCCGCGGCCGCTTCGATTTTTCGATCGCCAATCGTAAACAACGCCCGCCCGGCGCGCACGATGAACACCTCGTCGTAGTCATGCACGTGCCACCGCGGCCCCACGCCGATCTCGTCGGTCGCGTAGAACAGCACCGTCACGCCCGTGTCGAGCTGCCGGCCCTCGAAGTGGCCAAGCCACACGCCCTCGGGTTGGCTGGTCCAGTCAGAGCGACGCAACAGGGCAGGGGGGCGAGGTTCGTGCGGACTTTGGGGAGCGTGAGACATAGTCGCGTTCAGTGTAAGAGCCTGCTAATACGCATTCCAATTTGAATTAGCGCGCCTCCTCTTGCGCCCTCCTATTTTGCCTATCATACTGCGACGGTCCCCAAATCCGGGAGGTCGCGATGGA
>PABB01000034.1 GCA_002702655.1 Planctomycetaceae bacterium
GCGATGGACGACCAACTGATGAAAACCGTCTGCGCCGCGACGTGCCTCGATCGCGCTACTTCAAGTTAGAATGCGTATAAGAAGTGCCGCTCAGAACACCGCAACAAATAGCCCCCGGTCAGCGACCGGGGGCTAAATGAGATTCTCGCGTCGCCCCTGGACTATGTCCGGGGGCTTTTTCGTTTCGCAGCGAATGCGTCAGCGCCGCTACCGCTGTCGCCGCACAACGGCCAGCGTGCCGAAAGCGATCGCGGCCAGCGTGACGGCCATGGGCTCGGGGACGGGCTCAAACAGCGCAGCGGCCGCCCGCATCGACACGAAGCTGTTCTCGACGGCTTCCTGTGTCAGGATAATCCCGCTGGAGCCGTCGTACTGGACGTACCCCAGGTAGATCCACTCGCCGTTGTAGCCGTTCTGGTCGACGTTAACGGTGAACGAGCTCGAGCCCGACGTGGCGGTGAAGTTGACGCCGTTGGCATTGACATTGGTCGTTGCGGGCCACGTGGCGTAAACGCGGTACGCGCCGGCGGCGCCGCCGGCGAGGCCTGAGCCAATCACGCCGTTACCTGCCAGGTCGAGCCCCAGCACCACGCCCGCTGTGTTCAGGTTATCCACGTCAGTCGTGGGATCGTAGCGATAGACGTAGGTGTCGGGTTCGTTGACGCCGTCGCCGCCGAAGAGGCTATCTCCGCCGGTCAAGCCGTAGGCAGTTCCGGCAACGCTGGTCGACGCGGTCGTGGTGTCGCCGCCGAAGGTGAAGTTCGGGCTGGGGGTGAACGGCCCGTCGTCCATGCCGTCGATGTCGACTTCGACCATAAAACCCGCATGGGCCTGGCCGAGCACGAGGCACAGCCCCAGCGCAGCGAGTAGCGCAGATGTCTTAAATCTCATGAGTTCTCCTCCCGTGGCAGCAAACTTCGTTAGCGGTCCCCGACAATCAGAATCAGCGACATCGAGCGGAGTCGAGGGCAGCGACTGGAACAAGGCCGCGGCCTCCGACGGCGCAAAGGCCCCTCGGGCCCTGACCGCAGCCTACACGCCGCCACCAGAGGGCTCAAACAAAAAACCGCAGAAAGGGGCCGGTCAGCCCGGCCGGCAGGCCATCGACTGGCAGCAACACTCGGGCCGCCGCGGCACGCGGCGGAAAGGGTCTGCACGGCTTATGCCGGCTACGGCGGGCGCTGGCAACGTTTTTTCGCTTCTCCACAACCCGCAGCGCGGCGGGCCAACTGGCGCGGCGAGCTACGGTTGCATGCTCTCGGGGCCGCGAGCGCTTGTGCGCCGCCCCCGCCTCGTCTTGCGCGAGACGCGGAGTCAGCTGGCCGCCGGAGCCGGCTTCGGGAGCCGTCCAGGGCGATCGCCCGCGTTGTGCGGGTGGTCGTGGGGCATGGACGAACGCCAGCTGAGCCCTTAGTCTAACCGCCTGCGAGCGACGCTGCGGCCGTCGCGTCAGGTTAGTCGGGACTCGGCAGGCGAATCACACACCGCCGCCTGCAAAAAGGGTCCCCGTCGTGAGTACGGACATTACTACTATGAGTCGTGCCGGTTGGTTGCAGCGTGGCAACACCGTCGTGCTGGCGATCGTCGCCATCGCACTCGCCTACGGGGCGATCCTGTTTTACGGTCTTCCTCAGGGCTGGACGGAAGCCGCACTGGGCCATGCAGCCCACGCCGTCGCAGAGACCGGCGAAGCGGCCGCCGAGGCCCACGGAGCCGAACCCCACGCCGCCATCGCTCCGCCGGCCTACTGGACGGTCATTCCGTTCGTGGTGCTGCTGGGCTGTATTGCGGTGCTGCCCTTGATGCACGCCACAGAGCACTGGTGGGAAGAGAATATCAATCGCTTTAAGGTCGCCGCCGGCTTGGGCGTGGCGACGCTTGCATACTACGCGTTTTTTCATCACGCGCCGATTGAAGCGCACTGGCCGGGGCACGCGGTCGTGCAAGCGACCGATGGCGCCGTGCAATGGGATTTCGTCAAGGCCATCCTGGGCAACGCGATCCTGCACGAGTACATCCCGTTCATCGTGCTGTTGTTCAGCTTGTACGTGATTGCCGGCGGGGTGCGGATTCAGGGCGACCTGGTCGCCGACCCGCTGACCAACGGCATATTCATGGCGGTCGGCGGGGCGTTGGCGAGCTTCATCGGCACGACTGGCGCCGCGATGGTGCTGATCCGCCCGCTGCTGGAAACCAATCGCGAGCGCAAACACGTTTCGCACACCGTGATCTTCTTCATCTTTATCGTCTGCAACTGCGGCGGCTGCCTGCTGCCGATTGGCGATCCGCCGTTGTTCTTGGGTTATCTCAACGGAGTCGACTTCACTTGGACTCTGGGGCTATGGAAGGAGTGGCTGTTCGTCAACGGTCTGATCCTCGCGGCGTACGTGCTGCTGGACCACTTCTGGTTCCACCCCAAGGAAACGATCGCCGACGTCGAGCGCGACATCGAACAGACCCGCAAGCTGCAGATCAGCGGCCTGGCCGTCAACGGCCCGCTGCTGCTGGGCGTCGTGCTGGCCGTGGCGCTGTTGGATCCGTCGAAGGAGTTCCCCGGCACGCATTGGAATCCTCCGATGTACTTGCGAGAGATGGTGCAGATCGGCTTGGTCGCCGCGTCGCTGCAATTCGGTTCGGCTCAGGTCCGCAAAGACAACAACTTCAACTACGCGGCCATCATCGAGGTGGCGGCGTTGTTCGTGGGCATCTTCATCTGCATGCAGCCGGCCCTGCAGATCCTCAACGCCAACGGCGCAACGATTGTCGAGAAGTTCCAATTAGGGCCGGCGCAATTCTTCTGGGCCACCGGCGCGTTGTCGTCGTTCCTGGACAACGCCCCGACCTACCTGGTCTTCTTCCAGACCGCTCAGGACCCGGGCGCCGCATCTGCGGCTGCCCACACGGGACACGTGCCCGCGGCGATCCTCAGCGGCATCAGCCTGGGAGCCGTGTTTATGGGCGCCATGACGTACATCGGCAACGGCCCCAACTTCATGGTCAAGGCGATCGCCGAAAAGTCGGGCGTGAAGATGCCCAGCTTCTTCGGCTACATGGCGTGGAGCTGCGCCATCCTGCTGCCGATCCTGGCGGTCATGAATTGGGTGTTCTTGGTCTAAACAACGCTCCGTGCGGACGATCGGTCGTCCGCACGGTACGCAAGCATTTGCGCAGGGGCGCCGGCGGCCACGCGGCCGCCGGCGCCCTTGCCGCGTTTGTGGTCTTCACCGCCGTTGGCGTCGCTCCTATGATGGAGGTTTCGGGCGTAGGAAACGCCCCAACGACTCGCCTTTGCCTTGACGCCCGCCCGTGCCCGCTCCCACCATCACTCGCCAAGATCAGCTCGACGAACTCTGCCGCCGACTGCGAACCGCCCCGGAAATCGCGTTCGATACGGAATTCGTGTCCGAAGACACGTTCTATCCCGAACTGTGTCTGATTCAGATCGCCACTCGCGATGAGATGGCGGTCGTCGATCCGCAAGAGGTCGACGTAACAGAGTTCTGGCAGCTGCTGGTCGATGGCGATCACGCGACGGTGTTTCACGCGGGGCGCGAGGAGCTGAATTTCATCCTTCGCGCCGTTGGCGCCGCCCCCAAGCGGTTGTTCGACGTGCAATTGGCGGCCGGTTTCTGCGGCAACGAGTACCCGGCGTCCTACGGCGCCGTGGTGGGCCGCATCTTGGGCGAGAAGCCCCATAAGGGCGAACAACGCACCGATTGGCGTCGGCGTCCGCTGACAGCGGCCCAGATCGAGTACGCCCTGGAGGACGTCCGCTACCTGCTGCCGCTGTACGACAAGCTGACGAAGATTCTGACCAAGCTCGAGCGGCTGGACTGGTTTCAGGAGGAGTTGGTCAGCTGGCGCGACGAGGTCATCGCCGCGCAAGACCGCAAAGACTGGCGCCGCGTGTCGGGAATTGGCTCGCTTCGCGGGCAGCAGTTGTCCATCATTCGCGAACTGTGGTTTTGGCGGCAGGAGGAAGCCCAGCGACGCAACTCACCGCCCAAGCGGCTGTTGCGCGACGACCTGATGGTCGAAATCGCCAAACGCAAAATCGCCAAACCGGATCAGATCTTGGCCATCCGCGGATTGCAGCGCAACGCGCTGAAGCGGAACGTCGACGCCCTGGCCGAATGCGTCCGCCGTGGAATGGACGCACCGCCGGAGAAATTCTCCAAAGGCCGTCGCGGCGAGTTGCCGACGCAGCTCAATCTGCTGGGGCAGTTTTTGACGCCCGCCCTCACTTCGATCTGCCGCCGCGCCGAAGTCGCCGCCAGCCTGGTCGGCACCGCTTCGGACGTCCGCGATCTGATCGCCGAGCGGCTCGGGTATGGTCGCGATGAGGACACGCCGCCGCGGCTGCTGGCCGGCTGGCGGGCCGAATTGGTCGGCAATCTCATCGACGACCTGCTGGCCGGGCGCAAAAGCATCCGCATCACCAACGCCAAGAAGGAAGACCCGCTGGCCTTCGACGAGGTCAGCGGCTAGCCGGCGAAAGCGGCTGGGCGGCCTTGGCGTCATCGGCCGCGCCCGCCTCAGCCGGCTCGGCATCGTCATTCACCGGCTCCACGGCCGTCGCCTGCACGACGCCACCGGTCGACGCCTCTATTCCTCGCAGGCCCTTGGGGAACATCGCCGCCTGGTCGATTCCCGCAACCCGCGGCGTCCCGCCCTCTTCTTCGTCATCCAGTTGACCAATCGGCGCCCCCGCCAGCCGCGTCCCGTCGTAGATGGTGCCGCGGTTGAACGGCCCCGCGCCAAAGAACCAAATGTCCTTGGCCGTGCTTTCGCGCGCGACGGTGCCTGATTGCCAAGCCGGCTCGCCAGATTCGCGGCGGTAGGCGTACACCGCGAGCTTGGCAATGCCTCGCTGACTCCGGCGTTTGGCGATCGGCAACTCCGGAATGGCCGGGGGAAGCATGGCCGTCATGGCTGTCTGCGGCACGTTCGTCGCGGGGATGCCGAAGAGCAACTCGTCGTTGTCGGTCCCCAACGCCCCCACGCGCGGCTCGACGATGAACGTGGCCTCCTCGCGGTTGGCCGTCAGGACGCAACCGCTAGCCAGCATGTGCTGACGAAGGCTGCCGATCAGGTAATCCTTGTCCACGACGCCGCCTAGCCGCTTCTCGTCCAGATACGCGGTCTGACCAGCCAGCGGTCGAAAGTCGAGTTGAGGCACCGCGCGGTCAATCGCGTCGGAGATAAGCAATTGCTCGATCCCCGAACGAGCCGTGTTGGTCGTCCGCGTCGTCCCGCAACCGCCCGCAAGCAGCATCGCCGCCAACAACAGCCCACAACCGACAGGCAGTCCCGCGCGATGCGACGCCGCCCTTCGCAATTCACCGACCATCTTTCGTCCGAAACAAACCAAGCGAGCCGCGCGACGCCCTGTCACGCGGGGGCGCGGAGTATAGCGACCTGCGTGCGTGGCGCAAGGCCAGCCGCCCGGGCCGCTAGCATTCTGCGACTTGGCCATGTCCTGCTCGGGCGTTGCCGCGGCTCGCCTGGGACCGTCCGCTGTCGCGGGATACACTGATAGCAGCGGGCGCTGCTGTCGCCCGGAACCCCGCTTGCCACACACGAATCGAGCCGCGTGACCAGTTCCTCCTCGGACCGCCGCGACCCTCCTCGCCGCCGCCACGGCGCCGCCGTCGGCGGCAATTTGCGTCTGATCTCGCTGGCGATGATGCTGGCCCTGGTCGTCGCCGCGATGGCTTCGCTCAACAAGCCCGAGACGATCGCCCGGCTGGGCCGCGTGTTCGGCCTGCAGGGGGGAGCGTCCGGCGAAGCGTCCCGCGTCGCGAGCCCCCCGCCATCCGCCTCGCAACCGACCTCCGTCGACGCCACGCCGGTGGTCCAACTGGGCCCCGAGTGGGACCAGGTGCAGGACAACGCACCGTTTCTTTCGGCCGAGGATCCTGCCTGGTACGGGTTGTTTGGGGCCGTTTCGCAATTGTCGCTCGATGAGTTGCAGCAGCGCTCCCTGGGCGAGGTCACGTACGCCCAGCTTCGCGCTCAACCCGCGGCTTACCGTGGGCGAGTGGTGACGGTGCGCGGAACGGTGCGGCAGGTTATCGCCAAGCCGCTGCCGGAGAATCCGCTTGGCTTGTCGCAGCTGTTTCAACTGACGGTGGCGACCGCCGGCGGCGGCGAGTGGCCGCTGATCGTCTACGTGCGCGAACTGCCGACGGGGTTTCCCAACGCGGGCAACGACCTGCACGAAGCGTCAACCATCGACGCCGCATTCTTCAAGAACTGGTCGTATAGCTACGGCGACGGAGTCGGCGTCGCCCCGGTCGCGGTGGCCAGAACGTTTGCCTGGAAATCGGCGCCCGTCGCCAATCCCGCACGACCACAGCGCGAGCCCGTCGCCGTGTGGACCATGATTCTTCCCGCAGCGGTCTTTGCCGTGGCGCTCGCCGCGTGGGTCATGCGGCGCACACAGGCCGATCCGCGGGCCGATTTGGCCGACGCTTTGCCTGGCGGCGATTCGATCGAAGCGGTTGACGTCCGCGATCAACTGGCCCGACTCGCGTCCGATGCGGAGGAGTCGCCGTGACCGGTCGCCGCTGCCGCTGCAATCGACGACGTCCGGACCGGTTGCGATGCACGGCGCGGAGCGTCGTGACGGCAATCCTCGCCGCGTTGGCCGTCACGAGCGCAAGTTATGCGGATTCGTTTCGCGACGTGCTGCAGGACGCCGGCATCGAACCGAGCGAGTTGGACGGAATTGCGGCGCTCGCTGACGCCGCCGAGCCGGCGGACGTCGCCGCTCCCGCCGCCCTTGCCGCTCAAGTGCTGCGCCGATTGGAGCAAGCCGATGAGTTCTCCAGCGTGACGCGTCTCGACGGCGCAAGCGATCCGACCCAATGGCAGCCGGGCGACTTGGTGCGTCTGAGCGGCACGGCCGTAAACGTGGACGAGTTGCCCGCGGCCGCGGCCAGAGAGTTCTCCGACCTCGACCTGCCGAGTGACGCATTGCCGCGTACGGTGACGGCCGTCGTGAAGGTCGCCACCGGCGGCGGCGCCTGGGAGCTGTTGGTCGCCGACACGCCGCACGGCTGGCGGGGTCGATCCATCTCAACCGACGCGGCCGAATCGGTTGCGGCCGAATCGGTGGTCATCCGCCCGCTCGACGAGGCAGGGCAGGGAGGCGTGGCGCTGGCCAACCGCCTGGCTTGGTTCCCGCACGAGCGAGCGCCGGCGGGTTGGACGTGGCTGGCCAGCCGCGGCGTCGACGTGGCGTCGCTCGACGCGGTGCGGCACAACGCACCGTTCGCCCCGGCAGGGAGTGACGAGGCCGCGGCGTTTCGGTCGTGTCTGCAAGCCGTTCGCGGAATGCAGCCGCGCGAGTTACAACGCATCGCGGCCAGCGAGATCCGGCGGATCGCGGACGCGGACGACGCCGCATTGCGGGCCATGCTCGTTCCTTCGGGGACGACCACAACTGCGAAGGTGCGGCAGGAGACCGCGCAGATCGCACGCGAGATGCGCGAGCGAGCGGACGCGGGCGTCAGTTCCGTGGCGCCCATGTTTCTTCGGCCGAGCGCAACGGCGGGACGGCTCGTGGCGATTGCAGGCGTCGCTCGCCGCGCTGTGCGCGTGCTTGCCTCAGCGGATGAAGAGGACCGCGCAGCTGGCGGCAGTTCCCCCGGCGCCGAGCGCGTCAGCCACTACGAACTCGACGTCTATCCTCCCGACTCGCAGAACATGCCGGTCGTGTGTTGCGTGAGCGAGTTACCCGCGAGCTTCCCGTTGGGCGATTCGATCCGCGAGCCGGTACGCGTCGCAGGGGTCTTCTTCAAACTATGGACCTACCATGGTCGTCCCGACGACGAGGGCGTCGCGAAGCGCACCCGCGGGCCCGTGGTCATCGCCCCGGCGCCGATCTGGCAGCCTAAGGACACCGTGCCGCGGTCAAACAACCTGGCGATCATCGGCGGAGCGACGTTTCTCGTCCTGCTGGCCGCCCTGTGGTTTGCGCTGGTTCGCTCGCACCGCAACGAGCGCCGGCGACCGAGGGAGTTGTAGCCAATCACTAATCACCGGTAACTTGTAACTGCTCGACGATAACTCCCCTCCCCACTCACGCCGCTGCCGGCGTCGGCATCTTCTTCCCCTTCAGCTTGTAGACATACGCCAACACTTCGGCCACCGCCGCGTAGCTCTGGTCGGGCACCGGCCGACCAACGTCGACTTCCTTGTACAGCAGCCGGGCCAGCGGTTTGCGTTCGACCACCGGGATGTTGTTCTCCAGCGCCAGACGGCGGATGCGCTGCGCGATGACGCCGGCGCCCTTGGCCACCACCACGGGCGCCGCCATCGTCTGCGGATCGTATTGAATCGCCACGGCCAACTCGGTCGGATTGGTCACCACGACGTCCGCCATGGGCACCTTGTCGCCGATGCGGTTCAGCGCCATTTGCCGCTGAATCTGTTTCCGCCGCGCGATCACTTGCGGGTCGCCCTGCAGGTTCTTCATTTCCTCGCGCACCTCTTGATGCGTCATTTTCAAATCTTGCTCGTGCTTCCACTTCTGAAAGGCGTAATCGAGAATCGCCAACACGAACAGCGCGGCGCCGGTCCACAGGGCGGTCGACAGCACCAGTTCCACAGTGAATTTCGCCAGCACGGGCACGGACATCTGACTGGCCAGCAAGACCTCGTCCCGCCGCCGGTACAGCAGCACGCCGGCCACCGTCGCCACGATCGCCACCTTGAAGAGCCCGAAGCCCAGCCGCATGGCGCCCTGCAGCGAGAAGATCCGCTTGAGCCCCGCCAGCGGGCTCATTCGCGACCAGTCAAACTGCAATTTCTCGGGCAAGAATAGGAAGCCGAACTGCAGCACGCTCGATAGCGCGCCGGCCAGCATCAGCACGCCCAGAATCGGCAGCAGCCAGGTCGCCAATTGTCGCATCAGTGCGTGCGAGTGTTCAACGAACGCCCCCGGGTCGGCCTGCAACGTGCCGACAGTGCGCAGTTGAAAGGCCAGGTAGGCGGCCACTCCCTCGCAGACGCCGCGTCCCCACACCATCAGCACGCCGGCGCCAACCAACAGCAGTGCGGCCGACCCCAAGTCCTGACTGAACGCAACCTGCCCCTGCTCGCGGGCCTGCTGCCTGCGATGCGGCGTTGCGTCGTACGTCTTGTCGCCAGATTGCTCAGGCACGGGGAGAGGTCAGAAGTGAGAGTTCGGAGGTCAGGGGAGGGCGGGCAGCACCGCGGCTTTACTTCGCCGCACGCGGCGAGAATGCAGAATCACTTACTTCAACAGCCATTGCTAATTCCCCGCAGCGATGGCTTCGCGAATCAGCGTGATGGCGTCGACCGCTCGTTGAGGAAACGTCAGCGCGATCGCCCCCACCGACACCACCAAACAGCCCAGCGTGGTCAGGGCGTTCACGCTGAACCCGACGGCAATCACGTTGATTTGCGGCAGCGTCCGTCCGACCAACCCAAGCACCAGCGTCGCCAGCAGAAGCGCGGTCATCGCCGGCGCCGCGGCGCGGATGCCCAACAGGAAACTCTGCGACAGCAGCGTCATCGCCGCGTCCGAATAGGTCGTTCCCCAACCGGCCCGTCCCGGCGGCAGCCAGGCGTAGGTCTCCAGCACGGCTTCGACGAGCATCTCGTGCCCGTCAAGCAGCACGAACAGCGACAGCGTCAAGAAGTAGAACAACTGCGAGTAGACCGGCACGCTGTTTTCGGTTGTCGGATCGAATGATTCGCTGATCGCCGTTCCGCCCAACTGGCTGACAATCTGTCCGGTCAGCTGAATGCCGCTGAGCAGGATCGTCACCCCCAGACCCAGTAGCGAACCCAACAGCGTTTCGCTGGCCACGTGCCACGCAAAGGCGGTTGTGTCGGTGACGCTGACCGGCGGGGCGGTCGAAAACAGCGGCGTCACCATCAACGCCAGCGCCACGGCGAACAGCGCGCGCACATGCATCGGGGCCGCCTTGGTGCTCAACAGCGGCGCGGTGGCCACCAGCCCGCCTACCCGGGCCAGCACCAGCACGAACGCGCCGAACTGATTGAGCAGGAGCGTTTCAAGCATGGCAGCAGAGGGGCGAATGCGCGGTTGTGCGCCGCTACAGCGTTTGCGGGATGTTCTTGATCAATGTGCTGGCGTACTCCAGCAGCCGCGATAGGATCCACGGGAGGGCAAACGCCAAGGCAACGACCATCGCAATCAGCTTCGGCACAAACGCCACCGTTTGCTCCTGAATCTGCGTAAGCGCCTGCAGCAAGCCGACGATCAGGCCCACCACGGCCCCGGCAATCAGCACCGGCGCTGCGACCAGCGTGGCAATCAGCAGGGCCTCGCGGCCCAGATCGATGGCAGTTTCAGGAGTCATGGCAGAGGCGGCCTACGTGAATGCGGTGAAGCTCTCCATGAGCATCTCGCCGACCAGCGTCCAGCCGTCGACCAGCACGAACAGCAGCAGCTTGAACGGCAGCGAGATCAACACGGGCGGCAGCATCAGCATGCCCATCGAGATCGTGACGCTCGCCACGACGATGTCGAGAATCACGAACGGCAAGTAGATCTGAAAGCCGATTAAGAACGCCGTCTTCAATTCGCTCAGCATGAACGCCGGCAACAGCGCCTGCAGCGGAACGTCGCGTTCGGCAGGACCGGCGCCGAAGTAGACGTAGTTCTCCGGCAACTGGCCGGTCTCGGGGTCGCGCTCGCCGGGCAGATAGCTCAAAAACAAATGCACTGCGTCGTCATTGTTGGTCCGGCGAATCTGTTCGGCCATGAACTTGCGCACGGGCAACGAACCGCGTTGCCACGCTTCTTCCAGCGGAATCTCCTTATCGGTGTACGGTTTGATGCCGTCGGTGTAGACCTGATTCCAGACCGGCGTCATCAGCAGCGCTGTCATAAACAGCGCGATCGAGGTGAGCACCTGGCTGGGGGGCAGTTGCTGCACGCCCAGCGCCTGACGCAGCAGGCCCAGCACGACCAGGATGCGGACAAAGCTGGTCGTCATCAGCAAAATGGCCGGCGCCAGGCTGATCACGGTCAGCAGCAGCATCACCTGCAGGGCCGACGACATCCCCTCGGGGCTGGTCCACTGCTGCGGCCCGCCAAGCCCGGCCAGTCCGCCCAAGTTGCTTGGCGCGTTGGGGGACGAAAAGGAAGCCGTCGACGGCGATGCGGCGGATTGAGCGGCCGCGAGCGTCGGAGCAGAGCACATCACGGCGAACATTGACCACTGCGCAAGCAGTGCGCAGCAACGACGCGACCATAACCACCGGCGCAAGCTCGCACTCGCGGTGATCGATGCGGTCATGGCTGGCTGTTGCTTGCCCATTGCGACTCACTGCCACCGGTTGGCTTCGCGTCCCAGAAATCCGCGGGCTGGTTCCTTTGCCAACTGGGCAAGGACCTGTTCGAACTCCGCTGTGGGGCCATGCACCGCGCTGGCGGTGCACAGGCCGGTCAGGCGGTCGACCTCCGCCGGGTCGGTGATCTCGGCCAAGGTCTGTACGCCGTCGGCGGTGATCGACAGCAGCAGCAACTTGTTGCCCAAGCGAACCAGTTGGGCTACGTGGCGCCCCGCGATTGGCGCCGCCCCCAACAGCGCGAACGCTTCGGCCGGCAACGCGCCGGTGCGCTGCGGGCTGGCGCGGCGGAATAACCACGCACACACGAGAAACAGGGCGACGACCGCCGCCAAGCCCGTCGCTGCGGTGGTCAGCGACGCGCCTGCCGGCAGGGTGAAGGGAAGCTCCGGACGTGGGCCGCTGGCCGTCTGGCCGAGTTGCGCCGAGTTCGCCGACGATCCGCCGCGCGGGGCTAACCGCCGCGGGTCGCCCTCAGAGATCGTTGAGCTTGCTAACGGGTCAGCGAAGCGAGTCGGCGGGGCTGCCGGACGTGGAAACGCGGCCGACGCTTCTGGGTCCGCGGCCGTCGACTGCGGCAACATGGCTTTCGGCGTCGCCATGTCGTCCGCCTCGGCCGCGACCTGTGGTCCCTGTTCGGCGAACGCCGCGATCACATCACCGTCGGTAGTCGACTCGGGCGAAGCCACCGGTTCGGCATGCGCTGCCGGCCACACGGCCGAATCGACATGATTCGCCCGCAGTGGATTGATCGGCGCCGCGCTCGCGGCGTGCGAGGCCGCCTCGCCCGCCGGTTCGACAACCTGCACCGTCGCCTGCGGCTGGTCGCGATGGTACGACAGCAGCACCTCGCCGCTTTGCGCAGCTGCTCGGTCGTGGCCGCCCGCGAAGAGCAGGACAGCCAGAGCAATGAGCAAGCAACAGATGGGACGGCGCGGCGCAAACATCGCCGGGGCTTATACGAGACACCGCCGGCCGGCGTCTAGATCGGTCAGCTTGCTAGCGACGACGTCATCACGGCGACCGGATGATGCCAGCAGTCGTCTGCCGGTCCGCCCGCCAGTCTACTTGGCCCGCAGGTCCCAAGCTTGCAGCCACTCCTGAGCGATTGGCTGCATGTCGAACTCGTCGATCAGGCGCTGGTGCATGTCCGAAAGATGCCCGGCGCCGTAAAAGACTGCTAGCTTGCCGGTTCCCTCATCGAGTTGCTCCCGCAGCACGGCTAGCGCGGCCTTGTTGCGTTCCGTGATGATGGTCGAGCCTTCGGGGCCGGAAAAACCGGTCAGCAGCGACTCCATGCCCTCGAATTGCTTGGCCATGGCAATCTTCAGCCGCCGCGGCCGATCGTCCGACATGAAAGCCATGATCAGGTCCATTTCGGGCGACTCGCCCGTGGTCTGATTCTGGCTTTGCTGCGCCATCGAGGCGCCAACCATCCGCAGGTACATCTTGAGAAAGTTGTCGTTGCGGTCCGCCATCGACTGCATGAATTGCTCGGGCGACATGTCGGCGTGCACGAAGTTGCGGGCCGTGTAGTCGACTTGCTCAAGCTGGTGCTCCAGTTCGAGCGCCGACTTCATCATGTTCTGCATGGCGCCCAGGGGGTGCGAATTGGACGTCCCGCGTCCTTTGGGCACGACGGTTCCCTCGGGGGCCACCAACTCATACAGCACGGCGTCGTAGCCACGGAATCGCTTGTTCAGCTCGTCGTAGTAGCTGCGGTCGGCAATGTGCACGGCCCCCACCAAATCGACGAAGCGCTCGTAGTCGCCCACGGGGCGATCGGCGTCGAAATCGGCGCGTGGGACGTAGCGAATCAGGGCCGTTTCCATCGCGATCGGATCCGCTTGGCCCTTCTTCTCGACCAGCCGCACCCAATGCTCGCCGGCATCCTCGGGCAATTGGCCCACGACGGGCGCCACAGCGGCCTCCTGGGCCTGGCAGCCGGCCGCCCACAGCGGGGCCAGCAGCCAACCAAACAGGGCCAGCGGAGTCACGCGGCGACGACGAAAACGGGGCAACATGGCGGCAGGGCCTCGAAGCTGGGAAACGGGTGCAAGCTGGTGGAAGTATACGGCCTGCCGCGGGCGAGGGACAGCAAGCCCGCGATGAGGGCCTCAAACGCAGCCTAGGGCGAGCGGGCCGCGTGAGCCCCCTGTTCTGCCGTCGAAATTGGGGGCCCACGCCCCCCGCTCGCCACGTCGTTACGACAAACGCATCGCATCCTGCTAGCTGGTGCGACCCGTATTTTCGTCACTGTTTACCAAACTTACTCAACCGGTTCGACCGGCGCGTCCGATACTACCCGCACAGATAGGCCTCATAGGCTTCATCGATCCGTGCAGCCAATCGCAGTGCGCCCGCGCCGGGCGCCCTCCCACAGGGGACTGGGAACCTATGACATTACGAACTTATCACAAGTGGATCGCGGCAGTCGCTCTGGCGACCGTTGCAGGTTTCGGCGTCACCGCCCAAGCTCAGGTGGAAGACGCGTTCTGCGGCCCAGGCTGCGATTTCGACGCGCAGTGGTTCGCCCCGGTGGACTTTGATTACAACTGCCTGCCAATCCAGAAGGACTGCGGGTACTTCTTCAACTACAGCAAGCTGGCGTGGACGATCAGCGGCGAGCGGACGACGATTGGCCAACGCGGCCTGACCGTCCCGTCGGAGGTCATCTTCCCGCTGACCGCGTTCAGCGAAGGCACGCCGCCTGATCCGTACCAAGTGCAGAATGGAATTCAGGAGGCGCCGCCGGACGCGACGATCGGTTGGGGCGACCGCTACGAGATGGGCTACTTCTCGTGCGGCAAGGGCTGGATGGTCGGCGTCCTCGACGGACCTCGCAACAGCTCGACAGCCTATTACGGATTCGATTCGCTACAGATTGGCAACGCCTGGCCGGCTTACACCGATCTCGCACTGCTCGCGACCGATCTGCAGGGTTTCCCGCCGGGCACCGGAGCGACGGGCGTCGATGGATCGGGCGTCGAGGGAACGCGCACCATCTTCAACAACATTGGCAGTTCGTGGCTGTCGACCAGCCGCAACGGCTTCGGCAGCGTCGCTGTCAACTTCGACGCCCCCGCGGGCTACTTCCTGGGATTCCGAGACTACCACGTCAACGGCGAAGCCAATGCCCCCGGCCCGACGGTCGCCGGCCCTGGTCGAGTCGTGGAAACGCGCACCATTGTCATCGGCGACGGCGTCGACGGGACTGGTATCACGGAAGTGACCTGGACGGCTGATGTCGATGCGCTTGCTGACGACCTGGATGGCGACACCGTTGGCGCCTTCTTCGTAGTGCGGGTGGATGACGACGGCGACGGCGTGATCGACGACGATGATCCGATCGTGGCCAACGGCGTCGACTTCGACGACCTGCACCTGTTCAACGTCTTCTTTGACAACATGATCGTACGGTCCATCACGGACGTGCGAGGCGTGGAACTGATGGGCACGCTCGAACTTGACAACACGCATCTGCCCGTCAAAGAGCAACGCAACCACTTCGCCTTGGGCTACGGCGTTCGCTTCTTCAAGATGAAGGACCAGTTCTTCTGGGACGGCCACGGCAGCGTCTTGGGCCGAACCTACGTCGACACGGAAGCTGACAACCAAATCGTGGGCCCCCAACTCCGGGCGATGTGGACCCGGCAGAATCGCAAGTTCAGCACCAGCGTCGACGGGCGGTTCATGTTCGGCTACAACGTCACCGACCGGTCGATGACTGCGGCGATGGGCGAGGACTTGATTCCCGGCGGATTGAATTCGCTGATCATGGGTCGGCCCACCTTCTCGCGGTACGGCGCCCAGGACAACGAGTTCTCGCCGCTGGTGGAATTGCGAGCCGAGGGCCGCTACCAGGCGACCCGTGCTCTGGCTCTGAAAGTCGGCTACACCGCCATGTACGTTGACAACGTCACGCGAGCTTCCGAGCAGATCGTGTACCGCCTGCCCGACTTTGGACTGGGCGCCGCCGGCAACCAGGACGTGTTCGTCAACGGCGTCGACTTCGGCATCGAACTAGTTCACTAGTCTCGACGCGAATCGCATCAAAGGACAATTGCGCCCCCCGACAGAATTCTGTCGGGGGGCGTTTTTCGTCGCGTGTGCGCGCAGACAACCGGCGGCGCTGGGGCGGATTCTGCTCGACGGGCGAACTGGGGCGATTTCCGCCTAGGCCCCGGTCAGCGACTGGAGCGCCCGCCCCCGGAAGTCGCGAATCTCGGCAATCATCTCCGCCATGGATTGGTAGCGATCCGCGCAGTTCTTCTGCAGCGCCTTCAGTGCAATCGCCTCCAGTACGGGCGAAATGTTGCGCTCCGGCGCCCGTTCCCGCGGCGGCTTCGGCGGTTTGTGGAGAATCATGTCGAACGTCTCGCTGATCCGTTGGCCGCGGAGCGGCTCGCGGAGCGTGAGGATTTCATACAGCACGGCCCCCACCGCGTAGACGTCGGTCCGCGCGTCGATGTCCTGCCCCCCGCCGCGAACCTGCTCGGGCGCCATGTACAGCGGCGTCCCGGGGCGCTGGTCGATGTCGGTCAGCACCTCGTGCTCCATGGCGACGTTGGTCGGGTCGTCGGCCCCCATGGCCCACACCTTGGCGACCCCCCAATCCAGGATGAGCACCTCGCCGAACGAGCCGATCAGAATGTTCTCCGGCTTGATGTCGCGATGCACGACCCCGTGGGCGTGTGCGTAATCCAGGCCGTTGCAGACCTGAATCAGCACGCCCAGCATCCGCTCCAAGTCGTATTTCTCGATGGCGTCCGCGTCGCCGGCCAGTTGCCGTTCGATGATTTCGCGAATGTTGTCGCCAGCCACCTTTTTCATGGTGAAGTACAGCCGGCCTTCCAGATCGCGGCCGAGGTCGTACACCGGCACCGTCGAGGGATGCTGCAGTTGGGCCGTGACCCGCGCTTCGCGCAGGAATCGGCTATGCATGTACTCGTTGTTGGCCAGGTGCGGATGCAGAGTCTTCATCACCACGGTGCGGCCGAGGCTCTCATCGCGGCATGTGCGCAACACGGCCGTGCCGCCTTTGGCCAAGGGCTGAAAATCCTTGTAGCGCCCAAAGCCCGTGGTCTGGAATTTGGGCAGGCGAACATCCGTATCCTTCACGTAGATGTGAGGATAGGAGTCGCTCGCCCCAACGGGTGCGTTGTCCTGTTCGTGATCGTGATAGTCGCCCATAGTTGCTCGTGATGAGTGGCCCGGATCAGCGCGGCGCCGCGGCCGCTGACGGCGCTCCGCCCGCTGGGTAAGTGTACGGCAGACCACGAAAAAGCCAACGCCGCCCGTCCGCAGCCCGCAGAGAATGTTTGCGGCGCCGCGGCATCCGCGATCTAATGCCCGTTGCCGTAGGGCGCCGAACGGGTCCCGTCCGCCGACGCCTGTCTCGCTCTTCCTTTGTCGCAATATCGAGGCGTATCCCATGCCAGGGTATTCTCCCGTGATCCCCGCCACTTACTTGCCGCGTCGCGAATTCCTGGCTCAGGCGGGCCGTGCTGCCGCCGGCCTCGGAGCAGCAGTGGCCGCCGGCGGTCCGCTCGCGCTGGCCGCCGCGTCCGATCCCTTCCAGTCGCCGCATTCTCCAGAATCGCTGGTGAAGTTGCTTTTCGAGTCGTTCACGCCGCGGCAAAAGGAACTGGTTTGCTTCCCCTGGGATCATCAGGACAAAGACCGCGGCCTGCTGCGGACTTACGTGAACCCGAATTGGATGATCACGCCGCAGGAGATCAACAGTGACTTCTACACCAAGGATCAGCGCGCGATCGTGCGCGGGATCGTCGAGGGAATGATCTCACCCGAGTTCCAGAAGAGTTTCTACAAGCAGCAGCGCGACGACAGCGGCGAGTTTGGCAACGAGGCGGCGATCGCCCTATTCGGCGAGCCAGGCGCCGGCAAGTTCGAGTTCGTTCTGAGCGGCCGACACACCACGCTCCGCTGCGACGGCAACTCGGCCGAGCACGTCGCCTTCGGCGGGCCAATCTTCTACGGCCATGCCGCTCAGGGCTTCGACGAGAAGCCCGACCACCCCGGCAATGTCTATTGGCCGCAGGCGGTCGAGGCGAACAAGCTGTATGAAATGCTGGACGGCAAGCAGCGCGAGCTGGCGCTGGTCGAGACGGCCCCGTTCGAAAACGACGTGAAATTCGAAGGTCAACAGGGCGACTTCGATGGCATTCCCGTAGCGGAATTGTCCGCCGACCAGCAAGCCCGCGTGCAACAAGTGCTGGCGAAACTCGTTGAGCCGTACCGCCAAAGCGACCGCGACGAAGTGATCGCCTGCCTGAAGAAACAGGGCGGACTGCAAGCGTGCCGGCTCGCGTTCTACAAGGAAGACGATATCGGCGAGGACGGCGTCTGGGACATTTGGCGGCTGGAGGGCCCCAGCTTCGTCTGGCACTACCGCGGCGCCCCGCACGTGCACGTGTGGGTCAACGTTGCGGATGATGCGTCGGTGAAGCTGAATGCGTAAAGGGACGCTGACGCTGCTCGATCAGAATCGGTCTCCCGACGCAAGAAGAGGCGGCTGGCGCGAGTGCGGCAGCCGCCTCTTGTCACTGCGTGACTCGGACGACTCGAGACTCTCGCACTTCAAATCTGACTAGGCTCGACGCAGCAAGCTGACGCCAACCAGGGTCGTTATCGCCATCAGTCCCCAGGTCGCGGGTTCGGGTACTGTCGGGTACTCCCACACGCGAATCTCGCCTTCGTCAAACGGCGTGCCATCGTCGAGCATGTTGTCGCCCCAGATGCGGTTGCCCGGCGTGCCGACCCACTCAATCGCCTTGTGAATGTCGAGCACCTCGCCCGGGTAGATCGGCGGGAACTTCACGTCCAGCCGCGGCGGCAGCACCGCCGGCGAGGCCAACAACTCGTATGGGTGCGGAGCGCCGTTTCTGGTGATCAATGACGTACCATCCGGAAAGACCTGCGGGATTGTCGCGTCGGTGGGGATCACCCAATTGAACCCCGGCGTCAGGATCTCTTCGTGCCAGTCGCGCACCTCGACCGAAACGGGAATGCCGGCCGTGCCGGGCGAACCGATGTTGAATTCCTCATCGATCCGCAGTGCGAACCGCTGCTGAGCGTCCAACAGAATCGGCTGCCCGGTGTCGTCGTGCGGCGACTCCAAACGTTTGATCATCGGTCCCGCGGCCGGGTCGTGCATCAGGTCAACGGCCACAAACCACTGACCGGCGAATCCCGAAAAGGGGATCTCGATCTCCTGATTGAAGTCGATATTCAGATTGGCGCCGGCGGTCACAATCGGGTTCTGCGCGGCGGCGGGTCGTGCGACAGCTCCCATGCCGACGGCAATCAGAAGGGCGACAAACAGCGGAACGACGTTTCGGCGTGTCATGAGCGGACTCCTTGCTGGGAAGAGGCGACTGATCGACGCAGACCGACCGCAGCAGTCACCGCATACCTTCGGCCTGAGTTGACTTCACAGACAGACGAACCCGAGCGCAGCAGCGCTCCAGCGGGCGAGGCAGATTGTCAGGCCATCCCCCCAGATAGCCGCGTCAAAGAATGTCGGCAGTCTCGCCCCCGCAGAGACCGCCGCGGCCACCTCGCGCCGGGGATCATACCACCGCGTCAGCGGCGTGCCAAGAAAAACGCAATTCACTGCAAACCGAAGCAAACGGCGCTCGCGACGCGTCCTCGCCAGGGGCGCCTTTCTGGACGAGGATCTTATTCCCCGACGACTTCAATCATCGCGTCGCGGATTTCGCCCAAGCGCTCGTCGTCGACCACCTTGCGCCCGTCGCGGTCGGTCACGTAAAAGACGTCAACCACCTGATCGAGGTAGGTGCTGATCTTGGCGTGCTGAATCGTCAACTGCAGATCATGAAGTTTTCGCGCCAAGTCGTAGAGCAGACCGGTGCGGTCAAAGGTGAATACCTCGACAATCGTGTTGTCGGCCGAGGTCTTGACGTCGGTGCGCACCCGCGAGGGGAGTTTGGTGAGTTTGGCCGTCTCTGCGGCGCGATCGTCGCCCCATACACGGCGGAATTTCGGCGGCTCGTCGCGATCGACTGCCTCGGCCATCGCGGCTCCGATCTTCTCCAGCCGCGCATTGGGCGTGCCCGTTGGGTTCTCCGGATCGAGTGCCACGTACCGCAGCACGAGCAATTCGTCAGGCATGGTCTCGATATCGGCGGCAAGAATCTGCAGTCGCTGTGCAGAAAGCGCACCCGCCATCGCTGAGAAGACGCCGCGGCCCGGCCCTTGGTTGACGCCTGCTAGAAACTCGACCGTCTTTGTGCTCGGCTGATTGGCGCCCCAGGCGACGACGCCGCGCTCGGGCAACTGGCGAAACCGTCGCAGCGCGTCGACCAGCGCCCGCGGCTCGCACGCCGTCAGGAGGCTTGTGGGCAATTCCTCGACGTGACGCGGGTACCAGGGATCGGCGCGCTCGGCCTCCGTCAGGCTGCGTCCGATTTGGCGCCGGCGCTCCGCGAGTCCGACGTGATCGCTGCCGCCCAGCCCCACGCCCAATTCCGCGAGCGTGCGATGCAACATGGCCGTGAGCACTTCGACTTTCCAGTCGGTCAACACGTCCGGTCCCACCGCGGCAAAATCGGCGCAGGTCAACACGTAGAGCTTTCGCAAACGTTGCGTTGTGCGAACCGTCTCGGCAAACTCGGCCAACAGCTTGGGGTCGCTCGTGTCACGGCGGAAAGTGAGGTGCGCCATCTTCAGGTGGCGCCGCACCAGAAAGATCACGTCGTCGCTGTCCGCCGGCGGGAGCTTGAGCCGCTGGCATACCTCTTCCGCCAACTTGGCGCCGACCTCGCTGTGGTCGTCTTGGTAACCCTTGCCCAAATCGTGCAGCAGCAGGGCCAGATGCAGCACGAGTTTGTTTTTGACGGCTCGATATGCATCGCCCAGCGGACCAGGGCGATTGATGAACTCTGTCGCCCGGCGGACCGCCAGTAGACTGTGCTCGTCGACCGTGTATTTGTGATACTGATTGAACTGCAGCAGGCACCGCGCGTGCTTCATCGGCGGCACGAACCGTTCCAGGTACCCCAGTTCGTGCAGCAGCGCCAGCGCGTCGGCCGCCACCGCCGGATCGGCCAACAGAGCGAGAAAACGATCGATCGCTGCGGGAGACAATTCCTCGGGGCACTCCGGGGCGCCCAACAACAGGGCGCTCCATGCCGCGCGATCCAGCGGTTTGCGCTCCCGCACCGCCAGGTCCATTAACTCGAGCGCCCCATCGAGATTGCCGCGCACGCGATCCAAACCGGCCGGGGTGGCGGACACGCTCGACACGCCCACTTTGAAATCGCCCGCCACGGTGCGCCCCAGCACCGGGTTGAGCAACTGCGTGATCCCCTTGCTCGCCTGCTGTGCTTCGCGTCGGCGCACCAATTGCCACAGGTGGCCGGTGTGGCGGAAGTAATCCCGCATGAACTGCTCGACCGGCAAAAGACCGTCGCTGCCGCGGTAGCCGAACTTCTCGGCGATGCGCAACTGTTCCGCTCGGTCGAGCAAGTCCTTGGCCGATCCCGCGTGCAGGTGCATTTCGTTGCGAATCCTCAGCAGCAACGATTGAGCCGACTGGTAGCGGCGGAACTCCAGCTTGGAGAGCGCTCCGCGGAGATGCAAGCGTTCCACGTCGGCGTCGCCGTGATCGATAAACCCGAACCAGCGGATCAGGTGCAAGTCGCGCAGTCCGCCGCGAGACCGTTTCACGTGCGGCTCCAGGGCGTACACGCTCTCGCCGTATTGATCTCGCTCGTCGTTGCGGGCCTCTTCCAGCATGCGAGCGACCGCCTTGGGGCGCCGCCGGACCATCCGCGTGAACGCCTCGCGAAAACCGTCGTACAACGGTTGGTCGCCCGTGAGCAATCGACAGTCAATCAACGACGAGCAAATCACTGCGTCGCTGCGGGCGAGTTGCACGGCTTCGCTGGTGGTGCGGACGCTGTGCCCCAATTGCAGGCCCACGTCGTAAATCGACTGGGTGAAACTGCGCACCAGGGGCGTCAGGGCGTCGCCAATCCCGTCATGCAGAATCATCAAATCGACGTCGGAGAAGGGCGCGGCCTGGCGACGACCGTGGCTGCCGAGCTCAACCAACGCCACGCGGCGACGCACTTCGCCCAGCTTGGGCGATTGCCGCTCAAAGTCGTTGGCTGCAGCCGCGAACAATTGCAGCAAGACGCCGTCGATGTGGGCGGCGTTGCGGGCGCAGACTTGCACCGCGTCGAGACCGCGATCGTGCAGCAGAGCAATCCGCTCGCGGCCCGCGGCCAAGTCGTCTCGCGCCGCCTCGATCAGATCCGCGCGTTGAAAATTGGCGGGCATGAAAAATCGAACAACGACAGGGCAGGGGAGGGCGAGGCGAACTCGATGCCCGCTGCGCTACAGCGCCTCGTTGCCGGTCTCGCCTGTGCGAATGCGAATCGTATCGGACAAATCCGACACAAAGATCTTGCCGTCGCCAATCTGTCCCGTTTGGGCGTTCTTGATGATCGTGTCGACGACCGTTTGCAGACGGTCCTCGCCGACCGCCACTTCGATCTTGACCTTCGGCACAAAATCAACGGCGTACTCCGTACCGCGATAGGTTTCCGTGTGGCCCTTCTGCCGGCCAAATCCGCGCACCTCGGTAATCGTCATGCCAGCGACGCCCGCGTCGCTGAGCGCATTCTTGACATCCTCGAGCTTGTAATGGCGGACGATGGCTTCGATCTTCTTCATGGCAAATGGGTCCTTCGGAATCTCTTCGCGCCGGTGGACTAGCCAGCTCCGCTTGCCGGCCGCGGCAACCTTTTTCCCTAGGGTAGCGACCGCGGGGCCGACCCGCCAGCGGCGCCGGCGCGTTTTGCCGCACGTAGCCGTGTCGATTAGCCGCCGCTTTGACGATGCCCAGCCCGACGCTAAGCGTAGATGTAGCCTTCCTCGCCGTGATCCACGAGATCCAGGCCGCGGTGCTCGTCCTGCTCGCTGATCCGCAGTCCGACGGCCGCGTCGACGATCTTGAGGATGACGAACGTGACCACCAGGCTGAAGACAATCGTCACCGCCACGGCGGCAATCTGGCCGATCAGCAACCGCGTGCCGCCGCCCTCGGCGAGCCCCAGCTTGTTGCCGGCGTCGATGTCCCAGCAAGCGCGGGTGGCGAATACGCCGGTGAGCACGGCGCCCAGCGTACCGCCCACGCCGTGGACGCCGAACGCGTCGAGCGCGTCGTCGTAGCCCATCGCGCCTTTGAGCTTACCGCAAGCCATCGCGCAAACAATCCCCGCAGCAAAGCCCATCGCCAAAGCCGGCATCGGGTTGACGAACCCCGCAGCGGGGGTGATGCACACCAAGCCCGCCACCGCGCCGGACGCGGCGCCCAATACGCTGGGCTTGCCATGGGTGAGCCATTCGTAAACCGACCAACCCAGCACTCCGGCGGCGGCCGAGAAATGTGTCACCGCGAACGCACTGGAGGTGAGGTGATCGCTCAGCAACTCGCTGCCGGCGTTGAAGCCAAACCAACCGACCCACAGCATCCCGGCGCCCAGCACGGTGTAGGTCAAGTTGTGCGGACGCATGTCTTCGTGACCGAAGCCGCGACGACGACCGATCAGCACCGCGCACAGCAGCGCGGAAATGCCCGAACTGATATGCACGACCGTGCCGCCAGCAAAGTCCAGCGCGCCGCCGAGCCAACCGTCGCCGTTGCCGGCCTCAATCTCGGCGGTCGTGTCAAACGCCAGGATCCCGCCGTCCCACACCCAGTGGCACAGGGGACAGTACACCAGCGTGCCCCACAGGATCGAGAAGATTACCATCGCCTTGAACTTCATCCGCTCGGCAAAGGCGCCGCAGATCAGCGCGGGCGTGATGATAAAAAACATGCCCTGAAACAACATGTGGGCGTACATGGGGATTGGCGTGCCGTCGACCGAATACATCGGTTCGGTCGGAGCACCGGCCGACTCGTCCCACGTCCGCTGCACGTTCTGCATCATTGCGTACTCGCCATTGCCGACATACAGACCGTCGCCGCCAAACGCCAGGCTGTAACCGTACAGCGCCCACAACACGGTCATCAGCCCCATCAAGAACAAGCACTGCATCATCACGCTCAGCACGTTCTTGCGCCGCACGAGGCCGCCGTAGAACATGGCCAAACCCGGCGCCGTCATGAACAGCACCAGGGCCGAACTGGTCAGCATCCAGGCCGTGTTGCCGGCCAGCAGAGCAGCGTCGGCCGTGTCAGCGACAGTCTGCAGGTCGGGACTTGACGCGTCCTGCGCAACCGCGGGCGTCGCCCAAATGGTCAAGCTCAGCAACAGCGCCGCTGCCGCAAACAAGCGGAAAAGGGTTCGTGCCATGATGTGCCGCCTTTGACGAGAGAGCTGCCCGTGCCTGTCGGGCGCAGTGTATTCCGTTGGGAAATGCAGCGGGGGAGCGTCCCACGGCGACGTGGTCGCGGCAGAACGAACCGCCTGATTCCCCAGCATCCGCGCTGAGCTAGCACGGGGAGAAACCAGAATAGGGGGGCCGCCGCACCGCGTAAAGTGGCCGGACGCTTGCGCGTGAAGAAGCCCGGCCAGTTCGCTACCCGTCGGACTTCTTCCACGGCACGTCCGGCGTTCCGGCAGCCGCATTCGCTTGCCGAGCGAGAACAAACAGCAGATCGCCAACCCGGTTGAGGTAGCGAATGATCGATGCCCGAATCTCGACGGTTTCGGCCAGCAACACGACCATCCGCTCGGCCCGCCGACAGACGCAGCGAGCAGCATGCAGCGCGGCCGCCTGGGGGCTGCCTCCGGGCAAGATAAACGCCTTGAGCGGCGGCAGCCCGGCCTCGAACTGATCGATCTCCCGCTCCACTCGATCAACCGCGGCGTCGGTCAGTAGCGTCATCCCGCTGGCGGACGGGTCAGGAGCAGCCAATTCGGCGCCCAGGGCAAACATTTCATGCTGCATCTGCGCGACGACCAAGTCGATCGCTGCGGGGAGCGGCGTCGCCCGGGCAACGCCCAGCATCGAATTCAGTTCGTCGATCGTTCCGTACGATTGCAGGCGCGCGTCCGCCTTGGAGACGCGTTGGCCGCCGATCAGCGACGTGAGTCCTTCGTCGCCAGTTCGCGTGTAGATTTTCAAGGTGCCGTACCAAGTTTTGGGATGCAGTCGCAATCGCCCGAGGGGCCGGGCGCGACCCGATTTTAGCGGTTACCGAGCGACCTTGCATGCCGATCCCGCTTGGCGCCGACGCCGTGGCGGCCTCGCCTGCCAGGGGAGTCGCGCCGGATGTGGCGATTCTGCCGGCGGCAGGCATCCACTCAGCGTGACTCGACGCACGCCGGCGGATTCAATCTGGGAACTCCTGGCAAGATTTTCGGTTGCCCATCGCGATGGCAAGAAGGAGAATGTAGGCTTGCGTGCCCGGTGCACCCTCGCTCCATCTAGATGGGGCGAGGGTCGGCCGCCGCGCGCCCCTGGGGGCGACCGTCGGCCATTCCGCTCGTCAAGCGCTCGCTGCGCTTGACCGATGCCGCATTGTGCGAAATAGCCCCTCGAAGGAGTCCACCATGCTTCGTGTTGTTCTGCTGTCGCTGATCCTCACGGCTGCCGCCCACAGTCCCGTTTCCCGCGCATCGGCGCTGGCGGATCTGTCCACCTCGGCCATCGACGAACAGGCGGCCTTGGAAGAGCTGGAAGCCCAAGTGGCCGCAGTGCTCGCCGCCAAGGAAGAGGCCGACGAAAAGCCAGCGGCCGACGACGAGGACGAAGGCAAGAAGGAGGAGGCCGCTGAGGGCGACGACGATGGCGAGTCCGGCGACGACGCGAAAGACAAGGCCGACGAAAAGGCTGATGACAAGCAAGACGACGCCAAGAAGGACGAGGCGGAGGATAAGAAAGACGAAAAAGCCAAGAAGCCCGAGACGCACAAGGTCGAGGCTAAGAAGTTCGTGCTGGAGTTGGAAGTCGACGGCGTGTTTGTCGCCGACGAGATGCACGAAGTGACGCTCCGCCCCGAAAAGTGGGGCAAATTCGAGGTGGTCGAAGCCAAGCCCCACGGCGCCCGCGTCAAGAAGGGCGACGTGCTTGTTCGTTTCGACGACGAAGACCTCGAGCAAGCCATCGCCGAGGCGTCGTTGGAACAACGGCTTGATGAGCTGAAGATGATGGAAACCGAGGATCAGTTTCCGCGGCTCGAGAAGGCGATTGACCTGAATTTCACCCAGGCCAAACGCAACTACGAAATGATCGTCGACGAGTTCGAGCGATTCAAAACCACCATGCGGCCGCTGTCGGAAAAGATGGCCGAAATGAACCTGAAGAACGCCCAGCAGTCGCTCGCGAATGCCCGCGAAGAGCTGGAACAGCTTCGCAAAATGTACGAAGCCGACGAGTTGACTGAAGAGACCGAGGAAATTGTCCTCAAACGACAGGAGTTCGAAGTCGAGTACTACGAGTTCTATGTCGAATACTCGCAGATCAACCACGACTACACGATGAACATCTCGATTCCGCGCCGGCAGGAATCCCTGGAGATGGGCCTGGAGGAAGCGACGCTGTCGTTCGACCAGGCCAAGATGCTTAAGTCGATTTCGCTGCCTCGCGAGCGCTACAAAATGGAACAACTGCGGGAAGCTCGCGCCAAAAGCATCGAGGAACACTCCGAACTGCTGGCCGACCGCGACTTGATGACCCTGCGGGCTCCCGCCGACGGCATCCTGTACTACGGCAGTTGCGATGACGGCCGGTTCGGTCAAATCGGCAGCATGAAATCCAAGCTCGAGCCGCACGGCAAGGTGACCGCCGGCACGACCGTATTCACAGTGGTCGACCCCGAGTGCATGCACGTGGTCAGTTCGGTCAGCGAGAAGGAGTTCCCGCGCATCGCCAAGGGCCAGAAAGGCTCGGCCGTACCCGCGGGCGACGCGGACGTGAAGCTGCCCGTGAAAGTCTCCGAGGTCGAGTCCGCCCCCGGCGCCGGCAACAAGTTCGCCATCTCCCTGGAAATGGATTGCGACGACGCGCCTGAGTGGTTGCTGCCGGGCATGACCTGCAAAGCGACATTCACCACCTACGAATCAAAGGACGCGGTCGTGATCCCCGCCGACTTGGTCCAGTCCGACGAAGACGATGAAGACCAGAAATACGTCATGATCGTCAAGGACGAGGATGAAGACCCGGTGCGTCGCGACATTAAGCTGGGTAAGAAGAAGGACAAGGACGTCGAGGTGCTCGATGGCCTGAGCGAAGGCGATTTGATTGTCAAGGGCGCCAAAGACGAAGAGAAAGAAGACTAGCAACGCGACTCGCCGCGACCGCGCGCGTACAATGCGCACGCGTCACGTTCGTCCTGCCTCCGATTTGTCTGCGACCGTTTCCCTGTGGCTCGAAGGAATCGCGTACCCATGCGTTCGCTGTCGTCTTGCCTCCGCGTCTGGTTGATCCCGTTGGCGGCTCTGGTGCTCGCCTGCGCGACGGACAATTCTGTCGCCCAGGAGACCGCCGAGGACTTGAGCGCATCGGCGACAGCCGTCGCCGACGAGTCGGCAGCGGCCACGGACGACGACAGCGACGAATTCCCCTATCCGTTGGCCCTGCAAGGACCTGATCCCGAACCGATCACGCCCCCGACGCGTGCGGCGATCGTCCAGTCGATTTGCGACGGTATGCAGTTCATGATCGAGTCGCAGAACCCGGACGGGTCCTGGGGCAGCGCTCGGCGGACCAAGTCCCTGAATATCTACGCGCCGGTGCCTGGGTCGCACCATGCGTTCCGCACCGGCGTCACCGGGCTGGGCATCATGGCGATGTGCGAGAGCCTGGCCGCCCTCGCCGACGACGAGTTGCCCGACGAGCAGCGCACGGCGGCCAATGACGCCCTCGAAAAAGCTCAGGCGTGGCTCCTGGAGAACGCCGAGCGCCTCCGCCGCGCGGAAACCGACGCTTTGTACAACGTGTGGGGGCACTCCTACGCGATCCACGCCGCCATTTGCCTGCACGCCCGGGCCGACGGCGACGAAGATCTGCAGAAGAAGCTGGGCGACATGGCCCAGGGGCAGGCCGACAAGCTGCGGGTCTACGAGTTTCTCAACGGCGGATGGAGCTACTACGATTTTGACGGTCGCACCCGTACGCCGAGCAGCGCTCCGTTCAGCTTCACCACGGCGACGGTTCTGATCGCTCTCAAGGGCGCCGAGGAGAAACTGGGCGTCGAGTTCCCGCAAGAAAGCGTCGACAAAGCGGTCGAGTCGCTCTTGCGCCAACGGTATCCCGATTTCTCGTTCGCCTACGGCGAGTACCTGCGGATGATGCCGCGGTACGACATCAATCGCCCGGCCGGCAGCCTGGGCCGCTCGCAGGCCTGCAACCTCGCTCTGCGATTGTGGGGCGACGAGAATGAAACGGACGCGGTGCTGAAGAACTGGCTCGACCGCCTGTTCGCCCGCAACGGCTGGCTAAGCATCGGCCGTAAGTACCCCGTGCCGCATGAGTCGTATTTCGGCGTGGCGGGGTATTTTTACTATTATGGGCATTTCTACGCGGCGCTCTGCATCGACCAGTTGCCGGCCGCGGAGCGTCCTCATTTCCAGCAACATTTGGCGCACATTCTGATGCCGCTGCAGGAGAAGGACGGCAGCTGGTGGGATTACCCGCTGTACAACTACCACCAGCAGGCGGGCACGGCGATGGCCCTTTCGTCGCTGGTGCGCTGCCTGCCCGCCGAATCGGCCCCCAGCAGCGCCGCCGGACAGTAGCTCGTTCGCTACGTATTGGCACACCGGGAGCCCTCGTCGCCCCCCGCGCCCATTGGCGCCTGCTTCTCGCTTGCGCACGCCCCTGCGCGGCGCGATGATGCCGATTCTCCAGCCGTTCCGGCTGTAGCGATTCTTCCCCCGGCGTCCCGCTGATTTGAGAGGCGCCCCGCCACGGCCTCCAGGAACGACGCCGCGGGCGACCTAGATTACCAGTGTAGGCAAGACGGTCGTCGCCTTGCCCGGTCGTTCCCCACGACCGCCGCTCCCCGGCAGAGACAGCTCCCGGCGTTCCCCCCGTTTCCTGCCCCGAAACACACGTCAAACGACTGCTGCGAGTACGCTGATGGGCTTTCTCAAAGAGTTTTTTAACAACGTCTTCACCGAAGAGGACGCGGCGCGCCAGGCCGAGACGGCGATGCCGGAAAGCGGATTTGAATCCGTTTCCGAGTCCGACCTCGAAGCGCACCTGGGCATTTCGCGCTACGGCGACTTCGTGCTGACCGACGCGGTGCGGCCTTCCTACGATCTGGACGTCGTGCCCTCAGCCGGGTATCGCCACGATCGGTACCGCGACGAACAGTCGCGGCAAGACGTGCCGGTGCTGATGGCTGCGGTGACGCGCGACGAATTGTTCGAGACTTTCATCGAGCTGATGGAGCCGCTGGGGCAAGTCGTCGACGTGGTCATCGAATCGAGCCACAACTACTCGCGGGCCGGACGGCAAGAATGCTACCGCGAGCACATCGACATGCCGATCCTGCAGAGCATCCTCTACGACTTCGAGGATCTGCTGGTCAACGACGGTTGCACGGGCGTCGCAGTGCTCAACCCGGGCCTGCCGCAAGAAGTGCAATTCGACGAGCACAAGCTGCTGCTGGTCTACGGCGCCGACCTGTCGCAATACGAGCGGGTCCTCGATCGCAACGCGGTCCCTTGTCGCGACGACATGCGGTTCATTACCGAAGCCGAGCACGTGCATTCGACGAACGAGGAGTATATTCAGCAGTTTGAGGAACTGAAAATGCGTCTGGGTATGGACGGCGATTTCTAGCTCCGCCGCCGATGCTGGCGCCGCGAAAGCGCTGCCCCGCGGGACCACGAAAACTCAACTGCCGCAATTGGCCACTTGGCTGCGGCTTGCAACCGCCAGGCGGGTCGCACCAACGTGCGACCCGCCTGACTTCTTTGGCGAGGGTCCGGAGCGCCGTTGGTCCCGGGCGGACTCGCGGCGGCGTGCGTGCCGCATGCCCGCACCGACAGCCGCCTGACTCCTGATAGCTGACAGCAGGCAGCCCCGCGCCGCGATCGGCCTTGCTGGCGCCGGGCAAATCCGCAACGATCCCCCGGCTTCTGTTTCCCGACCTCTGGCGACCGGCGAAAATCTGCGTGCACGGACTGCTCGATCACCTTGGCTTGGCGTCGACGGTTGCCGTCGCCCTGTGCGCCGGCGGCTGTCAGCAGCCGACGTTTGCGCCGCAGGCGGCGCCGGTGTACTCCGCGCCGCCGCCCCCGGGAACAATTGCCGGGCCGGCTCACGCCGTCGCGCCCGTGGCGACGCTGGGCGATCCCAACGCAACCGCCTCGAGCATCGTTCACGTTGCCGTCGTCGATCGCGATTGGGCCTGGGAACAAATCGTCGACGTCGTGGACGACTACTTCCGCATCGAGCAAGAGCGGCAGGTGCAGCTCGTCGGCCAAGTGCTCACTGAAGGCCGCATCGACACGTTCCCGCAGTTGGGCGCGACGATCGTCGAACCGCATCGCTGGGACTCGGTGGGTCGCTACAACCGCTGGGAGAACACCTTTCAGACCATCCGTCGCCGGGCGACGGTGAGGGTGATTCCCGATCAAAGCGGCTATCTGATTGACGTGACGGTCGAGAAAGAACTGGAGGACCTGCCCCAACCGGAATCCGCCACCGCGGGCGCGGCCGTGTTCCGCAACGACGGCTCGTTGCCCACGGTTCGCGAAGATCCCGTCAGCCGGACCCGGCTGTCGCCCTATTGGATCCGCCTGGGACGCGATCGGCCGCTCGAGCAGCAGATGCTCGCCGACATCCAAACCCGACTGACCACGCCGTAGCGTCCACGAAGCCGGCGTCGTTCCGTCCGGTCGGTCCTTACGCCGTCGGTACGCCCAGCTTGGCGACGGGTGCGTGCGGCTGCGTCACGGATGATTCGCTTTCGACCCAGACGGGCAAGCGAATCGTAAACGCCGTACCCTTGCCGACGGCGCTCTCGACCCGCAGGCGCCCCTGGTGAGCTTCGACAATATCGCGACACGTCGAAAGTCCCACGCCCGAGCCGCCTTTGCCCGTCGCGTCGGGGCCGCTCTTGGTGGTGTAGTAGCGATCGAAGATCCGCGGCAATTTGTCGCGGGGGATGCCGGGGCCGGTGTCGCGAATCGTCAGGTCGACCAAACCTGCCTGGGCGTCGTGGGCAATCCGCAGCGTCAGTTGACCGCCGTTGGCCATCGCCTGCCGAGCGTTCGTCATCAGATTCAGGAGCACCTGCTGGATCTGGTTGCCGATCGCCCGCACTGGCGGCGCGTCGGCGAAGTCCTTCGTCACTGCCACGCGATACTTAGTCATCTCGCGCTCCAGCAGCACGAGCGATTCCTCGATCAGCTTGGCGACATCGGTGGGGGCGAACTCTTCTTTGCGATTGCGCGCCATCCCCAGCACGCTGTTGGTGATCCGTTCGGCGCGCTGGGCGGCCTTGAGAATGCGGTCGAGGGCCTTGTCACGGGTCGGTTCGTCTTTGTGCCGCAGGCCCAGTTTGGCGTAGTTGACGATCGTGGTCAGCACGTTGTTGAATTCGTGCGTGGTCGTGCCAGTCAATTCCCCAAGTGCCGCCATCCGCTGTGCGGCGGCGAGCTGCTGCTTGAGGATGGCGATCTCTTGCTGCGGGGTGAGTTGCGGATCCGCCATGGCTGAAATTGGCTCCACTGCTAGCTTGCCCAGTCGCACGCGGTCGCCCCAGTCTGGGCAACCGTTCCGGTCGAGGCCGCTCTATCTTCCCTGCATTGCGGCACTTAACGCGCATGAATTCGCCGACCAGTCCAACGATCGTCGAACCTCGCTGGGCGACTTAAACCGATCGCGATACAATCCCGCCCCGCGCGATTTGGCCGCAGGAAAGCGGCCGCGCCAATCCAACAGCCACGACACGGAAGTTCACCGCCATGACATCCCACTCCACGTTGCTAGCGGAAGCAATCCAATTGGCTCAGACGCTTGGCATCCGCGTGCGTCAGGAATTTCTCGACGGCGCGGGCGGCGGACACTGCATCGTCGCCGCTGGAAAGCTGCTGCTGCTGGACGTCACGCAACCGACCGAGGAGCAACTGCGCGACGTGGCCGACGCGTTGCGTACCGAAACGCAATTGTGGAAGCACGATATCTCGCCCCAACTGGCCCAGCGACTCCAGTTAACCGAGGCGGCTTGAAACGGTTCGCTCCCTGATCCTGGCCGCCGCCATGAGTTGCTCAGAGCCAGTTCGCGACCACGACTCCCTGCGACCGCGGCAGGACGCAGCCCCCAGCTCATCCCACCATGGCCAACTCTCTCGATGTCGGCGACCGTGTTCCTGACTTCAGCGTTTCGACCGCTGCGGGTGACGCGTTGCGTCTCTCGGAGATCCTGCAAGAACGGGCCGTCGTCCTGTTCTTCTACCCGAAGAATGAAACGGCGATCTGCACCAAGGAAGCTTGTGCGTTTCGCGACTCCTTCGAGAAATTTGCCGAGGCGGGGGCCGAGGTGATTGGCGTCAGCGGGGATGCCGACGCCAGCCACCAAACCTTCGCCCAGCGCCACCGCTTACCTTTTCATCTGGTGAGCGACGCCGATGGGACCTTGCGGCGTCTGCTGGGCGTGCCCAAGACGCTGGGCGTGCTGCCCGGTCGCGTCACCTATGTGATTGATCGATCGCAGACGGTGCGGCTCAAATTCTCGGCACAGCTGGCCTCCGACGAGCACGTGAAACGAGCGTTGACAGCTTTGCGTCCAAGCGGCGGCGACAGCGAGACCTAGCGGGCGGAAAGACCCGGTCTGACGCCGCCTCAGCGAAATTACCACACAGACCGACGGGTAACCGCAATTGCCCCTCCTGGGACCGCGCCAGCCAATCAGGTCCCGTTTCCCTGCAAACCGGCCGAGTCGATCCGGACGTCCCGCACGGCCGTTACAACCGTGCCTGATGATCGAGTCTTTCACCCTGCGATGCCGACGACGGGGGCAGTTCCGCAAGCGACCGCGACATCCCGCTCGGCCCCCTCTCGCAGGCTCTTTCAGAGCAGTTTCCGCATCGGCGACAGCGCGGCCAAATCCGGGCTAGGTTATTGATACGAAGAGACGGAGTCGCTGCCCCCTCCTTTGCGATCCCCCGTCACTTTGCCGCCGGTGCAGTCCGGCTCCTTCCATGTCTTCCTTGCCCATTTGCAGCAATCAGGCCGGCGGTTGCGCTCTCGCGGATCCGTTCCGCGAATGCGTTGACTTGCGGCATATCGTCAGCGATGTGCAGGCGGCAGGTCGATTGCAGCGAGCGCTGACGTCCTGCGACGACGAACACGCCATGACGCAGCAACTGTGTCGCGGGCTGGTCGATGACTTCGAGGCGGTTGTGGCTGAAGCATGGCTTGCCCAGCCCGGCGATATGTGTGAATCGTGCCCGCTGATTGGGCAGTGCTTGAACCAAGACATCTGCCTGCACCTCGCGGCCACAGCAGCCGCTGAGATCAACGACAACGACGGGCCAATACGGCTTCCTCTGGGCGCCGGGCTTGTTGGCGAAGTCGTGAACACCGGCTCGTGCATTGTGCGAGACAACGTTGCGGATTCCCCGGCAGACTCATCTGTTCAGCCCGTCGGGCAGCGTTTGCCCTCATTCGCTGGTTTTCCGCTTTCGCTGGACGGTCACGTCGTCGGGGCCCTGGTGATCTACGCCCGGGCGTCGATACCCAAACACTTGGCGGCCACCTTGGAGCTCATTGCCGGAATGGCCTCCGCCGCGTTGCATTCCCTGCAGACGGCGGAACTGGAGAAGCAGTTGGCACAGGCCCAACGCCTGGAGTCGATCGGCCGGTTGGCCGCCGGCATCGCCCACGAAATCAACACCCCCATGCAATGCGTCGGCAACAATGTCGATTTTCTGCGAACGTGCGTCACGCGACTCGTCGAGGTCGTGGATCACGTCACCGACGATATGAAAGCCCCCAACAAGAGTTGGGCGCAACGCAAGAGCGAGTTGGAGGAGATGCTGCGGAAGTCGCGGTATGAGCACATTCGCGTCGAGGCGCTGACCGCGACCGACGAAGCGTCGATGGCCGTGTCGCGCGTCATTGAAATCGTTCGTGCCACGAAATACATGACGCACTCCGGTCCCGAGACCAAATCGGACACGGATGTCAACGAATTGGTGCGCAACGCGACGACGATCACCCGCAATCAGTGGAAATTCGCGGCCGAATTGCACCTGGAACTGGAAGAAGGACTGCCGCTCGCCCCTGTCCATACATGCGAACTGACGCAGGTTTTGGTCAATCTGATCGTCAATGCAACCGACGCGATTGTCGAGTCCCGCGCGGACGATTCGGACCCGCTCGGCGCACTCCGAGTGCGGACACGACAGTATGAGGAAGGAATATTGATCGAGGTCGCCGATACCGGCTGCGGGATCCCCGCTCATGTCCAGACGAGGATGTTTGATCCGTTCTACACGACCAAAGACGTCGGCAAGGGTACCGGACAAGGGCTTGCTTTGGTGTACGACGTCGTCATCAACCAGCATGGCGGCCGCATCGAGGTCGAATCGCAGCCCGGCGAGGGCTCCACTTTCTCCATCTGGCTGCCGAGCACCGCCGCGGCACAAGCGAGCGAAGATCGATCAACGGATGAGGTCGCGAGCTACGCGATCTGACTTTGAAGAATCATCAAGAAACTGGGATTCACGAGGGGCAGACCAATGGGCACGAGAATGCTGGTCGTCGACGACGATCTGAGCCTGCTGAACAGCTTTCGACGGAACCTGTGCTTCGACTACGACCTGACTGTCGCCGCGTCGGGACCGGATGCGTTGGAATTGATGGCCGAGAAGGGCCCGTTCAACGTCATCATGACCGACATGCGGATGCCGAAGATGGACGGGCTGGAGTTAATTGACCAGGCGCGCAAGCTGTCGCCTGACTCGATTTACATGATGCTGACGGGCAATCAAGACGTGGCCACCGCCACGCGCGCCGTAAACGACGGGCAGGTCTTTCGCTTCCTCACCAAGCCGTGCGAAATCGACGACATCCGTAAAGCGTTGGAGGCCGCGACCAAGCAGTTCGAACTGCTGAATGCCGAGCGCGAGCTGCTGCACAAGACGTTTTGCGGTGCGGTTTCGGCGGTCATCGGCGTCGCCGAGAAAGCCGACCCGCGCCTGCAGGGCATGGGAGTCGGCGTGAGCGCCGTGGCCCAGACAATTTGCCAGGTCGTCGAACTCGAACCCCGGTGGGAATTCAAGCTCGCGTCGCGAATCGCTCCGCTGGGGTTTGCTCTGACAGAGTTTCCGAAGTTCCGTTGCGGCGACGAGGGCTTCGATCCAGTAGGACACGACGCCGAAATCTATCAAGCGGCAGCCGATGCCGCGGCGGAGTTGCTGACCTCCATCCCGCGATTGGAGTTGGTCAGCGACATCATCCGACGCTACCCACAGGAGACCAAGCCGTTCTGTCACCTGCGCCCTAAAACTGCTGGGGCGATCGCCCAGGTCGGCGCCAGCCTGCTGCGAGTCGCGTTGCATACCCAGTTTGGGCTGTCGCACGGGATGCGAGGGGGCGAAATTGTCAAAGAACTCCGCCGCGCCCTGCCCGAAGTGCATGAGGGGGTGTGCAAAGCCATCGACGAGATGACGGCGTCGCTGGACATTGTGCGGATTCCGATGACCGTCGCCGAGTTGGTTCCGGGAATGGTGCTCGCCAAGGACGCTCTGTCATGTGACAAGTCCGTCATGTACCGCGCCGGCCTGCGACTGTTGCCGGAACACTTGGAGCAACTGAATAAGCATTGCGGCACAGATGGAAACGTCGTGGTCACCCAGACATCCTGGGAAGCGTTCGTCCGCACGGGGCGTAAGTAGCCACAACTTCACGAAGGGAAATTGGCGACTTTTCAGCGTACAAGCCGTTGGAAGACCGGCAGTGGCGGCCCATAATCTGAAGTTCGCCGCCCGACGCCCTTGAAGCGAAGTTGCCGGACGGTGCTCGTTGATCTATAGACCGCCCTCGGTAAGTCGCCATGCCTACGCCCGCTCAGTTCGCCCTTATCTTGCTCGCTCTCTCGGCCTGCACGGATCATTGCGTTGCGGAAATCGACGCTTCGCCGATGTCGGTTGCAATCGTCCCGGCACTTCCGCAACTCAAATGGCCGGCTGATCTGACGGGGAGTCAGTCGGGACGGAATCTCGACGTGCGTCCTCTGGTCGTCACCGGCGCCGGCGACGGCTCAGGTCGGCTGTTCGTGGGCACGCAGCACGGCACGATTCACGTGTTTGGCCCCAACTCGGACGGCAGCGACCGGCAACTCTTCGCCGATCTGCGGGACCGCGTCTCATTCGACCCGAAGATCAACGAAGAGGGATTTCTCGGCCTGGCATTTCACCCGGACTTCGCGACGACCGGGGAAGTGTTCGTCAACTACACCGGCTTGCATGAAGGCGACCGAGAACGCAGGTCGGTTGTCTCACGATTCCGAGTCTCGCCGAACGACGCTAATCGCCTGGATATCGAATCCGAAGAGATCTTACTGGAAATCCCGCAACCTTTTTGGAATCACAACGGCGGGACTGTGACATTTGGCCCCGATGGCTGTCTCTATATTTGCCTGGGCGATGGCGGGGCCGCCTTCGACCCGCAAATGAACTCTCAGAATCTGCAGAGTTTGCTTGGCAAAATCTTGCGGATTGACATCGACCGGCAAGAGGGCGGGCGCCCCTATGCAATCCCGGCGGACAACCCTTTCGTCGGGCACCCCCAACTCGCTCGCGGCGAAATCTGGGCGTATGGCCTGCGGAACGTCTGGAGACTAAGCTTCGACCGCAAAACGGGAGCCGCCTGGGCGGGGGATGTCGGCCAGGACCAATGGGAAGAAATCAATCTGATCGAGCGCGGTGGCAACTATGGCTGGAACCTGCGCGAAGGCCGGCACCCCTTTGGACCCGGCGGATTTCCAGCCTGTCGGAAACTCCTCGACCCCATCTGGGAGTACGACCACAGTGTCGGCAAAAGCATCACCGGCGGCCACGTTTACCGCGGCAAAGCGATTCCAGAGCTTTCTGGACACTATCTGTACGGCGAATACGTGACGGGGCAGATTTGGGCTCTGAAATACGACATGGGCAGTGGCAAAGTCACCGCCAACCGAATGCTGAGAGCCAGCGGCGGACCGATTACGACGTTCGGCGAGGATGACGCCGGCGAGTCGTACTTTGCGACCCAGCCGGGCGAGATCTTCAAGTTCGCCGCGCCGAAGGACAGATAGCGTAACGGGCCCCGTCGTGTGGCCCCATGTGTCGACTGACAGCGCCAAACGCCACCTATCGTAAGCGAACGTTGATAAACAAGATCAACGTGACCGAATTGATATATCTCTCTGCACCCGGCAATTGCAGTCGGCGTTTGGTTGCGATGGCATGTCGCTGAAGCCGGAGGTCAGGGCGATCCCTGCTGAGCGACGCTCCTAAGGTCGCCTTCAGCGACGCCGGCTACAGATCCGACCACGGCTTTCAACGCGATCGCGCCTGTTTTTTCAGCGAAATTTCTTGCGCTGCGAGGACGATTGCTGACAGGGTAACTCTGCATGCTGTGCTCACCCTAGTACTCGATGCACGCACGCCAACGACGATTTTGTGCATATCTCGGCGGTAATTCACGCTTTCTGCGCGGCAATTCTCTCCGCCGCGCACAGGATCTCATTTGCTATAGGAACCCGGCGCCTCGGTTATCACGCAAACCGACACAAATCTCCGCAAAGTGATTTCCGACGTTTTCGAGTAGACCTTGTCAATTCGTAGCTGGTTTACTTTAGTAGTAAAGAACAACCCAGTTGGCAGAGAAGCAGGGCCTCTACCCGCACGCACTTCTACGAAGTCCACCGAAAGGAAACCTAATGGCAGATACGATGAAAACTCGCGTCGCCGCCTTGACGCCCCGGCAGCGCGAGGTCGTCCGGCTGATCAGTCTGGGCTGTACCGATATCGAGATTGGCAAGGTCCTGGGGCTTTCGCCGGCCACGGTCAACAATCACCGTTCGGCAGCCATGCGTACATTGGGCACGGACAAGGCGGCACTGATCGCCCGAATCGCCCTGAAATACCGCATTTCGTCGCTTTCCGAGACGCTCACCATGTCTGAGAAGCGGAAGAGCGGTCGCAAAAAGGACGGCTGGAACTAACGCGACGAAGCGTCAGTCTGATCGCAAGCGTGCTTGGCAATTGCCCCCACGAGAGGGCCTGTGAACGCCCACAAGCGGTTGCGGAGCGAGCTTCTTTTAAGCAGCTTCCGCAGGCCGCAGGCGCCAAGCAACTCATGGGCAGAGTCCGCGACTTTCAGTAGAATTGGCCGGCTGCGGCCCCGGCAGGGGCCGCTTCCCTTTTCTCCTGCTGGAAGTTCGGCCATGCAATTCGCAGCCCGCTGCCTCGTTCTTCTGTTGCTTCTTGCCGCGAATGGCGTTGACGTCGGCGCCCGCGCCGAGTCCCCCTCCGACCGGGACATGCGCATGTCGTGGTGGCGCGATGCGCGTTTCGGCATGTTTATCCACTGGGGACTGTACGCCGTCCCCGCCGGGCGCTGGAACGGGGAGGACGTGCCAGGCATCGGCGAGTGGATCATGGATCGCGCGAACATTTCGGCGGCCGACTACGAAAAACTGGCGCCGCGGTTCGATCCCACCGAATACGATCCGCAGCAATGGGCCCAAGTGGCCAAAGACGCGGGGATGAAGTACGTGGTGATCACGTCCAAACACCACGACGGATTCTGCCTGTTCGATACCGCGGCCACCGACTGGGACGTCGTCGACGCGACCCCGTGGGGCAAGGACTTGCTGATGCCGCTGAGCGCAGCTTGCCGCGAGGCCGGGCTGCACTTCTGCGTTTACTACTCGATTATGGATTGGCATCACCCGGCGCAAGTCCGCGGGGGCGAGTACCATAATCCGACTCGCATTCGGGATGGTCAGAAGCGAGTTTACATCGACTACATGAAGCAGCAGTTGGGCGAGTTGCTGGATTCGTGCGACCCCGACGTGCTGTGGTTCGACGGAGAATGGCCCGACTGGTGGACCGAACCGGACGGACGCGAGGTCTACGACTTTCTGCTAAAGCGCAAACCGTCGATCATCGTCAACAACCGCGTCGCCAAAGGCCGCAAAGGCATGGAGGGTTTCAGCCCCGACGATCAGCCGCACGCCGGCGACTTTGGCACGCCCGAACAGCAGATCCCCGCAACGGGCGTCCCAGGCCTCGATTGGGAATCGTGCATGACGATGAACGACACCTGGGGGTTCAAGGCCAACGACGACAACTGGAAGAGCGAAGCAACGCTGATTCGCAACCTGATCGACATTGCCTCGAAGGGCGGCAACTACCTACTGAATGTGGGACCGACCGCCGAGGGACGCATCCCGCAGCCAAGCGTCGAGCGACTGGCCGCCATCGGGCGATGGTTGCGAGCCAATGGTGAGTCGATTTACGGCACCACCGCCAGCCCGTTCGAGCCGCCGCCGTGGGGGCGAGCTACCAAGCGTGCCGGCGGCGACGCTCTGGAGGTCTACCTCCACGTGTTTGACTGGCCGGCCGACGGTCGCCTGGCCGTGCCGGCTTTGGGCGGCTCGATCACATCGGCCACGCTACTGGATGGGGGGACCAACGTCGAGTTCGAGCAGACTGCAAGCGGCGCGGCTACGTTGCAGTTGTCTGCCGAGGCGCCGGACGAAGTTGCCAGCGTGGTCAAGCTGGTTATCGCGGCCGGCGACTGAGACGGAATATCCCACTGGACGCGTGCCCGCCAAGCGGCAAGCTTGGCTGCCGCCTACACGGGCGGGCGTTCGGCGTTCATGGTGACAACCCGCAGCTTGCCGCGTCGCCGGCGAATCACATTGATCGCCCCGTTCGCCTGCGACAATTCGCGTCCTGCCGCGGGAGACATGCCCAGTAGTCCCGCGAGGTAGACGCGATTCACCACGCTGTGGGCCACCACCGCGATCTTCTCGCCGCCGTGCCGCGCCGCCAGTTCGTCGAGCACGGGCTGCACGCGCAGGTAAACATCGCCGTATGACTCTCCATCGGGATACCCGCAGCGGCCCTCCGCTTGCATGAAACGCTCGTATGCCGCGGCATCTCGCTCTCGGATCTGCTCCCAGTAGAGCCCCTCCCACCTGCCGACGTCGACCTCGACCAGTTCGTCGACAATTTCGACGGGCAAGCCGTGGGGCGCTGCGACGATCGCTGCCGTTTCTCGCGCTCGAACCAGCGGCGTCGCGTACACGGCCGCCAACTCAACGGCGCCCAGCGCCCTTGCTGCGGTTTCCGCCTGCGTGCGCCCCGTCTTGGAGAGCGGCAAATTGATGCCTCGACCCTGGAGGCGGCCGTCCTCATTTGCCGCGGTGGCGCCGTGGCGTATCAAATACACAAGTGACTCTTCCTGACTCATCGGCGATGCTCGCACGCTGCTGTTCTACGGATAGCCGCGTCGGCGCCCTCGCAGGGAAGCTGCGGTCTCGGACATCGCACGCGTCCGCCGATTCAACCGGTTTGCCGCATCGCAAGCAAGTCCCCCGCCATAGAACGGTTAGTGAATTCGCATATGCGCTGACTGGTGCGCAACCGCGCGAAGTTGTGACGCAACCGCACATTTCCACCGGTTTCGAGTGATAATTGCGGCTAATAATTCTCTAGGCGTCGCTCGCTCACTGGTCTATTATTTGAGAAAGAGGGTGCGTCGCGATGATCGCGACGACTCGCCGCCTTCCCGCCCAGATCCCCCCCCGAAACCCATTGCCCGGCGGAGCCGGCATGATTCGCGTGCGTTGCTGCCAACGCGTTCATATTTCCCCCGAGGATCGCGCTTTGCGAGGCCGTCACGGCAGCGCTATCGGCGTTCGCGGTCTTCGGTTCGCGTTACGGCATGCCGCGTGATCGCGGCGATTGCGGCATGACGCCCCACTCTCGGAAGGCAAGAATGACGATGCATCACGCCAACGACTTCGCGGCACTCGACGTCGCCGTCGCTCCCCCTGTTCAGAGCCGCATGAGACACTTTCCTCGCTTGACGCCCGATGAAGCCGCCCGGGTGATTCAACATGGCGACATGGTGGCGTTCAGTGGATTTACGCCGGCGGGAGCCGCCAAGGCGGTGCCCCGTGCGATCGCCAAGTTCGCCCGCGCCGAACACGAGGCCAATCGCGACTTCCAAATCCGCGCCCTCACCGGCGCGTCCACAGGGGCGAGTCTCGACGACACGCTGGCCGAAGCTGACGCCATCAGTTGGCGGGCCCCCTATCAGTCGTCCGGCCCGCTCCGCAAACAGGTCAACTCCGGCGCCGTGCAGTTCGTCGACATGCACTTGTCGCATGTCCCGCAGATGGTGTTGTTCGGCTTTCTGGGCAAGGTCGACGTGGCCGTGGTGGAAGCGTCGGAAGTCACCCGCGACGGACGGGTCTACCTGACCACGTCGATTGGCGCTTCGCCGACGTTTCTCCAAGCCGCCGAGAAGGTCATCATCGAGTTGAACGAGCATCAGTCGGTGCGGCTCAGCGACATGGCCGACATCGTCACGCCGAAGCCGCCGCCGTATCGCCCCGGGCTTGACTTGCATCACCCGCTCGAACGGATCGGCAAGAGCTACGTGCTGATCGACCCGAAGAAGATTGTCGGCATTGTCGAAACGGACGAGGCCGACGAGTTGGGATCAATGTCACCTGCCGACGATATCAGCGAAGCCATCGCAGGGCACGTCGTCGAGTTCATCCAGCGGGAGCTTGCCAGCGGACGACTGCCTACCGATTTCCTGCCCCTGCAAAGCGGCGTGGGAAACATCGCCAACTCGGTGATGCAAGGCATCGGCAGCAATCCCGAAATCCCCGACTTCTTGATGTACTCGGAAGTGTTGCAGTCGGCGCCATTCGAGCTGCTGCTCAGCGGCCGGCTACAAGGTGCAAGTACGACGGCGCTGACGTTGCTGCCCGAGCAGATGGAAATGCTGCTGGAAAACGTCGACGAATTGTCGTCGCGACTGGTGCTGCGCCCGCAGGAGATCTCCAACAATCCGGCCGTCGTCCGACAGTTGGGCGTGATCGCCATGAACACGGCGTTGGAGGTCGACCTGTACGGGCACGTCAACAGCACGCACGTCAGCGGCCGACGGATGATGAACGGCATCGGCGGCAGCGGCGATTTTGCCCGCAACGCCTATCTGTCGATCTTCGTGTGCCCCTCGGCGGTCAAGGGCGGACGCATCTCCACGATCACGCCCATGTGCAGCCACGTCGACCACAACGAGCATTCGGTGAATGTGATCGTCACCGAGCAAGGATACGCCGACCTCCGCGGCCTGGCGCCGGCACAACGGGCCCAACGGATCATCGAGCACTGCGCACACCCGGCCTACAAGGACTATCTGCATCGGTACTACCGCAATGCGGGCGGCGGTCATATCCGCCACAACCTTAGCCGTTGCTTCGAACTGCACGAGAATCTGGAACGCTACGGCTGGATGCTGCCGGAACTGGCGGGCGATGACGAGACGGGGCAGTAGTCGGTCGGCCTGCGAAGCGTAACGGCGGCGCGTCTGCTAATCGCTCGATTTTTGGTGCGCGACCGCGCCCTTGCGTCGCGCCAGCGCCGCGGCGGTGGTGATGGCGGCGACCATGCCGCTGGATTCGGCCGTGCCGGTCCAGGCGCGGTCGAAGGCCGTGCCGTGGGCGACGCTGGTGCGGATGATCGGCAAACCCAACGTGATGTTCACCGCGCGGTGCATGCCCAGCAGTTTCAGGGCGATGTGGCCCTGGTCGTGATACATGGCAACCACGGCATCGAACTCGCCCGCAGCGGCGCGGACCATGATGGTGTCGGCCGGCAGCGGGCCGACGGCGTGAACCCCCGCGGCGTTGGCGGCGGCCACGGCCGGGGCGATGATCTGCCGCTCTTCATCGCCGAACAGGCCGTCTTCGCCTGCATGCGGATTGAGCGCACAGACGCCGATCTGCGGATCGTCGATGCCGAAACCGTTGCGGACCACATCGTCGGCGAGGACGCACTTGGCAGTGATCTCCGCGGAGTTGAGCCCTGCAATGGCGTCCCGCATCGCGCAGTGCAGCGTCGTGTGGACGACGCCCAAGCCGGCACGCGACTCGGGCAACTCCGCCTTTGGCAGATATAACATCATGGCAAAGTCGTCGACGCCGCACAGCTCGGCCAGCAGTTCGGTGTGCCCCGGATAAAGGTGGCCGGCCGCGTGCAGGGCGGCCTTGCTTAACGGGGCGGTGACGACGGCGGCAAACTCGCCGGCCAGGGCGCCTCGCGTGGCCCGGCAAACGGCTTCGTAGGCGGCGTGTCCGGTACGGGGATCGAGTTGCCCCCGCGGCGCTTCGAGCGCGTCGACGCCGCCTACCGGCAGGCAGGCGATGTTGAGCAGGTCGCCCGTGTCCTCCCCCAGCATGCGGATGGCCGTGACCGAGTCGATCGGATGAACCGCGGCCGGTTGCCCCAAAAGTTCGGCGGCCTGCTCCAAGAACTCGGGCCGGCCCACCGCCACGGGACGGCAGCAGGCGTGGACCCGCGCGTCGCACCAGGCCCGGAGGACCACTTCCGGGCCGACGCCGGCGGGATCGCCCAGGGTCAGGGCGATAATCGGTTTCTCTGCCGGAGAAAGCATGGCGGGGCAGGGGGGAGAGTACCGAAAAATGCGCGGGTTCGACATGAGATCGTCCCTCTCTTCAATTCTAAACGGGCGCGGCGTCGAAACAACGCCTGCTGCCCTCGCCAGCGGTGCGTTACAATGGCGAAAGCGCCGGCGGTTGAGGCAATCGTCGGGGCGACTCGGCGGACGCGCCTTTGCGGACGCAGCCGCCGCGGCGGCCATTTTCCACGCTTTTAATCTGCTGCGATGACCCGTATCTTCCCCTCGCTGGCTTCAATATCCCTCATGCTCTTCGTCCTGGCGCTCGGGCTGGGACTTTCGGTCGGCGACTTGTACGACAACCCCACGCAAGCCGATGTCGCCCAGAAGGGGAATCACCTCCTGGCAGGCACGGCTGCGGCGCTGTTCGTGGTGTTTGTGGAGAGCATCGCCGTCACCTACTTCGTTGGCACCAGCCGCTGGTGCAAAGAGGTCACCGAGACATACAAGCTTGACCCAGCCGATGTGGCCGAGAGCACGCGACTGAAGCGGCGGACGTTCCCCTTGGCGGTCGCCGGCATGTTGACGGTCGTGGGCGTTGGCGCCCTCGGCGCTGCGTCCGATCCTGGAACGGGCCGCGAGAACACCGCCACGATGGCCAACGTGCACCTGGCTGCCGCATTTGCCGGGCTCTGTTTCGTTGGTTGGACCTACTATCGGGCGTGGCTGAACATCGCCGAGAACCAGAATGTCATCGCGAGAATCGTCGCCAAGGTGCGCGAGATCCGTGTGGCGAAAGGCTTAGACGTGGAGCCGGTCGAAGACGAACCCGCGACCGTGCCCCATTAGCCGCCTCCTGCGCGGCGTACGCGGCCCGGTCCGGTTAGGCAAACCATGCACGTGCCGCCGATCGTACCTTGCGCATGCGCCGCTCTGGCGCGATTGCGGTGACTTCGCCGAACAGAGGTGATAGCCGACGGTGCATCGCGTACCGCCGCATGCACCCTTCAGTTCGCGCCACGAGTTCCCCATTGGCCGCCCTCCGCCTGAAATCCGCTCGGTTTGCCGCGATGTGCGCATCGCTGGCCGTCGGCGTTTGCGCCGCCTGCGGCCTGGGAAATGCCGCGAAAGCAGAGCGAGATAACGTGTCCGCAACGGACACGGTGCTCGAACGGAATTCCGCTGGCAGCGTGATCAGTCAACGGGAATTGCGACTCGACACGGACGGGAACTGGATCCGCCACGGCCAGTGGCGACGCTGGGACGACCGGGGCCAACTGATGGAGTCCGGACAATACGACAACAGCCGCCGGACGGGGCGTTGGACAAAGTGGCTCGGTCCCAAGCAGGCCGGCCTACTTGTCCCGCCCGAGACCGGATTCGCGGCGCCGCTGATCAGCCAAGCCGACTTTCTCGCGGACCGACTCCATGGCGAGTGGGTGATCTTCGATGCGGGCGGTCGACACGTGTTTCGCGGCGAATTTCACCACGGCGATCGCCACGGAGAACTGACGTGGTGGGACGGCCAAGGCCGCGTCGCGTGGCGGCAGTCATACCGGCGAGGCCGGCCTGAGGGCCCGCGGCTCACCCGCGATCGGATCTCAGGCGAGACGGCTGTCGCGGGCGAGTACCTTGACGGATATCGGGTGGAGCGTGTCGCCCCCGAGACGCCGCGGGGCGAAGCCCGCACAGACGGCCAGTTGCTGGTGGGTCCAGAGTTGCCGATCCACGGCGACGATTTTGCCAACTCGCGATTTGCTCGATACCAACTGCAACATGAAGTGCTGAAGCACGGCGCCTGGCGCCAATGGAATTCGGCGGGCCAATTGGTCATGCAGGGCCAGTTCGATAGAGGCCGGGCGTGCGGACGCTTCGAATGGCGGCACGCCAACGGACAGCTCGCAGCGGCAGGCGATTTTGAGGCGGGGCAGTATTCCGGCGAATGGCGGTGGTGGGACCCTGCCGGCGTCCAGACGGCCTCTCGCGACGCCCCCGTTGCTGCGATCTCCGCCCGCCCGGCGGCTGTGAAATGAGTCTTGTTTGCCCCGGCGTCGATCTCAGCGAGGCGGGGGCCTCCCTCCCGCCGCCGCGAGTCGCGAAAAAAGAGGCGGCAAAACCAGACAATTCCTCCTAAAACACCCAGTCCCCCGGGCATGACAGCAAAGCGTGAGCAATTATACTAGGGGTTTATCGACGTCCCGTCGGTCGCCGCCCCACACGCCCCTTCGCCTCGTCGTCGCCAGCAGGTTGCCCATGTCCAAGGCTCTCACGATCGTAGGATTGGTCGTCGCGGGCCTGGTCGCGCTGATCTTCACGCTGGATCTGGCAGTCGGCGTGCCTTTTGCTCGCGCGAGCATGCCGATGGACATTGGCGCCCTGATTGGGGCCCTGCTACTGGGCTGGGCCAGCTTCGAGGCGATGCGCGAGATTCGCTAGGAGCGTCTCGCATGTGACGGCTCTGCGAGCCCTGAACAGCGGAATGACGCTCGCCAACGTGACACGGCTCGCAGAGCCGCGACACGAGTTGCTCAGCAGCTCGCCTACGCAGCACGCAGGATCGACTGCTGTGGAATCGGCCGGCGGCCAGCCGTCAGTGCGGCTGCCAGATCGCTGGCGGTGGCAGTACGAATCTCGCCGCAGGCCTGCAGACTCTGCAGCGACTCGATCAGTCGCGAGATCTGGCGGCGGCCCATGCCGCCCGCGCGAGCGAGTTGCGCGGCTTCGATGACCACCGTGGCGCCTCGCGAGTGCTCGGCAACCAGGCGATCCACGTTGACTGTCGACAGTCGACGCCACCATTTGTCTCCTGGCGCGACTGTGTCGACGGCTTGCCTGACCACGCTAACCGGCAGGGCGGTCCGCCGATCGCTGGCATCGATCACGGTGCGGACGTCCAGGCGGCTCAAGTCAGCCAGTGCCCCGCGTAGAGTGGCCCCAGCGGGCAGGTAGACGGCGTCGATCGACCGCCCGGCGGCACGGCAGGCGGCCATGCGCGACTCTAGCGAGTCGGACTCGCTCTCCAATGGCATGACGACGGCCCATTCGCACTGACTCGCCCGCGGCTGCCGAACCATGGCCGCATCCACCGCGACCGTGCAAGCAAGCCGGGCTGCGTTGATCTTTTCGATCACCGCGTCGGCGGCCTGGGCGGTCGCTGCCCGGGCGGCTGCTCCCTGACAGGCGACCACAAGCTGAAAATGCAACGGGCGAGCTGGACTGGGCATGAATCGGGCCATCCATGGCGGGTAAGGGGCGCGCCGCGCAAACCGATCTCGCGTGCGGCTCTCCCTTAAAATCGGGTCCCCGCGGCCCCGGCCTCGAACCAATCGGCAGGTGCTGCGATCGCTGAGTCAGGGCGAATGTTACCGCCTGGGGCGAGTTTGCGGGTCAACGCCATAGGAGCGGGCCCGCGGCAATGCGGGTCTGCATTTGCGGGCGGATATGGTAGATTCACCGCCTGCGTTCCCGCCAAACTCCCGCCTTCGCCCCGCCGCCTCCGTGCCATGGATGACCGCCCGCAGCGCTGGAACTTTCGCCCGCACCCGCTGTTGCGCGGGGGCCATGTGCAAACGTTCGCCGGAATTTACCTGCCGCGGCGGGATCGGCCGTACGCGGCCACGCGGCATCTGGTTCCCTGCGACGCAACGCCGCCGCACGACGGCGGCGACCAGCTCGTTTTGCACGAAGATCGCCCCGCCGCGTGGCGCGAGGGCGAGCCGGTGGTGCTGCTGATTCACGGCTTTGCCGGGTGCTACGCCAGCACTTACATGACGCGCATGGCGGAACGGTTGGTGCAGCGCGGCTACTGCGTGTTCCGCATGGACATGCGCGGCTGCGGCGAGGGCCGCCACGTCGCCCGCAAACCGACGCACTGCGGCGCCTACGCCGACGTTGGCGCGGCGGTGCGGTTTATTGCGGGCCGCTATCCCGACTCGCCGGCGATGGCGGTCGGCTTTTCGCTGGGCGGGGCCTTGTGCCTCGGCTTGCTGGCCGACGCGGGACCCTGTCGAGTCGGCAATCTGCAGCGCGTGCTGGCAGTCTGTCCGCCTATTGATCTGTTCGACGTGGAGCGGCGCTTCGAGCAACGCGGCGGGCGCCCCTATGATAAATTCTTCGTCAAGCTGATCTGGAAACAGATCCTGGATCGTTGGCAGCGGTATCCCGAGTTGGCGCCCGCGACCATACCGCCGCGTCCCAAGCGGCTCAAACAGATCGACGAAACGATCGTCGCCCCCGCAGCCGGGTACGCCGGCGCCCACGATTACTACGCCAATACGCAAGTCGGCCCGAGGCTGATTGAAATCGAGCAGCCTGCCACGATCATTGCCTCGGCCGACGACCCGATCGTGCCCACGGCGCCGCTGCTCGCCTATCCGCGCGGCGAATCGGTGGAAGTGATCATTGCCGAGGGGGGCGGCCACCTGGGGTTCATCGGGGACACGCGCGTGACGCTCGATCCCGACTATCGCTGGCTCGATTGGCGGATCATCGATTGGGTGGAGGGCGTCGCGCTGAATGGCGCCGCGACGCATCAGAGCGAGCTGACCGAGTCCACGGACGACTCCGCCGCCGTCGCCGCGGGCGAGACGGCCGGTGCGTGACGGTGCACCAGGCCCTCCAACTGCGCCACTGCCATTGAAACGGCTAAGCCCGCCAACAGGGCCAACGACAGTTTCACCCGGTCATGATGGTGAAACTGCAGCTCCGGCAGCAGATCGCTGAGCGAGATGCACAAGAACGTGCCGGAGGAGAACGCCAATGCGTAGGCAACCACGGCGCCAGTCGACTCCCCGCGCGTCAGCCCCAAATAGAAGATCGCCGCGCCCAGGGGGATGGCCAGCGAAAACAACCCGTTGACCGTTTGCCGCCACCGCAGCGAGCGATCGTTGCGCTCCATCAGCATGCTGATGGTCATCGAATCGAACGGCTTGTGCAACAAGATCACCAGAAACGTGCCGAGCCCCGCTAGGGGCAGCGTGTCGTGGCGGTGCACCACGCTCGCCCCCAGCGCCACGCCGCCCAGGATGCTGTGCAGCGTGAGCCCCAGCGCCGCTCCCGCCCAGGTGATATCGTGGTGATCGTGCCCGTGGTCGCCGCACTCGTGCTCGTGCAACGTGCCGTCCGGTTCCGTTTCGACATCGTGGTGGTGGTAACAGAAGAACCGCTCGATGAAGAACATTGCCAGCCAGCCGGCCAGCACCCACAGCATGATCCGCATATCGGTCGCACTGGTCGCCTGCGGGTCGCTCGCAGCGGCGGCCGCCCGCGCCTCCGCCAACGCATGCGGCAACATGTGCAACAGCCCGATCCCAAACATGGCCGCCGCGACGAAGCTGACGGCAATTTGCATCCGCCGATGCGTCAGCCGGAACCACACCGGAACCATCCCGCCGGCCAGCGACGCGGCCAAAATGGCCAGGCAGTAGTAGGTCAGCGGGACAAGCGGATCGGTCACGGCAGCGAAGCTCGGCGAGAGCCTGAAAGGGCAGGGCAGGGGGGGTGTGTAGTATGACCAGCGGGGGTATGGTTCAACAAGCGGCCGCCTAGAGGGGCCAACGGCTCGCGGTCATGCAGCCCCGTATGTCGACCTGCGCCAACAGCACGCCTTAGCCGCCAGTCACCAATTACGAATCGACATTTTCCACTCACGAATCACCTCCCCGCCATGCTCGCCTGTGTCCAACGCGTCTCCCGCGCCTCCGTGGTCGTCGAAGGCGAAAACGTCGGCGCCATCAACCAGGGATTGCTCGTCCTGCTGGGAGTGGCGGCCGACGACAACGAGGTCGACCTACGTTGGTTGGCCGACAAAGTCGTGGGCCTGCGGATCTTCAACGACGATGAGGGGAAGATGAACCGCTCGCTGGCGGACGTAGGCGGCGAACTGCTGGTGGTCAGCCAATTCACTCTGCTGGGCGACTGCCGCAAAGGGCGACGACCGAGCTTCATCGCCGCGGCGCCGCCGGAGAAGGCCGAGCAGATGTACGACGAGTTTGTCGCCCGCGCTCGCGCCGGCGGCTTGACCGTTGCCACGGGCCGATTTCGCACGCATATGGACGTCGAGTTGGTGAACGACGGCCCGGTGACGCTGCTGATTGATTCGCGAGAGAGGTCGTGACGCCATGATTAAAACGCTTGTGATTCTCGCAGTAATTGCCGGCGCGTTCTTCCTGCTCTTTCAGTCACTTCGGCTCTGGGGCGGGCTCGACGCGTTCGACTGGAAAGTGCAAGCGCTCGTCTGCTTGCTGTTGATCGGACTCCCGCTGAGCTTCGTGGCCCGTTCGCTGTAGACGCAGTCAAGAGCTCAGTACCCCAGCGCCATGCCGTCTTTGCGGGACTCGCTGGCGCCGATATACATGCCGCGCTCGGCATCAAACCATATCGCCTGATAGCCGCCAAAGCCGCCGTCGCCGTCCTGCAACTGGTGCCCGCGCTTCGCCAACTCGTCGCGGGTGGCCGCCGAGAAGCCCGACTCGAGCAGCACGCGGCCGCCGCCCTCCTCGGCCCCCGCGCCGGTGGGCGTCGACGAGCCGTCGTGCCGCACGCGCGGGGCGTCGCCCGCTTCTTGCAGTCCCATATCGAACTCGAACAGGTTCAGCAGAATCTGCACGTGCCCCTGCGGCTGCATGTCGCCGCCCATCACGCCGAAGCTCATCACAGGGCGACCAGCCTTGGTGACAAACGCCGGAATGATGGTGTGAAACGGCCGCTTGCCAGGCGCGTAGCTGTTGGCCTGGCCGGGCGTCAGGTCGAACAGTTCGCCGCGGTCCTGAAAGCAGAAACCCATTCCCGGCGGGCACGGCCCGGCGCCGAATCCGCGGTAGTTGCTCTGAATGAGCGAGACCATGTTGCGATCTCTGTCGGCCGTGGTCAGGTAGACTGTGTCTCCATCGCGCAGCGCGGGATTCCCGGCGGCGAACGCTTGGCCGGCGGCGTTCGGTTGAATCAATGACGCACGCTGCCCCGCGTATTCAGCGGAGATGAGCTCACCAACCGGCGCGTCGTAAAACGCGGGGTCGGCATAGAACCGGGCCCGGTCCTCAAACGCCAGCTTCTTGGCCTCGACAAGGTAGTGCAGATGACCGGGGCTGCCGAAGCCCGCGGTGCGCAAATCGAAATGTTTCAGGATCTGCAGCATCTGCAGCGCAGCGATTCCCTGCCCGTTGGGCGGCAGTTCCCACACCTCGTGGCCCGCATACTCGACGCTGACCGGTTCGACCCACTCGCTGCGATGGGCGGCCAGGTCGTCGTACCGCAGGTAGCCGCCGATGTCGCGCATGAAACTGTCGATGCCGCGGGCGATGGCGCCACGGTAAAACGCATCCGCCCCGCCGTCGGCAATCTTGTCGAGCGTCGACGCCAGTGCCGGATTGCGGAACAGGTCGCCGTGCCGGGGCGCCTTGCCGCCAGGCATGAACACGTCCGCAAAGCCAGGATGCTCCTCATGCACCGCGGCGCCCACCGCCCAGTAATGCGCGATGACCTCCGTCACGACGTAGCCGTCGCGGGCATGGACAATCGCGGGGGCCAGCACCTGCTCCAACGGCAATTTGCCGAACCGCTTGTGCAGCGTGCACCACCCGTCGACGCACCCGGGCACGGTGATCGGCAGGGGACCGTAGCTGGGCACGCGCTGGTGGCCCAGCCGCTGAAACTCCTCGGCCGTCAGCCCCTGCGGACTGCGACCGCTGCCGTTCAGGCCGTACAACTTGCCGCTGTCGTTATCCCAGACGATCGCGAACAAATCGCCGCCGATCCCGCAACTGATCGGCTCGGTCACGCACAGCACGGCATTGGCGGCGATGGCGGCGTCGACCGCGTTGCCGCCGGCCCGCAGGATGTCGATCGCGGCCAGCGTCGCCAACGGCTGACTGGTCGCCGCCATGCCGTTGGCGCCCACCGCGGGAGAACGAGTCACAAACGGACGCCCGGCGAAGCGATCCCCGGCCCACAAGCTTGAGGTCGCAAGCAAAGACATCATGGCGAGAGCGAGGGAAGCGATTCTCATCGGCGTGCCTGCGATGCGCAAAGTTGGGGGCGAGCTCAAACAACCAAGCTTGGGTTGGACGGGCAGGGGGTGTAGTATGGCCGGTAGCCGCTGAGCGAAACAAGGCAATCGTTCACGGAGACGGCAAATGAAAACTCTTGCTTCCGCCGCGCTCCTTCTGGTCGCCATGGTGACGGAAGCGACGAGCGGGGCCGACCACGATCGCTCCGCGTACGTGGTCGCCCGGCCGGTTTCGTCGTTCGACGCGGACGACGATTTCTCGACGCCGGAGGCGGCGTACGCCACGATCAACCGCTGTTTGGCCGAAGGACGCGGCGACTGGTTGGCGATGAGCGCCAGCTCCTTGCGCGATCGCCTTTCTCAGTCGCCGACGCGCCTGCAGAAACCTACGCAGGAAGAAGCTCGGCAGTTCCTCGCAGCGGACATTCTGAGTGTTCGCGTCGACGGTGGCGACTTCGCCCAGGTGATTGCGAGATGGCCGTCCGGCTCGAAGCGAATCGACGTGCGGACCTTCGAACTGGAAAACGGCCGCTGGCTCAACGCGGGCAACAGCCGCTACGCGTCCGTGGAGGCGGCCGAGTCCGCTTTCCGCCGCGTGCTGCACCGACGCAACGATCTGGAGACGATTCGCTCCCGCCCGCCGATTGACGATCCGGACGCGCTACTCGCCGATTGCGTTGCCTACCTGCGCGAACACGGACAACCGCCGCTGCAGTTCGTGCTGGACGCGTTGGGGAGTCATCGTTTGGTGGCGATCGGCGAGGTTCACCACCGCCCGACGTACTGGCAACTCAACAGCGCCATCGTGCGCGACCCGCGGTTCGCAGAAGTCGCTGGCACGATCTACCTGGAACTGCCGATGCACGCGCAGCCGTTGGTCGACCAGTTTCTCGCCGCCGAGGAACTGAACACGGCGCTGGTGATCGAGACGCTCCGCGACAATCTATGGACCGGCTGGCCCGACGCGGCGATGCTCGACTTCTTTGTTTCTGTCTGGGAAACAAACCGGCAGCTCGATCCCCAGCGCCGCATTCGCATCGTGCTGGTCGACATGCAGCGGCCCTGGCGCGAGCTGATTCGCGAGCAGCGACTGCACAAGTACGATGGCGACCGCAATCAACTCATGGCGGATAACATCCGCCGCGACATGGCGACGTCAGCCGATCCGCGACACGCCCTGTTCATCGTCGGTTACGCCCACCTGGAGTCCGTTCGCCACGCCGGCGCGGAAAAACCGCGCCGCACGGCGGGCGTGATTCTGCGCGAGTGGCTGCACGACAATCTGCTGACAATCGTCCAGCACGGTCCGATGATCGCCAACATGGGGCGCGTCTTTGGTCGCGCGGCCGAGGGTTTGTTCGACGAAGCATTCGCTGAACAAGGTCACGCCCCGGTGGCCTTTTCGCTCCGTGGCAGTCAGTTCGGTACGCATCGCTTCGATCTCAATGGCGACGAGCGCGACAGCGCCATGAGCAACTTCGAGGAGGCGTTCGACGCGTACCTGTATCTCGGCCCGCTGGAAGACGAACGTTTCTCGCCGCTGATTTCGGGTTTCTACACCGACGACTTTGCCCAAGAACTCGATCAACGTTACCGCTTGCTGACCGGCAAGGGGCTGGTCGAGGGCCTGCGGCTGCCGGCCGCAGACGGGCAAAGTCTCGCCCAGTGGATGGGCCATTCGTGGGGCCAGCCGCGGACGTGGAACTCACGATTGGGCCCCAAGACTCGCTGGCGGATGGACGACGGGGCAGGGGAGTACCTCGTGTGGAACGATCCGCCGGCAATGCCGACGATCGACGCCGACCCCACGACCCGCAACGGCATGATCCGCCTCGTCGAGGACTTCCTGCAACACAACTTTCGCGACATTCAGAACCGCCGGACGGTCGAGTGGGGCGGGGCGGCAGTCGACTCCGCTGGCAACCGGTCGATCGACTACCGGTTCGAATCCGCGTCGGCTGGCGGCGCGCGAACCGCGGTTTTTCGATTCACCTTCGCGCCCAATGGCGGACTGATCTCCGTGATCGAAATGCAAGAGCAGCCTGCGGCTATTCCCCCGTGAACTCGCCGACGACCTTGAGTGTCTCGCCCGTGTCCTCCAGTTCAAAGATCCGCGGCCGCGCTTCACGGTTGTTGGGCGAGTGCAGCACCATCATCACCCGGCCGTCGAACGTTTCAAACAGCATGGCGTGTCCTCCGTCGCGCTGGTACAGCGGCTCGGCTTGTTGGCGCCAGGGACCGGCAAGTTTGCCCGAATCAGAAATGGCGAGTCCCACGGTGTAGCCGCCATTCCCGAAACCGGACCAGACCATAAACAGCTTGCCGGATTTGCTGAGCCGCAGATAGGGACCATCGGTGACAAAGCAGCCCTCGGTGGCCGAGATTTGCGCCCAGGGACCGTCGCTGCCTCGGAACATCAGTTGCGGCTCGCCGATTGTCTTGGACAGATCGTCGGTCAGTCCCAGATACTCGATCGTGCCGTTGGAGATCTGGACCCACTCGTGGCAATACACGACGTAGGGCTTGCCGTCTTCAACCCACAACGTGGCGTCCAACGTCATCAACTCCGGCGGCAGCGTCGAGTGATTGGCAAACGGCGTGAAGGGCCCTGTGGGCGCATCCCCGACGAGGATCTGCGAGCTGCGCCGCACGCGCGGCCGCCAGTTGGGCCACTGTTCATCGAGCAAGTGCCGCGTGTCGAACGTGAGAAACAGGTAATATTTATCGCGGTATTTGTGCATCTCCGGCGCCCAGATGCCCACTACGGGGATCTCGCCCCAGATGTCCTCGGGCGTGCGAAAAATCGTCTGCGGGCCTTGCCACGTTTTCAGGTCGCGGCTGGTGAAGATCCGCACGCTGTTGCGACCCGGGCCGACCATGTAGTAGGTCTGCATGGCGGCGTCCGGCAGGATGCAAACGTCGCGCAGGCGAACGTCAGCCAGGGGAATCGACTCAACGGCGTCCTCGGCGGCGGATCGCTGTTGCGCCTGAGCGGGCCACGCCGCCGCGCAGACGATAAGTAACAACCAGATCGCGTGTCTGTTGTCCGTCATCAGATAGTCCGGGCTCAAAGAAAAGAGATGGGCGACCGCTCTCGCAGCCGCCCATCCTATGCGGGCGCCAATCTGGGGGCCAATCTGTTTGGAACGATGTGATCGGCAAGCGTGTTGGCTGCCCCACATTCGCCATTCTCCTCTTGGCTACTGAACCGTCTCGGCATGCAGGTCGCCGTAGATAACCCGCGTGCGACCGTCTTCGAGTTGCCACTTGAGCAGTACGCCCGCCGCGTCGCCCGGTTCGACCGTGGCGCCGAAGTACTCCGGCTGGCGGCCGTCGGTCGCCAGCCGTTGGTAGAACGCCCCGGCGGCCATCGCTTCGATCATGGGCTCCTTGATCGCCTCGGCAGTGGCCTGGGCCGACTCGAAGGCGCGCTGCTGGACCATTTGCTGCCGCTCGGCGTCAGGCAAACCGTCTGGCAGGGGCTTCTGCTTCACCAACTGCTCGACCGTCTTGGCGATCGTCAGCCGACCGACGTACGCCCCCGAGAGCCACATCGGGTCGAGCTTCTCGGGGTAGCCGCCCTGAGGCGACCCCGCAGAAACCAACGCCGTCAGTTCCGCCGGCAGCGGCTCGCCCTTTTCTTTGGCTTTCTGCTCAAGCGTTTTCATGCCATCCTCGGCCTGCTTGCCCGCCGCGAGCCACGCTCGCATGAACTTAACAAACGTGGCTTCGTCAAAGGCCGGCATCGCGATCGTCTGCGCCTGGGCCAACTCCCCTTGGCTCGGTGGTTGGAATTCCGCCGGGTCGAGCGGCACGTTCCACCGCATGTTCTCAAAGACTGCATGGACCGTCCCCTTCATCTGGGGCGAGTCGATTGGCTGGCTGAATTCGATCTGCACCGGCAGATCTTGTTCAACGTCGACCCACACCTGCACGACTGCTTGCGATTCGGGGGCGGCCGGACTGACGGCCGGCGGTTGGGCTCCGTCGTTCGCTTTCCAGCCGGCAATCTCAAACCCCTGCGCCGGTCGGCCGCCGATGAGTTTCTCGCCAAGGCGTCGATCCGGATCGTCGCGGTACTTCAGCAACTGATCGAGCCACTGCTGCGGGCCCGGTTGACGACTCATGTCCAACGAAGTGAGCACCTGCAACTTGCCGCCCGCCCACACGTAGGCGTCGTCGCCGACATAGAGCATGCGCATCGTCGGTTGTTTGCCGGCCGGGGAGGAGTTGGAGCCAGCCGCTTCCGCCGCCGCGGCCCCGTCGTCGTCGGCCGATTCGGCGGCAGCGTCCAACTCTGGCATCCACGCTTCATACAGCGTGGATCGAGTCTCGCCTTCGGCGTACATCGACATCTTGCCGTGAACCGGCTTGTCGAGACCCGCCGCCGTCACGCCCGGGCCCGACTTGGTCAGGTCCACCGTCGTCACCACGTCGCAGGTCATCGTCTTGGCCTGCCGCATGTTTTCCATGGCATCGGCAAAAGCCGTGCGCCCGCCGGTGGCCAGCATGATCGCCACCACCATACCGGCCGCTGCCAACGTGGCGACGGCCGCCCAACGGGTCTTATGTTGACGCAGAATCATCGCGAAATCTCCCGTTGCCAGCCGCTGCCGCCACCCGGCGACGCCAGCCTCCCCTGGGGAAGCCAGCGCCCCCGCGGGCAGCATGGCCAGCAATTGCTCGCGACGTTGGTCGTGCTGACTGTCGAACTCGCTCAAAGCTTCGACCAGGACGGCATGCTGTGCGGCAGCGTCGCGGCTGCGCGCCTGACAACGCTCGCACCCGTTGGCATGCCGACGGAGCGCCTCCGCCTGCAGCTCGTCCAACAAGCCCATGCTCAACAGTTCCCAAGATTTGGCGTCCGGGCATGTCATGACCGTACCTCCACAGTGCGACACATCGCCGCCAGGCGCTGCCGAGCCTTGACCAACACGCGATAGAACGTGGACTGCGGGAGCCCCACGACGTTGCGGGCCTCCTCGGCATTGAGACCCTGCAGGTAAAACGCCTGCAGACTCAACCGTTCACGCTCGGGCAGCTTCGCGAGAGCTTCCCGCAGGGCGTCGAGGCGGGGGTCGTCGACACGCTCGCGGGCGGCCGGTTCCGCGCCTTCGGGCAGCGGGCACGCCAGTTTGCGATCGCGCAACTTGCCTCGCAGCCACTCGCGACCAACTTGACGTGCAATGCCAGTCAGCCACGGCGTGAACCGCTCGGGGTCGCGCAGCGTATTCAGCCGGGCATAGGCTCGAAGGAACACTTCCTGCGCGAGCTCCGCTGCCGCATCCAGGTCGCCCGTGGCGTTGTAGCAAATGGCGCGAATCAACCTGGCCCGGCGGTCGTACAACTCGCCGAACGCCGAGCGGTCGCCCGTTCGGGCGGCAATCACCAATGCGCCATCGGACTGTGACACGGAATTCACCTGCAACAAGCAGCGGAACGCTGACGGCCGTCTATAGCGAGAGTGACGTTGACGCTCCAATTCTCTCAGAAAACCCGCCAGAATGGGAGAAACGCCCGCCAGCCGAGGCTCGCCGGCCGACATTCTGGCGAGGCAGGGGGGTGCAGACGAGAGAAACGCATGTCTCCCCGGGCTGGCGAATTGGCCAACCGGGTCTAGCGACGGCCGCGCTGCCGCAGGGCGTAACGCACCAGAGACCCGAGCCCGGCGAAACGAAAGTCGCCGTCGATATAGTGCTCGACGACATAGAAGGCGAAATAGTAGGCGCGGCAGAACGCCCACACCGTCACGGCCATCAGCACCGCCAGCCTCCACGACGGAAACAGCACCAGAGCAATCGCGGCGCCTAGCAGGCCCAGAACGACGAACAGGGCGAACTTGGCCCACAGCAATCGCGGGTCGCGTATGTCCGTCATCAATGCCTCGGGCGGTTGATAGTGCTATTCAATCAATTCGTGCCACAGGCGCCGCGCCGTATCGTAGATGGTGCGATCGCGTTGCGGTTGCTGCGGCGCGGCCCCGGGCGCTGTTGCCGACTCTGGCGTCGGCCCGACATCGATGCCGTTGCGGCGGATCGCCGGCGGGACCGCCGCCCCGCC
>PABB01000035.1 GCA_002702655.1 Planctomycetaceae bacterium
CGTCCTCCGGCCATGGCCGTCAATGCAAGTTGGAGCATGGACTTCATGGCTGATCGGCTGTGCGACGGCCGGAGCTTCCGTCTGCTGACGTTAGTCGATAACTTTACTCGTGAGAGCCTGGCGATTCGCGTCGGCCAGCGATTCCGCGGGCAGGACGTCGCGCGGGTGCTGACGCGGATTTCGGCCGACCGAGGCTTGCCGCAGACGAGTCGCATCGACAATGGAAAACTATGCAAGCCGGGAAGAGGGATGTCCAATTGCCGAGCGAGCGATTCGGCTCCCTCACATCCCCCCCTTTCAGGAGACCCGGCAATGCGACTCATGGCGATCGACCTGGGCAAGTTCAAGAGCGTGGCGTACCTGTACTGCGGCGAGGATGACGTGACCTACCGCACGATCGAGACCCGTCCGCAAGTGATTCACGCCTTATTGGAGGCATGGACTCCGGACCGGCTGGTGATCGAGGTCGGCACGGTCTCGGGTTGGGTGTACGACGTCGCCACGGCGCTGGGAATCGAGGTCCAGGTCGCTAACCCGAACACGGAAGGCTGGCGGTGGCGGCGGGTCAAGCGCAAGACCGACCGCGACGATGCCCTGAAGCTGGCGCGGCTTTCGGCGACCGACCAACTGCCGACCGTGTGGATGCCGACGCGACGAGTCCGTCAGTGGCGTTCGCTGATCCAATACCGGCACGAGCTGGTGAGCCGACGGACGGCGATCCTGTGCAGCATCCGTTCGTTGCTGGACATGCAGGGGCGACGGATGGCGTCGCAAGCGAAGGCCTGGACGGAAGCAGGCGTCGAGCGTCTGCGAGCGCTGGCCCGGCCGGCCGTCGATTGCGGACCAGAGGAACTATGGCGGGGCCAATTGGACGCGGAATTAACGCTGCTCGCCCAGGTCCAGACGCAGATTCGGCTCATCGAAAAAAGGCTCGACGGCTTGGCGGAGGAGGACGCTCGCACGAAGCGACTGCGGACGATTCCGGGAGTCGGCCCGCGACTGAGCGAAGCGGTCGTGGCTTGGATCGACGACCCGCACCGATTCCGCAATGCGCGGGCCGTGGAAGCTTACGTGGGCTTAGTTCCCCGTCGCCGCCAGTCCGGCACGTACGATCGTTCGGGCCGCGTGACCAAGCACGGCCCGAGCCTGCTGCGGAAACTGCTGGTGGAGGTGGCGTGGATCATGCGTCAGCACAACCCGCACGCCGCGGCGTTGTACAAAAAACTCAGCAAGGGAGAACGCACGCGACGCAAGCAGGCCACGGTGGCGCTGGGGAGAAGGCTGCTCACCTGGTGCTGGGCGATGCTGCGTGACGAACAAGATTGGGACGCGGAACGCCTGGGCCTCGCCGTGTAAGGCCCGGGCGTTCGCGGACAACAACCCGCCTCGGCGCCAAGACGCCGGGCGCAGCGAAGAGCGGAACGATCGCGGGGGCACAGCTCGAGAATTCGGATGAGCTTTAACTCGGCAATGGAAATGAGCGCCGCCGCGTCGCAAAGTTGCATGGGACCGCGGCTGGACCGCGGACACCCCGGATAGTGACCTGAGCCGACCTCGCTGAACCCGACGGGATCGTCGTCTGCGGAAGGACTACAAACTTGACAATCCCGGCTTCATAGTGTCCCGAGTTCACGTCCAAGGCGTTGGACCAGTGGGCGTATGCCAACGGCGTGCAACTCGACTTCAGTCGGCCGGGAAAGCCGACAGATAACGCTTTGATCGAATCGTTCAACGGCCGCTTGCGCGCCGAGTGCCTCAACGAGAATTGGTTCTTGTCTTTGGAGGATGCCGAGGAGAAGATCAGCAGTTGGCGTCGCGACTACAACGAGCAACGACCTCACAGCGCCCTGGGCAACCTGGCCCCCAGGGAATTCGCTTCAACTGGCTAGGCTAGCCAGTTGAAGCCCTGAAATTCTCGCTCCAGGTGGATCAACTTTCTGGAGCAGGTCAAGTGAAGCCAAATCCTAACACTGCCGCTGGGACAGCTTTGGGGTGAAGGTCACCAATGCGTTTTAGCGACTCTGTGGCACCGCACTTTGATGCGTCAGCGAACCTGGATGCGAGACTACTCTCGACACTGGTAATCGCCACAACTCAACGGACGGCTGCTATAGATGGACCATTAGCTTGATGAGCGTTCGCCGCAATCGCAGTAATCCGCATCCTCTGTTTCGGGCGGCTGCACTGAGACGCTACTGCAATAGCAATCGTCAGTTGTCCCAGCTATCGACTGGCAGGTCCCAATCATCTTGTTCTTCGTGGCCGTCCTCAAAACATGGTTCACTCTGCACTCTGTTCCACTAGTCGAAGACTTGCACGAGCCGTTCTCGACGATCTCCCACCGCTCGTCTCCCTCGCATCCGGTACCAGAGGTTGCCACAGCCTCACATTGCTCCAATTCTTCGTTAAAGCCGCAGCCGCCGTCGCCTCCAAAATCTGGCCCTCCCTTGTAGCAAGATGAACTCGACTGCCATTGGCCGGCGGGGGTGCATTCAACATCGGCTCGAACCGATAGGGCACTACCAGAAAACGTCGTAATGGTCCCATATGCTGCCAAGAGAATTCCAGCAAACACCTCCAAGATTGAAGTAGCTTTCATCGTCGTCACTCCTCAAATTCGATCCGGCCTCTGCTTCGCGGCGCTGTGTCGAATGCCGCAAGCATGAAAGCCTTGAGTTTAGATTGGCGACTCTCGACCTTCACAGTCGCAGTACGTAACTTCATCGGTTTCCGGAGGACTCAATTGGCTAATCACACAGTCGCAGTCGCCAAAGGGCGGCTGTTCGCAATTCGCGATCAACTTCTCGCGAATTGCAGTGGTTTCAGTAGATTTCATGCGGCATTCGGGGTCGTAACCACAGGAACTGCCGCTCTCGCAAGAACCGTTGAAAACAGATTCCCATCTCTCACTACCATTGCAGCCGCCCGCGCCGGTCCATGGACCATCACTGCCACAACCATGGCAACAATTGGAATCAACATCCACTCCACAACCAGCGGTTCCGCCCTCCAGCCCGCCCCCTTCAAAGAACGGGCCACCAATCAAGCAACATCCGCCGCCCCATTGCGTTCCTTGACAAACTGCCAAGACTGGTAATAAAGCCTGGCTGAGGATGGCTATGCAGCCACCGATGAAAAGGCAAAAGCCTGTAGTCCGTCGCAACATAGTGTCTTGCTCCCACTACAGAAGACAGGAAAGGATTACAAATGGGTTTCAGGTCATTCCGCCGTCAACCTCGAGAAGAAAGTCTGCGTCGCAGCAATAGAAGGCCGACTATAACGCACACAATGCCATTCACAACGAGCCAATAACTCGTACGACTTGAACTGCCATTTGATTCGCCAGCCATCGAGATCGAAGCGAGTTGCTTTACGTCATTGGCCTTCGATTCTGTGAAGAAATCCCTGCTGTCATCTCCTCGTTTGTCTCTTACGAGCGTGCGCCGTTTCGTTCCCACCGCGAAGACGCCCTCTGGCAGCGGCTGATTTATCTTCATCTCATCGAGAACTGACATTGAGAATACAATCAGCCTCCGTCCACTTAGTCCCAGGTTGCCCCTCGACCCGAATCGAGCCCTGATGGCTACTCGGGGGAAAACGATCCCCTCGCCAAGCTCCACAAGGTGGGACATAAAGCGAGCTTCTATTGGTTCGCCGGACTTGTTGCTATCAAGCCACTCGGTGATGATCCCGCTCGCTTCATCGACCGATAACTTCTTCGGCTGAGAGTCTGGTCGCAATCTAACTAGCAAGTGAACCTGTCCCGCTTTAATATCTTCTATCTCTAAATTCTCGATACCGAACCGCTCATCCGGAACGATCCGAAGATCCCGCAGATCTTGCCGTTTGAGGTTGATGCGTTGGCGCGAACCCAACAGAACTTCGTCAAATTCTCCTCTGTCAATCTGTACGACGTAGTTCTCGCCATCGTAGATCTGCGCCATACCCTCGCCCTCCTCTAGTCCTCTATCACCATCCACGAGTATTTTCTTTTCTCCCCAGTAGCGGTCCAACTTCGCAAATTCTTCGGGCACCATCACGCGCCGAGCGATGTTAACAAACTGCTCGTGCGTGCCGCCGAATTCCTCCTCATTGAGAATGATCTTTAGCTCGTCGAGTGTAAGTGGCAGCAGTGCGTTCGACCCGCGGCGCAGTATTCGCTGGGAAAAATCACCGGTTGCAATTTCGGCTCGCTGACTTGCCCATTTTCTGATCAATAAGTCTTTGACCTGGGAATCCGGAGTTGCCGCCTCCCTCGTGACACCCTCGCCGGAAACTGCCCCAGAGACGAGTACTAGTATTATTGTTGCCAGGATCATAAGCGTTGGTCGCATCCCCAAGGGACCTGCAATCGTTCTGCATGAAGTGGCTTCGAAACGGTCTGTCAGCGCTAGCTGCTTGCCTGGTGCTGCCGCCCCGGGATGTAGAGGGCATAATTAGTCATAGGAGGTCGAGAGGTACTCGCGTGGCACCTCGCGAATGGTCACCAAAGCGAACCCCTGGAGTCGTAGAACTGTTCTCGCCCCCCCCAGGCGCGCTCAAACGTTTCATTGGCCTGAGTTCCACATTCTCGGGCCGCGAGTAGGCCTTTACTTCTACTTCTCCAAACCGTTCTTGTCCGTTCAAGATGCTTGGTTCGTTGCACTAAGGCTCACGCAATACGCCAACAATGCGTGGAGCTAAATTGCCAGTGATAATAATTCACCAGCGATGCTCAAAAAGCGAAGTGCACAGTTCTTAGTTAGGCAGGGGCTTTGCCTGAGGTAAGAGCATTGCCTCTGCTGCTAGCTGTCCCGTCCATTCAAGCAATGTGCCGCATCGCCAGCGTTGAGCGAAGCACATGCTGTCGAGGAGCGCGACGAGAACGATCGCTGCCGCAGACCCATCGACTGAGTATCAACGCAATGGAGCACCCTGTCAAGCTGGCTGTATGTTCACCTCTTGAGTGCACCACGCTGACCTTCGCTTGCTAGATGACGAAGAAGACAGTCGAAACGGCGCTGTGGCCCACGGTAAGGCTAGCGCAGTTTCGGTGAGGCGCTGGCGATTGCCCACGGCCCCAGAAGCCCGGAACACCTATCAGCCCGTTGAAGAAGCCGGTCTTGTTGAGATCGTGGAACTATGCACTCAAGCGTAACGGCGCGTGCCGGGAGTTCAGTTTCGAGTCGTCGGGGATGCGTAGGAAGCGGCGAAGCGTAATCTGGGCGATGTGCAGCAGTTGCAGAAGCGTGCCGAGGGCCGCGTAGGCTCGCGGTTTGCTCGCTCCGAGCAGTTTGCGGAGGATCAGGCCGAGGTTGTGCGCAGCGGCCTTCACGAGGTGGTGTTTGCGAACGTTCTCCAGGCCCCGCAGCCAGGTTCGACGGCCGCCGCCGGTGTCGCAGACGTGGGCGAAGCTCCGTTCGACCCGTTCGCTCCGCCGGCGCTGCAGCCGCTTGCCGTAGTCGCGCTGCGTGCGGGCGCGGTTGTTCAGCAAGGCCCGTTTTTGCGCGGGCGACTTGTCGTCCCACTTCCACTTGGTCGCGCGCTCGGGGAGGTAGGTCTTGGCGCCGACCAGCGCCGACTGCTCGACGGCCGTGAGCGTCTCGATCGCATGATAGCCCTTGTCCGCCGCGATCTTGCTGATGAGTCGGTACGTGTTGGTCGCCTCGACGTGGTCCTGCGCCGCTTCGGCGCTGGGGACCAGGGTCGCCGTGTCGGCCTCGTTAGCCCCGTAGGTTTCCGCGGCCAGAATGACCTCCGTCTGCAGGTCGACCACGTGCTCCGCCTTGTACGCCAAGTGCGTCCGGCCGTCCTTCAGCTTGGCGATCTTCGCGTCCTTGTCGTGCGGGTTCTCCCAGTCGTCGTTGGAAACCTTCTTGCCCTTGCGTCGCTTATCGAACTTGGCGACCGCCTCGGCCGACGGTTCCTCGTCGGGGCCAATCTCGCGCGCCTCGCGCATCAACCCCGTGACATACTCGCGCCAGCCCTCGCCCGTGTCTTTGCGGACGATGCTCTTCATCGCCGCGTTCGCTTCCAGCGTCGTGCTGTCGACGCCGACTTCGCGGGCGGAAAGGAGTTTGTGATCGGCGACCAGCCGCAGCACGAACTCGAACATCCGCCCGTAAACCTCCTCGGGGAGCCGCTGGCGAATCTTCGTCAGCGACGAATGGTCGGGCGTGCTTTCGGTCGGGCCGTAGCCCAGGAACTGCTTCAGCGACAGGCTGTCGGCGCATCGCCAGGCGATCCCCCGCTGCGAGTCGATCCCTTCGAAGTAGCCGACCAGCAGCATCCGAAAGTACACGCCCGGCGGAATGCCGGGCCGCCCGCCGTCCGCATAGTACGGCCGGCACGCGTCCTGGGCCCAACGGTCGAACTGAGCCCTGGCGAGCAGCTTCCCCAGCCGCTCGTAGAACGCGTGCCCCGGCGCGCCGGCCAGTTCCGCCGTCGCAATGAACAACTCCTGCTGCCGGTTATCCGGCCGCTTTCCGAAAGCCATAATCCCGCATCCTCCAGGGGGCGATCGCTTCAACGACGACCGTTATAGCAAGACAGTCAAGGGCCGGATTTTCAACAGGCTGCTATGCTCGGTCACGCCACACCAATGCATACTACGGCGAGTCGACTCAATTCCGGTGAATGGCATCCCTGCCGCCGCTCGCACTCGCGTCAAATGCGGTTGCGGCGAAATGATCGGTCAAGACAACTAAGAAGGCAAGAGCGGCGGTATCCGACGGCCTGTCGTGGGACGCTGGCGATCCGGCTCAGCGCCGCCAAATATGATCTACATCACTTCACTACTGGGAGACACAATAGAAGTAAGCTTTGACATCTACTTCTTTCGCGATTGGATGGTCAGTTGTTATTTGCACTACGGCTTGCTGTGCTCCTGGAGTGGACCCCTCGAATCTGAGCGTCAGCCAATGACTGCTTCGCGATTTGCCGTCTTCGTAGGTCACAGATACTAGCTCGTTATCCGCAGCCGCTCGCTTGATTTGGAAGGGCACGTTGTCGCCCGATTGAATCTGAATGGTTCGCTCTCTCGTCGTATGAATCTGAAAGCGTCCGACATCGACGACCTTAGGATAGCGCAATCCATGCTGGTTTACGGCCACTAAGGCAAGTCTCGCTCGCTTGCCTGAGTTGGCTGACTCGACCAACACTTCTTCGACTACTTTGAAAGGCGGCTCCCAGCTGGGTTTCACCAGGCCGAGAGTTAACTGCCACTTCCTCGATACCAGATCTTCGACGAGCGGCGTGTCTTCGCCGGCTTTCTTGACTGTTCGTGAAGCGGCGATGACGCCTTCCGTGGATACCCGGGGGGGAATCGATGGTCCAGTGTAGCTGCCTCGGCGAAAGACCTCAGTTATGTCAATTCGTGCTTCAGAGGTCGGCTGGCCGTCTCGCGTAAAGTCCAATAGAAGTGAGTCTCGATTCGTGTCAATATCCTCTACAACCCAGAGTCGCCCCTGAACCACAAAATCTCGATCGCCGTCCTGATAGCCAGATATCCGTATCAGCAATTTCCGCGATATATCGACTGCCTCTTTCTTTTGGTTTCGAATATCGAACTCAACGACGCACGGGGTGTTCGGCTGGAGTCTCAATGGCTTGCCAACATGAAGTTGCGCACCGTTGAACGATGGCTCGACACACGAGCAGTCCTTGCTTATGAGTTCGACATGACGGAGGCTCGAAGTGCCTTCGTCAATCGGGAACGTGAACCGAACAGCATCGTCCTTCATTGCCATCTCGCTCTTTAGCAGTACTTGCGTCTGATGCTTAAGTTTCACACTGGCGTCGCCACCAATACCGCGATCCTCACACCCAGAGCAGAGCATACAAACTAGCAATGCAACATGAACGGCTTCTCTCCATTGCGTGGGCATGCTTGGCCTCCACTGCTGCGTCTCCACTGCCTCGTAGACGAAAGCCACTATTGTACCGCGTTCATTCACGTAACGGGAGTAGCTGCAAACTCTAACGCTTGAGACCCTCGCGGCTCCAGCGCATAGCTTCTGCACCATACGCTTCTTATGCTCTCATGCGGGGACGGGCGTAGGCAAGTGGACTGAGGTAGATTGCTGAGCTTTGGTCTTTTACGCATGCACTACACTCGTTCTTCGTTTGCAGCCACAGATAATATCAAGGGTTTAACGCCTGCATGTTATCGACTCTGCATCGCTGCCGGGGCGGGGCCAGAATTTCGCGTAGAGAAGCTGCCAGGGTGTGCGATGTTAAACTCCACAGAGCGGGGCTCGATATTCGCGGAAGTGCGTCTAACAAATATGATTCGCAGGCGTGATGCGGTGGAGCGATTTGCGCCTGCAAGCCAGAGCACACAAACATGCCATGAGCGACGAGTTCCTCTTATTCCACCTGCCAATGTCAGTCCTGTCAAGCATGGGTTTGCCAAGCGAGTGGGCGCACCTAAACAATCGCCGGGATCGATCGCGCCTGTCAGCTGGACTTCGTGCGAAGGCTCCGTGGATAGGACGCTCAATTCCGCGGAGAAAGCTACCCAAGTCAAAGGCGGGAAGACTGCCGCTCGCCTAGGTTCGATTGGCCCGTGGATTCTTGTGACTCAGTTACAGAAATGGGAGCGAGTGGTCGCCGGATACTCAGAGGGTCGACGCCCGCTTTCAGAGCGAGCATTACTCCGGCTGCCTCCCAGTAGTTGGCGACCCTGAAGAACTTGCCTGGTTGCCAAGGAAGCTGCGACAGGTCGTTCCTCATTAGATTCGTGTTCTCCACGACGGCGATCGTTGGAATGCCCTGCAGGCAAGCGGCGATCGTGGGCAGCCCCAGGCAACCATCGGGGATCACCACGCAAGAGACATCGGAAGAGTTGAGGATACCGGGCTCTCGAAGAGCGATACTATCCGTGATTACCCGCGGGCTCTTGTGCAGCCCCTTGAGAATGCAATGCAAGAACGTCATTGAGACCGCCTCCGCAGCCTTACGGGGGTCTATCCTTGGAACCCTCATGTAGGCGACGTCGGAGTTCTCCATCATTGGAGAGTGAGCGGACGGAACGTTCTCGTAGGATGACACCGCGTGGGTGAGCAACGCCTCGATGCCTCCCCAAGGATTAATCATGTCTCGGTCGTGCTCGAAGTATTCCCGGTGAAATCCGGGTGGCACGTCGACCACAGAGGTGATAGCAACGGCGTCGTACTGGCCGCGGCGTGCTCGCAATAGATCAAGAAGGGGCTGGCAATCCTCAACTCGCCCTGCGGCGCAACCCGTATTCGTGTAGCGAGCTCGGGAAACGAGTGGCTCATTGAGCACCACGATTTCGCCGCAATCGATTCCAGCACAAGCTCGTGCAGCGTTGACCGAGTTGATCGATGCGTCCGTAAACTGATCGTCAGGGTGTTTGTCTACAATGACTAGCAGCCTATTTGCACGCACCTCCTGAAGTCCCGCGGTACCCATTAGCAGGCGCGTAATTATGCTGCCTTCGACAAATAGCCCGTTCGTTGGCATCTCGTTGATATCGGATGCGTTGACAGCGTTCGGGTGCGTAATCAGCCGATCGCAGGCTGCCGCCAACACACGCACCGCTGGGCACGCGTCTCCAGCGTGCCCGCCAAGCGATGCTCCAACACCTGTCGGCACGAGCAGCACTGTATTAAACTCTCTCGCTCGTTCTATCGGCCTCGGAATAAAGCGAAAGAGTTCAGATTCTCCATCTGGCGAATTGCCTCCCGTCACTGACGCTCCACCGATCTCGCACCGCCACCTGCCATCCGTCGAATCCACGACGGCGAATCGCATAGGTCTAAACTCGGCAGGGACCGCACTCGTTGCGCGGCTCGCCAGCAGTTCGAATAGCCCGTCGCCTGACGTAGAGGGAGAGGGGATTTCTGTTTCAATTTCAAACAGCAGCATATGTGTTGCCTCCGTTGCGGGCCGCGAATTCTTCGTAGGTGAATTCCTTCTCCAGCACGAATCGCCCGTCGGTCAAAACTCGATATATCGAGGGATGGTTAATGCCATTGAAATAGTGCCATTTCGTCGTCGTGTAGTCCCCGACGTTCTCGAAGACAATGCGCTCGCCCACGCTTTTCTCGTCTGCGAAACAATAGTCGCCGAATAGATCACCAGCCAAGCACGAGCAGCCGGCAAGCGTGTACTTGTAGTCTCCTTCGTCAATTGCACCTAAGACGTCCGGTGAAAACTGATACTCAAACACTTCTGGCAGATGGTTAACCGTCGTGTCGAGAATGAGTATCTCTCTCCCTTCGCGAGTGATCTTGTCAACCACTGTTGCTACAAGGTAAGCCGCGCTTCGAACGAAGGCGGCTCCGGGCTCTACGTAAACCTGGAGTTTGTGGCGTCGCAGCACGTCTACTGCTGCACGCAAATGGTCATGTGTCTCATCAGATTCGAAAGTATAGCCTCCGCCGACGTTGATCCAGTCTACGGCGTCGAGTGCATCACGGCATTCATGCGACACTCGCGTAGCTAGCTCTAAGAGCTGACGGAAGTCGTTGCTCTCGCAGTTGTGGTGTAGATTGAAGCCCGACAGGTTTTCTCTGAGGTGTGGGTTGGTACTGAAAATGCTGTTGATCAGGGGTAGTGGCACGCCAAGTTTTGAATGAGGGCGCCCGGGGTTGTATCTGTCGTCGTCAGCAAAACTCAGCCCGGCGTTCAGTCTCAAGCCGAGCTGGGGATGCTGCCCGCAGCTGTCCGCTTGCGAGAGCAGCTGACGTTCTGAGTTTAAGATGTGCGCGTCCGAGGATGAAAGCTGCGCGATCGTGCTAGGTGGAGCGTAAGGGCTAATAAGCTGAATGTGCACGTCCTCGCGAACAGTCTCGCGAACAAGTCGGAGTTCATATGCCGACGAAACCGAGTATCCGCTGACATGCGTGGAAATGACCCTCAAGGCGGGTGCGAAGGCCATCGCCTTTACCGAGTACAGCAGTTCACATCCGGCGTCTCTGCACGCAGAGCTTATCCTCGCGGCTGTATCTTCGAGTGCGCGTTCATCGACTATGAGGCACGGCGTCCCAGCCTCGCAGGTGGGGGGTGCTTCAATCAAGCTTCTGTCTGGAGGGCTCACGCGATCGATTCGTCGTCTAGGGCAGGTGGTTTCGCAATGCCGGCAAGAAGCGTGGCGGTGCGGTTTGAGGCATCACGCAATGCTTGGCGACCTGCCATCGACAGCGGAGCTTCTCCACTGACATACCGTGCAAGTATTCCTCTTAGCTTCAGTGACCGCTCGCTTCCCTTCTCCACGATCTCGGCATCAATCATTGCGGCGAACTTCATTGTCACGTCTTCGTAGACGCGGGCGCGATCGTTGGGGAGGTCGCGTAGGTTAAGGCCGAGCACGTCTCTGGTGGCTTCGCCTTCAGGGGTCTGGGCTACTAGTACGCCAGTCTCGTCGATTCTGAAATGACTATCGGGGTCTTGCTTCAAGGGGTTCAGGAGCAGCGGTTGCTCTTCATCCAATTCTTCAGGGGCTGTCGCGTACGAGCCGCGAACTGGGAACCGAGTGCCTTTGCCGATCATCGCCCCAGTGCCTTTGTCCTTTTGCCGAGTGTTGCACTGGTTGCAGATTGGCAATAGGTTGCTGTGGTCGTACGCAAGCCAGAAGTAGCCTGGGTGTGGCTCGGTGCCAGCGCCGGCGGCTACTAGAACCGGGTTGTTGTCGATGTCTGTGACTTCCGCCTTAGGCCGGTAGTGCTCGATGTCACCACACTGATTCCCATGCACTTTCTGCTCGCAGTAGGCGCACTTCCCGTAAAAGGGAGCGGACAACGCAAAGTAGTACTTATCCTTGATGCCCCAGCTGCTGCCCTTGTAGACACTGCCCTTGATACTAACAGTCTTTTCTTTCGCAAACTCCGAAATAAGAGCTTGGGTCTCCTGCTCGCACTTCTCTCTCCACTTCACCCAATCCGGCGTCGTGGGTTCTAGGAAGTGAATGCGGATCATTGTTCGCCTTCCTTGAAGAGAGCATTAAGTTGCCGCTGGATCTCAAAGTGAACGGCTGGATTGGAATTGAGCCTGCTATTTAGCGTCTGCTTTAACGCACTGCGAACTTCGCGTTCGAGTTCAGATTCCTCTGAGCCGAGTGCCGCGTTGAGATCGGCTCGCAGGGCTTCGAGCTTTGTCTTTTCGTTAGCAGACAGATCGGTCTTGCTGGATAGAATACTGAACTCCGCGATGTCGCCCTTCAGGCGGTTGTCGCTGGCTGTCAGCAAGCCGAAGTAGGGATGGGTAAGCACCTGGTCCGCTCTCAGATGCGTAGGTGGATCGAGGTAATCTGCGGCTACCGCGCCGCCCTGCTCGCTGAGCCGGCATAGTTTCAATCGGTGGCTGGGCTCAACCTCAGTTGTGCCGAGTACGGTCATCGGCGAGTGTGTTGTGGCTATGAATTGCACCTGCGGAAAGGCGCGAGTGAGATTCGGAAGTATGGAGTGCTGCCACTTCGGATGAAGGTGCTGATCAATTTCGTCAATTATTACAATTCCCGACAATTCCTCGTCCATGAACTCGTCCCAATGGGCAATCACCATTGCATCGAATTCGTCTCTGTGTGTTGCGGGTGCGAAATAATACAAGAACCACCACGAGAATAGATCCAGAATCCAAGTGATTGTGGATCGGTAGCCATCCCCGAGGTCGCCAAGCTCCGCTGTTCCCCATGCACCTCGGACTAAGATCGCATTGCTCTGTATATCGATCTGTCCGATGTCATCTAGGTCGAGTACGGTCTGGAGAGGCTTCTTTACCTTGTTGAGAATTGCACTCTCGTATGCTTCGTGTAGCTCCTTGGTCGAGCCGGGGGCGTCTTGCGTGGCTTTCGCGGTCGCTACCTTGTGCGCGGCGTCAACGAGCCGGCGCATGGCTAGTTCTGGGTTTTGAAGCGGATTGGAGTAGTTGAAGATCGGGTAGACGGCGTCAACGGGAAGGTAATACCGGTAGTCTGCGGTGCCCCGCGTGCGGGAGCCCGCACCGTACCCACTTACGAAAAACTTGGACCACGGAAAGTCTGCATTCGCCGACCACTTTTCAGCTGCATCGGCAGATGAAGAATTGAGTTCGTATAGCCCAGCCAATCCGTCTGCGTCCGGCGTCGGATGCTCGTCTTGGTTGATGCGCTCGAATAAATCGCCGGCTACAATCTTGGTGCGAATGCGATAGTAATCGAGTTGCTCTGGGTCGTCATCTTGTTCGTGAGCGAAGTCGACGCAGATCTCACCCCAATTACCGGTAGGAACGTGCGGTGTGTCTTTCGGTCGGCGAACGAACTCCCCCGGAAGTTCTCGGAACAGCGCTGCAGCGCTTGATTCGTCACACAGTCCCATTGCCAAGCTGCGCAACAGAGTCGACTTGCCTTGGCCGTTATCCGCGAGGATGAGCATCGAAGATCCGCTCGGGCCGAACTCAAGGCAAAGATCTTCGAAGCAACGGACGTTCTTAAGTTGGATGCGGAGGACGTGCATGGCGTTGGAGCGTTGCTGTGCTCCGTGGTGGTTTTAGGCGGCGAGCGTTGGGGCTGGACAGAGCCAGCCCCATATCCTACCGCAGGCCGCCCAAGGCAGCCAGTGAGGCAAGGATTTGCCAGGGGGGCTGCGGAGGTCATATACGTGAGACCAACGCCTGGGCAGCAGCCGGGCGGCTCTTTCCGGTTTGGCGATCTGAAGCTTGGTGGGTGCGCAAGGCGCACTGGCAACGAGGCAACCTGCGATATCGATCGCTTTCAATCAGGAGAGAGTTGCCTGCTCGCCGTGAGAAAAGCTGGGGCTCTACGTGGCACTTCTTCGAAAACGGCGTTGGCTGATCTGCTGGTCGCGGAGAGGCCCGCTCTCATCAGGCTCTCGTCGGCGATTGGCGGTTGCACCGTGAGTGTCGCAGTAATGCGAAGATATCGCGCCTGCGCCTGCTCCGCTTGCGATCGGAGGCAGAGTCGTCCACCGTGGTCTGCTGCGCTGCACTACTAAGGCAGTAGGGAATGCGCACAGGGCGGCTAGGCGCAAACTTGCTAGTAGTAAGAGTCTGCCTGTGAAGGTATGGTACTAGCGAACTCCCCGTGAGCACCAGCTGTAGCCTGCTGACCTCGCATTCTTTATCTTTCGACCACAGAACTGTTCGCATTGCTATGCCGAAAAACATAGTCGTCTGTTGCGACGGGACGAGCAACTCATTCTATGGCAATTCAACAAACGTCCTGCGACTGTACAGGTCACTCGTACGCTCGGACGAGCAACTGGCGTTCTATGACGCAGGAGTCGGCACTCTCTCCGATCCGACGCGGACGACGAGGTTTGGAAGACGGCTTAGCCGAAAGTTCGCAATGGGTGTGGGGCTTAGTAACTATCCCAAAACGCGATTAACTCGTGAGCCGCCACCACCGTCGGTACCAGAGCAAGGCGCAGGCGACTTGGATGCAGCCGAGGTAGTTGAGCGGGTTTTTGTCGTAGCGGACCAAGAGTCCCCGGCATTTGGAAAGCCATGCGAACGTTCGTTCCACGACCCAGCGACGTGCTTTGCGACGACCGCCTTTGCGTTTGCGGCGCTCCTCGCGAATTGGCCGGATGTGCTCTTCGTAGCCGAACGCTGCGACCGTATCGCGGGCCTCGGGGTTATCGTAACCTTTGTCCAACAGCAGCCGCTCGGTCGTTTCGGGACGCTCGACCACGACGGCGAACAGCAGGTCTTCCAAGCAGGTCGCGTCGGTGCGGTTGGCCGGCGCGACTATCGCGGACAGCGGACCCCCTTGTCCGTCGACGAGCAGGCTCTTCTTGGTGCCGTTTTTCGCCCGATCCGTCGGATTGGGGCCGACGTCGGCCCCCCAAAACGCGCTTTGCCCAGCATGGCGTCGGCCGCCTGCCAGTCCCACGCGACGCCTCCCATTTCGTCGCACTCCTCGACGATCGTCGCCCAAATATGCTCCAGCACGCCATCGGCCCGCCACTGCTGAAACCAGCGATGGTTGCTCGAATCGCTCCCCAGTTCGCGGGGCATGTGATTCCATTGGCACCCGGTCCGCAGGCGGTAGATGATCGCGTTGAACACCTGGCGAAAGTCGACCCGCGGCCGACCGGTCTCCTTCGGCGGATAAAACGCCAGCAGAATCGGTTCGATGATCATCCACAGGTCGTCGTCGACCTCCCAGATCGTTTCCAAAACGTCCGCTTGCTTCGGCATCTCGCACCTCCGTGTTCGAGTTGCGAGTACCAATACTCAATCAACCTGGACGATCAAACAGCAGTTTTGGGATAGTTACTTAGCGTTCGCGAGAATGCATGTATTGCCTACAGGTTCTTGGCACGCAACTACGAAGAGGGCGATAGGATCTATCTATTTGGATTCAGCCGCGGCGCGTATACCGTACGCGCATTGGCTGGGATGATACATGCCCTGGGACTGGTGCGGCCTGAACTGGATCACTTAGCGCCGGATGCATGGGCGGTATACGCGGACGAAGAGGAATCGCTCTCACGCTCGGGTTTATTTGAGTCGACAGCTCGTTTTAAGAAGACGTTCGGAGTCACACCAGCAGTCCGGGTGCACTTCGTGGGAGTCTGGGATACGGTTAGTTCCTTCGGATGGATAGGCAACCTGCGTTCGACACCATACGCAGCGGACAATCCGAGCGTGGACCATGTCCGGCATGCGGTTGCCATCGACGAACGCCGGGCACTGTTTGCTGATAACCGGTTTTACCCTAGGAAGGCGAAGCACCAGTCAATCAAGGAGGTTTGGTTCGCAGGCACCCACGGCGATGCGGGAGGCGGGTGGCCAGAAGCGAAGAGCGGATTAGCAAAGACCACTCTAGAGTGGATGTTCCGCGAAGCTGAGAACGAGGGACTTCTGATCGACTCCGCTGAAAAGGAGTCCTTCTTGGGGCGCTCTCCGGGACGCAAAGATCGAGCCAAGCCCAGTGTCGAGTGCCCGGTTAACCGTTCACTTCTTGGCCTCTGGTGGTTGTTGGAGGCTATCCCTCGGCGGCAGTGGTGGTATACGAGCGACGGAGGGAGGATGGCTTGGTTTTGGCCGCACGTCGCGAGGCGACGCGTCATCCCGAAGAATGCTCTGGTGCATGAATCCGTAGTTAGAAAGTTGGAGGTAGACCAGGGATACAAGCCCAGTAACCTCCCCGACGAGTATGTAGTAGAGGCGTAGCTCTGCAGGCCTATTCCATCGCACCCGAATTTCACTGAAGTCGATCCACTACGCCGCTTGCGTGCAGTCGACAGTGTGATAGAGCAGAGTGAGGGCGCGACGTCCGCGTTGCCATGGTCGCACACTGCGGTAACTATTCAGACAACTTGTTCCCGACGATAGCGATAATTGCCTGCTTCGGCTCGCTGGTTAGACTAGGCCACGCTGCCACCAAGGCAGCAAGATCGGGGGCATGTCGCCACACTCTGTGCCACCCTCAGCGAGAATCGCCGTCTTCTTCGGCGTTTGACGGGGTAGTGCGGCCCCAGTCGGGTTCGAACTGCCGTCTGCGGAGGCCTCCTCGTGGACCCAGCCGACGAAATTCCGCAGCGTGGGTCGATCCAGCTTCGCAAGCGGCTTGTCGATGTCGCACGCCAGCGACTTCTTGCCAATGGTACGACAGGCTCGGCATGTCCATTGGGCTGGATCACGGGCACGCAGGTATTTCTCGGCCACAGCTGGCACGGCGGTCGGCATCTCAGTGGCTCCAGAGCTCGTCCCCTGCCTCAATGCCGCATCCGTCGCTTGCGGGTCAGTGCTTCTTGCGATGAGAAACGTCCGTCGGCGGCGCACTTCGAAGAGGCGAAGCCGGGTTCACTGGCGCGACTTACAGCTGCCAGAGTAACCCGCGAGCGAGCGAATGCGGCGTAAGTCGGCACTCACTGTCATCTTGCACACCTGCGTCGAACGTAAACTTCTGCGCACCTTCGTAAGTGGGCACGAATCGCGGGCCGAGGCAAATTCACGGTCGCTGGTCACATGGATCAGCAGGCGTCCCAGAGCGGTTCGCTGAAATGGTCGCACCACTGCAGATAGTGATCGCGACAGACCTGAGGCGAGTTGCCCATCAATCGCGCGAGGGTCTCGATGTTCGTTGCCTTGCCGGTCCAGTAGCCCTGGAGGATTCGTTTGGCGTAGGTGTGGCGACAGGAGTACATGCAGGCATCGTCATCGAGTTCGACGCCACGAGCGGCGAGCCGCTTCTTTAGGCTGCAAAACCCTGCCGCCAGGCTCTTGCGGCTCCAAGGGTCGCCCTTAGTGTTTCTAAAGATCGGGCCCGTCTGGAATCGGGCGATGGCCGCTTCGACGATGTCGATGATTTCGTGATCGCGGATTCGGAGTACGCGCAATTTGCCTGTCTTAGACTCGCCTTCTCCGAACCGCCACTGCATGCGGCGTTGCGGTATGCCGTCCCGATCGTCATGTTCCTCGATCGTGATATGGCGTCGCTCAAGGGCGGCAAATTCGCACCCCGGCCGGGCTCCGGTACGAATGCATGCCTTGATCGCGATGCTTAGTTGAGGATTCGCGAGTTCAAGCAAGGCGGCTTCTTGCTCGGGAGTGATGTAAGTCGTGCGACTGACGGGCTTCGGAGTTGCGTATCCACGGATGGGATTCGCATCGATGAGCCGTGATTCAACCGCGTAGTTGAAGGCTCGCTTGAGGGCTTGAATTCGTGATCGCCGCCCGCCCTGCCAAGTCGGGTGGGAGTTGAGCCACTGATCAACATGAAGCGGGAGAAAGTCGGCTACGAGCATTTGCCCGTATCCAGAGTGTATCCGGCGCGTGGCCATCTCCTTCTTGCGCTCTGGCGTCAGGGGCTTTGATTCACGATCGCCTCTCTCACGAAAGCCGGCTGGCAAGCCAAAGCAGAGGTCGAAGAGCGTGTCGGCACGGCATTCGTGCGTGCCCTGGGCGCCCGTCGCCTTGGCGTTCGCGAGATAGGCCTGACAAACCTGGAGGACAGTGACCGGGGGGCTAGACTCAGATTTGCTCTGCGGCTGTGCGGTCTTCTGCGACTTCTCGTGCAAGTAGCGGGCGTACGCCTCGCTGACGACTTTCGTCGGGATGTTCTTCTCTCGTAGCGGCTGCCCGTCGGCGTCGCGGAGCGGCGCGCTCCGCTTGCCCTCGGTCGCGCACCATCCCCTGCCCCGGCGGTAGAAGAAACCGAGATTGCGGCTCCCTTTCTTGCGACCGCCTGAGGATTTTGCCATGATGCTGCGTGCTGCTGAGGTGCAGGTGCCCGCCTGGGCGAAGATTTACTGCCAGATTTACTGCCAGGTCGGTTTTCCTGGCATTATACCCCTGTCTTTTCAGGGAAAAAGCCGCCATGCGTCCGTAGCTCAATTGGATAGAGCACTGGTCTTCGGAACCAGGGGTTGCAGGTTCGAGTCCTGCCGGGCGTGCTTCTTTTTGCGTCGAGAAAACTAGCGTCGGGTACAGAATCCTCTCTGGGAATCAGGCCTGCCTGCTCGGTCGGGTACAGAATCGGGTACACAATTTCGACCCGTTCCTTACCTTCGGCCGTATGAAAAGAAGGCCCGGCGAGCGCCAACTCGCGCGGGCCCAGCAGCAAACCCTTCGGCTTGCCAGTTGTGTTCACTTGGAACTGCTGGAGGGTTTTCTCATGGCTCGCACGCCAAAACCTTGGTACCGCAAAGACCGCCGCGTCTGGTGCGTCACAATCAACGGCCGGCGGCACAATCTCGGTCCCGACAAGAAGGCCGCCATGGAGCAGTTCCACGCGCTCATGCGTGAACCGCGACGGACTTGCGCAACGACGACTCAACTCGTCGCCATCATCGATGAGTTCCTTGATTGGGTGTCGCTGAACCGCTCCGAGGCCACGTTCGAGTGGTATCGCTGCCGGTTGCAGAGTTTTGTCGACGCCCACCCCACCCTGCTGACTTGTCAGTTGCGGCCTCACCACGTCGAAAAATGGGCCAGCGTCCCGACACACTCGCCGACGACCCGCCGAAATCAGTTGCGCGCCGTGAAGCGGTGCCTCAAGTGGGCCCTCGCCCAGGGATACGTCGACCAGGACCCACTCGCGCACTTGGAGGTTCCCTCGGCACAGAGCCGCGAACAATACGTCTCCCCGGATGAATTCAGTCGAATTCTGAGCTACGTGACGGACAACCGTTTCGCGGATCTGCTTGTCGTGACCTATGAGACCGGTTGCCGTCCCCAGGAGTCGCTGCGTGTTGAAGCCAGGCACGTCGATTTGAAACACTCCCGTTGGGTTTTCCGCCGGCAGGAATCCAAGGGCAAGTCGATGCCGCGAGTGGTCTATCTGTCGAAGCACGCGACAGCCATATCAGCCAAGCTGCAGAACGAGAGGCCCAGTGGCCCACTCTTCTGCAATGCGAAGGGCCGCCCCTGGAACAAGGACTCCGTCGGCTGTGCGTTCGACCGCCTGCAAATCAGGATGGGCAAGGATGAACTCAATCGGATCGACGACCCACTCGACGAACGCGACGTGGCTCGATTCGCGGAGACGCTCGCCAAGACCCGCGTCATCCGCGGCGTGCAAGTCCCGAAGTCCAATGCCGACCTGAATTGCGAGGCGCGGCGAAAGCTACGGCAACGCCGCGCTCGCCAACTGGCGCCACGCTATTCACTCTATGCCTTGCGACATTCGTGGGCGACCAACGCCCTGCAGCGTGGGGTCGACGCCCTGACAGTGGCGATTCTGATGGGGCACAAAGACCCCAGCACGCTTGCCCGAACCTACCAGCACCTCTCCCACAACCCAGAACACCTCTTGGCCCAGGCACGCAAGGCAACCGGCTAAAGTCGAATGTGCTTCAACTTCGTTGCTTTCTTCGCCGTTTGAGGGGCCTGGAATCGGACCTTCCGTGATTGGACAAACCCGTCTAGGTCCCTTGGATCAATTCGATAGCCTTTGGAACGCCCAATCGGTACCACGGGCAAGGTCCCCGATCCAATCAGGGCGTAGACGTTCGTTTGCGAGCATCCCAACACAGCCGCCGCCTGCTTTACGGTGAGAAGCTGCAAATCATTCGCCTGCTGATTATTCACAATTCCTGCTCGTCACTGATCCCCGAACAGGTAGCCAGAGCGAAGATGTTTTCGCCCACCTCGCGAAACCTCCAGTCCGCCAAGGCTTCTTTGAACCGCATCGCGAACCCGCTCAGGCTCATTTGTCGTTCGTCCTTGATCTTGCCTTTGGCCAGCCCTTCCAGTTCATCGTGCGTTAGTTGGCCGTTGTCGCGCAGCAGTCCAGCTACGATCGTGATCACGTCGTCCTTGGTGCAGCAGGGTTTGCGGGCCTGGGGCGGCCGTGACGCTTTCTTCCCCGGACCCAGAGCAGCCAACGCCGCGTCAAGTCGGTCCAATTGGTTAACGAGTTGGTCGCGGACCTGTTGCAGGCCATCGATTGCCAGTTGCACGTAGTCGTCCACGAGTTTCGCCTCTATCGTTCAAAGTCGTCGTCGCGAGCGGGCTCGCCCGCAGGAAATCGTTCATCAGTCGACCTTTCCCACTCGCCTTTCATAATGCGACCAAGCAGTTCTCGGCGCTCGTCGCAATTCTCCTCTGCCGGGCCAAGCGTCAGGTCGAGATATTCGGCCCAGAGTCTTTCAAACTCTGAACCATCGTGCTCAGAGTCTGTTTCACCATTTGACTCACGGTCACTCACGTTCTTTCCCTTTCGCTGTTATGCAGATCGAGGACGTGGCGACTTGACTACCGCTCCCAGTCGTCGCCACCCTGTTCCGGCTCCCACTCCCGTTCAAAGCGCCGGCCCGTCTCAAACGGCTGGTTGTCGTGCCGAGCGTTATACTCATCCGTCAGGCCTTCGTACTCGCGCTGCGACTCCGGGTCCCAGCCCCAGGCGTTCCGCCGCGCGTCGTCAAAATCCCCCGCAAAATCTATCTCCTGCTCGTCGGGCAGGTCGCGGCTCCCCGACCCCTCCCTCTGAGCTTCCGCAATCCGCGCGCGGGCCGCTGCGTCGAGCTCGGCATGCACCTCCTCCTCTAACGATCCGCCAGGTGTATAGTGCATTTCCAAGTGCTTCTCCGAGGGCTCCTCGGTCGGCTCCCAGTCTTGGGCGTCATAGTCGAGCGGCGCGTCGTAGGAGTCGTGGCCGGCCTCGGCAAAATCATGCCCCATGTCGGGGGCGTACTCGAATCCGCGATCACTCATCGTGATACCTCCAGTTACAGTGACAACTTCGAGGCGACTCCGTCGCCGTAGCGATAACGACTGAGTCCTTCGTCGTACTGGCCGGTCATCGGCAGGCCGCGAAAGCGGCAACCCTCGCGCGTTCTCAGCGTCTTAAAGGCCAACCGCTCAACCCGGACTGGTTCCATGCCGGGGCCCATCATGTAGGCAAGCGGGCTGCGGATCGACAGTTCCTTCATGATCCGATCCGGCGTCATCAGGTCGAAATCCTCACGCTGACCCTTGCGTCGCAAGATGCCCCGGCGGCGGTAGTAGCTCTCCCGCCCCAGTCGGGCACTGACGTGCTTGGCCGTTTCATAGTCGCCGTCCAAGCCGAAGTACGACATGACCGAGCAGGCTTCCATCTCGGCGGCTCCATGCTCGCCCAGAGTCTCCACCGCGCCGGTCCAGGACTGGTAGATTTGCCACATGCGAATCCGGGCGTCGCGCAGCAACATGGGCGCTTTCGTGACGCAGGAAACGCCCTGCAAAAACTGCCTTGCCTCGTCGACGACCAGCGCCGTGGGGATCGCGGGACGAGTCAACTTGGTCTGTTGGATCTGCATCGCCAATTCGACGTGGGCCCGAAAAATCGGTACGGCCGAGCGCAAGCCCGCGTCGCCCCGCGGGAGGAGATGCATCTGGGTGAAGGGTTGGTCGTCGATCCCGATGTCGTGGTAGCTGAAATCGGACTGTCCGATCAGCATTTCGCGAAACTCGGCGTCATAAACGGCCGCGCAGCTGTTGTGAAACTCTGACTTGAGCGTACCGTAGCTCCGGCTCCCCAATTCCATGATTTGCACAGCCGTCGTCCGGATGAACGCGCCGACCTTCGGGTGATTGTTTTTCAACATCTCGTTGATGAGCTTCTTCATCACCTCCGGTCCGGCTTCGCCCGTCAGCCGGTCAAACCCCATGCAGCGCTCGACGATGTACGGCAGGTTTTGCATTCTTCGATCATGGTGGAACGACAAGAAGTGCAGGATCGCCGCAGCAAAGAAGTTGCGGGGCGCCAGGACGTACCAACGCTCTTGCTTACTGCCAGGCATCTCCGGAAAAAAACCGTCAGCAACGGCCAAGGCGTGCATTCGCCCGTATGCGCCCTGAACGTCAATGTCCGAAATGAGCGTGTGCTTGCCGCCGCGCCAGACCGATTGCCCTGCATAGTCCAGTACGACTCCCCGTCCATTGGGAACCCAGATTGTCGTGCCGGTAATGCCGCGGGTGTCGACGTACATCGGCTCGCGAATTAGGCCTCGCTCAATCGCATCAAGGCGGCGCTGATCGATCCGGGCACCAAAATACAGGTCGGCGGCGTCCGGCTTGTTGCTGGCATAGATGATGCTGCCGCCGTACCCCGCCAGGCTCGGGGCGCTGCAAATGTTCTTTCCGCTACCTGGTCCGCCGATCCAGCACCAATGCGCCGGGCTACGGTCGACCAAGATCTGCGGCGAACCATTGCCATCGGTGGTCAACACCTTGCCGCCCACAAAACCATCCGTAAAGAATCCCCCCTTCCGCGATGTGCGCGGCAGCGGATTGGCGTGCCTCGCTATGACGTGCGGGCCTCCCCACTCCGCCTCGTTACCGCGACCGAACAACAGTCGGTAGAGAGGCGTCGGGCGGATTTGTTCGATAGTCTCCTGCAGCGCCAGGGGCACGATGGCTACCAACAGTGGAATGCCGGCGACGCGCAGCCAGTTCTGAACTACGGGCCTGACGCCGCCGTCCTCAACAGTCAGCAGCCCGAGTATGCCGTTGATGAACCGCAACGCGCCATTCGCTTCGCAAACAACCGCCGCCCCGAACACGATCTGGGCGACCACAGCCAACCGGCCGATATCCCACAACAGTGGCTTCAATAGCAGGTAAACCCAAGCGATCAGGGCGATCGAGATCGTGCCATCAACCAATCCCGCCAACGCTGAGCGAGCCCCCGGCGGCCACTCGCTGAAATAGTCCGGCGCGCTGCTTGTGAACAGCAGCGTCGCGCCGCCCAGCAGCCCGCTGAGGATCGCCGCCACAGCCCGGCGAAAGGCGTAGAATCGGAGTAACTTGGCTATCATGACGAACTCTGCCCGCTACTCCTTCCACCAACGCCGTTCATCGTCGGCCGTACTCGACGAGCCTTCGAGTTGATGCTCGGCCGCACGCACGTCTCCGAGCGACTGGTAGGGCAGTGCTTGGGGCTGTTCCGTGCGGTTGGCTTGCGAATTGTTCCACAACAAGATCCCCAACACGACGACGGCGCCCAACAATGCGGTTTTTACCAGCACCATCATGAGTTTCTGGATCATCGACATGATCCAGCCGCTGAAGATGACGCCGACAATCGCCCCCAGGCCCATGGCCAACCAAAATGAACTGCCGTCGGCATCGACGACCGGCCAATCAAAGCGCCAATCTGTCGTGCTTGGGGACATCGCGGTTCAGCCGCCCACCATCGCGGAGAACACGTCGTCGTCCATCGTCTTGCGCCGCCGACGTTGACGCACCGAGGACGAGTCGCCCAGCGCCTCAGCAAACCGCTGATAGGCTTCACCCATAATCGCGCGGACGACGCCTTCCATGTCGTCCGGATCAGGAACCACGCGACCGTACTCGTCCAGAATCACCTCGTCCTGGTAACCGGCCGAGCGGATCTGGCCCTGGTCTTTCTTCTTGCCAAACATGGTGTTCATAAACTCCGATCTGCGGATTTGGTGGATGGGGACACGGGTCCCTCGGGAAAACGCATGTCGTCGATTTTTTCCGCCGCGCGGAATGCGCGACCGTCGGCGGTGACGACCCAACCGTCGCGGTGAATGCGGACGCCTTCGGCCGTGGCGAACATGTAACCGTCCGGATCAATCTCCACTGCCACGACAGGCGCGGGCGGCCCCAGGAACTTGTCGTAGGGATACCAGTCGGGCCGCGGACAAATCGGATAGGCCACGCCCGGTCCGTCCGGATTCCAATGGGGCGGCGGCTCGACCACGCAAATCCAGCCATGTGGCGCAAACCCGCGCGGCTCAGTCGGCAGACCGGCGTACCGCGTATCGACAACCGATTGCAGCTCGCCGGGCACAGATGCGACTGGCGCCGCCTGATTCTCAGCGAGGGGCCGGGTTGCGACGCCGGCGGCGCCGATCGCCAGCAGCACGCCAATCACGACAGCCAGTACCGTGTATTTCTCCATCAGAAACTCCTGTTGGATAGGAACAGCAAGTGAAAACGCAAAATAGGTCGTGAGGCCCGTGGCACCGTGACGAAGACGACCGATTCCGTCCCCGCCACGGCGTCAGTTGAGCCGGCAGTCACCCGCACAGTCCGGCCAAGCCCGGCCGTGCGACGGACGCTGCGGCGCTTAGGACCGCAGCCACATCACCAGCGCCGCGGTCAAAAAGGCCACGGCGCCGGCAGCTATTAGCGCGAGAACCCGAAAGATCTCGCGTCGTTGCTGGATGTCGTAGATCCGCTGCTGGTGCAGCTCGGGATCTTTCAAATTGCCGCTCACCAGCCGCTTGCGGATCGTCACGCGGGTTTTCATGGTCGTTGGCTCCAAACGAGACAGTGTTGACGGGCGATCGCGTCCTTGCGACGGTGACTGAAGTCAGTCGGTTTCGTCCGTGATGGTGATCTCTACGATGTCCTCCGCGATATCCACGCCCCGTTGCAGCACAACCTGAGCGCGCGTTTGCAGATTGGCAATCGCGTCCCCGGTGGCCATCGCTACCACCGACTCGGCGCTCTTCATGCCCGCGATACCGCCCATCAGCCGCTGAACTTCCAGCTGGTTCTTCTGTTCAACAAGCGCCAGTTGTGCCTGGGCGTGCTCGGCAAATTTGCCCGCCCGCTCGGTCGCCTGTTGGGCTTTGGCGAGCGCTTGCGAGGTCGCAGGCTTCGCAGTGGCATGCTGCGCGGCGAAGTCAAACGGATTGATCCGTTCGCTGACACCGTTGGTGTGTCCGTTTGTCATTTTTCAAGTCCCTCCTTTGGGGTTTATGAGGGCGGGTTCGCAGCCGACGCTGCACAATCACAGCCCACGCCTCGATCCAGTAACTCGCACCGCCAATAGCCAACAAGCACGAGGCAGTCGGCGCCACGACCTCCGCTGCGTCAGGAGCCACCGCGGCGAATAGTTCAGTGATTGCGCTAATACGTGCCACGGCGACAGTCTCATTCAATCCTGCAATTCGAACATCTGACCACAGTTCAAGCAGCGGGCGCGAAAATGCGGGACCGCCACCCGAACGCGGACAACGCACGCACATTTCCAGAGCTTGAGCTTGGATTTGCCAGGCGGTTCGGGATCCGTCGTCGCCGGCGCGATATCAGGCGGAACTTCCACGCCGTACCGCTCCAGCAAATCCATGAACGGGCTGTCACGCTCGTATTGCGTGTATCCGCGGTGATCGATGATCAGGCCTAACTCTTCCGCCCGGCGCCGAAACTGCACGTTGTGGTAGTTCCTTTTGCCTGGCTTGCCATGCTCGTACTGCCAGCCGTGTAGCATTTCGTGCAACAACGTTCCCAGCACACGCCACCACGCGGTCTCTGTCCCGTTGTTCACGACGTGGCGCCGAGCGATGATGATCTCGCCCTGGAACCCAAACCCGTTATGACCCTCTCGAAACTGACCTAGTCTGGTTTTTCGCAGACCTTCGACCGCAATCGCGTACGAGGAAAGTCCGAGTTTAAACTCCAAATTGAACCGCTCCCTCCACTCGTGGAAGTTCGCGAGCACCTCGCGGAAATCCCACGCTTCGGTGGTCTGGTGCGCGGCCAGCTGGTCGTAGATCGTCGGTGTCATCAAATCGAATCCGGCTGTGTCCGAAGGGCGCCAGTCGCCCCTCCGATAGGGCTTGGACAGCAAGACCGGCCGATCGACGAAGAAATCCGGAAAAATCCCAGAAAAACTCTCCGGCTGTCCGGCAGCGCGAATTCAAGCGCAAGTCATAATGAACGCGTCACGAACGACGCCTACACCGTCCACTTGACGCGCGATGCGAATCGACGCATCGTCGTCATCTGTCGATCTGCCTTCCAGACTAAGAACGCAACGCCCTTCGGCCGGATCGGCTCGCGGCCTAATCGCCGGGCTAGACAGGAGGACCAATGGTCAACACGAACACAGACGATGAGCATGGCGATCACGAGGATCGCACCACGAAGCGGTTGAGCCGCCTCCGAGAAAAGTTCCGTCGCGGGAGCATGTTCTTGCCTGACGCCGAGTCGCCGCCGGTGGACGACGCACTACTCCGCCGATACCTGGCTGGATCGGCCAACGACGCCGAACGCTCTCGCGTCAATCAGTTGCTGCTTGACTATCGCCCCTGGGTCGAGGCCTTGCGCACACTTGAATCACCTCATGACGACGACTTGTCGTCCAAGTACCCGTCCAGCAGGTCGCCGAACTGACCTTCGATTTGGGCGCATCGCATCTTCTCAAACATCGATTCAATTAGGTCAATCGCCGCTGAGGTTTTGCACCCTAAAAGGCGAGCCATCTCATCAACTTCCATGTCGCCAAACAACACGGCAAGCGTTTCAGCGCCGCCCTGCTCGCCTTCCAGAAACTGTTCCAGGCAGGCTCGGATTTCGCTGAATTCCGTGGGCACAGGCTTCACGGCTCGTTCCAGGCCAGGGGCGATATTCCCGTCGTCATTTTCCAGTGAGATTGGAAAGCGGGCGTCCGCCCGCTTGACTCGCTTGTCCGCGCAGTCGATCGCCTTGTTCAGGTCGTGCAATGACAGCGTGTCACCCGCTTCCCGAGCTGCGTTTAATACTTCCGATAAGCGAACCTGAGCCTCCTCACGAACCTCCGGCGGCTTTCCGTTCGCAAGTTTCCCAAGAAGTTGCGTCACTGCCATGTCGTCTTCACCGGGCGTCCAGACGACGCACCGCCTGCGAGCACGACGAAGGCAGTTGGTTATCTGAGAGTCGGGCGCGTTCTCGCCGTACCCCTGGCTGCTCAGGCAGGCCAACGCGAGTACCAACACTTGCGTCGCGACTCGCGGTGCGATCTGAAACAAGCCGTGAAGTCGACGACGGATACGAAGTCGATTGGAACCGCGGCCATCATCGCTGGATACGGTCATGCATCTCCCCTTCGGTTAACATCCCATTGAATTAAAACCTGCCTTCCCGCGCTGCCGCGCGGGCGCCGGTTGTTGGCCCTCCCTTGCCAGATTCCAATCTAGGAGCGATCCGCCAATTCAATCAAGCAGATGTTGCCTGTTACAGACATTCTTGGTGCTGAATGAGCCGTCATGATATGCTGAGAAGTCCATTCAAATAGACTATCAATGCAATTGAATCGCACTTGGGGCAATCAGGTGCGCGGCGCCGCCTTTTGAAGACAGGCGTTGCAATCCAACCGGAGATTCTCATGGACAAGTCCGAGAAAAAATCGGCGCCGACCTCGTTCCCTGACCTCGAAACTCTGAAGACCGTGCACGACGTCTACCGCGTGCTCAGCGGCTCCGACGTCACCACGTTCGCGCAGGCGGCCGATAAGCTACACGTCGACGCCAGCTTGATGCATCGTCGGATCGAGCGTTTCGAGCAAGCCATCCAACGGACCAGCGACGATACAGAGCTGCAGCTATTCGAACGCGGCAAGGGCAAGGCCACGCAGGTCATCACCGACAATCGCGTCGTCCAGCTTATGGAAGACGTGGCCGCGATTGTTTCCGGATACAAACAGCTCAGTGAGAGCCAGCCGCGGCGCCTGACCCTTCGTTTCGGCGCCAGCATGACCGCCTGCAGCTATCTCATTCCCCGGATTATTGCGAACGGCAACTTTCGCGACGTGGATTTTGAGTTCACGCACGCCAAGCCGTTGCGGCTCCGGGCCAAGGTCGACGCCGCCGAGTGCGATTTTGTGTTGACTGCGGTCTCCGGCGAGTTTGACGACCGACATAAGCACGTCGTGAAGTGCGTGGAGCTGCCGATGGCGTTGCTGACGCCCTTGGACTTTAAGGTCCGCCCAAAAGGGTTTCGCTGGCAGCACCTTAGGGCAGACGCGCTGCCGCTCGTGCTGTTGCGTGAGGAGCCCGACCGCTACCCCATGCCGGAGTATCCGCTTGAGGTGGTTCCCCGTCACGTCGTTGTGCACCGCATTGAAAGCACGAGCCTCTGTCATTCTCTGGTGATTGATGGACAAGCGATGACGATCTCGCTGCCGCAATTCCTTACGCCACGGCAGCGTGAGTTTGTGCATATTGTCCGGGCACCTGGGATCGGCACGATGCGACTTGCCTTGTTAGAGCCGCGGCAGACCAGCCGCCACAGCAAGCTGCGAGAGGCCAAGCTAGAGGCGCTCCGGAGCGTGCTAGTCGACGAACTTGTCCAGCTTGAGAAAGTCGCCGTAGCGGACTCAGCAACGGAGATTCTCCACATGTACCACGTGACCAGAACGAAGAAGCCAATTTGGCTTCACGGCAAGGTCGATTGGCGCGTTGACAATGACGAGATCACGGGCCACTACTCCCTCAAGTATCCGCGGCAGGCATCCCGACCGCGATTATTTACGCTTCGGGGGCATGTCTCCTCCAACCCGGGGCCCGGAAAGCCGAGATGTCACGTCGCGTGCCGAGGGGTCACGCTCGATGGCGCCGACGAGTTTGTCTTTCACCTTACCTGTCCCAGTCGCGACTGGCTCTTCGAAGAGCTCACCGGATTCTGGGCGGGCCGTCCCTCGTGGAATGCCAATGATCGCTTTTCGCCCTACGTTGGCGCCGTGGTGGTGTCTCGCGAGGAGTTGCCGCCCGCCGAACTGAATCGAAAAGTCGTTGCCTATCGCGAAGAACACAAGCTTCCGGAGGTCGCCCTCGCGGACGCCATGGGGAACGCCTAACCGGCCGAGCTCCGATTCCGGGCGTCACCCGAAGCTGCGGGTCAGACTCGAAAGGTTCAGGCAGCCCAACTGGCCGACCTTCGTCGCTTACCCGGTCTCGAATGTCACCCCAAGAACGTGATCCGCCGCTCGCTGCCCCAGCCCCGCCGCCTGGACGACAATTTTCTTGTCACTGGCAATCTTCTTCCGCCATCCATCGATGTAGGCGGCCGACTGCTCAATCGTCGGCGGACTGATACCTGCCGCGGCGGCTAAGAACGCCGCTCCAAATTCGGCAGTCAATTCCTCCTTGGAATAGCTCGGGCTGCCAAACACGTGGCTCGCGCCCTCGTGCTCGCGGTTGAGTCGCTTTTCGTGGCCTGTCGCGTGGGCGAGCTCATGAAAAAGCGTGGCGTAGTACGCCTCACCCGACGTGAACCACCCGGGCTCGGCGATCCGCACCTTGTCCTCGCGGCGATAATACGCGGCAGCCTTGCCGCCGTGCTGGATCAGAGGCGGGTTCGCAAACCCGCTGACAATCGCTTCAGCCCGCTCGATGGGATCAAATGCCATCGGCTCGACTTCCTCCGCGGCGTCCGGTGGCGCCAAGTCCGCGCATTGTTCGGCATTGAACACGTTGAAATGCCGTAGTACCGGCAGCGTGATGTCCTCGCCGGTCTCGTCGTCCGTCTTCACGTACTGCTTCCAGAAGACGACCAGACTGGCTTGCTCCCCCTTTTTCACTTTGGCGCCCTGGGCTCTGGCCTGTTTGAACGTCACCCAGTAATCGGACGAATAGCCTTTCATCCAGTTTGTGATCGCCAACAGAAACACGTTGACGCCCCGATACCGTTTTCCGGTAGCGAGCGACTTCGGCCAGCCGTCGCCGGTCCCGCGGCCGCGAATCGGGTGCCGCCACGGCGGGAGGTTCCCTTGGTCGATGAAGTCGAGGATCTTGTCGGTGACTTCCTGATAAATGTCTCGTCTCGGTTTCCGGCATGCCATCTCGGCGCGAAGGATGCACGGTTTCGACCGCGTTGTCAACGACGTTCGCTTACTCCTTGAAACCGCGTGACAAAACGCCGTCGATGATGCAGCGCAGCTTATCCGCATCGTAGCGCCGGTAGATCGGAAACCGAATCAGCGGAATGCCGGCCGCACGTAATGCATCGCCCAGAAAGTCGTCTTTGGCGCGCCGCTCCTCGGTCAAATGGCTGGCATCGTCGAGTTCGATTGCCGCTACGATCCGCAGCGACCGTTTAGTGCAAAGCACGAAGTCCACGTGCCGTTGTCGAATTCGGTAGCCCGCCGGGGCATCCCACAGCCGCGCCGGCACGGTAATGACATCGGTGAGGCTGACTTTCAGCGAGATTTCATAGCGGTTGCCGACAGCCGGCTTCAGGCCGGTCTTGTAGAAGCGGCGCTCGCCGTCGGTGAGCAGTTTGTCGCGACTGCGGTACGGCAGCTTGCGCTCTGCCTTGCCGGCAACGTTGGTCGCGAATGTCGGGCGGCTTTGTCGGTCGGTCATCTGCTAGCCATAGCACAAACGCCGGACGAATGCACCCGGCTTTGTCGCGCTGCCAGTTCTGTGGTCGGCGATATCTGCGAAGCCCGCTGGGCGTGTGTCCGCGCCTTGGTCCAGCCGTGCGTTGCAGCTTCGGTTCGATCGATCGAGTCCTGCCGTCGCCGCTTTGTGCCGCAATGGCTTCTGTCTTTGCTGCTGCAGCTTTCAGATCTGTGTGGGCGCCGAGGTTTGCTCGCGGGCGGTGCTGTCACGGGCCCTGTCCGTTGCGGGTTCCTAAGAAAATGCCTCCTGCTTCGGGTGAGAGGCATTTGTCTCATGAACCCTAGCAACGAAAGGAACCTATCATGTCCAACCAACCCACCAACAAACCGGCTGCCACGCTGCGCGACGGAAGTCTGAAAGCGACGCTTTGGCAGCGGCAAAGCGAGAACGGAGTGTTCTTCAACGTCACGCTGACGCGGACCTACAAAGACGGCGACAACTACAAGGACTCGAACAGCTATACCGGCGCCGAGCTCCTGCGAGTCGCCCGTTTGGCCGGCAAGGCGTACGACCTGGCCGATGAACTGCGTGCCACCGCCAATGACGCCAACCACGGGGCTCAAGAATGAGCTCCCGTTTAGGCAACGCGGAAGGCCGGGCGCATAGCGCCCCGGCCGACCGCCAGTCGGATGTTGAAGCGCTTGCCAGGCACTGCCTTGAACTCGCACATCACCTACGCGACCTTCGCGACAATCACGCGGGCGAGTTGCCGCAGGAGGATGTTCGCTTCCTGAGCGAACTGGCGATCGAACTCACCGCCTACGGGGCCATCCTGCCGATGAGCGTCGAACGTCAAGTCGACTGGCTGGCCTATACCATTGAACTCGCAGCACGGACGTCTCGACGTGTGTCCGCGAAGCAAGGAGGCGTCTCATGATCACACGATCTTCTGTTGCCGCCGAGCTTTTCGAACTCGCAAGAGAAATCGCGGATTTCGCCAATGAAGCGACCGAAACCCTGTCTTTCGGTGAATACGCCGACTTGATGGAGGCGGAGGCAAAGCTGAAAGCGTACGGCGACCTCCTCACGAGCCGCAATTGGAAGCTGTTCGTCCGCGAAGAGCTCGACAACGCCCAAGGATTGCTGCAAGACATCCGCGAGCAGAACGGAGGCACGTCATGAATGACAAGCCTAGATTCATCGAATTGCCAGCCGCGCCGCTCAACGGCAGCCCCGTGCCGGAGTTGACCAGCATTCACGCGGCCAACAGACGCGGGCCCTACGGTCGCCGGCACTACCGCGGAAACTGCGGCGGCTACCTCATCCGCGACCTGCTGCGCTACTACCGTCCGCAGCGGGTCTTGGACCCGATGACGGGCAGCGGGACCTGTCGTGACGTCTGCCGGGAACTGGATATCCCATGCGTCACGATGGATATTCGTCGCGGTCAGGACGCCGCCGATCCCGATAGCTACGCCCAGCTGGCGCCGGTCGACTTCGTGTGGATGCACCCGCCCTACTGGCGGATGATCCGCTACAACGACGATCCGCGGTGCCTTTCCAAAGCGCCGTCGTTGGAGGCTTTTCTCACGCGGATGCAGCTGGTCTTGCGGCTTTGCCGGTCGGTGCTCAAGCCCGATGGCAAAATCGCGGTGTTGATTGGCGGCTACAGCGACCGTGGTCGCTATCAGCCGTTGCCGCAGCTGTTGGTCGAACGGGCCATCCGCGAGCGGCTCTGGCCTGCCGCCACGGAGATCATCCGGTTGCAGTACGGCAATACCTCGTCTTCCAAGCGGTACCGCAGCAGCTTCATACCCGGCTTGCACGATACGTGCCTCGTCTTTGAAGCTGTCGAGAACGTTCCGCTATAGCCACTACGGCGGGATCGCTTCGCGGTCCCGCCTCTTTCTTTGCGCTCAGTTGTGCCGCTTACTTCTATTGAACCCGCTTGTCGCCGCCCAAAGCACGTTTCGCTACGTCGCGAACCGGAGCTGAATACCGCCGTATGGCGCCCGCTTTACGTCAAATCGGTGCGGGCGAGAAAGCGCGCCGCCCGCGTCATGAGACATGCCGCCCTGCGGCGACCTGGCCCGGTATAAGCTCGCTGCGGCGAGCCGGGCCGGCACTGATACGCCTATCCCGACACTGAATTGAATCGCAGCGTATCGATTTGAGTCGCAGTCTGCGCTCACGCGCGATCCGGTGACGCGCGTATCAGTGCCGCATCGACGACCCATGGTTGAAATGCCTTGACCCGGCGCTAAGATTCTGGCATCGATGAGGCGGCTCAGAGTAGCCAGATGTTTTTTCCTGGTAGGAAAAACCCAACCGGTCGCTGCGCGACGTGGTTGGCATCTGGCCAGGGGCGCCGCCCCTGGACCCCGGCATGGGGAGATCATACTCTCCCCCTGCACCCCCATCGTGCGCAGGACGGTGGACGAGCCGAGACGCATTCGCCGATGCGTGCGGCGGACTTCTGAATGCGGCCCGAGTCGTCGCCTTCAGTGTCCGAGTCGTCTCGTCCCCCTATTAGGGCCTATCCGGCCCTCCTGCACCACACCCGGACGAACGTTATCCACTGTTCGATCGGGACCAGGGTCTCGTCCCTGGAGACGACGAAGGAACTGTCCTTCGATGCAGTTGTTGCGGATGTAATTGTTGAAGGAGAGCGAGCAAGTGCCTCAGATCGCTGTTGAAATTCCCGTCAAACGAAAGCTCGGCCGGCCGCGCAAGGACCCGGCCGACCTGCTCACCGAGCGTGTCGACGTGTTTTTCTCCGTCAGCGGGCGCGTCAAGCTTCACCAAGACGCCAAAGCGTGCGGCTTGAGCCCGGCCGCTTATATTCGCCAGCTTGTTGACGGCTATCGGCCCACTGCGCAAGCGGACCACGGCGCCGATCCGCAATTGCTGTTGGAACTCAATGCGATCGGCAACAACGTCAACCAGAAGCTGGCTTCGTTGCCGCCGGACCACGCGTCCAAATCCGCTTGGCGCGAGTTGAAGCGGGATCTTCAAGACGCGTTGCAAATCGTTGCTTTGGATGGCGTTTCCGTTTCGCCAAAGCTACTGGTCCAGCTCAACGCAGCCGGAACCCTCCTCAACCGGGCGGTCGCGGATATGCACGCCGGTTCGCAGCGTAAACACGACTGGGATTCCCTCCGGCAAACGCTTCACGACTTGCTGACCGAGGCGGCGTTGAGTCATGTTCATTGAATTGCAACGCGGCCATAGCTTCAAAGGCGTCTCGCAATACTGTCTGCACGACGCCGACCGGGCCAAAACGGCCGAACGGGTCGATTTTGTCGAGGTCCGCAATTTGGCGACCGACGATCCGCAGGTGGCTTGGCGGATCATGGCGGCTAAGCACTATGCGCAGGACGATCTGAAGCGCAAAGCGGGCGTCGGTTTGGGCGGCCCGAAAGACGGCAAGCCGGTGGGCCACATGTATATCAGCTGGGGGCGCGACGAGGCGGACGCCCAAGAGCTGGATCGCAACGAGATGATCCACTCCGCCAATGGCGCCCTGCGGGCGATTGGGGCCGACCGCTACCCGGCCCTCATCATCGCCCACAACGATACTGACCATCCCCATTGCCATATCATCTGTTGCTTCATTGGCGACGACGGCCGGCTGAAGAAGAATTGGAAAGAAAAGGAAAAGCTGAGCCGCTTTGCGTTGGAGCGCGAAATTGCCGTCCACGGGGAACCGGTCGTCAAGTTGCGCGAGCGCAACTGGAAGCACCGCGATGCCGGCGAGAAGACGCCCACGATGAAGAAACAGCCTCGGCATCTCTACGAGTTGGAGAAAGCCGCTCAGCAGGATGAGACGATGCGGGCTTTTACCGAGGAGCACAAGGCGAAGCTCGTCGAGCTTGCTCGGCGCGTAGATGGACATGTCGACCGAGACGGCAATGTGGTCCAGGAGGGTCAAAAAGCTCGCCACAAGCGCCATCGCGAGCGGTTGCGTTGGTGCTATGAAGAACGCAATCGCCGGATCAAGGCGGCTGCTGCCAAGCAAAAGTCCGCCGAAGTGCGGCGGATACGTCAGGAGCATGATCAGCCCTGGCAAGAGCTACTCAACCAGCAGGAGGCCGATCGGCATGAGTTTCGCAAGAATGAGGCCACCCTCCTCGGCCGGGCCTACAACATTCTTCGCTATACCAACTGGAAAGCCGTATTCTCAAAGCAGCAAAAACTCGGCGACCGCGCTCCTAGTGTTTTTTCCAAGGCGTTCAACACGCTCAGCGATAGCGGACATCGGGAACAGGTGCTGCAAAAACGGCAGCAGCGGGATCAACAGCGCTTGCGCTCATCACAAAGAGAGGCGGAGCAGCTTGTCAAAGACCGACTCCAAGCGGAACAGGAAGTACGTCTGCAGAACAACAAGTTCGCCTACGCTCGCAAAGCCGAATCAATGCAGGTGCGCCAGGCAGCGACCTGGAAGGAGACGCGCCGGCGGCAACGCCAACTCACCCGCGAGCGGAATGCCCAGCTAGGCGTCTTCCGCAAACGAGTGAAGGCGCTCAAACGTCAGCGCGTTTTGACGCGGACCGGGGCTAACAAGCGACCCCAAACCGCACCGGTTGACCTGACCAAGCAAGCCAATCCCGCGTTCCGCGGTCCCGGTCGCGATGACGCAACCGACAGCGAAAACACGCGACCGAAGACTGATAAACCCAAGCGGACCCGCAAGCGCAAGGACCCGAGCGAGCGAACGAACCGTCGACACTCGAAATCGGCCGACAACCAAGCGGCATTGCCCGCGGACCGGCAAGATGCCGCACAGGCTATAGACAGCTGGTCAAATGCACTCGACAAGCGGTTTGCCAGAAATCGAGGCCGTGAACGCGACGAAGAGCGTGACCGCTAGATCTTCGGGCGAATTCTACCAACCCTGTCGTCGCCGGCCAAAGTCTGAGGGCCGCGTTCCGCTAAAACCGCTGCCGCGACGCGCGGCTATCCCCGCCATAGTCGCCGCCACGACTGTCGTACAGGAGCGATCTGGTCTCGGTCGAATCCTTCTTGGCGGCACCGGTCGTCAGCGCCAACACGGCCATGATCCGGTGATTCTCGCCGGCTCCGTCGGCGTACGTCTCGCGGCGACCGTATTGATACTCCACGCCCACTGCGAGGTTTTTTGTCGGGAAGTAGAGCAGATTTGCCCAGCCTTGCTGCAACTTGCGATTGTCCCCGTCGGGGATTCCCGCGACGCGCTCCACGGAGGTCACTCCATAGGCCGCGTTGGCTCCAAACTCGTCGTCTGCGTCCGACAACCACTGACGCTTGTACCCTAAGAATGCACCGATGCCGTCAATCGTGGTGAGACTGCCGGCCGTCGCGACCGCGGATCGTTCTATTCCAAATACGTAGTCGCCAACGCCAGAGCCGCCGGCAATGCCAGAATAGACACCCTCGACGAGTTTGTCCTCCACGCGCAGTCCAATCTCTGCGAGCGCTGCCAAGCCCCAGGCGGTCTCAAAAAACTCCTCGCCCGACTGCGCCTCGAAGCCGAGAGTTCGCACCAACGCCGAGAATTGCAGCAAAGTGGCGCCGTCGGTTCCGCTGTAACGGACATTGCCCGCAATCGTAGGCCAGCGCGTGAGGCTGGCGGAGTTTGCGGGCAATGTGAAATCATCCACGCTGGGATCTTCAATCGCTAGCCCCCACCCCCAGCCGCCGCGTTCCGGATTGAACTGCACCCGCAGTTGAGCCGGTTTCTCCGTAGTCGGCTTGGCGGCCGTACCGACTAGCGTGGACGCTTGGCTGAGCGTCGCGGGGACCGCTCCGCCCACGCCGAACAACGAATGTCCCAGACCGGCGGCGACCGTGACCCGGTCGCCGTTGTACGTGCGCACAAAGAGTTGGCTAGCGCGGAACTTGGCGTTGTCCGCGTGGTTGGTCACTTCGACGTAGAACTGCAGCAACTGACCGCCAAAGGCATCGACGTTGGCCAGTTGGTGATCAAGCAGCACCATCAGCGGTACATGTTCCAAATCCTCGTTGCCGGTGAAGGTCGTCTGCCCCGCGCTCTGCGACTTGCCCAATTCAATCTTTGGAACGTCGAATTTGCCACTACTATTGTCAATGAACCCGGTGTCGTAATAGAAGCCGAAGCTTGGCAACAACTCGAATCGATTCCAAAGGTCCTTCTCAGCGTCGTCGTTGCCGAAAAACCATGCGTAAAACAACGGGGTGGTGCCTTTAGGGAGCCGTTCCTCCGTTCGATTGAGCTGATTGTGGAACAAGTCGTTCGCCGCATTCGGCGCAGGCAACAGTTCTTCCGAGCGACGCACGCGCGCAATATACGAGGCTGACTGAACAAACCCCAAATCGGCCGTCGCGTAGGACCGGTCGGCAGTGAAACTGTCGTCGCAGCCAAGAGTCGGCGCCTGTTCCACCACGCGCGGATAGAACCCTTCTGCGTAGAACGCCGTCGACTCGATGCCAGCACAGCGGTCTTCCTCGCTCGCACATGCGTCAAAGAGCTGTTCGCCCCAGGCAAATCGGGCCAGTCCCCAGCTGAGAACGGCAAGCAAGAATACGCGCATTGGAATCAAACCCCGTTAGTGCGCCCTCCCCGCCTGTCTAATCGGTACTATTTACCTCGAACATAAGACGAGTCCCCGGCTTTTTGGCCAGTTTGGGTGTTTTATCCTAAAGTGCTTGCATTGCGTCCTCGCGGTGCACCGCGGTGCCTTGGGAGGCTGTTCTCCCACAACAAGACGTACTGCGCGAATCTGGGACCGCCGCCGAGCCAGCACATCTTCCCGGGAGCCAGCGGCGGTGAGTTTCGCGGAAAACGCAGCTCAACGCACTGGACTCGCCACGGGTCGATAGCTTGCCGCGGGCTGGGCCGTGCGTTGGGGGTGCTTTGCCGACGGTTTGCTTCGCGAGAACCGCGTGAGCTGGATCTGGCTGGCTTCCCACAGCAGTTGCTTGCTGCGTGGATCACCGAGCAAGAACAGCGTGCTGCCGCTCTTTCCGTGGTAGTAGTATCCGACCTCCACCGGAATCACCTCATCGCGTTCCGCGTCGAAGACATTCACCGTGGCAATTGCATCGGGGTCATCGTGGTAGACCGCCGGTTCGTAGTTCTCGCGAGTCTGTTTGCGCTTCACTGTTCCCTCCCCCTGCTGGCAAGCCGCGGTCCTTGGAGAGGGTGCTTCCGATGAGAGTTCGGCGTCGCTCTTGACTTGGCCGGCAGCCAGTGGAATTCCGGCGAACCTGTTTGATGATTGATCAGCCTGTCCCCGCTGAATCTGGCGAACAGGGAATTTAGGGGTACAAGCGTGTTGCGTCGTTGCATCGGTAGCTCCGTGGATATTGGACAGCGAGCTTGCCACAACCGTGGGGGGATCGTCAACGGTTTTGATGTGCGGACGCGTCCCCTACTCCCGGTCCCTATCCAAAAACCTTCTGCCAAATCGTCTTGGACTTCTCGGCCTGATACGCCCGCTTAAACCGGTTGGCTTGCTGCTGGGCCTCCTCATGCTTCTTGCGGAGATCCTTTTCCTGCTCCGCGACGCGGCGTTCGAGCGCCTGAAACGACTTTTCCCAAGCGCCGATGCCGCGAGTGCGATCTTCCAGCAGCAGCGTGATCTTGTTCTGCCGATCTTCCGAGCGAGACAGCATCTGCTCCAACCGCTCAATCTCGCCTTGGAGTCGCTCCCGCTCCCGCTTGCGTTCCTCTTTTTGAGCCTCCAACAGCTGCTCAGTCATGCTCAGTTGAGCATGCACTGCGTGCGCAGCCGTTGGCGCTGAGGCGCTTTGATCCTTCAACTCAGTTGTCGAGTTGGCGTCGACTCGACTGAAGTCGCAGTCGTCGCCGTACGCCCTCAGCAACTCCGATTGATCGATAACAAGATTCCCATGCCCGTCCTGCTCGGCCGACAGTTTTCCGCTCTTAATGTGCGCAGCAATGGTATTACGGACCCGGCCGACAATACGGGCTGCTTCCGACTGATTGAATTTGGTCTTGTTGGTCGTCATCGAATGCGAGTCTTTGCTGAGTTGAGCAGTTACTTCGCAGACCGTAGCACGCCTTCATTGAGCAGCGCAAGCGATTCTTGCCATCGCTGCGAGTCTATACACACAGGAGTAGGGCGCTCATACCTGCGCAATCGAGCATCGTTGAGCGCCACTTGGTCGGCGCCTAGGAGCCTGCTCAATTGCGCGCGTGACCTCGCCCATTGCGCGGCGAACTGCTCAAGTCTGGTTCCGCTCAAATGCAGCGCTGGCAAAGGCGAACGACGCGCCCTGAGCAGTTTTGAGCGATGCTCAACTCAGTCGCAAACGAGCACCGTTGCGCGACAGAAGATTGCGCAGGTTGTGCTCGATATCTGTGCACGAATCGTGATAGGGTGTTGCTATGCATGGCCGAATCGAGGCCATCATGAACTATCTCGCGGACAGGCCGTTCTGGCTCGTCCCTATGTCCAACCACCAACCACAAAGGAGGACGCCCGCTTGCAATAACAGCCCATAAAGAGAAAAACCGCCGTTGGCGCGGCGGTTGTTTCAGAATCAGGAGCGCGTGCTCGTTGGTATCGAGTTTTCAATCTAGCGCTCCCTTGTGCCCGATGCAAGCAGTTTCGTGTTTGCAAACCCTGTTGTGCACACTTCTTCTCGGCATCGTTCGATGCCCTCTCTTGAGCGGTCCCTGCAGGGGCGTTGAATTACTATGCAGACTATCTCAACACACAGACCGCCAACGACGATGACCGGAGGAGGGGGGCGTATTGGCTCTCCCGCCTACCGCGAATCACTTCTCCAGAGCGACGACTTCACTGGTCTGGAGGAGGATGTCGGACGTTACGACTTGCTGCTGCTCGTGAAGCGCGTCGGCAAGGCGGCTGGCTTCACGCCGCGGATGATCCAGCTCTTGGACTACTACATGGCATTCACCACCGAGCAAGACTGGGAGGAGGGAAGTCGGCCGATCGTCTTTCAGTCGCTCTCCCGCACCGCACTCGATCTGGGCGTCTCGGAACGGCAAATCCAGAAGCTTGAAAAGCAGCTCTTCCAACTTGGCGCCATCACGTACCACGATAGCGGAAACCACAAGCGCTACGGCCAACGCGACCCGGCCACCGGGCGCCTGCTGTTTGCTTTTGGCGTCGATTTGACGCCCCTGGCGTATCTCCGCGAGGAGCTGCAACGAAAGCTGCATGAGAAGCAACTCTACGATCAGGCGTGGCTAGGAACCAAACGCGAGATCTCGTGGCTTCGCAGGCAGGTGCGATCGCTGCTGCTCGAATTGCGGGAGCAGGGAGCTTCCCCGCGAGCGTTGCACGAACTGGAGGCTATCTACAATGAGATTGCTGTGCAGCTCCGCACGCACATTGGCTTGTCAGGACTGCGGGAGTTGTTGCAACGCCATCACGAGCTACACGAACGGTGCCTGGAAACAGTTTCATTGGCCGCGCCTCGAACGGGTAATTCTGATGGAACAACAAGAAAACGTTCATGCACAAGCGAACCAGAGTTCGCCCACTACAAATACACCACTCCATCAATAAACATCTGTAGTCCGCAGGACACTTGCTTTCAGAAAAGCGTAGCAGAACCTGCGGCGCCAGAAGAGTCGGCCTCAGCGAGCGGGGGCGACCACGTGTCCATCGCGCAGATGGTCACTGCGGCAAGCGAGCGGTATCGATCGCACTTGCCGCTCCGATCGGGGACGTTGACCTGGGACGACGTGATCGACGCGGCGTACCGACTTCGCCCTCACCTGGGCGTGAGCCAGCAGAGTTGGGGCGAGGCGTGCCACGTCGTCGGACGAGTAGGGGCCGCTCTCTGCGTCCTGCTGACCGATCGGGGCATTGACCGGACAGATGATCCAGTCCGGCAGCCGGCGGCGTATTTTCGGGGAATGGTCAATCGAGCGCGGGCAGGGGAGTTGCGGCTTCACAACTCGGTGTTCGGTCTGCTGGAGCGGGAGGCGCAGGGATCACGGAGCTGAATCCAAGGCTTTGTTGCCATCGGCTGCCCGGCTTGCCCACAATCGCGTCCGGCGTTTACGTCCTGCGCAGGTTGTATAAACGAAAAAACGTACCACAAAGTACCATTGCTGGTCGCTTTGCCGCACAAGCGGACCTGAGGACGCCACTCCCTGGTTAGCTGTTTTCGCTGCTTCGATTCAGTAGTTCTCTTACCGCAGCGTAGTCGTCGGCGGTGATGTGGCGAAATCCGTGTGGGTGCAGTTCGTCTGCAACAAAAGCCAGTATGTCGCCAATGGCCTTGTACCATTTTCTAATCTGAGCTAGCTGCTCGAAATCGTTTTCACCCAAGTAGGCCTCCACCTCTAGTAGCTCGCGATAGCGCGTCTCCCAGAATCTAGCGTGCTCAGCACGATCGACAGCGGTAGAAATCTTGGCGTCATCGAGAACAACGGGAATGAGGCGCTCCAAGAACTCTGACTGCGCCGTATTGGCATGTTCATACACCCCATACAATTCACTCATGCAAGCAAACGATTCGAGGTATTTGGCGCTGATGATCGCGAGGATTCGCTCTCCTTTCGCGATACACTTCATAAAAGCTGACAGAGAATCGCCCATTCTCAGGACACGCTTGTCTCTAACAGCTTCATATCCCCATTCGCCCAGGCGTACTTCCAGGGCGTCTACAATTTGATCGCGCGTCCGGCCCTCTTCAGTAGAATTGTCGCCCCACGCGTAAGAGATGTAGACGATCGGCCGGCTGCCTGATTGAGCCGCAAGCGGACGTGACGCTGGCGCGAAGACCGGCGAAGTCGCCGAATCTGCAGGCTCGCCAACCGATGACTGTGCTTGATACGTAAAGAGATAGGGCTTCCGGTATTCCGGCTCGCCCTTAATCCATCTAATTGTCGGCGGGGTGCAATAGGCGTTCCGATCGAAATATGACGCTGATACATCCGCAAGCTCGGTTGCGTCGTCACCCCAGGTACAGATCGAAAATGACGCGCCAAATGGCTGGTCCGGCGTGCTGTTTGTACGATCTACATCGACAACTAATTCACTGCGAGTCCTCGCGTCGTAAAGCCAGCATCCCGACTTCCAGAAAATCGCATGTGAACCGGCGTGACGGCCAATCCAACTCAATAACCCGCGAATAATCCCGTCGTGCAGGAATGGGAAATGCACTTCGACGCGTGCATCGGACTCGCCTTCTAAATGGTGTACAGCGATTTTGCGAGCGTGACTATTTGCCGGGAGGAAGTCAGGGGCGATGTACTCAATGGCGTCTGCTGGACCGGATTGTGATACGGCGAAGCAGATTCCGCACGCAATCATTAGCTTGAGGAAGACGGCTTGCTCCGAAGGGGAGTAGTCACGCCAGATGAATTCCTGTAGATCGGCAAGGGTGAACCGGCCGTGGAGACGCGAGAGAATCGTTGCGGGGCCATCTGGTGCGAAAATCGCATAGATGGCTTCCAGCGCCCAGTTATGATCAAGGACCACCGTGTCGGGAAGTAAAGTTGGGTGATAGTAGAGGACTCCGGTGTCGTGAAGGAAAGTTAGCAGTGCGTGTTCGCTGGTAATGTCTCCCGCAGCATGACAGATGTCAGCGAACTGGTTGAATGTTATTGTTCGAACAGCGGGTTCCGTGGAAGAGGGAGATGAAAGGGACCTGAGTGTTTCGCGGACTCTGATCCGGCCCCCACCGATTTGCTGCAAAGGGCGTCGCATCAGAAGGCGATGCACGGCATCTCGAATTTCTCCCTGGAGCGTGCCGATTCCCAAATCGGTCGCAGCGCTACATCGGTTGACCCTTAAGTACCGGAGGGTCTGCGAAGTGGCTGGAGGCGATTCCCACTCGTCACCTGGATTGTCACACTTGCTCTGGACTACCAGTACCTCAGCGTCGTCGCCCCCAATGCTTTGAACAAGTTCTAGCCAGTAGGCGAGAGGCTTATTGTCGCGTTGCGGCGGCGACACATCCGAAGGACTGGGCTCAAGCGCTGGGTTCCAGAGGATGACGAATACAGCATCTTGGTGCAAGAATAGAGCATGTGCACCATGATAGATGTCTTGTCCTCCGAAATCCCAGATGCGGAGCGTAACTTCGTGCTCGACGCTGGGAATGTTGTCTGTTACTGCTCCAAGCTCGATGCCGTGTGTCGAAGGGACCGAGGGGTCGAAAGGTAAGTCCATCAACCTGCGTGCGAACTGTGTCTTGCCTACGTTTGGGTTGCCGAGCAGGAATACCTTACGTTCCGCGTCGGTCGCGGCGCAGGACTTCAGATCCCGGAGATGAGCTGCCACTTGATCAACGACGTTTTTTCTGCGGCCGGCGTTGCAGAATGCTCGCGGAAGGTCACGGAAACGGCAGCCGTCCAGCTGCAGAACTTCCAAATCGCCTACGAGCGGGACGATGGGGCCGAAGGAATCAATATTGCGGCACGCCGCGAGCGATATGTGACGCAAGCAGCTCAAGCCAGACAGAGATGATATGTCCCGGATACCGGGGCTGCTGAAGAAATCTACTGACTGGAGATTGGATAGACCGACTGCAAAGGAGACGTCCTCAAGGCGATCGCACTGCGTGATCGACAGCTTCTCTAGGGAGTCAATTCGACCAACGTGCGAGAAATCTGAAATGGCACGGCATGCCATCACATTGACGCTGCGTAGATTCTTCAAGCTGCCAATTGGCGCAAGATCCTCGATATTGCTACACGACTCCAAGGATAATTCCTCAATGCCCGCCATCTCCGCAATCGGTGACAGATCATCAATGGAGTCGGATTGGCTCAAGGAAAGGCGGCGGAGGTTGGCTAGAGGTGCTAAATCGCGTAGCGTCGTAAGCTGCCCGCAACTGGACAGAGCTAGCTGATCAAGCTGCGAAAGACCTGCCAGTGGAGCCCAGTCGGCTATTGCATTGAGCAGAACGAGTTGCAGGCTTCGCAAAGACGCGAGATGCGAAAAAGTGGGTAATTGCAGAGCATTTTCGAAGCGATGGATAGACAGGTGGATCAACCGCTCGAGTGATTGAATTGGAGAGAGATCGTGCACGCGCTGACTGCCGCCGATCGAAAGAAACGAAAGGTTTTTGAGCCCCGCAACCACTTCGAGCGAGTCGACGCTGTCACTCAAGTCCACGTTGAGAAACTCTAATTCGGTAAGCTGACGAAGTACATCGAGTCGATCAATACTGACGCTGCCGCTTGCTTCGAGAATTCTCAGCGTAGGAAAAGCAGCGATCGTATCTACGCTCGCGAGCTTCTGGCACAGTGAAATGTCAAGAAGCTGCAGTTGCCTATGCCGAAGAAGGCAGTCCAAATCCCTGATAGGCATACACGACAAATTGACGGCATGCAGTGAAGACAGTGCCTCAAGCGGACTAAGATCAGACAGAGAAAAACATCCAGCAAGATTTAATGATTCAAGTTGCGAAAGCGCACGAAGGGGGGCGATAGAGGCAAGTGAGTGGCAACGCGCAAGGCTAAGGGCTCGCAAATTCTGAAGAGATGACAGCGGCGCAAGGTCAGTGAGACGCGACAACGCGTCCAGGTCGAGGACTTGCAGTTGCTGGAGCGCGCTGAGCGGTTCCAGATCGACAATGGCAGACCATGGCCGATTCGGTGACGCGTCTCGTAGACTGACGCAAGCTGCTTGCCGAACATCGGTGGCGCCCAAGGACAACGTTCGCAGATGAGATAGCTTGGTGATCTCCCTTGGGATGCTAGCCAAAGCCAAGTCGCCCAAGTCGAGCGAAGTTGACCGTTGGGCGTGCGCCTGCAATATGCGGTCGACAGCAATCGAGTAAGGATCGGCTTTTCGGAAGCTGGGCATTTATCTGCTTGTTGATGCAGAGGGATGGCGAACCCTACCAATTCTACCAGAATAGGCCGCCCCAAGAAGTTCACCGGCGACCGAGTGGCTCAATAATGAAGGCGTTTGCCACGCCGACACTTGGAGTACATTGTCATTTCACGAATCCGCCTAGAGCCTATTCATAAGAACCATAGGAGGTCGCAGGCAATGAAAAGGAAAGATGAACCTGACAAGGGCGGACGCATAGCGGCGAATTTTCGCAGGGCTAATATAGCGGAAGGCTTGGCGATGCAAATGCTTCGGCCATTCGCGGCTATCGCACAAGTGCCACGCGAAGAGGATCATGGCATCGATGTCGTCGCTACACTTCTGAAGAGTGATCGAAAAGTGCTTCTAGCATGCGACTCCTTTGTCGTTCAGGTGAAGACGCATACATCGCCCTTTTTTGAGTTCGTCGGAGACGGAATTCGTTGGCTGAAAGGTCTGCGAATACCATACTTCCCGGTAGTCGCAAATCTGGACGAAGGCAAGGTTGATCTCTTCACATTGAATGACCACCACTGGAATATTCACGACACACTTGTTGATAAGTATGTGTTCGTACCGACATGGAGTGAAATGGAGAGTGACCCTGGTGACGATTTCTTCTGGCTGGGCGATCCATTGATGAGCTGGACCATGCGAGATTGTGCCCATGGGGAATTTCCCGCATGGGCATATTCAGTACTAGCTCCCGCGATAGCAATCGAGAGTGCCAACATTGATTACGCGCCAATATCGAGGTTTGTTGAGCTGAAGGGCCGTTCGTACGAATTCTCGCAACGCGGTGAAGCTGGAGTTCCGGAGACGCCACCTGCTCCTGGCGAAGTGACAGTTGCATGTCCCCAAGACGCCCAATCAATTCAGGCCGCATTGGAGGCTGTCATCGGACCATTTGTAAGGCTGAAGGTCGAGCGCTCGGATACCGATCCAACTACGGCGATTCAGCATTTACGTGACATCTTTCGAGCCTTAGATTTCGACCCTGACCCGCGAAATGAGTGGGATAGCTGGCTTGCCAGTGTCGCAGAGTATTTCGCGGAACCAGACGGTGATGAGTCGTGACGATGGACTGTGCGTGGGCACACACGAACACGCACCGGACCGACACGCTCGCGGTGCCTTAAGGTCGGCTGGTAATGTGGCGTCGGTTGAACATGGCAAACCCTTGCTTGGGCTTTCCGAGCCGATGATTGCGATTTTGCTGCAACTGGCGTCATCCTGAACCGTGACTTCGCGAGTCGTTAATCCTTGAATCTTAAAGTGTACGGTATTTGCTATAGTCTCCGTGCTCTGCGGAGTGAGCGACGATCAATGTGAAAAGGGAGTCGTACAGCGCCCGGCACTTTAATCGCAAATCGCTCGTTGTTTAGGGCAGAACAAGGCTCCCCGCACCGGGGCATTCTCCTATTGAGCGACTTGCTCGATACGACGATAATTCTCCCCGAAGCCCATTAGCTACTCTCATGGATTTCACGCCGGCGATGCTCCGAAGAGTTTGGGCCGAAGCGGTTGCGTCTGCTCGGACGACAGGAATGGACTTCTAGAAGTGGCGGGCAGATTCGTGCGGCGATCCAAGCTTTTTCGAAACCACGCTTTTCTGCGTTTGCGAACCCGTCACTCGCTGCGCGAAGGCGAGCAACGCCTCGGCGTCGAACATCTGGAGGAGCGGTGTTTGCTTGCCGCAGATTTCGGTGACGCGCCGCCTCCTTTCCCGACCACGCTTGCGGACGACGGGGCCAGGCACGAAGCCATCGGCCCCATTCTCGGGGTGCTTCGCGATGCAGAGGACGACTCGGCAATAACGCTGGATCCGACGACCAGCGACGACGCCGTGGCCGACGATGATGAAGACGGTGTCGCGTTCGGCGTATTACGAGTGGGAATGACCACGGCGCAGGCGACGGTGACTGTTGCCAGCGCTCCCGATGGCGCGTACCTCAACGCGTGGATCGATCTCGACCGGGACGGCACATGGGGCGGCGTTTGGGAACAGATCGTCAGCGATGTTTTCGTTCACGAAGGCGAGAATACGCTCACCTTTGTCATTCCGGGTACGGCGGCATCGGGCGAGACGTTCGCTCGATTCCGACTGAGTTCGGCGGCGGGATTGACGCCTCGCGGCGCGGCGATCGACGGCGAGGTGGAAGACTATGCGGTCGTAATTGCCCCTCCGGCAGCATCGTCCGGCGAGTTTGGATTGCCGCACGTCGTCGCCACGGAAATCGCGGCGACGAGTCTGGCGGACGCCGCTGACGTCGACGGCGACGGAGACATGGACCTCGTCGCGACGTCGCCTGACGGCGGCGTGTGGTGGCACGAAAATCGGGGAGAGTTTGGCTTTGCGCCTCACGTCGTAATCGCCGGCGTCGACGATCTGCGTCACGTTTCCGTCGCGGATCTCGATCACGACGGAGACGTCGACTTCGTCACTGCCGCGGCAGGCGACGACTACGGGCTGGCTTGGCACGAGAATCTTGGGCAGCAGTATTTCGTCACCCATGTGATCGCGGATCTCAACGAGGAATCGCATTCGCTTCACGTCGCGGACGCCGATCTTGACGGCGACCTCGACATCCTGATGGGGCTGGCGGAGACCGTCGATTGCTTTCAAAACGACGGGACCGAGTCCTTCACGCCGAAGTTTGTCGGCGAATTCCTCCGCGCAAGTTCGATCCAGGCTGCCGATGTCGACGGAGACGGTCGCGTCGACGTGCTCGCCAGCGGACAAGGCGGCCGCGACGTCGTGTTGTTTCACGGCGGCCCCGACGGGTATGAACGCGAGGTGCTCTACACCGCCTCTGGGACTTGGATTTCGTCGGCCCTGGGGCACGTCAACACGTGGCCCGGCCTCGACGTGGCGTTCAGCTCGCGATCTGATTCGATGATCCGCTCATCCTACCCCAGCCTGACGTCCTTCGTGGCAAATCACGCATCAGGGTATGGACTGCTGTCCCTTGTGGATTTGAATGGCGACGGTTTCGCGGACCCGCTTTACAGCCGCAGTTCCGTCGCCTGGCTACAGATCAGCGGCGAAGGGGCCGGTGATGGCCCGCACCGGTTGCAGACGGACGGATTGTCCGGCCGTCCTCTGCCAGTGGACATGGACGGCGACGGGGATCTGGATTTGATCGTCGCCCTCGCCGCCGATCAGACGATCGCGTGGCACGAAAACTCTCAGGCACGCGTCATTTTCGTCTCCGAAAGCTCGAGCCAGGTTGCTGAAAACGATGCAGCCGCATTCAGTGATAAGCACTATCGCCGCTACGGTCCTGTCAACAAGGCACTAGCCGTGCACTTCACGCTGGGCGGATCGGCGATCGCGGACGTCGACTATCGGCTCTGGGGCGCAACGCTCACAAGTTCAACCGGCGGCTACTTTGAATTCAGCCCCGGTTCAGAACACGCCAAGGTGCGGGTCGCGGCGATCGACGACGACTTCTACGAACTCGACGAGGCCGTGGAGATCCAGATCCAGGACGGCCCCGGATACGTCGTGACGACGGCCGAGCCGCGAACGGCCTGGATCGTCGACGACGATCCAGGGGACTTGGGCGACGCGCCGGCTCCCTATCCCACACTGCGGAGCGACGGTGGCGCCAGGCACGGGGCATTCGGCCCCAAACTCGGCGCTTCCCGCGATGCTGAGGCCGACGGCTGGCAGTCGTCCGGCGCGACGGGGGACGACGCTGTCGGCGCCGATGACGAGGACGGAGTCACATGGAGCCCATTGCGCGTCGGGCAGAAGACGGCGACCGCAACGATCGAAGCCACTGAGATCTATGGCGATGCCTACGTCAATGTCTGGCTCGACTCGAATCGCGACGGTAACTGGGGCGCAGCCAGCGAGCATGTGGTCGCGAACTACCTCGTGTCGCCCGGGAGGCAGCAAATCGAGTTCGCCGTTCCGGCGGGCGCTGTTTCCGGCGTCACGTACGCGCGGGTTCGCATCAGCAGTCAGCCCGGCCTCGGTCCCGAGGGCGCGGCGATCGACGGCGAAGTGGAAGACTATGAGATCGTGATCGAACCGCCCGACCCCGGTGCCGCCGAGTTTGTCGTGCATCGCGTGGCGCCCAACGACGAGGACTATCCGCAATCCGTGGCGACGGCCGACTTTGACGGCGACGGCGATCTCGACATCGTGGCTGGCTGGGTCTGGTTCGAGAATCGCGGCGACGGGGCCTATTGGCGCAGTGAGATTGACGATGCCCCCCAGGAGTCGAGCGTCTACGTGGCCGTCGCTGACGTGGATTCAGACGGCGACATGGACTTTGTCGCCCATAGCGGACTGATGGAAACCGGCCGCGACGTCTACTGGTGTGAAAATGACGGCGCCGGGAACTTTGCCCTGCACTTCGTCGATCGGATCGGCGGCAGCGGCGTGACGCCCGTTGACATTGACAATGACGGCGACATCGACCTGCTCGGCAGTTGGAAAATCTACCTGAACGACGGGCATGAGACGTTCTCCCAGCAAGAATGGTCGTATTTGGGCGGCGACAGCTATCTTCAAACCCTCCAAGCGATCGACATCGATCGCGACGGCGACCTCGACTTGTTTGCCAATCGCCCCGATGGCGGCCTTGTCGGCTGGTACGAGAATTTCGGACAGGCCCGCTTTGGATTCCGCCGCGCTGATTTTGCCAACGCTGACGAAATGCAAGTCGTCGACGTCGATGGCGATGGTGACCTGGACTTCGTCGCCACCGGGGCCGGTCGGGACAACTTGTCTTGGATCGAAAACGACGGCGCTCTCAACTACGAGCCGCACCTGATCTCGCGGCCTGATACCAAGTCGGGCCGCTACTTGTCCGTGGCCGATTGGGATGGCGACGGTGATCCCGACGTCGTCGCCAGCGGCGACGACGACAAGTCGTTAATGCTTTACGTGAACGACGGAACGGGCGTGTTCTCGACGCGCGACCTCGTGCGGTTCGTCGACCACGTCAAGGATGTTCAGGCGGCTGATGCCGACGGCGACGGCGATCTTGACTTGATCTCCGTGCAGTCCAGCTTGCCAACCGGCGAGGGTCGAATTGCCTGGCATGAAAACGTCAGCGGCGTGGTCAACGTCGCCGCCTCCGCCCCTCAAACCGCCGAGAACCACGGCGCTCCGGTGGAATTCGTCTTCACGCGCACCGGAGTCCTGGCCGCCCCGCTGACGGTGGCCTTGGGCGTCGCGGGCGACGCTCAACTCGGGGCGGACTACGAAGCGGAGGGCGGCGAATCACTGACAGCGACTGGCGGCACTGTCGTCTTTCCTGCCGGCGTGGCCGAGGCGCGCGTTCTCGTGACGCCACTCGACGACGCAGCCTTGGAATCGAACGAGACCATTCAGATCGCCGTGGCGGCTGGTTCCGACTACAAGGTAGGCGACGATTTCACGGCGGTGACCTGGCTCGTCGACGACGAGCCGGGCGACTTCGGCGACGCACCTGCGCCCTATCCCACGATGCTGATCGACAACGGCCCCAGACATGGAGCCTCGGGGCCGACTTTGGGCGCTCGCCGCGACGAAGAGAGCGACGGAGCACCCAGCGACGCGGCAAACGCCGATGACGAACTCGGCGGCCTGAACGATGAGGACGGCGTCGTCTTTCCCCAACTGCACGTCGGTCAACTCGACGCCCTGGCGGTCGTGCGGGTGGGCAATGCGCCCGCAGGGGCGCTGCTCAGCGCGTGGATCGACTTCAACGCCGATGGAGTCTGGACGGGCCGCGATGAACAGATTGCCGCGGACGTGTCTGTCGTAGCGGGAGACAATGTACTCAGGTTTAGCGTCCCGGCGACGGCCGTGAGCGGTCCCGCGTTTGCACGCATCCGCATCAGCACAGACGGCGGGTTGGGACCCGCTGGGTCGTCGAGCGACGGCGAGGTCGAGGACTACCGGATCGTGATCGAACCGCCCCGCGTCGCGTCCGTGGAATTCGACCCGGCGCTCGCTATCGGCGAAGGGTCGAGATACGGTACGGTCGATGCAGCGGATTTCGACGGCGATGGCGACTTGGATCTCGTCGTCGACGGCCCGCTGGAAGACCGCCTGTCCTGGTACGAAAATTTGGGCGTCGGCGAGTTCGCCCGGCACGAGGTCAGCGATCTGCCTGCCGGCGCAACGCGAGTCTTTGCCATCGACATCGACTCCGACGGCGATGAGGACATCATCTCGGCCGTCAACTCGGGCGTTCTGATTTACTACAACGACGGCTGGGGAAGCTTCAGCGTGTCGCTTGACGAGAGTCCTGTCTTTCTATTTGTCGGCGTCGTCCGCGATCTTGAGTTTGCGGACTTCGATCACGACGGCGATCTCGACATGATCGTGGCAGCCGGCGTGACAAGTCAAAGCGGCTTGAGTTGGCTTGAGAACGTGGGTGCGGGCCGCTTCGAGCACCGGGTACTCGATCTCCAAACTGTCTCTAGCCTGGCTGCTGCCGATTTCGACCAAGACGGCGACGTCGATATCGCCGCGGCCTCCGGCAGCGAACTGGTGATCTACGACAATCAAGGCGACGGCCGTTTGACGCGGACCGTCGTGGCCGACTATTACGCAGGTTACTTGGGGCTCATCGCCGCCGACTATGACGGAGATGGTCTGCAGGACGTCGTTTATGCCACGAACCGGGACCGTCGCATCATGTGGTTGCGGAATCGAGGAGTCGATGGATTCGAAGAAAACATCGCTTCCGTTGGTTCACACATTCACGCCGCTGCGGATATGGACGGCGACGGCGACGTGGAACTGCTCACGTCGCGATCGAGCACGGCCGGCATGTCGGTCCTTTTCTACAGCGACACCTGGTGGCGCGAGGCGCGGACGATTGACGGACTAGCCGAGAACGTGTTGTCGATGACGCCCGGCGATTTTGACGGCGATGGCGACATCGATGTCGTGGCGTTGGTTCCCCAGGGCTACGGCAACGCCCAACTGCAGCTTTACCTGAACAAACCGTTCGTCGTGTCGGCCGATTTTTTTCGCGACGGCCGTGTCGACGGGCGTGACTTCCTCACCTGGCAGCGTGGTGCCTCCGACGGCAGCAGCGGACAATTCAACGGCGACGCCAATGGCGACCGAAAGGCCGACGGCGCCGATCTGTTGATTTGGCAATCCACGTACGGCCCGTCATCGACGACGGCAGTTGTTGGCGATTCCGAACAACGGATTGCAGTCTCTCCGGCAGCAATGGCCGTGCTGCAGACGCAGCAGGTCGCCAGGGTGGGCGCTCAATCGTCCGCGGCCGCAGCAGTCGCCCAGTTCGAATCCGGTCTGTTTCTCGCGCGCCCGGCATACTTCGTTGCGGCGAGGGGACCGGCTATCGACGGAGTCGTTTCAGCGCGACGGCATTCATCGCCGTCAGCCGCCTCCTCGACGGATAAGCCGTATCAGCAGGTGCGCGTCGACGCACCCTCGCAGCACCGGGAAGCACCAGGGCGTCGCAGCTTTGAGCCACGAAAGAGTCTCAAGGAGGTGCAGCTTGCAGCCTCCGGGAAGTTCCGCCTCGCAAGCCCGGACACCGGCGCACGTAGCGAGTTCGCGGCCAACTCGCTTGAAACTCAGCTGTCGCTGGACGAGGTTTTCGCTTCGTACGAGGGGCGACAACGATTTGCTTTCTGGTAATTGCGGCGCCGCAGCACCTGCACGAAACGTTAGCTCATGCTCGCGTGCGGGGACTCGCATTATCTAAATTGGTTGCGACGAATGTCCAGCAGCTTTATTCGCCGTGTGCTTCCTTCGCGTCGCTCGTCGCTGCGATATTGACCAAACGATGCGAGCGGCTTTCACACTTCCCGGGGGAGGCGGTGTTTGAGATGCTCTTTCATCCGCGCACAAGCTGCGCAGGTCCGACACTCCTATGGCAGGCAGCTTCTTCGCCTGCGAGTCGGCGAGCGCGGACGAGCCCGTCTCGCACCTATTGATCGGCGCACCTGCAGTCCCTCAAGGGGCGGGCCCCAGGCGAACCTGCGTCCGAGTCAATGTAAACCCAAGTTCTGGTTGGCGGTTGCGGTATGTGGATGTATCGAACCGACGCATTCTCAAGTAATCCGCGTTTCAGGTGATGGCTTTCATTTCACCTGAACCAGATGGACGGCCGCCCGTGGTCGATCACCGCGGATAAATGCCCTATGCTGCCTTCACCTCAGCTATAATGGGCCCCTCGATGTGTAGGCAAACGGCAAAACGGCACCAGGGCCTCTTGGCAATGAAGGCCATGCTCGGCATCGCCCCCACAGGCATCTAGAGGAGTGGGACGAGCCTGCATCAAGGGCGGCAGCACTCCGTCGTTAGGCGGCTTAGTCACGGAGAGTGCTCCTGATTTGTCGCGGTCAGCACATCGCCACACTCATTGCATGTCCCCGACTTGGCTCGCATCTTTCTTTCCAATCGCCCGATGAGCTCATGAAGAAAAAACTGGCAGCTTCTCTTTGTTTGCGATTGTTGCTGGCGGCATTCTTTTGTTACGTGTCCTCGCATGGCAATTCGCAAACCATCAGCACGTGGCCGCCACGGTCCGGCAACTCGGACTGGCACGAACCAAGCAATTGGACCGATGGCGTGCCAACCGCGCCCGGTGACGTGGCAACCGTCTTGGCTGCCAGGCGAATCGGGAACCCGATAGTGAGCGCGCCAATCGTGCTAGGCCAACTGACTCTGGGGACGGCGTCGTCGGCATTGCCGATCAGCGTGACAGGGACCAGCGTGATCACATTCGATCAACCGGGCGATCAACCTGCGGTATTGGCAACACATCCTTCGCTCACGCAAACGAACGCCATTGTGTCGACGCCGATCGCGATCGCGCCGGCTGAGTCGCTGACGATCGATGTCGTGTCAGGCAGCGTTCTGAGGTTGGAGGGAGGTGTTGCTTCCACGGTAGGCGACATCTCTAAAGTCGGCGGCGGTGCACTGACGCTGGCCGGCAGCGGCGCGTCTTGGGGCGGCAGTTTGACTGTTGCCGGCGGCGAAGTCACGGTGGCCGACGCAACCGCATTGGGAACAGACGCCGCAGCGACGCTGATTGGGGCGGCGGGGCGAATCGTGCTTCCCAGCCGCAGCGACATTGCCGAACCGTTCCTGCTCGACGGCGGCATCTTGGCGACGTCATCCTCGTCGGGCTCCGTCAATCTCAACGGCACAATCGAATTGCTCAGCGATAGTGTGTTGAGCGTTGACTCGTTCACAGTCGTAAATGGCGCCGTCACCGGCAGCGGCGGCCTGACGGTGGTTGCTGGCGGCTCGCGATCAGGCATTCTCAATGGTGACAACAGCTATCTGGGGACGACGATTCTCCAGGGTGGAACGCTCCGAATCGAACACGCCAACGGACTGGGAGCCACCAGCGCAGGAACGATTGTCGAGGGCGGAGAATTGGTCCTGTTGCAGCCCGTTCTGGAGCCGCTGACGCTCGACGGAGGCGCGATTCTCTTCGCGACGGCGGCGACGTCCACCGGCGCGCTGACGCTCAAGACCGGGCAGCTCAACCTACCCCGCGATGCGACGTTCACCTCTCCGATTGTTCTGGCGAACGACGGCGTTCCCCCCGTCGTTCGGGGCGATCGCACCCGACTGACCGGCGGCATCAGCGGCGTCGGAGATTTGCTCGTGGAGGGCAGTCTGACTATCGACCAAACTCCCCTCAAGCACGATGGGGCGTTCATTGTCAATGGTCCCAATTCCAATGACATCATCACGCTGAACGTGGCCAATACGTTTACCGGGTCGACCCTGGTCAATCGCGGACAGTTGGTTGTAAATAACGAACAGGCGTTGGGCCAGTCGACGACTGTGGTGGAAGTCGCGCCCAGCGGACGGTTGGTGCTCAATGCGCCGCTCGCCAGGGACTTGGACGTAGCAGGCATCCTGGAAGTCGGCCCTTCCATCGACTTGGACAATGCGATTGTCATGCGCCCCAACTTCTCCACCACCGGGGTCGCAAGTGCGATTCTGGGGCAAGGCGTTTTCAGGGGCGAGATCGTCATTGGAGACGACGATTTTGCCGACACGACTATCGGCGGCGGGACGTTCGAGGGCGTCCTGACCGGCGTTGCGCGTCGCTTGAACTTGGGCGGCAACCATCCCGTTGCGCTGAATTCCGACAACGCCTACCAAGGGATCACGCAAGTCGGCAGCAACGAAACTGTGGAAATCAATGCGCCGTTGGCGCTCGGCGGCACGCAGCACGGCACGAACGTGATTGCCGGCACGCTGAACGTCAACGTGCCCGTCGAAGAACGACTGGTGGCTTCCAATCGAGGACGAATCAATCTCAACGTTCAACAATCGCGGCTGCCGCGAATTGTCGAGTCGCGGACCTTCAACCCGGCGCGATCGCACGTCGTGGCGATCAACCACGATGGTAGCTACCTCGAGGACGTTGATGTTGCCGAGGGCGCGCTGGAGATCAACGCCAACGTGGCCATTCGCAGGGCGACCGTTCGCTCAGCGGGCCAATTAAGCGTCGCGCCAGGGGCGACTCTGCAAGTGCTCGACCACGAGATCGAATTGCAAAACGGTCGCGTCGAGGGCTCTCTCGCGGGGGTCCAGACGATTCGAAAAACGACGGGTTACAACGCGCAGCTCGGCGACCTGCCCGGATACGACGGCGACATCCGTGTCGAAAAAGGCAATCTGACAATTTCGTCCATCGGCGGCTTCGGAACCACGACCGGTGCAACTCATGTACTGGGACAGGATGCATCGCTTTGGATCGCCGCGCCGGTGAATTTCACGCTGCAGGAGGACATCTTCCTGCACGATGCCCGGGGCGTCGCAGACCTGACGGGCATTTCGGCATTTCAAGTAGGGGGCGTCGGCGGCAACGTCCGATTGGCAGGCCGATTGGATCTGGGCGAGCAGGGATCCGCGATCGGCGGAGGGAATATCGAACTGACGGGGTCCGTCACCGGGGGCGACTTGATTGTCGGCAAGGGCGAAGTGACGATCTACACGCCGAACGCTTTGCATACTGGCGTCACAGACGTGCGTGCGTCGCTCAGGCTGCTGGCGGCGGGCCGCGTGGATAACACCGAGCGAATCATTCTCCACGAACGACCAGGATCTGATGACGGCCGGCTGTGGATCGACAACGCCGGCGCCGGAGTTCAGAACAATCGCATTCCCGATACGACTCCAATCGAGTTTCGCGGCGGAGTTCTGCAGACATCAGGCAATCTGAACGAAACGGTCGGGACAGTCCGTTTTGTCGAAGGGTATTCGGAAATTGATCTTGCCTTCATCAGTCCTGCCAACGCGCCTGACAATCGACTGACCATGGCGCGGCTCGATCGCAACCCTGGGGCTGTCGCCACGATCCGCGACCTCACGACGGCGGAGGTCCACGTGAACGAGCAGCCCAGCCTGTCGCACGGGATCTTGCCTTGGCTTGTCGCGTACCAACAGCAGACCCCAGGCGAGTTTCCCATCGGCTTCGCCACGACATCCAGTCGGGGCATCACGCGGATGCCAATCGACAGTACGGATATTCATACGGCCGCCGCGGACGAGCACGTCGCCATCGCGGGCCCGACCGGAGCGCTGTCGAGTGATGCCACGATCGCCTCGCTGTTTTTCGAGACCGATCACGGGCCGCTCGACCTCAACGGTTTTGAGCTTGACGTGCAATCCGGCGCCATCCACCTGAGCAACGGCGGGCAAGTCGTTGGCGGTACGGTGTCGACGGGACCACAAGGGAACAACGAACTTTTCTTCTACGGACGCGGAAGCGTTGGTGCAAACATCGTTCAGCGCACTGCCGCGCCATTGGACGTCACTTATTCGCCCACAGTGTCAAGTTACGCGATTGGCGTCTCTGGCAACAACCAGTATGCCGGCACGACCTTCGTCAATGACGGAGAAGTCATCTTTCGATCTGCGGAAAGCCTGCCAAGCAACACGGACTTGAGCATTTCAGGCGGTCTCGCCGAGTTGGATTTTGGCGGCTCCAAACTGCTCAACACGATTCGAGTTTCCGAGGGAGGCACGCTCGGATCGGGTTTTGGCGGTCAGAATTCCCTCGGCTTTGAACAACTCCATTTGGAAAGCGGGCAAGTCGGCGGGGCGACGATCATCGGCAACGGCGATGTTGACAAGACGACCGATGGAGTTGCCGTTTTCACCGGATCGCCCGAGTCGAGCTTCAGTGGGCGCGTTCTCGTGGAAGACGGCGTGCTGGCGGCGCAAGCGTTCAGCGAGGCAACCTACGTCGTGACCGGCGGCAACCTCGGAATGTTCGGGGGCGGCGGCCAGATCGAACTGGCGGGCGGCGATCTGTTGTTCGGTCAATCGCTATTCGCTGCATCGGACTACTCGCTAGATTCCCCGATTCACGTTTCGCAAGCATCCCGCATCGTCGGCCAGGGGCGCGACTCAATCACGGCGGAATTGACGGGCGAGTTGACGGGCGACGCTGAGCTGACGTTCACCGGCCGAGGACTCGACCCGCCGCGCCAATACCACTTGCTCACGATATCCAGCGACAGCCCCGATTACACCGGCAATGTCGCCATCGACACGCTGGCTGTGCGTGTCCGCGAGGAGCAGTCACTCGGCACGGGAACAATCACTGTGGGGCCCGCTGGCAGCCTCCAACTGTCGCCGTTCCAGGGCAACTTCGAGAATGCAAAACTCGACCTCGCCAATACGGTCTCTTTGCAGGGCGGAGAAATACGTGGGTTCGACAGCGTTCATCGACCGCAACAATTAACAGGGGATCTGTTCGTCTCGGGGCATTCCTTTGTCAGTTCCATGAACGTCGCGGGCGCCCTGCATCTGGCAGATCGATCGGTGCTCACAACGCACGGCGATGGCGTCCTGCAGTTTCTGGGCGACATTCGCGTCGGCGGTCGCGCCGGGCTCGAATACGGTCTGAACGTGATCGGCGCCAATGCGGCAGACCTCGACTCGGGCGTGGTGCAGGTACTGGGCGCCATCGTCTCAGACGCCGAGCATGCCGAACTCGATCTCATCGGAAACGGACTCGACGACATCCTGCTGCAAGCTTCGCTGGAAGCGATTGATGGCCAAACGCTGACGCTGCTGAAAGACGGCGAGAAGTTCGCCGTACCGCTCAGCTCACCCGGCGTGGCGGCCAGGGGCAACGGAGTCATTCGCAACGACCTCATGCTTTCCGACGGGGCAGCCATTTCCCCCGGCAGTTCGGCTGGGACGTTGACGGTCGAGGGGAATGTGTCATTGGGCGCCGGCGCTGTTTACGACTGGGAACTCTCCGAGAGCGGTGGGGATCAACTCGTCGTGGGGGGGACGCTCGAATTCTTGGCCACGGCGGAAGATCCCTGGGTGTTCAGGATTACTGACCTTGGTCAAGCGCTCGCGTTCGAAGATTCCGAGTGGCTCGTCGCGACGGCCTCGTCAGCGAGTGGATTTTCGCAGGCAATCGCGAGATTTGAGATGCCAACACTGAGCGACGGATTTGCTCGGCCGTCGGCTGATCGCGTCTCGCTTGAGCTGCGCGGCAGCGAGCTGTACCTCATCTTGGCGGTGCCAGAGCCGTCCTGCTTGCTATTTAGTCTTCAGCTCGTCGTTCTGTGCTGCGTGGTACGGCGGTATCTCTGAACGATAGATCCACACTCAGATCTAGCCTGCTTCGGACCGACACGCCTGAGCATTCTAGCCCTCGCAGTCGCCACTCAGTTTGACGCCGCGGCTATTCTCACGTGGCTGCCAACGCGCACCGAACCGGCGCCATTCTCTCCTCGGACCATAGACGCGAAAGGCCCTCCGACGCGCGCGGCGTCAGAGGGCCGTTAGTCTGCGCTCGCGAGGCTTAAATGCGAGCGGCATCATTCTAAGACAGTGGTCTACCGCCCGGATTTCGCCTGGTCGCCCTGGGGCGCCTTGGACGCTTCGTCGCCCTGGGCGGGCTTTTCTTGGGTCGGGGCCGTCGTCGCCTTCACGGGAGCCGATCCTCCCCCTCCACCATTTGTCATCGCAACACCTCATATCAGCAGGTGCGTGCCAGGCCGAGGCACTCGGCGGGTTTCCCACAATGGGAATTTCCCGTTTTGGGAAATCCTAGCGGCGGCCGTATTCTCGGACAACCTATTTTGGGAAAAAGTCGCCCCGCTTGCGTTGATGACCAAGTCTCGCCATACCGCCCGCTACGACAAGCTGCTCCGCGCACTGAAGGCGGCGCGGCTGGAGGCCGGCTTGACCCAGGCGGAGGTCGCCAAGACTTTCGGCGCGCATGCGTCGTTTGTCTCAAAGATCGAATCAGGGGAGCGCCGGGTGGACGTGGTGGAACTGGCCGACTTCTGTCAGCAGTATGGCGTCCGGCTTGCCGTCTTTCTCAAGCGGGCCGGCCTGGAGTAGGGGCCCAGGGCTGGTCATTTGCGGGTGATGATGCGGGGCGGCGCTTCCTCGTGACGCAGCAATTCGTCCACCCGACGATAGTACCGCTTCAGTGCATCGCGCGACCCGGCCGCGAACATCAAGCCAATCACCAAGACGCCGGCATCACTCCAACCGATCGGCTCGACCGTGACGGAATGCTGGGTCCGCCAGGCGACGTACGCGAACAGGCCCGCCATCAGCGAATTCGCGTAAAAGAGGTAGTACTTGTAGTGGATCTCAATGAGAAAGTGAAACGCTTCGGTCCGCTCTGCCAGTTTCCCGAAATCCCACCGCCGCGGCCGCAATCCGGTCCAGTGGTGGAGCGTGTCGATGACCAGCCAGCGCGCGCAGCCGATCGTCATCCCCGCGCCAATTGACGCCAGAATCACGTAGAAGAAGCTCCCCACCGTGGCGGACTGCAATGAGTTGACGCTGAGCCAGGCGTGCGCGAGCGGCGGGTAAAGCTGACCGATTCCCCACAGCACGAGGCACCCCGGTAAGACGCAGGTGATGATGATGCCTAAATCGAGAACCGAATCTTCTCGCAGGGGAACGCCTCCTTGTTGTCAGATCGGGCGACGCGGCGCAATGAGAATCTCTGCCATCCGAGTCATCTACTCAACTCCATAGCACGACTCGCCGCGACTGCCAACGGTCTTTGGCGACCTGTGAGATTGAGTGAAACACGACGGTGGGCAACGCTGCTTGACTCAACGGGCGGCGTGTCGTTCGGTTGTTGCGATATGCCGGAAGAAGCGCCTGCAAAATTCCTAGAGATCGCGGATGGCTCCGCTCGACTGCGAATCCCGCAGCCTCTGCCGGAGGCCGTCCAGAGCGGGCACTTCGGACTGACCGCGGAGGGGCCCATCGTTCCGGATCAGGAGCAGCTTCGGTCGATTGTCGAGTATCATGTCCAGACGCTTGCCGCCCTGGCGATCGAGATTGATTCGTGCGTCCGCGCCGAGAAGACCGGCTGCGACCCGCGCAGCGGCAAGCTGACTGACTCAGCGCGTCGTCAGGCCGCCAATCGCGCCTTGGCGGGGCGGACTGCCAGAGACCTGCGAATCACACTCATCGGCCATTTGCGCGCCTTGGAGAATGTGTTTGGCCTAGAAGCGCGGCGAGCCGTGGACGAGTTCGCCAGGAAGCTGGCGGCCGTCGAGTTGCGAACCAGAGGTCCGGTCGTCGTTCAGCGGGAGCTGTTTTGATCTTCGAGCCTTCGGGACGGCGATCGGAGAGCTAAGATGCGTTAGAGTGATAATTTATCTTACGAAAAATACCGGCCATTGAGTCCGGCAGGGGACCGTTGGTGACTTGGCGCATCCTCGATTTGAGAAACCGGCATTAGGGAAAACAGGAGCAGGCAAACCCTTGGCATGACTTGCAGTTCGCCTGTGTGCATTGAGCTCCGCTGCGCAAACCCCACGCCAGTATCCTGCCATAGTTGAATCGCGAGGGCATCACCGCGAAACCGCTTTGCCGCACCTACAGGTTCAACTGCTGTTGAGCACGTTGACTGTCGCAATCATAGAATCGACAGACGCCCGGTCGCGTCGACCAAATCGTACAGGCGTTGGAAGCTTCATCCAGAAAAACGCAACTGAGACTGTCGCCTTGCCCGTTGAGCAGGTATCCGACCACCTCATCGAAATCTCTGACGGGCGAACCCCGCTGAGCAATTCGCGGCTCGCGCTCGGCGTCGGCCAGACTCGCCTCAATGATCAGCCGCCGACAACAGTCGCCGCAGCGGCACTCGCAGACGACGGCGTGCTCAGCTTCCAGGCATTTCTGACACTCCTCGGGCTCGTGGTAGCCCTCTTCGTCCAAGTCGTGGTTTGGCAATTCGATGGTCATGGTCAAGACCATCGCACAGCTGGAGGCGGCGATGCAAGAAGAGCGAACGTCGCTCTGATTCAATGGGTGCTGCAGCCTTGCCAAATGGTTAGACAACTAACCGGTGCCGAGTTTCTTGACCGCTGCACTGATAGGCAAAAAGAGCGTCCTCGGATTGCTCCCCAGCTTGAGAAAGCCAAAATGCTCGTAGAACCGGGCCGCCTTCGCGTCTTTGGCGTCGACAACGATGGCGTAGGCCGCGACCTCGGACTGAGCGACGCGGTAGACGGCATCCGCCAGGAGGCTGCCGCCAAGATCCTGGCCCTGGTAGTTCACATCGATGGCCAAGCGCCCCAGCCGAGCGACGGGCGCCTGGGGATACCGCGGCAGCTTCGCGGCGATACTGTCCGGCAAATCAATTAAGCCGACACTGCCCATCGAGAGCGTGTAGTAGCCGGCTACGCGGTCAGTCTGTTTGTCGACGGCGACAAAGCAGGTCGCGTAGTTCCGCTTCACGTCCTGACTGACCCGCGTGTGGAAGTAGGCGTTCAGCGCGGGGACGCCGCAGTCGAACGCCGTGCGGTCCTGCTTTCCCAGCAGCTCCAGCCGGAATGAGCCCTGACTCATGAGGGGTCGAGCAGGCGCTCGCGGTGCTTCATTGCCTTACGCAGCGCGGGCGTTACTGGCGGCGGGCTGAGGATCGCCTTGGCGAAGCGTTTTTGTTCGGCCTGCGTGAGCCGGATTTCGGTGCTGCGGGCGATCGCTTTCTCGGCAGCCTCGCGCGCCGAGGCGACGACGAAGTCGCTCAAGGTGCGGCCCTGCAGATCGGCCGCTTCCTTCAGCAAGGAGTGGATTTCGGCCGGCAGGCGTGCCTCCAGTCGGGCGGTTTTCTTTTCATCGAGCATGGATTGGCTCCTTTCCCTACTTCCAATATACGGCATTTTGCCGTACAGAGTCAAGTTTTTCAGAGAGCCTCGCCCCCTCGCCAACCAAGCCAGCGGGAATTCTGTACGGGGAAGCCGGGCCGGAGGTGTGAACTGGCTTCTTTCGGTTTGTTCAGATCGGCTCCAGCAGCGGGTGAGAGCCGATCTGAAGAAACCGACGAAGCCAGCAGGCGTTGGACTCCGATTCCTTGGCATGGCGGATGTCAACTCGGGCGCTGCAAATTAGTCCTTGCCTTCGGCAGCCAGATCGGGCTAGCGTTCTCCCATCGGTCGCTAAGGACCGACCAGGCTTAGAAAACCTGTCACACGACCTACCCTTGCGGTTGGGCGCCGGCTGAATAAGCCCCTCCGGGCGAATAGGCCGGGCCATACGTGTGATGGTTTTCTAGCGCCCAATCACCAAGGAGGAAACCATGACCAAAGCACCCCCCGAAAGCGTGAAAAGAACGGTTCGGTCGAACCTCGTGAAGAGACTGCAACTGTCCGGGCTGCTGGAATACGGTTGCCGGCGCAGCGACTGCCAGACGCAGGTCTTCGCGACCTGGGAAGTCGATCTCACGTGCAACGTCTGCGCGCAGCCGCTCTGGTACGTCACGACGCTTTGATCCGTCTGCCGATGTTGATCGTGACAATGCTTTGCGTGTGCCGTATTGCAGCCCTCGTGCAGCAAATAATCGTGGCATCTGGATCGCGTCCGGACGCGGCTCGATCGGCGCTAGGTGATTGGTCCGCGACCAAAGAGTCGCAGGAATCTTGCGGTAGGATTTGCTGTCGGCGATACTTGAGGTATCAAGATAGATGACGGCAGGTGCGACAATGAGCCAATCCACTTCCCTAGGTTCCGAGTTCGCAACGAATTCGTGTGAAACCGACCGTCTACCTTGGCCCCGCCGGTTTTCGGTTATGATCGCGGCCTTGCTGCTTGTTTCGGCCGTTCTGAAAACTTACGATCCCACCGACACTGCGACCCTTGCCTCGGCCTACCGGATTCCGATCTGGCTCACAGCGGCTGTGATCCAGGGTGAGATTTTTGTCGCCATTCTGCTGCTCAGCGGTCTCTGGCAAAGTGCTGTCTTGAGAGCGGTCGCTGTGATGTTCGTCGCGTTTGCCGTATTTTCAAGCTATCGAGCCTGGCTGGGGGCGGAATCCTGCGGCTGTTTTGGGCCAGTGCAAGTGAATCCAGCGTTCACGGCCGCACTGGATGTGGTCGTCGCAGTCGTGGCAGCGATGGCCAGTTCGCCTTCGCTGCCGGGCAGTATCAGTCCTCGTCAGGCCAAGGGATTGGCGGGGACGTATGCTGTCGTCGGAATTGTTGCGGCGGTGCTCTTTGTCGTTCGCTCGCCTGTCACCGAAACCAGTCTACTGCTCGAGAATCAAGGCGGACTCGTGATTCTCGAACCCGAAACATGGGTGGGCAAGGAGTTCCCGCTGGCTTCGTTTGTTGAGCCGCCCGTTGACACATTGTCTGGCTCGTGGGTCATTCTGCTGTTTCATCACGACTGCCCCGACTGTCAGGCGGCCATACCGAAGTATGACGCCCTTGCTTCCTCCTCCGGCGAGGCGAAGCATATCCTGCTGATCGAAGTTCCTCCGTATGGTTCGCAACCACCGCCCGTGCGTGCCGCGATTGTCGCTCGTCTGTCCGATGCGAACGAGTGGTTTGTCCAGGCGCCCGTCGAGTTGACCGTCGATGATGGCAAAGTCACCGGTGCCTCGCTTGACCTTTGTGCTGTGTACCGGTCAACGGGCTCAAGCCACGATTGATAACGAGGACAAGTAGCGAAGCCAAAGCAACCGGCCGAATGCAAGTGGGGTACCGCTACCTCACCAGTCTGCCGCAAGAGCCATCATGACATGTGCGTAGGCGGCCGTTCAGCAGACCACACATCAGCGGCAACGGCTACCGCTTCGCATCTTTGAATGGGTGCGGTCATGTACGCTCCCCACAGAACTGACGAGAATCGCCCACAGTACATCCAGCAGGCCTTAGGTCACCACTACCTGGCGAAGGCGCTGATTGCTCCTAGAACTCCCAGATGCCCGTGGCGATCATCCCGATAGGCATACTTCTTGCGGGAATCAGTTCGTTGTTGTGCTGAACACCTGTTGGGGCCGAGAAGTGGTCAGCTTGGAGATATTGTCCAGTAGGTACCCTGCAATACTGGCGTGATCATCGCCAGCGGTTCGACGTCGAACTCCGAGCACACCTCCGACGCGCCGGGCATACCCGTCATCTCCCCCCCGGCCTTAGCTAGGTGCGAGCCGAAAAACCAGTTTGCCTTGCCACTAAGGTGCCCGCCTAGAGTATTGAGCTCCGCACGCATCCCTTCGTGGATGAAGAAAATCCGTGCATAATCGGCCACAAACAATACAATGCGATTGGAGTCGAAATCTCCGGAAGTCCGTGGTGCGAATCCGCCTTGGCCGATCGCTTAGAGCCCCCAACCGATTGCATTTTTAATCAGTCCAGCTAAACCCATATGATAGTCGCATCAGTGCCGCCGAGACTGAGTATTCGACAATCAGCCTTCACAATTGTGGAGCTACTCGTAGTTATTGCAATTGTTGGCCTTTTAGTTGGAGTTACGCTTCCAGCGATTGAGATGGCTCGAGAATCTGCTCGTCGCAATTCATGTGCAAATCAACTTCGCCAGCAGGCATTGGGGGTCAAACTCCATGAGCAGTCGCAGCGGGTCTATCCGACCGGTGGTTGGGGTGCAGAGTGGATCGGTGATCCAGATTTGGGCTTCAGCCCGAAGCAACCGGGCGGCTGGATTTACAACGTACTGCCCTACATCGAACAGTCCTCGTTGCGCGAAAGTGGGAAAGGATTGGCCGAGGGACCGAAGAGAGCTGCTATGATTAAGGTGCTCGAAACGCCCCTTGAGATCTTCAATTGCCCGTCGCGGCGTTTGGCTCGCGTATTTCCTTACGCAGGCCCAAGGCCGTTGCGGAATATCGATCCTCCCGAAAAGGTCGCGAAGAGCGACTACGCAATCAACCGACAGATTTCATCGCTCAAATCTGAAGTCATTGCCAGCGAGATTCAGCTTCGACGTGGCTTGAGTAGGACGATTCTCGTGGGTGAAAAGCGAGTCTCCGCAGATTCATACAAGTCTGGAACTGCAGCGGGTGACGCTCTTACGATGTATATAGGCGATTGCGACGATATTTCAAGGGACGTAGCAGCGAATCCCGCGCCTGATAGCACCGGTTCAACCGGATACGGCGGCCCCCATCCAAGCGGCTGTAACATTGCATACGCCGATGCTAGTGTGCGGCTTGTTGGATTTGATTCGGAATTGCAAGAGTAGCGCCGAAATCGGATTGTCCTTAGCGAGGTGTTCCAGCGACCGGGACGTTAAGACTAGTCCACGCCCAAGAGGTGGTTCGCATGACAACTCCTTCCCGTTCTGGCCTTACGCTCGTTGAGTTGCTGTCAATAGTAGCCATAGTTGCCGTGCTCTTGGCGCTGCTTTTGCCTGCAGTCGAGATGGCGCGTGAGTCGGCTCGCGCCAGCGCTTGCCGCAATAACCTGCGGCAGATCGGACTTGCTGCACTCCAGCACGAAGCGGCTCACAACACATTGCCAACTTCCGGTTGGGGTTGGGGATGGATGGCCGACCCGGATCGAGGTGCCGGAAAGAACCAACCGGGAAGCTGGTGTTATCAATTGCTTCCCTACTTAGAGGGGCGACCACTCCACGAATTGGGACGTGGCTTGCCAGAGCACGACAAACCTGAGGCACTCGCTCTGCTTGCGGCGACTCCTCAGGAAGTGTTCTACTGTCCGTCGCGGCGCCTCGCCCGTGCCATGCCGAACGTCAAGGACGGCGTCCCTGACACCAAGGGCGCTGGAACTTTCTGGTACAACGCAAATCGGTCCGAGAAACTGGCAAAGTCCGATTACGTCGGTAACATCGGCGACCGCTGGGTCTACTGGGGGATTGGGCCGACGCCCGATGAGGCAGAGAGAGGTCAGGGCTTCCTGCGACTGCATAACGTGGATGGCGTGCCCGTTGATGCGGCTGACGTATCGGGGGTACTGATCCAAAGACTTCCGCTGAGGTTGCCGCAGGTCAAAGATGGCCTTAGTCGAACCTACTTCGCCGGGGAGAAGCCAATTTTTACGCCTGACTATAAGACCGGCGTACCAATGAATGATGATCAATCAGCATGGCAGGGAGACGACATGGATCTGATGGCCTCCACTCAGTTTCGACCTCGTGTCGATCCGCCGAAGTTCACTTGGGAAATGGGTATGCCATTTGGTAGCGCCCACCCTGACGGATTCAACATGGTGTTCTGCGACGGCTCGGTGCGGTTTGTCAGCTACGATATCGCCCCGGCGACGCACAATGAGTCAGGCAATCGATTTGATGGCATGCGATGAGTACTTCATCAGCCCCGCGTTAGTTGGTCGATTTTAAGAGCTGTTGTTTGGTGCTGTGTTCCTATGTCGAAACGAGTTGCGGTAATAGGGGCTGGCCCAGCCGGCATGACGGCCGCCTTTGTTTTGACGAAGTCGCGGGCCAAAGTCGACGTATACGAAGCCAGTGATCAAGTTGGGGGACTTTCACGATCCTTGCATCTGTGGGATCAGATCGTCGACCTGGGCCCTCATCGTTTCTTCAGCCGTGATCGACGCGTCAATTCGCTCTGGCTTGAAGTCGTCGGTCGCGACTACGTAATGGTCCCGCGCCTCACAAGAATCCTCTACCGGGGCAAGTACTTCCAGTACCCGTTGCAAGCGATGGACGCGTTGCAGCGATTGGGGCTGCTGGAAGCAACTCGGTGCGTTGCCAGCTACGGCGCCGCACGATTCAAGCAGCAGAAGGACTGTAGCGAATCATTCGAATCGTGGGTGACCAATCGATTTGGCCGACGCCTCTACGAGATTTTCTTTCGCAACTACAGCGAGAAACTTTGGGGGATACCCTGCTCGGAACTCGACTCGGATTTTGCAGCCCAGCGAATTCGCAAGCTCTCGCTGGGCGCGGCAATCAAGCAGCTAGCGGTTCGACCGCAAAAGAACAAACATCGAACGTTGGTCGACCGGTTTGCATATCCAAATGGCGGTACCGGAGCAGTCTACGAGCGGATGGCGGAAATGGTCAATGAACGCGGCGGATCCGTTCATCTAGGGGCACCCGTCAAGCGAGTGGTTACTGCATCCGGGCGCGTACGCGGAATAGAACTCTATTCTGGCAACGTCGTCTCTTGTGATGACGTTATCTCGTCTATGCCGCTTTCAAGTCTCATTTCCCGACTGAATGATGCCCCCGAACACATCCGAGAAGATGCCCAGCGACTCACGTACCGCAATACCATTCTCGTTTATCTGGAAATCGCAGGCGAGATCGACTCAAGAGACAATTGGATCTACGTCCAGGATCCTGGCTTGACTGTTGGGCGTATCACCAACTTTCGAAATTGGTCGCCAAGCCTTTATGGCGATAGCCCCAACACTATCCTGTCACTGGAGTACTGGTGCGACTCAGGCGATGAGTTGTGGCACCGCAGTGACCACGAATTGGTTTGCCTCGGAGCAAGCGAGTTTCGTGCCAGTCGTTTGGCAAGTGACGGGGCCAACGTACTTCGCTCGCACGTCGTTCGAATTCCCAGGAGTTATCCAGTTTATCAGCGCGGCTACAAGGATATTCTCCGACCAATTCAGGATTTCATTAGGAATGTCGAAGGCCTGCAGGCGATCGGTCGCTACGGGGCCTTCAAATACAACAACCAGGACCACTCGATCTTGATGGGCATACTAGCAGCTGAGAATGTCGCTGCAGGTTCCGCTCACGATCTTTGGCAGGTGAACTCCGATTTTGACGACTATCAAGAGGCATGCCGGATCGAAGAGACAGGCCTCGTTCCAGCACCATGCTAATATGTTGCGATTCCCGTTCGCGCCGCGAATCACGAGAACAGTATGCCCGACATTCCTCCCGGCGACCGAGCTGTCGTGATTGTTGGAGCCGGACCGGCCGGGCTCACAGCGGCAGCAGAGCTTGTGGATAGCGGTCGTCGAATCATCGTTCTCGAGCGAGACCCCCAATATGTCGGCGGAATCTCGCGGACTGTCCGATACAAGGACTTTCGTTTTGACATCGGGGGCCATCGTTTCTTCAGCAAGAACCAAGATATCGTGGCGTGGTGGCGCCGACGGTTGCCAGATGACTTTTTGACCGTCCCACGCCGATCGCGGATTCTCTACCAGGGCAAGTACTTCGACTATCCGCTCCAACCAGTTAATGCCTTTCGTAACCTTGGTGTTCTAAACAGTACGGCTTGCATTTTGAGTTATGCAAAGCGCCGATTGTGGCCGCACCGACCGGAACGCAGTTTTGAGGACTGGGTCTCCAATAGGTTTGGATCCCGCCTGTTTGATATATTCTTCCGCACCTATACAGAAAAAGTCTGGGGCATACCCTGCAATGAAATCAGCGCAGATTGGGCTGCTCAACGAATTCGCGGACTGTCTCTCTGGACTGCTGTGCGGCAGGCAATTGGCGGAACTCGAAATGGCGCGGCGGTCATCAAGACGCTGATAGACGAATTTCAGTATCCTCGCCTTGGGCCAGGGATGATGTGGGAGCAGACCCGCGACGATCTTCTCGCTGGCGGTGCCAACATAGCGATGGGACGAGCAGTTGAGAGAATAGACACGGATCAGTCCAGAGTCTTGTCTGTTACAACTCGTGACACTCAGGGACAGCGTGAGGAATGGACGGCAGAAGAGTTCTTGTTGTCCATGCCGCTCAGGGACGCCGCTCTCTCGATTCGACCCAGAATAAAGACGGAGGCAATCACTGCCGCTCGGGAGCTAAAGTACAGAGACTTCATCACGGTGCTTTTGGTCGTGCGTGGCGAGCGAATCGTGGACGACACGTGGATCTACGTCCATGACCCAAAGGTTCGCGTCGGCCGTATTCAGATATTCAACAACTGGAGCCCAGACTTGGTGCCGGTTCCCGGGGTCACATGTTTAGGTCTAGAGTATTTCTGCAATGTCGGCGACGAATTGTGGGCGCACTCTGACGCCGAACTTATCCAGTTGGCAACCAACGAGATTGCTCAACTCGGATTCGTGTCGCACAAGGCGGTCGAGGACGGCGCAGTGGCACGCATGGAGAAAACTTATCCAGTGTACGACGGCAACTACGAGACCCATGTAGCGACAGTCCGGCAAGAGCTTGAACGCTTCGCCAACCTGCAGATGATTGGCCGCAACGGAATGCACAAATATAACAATCAAGACCACGCCATGCTCACGGGCATGCTCGCGGCCGAAAGACTGGCGGGCGGCACGCGCGATCCCTGGAAAGTCAATACCGACGCCGAGTACCATGAGAGCGCTCCCGCGGAGCAGGCAGGACGTGCCATTCCACGTCCGATCGAAAGCGGCACAACATAAACTCCTCTGGCACAAAGTCCAGAGTCAACGACGAGTGTATCCGTATCATGTCGTGGAAACTGCGTTTCTGCCTGCTGCTTTTAGCAATCGACGCGGCCGCGATTATCGTGCTGGAGACCGGCCTGATTGGTGGCTGGGGCCAGTGGTACGGTACGAGCGCGCCATACCGCCGCCAGACCGACGCATTCTTCGACGGTCGCTTCTCACTCTCAGATGACCCACGTGACATCAGTTTCGATATGGTCTGGGCGAACAATGCCGTCCAGCAGGTTTGGGGGTTGGGCGTTCCGATCTGGCGTTTTCCGTTTGAGGTTGTAGCGAGGGTATTTGGGCTGCCTGCGTTTCCGGATCGTATCGCACTCGCAATAGCCATCGCGACTTCCGCCTATTGGATTCTCAAAGCGTTCACCCTTCCGCCCGGCGTTTTGCAGACTCGAACCTGGATAGACTCTCTCCTTAGGAACCCACGCGCGATTGTCGCGGTCTTGATTTTGATATTTTTTCCTCACGCCCTAATGCTCTGCCGCGGGCCAATGAATGTCTACGAAGAACCAGTTCTCTACAGCTACTACCTCTCCGTCGGCTTACTGGCAGCAGCGTTCAGTTTCAATCAACGGCCGACTTTTTCAGCCTATGTGGCAATTTCTCTTTTCGCAGGTGTGACCGGATTTGTCCGCCCAACATCCCTAGCGTACGGTGGGGCAACAATGGTGACAGTCAGCATATGCGCTGCATCTGCACGGTGGAGACGGAGGCGACTATTGATTGGGCCAATCCTGTTTCTATTCGGCTGTGTATTGCTGGCAATAACCAACTGGATACGATTTGGCGCAATGGGTGAGTTTGGTCACAATCTCAATCTGACGGGAATGGACATGCTCATCTTCTCCCGTTTCGGAGCACCCTACAGCTCCGAACCGTACTGGCCTGCAACTAAAGAACTGTTTAGCGCTCTATTCGCCGTCGAACGGTTTAATGATCTGGCAGATGCATATGCGGCCGACATCCTACAGTGGCAATCTCCGACCCCCCGATGGCGTCACTTTTACCAATCTACGTTCGACGTTTCGCATTTCTTGATTCTTTGCACCGTGGCAGTTCTCGCCACACTACGGAGTCATCGCGCCTTCTATGGCGGCCTCGTAGCACTGAGGGCTTCGGGAACGATAGCGGCAATTTGGGCCACAGCGAGCGCCGCGACGCTTTGCATGTTCTATCTCAGGTTTCATTGCATATCGTCGCGATATGTGATGGACTTTGCTCCCGCATTCGCCGGTGCTTCTGCGACAATCGTGCTTTGGTGCCAATCTTCCATCCAGATAAGCGGAGAAGGACGACGAAGTTTTCTTCGCCTAGGTTCAACTAGCCTCATTGCTGCTTGGTTGTTCTGGTGGGAATACCAATTGCTCAATTGCAGGAACTACTATCCAGCTTCGCCGACGCTAGCGCGCGAATCCGCATTGCAGGTGCCAAGCGATAGGGATTGCGATACTGAGTCAGCTCTGATTTTCCCTTCTAGCTACAACTACATCGAATTGGATGAGAATCAGCCTCTTCGCCAGCAGCTGATGGGGATCCCTTTCAACGGGTACGGCTGGCTTCCCAACGGTCATACCAAGTCGGTGGTCGTGCTATTCATAGACGCCCTGTCAACGCTTGAGGTGCATGTTGCCATGTCGGACAACGTCGATCTTCGCAACTCGCAGTGGAACGCAATTAGAGCGAAGATTGGAGCTAATCCGTTGAGACGTACTTCTATTTCTCACGACGAATCGGAGGCTACGATTGTTTTTCAGCGAGGGGCCACAGATCGACAACATTCGGGAATTCAAGTTCTATTCATATGCTTCGACAGCATCGACAAATTCAAAAACGGAATGCCACCTGACGTTGGATTGTCGCCCTTCTTGCTGAAGCGCGTGTGTTGGCGAAAATAATCGATCTTCACCCCGTTTCCTGGTCCGCGCGGAATACGAGATTCTTGGTATATTGTTTTTCGAAGCAGGGCCGTGAGCCACGAAGCGGTATGCGGAAGAGTGGCCAGCATCAAATTCCTGTACCACCCGTTGTGAAGGTACGGGTTGGGTAAGGCCGCTGCTGTTCTGGAGTGAGGCCGTAGGCCGAACGGAAGAACAGCAGCGGGCGGCGAACTCGGCTGGGGCGACGTACCCCAGCGAACTGTGCGGTCGTTGGGTGTTGTAATCCTCTTTCCACAGGGCCGTGAGACGGCGAGCGGCGGCCAAGCTGTCGAAGACCTCCAGGGCCAGGAACTCGTCACGCAGTCGGCTGTGAAAACTCTCGGCGTAGCCGTTCTCCCAGGGGCTCCCTGGCTCGATGTAGAG
>PABB01000036.1 GCA_002702655.1 Planctomycetaceae bacterium
CCGTCGCAGTATGATAGGCAAAATAGGAGGGCGCAAGAGGAGGCGCGCTAATTCAAATTGGAATGCGTATAAGAGGGCATTTGTCGTGAGCTTTGCATGGTTCGCCACAGCCATGCTGCCGCAGAACGGTCGGGCGGCCGACTCGCTGCCGAACATCGTCCTCATTATCTCGGACGATCAATCGTGGACTGATTACAGCTTCATGGGGCACGAAATCATTCAGACGCCCAATCTCGACAGGCTTGCGCGGCAGAGCGTGACGTTTCGTCGCGCCTACGTGCCGACCGCGCTTTGCAGGCCTTCACTGGCAACTCTGGTGACGGGACTCTACGCCCATCAGCACGGCATCACTGGAAACGACCCCGCGCCGACCGCTGCAAATCGCCAGCATGCCGAGCGCGCCGGGCTCGACGCTCGTGAGATTTTGATTTCCAACATCGATAAACACCCGACGGCGCCGCGCCTGCTGCGCGAGAAGGGCTACCTCAGCTTTCAATGCGGCAAGTGGTGGGAGGGTGGTTATCAGCGGGGCGGATTCACACACGGTATGACGAGAGGCTTTCCTGACCAGGGTGGCCGCCATGGCGACGATGGCCTGAAGATCGGTCGCCAGGGGATGCAACCGGTCAATGATTTCATTGACGCTGCGATGGAGGCCAAGCAGCCATTCTTTCTGTGGTATGCGCCGTTCCTGCCGCACGCGCCTCACAACCCTCCCGCGCGATTGCTTGAAAAATATGAGTTACCGGGCCGACCGCGAGCGTTCGCCGCGTACTACGCAATGTGCGAATGGTTTGACGAGACGTGCGGGCAACTGCTCGACCAACTCGATAAGAAGGGGATCGCGGACAACACCCTCGTCGTTTACGTCACCGACAACGGCTGGATCCAGAGCCGCGAACTCGGCAAGTATGCTAAGCGTTCCAAGCGCAGTCCGTATGAAGGCGGTACGCGGACGCCGATTATGTTTCGCTGGCCACGCCACCTGGAGCCGGCGGAGCGGCCGGAATTGTGCAGCAGCATTGACATCGTACCAACGATTCTTGCGGCGGCTGACGTTGCGATCCCGAAAGACCTTCCCGGTATTAATCTACTACCCCACTTGGAACGCGGAACTCCGATTGAGCGCGACGCAATCTACGGCGAGTCGTTCGCACACGACATTGCCGACGTAGAGAAGCCCCAAGCGTCACTTCTACATCGCTGGGTGATTCGCGGGCACGACAAGCTGCTGCTTACGTACGACGGCCAAGCGGGACGGATTCGCTTCCCGCCAGAATCAGGCGAACCGCAGTTGTTCGATCTTCAAGCGGATCCAACTGAGCTGGTCAATCTTGCCTCGCAGAAACCCGAGCTGGTTGATGAGTTGCGGGTCTTGCTTGAGAGGTGGTACCCGGTAACGCAGCTCAACGTCGATGCCGTGCCATGAAACGCAGCACGACTGGGCGTGGAGCAATCGAGAGGTAAGCAGCCGATCAGTGGAACCGACCTGGCGCATCTTGCTTCGGACACGGTGCACGTCGCCTGACATCGGCTGCACTGCCTGCGGACCATTGGCAAGCTGATTGAAGCACTGGAGAGGATGAAGTGAAACAGGCGTCGATGCGAACTGCCGTTGTCTTGATTGCCGTGTACTGGTGCAGCGCGCTCTCGCGGATGACATGCCCTATCTGGACGATGGCCAGCCCATTGACGTTCGGGTCGACGCCCGCTCAGCGTTGGGCGATCGCGGGAGTATTGACTTGGTGGGGAATCAGACCGCATTGGTGCGGGCGGTTGTCGAGTCAGGGACCTCGACGATCGTCGTCCTGATGCACGGCCGCTCGCTCTCGGTCAACTACGTCCATGAGCACGCGGATGCCGTTTTGGACGGCTGGAACTTGGGGCAGGAGACCGCACTCGCGATCTGCCGGACCCTGTTCGGCGAGAACAACCCCGGCGGGAAAATGGTTGTCACGGTGCCGCGCAGCTCGGCGCATGTGCCCGCGTATTACAGCCAGCGTCACTCCGCGAATTGGAAAGACTATCTTTTCGAAGATGGCCCGCCGCTCTATCCGTTTGGATATGGCTTGAGCTACACCGACTTCCGCTTAGAGAACATTCAACTGTCGTCTCAGGAGGCGACCGTCGGTGATACGGTCACCGTGTCAGTGGACGTCTCGAATATCGGCGACGTGGACGGCGACGAGGTGGTGCAAGTCTATGTACAAGACGTGGTCGGATCCACGACGCGTCCGCGCATTGCTCTGAAAGCGTTCCAGCGGGTGACGCTGAGGGCCGGCGAAACGAGGAGCATTCAGTTGAACCTCGAGCCAATTGCGTTTGAGATGGTCGGCCTCAACCATCAGCGCATGATCGAGCCAGGCGAGTTTAGAGTGTTTGTCGGCACGTCGTCGCGCGAGAAGGACCTGACGATGCGGAGTCTCCTGTTGAAATAGAAGCTCGTCGATTTGCCCCCAGGCGGCAGAGTCCGGGCACGTGGGCGTGTTGGTCCTGGCACGTAGTTCCAATGGAACCACCGGGTCTGATTTGGCGTAAAACTTCATTACGCTTTAATCGTCGCTTGCGGGAAGAGAAGAAGAGGCTAGCCGGGGCCAGGGGAGGCAGTGCAATACATAGGTCAACACTTGATTTGACACTCACGAATGGAGTGGTCGCCAGGCCGCAAAGGGCTGAGAGAGTAAAGCGACGGCTCCCGGACCGCCGCCGCTGGCAGTACGTCAGCACGCCAGCCCTCTCTCGCCCTATCGGCGATTAACTCCCGCACCTGCTACTGAATTCGTCGCGTCACGGTTACTTGCGTCCATTGCCCACCTACTTGCTCGGCAAGCTCGCGGTATCCCGCACAGGCGAACGAGCAAATAGGATCGGTTCTCGAAACGAACGCGCCGAGATCGCTCCATCGGCTTGATCGAGAGAATTTCCTCAAAATCTTGTCCAGATGCGACTGAGTATGGCGTGATTGAACGTTGCCCAGTTCAAATTTGAAGCGCCGCCCGTACCCCTGGTCGCAGTTAATTCTGCCGATCCGAGCAAATTAAATGCTGGCCTTGGGTCTTTTCTGGCAGCGTTGATACGCATTTCCGCGCAATTCTGCCTTCCAAGAGGCTCCCATGGATAACGGGTGTGGTGCAGCGATGTTCAAGCGGAACGTATCGCGGCGCCAACTCGTGCTGTTGTTTTTCTGGACTGTTGTATACCTCCCGACTGCCGGTTGCGGCGGGCTCCAGCAGGCCGAGTTGTCCGGAGAGGTAACCTACGACGGAACGCCCGTCGAGAGCGGGTTCATGAGGTTCTTTCCGGTCCAGGGCACGCCCGGAGATGGCGCTAGTGCAAACATAGAAGATGGAAAGTATTCCCTGGCTGCCGACGATGGCCTGGTCGCCGGCGCCTATCGCGTATCGATCATGGCATCACGCGAAACGGGACGCAAAATCAAAGTTCCCGAGCCGACGCCAGACGCCCCTTCGCACGTGATGGAGACCTTTCAGTACCTTCCCGAAAAATTCAATTCGCGCACCGAGTTACAAGTCACGCTCAAGCCGGGATCCAACAAAGAGGACTTTGCGCTGTCAAGCAAGTAGTCCCATTTGGAACTCAATTCTTCTCTGCTCCCAAATAGCGCATTTGCGACCTCAAACAGGCGAGTGACGCCATGGAAAACTCGAATTCGTTCCGTCTTATCAATCGCACACGTACGGCTAAGCGCTCATCACGCGGCTTTACGCTTGTCGAACTCTTGGTCGTTATCGCCATCATCGGCGTGTTGGTGGCGTTATTGCTGCCAGCCATCCAGGCGGCGCGGGAAGCGGCCCGCCGCTCTCAATGCACGAACAACATGCGGCAATACGGGCTGGCGCTGCTGAATTTCGAATCCACCAATGGAGATTTTCCGCCCGGATGTTTGCGGAAAGGCACCAAGTCAAAGCCGATCGAGGATCGTTCGGTCCAGGGGCAAGGCCTCGGAAGCGGCAATCAAAGCTGGATCGCACATTGTCTTCAGTACATGGAAGAATTCAACGTTTATGACATGATTGACTGGGACGAAAACCAGGAAGACCAATCGACCAACTCCAGGCCAGCCGGCTTTCGCGCCGGTGGGGGCGACCCTGGCTACAACAATGCGCAAGTTATCGGATTCGAGCTAGCCATTGCCAGGTGCCCCAGCGACGGATTCGTCGATCGCGACGAAATACAATTCGCCCCGACAAACTACGTTGCCTGCAATGGCACGCTGGGGATAGGAATGCCGGATCAAACAGAACGAGGACCCAACCGAGAAAAACTGGGGCCCGATGGCATGTTTCTCATCTCGCAGCGTCGGTCGGTCCGTCAGATTGCCGATGGCACGAGCAACACGCTCGCCTTGAGTGAATGCCTGATCAACGAGCCGTGGGTCAAGCGAGTCGAGGGAAGCACAGCGTCGGCCAAGCGAATTCTTGCCGGCCTCGAACCGCCCATCGATGCAAATTATAAGGGTGCGCCCCGAGGTTTCTCATGGTACTACGGCAGGAGTCTGCAGGCCTGGTCGTTTACAGGCGCCATCCCCCCCAACGATCCGCTGAGCGCGAATCACGAGCCCGAAATCTGGACTTTTCAAGGTTTTTATGGCGCCCGAAGCAGGCACCCCGGAATTGTCAACGTCGGTCTGGCTGATGGAGCGTCGCGGTCGGTTTCGGACGATGTCGATATTCTGGTCTGGAGTGGCATGGCAACGATCGACGGTGGGGAATTAGTCTCGCTGGACAACTAGGAGGCGGGACTTTCTCTTCGCAATAGCCAGCCGTTTTCCTCGCAAAGACCCGAATTCGCGTGTTTCTCGGCTGTATCGGCCATGTGCGCCGTGGCTGCAGCGACCCAAGTCCTGAAGTTTTGGGTTTTCATGAGATTTTCACGTGAATATTGGGCCAATTCTGGTCATCCGAGGCGTGATTGGCAGTAGCCAAGCTTGTCCGTCGACGCATTCCCAAAGATCGCCCCGGCTACTGCCAGCATTCGCCGCGAATTGCTCTTTTCACTGCCGTTCTGCTCGATTTCTGCAATCTGGAGAATCCATGATGCGCTCCCAGAGTTTTCTCGCCCGAATGGACCTCGCTGCCGCGAAGCCTCTCGCATATCTGTCGTTCGCCCTTGTTAGCTGCGCGATTCTCAGTTGTTCGGCCCATGGTGCGAACGTATTTGTTGATGGCGACGACGGCATGGGCAATGCCCCGGCCGTGTTCAACGCCATCGATGCCGGCAGTTTTGACACCGGCGACGGCGGGACCAATGCGTTGCGGCAAGGATGGAATGGAATCCGCTTGAACGGCCTGGAAGTCGTTGGGGGGCAGCTTACCAACCGCAACACAGGAGGCTTCGGCACCGATCCAATGGAGGGGGACAACTACATCCGTCTCGATACAGACAACGTCAATGCTCGCCCCGACGTGCCTGATGAGTTTGTCGTGGGGTACCTTCCCGGGCAGTACAACGTGTTCCAGTTCGACCTCGCGTTCGACCAACTCCCTCCCGAGGATCCGGCCCAACCCAGTTCGGGGCTGATCCATCCGAGCCTTCGGGCCCGGGCATTCCTGCAGGGCAGCACCACCTATGGCGTCAATTACCTCACGAATTCACAACTACAGGCATTGAAAGACGCCAACGACACGAGTTTCCACACCTACACCATTGAAATCGAGGCAGGCGATTCCGTGTGGGGCGCCGTGCAAGACATCCTTCGTGTCGACCCGGTCGACGGCCTCAATAGAACGTTTGTCGATGAAGTGTTAGGGACGAAGTTTAGCATCGATAACATCGTCCTCGCCCGTACCACGACGACGCAGGCATTCCCGGCCATTCAGCCGGTGAAGCCGAATCTCATTCGCAACGGCGACCTCTCCGACACCAGCAATGTCGTGCTTTCGGGCGACAACAATGGCGCCTTCGACATCAACGGCGGCAACGGCAACTATGGCCCGTTTCGTGGAAGCAGCGGCGACGTCGACCACTGGACCCCCTACAATAACAACCCGAATGGGATTGTCGAAGCTGTGAACGGTCCGGATGGCACGGGGTTGAATTTGCTGAATCTGGCGGGCGATCGACAGGGCTCCTTCTATCTCGACACGCATTACAGTATCGACAATGAACGATTCAGTTTGAATTCGGCGGGGGGCTACCTGAATGGTCTCACCCAAACCGATATCCTCAACGGAGTGACGCTTGACGCCAGCGCGAACTATGAATTCACGTTCGAAGTCGGCTATCTCAATCGTTTCTCAAATCCGGACTCAACCTTGACCGTCGCATTGACTATCGGCTCCAACGAAACGGATGCAAACTCCGCGGGAGCGATTCCGGTCTTTGAGAGCACATTGGACCTAATCATCGCCGGCGAACAAACCGTGTCGATCAGCGGCGCCGCCCTCAAGGCCGCCCAGGACAGCGGTCAGCCGGTGAATCTGATCGTGCAATCCCTCGCCGATACGCCGATCAACAACTTTCCTGGCGGCACGCCTGTTCCCGACGACCACGTTGACTCCGACGTCTTCACGCAAGTGCAACTTGACAACTTCTCTTTGGTCAGAAACTTCACCATTCCAACCGGCGACGTGAACAAAGATGGCGTGGTCACGCAGGCCGACGTCGCCCTCGCCCAGGACTACTTGGCGGGTAACGGCGGAGAGACCGCAGAAAAGCGTCAGAACGATCTGCTCGCACTCCCGACGGCGCCGCTCGCTAGCGAAGTGCTCGCGTCGCTGAACCTGACCGATTTTGATCTCACCGGCAACAATTTCTTCGATCAGGCCGATGTCGATGCCATTTCGGCCCTCGTGACGACTGGGCCTGGCGATTTCGATGGCGACGGAGATGTGGACGGCGCCGATTTCCTCGGGTGGCAACGAACCGATCCCTCGCAAATTGCGGTTTGGCAAAGCAACTACGGCACAATGTCGTCCGTAGCGGCAAACGGCGCAGTCCCCGAGCCGACGTCGATCGTGCTGGCGGGATTGGCGCTATCGGCAATCGGCATCTCCGTCCGTCGCCACAACTAGCACGGGCGAGTTAACGACGAATTGCTGCTTCGCGTTGTTACGTAAGCAGCATGCGGGGGGGGAGCTGGGGGCAGCACCTCCCCCGCATTTTTTGTCTTGCCTTGGAATTCGACAAAATGTCAGCTGAGAGCTAAATTCGCGCGGCCTGCGCGATACTGGCTCGTCGACTGCGCTATGCGATTCGCTGATGCAGTACGTATTGTCGCTGTGACCAGCATTGGTTTTCTGTACCTGTCAGTCGGCGCTTAAAACCAGCCACCTATCGGCGCATTAAACCCAGCCAGCTTGAGTAAGGACGAGTAACCATCATGGACCTTCCTGCGGCGTCCGCCGCGGAAGGAGGTCCCGATGGCGAATCGACTCAAGATGGCGACAGTGCAGTCAATTCTTACGCTCCACGAGCGCGGCTGGTCGGCGCGGCGCATTGCGCGCGAGTTGCAGGTGAACCGCGAGTCGGTCTCGCGGCACGTACGATTGGCAACGTCGGCGGATCTGTCCGCCGGTTCCAACCCGGCCGATGCGCCGATTGTCCCGAACGGCGCTTCGCCGGGCCGCCGGAGCGACTGCGAGCCGTGGCGGGAGATCATTCAGGCCAAGGAGGCGCAAGGGCTGTCGGCCCGGCGGATCCACCAGGACCTAGTCGCCGAGCACGCCGCCGTCTGCGGAACGCAGCGGCTTGAGGCGTTTCGCGACTCGCTTGAACGTCTTGCCGTCGAGCGTCACCACGCGGAAGGCGTCGAGACGCGCGGGCAACGGGCGCAAAGCGTCGGCGGGGAACAGCTCGGCGACCGCCGCCGACAACTCGCCGAACCACCCTGGGCTGAGCGCGACCGGCATCCGGCCGAGCTTGCCGTACGCAGCGCGGGTCGTCGCCTCCAACTCGCCTGCTTCGTGCGCGCGAGCAAAGTTCTGGTTGCCGCTGCCCTCACGGCCCGGATCCGGCGCCGATGTGGCCGGGATCCGCCCCCGCGGTCGTGCGCGGCAAGGAACGCGACTGATCGACAAGACGCCGCATGGCCACTGGACAACGACGACGTTGATTGCGACCCTGCGGTGCGACGGCGCGATCAACGGCCACTTGTTTCTGGGGTACGTCCGGCAGACGCTCGCCCCCGCGCTGCGGCCTGGCGACGTGGTGGTGATGGACAATCTCTCCAGCCACAAATGCGCCGGTGTGCGGGACGCCATTGCGGCGGCCGGGGCGAAGCTGTTGTACCTTCCGCCGTACAGCCCCGGCTTCAACCCGATCGAACAAGCGTTCAGCAAGTTCAAATGCCTGCTGCAATCCGCCAGCGAGCGGACCGTCGAGGGACTCTGGCAAATCTGCGGACGACTGGTTGAACGCTTCACCGAAATCGAATGCCGCAACTACATCCGACACGCCGAGTATAGCTAAACGTAAGCCAAACGCGCTCTAGCGGGAAGTGATGCCGCGAACTCGATTGGCGTCCGTCCGGCCAGGCTGCCATGAGGCCGAACGCGGTTGTAGTCTCTTCTCCAAGCTTCGACCTTCTCGGCCGCATCGGCGAGGTCGAGGAACCAGTGTTGGTTCAAGCACTCCTGCCGCAGGCGGCCGTTGGAGGACTCGATAATCGCATGATCCGTGGGCTTTCCGGGTCGGCTGAAGTCCAGCGTCACGCCGTTGAAGTACGCCCGCCAATCAAGCGATCGAGAGACAAACTCCGGACCGTTGTCGACGCGGATGGCCCCGGGCACGGCGCCTCGACGCTGCCGCACGGCCTCAAGTACCGCGACGACGTCGTCTCCGGTGAACCGCTGGCCGACGCGAATCGCCAGGCTCTCACGAGTCAAGTTATCGACTCACGTCAGCAGACGGAAGCTCCGGCCGTCGCACAGCCGATCAGCCATGAAGTCCATGCTCCAACTTGCATTGACGGCCATGGCCGGAGGACG
>PABB01000037.1 GCA_002702655.1 Planctomycetaceae bacterium
GGCACTCCATGAATTCTGGAAGCTGCACCGGCGTGAAACGCCTGCGCATTTCAACGCGGCGACAGATCACGGTTTCACCGCTTCGCCTTGAGTTGCTCGTTAGGCTTCTGCCGCGCAGAAAGCGTGTACCCGGCGCCGGCTCGGCAGGAGCCTCGCCCTCCCAGACTGCAATGCTGCGCACTCGTTCTGTAGGGCAATGGAGAGTCTCGCGGCTTTGCGGATCGCCCGGCAGGCCGGACAGCCTGACCTACTCGCGGCCAAAATCTTCCTTCAGCCCGTAGCGATGATAGCGCACGTTGCGGGGGTTCATGGTGTGTCCCCAGCTGACCTGGGAGACGTCGACGCCCAGCGCGAGCGCCAGGCTCGTGCGCTCCGTCGGGGTGGGGAGCCAACGGCCGTCGATGATGGCGGCCACGCGCTCGGCGGCCAGACCGCTGGCGGCCGCCAAATCGTCCAGCGAATGGGACGAGTTCTCAAACAGGGCGTCGATCGTTTTCATGGGTCCGTGCCATCGGCGGGCGACTGTTGCGATTCCCAAGTGGGATTTCGCGCGGAAGACAAGATGATTGTGACAAATTCGTCAGCGGCCCGCACTCAACTTGCCTGCTAGCGGAAAACTCGGTGCAGTCGCCCGATCTTGGTGCGCGGTCGGCGTTTTCCCAGGCGGCGCCCCCGCCGCAGGAAATTCTTTGCGTCGCGGCGCCCGCAGCCGTACAATGCGCTTAGTTACCGCGATTGCTCTTCATTTGCTCTTTATGATGCCGCTTGTCTGAATTTGGCAACAGTGCCCGAAGATTGCCGCGATTTTGCTTCGGCGAGTTGCACGAGTGTCGAAGTTCGACGACTGCCTTTTCTGTTCGACAGCCTTGGGTCGAGCTTTGCCTCGCGATTGGCCGCAGCAGCGTGGCGACCCCCGGTCGCCGTTGCCGCTGAGTTGAATTGCCGCGCCCGCGTCGTCGCTGGCGACGCCGGCTGAAGTTCTCGACCTACCGCGCCCGGTGCTGGCGCCGACGTTTCCGTCGGTCGCCGCTGCGCAGCGCGAATGCCCTCGCGAGGAGGCTCGCCGACCATGGCCACCGATTCGATTGACCAAGTGACCGACGTGCCGGCCCCGCAGGCGGCCGACGGCAAATTCCAGTTTCCCGGCATCCCCACGACCTGCGACGGCGCCGAGGCCGTCGTCTGGGTCGAGACGCGCATTTCGCAAGGCTCGGGGGCGTTTCCCATCACCAGCAGCACCACGATGGGCAGCGGCTTCAACGCCGCGGTCGCCGCCGGGGAGCCCAATCTGTGGGGCGACCAACTCGTGTTCGTCGAGCCGGAAAGCGAACACTCCAGCGCGACGTTCTGCGAAGGCTTTGCCCTGGCCGGCGGGCGCGTGACGAACTTCACCTCGGGGCAGGGCCTCGTGCTGATGAAGGAGGTGCTGTACACGATTGCCGGCAAGCGCCTGCCGGTCGTGTTCAACATTGGCGCTCGAGCGCTCACCAGTCATAGCCTGAACGTGCACGCGGGGCACGACGACGTGATGAGCGTGGCCGACGTGGGCTGGGGCATGCTGCTGGCCCGCAACGCCCAGGAAGCGTGCGACCTGTGCCTGATCGCCCGCCGCGCGGCGGAGGCCTCGCAGACGCCGTTCTTCAACATTCAGGACGGCTTTCTCACCACGCACACCGTCGAGAGCGTCAAACTGCCCGAGCCGGAGTTCATGCAGGCGTTCATCGGCAAGCCCGAGGACAAGCTCATCAACCTGATGGACACGGCCAACCCGCTGATGTCGGGGGTGGTGCAGAACCAAGATTCGTACATGAAGGGCAAGATCGCCCAGCGGTGGTACTACGACCAGGTCCCCCCGGCGTTGGAAGAGGCGTTTGCCGAGTACGCCCGCGCGACCGGGCGCAAATACGATTTCGTCGACGCCTACCGCTGCGACGACGCCGAGTACGTGCTGGTCGGCATGGGCTGCTTTATGGAGACGGCCCAGGCGACGGTCGACTACCTGCGTAAGGAAAAGGGCATCAAAGCGGGGTGTTTGAACATCTACTGCTTCCGTCCCTTCCCCGCCGAGCGGATCGTGGCGGCGCTGAAGAACTGCGTGGCGTTCTCGGTGCTGGAGCGGATGGACGACCCGCTCTCCACCACAGGCAATCACCTGGCGCGCGAGATCAAAGCGGCCTTCTGCGACGCCCTGATCGGTCAGAACAGCCTGGAGAAGGTCGACCGCATCCCGCGGATTTACGGCGGCGCCGGCGGCCTGGGCAGCCGCGACGTGCGCCCCGGCGACATCCTGGCGATTTTCGACAACATGATCCACGACACGCAGGACATGTTCTGCGTGGGCATCAAGCACAAGCTGGCGCTCGACGTGGTCGAGGATCCCGACCTGCGCCCCACGGGCGCGTTTTCCATGCGGGGCCACTCGGTGGGCGGGTTCGGCTCGGTGACGACTAACAAGGTCATCGCCACGATCGCGGGGCAGGTGTTCGGCAAAGACGTGCAGGCGTACCCCAAGTACGGCTCGGAAAAGAAGGGCTTGCCGACGACTTACTACCTGACGATCGCCGATTCGCACATTTACACGCACAGCGAATTGGAGGCGGTCGATCTGGCGGTGCTCAACGACACCAACGCCATGTTCAGCGGCAATCCGCTCAAGGGCATGGTCGACGGCGGCGCCGTCTTTATGCAGAGCGCCTACGACAACCCGGTCGACGTGTGGGCGCGGATCCCCGAGCAGCACAAGCAGACGATCCGCGACAAGAACCTGCGGATCTACTTTGCCGACATGGTGAAGATCGCTCGCGAAGTCGCGTCGGTGGCCGACCTGGAAATGCGGATGCAGGGCATCGTGTTGTTGGGCGCGTTTCTCAAGCTGACGCCCTACGCCCAAACGTCCGGCATGAGCGACGCCCAGGTCTACGAGGGGGTGGAGAAGGCGCTTCGCAAGTATTTCGGCAAACGGGGCGAGCAAGTCGTGCAGGACAACCTGACCTGCGTCAAACGCGGCTACGAAGAAATGCAGGAGGTCAGCCGCGAGGTGATGGGCGCTTAGCGATGGCGTCCTCGCCGTCCACGGCCAACCGGGGCAACTTCCGTCGAGACGAGATGCGGCGTGGCCGCCGCCGCTAACGATCCCTCATATCGACAATCTCACATCTAACATCTCACATCGAGAGTTCATCATGTCGACCGTCGATCATCCGCGCTGCATGAACGAAGCCAGCGATCGCGATCCGTTTAACAACAACAGCTACGGGACGTTGGTCGATCGCGACTACGTGGAAGTCTCGCTGCCCGTGCTCGATGTGCGCGACTTCAACGACCGGATCATTCGCGGCTACGAGGAGGGCGGGGCCGAAAAGACGTTGCCCGCCGATCTGTCGACCGCCCGGTCCGTGATCCCCGCGGGCACGGCGACGCTGCGCGACTTCAGCTACGTGGCGCCGGAGATCCCCCGCTATATCAACGACAACTGCACCGGCTGCATGGACTGCGTGACCGAATGCCCCGACACGGCCATCCTGGCCAAAGTGCTTAGCGAGCCCGAGTGGCAGCAGAAGCTCGATAGGATCGCCGATACCGAAGAACGAGCCAAGTTCGAAAAGTCGTGGTCCAGGCCCCGCAAGTACTACGACGGCCCGAAGAAGAAGGGCAAGGAAGGGGGCGTGTTCGCGATCGTCATCGACCCCAGCAAGTGCAAGGGCTGCGCCGAGTGCGTGACCGTGTGCGACGACCTGGCCCTGGAGATGATCCCCAAGACCGAGCCGGTGATGCGCGACATCCGCTCGGGGCACCGGCGGTTCAAAGAGTTCGGCCCCAGCGACGAGCAGTACATCAACGAGAATCTGCTGATCGACATGATGCTGCGCGAACAGACGCACGTGTACGTCGGCGGCGCCGGCAGTTGCGCGGGCTGCGGCGAGGGGACCGCCCTGCGGATGATGTGCGCCGCCACCGGGGCCAAGTACGGCAATGACTGGGGCATCGTGGCGGCCACGGGATGCAACACCGTCTACACCTCGACGTATCCGTACAACCCGTATCTGGTGCCGTGGACCAACTCGCTGTTCGAGAACGCCCCGGCCGACGCCATGGGCGTGCGGTCGCGGTGGGACCAGATGGGCTGGAGCGACAAGCCGCTGTGGTGTATCGGCGGCGACGGCGCCATGTTCGACATCGGCTTTCAGTCGCTGTCGCGGCTGTTGGCCTCGGGGATGAACGTCAAGGTGTTCGTGCTCGACACCCAGGTCTACAGCAACACGGGCGGGCAGGCCTCCACGAGCACCTACACCGGCCAGAACACCAAGATGAGCCTGCACGGCAAAGCGGTCGCGGGCAAGCAGGAGCGTCGCAAAGAGATCGCCCAGATCGCCATGATGCACCCCCGCACGTACGTCGCCCAAACCACCGCGGCGCACGCCAACCATTTCTACAAGGCGATCCTCGGCGCGTTGGAGTTTGACGGCCCGGCGTTGATCAACTGCTACACGACGTGCCAGCCCGAGCACGGCGTGGCCGACAATATGGCCAGCGACCAGGCCCGGCTGGCGGTCGACACGCGGGCGTTCCCGCTGTTGGTGCATGATCCGTCCAAGGGGGACCGCATCAAAGACCGGCTCAGCCTGCAGGGCAATCCGGCACAGAAGGACGACTGGTACACGAACCCCAAGACGGGCGAGACGGTCGACTTCATCACCTTCTGCCGCAGCGAGGGGCGATTCGCCAAGCACTTTGATCGCGACGGCAACGCCAGCGAGACCCTACTGCGGGCCCAGGCCGACCGGCTGGAGAACTGGCACACGCTGCAGGAACTGGCCGGGCTGCGGTAGCGAATCGTCGGCATCAGATTCACCCTGCGTGCCACGGCCCTGTGAACCGTGCGAGGCGCTGACCGAGTTTGCGGTGCGCACGGCTCGCAGAGCCGTGGCACGGGGAGGTCGCCGTAACCCGCTTGAATCGCCGCTTCGCCGGGGCAACCAGCAGGCGTTGGCCGCGGCAAGTCTTCCCCTGCGGCGCGCCGCGTCGTAGTCTAGCGGGATGGACGCCAACACCACTACCAATTCCTCGGTCGCCATCATCGGCGCCGGCCTGTCTGGTCTCGTCGCCGCCCGCCGCTTGCGGGAGTCGGGCGTGGGCGCCGTCGTATTCGACAAAGGCCGCGGCGTCGGGGGCCGGATGTCGACCCGCCGCTCGCCGACGGGGGCTCGCTTCGACCACGGCGCCCAGTACTTTACGGTACGCGACGAGCGTTTCCGCACGCAGCTCAACGACTGGTTGGATGCGGGCATGGCGGCCAAGTGGGAGGGGCAGATCGCCGTGATCGAGAATGGCTCGATCGCCGTGTCGCCGATCCTGCGCGACCGCTACGTCGGCGTGCCGGGCATGAACGCGATCTGCAAGCACCTCGCCCGCGACATCGACGTACGGTGCGAGGTGCGCGTCGCTGCAGTCGAGCGCGTCGGCGACGCGTGGCGCCTTGTCGACGACAACGGCGCCGCGCTGGGCGCGTTCGGTCGCGTCCTGTGCACGGCCCCGGCGCCGCAAACGGCCGAACTGTTCGCCGCTGCTGCGGCCATCGCCGAACCGGCCAGTTCTGTCGACATGCACAAGTGCTGGGCGGTGATGGCCCAGTTCGAGCAGCCGCTCTCTCCTGAGTTCGACGGCGCGTTCGTCAACGACGGGCCCCTGTCGTGGATCGCCCGCGATTCATCGAAGCCGGGGCGCGAGCGCCCCGACGGCGGCGAATGCTGGGTGCTGCATGGGTCGCAAGCGTACAGCGCCGCGAACATCGAGCGCAACGCGGAGGAGATTGCCGACGAGTTGCTGGCGGCGTTCTTCGCGGCCGCGCAGATTGAGCCCGCGGCGACGCGGCAGTTGGCCGCGCATCGCTGGCGATACTCCGCGCCCGAGGAACCGCTGGCGTCGCGGTTCCTGCGCGACGAGGCGATCGGCGCCTACGCAGCGGGGGACTGGTGCGGCGGTCCGCGCGTCGAGGGGGCGTACCTGAGCGGCCTCGCCGCGGCCGAAGCCATGCTGGGATTGGCGTAGCAGTCTGCCCTGCGTCGCCAGGGCCATCCTCGGGTCGCCAAGCCGCTGCAGTCCAACGCGGCCAACAATTCATCTCGTCATCGGTTTTCGCCGTGCCTGTGTCCATTTCTCACAATTCGCTCCGACGCATTGTGATCGGGTTGGCCTTCGTGTGCCCGTTGGCGGCGGCCGACGTCGTCGCGGACGATGAGTTTGCCATCGGCGCCGACGTGTCGTTCCTGCCGCAGGCCGAGTCGCAGGGCGTCGTGTTTACCGACGGCGGTCAGGGGAAGCCGGGACTGCAGATCTTGCGGGACCACGGCTGCAATTGGATTCGACTGCGACTGTTCCATTCTCCCGATCGCTTGCCGAACGATTTGCCGTACACGCTCTCGGCCGCCAAGCAGGCGAAAGCGCTCGGCTTCAAAGTGCTGTTGGACTTCCACTATTCCGACACCTGGGCCGACCCCGGCAAACAGTTCACGCCGGCGGCCTGGACGGACTTGGACCACGACGGGCTGGTGGCGGCGGTCGAAGCCTACACCCGCGACACGCTCGTCGCGTTTCACAACGCCGGCGTCATGCCCGAAATGGTGCAGATCGGCAACGAGGTGATCCACGGCATGCTGTGGCCGGACGGCAAGCTGCCGGACCGGTGGCCGGAGTTTGCCGACTTGCTGAACGCCGGGATTCGCGGCGTGGCGGCGGCCGGCGATGACGCCACTCGCCCGCGCATCATGATCCACATCGACCGCGGCGGCGACGTCGAGCAGACGCAGCATTTTTTCGATCGCTGCCACCAGCACGGCGTTGCATTCGACGTCATCGGCCAATCGTACTACCCGTGGTGGCATGGCAGTCTCGACGACCTGCGGGCCAATCTCGCCTTCATGGCCCGCGAGTACGACAAGGACATCGTGCTGGTCGAGGCGGCCTACAACTGGCGGCCCGCCGAGTACCGCGACAAGCCGGGCCCGTTTCCCGAGACGCCCGCCGGGCAGCGCGAGTTCCTCGCCGCCGTCCACGAGGCAGTGCGGCAGACGCCCCACGGACGAGGCAAGGGCCTCTTTTGGTGGGAACCTGCCGTGCCGCCCGGGCCGATTGCCAGTCGAGGGTTGTTCGACGACCAGGGCGCCGCGCTGCCCGCGCTTCGCGTGTTTGACGAGGCGGCGGCCAACGCGGAGAATTGACGCCACGTTATCGCTTTGCTTGTCTGCTCCTCGTGAAGAGTTTGCTCTGCTATGTCTTGTGATCTGTTTTCCGTGGGCGTTCGCGCGGGCGTCGCCGCGCTCGTCGCTTTGTTCGTGTCGACGTGCGCCGCAGTGGAGGGGCCCGAAGATTTCCGCGCTGGCTGGAAGTTCGCTCAGGGCGATCCCGGCGGCGCGGCAGCGGTCGACTTCGACGACTCCGCTTGGACCTCCCTGCGGCTGCCGCACGATTGGGCCATCGCCGGACCGTTCGACGAAACCGAGCGGAGCGGCCACGCCGCCAAGCTCCCGTGGAAGGGCGTCGGCTGGTACCGCAAGCACGTCGCGCTCGACCTGCAGCCCGGCGAGCGGGTCTATCTGGACTTCGACGGCGTGATGGCGTTCCCGCAGGTGTACGTCAACGGCCAACTGGCGGGGACGTGGGACTACGGCTACACGTCGTTCAGCATCGACGCGACGCCCTTTGTCAAACGACAGGGCGAGAACGTCGTGGCCGTGCGCGTCGACACGACCCGCCACGGCACGCGGTGGTACCCCGGCGCGGGGATTTATCGCAAGGTCGCGCTGCGGATCGAGCGCGACACGCACCTGCAACATTGGGGCGTCGTGGTCACGACGCCGGAGGTCACCGCCCAGCGGGCCGCCGTGCATGTGGACGCTACGGTCGAGCGGTTCGACCACAAGGAGCGTCGCGGCGCGGTCGAGTTCACGATCCTCGACCCCGCCGGCGCGCAGGTCGCGCAGCGCCGCGTCGACGCCGAGTTCGACACGGGCGAGACCACGGTGTCAGCCGACTTTGAAATCGCCAACCCCAAGCTGTGGGACATCGGCGACGGGCAGCTCTACACGCTGCGCACGAAGGTGCTCGTCGACGGCGAAGCGGTCGACAGCGGTGAAGAGACGTTCGGCCTGCGCTGGTTCGAGCTGACGGCCGACGACGGATTCCATCTGAATGGGCGGCGCGTGCAGCTGTACGGCGTCAACCTGCACCACGATCAGGGGCCGCTGGGCGCCGCGTTCTATCCGCGGGCGATGGAGCGACAACTGGAAATCATGCGCGAGATGGGCGTCAACGCGATTCGCACCAGCCACAACGCCCCCGCGCCCGAGCTGCTTGATCTGTGCGATCGGATGGGCCTGTTCGTGTGGGACGAGTGCTTTGACAAGTGGGACAAGACAGCCGACCGCAGCGGGCCGGACGCCCCCAGCTACCGCGACCACGGCGAGCGGCACCTGGGCAGTATGGTCCGCCGCGACCGCAATCACCCGTCGGTCTTCGTGTGGTCGATCGGCAACGAAATCCCCGGCAGCCAGGGCGCCCGCCCCGATCGCATGCAGATGTACGCCGACATCGTCCGCAAGCACGACCCGACGCGCCCGGTCGGCATCGGCTGCCACATTCCCAGCCAGGTGCGCGAGGGCATGTTCGAGGGCGTCGACTTCACGGGCTGGAACTATGCCCGCCGGTACGCGGATTACCACGAGCGATACCCGGATCGGCCGATTATCTACAGCGAGTCAGCCTCAGCGCTCAGCACCCGCGGCTTCTACGAGCTGCCGCTGCCGACGGGCAAAACGGACTATGCCAACGAGGCGCTGCAGGTCGACTCGTACGATTTCAACGCCGCCCCGTGGAGCGACATCGCCGACCGCGAGTTCGCGCTCATGCAGCGCGACCCGTTCGTCGCCGGCGAGTTTGTCTGGACTGGGTTCGACTACCTCGGCGAGCCGACCCCATTCACCGCCGAGGCCCGTAGTTCGTACTTCGGCATCGTTGATCTGTGCGGGATCCCCAAGGATCGGTACTGGCTGTATCGCAGCTACTGGCGTCCCGAGGAGACCACGGTTCACATTCTGCCGCATTGGAATTGGCCCGACCGCGTCGGCCAGTCCGTGCCAGTCATGGTTTACACCAACGGAGACGAGGCCGAGCTGTTTCTCAACGGCAAGTCCCAGGGCCGCCGCCGCAAGGGCGAGCGGCCCGAGCAGCCGGAGAACCTGGCCGCCAGCGGCACGCTGAGCGCCACCTCCAGCCAAGCCGGGCGCCCGACGGACGATGCGATCGACGGCGATCCCCAGTCGCGGTGGTGCGCCAGCGACGCCCGCCCGTTTCAGACGTTCGCGGTTGACCTGGGTAGCGAGCAGACGATCAAGTTCATCTCGATCGAGTTCGAGCAAGCGGCGCGGAACTATGGCTTCGTCGTGGAAGTTTCCAGCGACGGCATGAATTGGGACGCCGTGGCCGAGCAGGAGGCGGGCTGGGGCATTGCCAATTACGCGCCGCAGAACCGGCAGTTCGACGTCGACGCCCGCGGCCGCTACGTGAGGATCCGCTTCAACGACTTGGCAGAAGGAACCTGGGCCAGCATCTACGAGCTGGGCGTCTACCCGGCGCGGGCCGAGTCCGACTACTACGACCCCATCTACGACTACCGGCTGCGCTGGAGCGACGTAACGTACGAGCCGGGCGAGCTGAGAGTTGTGGCCTACAAAGACGGCGCCAAGATTGGCGAAGCGACGCGCCGCACCGCCGGCCCGCCGGCCCAACTGCGGCTGACGCCCGACCGCACAGAGTTGGCGGCCACGGGCGACGACCTGTGCTACCTGCTGGTCGAGGCGCTCGACGCCCAGGGCAACCTCTGTCCGCTGGCCGACGATACGGTGAACTTTGACGTAAGCGGCCCCGCGGAGATTGCCGCGGTCGGCAACGGCAACCCGATCAGCTACGAGCCGTTCGTCGCCGAAACTCGTAAACTGTTCTTCGGCAAGGCGCTGCTGATCCTGCGCACCAAACCGGGCGCTGGCGGCGAGGTGACGGTTCAGGCCTCGAGCGACGGGCTCAAGTCGGCGACCGTAACCCTCAATTCTACTCCCTAGCCGGGCCGCTACGCGGGCCGGAGAGCAACGCCCGATATCGTGACGGCGGACGGGCGTAGCCGTCCGGCTAAGGACGACTCAATCATACCTCAGCGCTTTGCTGCGAGTTCCCATGCTTCACCTGCAATCGACGACCCGCCCGCAATGGTTCGAGCAAGTCGACGCTCGGCTTGACGAGGTGCTGATCGACCACGCCCACTGCGAGAAGAAAGCGGCGGGCACGGCGATGAATCTCATTTTCCACTACGTGGAAAATCGCGAGCTATGCCAGGAGATGACGGAGATCGTCAACGAGGAATTGGAGCACTTTCACATGGTGCTGGAGCTGCTGGAGAAGCGCGGCATCCGCTTTCGCCGCCTGCGGCCCAGCCAGTACGGCAGCAAGCTGCACGAGCTGATCCGCAAGCAGGAACCCCAGCGGGCGATCGACCGGCTGCTGGTCGCCGGGCTGATCGAAGCCCGCAGTTGCGAACGATTCAGCGCGCTGGCCGACCATGTGGACGACGCCGAGCTGGCCGCGTTCTATCGCGGGCTGTTCGAGTCGGAGGCCCGGCACCACTCGACTTACACGCGGCTGGCGCGCCACTACGGCAGCGAAGAACAAATCAATGAGCGGTTGGCCGAGCTCTATGCGGCCGAAGCGGCCATCATTGCCGAGGGCGAGCCGCTGCCGCGGATGCACAGTTAGCGCAAACTCGCGTGCCACGGCTCACAGAGCCGTGGCACGCGCGGGTTCGCAGAGCGGCGAACGCCTGCCGACGTCGCGTTGCGAGCCTACTTCGCTTCGCCTTCTTCAGGCGGTTGCTCGGGGGCGGACTCCGACTGCGGAGCGGGCGCGGGTTCGCTGGGAGCTTCGCCTTCGCCAGCGGGAGCCGACGCCGGCGCCCCGCCGGAGCCGCGGGCAAACTCATACGCGACGAACGTCCCCAGCGCCATGAACACGGCTTGCCACACGTCGGGTTCGCCGGGGACCAGCGGGCCTTTCGCGGCCTCGGGCCGGCCGCCGGTGCGCGGCGTGCGGTCGGGAACCTCTTGCTCTTCGACCTCCGCGTCGTCGGCGCCTTCGTCCGCCGTTTCCTCGTCCGCTGTTTCGTCCGATTCCTTCAGTTCGGGCTTCGCGACGTCGCTGTCGAGGCCGCGCTTCATGACCATGCCTTTGACCGCCGGCGCTCCGGCAATCGCGGCCAGTGCGATCAACCCCGCGATTGCTCCGCGCAGGTAGCTGGCGTGGTGCATGGCCGCAGCGCTGTTGAGCTGTCGCACCCCCAGCCCCGTCAGCAGTCCCACGACGACCGGGAACCAAGTCATTTCGCTGCCGGTGACCAGTTCCAGGCCAATATTGGCGGCCAAGCCGACCAGTGCGCCGATGATCCCACCGACAATTGTCTGCCCCATTGCGTGCGCCTTTCGGGGGCGACCCCCGGTTCGAGAAGAGTGGCTGCGCTGCGGCGTCGCCGAGCCGTCCGGATGCGCTTCTCCTGTAGTGTAATGCGGCAGACTCGCCAGCGTCAATTCGGCGACGCGCCCCCCGGGGCCGGCGGCCCACTCGTCGCCCGCCGCACCGGCGACTAGAATGGTCGGTTTGTCCGCACGCGGCAGGACCGCCGGTTCTCCCGCGCGAGCCGGATTGCTCTGAACTTGCCTACCATCGCGGTGCCGCCGGTCCGTTGGGCCGACATCGCGAATTGATCAACTCGCTCAACGACTCGATTCCACGGAAACAGTTACATGAAAATCGCAGTGATTGGCGGCGACGGCACCGGCCCCGAGGTCGCCGCCGAAGGCGTGAAAGTGCTCAAATCGGTCGCCAAGCTCGAAGGTTTCGAGAAAGAGCTCGAGCTGACCAACCTGGACTGGGGCGGCGACCGCTACCTGAAGACCGGCGAGGCGCTGCCCGCCGACGGGCTGGACCAGTTGCGACAGTTCGACGGCATCCTGCTGGGCGCCGTGGGGCACCCCGACGTGAAGCCCGGCATCCTGGAGCGCAAGCTGCTGCTCGACCTGCGGTTCGGCCTGGATCAGTACATCAATCTGCGGCCCGTGAAACTGTTTCCCGGCGTCGAGACGCCGCTGAAGGACAAGGGGCCCGACGACATCGATTTCGTCGTCGTCCGCGAAAACACCGAGGACCTGTACTGCGGCGCCGGCGGGTTCATGCACAAGGGCACGCCGCGGGAGGTCGCCACGCAGACGGCCATCTACACCCGCGGCGGTTGCGAGCGCTGCATTCGCTACGCGTTCGAACTGACCCGCAAGCGGAACAACCCCAAGGGCAAGAAGCTGACCCTGGTCGCCAAAACCAACGTGCTGACCACGGGACACGACCTGTGGTGGCGCACCTTCAACGAGGTGGCTGAGGAATACCCGGACGTGGAGAAGGATTACAACCACGTCGACGCCTGCTGCATGTGGATCGTCAAGAATCCCGAGTACTACGACGTGATTGTCACGACCAACATGTTCGGCGACATCATCACGGACCTGTCGGGGATCATCCAGGGCGGCATGGGCGTGGCGGCGGGCGGGAACATCAATCCCGATCCCGGCGGGGTCAGCATGTTCGAGCCGATGGGCGGCAGCGCTCCCAAGTACACCGGCACGGGCAAGATCAACCCCATCGCCACGATCAATGCCGTGAGCATGATGCTGGATCAGTTGGGCCAGGAAGCCGCCGCCGAGCGGGTGATGAGCGCCATCATGCACGTGACCGGCACGAAAATGAAAAGCCAGTCCGCGGGCAAGATGGGCTACAGCACGAGCGAAGTCGGCGACTTGGTGCTCGATGCACTGGCGTAGCGGTTAGTTGGATGTCCGTGGTCAGTGGTCCGTTGTCGGCGGCGGAATCGCGGTACTGCGCACCGATTCCGCAAAACTGACCGTCCTAGCCCACGACGGCAGCGGCGGGGCGACTGGAGTGAGGGCAGAATGAAGAAGGCATGGCCGTACGTCATGATTTGGATCATGGCAGCGACAGTCGCGCTGGTGATCTCGCCGGCCGACCAGATGTCGAATCTTATTGCGACAATCTGCATCGTTGCCGTCGCGACGCCGGCGTATTGGTTCGGATATCGACGCGGCGCGGCTGAGCAGTCGAACTCAGAATGACTCCGCCGCACGCGCCGCTGGCGCTGGTTCCCGTGCTCGACGTCGCCGCGGGGCAGTTGGTACGTGCTGTGGAGGGGCGTCGCGACGAGTACCTACCCTGGACGAGCCCGCTGGCGCCGACGGCCGATCCGGCGGAGTTCGTACGCAACGCAACGGCGCTCGTCGAGCGTCTGGCGGCGAGCGAAGTGGCGACGCCGACCTACGCCGCGGACCTCGATGCATTGCAGGGCGGCACGCCGCAGTGGGATTTATGGTCCGAGTTGGCCGGCGAGTATGCCCTGTGGTGCGACGCCGGGCTGCGAACGGCGGACCAGTTGCAGCGGATGACCGAACTAGTCGCTCCCCGCGGAGGGCGGGCGATCGTTGCCACGGAAACGGCCGCCAGCATGGCCGCTTTGCTTGATCTTGTGGCCGCCGCCGATCCGCAGCAGGTGGCGGTGAGCTTTGACTGGCGCGGCGCGCGACCTCTGTCGCACGGCGGGTGGCTGACGGCGGGCGCGTGGCTCGACTTGGCGGGCACTCTCTACAATCGCGGCGTGCGATCTTTCGTCGTGATCGACTTGGCGACCGTTGGCGGTGACGCCGGCCCCAGCGTCGCGGAGCGTTGCCGACAGCTTCGGCAACGGTTGCCCGATTGTCAGTTGCTGGCCGGCGGCGGCGTGCGCCACGCGGACGACGCCGACCGACTGGTCGCGGCCGGGTGCGACGGGGTGCTCGCCGCAAGCTGGCTGCACCGACTGGCTGAGCGTGGCGGCTAGTTCACGTGGCTCAGCGTCTTGGGCGGCCACGCCGCGCGGAGCGCGTTGAGCACGGCAATCACGTCGATCACCTCCTGGGTGACGGCCCCGGCCACCGGCGGCAGGTAGCCGGCCGCGGCCAGCAGCATGCCCACGACGCTGGCGGCCATGCCGCCCACGGCGCTCTGCAGGGCGATGCGGCGCATCCGCTGGCTGATGTGCATGAACTCGTCGAGCTTCGCCAGCGAGCTGTCCATCACCACCACGTCGGCCGCCTCCGTGGTCACGTCGCTGGCTTGCCCAAAGGCGATGCCGACGGTCGCCGCGACCAGCGCGGGGGCGTCGTTGATCCCATCGCCCACGAACAACGTGTCGCCCTGGGCCGTTTCGCGGCGCACGTGCTCCAGCTTTTCTTCGGGGCTTTGGCTGGCGTAGATTTCGCTCACCCCGACCGCGTCGGCCAGGTACCGCACTTCCGATTCACGATCCCCCGACAGCAGCATGATGCGCTGCACGCCGTGCTGGGGGGCCAGGTGCTCGACGAACGGCGCCCCGTCGTGCCGCGGCGCATCGCGAAACTGGTACGTCGTCGCCAAGCGGTCGTCGATGAGCACCACGCACTCCATGCCGCCCCCTGGCGGCGGCAACTCGCCGGCGGCGGCGGGGTTTTCGGACAGCAGCTGGTCGCGGTTGGTAATCCGCACGCGGCGCCCGTCGACCAGCGCGCTCAGGCCGGCTCCGGGCGCTTCGCTGATTTCGCCCACCTCGGCCAGCGGCACGTTCTGCTCGACGCCCGCGCGACGAATCGCCGCAGCCAAGGGATGTTTGGAGTACCGCTCGACGCTGGCCGCCAGGGCGAGCACGTCATGCGCAGCAAATCCGGCGGCCAGTTTCTCGCCCACCAACTGCGGCGCGCCGTAGGTGAGCGTGCCCGTTTTGTCGAGGATCACGGTACGGCAGCGATCGGCGCGCTCCAGCGCGGCCGGATCGCGAATGATGATCGCCCGCCGCGCCGCCAACGAAATCGAGCCGATGATCGCCACGGGAATGGCGATCAGCAGCGGGCAGGGCGTGGCTACGACCAACACGGCGAGAAAACGAATCGCCTCGCCGCTGGCCGCCCACGCGGCGATCGCCAACGCGACGGCAATTGGCGTGTAGTAGGCGCCCAACTGATCGCCCAATCGCCGCAGCTGCGGCCGCTGCTGCTGCGACGACTGCATGACCTCCATGATCTTCGCGTATCGCGAGTCGACCGCCTGCTTGTCCGTGCGGATCGTCAGCGCCGTGTCGCCGTTGATCGAGCCCGACAGGACCGGCGAGCCGGGCGTCTTAGCCATGTCGTACGGTTCGCCGGTCAGGTACGACTCGTCCATCACGCCGCGGCCGGCGATGACCGTGCCGTCGACCGGGCACACCTCGTGGGGAAAGACGACCAGCACGTCGCCCACCGCCACCTCCTCCAGGGCCACGTCGTCGACGGCGTCGTTGTGCTTGCGGTGCGCGACCGAGGGCATGCGTTTGGCCAGCGCCGCCAGCACCGACGACGCGCTGCGAACCGCGTAGTTTTCCAGCGCTTCGCCGCCGGAGAGCATCAGCACGACCAGCGTGCCCGCCAGGTACTCGCCCAGCACGACCGACGCCACGATCGAAATGCCGGCGAGCAAGTCAGAGCCGAACTCGCGCCGCAACAGCTTCCCGAGCAATTCCAGCACCAACGGCACGCCGCCCAGCGCCAGCGCGATCCACAACGGCCAATTCGCCTGGGCGGCGACCGTGGCGTTGCCGCCGTAGCGCAGGGCCAGATGCACGACAATCGCCGCGAGCGCCAGCGCCGCGATGGCGGCCTGCCGTCGACTGGACGAGACGAGTGCGAACGATTTGGCCATGCCGCCATTGTAGACGGCCGTGGCCGTTGCACAGCAGGGCGGTTGGGGATTTCAACTGCGGGCGCGACGCGACGACTTGATGCGGTCGTTGCGCCACGCGCAGTGTGCGGCGCGTGCGATCACGCTCAGCTTGCGCGTTAGTGCAACCGGTCGCCCGGCTTGGCGCCTTCGTCCGGAGTGAGCAGGTACGCCGCGTCCTTGCCGCCCGCGGCGACGACCATGCCTTCGCTGAGACCGAATTTCATTTGCCGCGGCTTGAGATTCGCGACGCACACCACCAGCCGGCCGACCAGGTCTTCCGGCTTGTAAAACTTCTTGATGCCCGCGAAAACCTGCCGATAGACGCCGCCGCCCAGGCTGAGCCGCAGCCGCAGCAGCTTGTTGGCCTCCGGCACTTCGCTTGCTTCGACGACGCGCGCCACGCGGAGATCGACTTTCACGAAGTCGTCGATCGTGCACTCCTCGGCCAACGGCTCCTCGGCCAGCGGCTCGCCGCCATCGGCGTAGGCGTCGGTGATCGTCACGTCCATTGCGCCGGAAGCCGGGGCTTCGCTGGCGGGAGCGGGCGTCGCGGCGGCGGCGTCTTCTTTGCTGTCGTCGATCATCGCGTACAGGTCCTTTTCTTCAATGCGCTTGAGCATGTGTTTGAACTTGGCGACCGGCGTGCCGACCAGCGGCGCGGCGGCCTGGTCCCAAGAGGTGATCTCGTCATGGAGCAACTCGCCCGTCTGCGCGGCCAACTTGGGCAGCACGGGGGCGAGGTAAATCGCCAGTTGCCGGAACAGGTTCAGCGCGATCGTGCAGACGTCCTGCAGCCGCTGAGTCTGGTCGGCGTCTTTGCGCAACTCCCAGGGTTTGTTTTCCTCGACGAACGGATTGGCCCGGTCGGCCAGGGCCATGATCAACCGCATGGCGCGGCTGTAGTCGCATGCCTCGTACGCGGCGGCAATCTCGGCGCCCTGGGCGGCGGCGTGCGCGAACAGGCCGCCGTCGTCGGGGTACTTGGCGGACAGGCCGGTCTTCTCGACGAACTTCGCGGAGCGGCTGGCCAGGTTGACCACCTTGCCCACCAGGTCGGTGTTGACCTTCGCCTCGAACTCTTTGAGCGACAAATCGAGGTCGTCGACGCGCGAGCTGAGTTTCGCCGCGTAGAAGTACCGCAGGTAACTGGGGTCGAGCCGATTGAGATACGTCCGCGCGGCGACGAACGTGCCCTTGCTCTTGGACATCTTCTCGCCGTCGACGGTCAGAAATCCGTGGATGTGAACCTTCGTCGGCAGACTGTACCCGGCCGTCTTGAGCATGCCCGGCCAGAACAGCGTGTGGAAATACGTGATGTCTTTGCCGATGAAGTGGTGGATTTCGCAGTCGTCGCTCTTCCACCAATCGTCGAAGTTGGCGCCGGTCCGGTCGCACCACTGCCGGGTCGAGGCCATGTAGCCGATGGGAGCGTCGAACCACACGTACCAATAGTTGCCGGGGCTGTCGGGGATCTCGAAGCCGAAGTAAGGCGCCGGCCGCGAGATGTCCCAATCCCGCAGCGGATCGCCCAAGAAGTGACCTTGCAGGTAATTGGCAATCTCGGGCTGCAGGTGCTCGCCGCTTTGCGTCCACTCGGCCAGGAAGCCGTGCAACTGCTCCAGTTCGATGAACAGGTGCAGCGAGCTCTTCACGACCGGCGTGGCGCCGCTGAGCTTGCTGACCGGATCGACCAGGTCGACGGGGCTGTAGTGGTGGCCGCAGGAACTGCAATTGTCGCCCGGCTGGTCGGTGGCGCCGCACTTAGGACATGTGCCGCGGACGAACCGATCGGCCAGGAACGTGCCGGCCTCGGGATCGAACAACTGCTCGACATTGGCCTCCTTGACCAGTCCTGCGGCGCGGATCTTATCCCAGATCTCGCCGCACAGGGCGCGGTTCTCGGCGCTGTGGGTGCTGCCGTAGTTGTCGAACTCGATCTGAAAGTCGGCAAAGTCGCGCTCGTGCGCCGCTTGCATGTCGGCGATAACCGCCTCCTCGCTACGGCCTTCAGCGCGGGCGCGGATCATGATCGCCGTGCCGTGGGTGTCGTCCGCGCAGAAGTAGCGGCAGTCGTGGCCGCGCAGCTTCTGAAATCGCACCCAGATGTCGGTCTGGATGTACTCGACCAGGTGGCCGATGTGAATGTGCCCGTTGGCGTAGGGCAGGGCGGCGGTGACCAGGATTCGGCGAGGCATGCGGCAAACGAGGGGGCGGCAGGGTCGGAAGCGGATCGAGCGTCCGGCAGCCGCGACATGCCGTCGCTGTCGTCCCTGCTGGCGCCACAAATCAAGCCCGCGATTGTAGCGGGTTTGTCATCAAACCGGGAGGTCGGACCCCCGACGCCTGCGGCGGGTTCGCCGCGGAATGCGACGCGTTGCTGGCAACGGCGACGTTTTTGACGGCAATTCCAGATGCTGCGCCCAACGACGGCGGCAGCGGCGTTCGCGCCCCCAACAGGCGGCCGGCCGTGGCTCGGACCGGGTGCGGCACGTCGATGGCGCAGGCAACGTCGGCAGCTTGCGCCGCGTCGATTCGCGGCCGGCTCGACTGTCGCCTCCGCTCGCGAGCCAGTCGACGGGAAAAGCCGGCCCGCGTCGCATTGCGATTCGCTCGCGCTGCAACCCATCAGCGCCCCATGTCGCCGCCGCGCACCCCGACCCGCTTCGCGCAACAGCTCTGCCGGGCTCGCCTTACAACGACGCGGCAGGGGGTGGGGATCAACACCTGACGATTTCGACATGATGACGACTTTGTCATGTCCGCCTGCCTGACGGAATTGTCATCGCCGACTCGCTTCATGCCGATTCGCGTCAACGTACGATTCAGTGTGAACACAACACAGACGTGATGCATCGGGGGCCGCGCCGATGCTCTCGCACGCTGAGCGTTGCGACACGGCAACGCCAGCGGCCTGCAACCGCCCCGTTTGTCCCTGGCATAGAAAGGAGCTTGCCTCGAACTGCGCCGCGGCCGCACGCGCATGCGAGTCTGTGTCCCGTGTGGAAATTTCCTTCGACTCTTCAACAAGGACTAGAACGATGACTATGAAGCAGGCGGCAATCTGCATTGCAGTCGCCGTGGCGCTGGGGACCTTCGCAGCGAGCCACAACGACAAAGTCGACCGCAATAACGGCAAACGCTGGAACGACGTGGCCGCGTCGCACTACGACAAGGTCGACCGCAACAATGGCAAGCGCTGGCAAGACGTGGCCAGGTCGCACTACGACAAGGTCGATCGCAATAACGGGAAGCGCTGGAGCGACGTGGCTGCGTCGCACTACGACAAGGTCGACCGCAATAACGGCAAGCGCTGGGACGACGTTGCCCTCGGGTAGCCGCCTTGCGGACGCCCCCAGGCAAGAGACGCGTCCCTATCATGTTGTCCCCGGAATCCCCGGCGAGCTCGCGGCCCACGCGCGACTCGCTGGGGATTCGCCGTTTGAGCACGGCGTGATCCCGCCGCAGCACGCCGCCCATGCGAGCTGCTCACGAACTTACGTGCAACTCGCGCGAGGCCCCGTTGCGAGCGGCCAGGTCGCCGTCGCCGTTCATCAGCTTCTTGCGAACGATGATCGTATCCCCCGTGGCGTCGCCGGCGACCTTGAAGCCGCGATTGCGGAAGATGCGCGTCATGCGGGCGTTGATCGGGGTCGTCTCGGCGAACACCTGGTGAACGCCCCACTGTTCGCAGATCTCCAGGCAGTAGTCGGTGACTAGCGACCCCAGTCCGCGGTGCTGATACGCGTCGCCCACGAGGATGGCGTACTCGGCGTTGGTGTGATCGGCGTCCGCCACCAAGCGGCCGACGCCGGCCAGGTGGCGCTCGCCCCGCTCCTCGACCTCCGCGACGATCGGCAACTCGCGGTCGTAGTCGGGAAAGCAATACCGCGTGGCCATTTCGTGCGTGGTCTGGTTGAACATCCAGCCGAACCGTTTGTAGCGCGTCTCCACCGAGCAGCCGGCGAGCAGCTCGTGCCACAGCGGCTCGTCCTCCGGCTTGATTGGCCGCAGAATCACCTCGCCGCCGTCGCGCAGCGTCTCATGCCGCACGAACTCCTCGGGGTACGGGCGAATCGCCAGATGCGCGAATCGCCGCGGCGTCTCGAGCACGGCCGCGCGATCCAGAATCACCCGCGCGTCCAGCGCGATAACGTCTTTCTCGGTGACCAGCAGCGGGTTGACGTCCAGTTCGGCAATCTCGGGGTAGTCCGCCACCAGGTACGACACGCGCATCAGCACTTCGATGAGCCGATCAATGTTCACGCCGGGACGGCCGCGGTAGCCTTTCAGCAGCGGCCAGCACCGCAGGCTTTCGAGCATCCGTCGGGCCAGCGGCTCGGACAATGGCGGCAGCTCCAGGGCGAGGTCAGCGTAGAGTTCCGCCTCGACGCCCCCGGCGCCGACCATCAACACAGCGCCGAACACGGGATCGCGTTTGGCGCCGATGATCAGTTCCTGCCCTTCGCTGCGGTCGACCATCCGCTGGACCGTCACGCCGTCGAGCGTGGCTTCGGGGCGGTGCTCGCGGGCGTTGTCGGTGATCCGGCGGAACGCTTCGGCCACCGCGTCTTCGTTCGCCACGCCCAACATCACGCCGCCGACATCCGTCTTGTGCGTAATCTGCGGCGAGGCGATCTTCATCGCCACCGGGTAACCAACCCGCGCCGCCAGCAGCACCGCATCCTGCGCGGTGTGGGCCAGATAGGGCTTCGAGACCGGAATCTCATACGCCTCTAGCAGCGCCTTGGAAGTGCTCTCGGGCAGCGTGTCGGCCACTTCCGTCAAGAACGTATCAAACACGCCGCGGACCTTTACGCGGTCCAGCGCGAACTTGACAGGGATGTCGCGCGGCGTTTCATACAGCATCTCGCGCGTCCGAGCGTACGAGACCAGATACATGAACGCGCGGATCGCCTGCTCGGGCGCAAAGTAGGTCGGAATGCCGGCTTGGTTAAACTTGTCGACCGCGTCGCGCATGCTCACCCCGCCCATCCAGGAAGTCAGCACGGGTTTGTTCGTCTTGCCGACCACCTCGATCACCGCATCGGCCGCGCCGGTCGGGTTGCTCATCGCCTGGGGCGAGTAGATCGCCAGCGCCGCGTCGACGCCCGGATCGGCCAGCACGATTTCCAGCGCCGTGGCGTACCGCTCCGGCGAGGCGTCGCCGATGACGTCGACAGGATTGCGGTGCGACCACGCGGCGGGCAGCACCTCGTTGAGCTTGGCCATGGTGGCCTCGCTGAGCTTGGCCGTCTGACCGTTGCGGGCCAGCAGCGCGTCGGTCGCCATCACGCCCGGGCCGCCGGCGTTGGTCACGATCGCCAGCCGCGGGCCCTTGGGCGCCGCCTGCCGCGCGAGCAGCTCCGCGCAGTCGAACATCTCGGCCATCTCGCCGATCCGCACGACGCCAGCGCGGTTGAACGCCGCTTCGTAGACGGCGTCGACTCCCGCCATGGCCCCGGTGTGCGACGCAGCGGCCTCGGCCGATTCGCTGAACCGCCCCGCCTTGTACGCAATGATCGGCTTGTTGCGCGCGAACGCTCGCGCGGCCGACATGAACTCGCGGGCATCTTCGATCGACTCGACATACAGAATGATCGAATCGGTTTTCGGATCGACGGCCAGATAGTCGATCAGGTCGCCGATTCCCACGTCGATGGCGTTGCCGACGCTAATAAAGTGCGAGAACCCGATGTGCTCCGCCAAGGCCCAGTCCAGCACGGCCGTGCACAGCGCGCCCGATTGCGAGATAAACGCGACGCGCCCCTTGGCGGGCATGCCGGCGGCGAACGAGGCATTGAGCCCCAGGTGCGGGTTGATCGCCCCCAAGCAATTGGGCCCCAGGATCCGCAGCCCGTCGAACTCGGCGGCGGCGGCGGCGACTTGGCGTTCCAGCTCGGCGCCTTCAGGGCCGATTTCGCGAAACGCGGCCGAGGTGACGATCACGCCGCGGGTCCCCACGGCGCCGATTTCGCGGATGATGCCGGGGATGGTCGGCGCGGGCGTGCTGACCACCGCCAGATCGGGCGGCTCCGGCAACTCGGCCACCGACGGATAGCAGCGGTGCGAGCCGATCGTACGGTGTTTCGGATTGACCGGGTAGATCGGCCCGGAGAAACCGCTGCCGGTGAGATTCTCAAGAATCGTGCTGCCGACGGTGCCTTCTCGGCGGCTGGCGCCAATGACGGCCACGCTGGCTGGCGCAAAGATCTTGTCGAGGTTCCGGATAGCCATAGCAAGACGCCCCTTCTGGCAAGGGTACGTCGGACGCGATGGCGTACCCTCGCTCCTAATTGCGGGTAAAAAAAGAGGGTGGCTGGGGCGTCGTCCCCGCTCTTGCCGGCACGAGGACGAAGTTGCCGCTGGGCCCCAGTCACCCATTACCGCTTTTTTCGAAGCGACAGTCACCTGACGCACCAGTTAGGTAAGCAACCGGCGTGCCAGAAATCCGTCAGACCGAAAACCCTACAAAACAAGGGGTTCCGGCGATCGACCAACGGCGGACAGGTGTGCGTACGCAGCATTCGGGAGCGATACCGCACACGAACGGGGCCCTCGCCGCGGGCATTCTACGCTGCCCAGGCGCGGCCGACACGACCGATTTTGCCGCTGATGACGATTCTTTGGCGCCTGATTCGGGTCGTCCGACCGTCAATTCGCAGCGGCCAGGTGATTGCGCCGCCTGACGCACGCCCAATCTGTCCGTTGCCAAGGAGCTAACTTCACTTGCGAGATCGGCTTGGGGAGAATTTGCATCTGCCTGCGGGTCGCCCCATAATTGCCCGGGTGCGAGATTCCCGGTGGATCTTGGGAACTTTTTCGGCCCCGCGGCATCGAAAGCCGTGTCGCGGGGGCGATTGGCGCCTGCCGCACGTCACGCCGCCGAGGCGCGCCCCGGCCTGACCCTGGCGCGCCTCTCGAAATCAGGAACAAAAAAATTGACCATGCGTAAGTTCGAAAAAATCGCCGCCGCGGGGGTGATCGCCCTGACCGCCGGCGCCGCCAATGCTGCTGAGACGACGCAACGGCGGGCCCTGACCGACGCCCCCGTCGTCGAGAAGCAGACCGCCCCGGCTGACGAGTACGGCGAGACCGTGATCGCCGATGCGGGCAAGTCGCAGTTGGAGGCGGCGTCGTACCGCGCCGCCGGCCTGCGGACGCTCGATGATTCGCAGCGGGCGAACTTCGATGCGGGCTCGTTGAAGTCCGCGCAGCGCAGCTTGGCGGCCCCCGCGCCGCAGCGGACGTACCTCGCGGCCGCGGCGGTGGAGAAAGTCGCTGATTTCTCGGACGTGCAGGTCACACAAGTCGCCCAGTTCGCGCAGCCGGCGCCGATGGTCCGGATGACCGCGCTGCGAACGCTGCAGGCGCCCACCGAGCCGCGCACGAATGCCGGATTCACCGCCACGCAGCGCGACCTCAGCGGTTTCTGAGCCCGGGCGCCGGCGTCGAGCGCCGCTCGCTGGACGCCGGCATCCGCCCGCCGCTCGTATCCCGCCTCTCCCAAGCCCCGCCTTCCGTCTCTACGGACGCTTGATATGTCGACGTCATCAACATCTCGTTCCGCGCGACCCCGCCCGCTCCGGTGGCCTAATGCGGTCGCCGTCGCTCTGGCGACCCTGGTCGGCTCGGTAGCGTTTGTCTCCAATGTCGCGCACGCGGCCGTGTCGCAAGACCAGCGCGACATGGTCGACCGGGTCATGCAGCGTCTGCTGACGGTTGTCGAAGAACCCGAACAGTACGACGCCTGGCCGCCGCAATGGTTGGTGGTCGACGAGCCGGCGCTCAACGCGTTTGCCACGGTCGACCGCCGGCAACGCAATCAGAACAACGAACTGCGACCGCTGGTGAGAATCTACCGCGGCCTGCTCGACGAGATCGTCGAGATGAACGAAGACCGGCTGGCCTTTGTTCTGGCGCACGAACTGGCGCACCTGACCTGCGGCCACGTGACCAGCGAAGTGGGCGACACGGGCGTGCTGGACGCCGCGTTCACGCGGGAACAGGAGCTGGAAGCGGACCGCGTGGGCATGAAGTACGTGGTCGCCGCCGGTTACTCGTACCGCGACGCCATGGGCGCCCCGCAGCAATTCGTCGAGTCGGACCACAGCTACACCTCGTTCGAGGGCATCGGCACGGACCATCCCTCGTGGATCGAGCGGCTGGAGCTGCTCGAGTCGGACGAGCTGCAAAAACAGTACTGGCGGGCGGCCAGTTCCTTCCAAACTGGCGTCTTCTTCCTGCGGGCCCAGAATTTCCAGGCGGCGGAGTTCAGTTTTCGCGCCGTCACCGAAGAATTCCCCAAGTGCTACGAAGCATGGGTCAACCTGGGCTACGCCCAACTCATGCAATACTGCGACGCTCTCGACTCGGACGATCTGGAGTCGCTGGGGATCGGCCAACTGATTGTCGGCGGGTTCTATGAACGGATGGGCGGCACGCGCGGCCCGGTGGGCGACATTGAAAGCTTGTGGTGGGACGCCGTCGGTTCGTTTCAGCGAGCGTTGACGCTCAAAGACGACCTGCTGCTGGCCAAGGCTGACCTGGCGCTGGCTTACCTGGTTCATCCCAGCGGCACGCCCGACTTGGGGCAAGCGGCTCGACTGTATGCCGACGTCGCCGAATTACTGGAAGATGAAGAGGCCACGGCCAACATTGATCCACTGACTCGCGCCGCCATGTTGGCCAACGCGTGGGTCGGCCTGTATCACAACGACGAATCGCAAAACGCCAAGGTGCTCGCGCAGATCGAGCAGTTCTTAAAGCGCGCCGAGCAGCGGCGTCAAACGGCGGACGCGGCGGCTTCGGTGCGGGCCGCGCTCGACTATACTCGGGCGCGGTCGCTGGCCGCATCGGGCGACCAAGCGAATCGCGGCGAGGCCATGGAACTGCTGGAAGATTATCTGGCAGCGACGCCGACCACCTCGGCATGGTGGTCGCTCGCGTACGACCAATACGCCGACCTGGCGAAGCAACTCGGCAAGCCGGCCCAGGCGGCCGACGAATTGCGCAAGCCGCGTACCGACGATTGGCGGATCGTCACGTCGGTCACGACCGGCGACGATATCGTGGTCTCGCTGGCCGCGCCGATCCGGCGCCTGGCGGCGTCGCTCGATGAGACGGTCGAAGGCGAGCGACTGTTCCAGCGATTCGGGCTCAAACAGTACGTGTTTGGCGACGTGGGGACCACGCTCATCGGCGGTCGCGATGTGATCGCCATCGTGTTGAGCGGCCCGAACGCGCCACCGGTGCAGCTGCGTCGCGAAACACTCGGGGCCCAATCCGAACAGGTCGCCATCGGCATGCCGCGCAGCGAGGTCGAAGCTCTGCTGGGCGACGCGTGGACGAGCACCAACACGTCGATCATCGACCCCGATCAACGCCACGAGTTTTACGAGGACGTGGGGATCGCCGTGCGATACGGCGACGACAACACCGTGGTGGAGATTATCGTGACCGTCGCCCCGCGGCGCGGTGGCGGCAAGTAGCCGCGCAGGCCCCGGGGCTGTGCAACAAACGACGAGTTCCGAACATGCCGAAACAGGATCGATCGGCAGCTTGGGAGCAAGACTTCTGCTTGGACTAGATTCTACGGGCGTCGTCGATCGACGCCGGACACACCGAGAATTGGGAGAGAAACTGAGATGACCGACAAGACACGCATGATTGCTTGCGCTGTGGCCATGATGCTCTCGACGCTGGGCCAAGCGGTCGCCCAACAGTCGACGCCGCCGATGAGCGACGAAGAGCAAGCCCTGGAAGCCCTGCTGTCGGAAGCCGACGTGTTCTACAAGAAGAGCTACGTCGAAGGCTCGCAGCGGTGGGAATTCAAGATTGCCTACAGCGAAGCCGGCGAGACGACCATGATGGCGATCTTCCTGCGACAGATTGGCACCTGGGGCAATGGCGACCCCATCAACATCGTCTATTGCTGGACGCGGCTCACCAGCGAACAACCGGGCCCGGCCGCCATCAAGTTGGTCGCCTCGCTAAACGACCGGCTGGCGATGGGCAACCTGAGCGCCACCGAGTACGGCGTGTTTGCCAACATGGGCATCCCGATGAAGGGGCTGACGGCGCCCGCGCTCGACTTGGCGCTGTGGCAGCTGCACCACAACGCGATTGGCGTGAAGGGCGAGTTGGACAAGATGAAGTAAGGCGGCTGAGTCCGCTGAGCCGGTTCCGCTTCACAATGCATGGCCGTCGCCGAGTTCATCGGCGACGGCCTGTTTTGTTTGAGTAGGTCGGCGCCACTACTTACGGCGGCGATGAACGCGTCCGTGGCGCGTGCATCGCAGCGGCCGAGCTGGGGGAAAACTTCACCTAGTCGATGTGCGTTCCCATGTTCACAGCGTGCGCATTTGCGGGCGCTGTTTTGCGTGCCAATGCATACGCTCGCTATTGTGCTATTTCGCACAACTCCATCGGCCGACGACAACGGACCGCGCGATATCGCACACTTCGCTTGGCACAGTGCGAAGCGTTGAGTTGCCTCCCACGCGAATCGCGAAAAAACGGCCAGAATTGCGGCGCAAGCTGCTTGATCCAATTCGCACGCCTGCTTACGATCCACGCCAACTTGGGAACGGCGACGCGGTGAAATCGCGTCGCCGTCCCCGCGGCCCCGCACAGGCGGCTGCATCTCTTCTTGTCAAGTAAAATCGCCTCGCCGCGACAGAATACGCCTGGGAGTTCGTATGCAGATGTGCCGTGGGTTGCTGACCGCCGTGGCGGCTGGGCTTGCCTTGGGAGCCGGATGCCGGCCGGCCGAACCGCCGGAATTCACCCCCGGCCCGGGCGTGTTGGAATTGACCGAAGGCGTCGATCCGCAGGAAGAAGCGGACGTCTACAAGATGCTTCGCGGTCTGCAGGACCAGATCGCCGACATTCTGGCCGAACGCGTCGGCACCCCTGAAAAGATCAAAATGCTGGGCAATCCGCACGTGGATGAAGCGCAGCTCAAGCGCGGCTACGAACTTTTCACCCAGTATTGCGTGCAGTGTCACGGCGTAAACGGCGACGGCAACGGCCCGCTGGCCGACTACCTGAATCCGCGGCCGCGCGACTACACGGCTGGCATCTTTAAATTCGTGGCCACGGACAACGGCAGCAAGGCTCGGCGTTCCGACATTGTCGGCACGCTGTACCGCGGCGTGACCGGCACGTCGATGCCGTCGTTCGACGAGTTTTCAGAGAAAGATCGCGAAGCCGTGGCCGACTACGTGTTGGCATTGACCTTCCGCGGCCTGCTGCAATCGGAGTTGGCGCAAATTGCGTACGACGACGAAGAATTGCCGGAGACCGAAGGCATCGATGAGATCGTCGAGGAACTCCTCGAGCCCTGGCACGCGGCCAACGAGGAGGTCGTCATGCCGCTCTCGCCGATGCCGCCGATGAGCCCCGAGACGGTCGCCAAGGGCAAGGAGTTGTTCATCCAATACAGTTGCCACAAGTGCCACGGCGAAGACGGTCGGGGAAGCATGTTCGGCGGCGTTGAAGTGGGCGAAGACGCTTGGGGCTACGAAGCTTCGGCTGCCGACCTGACCAGCGGCATGTTCCGCGGCGGCGGCCGACCGATCGACATCTACCGCCGCGTGCTGGTGGGCATCAACGGGGCGCCCATGCCCTCGCGTCGCGCCGATTTGGCCGAAGCCCCCGATGCGATCTGGTACATCGTCCACTACATCAAAGAGATCGGCGAGAAGCGCCGCAACGAAACGGTCCGCAACACGCTGGCGGGGCTCAAGCGACTCGGCGACACGGCAGAAGAGCAGTTGGAAACGGACGAGGATGTCGAGGCCGACGAGCCGGCAAGCAGCGACGAGTCCGCCGCGGCCAACGACGACGACAGTCCCGATTCCGAAACGGAGGCAAGCGACGACGACGAATCAGAATCCGCCGACGCCGACTCTGCTGACGCCGAGCCAGCAGACGCTGAGACCGAGGGCGACGCGTCCGACGAAGCCGATGACGCGCCGGCCGAAGAGACCGAAGACGCCGCGGCCGAAGCCGCTTAGCTGCCGGCGACGAGGCGGCCCGGCAGGGCCGCCCGGGCGTCGCTCAATTGCCTCCGCCTCTTGCTCTGGCGCCAGTTTTTCAGCCGCCCCTGTTCACCACCCTTTCGCTTGGGAGCCGCTCCCTTGGATACCGACGCAAAACGCACTGAATTGGCGGAACTGCAACGGCGCGTCGCGCAGTTGGAATCGCAGATCGCCCTGGAGTCGCATCCGGAGAAGTTCCGGCCGAAGGGTTTCTACACCGCTTATTACGCAACGACCGGCTTCATGCTGGGAATGTTCGGAGCGGTTACCAGTCTGCTGTTCAACATCGTGGGGGCGACTTTCACTGGCAAGCCGTCGCTGGAGATTGTGCGTTCATACCTAACGTTCCCGCTGGGCAATCAAGCGTTTGAAATGACCGGCGCCCAGGACAATCTGATGCTGACGATTGGCTGCTGCCTGTACATCGGCACCGGCATGCTGCTGGGCATCCCGGTGTACTTGGCGTTGGTGCGTTGGGGCGAGGGCAAATCGCTGATGACCAAGTTCGTGATTGCCTCGATCGTGTCGCTGGCGATTTGGATCATCAACTTTTACGGCATCCTGTCGTGGCTTCAGCCGCGCATCACGGATACCGACCCTGACAACCTGATCGTCAACCACGTTCCGCCGTACGTCGCCGCAGCGACGCACTTGGTGTTCGGATGGACGATGGTGTTGGTTTACCCGTTGGGACAGTACGTCGGTTACGACCGCGTCACGGAGCAATCATGACCGCTGAACAAGTTCCTGCAAACAACCAAACGGCCGCCGCGCCGACTGACGAATCCAAGCTGGACGCCGCCCACTTGGTCGACGAGCGGCTCGTGCTGTGGTTCTTCCTGGCGGGGCTGACCTACCTGATGGTCTCCTTCGCCGGCGGGCTGCTGATGGCCCTGCAATTGGTGAAGTGGAACCCGCTGGAGGGGGTCGAAATCCTGTCGCCCGGGCGGTGGCGGCTGATCCACACCAACGCGGTCGCTTACGGCTTCATCGCCAACTCGTTTTTGGGCGCGCTGCACTGGGCCATCCCACGGCTGACGCTCAAGCCCGTGCTGAGCAAGCCGCTCAGCTACTTCATCTTCGTCGCCTGGCAGGTGGTCGTGCTGTCGACCGCCGCGGGGTTGATTCTGGGCGAAGCCCAGGCGGTTGAATGGGGCGAAACGCCGGTCTGGATCGACCCGCTGGCCCTGGCCGGTCTGGCCCTGGTGGCGATCAACTTCGGCACGCCCATCATCCAGATGAAGGGCCCGATGTACGTGACGCTGTGGTACTTCCTGGCGGCGTTCGTCTGGACCTTCCTGACCTACGCGATGGGCAACTTCATCCCCGAGTATTACCTGTCGGGCACCTCGGCCGGCGCCGTGGCGGGTCTGTTTATCCACGACCTGGTGGGGTTGTTCGTCACGCCGTTGGCGTGGGGTCTGATGTATTACTTCGTGCCCATCCTGCTGAAGAAACCAATCTGGAGCCACGGCCTGTCGCTGGTTGGATTCTGGGGGCTGGCGTTCTTCTACCCGCTGCAGGGCATCCATCACTTTCTGTACACGCCGATCCCCGACTTCCTGGAGTACGGGGCGGTCATCTCGACGATCGCCGTGGAGTTCGTCGTGACCACCGTGGTGATTAACTTCTTCGGCACCCTGTGGGGCTCGGGGCGCGCGGTCGTGACCAACCTGCCGATTCGCTGGTTCTACACAGGCATGGTGCTGTACTTCGTGACCTGTGCGCAGTGTGCGTTGCAGGTGACGCGATCGTTTCAGCAAGTGATTCACTTCACGGACTGGGTCGTCGGCCACGCTCACCTGGTGATGTTCGGCGTGTTCAGCGTGTGGTTCTTCGGCATGATGACCTATCTATTCCCACGACTGTTCAAAACATCGTGGTGGAGCCGTTCGCTGTGCGAATGGCACTTCTGGCTGTCGGCCGGGGGGATCACCGTGATGTTCCTGACGCTCACGCTGGCCGGCTTGTTCGAGGGCTATTTCTGGAACTCGCTGCGGCCGTGGCAGGACTCCATCGACGGCGTGTGGGGCTTCTGGGTCGTCCGCCTGTTCGCGGGCCTGTCGATGATCGCCGGTCAGTTGGTGTTCGTACTGAACATCTTTATGACCTGGCGCAAGAGCAAGCAAACGGCGCCCGCCTCGAGCGCTGCGCCCGCGTACGCGACCTAGCGGTCGGCGTCGCAAAGTCCGCGTCGGCTGTGTCCCTATCCAAGCATCAATTCTGTCTGACCCCCACCTGCTGCCATGTTTGAAAGTAAATCGGGTATCCTGCTGATCGGGGGCCTGGGGTTCTTCCTGCTGTCGTTCTTGTCGAACGTGGTCGTATCGGTGCTGTTGTACCAGGACATGCCGGAGCAGTCCGTCGAAGAACTGGCCGAGCAGAACACCAACGCGCTGTACCTGTGGCAAGACCTCAGCGTGCGCTACCCCGAGGCGTTCAAAAAGCACTTTGGCGAAGCCAACGAGAAAACCCTGGCCGAGGCGTTGGAAGTGGGGCACAAGGCGTATGTCGGCGAAGCGTGCTGGCACTGCCACAGCCAATTCGTCCGGCCGGTCTCGAACGAAGAGAGCCGCTGGGGCGCCGTCGCCAGCAGCGAGGAATACCAAAACGAGCTGAATCGCCCCGTGCTGTGGGGAACGCGTCGCGTGGGGCCCGATCTCAGTCGCGAAGGCGGTCGCCGCGGCAATGATTGGCACGCCGTGCATTTCTTCGATCCGCCGAGCGTGTCGACCCGCTCGCCGATGCCGAAGTACCCTTGGTTCTTCGAAGGGCTCTCGATCACCGCGGCCATGCGGCGGCTGGATACGATGGCCGTGCAGGACGAGGCGGCCGGCGAATTGGCCGACGAGATTCGCAGCGAGTTCGGCGAGACCGACGAAGAACTGACCAAGAGCGCTTCGAAAGCCTGGGGCATGATTCGCAAGCAGTATCCCGAGTTGGCCAAGGAACGCGAATTGTCGCCCGACGCCCCCAACAAGCGCGGCCTGGCAATGATCGCCTACGTGCAATGGCTGGGGTCGTGGCTGGAGCAGTATCCCCTGTACGAACAATACACGCCCATCGCCGAGCAGATTGCCAACCCGTTGGAGTAAAGCGGGCCCCCGCGGACCTCGGCTCCCGTCGGGGTATAGAATGGCAGAGGGAGCCGTCGATTCGACGGTTGCCCGCCGGGCGCCGAGTCAGTTCATCAAGTTGCTACGAATCAGGGGTTCAGTCCCATGAAGAACGCATTTCTGTGGGTCTTTAGCATTGTCGTTATCGTGATCTGCGCTCTGGGCTTCGGCGACAAGCTCATCCAGTTTATCAGACTGGTCAGCCAGGCCGACACGCTCAGCAAAGACGGCCTGTTTGCCGTGACCCCCATTGCGAACTACCTGCTGGCGAGCTTTGGATTCCTCATGTTGATGGGTTGGGCGGCCGCCAACGGCATGTTCACCGACATCGAACGGCCCAAGGAAACGATGCTCGATCACGAGGAAATGCTCGATCGCGATCGCGACGACACGCACTGCGCCGATTCTGTCTTGAAGTAAGTTGGTACGAGGCGAATTCGCTATGAGCGATTATTTGGATACGGCGGCCGAGGACGTCCCCGTCGAGCAGACCCCGCCGGACGTCGAAAGCCGTTTCCACGGCTACACGGGCAATGCGATTCCGTGGTACGTGCGGTTGATTTGGCTGGGCTTTTGGGTGCTGGCGGTCGTGTACACGCTGAAGTACCTGCTGCCGATCCTGCCGATCGAAATCGCGGACCCTCCCTGACGCACCGGTCGCCGGATTCGCTGCATCAGGCCGCTGTGTTGCGAATGACCAATGACCAAGTCCCAATGACCAATGCCGGCTGCTTGCGGCATGATCTGGTCATTGGGACTTGGTCATTGGTCATTGCTGTTGCGTCTTCCAGTTGAAAGCTTCCTGTTGAACCCCTCCGCTGCCATCTCGCGCGACGACTCGGCGTTCTGCGCCTTCTGCGGCCTGCCGATGACCGGGGCCGGGTGCTTCGACTACTGCTGCAGCGGGTGCCGGCTGTCGGCCGACGTGCAGGCCGCCGAGGCGCTCGACGAAGACGCCCGCCGCCCGCTGTTTCGGCTGGGGTTAGCCGTGTTTTTCACCATGAACGTCATGGTGTTCAGCATGGCCCTATGGAGCCAGGACGTGTACGAAGCCGAGGCGTTCCGCACGCCGCTGGCCGAAATGCTGTGGGGTCTGTTTCGCTGGGCGTCGCTGCTGTTCTCCGCCCCTGTGCTGTTACTGCTGGGCGAGCCAATCGCCGCGGGCGTTTGGCAGGCGCTGCGGCGGCGAACCATTACGACCGACCTGCTTATCCTGGCGGGCGTCGCGGCCGCGTACGCTTACTCGGTCGTCAGCGTGCTGCGCGGCGCGGGGCACACTTACTTCGAAACTGGCTGCGTCGTGCTGGTGTTCGTCACGCTGGGCCGGCTGTTGGAAGCCCGCGGCAAGCGGCAGACCAGCGAAGCGCTCGACGAACTGGGCCAACTGTTGCCGGAAACCGTGCGGCTGCGCACGGCCGAGGGCGATTTTCGCGAGGCGCCGCGCGAGGCCGCCGCGCGGGGCGACGTGCTCCGCGTGCTGCCGGGCGAGCGGCTGGCCGTCGATGGGCGGATCGTGACCGGCGCGGCGGCGCTCGACGAGCAGACCGTCACCGGCGAGAGCCGCTACGCCGCCAAGTCGATTGGCGACGCAGTGTACAGCGGCACGCTCAACGTCGACGGCGATCTGCAGGTGGAGGTCACCGCCCCCGCGGGCGAAGAAACCGTGTCGCGGATGCTGCAGCTGGTGCGCGAAGCGCGCCGGGCCAAGGGCCGGCACCAGCGCCTCGCCGACACAATCGCCGCGTGGTTCGTGCCGCTGGTGGCCGTGGGGGCCGTAGCCGCGGGCCTGTGGCAGGGCGGTCGCGGCGGCTGGGATCACGGTATCCTCACGGCGCTGGCGGTCACGCTCATCGCGTGCCCGTGTGCGTTGGGCATGGCCACCCCCATGGCCGTGTGGACGGCGCTGGGCCGAGCGGCCCGCGGCGGGGCGTTGTTTCGCAGCGGCGCCGTGCTGGAGAAACTGGCCACGGTGCAAGTCGTGGCGCTTGACAAAACGGGCACGCTCACCAGCGGCCGCCCCCAGGTTCGCCGCGTCGTGACCTCTGCCGGAACGAGCGAGCCGGAACTGCTCGCCTCCGCCGCGGCGCTGGCCGCGGGTTCCAACCACGCGCTGTCCAAGGCGGTGGTCGCTTACGCCGCCAATGAGGCGCCAAGCGCGCCGGCTGGAGAGAATGCCGGCGTCACGACGCTGGGCGGACGCGGCATTGCCCGGATCGACGACGACGGCAACCTGGAGGAGTGGCTCGGCAGCGAGCGGCTGCTGCGCGAGGCCGGCGCCGAGTTGCCGTCCGAGTTGGTCGATCAGTTGGCGGCCGCTGATGCCGGCGCGGCCACGCTCTGCTATTTCGGCTGGGGGCCGCAGGTTCGCGGAGCGTTTGTGTTCGACGAGCAGCTGCGCCGGACGGCAGCGACGGCCATTGCCGAACTGCAGGCGCTGGCCGTGGCGCCGACGGTGCTCACTGGCGATCGGGCGCCCCGCGGGGCCCAGCTGGCCGAGCAACTGCACGTGCCGGTGCGGGCGGAGCTGCTGCCGGAGGACAAGGTCGCCTGCCTGGACGAGCTGCGCGCCGCCGGCCCCGTGGCGATGGTGGGCGACGGGCTCAACGACGCTCCCGCGCTGGCCGCGGCCGATGTGGGCGTGGCGTTGGGCTGCGGGGCCGAGTTGTCGCGCGACGCCGCCGGCGTGTGCCTGCTCGCCGACGATCTGCAACGCGCGCCGTGGGCCATCGCACTGGCGCGGCGGACCGTGTCGACGATTCGCGTGAATCTGTTCTGGGCGTTCGCCTACAATACGGCGGGCGTCGCGCTGGCGGCCACGGGTAAGCTGAACCCCATTTGGGCCGCGCTGGCCATGGCGGCCAGCAGCCTGATTGTCATCGGCAACTCGCTGCGACTGGCGGGGTTTGTCGAACCGGGCGGCGAAAGCAGCTGCTTTTCCGGAGTGGCTGGGGAGACAGCGCGGCGGAGGCCCCAGAGCGAAGCGAATCAGCAGCCGGGCGTCGTGGCCGACGCCGCCAAGGGCGGCGGGAATCGCGTGGCGGGTGACGGTGAGGCTGGCCGCGACGAATGCGATGTGCCCTCGGCCGCCGACGCCACGGGATTGGGAGTGGGCAAGTCATGATCCAGTGGACCTACGCAGCCGAATTGCCGGTGATCTTCGTCGGCGGCCTGTTGGGCGGAGCGCACTGCATCGGCATGTGCGGGCCGTTGGCGCTGACCCTGGGCAGCGGCAGTCGCTCGGCGGGCGATAACATGCGCCGGCAGTTGGTGTTTAGCGTCGGCCGGCTGTTCACTTACTCGTTCCTGGGCATTGCCGCCGGGGTGGGCGGCATGTGGCTTTCGGGCCACTCGAGGGCGCTGGTGCTGTCGCAATCGTGGCTGGCGATCTTTGCGGGCGTGGCGCTGGTCGTCATGGGCCTCGCCACCGCGGGCCTGCTGCCGCGGGTCGTCAGCGGTCGGCTGGGCAGCATGCCCTGCGGGGCCGCCCAGGGGCTGAAGAGCTTTCTGACAGCCGGCCGGCTGAGCGCCGTGTTGCTGGCCGGCGTGTTCACCGGGTTCATCCCCTGCGGGCTGGTCTACGCCTTCCTGGCCAAGGCGCTCAGCACTGGCAGCGTGGCTTGGGGCGGGCTGACCATGCTGGCCTTCGGCCTGGGTACAATCCCGCTGATGGTGGCCGCAGGGACCGGATTCTCGCTGCTGTCAATCAACTGGCGGGCCCGGGTGTTTCAGGCGGCCGCGTGGTGCGTCGTGTTGACCGGGGCAATCACGATCGCGCGGGGCGCCTCGCAGCTCAATCCGCCCGAGGGCCAAGCAACGGCCCCCTGCCCGCTGTGTGCAGCCGAAGAAGCGGGCAAGTAGCCGACCGAGCCCGCCGGATGCTGCTCCGCTGCGAGCATTTTGTGTAAATCGACCAACCGCGATGTAACCCTTGCAAGGCGCGTGAAGCCGTCGACGGGCAGGCTGCAGCGACCAGGCAAACTTTGCGGGGGCTTTGGGGCGATTCCTCCGCGATCGGGCCGCTTTGTGGTTCCGCTCACACTTTGGCGCCGGATTCGCTCTATCGGAGAATCGCCTGTCGAACGGTTTCGGCCGGCACGCTCACTTGCAGCCAACATTCGTCCCACGGATTGGGAGACATCGCATGCTCAGCCCCGCCATCTTGATCGCCATCGCCGGATTTGTCGGCTACTTCCTCCTGGATAACATGAGCCAGGAAACCAGCGAAGCGAGCAGCGATTATCTCCGCAAGAACCTGGCCTGCTGAATCGCTCAGTTCCCGGCGCGCCCAGTCCGCTCCCCGCCACCGCTAGGGGGAAATCTCCATCCGCCCTCACCCGGTGGCGGCGAGCGACTTGGACGGTTGCGACTGGTGATCTTGGGGCGGCGGTCCCGCGGCGACCGTTTCTGTTTCGCCCTCGGGACGCAATTCAGACAATCGTCCCACGTGCCGCAAACTGGGCCAGACTTTCGCGACGACCGCCACGGTGACCAGCGTCAGCACGCCGCCGCCAAACACGGCCAGCACGGGGCCGAACCAATGGGCGGTGATGCCTGATTCGAATTCGCCGATCTCGTTGCTGGTGTTGATAAAGATCGCGTTGACCGCCGAGACGCGGCCCCGCAACTCATCGGGGGTCAGCAGTTGCAGCAGCGTGGCCCGGATCACGACCGACACGTTGTCGACCGCCCCCAGCATGAACAGCGCCACCAGGGACACCGCAAAGCTGCGCGACACGGCAAACGCCATGGTCCAGGCGCCAAACCCGATGACCGCCCACAGCAAGGCTGCGCCCGCACGGTGAATCGACACCCGGGTGGTCAGCATCAGCCCCATCAGGATCGAGCCCACCGGCGGCATCGCGCGCAGCCAACCGTAGCCGGTCGGGCCGACATCCAGGATCTCCACCGCGAACACCGGCAGCAGCGCGGTCGCCCCGCCAAATAGCACCGCGACCATGTCCAACGTGATCGTGGAGAGGATCAGCGGCTGGGCGCGCACGAACTGCACGCCATCGAGGAGGCTCTGCCACGCGCCGACGCGTTTGGGGTGCGTTTGCGGCGCCGGCACGATCATCGCCAGGGCAATCACAAACGCCACGCTCGTGGCGGCGTCGATGAGGTACACCACCGCCGGGCTCGTGACGGCCAGCAGCCAAGCGCCCAGCACCGGGCCCAACGTGGCCGCCGTCTGGAACGCCATGCTCCGCCACGTGGCCGCGTTGGCGAACAACGGTTTGGGCACCAACTGGGTCAGCATGGCGGACATCGCCGGCCAGCCGGCCGCGCGACAAATGCCCGTGCCCAGCAGCAGCAGATAAATCCACGGCAGCGGGACTTCCTGCGCGGACGCAAAAGCCAGCCCGAATCCGCAGGCGATCAGCGCCAGGTGGGCGCCGATCAGAATCCCCTTGCGGGAGAAACGATCGGCCGCCACGCCCGCGGGCATCGCCAGCAGCAGCACCGGCCCGGCCAGCACCAGCCCGATGAGTCCCAGGCTGAGCGGCGTCCGCGCGCGATCGTATACCTCCCACGACACGGCGACGATTCGCATCTGGTTGCCGATGTTCGACAGCAGGCTTGCCAGCAGAAAGACGCGAAACGCCGGAATCTGCAGCGCTGCTGCGCCGTCGGCCGGCCGCTCGGGATCAACGGTCGTCGTTGTGTCCGCGAAAACGCGAAACCGCTGGACAAGCTGAGACAGACGCGGCTGCCAAGGGGAGGGCATAGAGGATACGCAACGGAGCGGCGGGCGGGGGCGACAATCGGCAACTCGAACGACGGCGGGTCCGAAGCCGCTGCGGGGTGACTTGCCATTCTCGCTCACCAGCGAGCATCCGGCCACCCCGCGGGTCCGTATTGCCCAAGGCCGAGGCCTCTGCCACGGTGAAGCAACCCACGATGCACGACGCCCGGCGGTCGTTTATGGTGGACTCAAGCGGATTGCCGCATTTTGGCCCCAAGAACCGGCGTGTTTTGCGACTCCTCAAATTTCTAGCACCGACTCTCTGCGTCCTGCTGGCGTTTGCGTTGGCGGTGGCTGCGTCGCGTCTGGTTGGCGATGCGGGCCATTCGCAGCGCGCGCCCGCAGGCATGCCGCTGCCCGCAGCGCCCGCTCAGGACCCGGCCATTAGCGAGATCGCGCTGCCCAGCGCTCAGTTGGCCCCCGACGACGTCGTGCGGCTGCAGTTGGGGGGACTGGCCAATCGCGAAAACCCGTCGCTGGGCATTCTGCAGTGCTACTACTTCGCGTCGCCGGCCAATCTGGCGATCACCGGCACGCTCGACGCCTTCGCCGAATTGGTCCGCACCCCGCCCTACGATGTCATGACCACCGCCCGCGCCTGGTTGGTCGGCGAGCCGCAGATTCACGGCCGCTCGGCCCGCGTGCTGGTCACGCTGATCGACCCGGCCGGCCGCCTGCGCAGCTTCGTCTTTCTGCTGGAGCGGCAAACGGAGCCCCCCTACACTGACTGCTGGATGACCGATTCGGTGCTGCAGATGGGGAAGAAATATGCGCCGCCGCTGCCGCCGATCGCCCCTGGCGTGTGATTGAGCGGCGGCCCTGCCTTTCGGCGAAATCTTCACGCGACTGCATCCAACCCGCCCCGCCGCCCGTAATTCCCATCAGCAGACAATCAATTCGCCTGCGGCCGTGGCGCCGAGGCCGCCCGGGTCTGACCAGTCCCCGTGAACGACCCCGTCGACATCACGACCGAGCCGACCGACGAGCAACTGCTGCTGCAGATTGCCGCCGGGGAGCGGTCTGCCTTTGACCAGCTCTACGACCGCTACGAGGGGCTGGTTTACGGGATCGCCATGCGCGTCCTCCGCAATGCGGCCGATGCCGAAGACGTCGTGGTGGAAGTGTTTTGGGAGATCTGGAACGTTCGCGACCGCTTCCAGGCAGAGCGGGGCCGCGGCCGGACGTACCTGACGATGCTCGTGCGCAGCCGCGCGATCGACCGATTGCGTCGTCGCAAAGCGCGTGCAGAAACTCGCAACGACCAACCGACCGAGCCGCCGCCGCCGGTGGGCGAGCTGCCGGGCGCCGAGCGATCCCCTGACGACTCGCCCCGCCACGCCGAACTGAAATCCGAAGTCGCCGGCGCCCTGGCGTCGCTGAAGGAGGCCGAACGTGCCGCGTTGGAACTGGCGTTCTACGGCGGCCTGACGCATCAACAGATTGCTCAGCGCATGGACAAGCCGTTGGGCACCGTGAAATCGCATATTCGCCGCGGGCTGCAGAGCCTGCGCGGAGCCCTGTCAAGCTTCCAGGATGGAGGCGCGTGACCATGAATTGCCAAACGTGTCGAGAACTGCTGGACGAATACGTGTTGGGCCATTGTGATCCTGCTGACGCCGCGGCAATGGACGAGCATCTCGCCAATTGCACCGCGTGTCGCGACGAAGCGGCCGCTGTGGAAGCAGCCTGGTCGGCGCTGCCCGCCGGCGCGGAGCCGACGACCCCGCCGCCGCATCTTCGCCAGCGCGTCCGCGATGCGCTCGACAGCCCCCATCCGCCAGTTGACCGCGGCACGCCCGCGCCCTCTCCGCCGGCTTCCCACGCGGCGCCGACCGTTGACGCCGCCGCGGCTACTGTTTTGCCAGGAGCGTCGGGCGCGCACTTTTGGTCCTACGCGCTCGCCGCGTCGGTGTTCTTGGCGTTGACGGTTGGCAGTTGGTGGTACGTCAATTCGCACCGCGATCAACAAGCCCAAGTTGCCGCGACCAACCAACGCGACGCCGCCAAACTCGCCGAGCGGCTCGGTCGGTTGATGCGGGCCGAGGGCGCCACGCCCACGCAGCAATTCACGCTGACGCCCTCGGGCGGGCAAGCGGGCGTCGTGCAAGCAGCCTGGGACGGCGTCACCGGGCAATGGCACGTCTACGCGTTGGACCTTCCGGCCGCTCCGGCTGGCGAGGCGTACCGACTGTGGTTTGTCGACGAGGCGGGGGCGATCTGGGGACGCGGTCTTGATGCCGCTGCTAAGGGCGTGCTGTCCGCCACCGCCAAGCCGCCCGCGCCGCCGGAGCAACTCCGGCAGATTCTGGTCACGCTCGAGCCAACGCCGGTTGGCGACGCACCGACCGGCCTCACATTGTGGCGGTCGGAATTGCCGCACGACGACAACGATTGAGGACCCGGGCCGCGACCAGCAGCGGCTTGAGGAATTCCTTCTCGTATTTCGGCATCCGCGGCGCCCGCAGGTGCGTACCTCCCCCTGTCCCGCCGAGGTCGCTCGCGTTGTTGCGATGGCGATCTTGGCTGTCGACAGACATCTTGCCCTGGGGAGATGCGGCCGCGGCCGCTCTCTCGCCCCGCAACCGGAGTACGACCTCATGCTCACTGCCCGATCCGCCGCCCGCCTTGCCCTGGCAGCCCTTGCGACTGCCGTCGCCCCGCAGACTCACGCTGCGCTGCTGGTTGGCGTCACCTCGGACAACGTCGCCGTCAGTTTCCAGTCTGCCAATCCCGGGCAACTCATTCAGTCCAAACCGATTGTCGGCATGATGGCCAACGAAAACGTCATTGGCATTGACCATCGCCCCACCACCGGCGCGTTGTACGCCGTTGGCAGCTTTGGCAACGTCTACACGCTGAACCTGAACACCGTCGGCGCGGCGACGGCGGCGTGGCAGTTCGATCTGAACACCGCCCCGACCCTCGCCGCCGACGGCGGCTTGAGCGGGTCGGACTTTGGCGTCGACTTCAACCCGGCGGCCGACTTTGCCGGAGCCAGCAGCCTGCGCATTGTCAGCAACACCAACCAGAACCTGGCCGTGAATGTCGACACGGGCGCGGTGACCGTCGCGACCGACGTGTTCTACCCGGCTGGCGGCAACGTGAATATCGTCGGCGAGGCGTACAGCAACAGCGTCTTCGGCGGCATCCCGGGCGGCGTCGCGGGCCCGCCCGGCACGGTGCAGTACGCGATCGACGCCGGGACCGACGGGCTGACCATTCAGGCATTCAACGCGGGGACGCTCACCCCCGTCGGATCCCTGGGCGTCAACACGACCGCCAAACTTGGCTTCGACATCTTCACGCTAGGCGTGGGAAACAACTACGGGTTCGCCACGATCGACGAAGACGGCAACAACAGCAGCGACCTGTTCAGCATCGATTTGTCGACGGGCGCCGCCTCAAATCTCGGCACGATCGACGGCGGTCTGCTGATTCCGCACCTTTCGGCGCCGTTGTCGGGGTTTGACCCCAACCAGGTGACGCCCGAGCCGATCACCGCTGGATTGGCCTTGGCTGGATGTGCTCTGGTCCTTCTGGCCCGTCGGCCGCGGCGGGCGTAGCCATTTGAGGTTCTCTCGCCTTCCCCCCGAGGCGATCACGCCGCCGAGAGCTTTGCAGCCGCAGCAATGATCGGCCCCGCTCTCGGCGGCGTCTCTCGTGTTGCGAATATTCGCCCCGGCGCCGACCGTGCCGTCGACCCCATTCGTGCTGAGCGGGCGTGAAACCGCCCGCGACACCGCACCCGCAACCCCGCACCCGCAATTCGAGCCTCCGCCTCCCAACTCCTGCGGCATTGGCCTGAAACGACCGCTCCCCCGATCGAGCCCGACCGCCTATGCTGGGGGCTCGCAAATCGGTGTTTGTCGATCCGCCAAGTTTGGGAGGCAGTGTTCGTGGCCAGCAATCTGTTCGATTTGAGTGGGACAGTCGCCGCTGTTTTGGGCGGCACGGGCGCCCTGGGCGGGGCCATGGCCGATGCGTTGGCCGCGGCGGGCGCCAAGGTCGCCATCGTGGGTCGCAGCGTCACCCGCGGCGGGCAACGCGTCAAAGCGATCGAGGCAGCCGGCGGCGTGGCCAAGTTCGCTTTGGCCGATGCACGCAACTTGGATTCCCTGCGGGACTGCCGAGACGGCATCGCCAAGGAACTGGGGCCGATCTCGGTGCTGGTGAACGCCGCGGGCGGCAATCGCCCTGAGGCGACGCTCCCGCCCGGCGCCGATTTTTGCGATTTGCCGCTAGAAGCCTGGCAGGACGTGTTCGACCTGAATCTGGTCGGCGGCGCTCTGCTGCCTTGTCAGGCGTTCGGCGAAGCGATGCTCGAGGCCGGCTCGGGCAGCGTGATCAACATCGCCTCGATGGCGGGCATGACGCCCCTATCGCGAGTCGTGGCGTACTCGGCCGCCAAGGCGGCCGTGATCAACTTCACCCAATTCCTGGCCCGCGAATGGGCCACGCGCGGCGTGCGCGTCAACGCCATCAGCCCCGGCTTCTTCCCCGCCGAGCAGAACCGCAAACTGCTGTTCAACGACGACGGCGGCTACACCGAGCGGGGCGGCCAAATCATCGGGCACACCCCCATGGCCCGCTTTGGCGACCCCAGCGAGTTGGCTGGCGCCGTCGTCTGGCTCGCGTCGCAGAAGGCGTCGTCGTTCGTGACTGGCCAGAATATTGTGGTCGACGGCGGCTTTTCGGCGACGACGATCTGATTCCCGCCGGGGGGCGTCAACGCGGTGCGAGTGGCCGCAAACCTGGCGATTTGCGGCCCCCGGAAGTCGCACTGCGAACCGCCGGGGCGGTACTCGGTATGGCTGCCCGAGCGGACCCTCGCGCCGCGACACCCCTCCGCAGAGCTATTTTTGCGGTTTTTTCGCGACCGTTTGCGGGTCCCCACCCTCGCCATCTCCCGCAATCTCACTTTTCATAGGGCTTGGCAGTTTGTACAACTTTTCTGGTCGTCGGGTTTGGGGGCCTCGACACGACTGGAGATCGAACGTCAAGGATGCCGATTACGCTTCTGCGGGGCGGCTCGCCCGTAGCAGGCGCATCGGCGCCACAATCGAGTCTCTTCTCAAGCACTGCTGAGTCGTAGGAACACCCACCGCGTCTGACGCGGTCGGACGACGCAGCTTGCCGTCGGGTTGCTGGTCTGGGACCGGCGCTCGGCACACTCGTTACACACATTGATCAAGGCATCAGGCGCTTGGTCCGTGGGTCAGCCGCCCGGAGTGCGCGCTTCGACATCGAAGCTGCATCCTCCACAGGCTGATCCCGCGCCAACGCCGCTCCATGTTCCAGGAGTTTGGGGATTCGCAGGCGATGGCAGCGCGCAGATTGTTTCTTCGAGGTCGTCACGGTCAGGATTCGTCGCGTCGGTTGGGGTTGGAGTCGCTCGAAGAGCGGGTCGTCCTGTCTACGACGCCGACGAGCATCTCTGTCGAAGTCGCAGCAGAGATTCCCGAGCCGCAACCGGTGATCATTGCGCCGCCGATTCCCTCGGCGGGAAATGACTTGATCTCGCCGATCGAGTCGCTGCAGTACTGGCAGTTCGTGCAGCTCGCCCCGAGCGAGATCCCGCTGCTGACGCCCGAGCAAATTGCGACGATTCCCGATCGCCAGACGATGTTCGGGCTCTCCGAAGCGCAACGCGCTGCGCTAACGCAGCCGCAGATTCAGGCGTTGTCGGTCGGGGTCACCGGCATCGACAGCCTGACGGCCCAACAACGACTGTGGCTCACCACTGCGCAGCTGCGGTCGTTGGGCGCGACCACCAACACGCTGAACCTGCTCACCTCAGGGCAAATCGCACAGTTCGCCCCGGCCCAAGTGCAGCAGTTCGCCTACTGGGACTTCCCGCGACTGGCCGTCGCACAGATTCCCTGGCTCACAGCCGGGCAGCTCGGCGCCATTCCGGATTACGTTCAGTTCGGACACATGTCCGACGCCCAACGCGGTGCACTCACCGTAACGCAGGTGCAAACGCTCAACATCAACAGAGTGGGCCTGCACCTGCTCAATGCCACCCAGCGAGGCTGGCTGACCACCACGCAGTTGCAGACGCTGGGCTCGAACACCAATACGCTCGCGTTGCTGACGCCC
>PABB01000038.1 GCA_002702655.1 Planctomycetaceae bacterium
GCCTTTTCTAACGACGTCAGTCCTGCAGAAAGCAATGCTGCGATAGCGACGCTTACTCGATGATGCGAAAGACCTTATCTAAAACTAAGTGCCATTCGTTGTGACAACCTCAGTGAGTTGGAGCCGGTTGAGCGATAGCGGAAACAGCCTATCACGCGGCGAGAAGATTGAAGTGGACGCAACCAACGGCTAGACTGAGACTTGCGGCAACCGTCGGCCTACGCGTTAGGCTGACAACCTTGCGGCCTACAGGTGTTATCTTGGTCATTCTATAAACGAGTTCGGTGTCGGAGTTCGGCGTGCAATGGACGTTCTGGTTGGTGACATATAACGGGATGGGCGGGCATCCCGTCCTGTCCTTTGCTCCCGATGTTCTTCTGGCAGACGACGGTAATTCATTCGGCTCGGCGATTGACGAGTTCGAGATTTGCGCTCACGTCGAACCTGCGCATGGCCCGGCGCCAGGTTCCGATTTCTTGATGACGCGATTCCGCGATCGGCTCCCGACGCTGCCCAAGTCGTGGTTCCGTCGAAAGAAGAAGAGGGTTGAGATTGCGTATCACAGCCATTTGGGATCGGCGGAGGACTTGTTAGGTGGTGGTTTTGCCGCCCAGAAGATCCCGGATGTCGCGATGCTGCGTCGAGCCTGTGAAGAAGTCGCTGCGTCATTGTCATTGCTGAAGAGCTGCATGAAAGGCGCTGATGACTTTGATGTCGCCGGTTTTCTCGATTACGGTGAAGCGAAGACTATAGAGCTTCGCGCCCTCGATGATAGTGAATTGCTGTCTCGGCTAACAAAGGCGCAAGCTGCCGAGCGCGAGCGCGTCGCACGGACAATGTAGCGCGGCAACACCGAACCGAAAGTTGCACCTGACTGTGGCGGCATTTCGGTTTCTGAGATTTCTACGTTTAACTAGCCGCAGCAGCAGGTGAACTTGGTCGTTCGGCGGCAAGGGAAACCGATGGGCGGAACCCTCTTCCACTCGCAGGAATTCGCAAAAACGGTATATGTCGGCGCTGATGGACGCGACCACTTCGAGGTCGTGCCATTGGATGGGGATTCGCTCGGCCTCTCTCACAAATCCTGGGCTGAGATGAAAGCGTTCGGCGAAGCGCATGGCATGCCCCTTTCGGCTTGGCCGGAGTTTCTGGAATACGAAATTGGCATCGATGTGCCAGTTGAAGAGGTCCTCGCCAAGCAGGACGTTTTGCGACAGTATCTCTTGGAGTTACCATCTGAGGTTGTTGATCGTCATTATTGGCTTTCGCGGGTCGTAGAGTGGGTGAGACAGGGTGAGGCCGTGTTCTTCTGCGGTACGTGAGTTGGATCGCCGAACAAGGCGCTCGACCTGACCCGGTGCTGCCGTGTTCGGCAGCATGGGGTCAGGTTAGCTTGAACGTTCATCTGCACGTTGGTAGCCCGTGAACTAACAGCGGCGTGCCCAACCTCAGCGACTTGAACCGAGTTTTTCGCGGCGGCGGCGTGAAACGCCTGCGCGGGTTTGCGAAGGTTCGTCGGCACGGATCTCGTCGCGAGCCAGAGGATTCAACCGCCGAGGTAGCGGGCATGCACGGCGCGGGCGATCGCGGGGTCGTCGGTACCGCCGATGATGGCTCGGCCGTCGGCGAAGACGGTGATGCGGTAGCCCTCGGCTTCCAGTCGCAGCAGGTACTGGTTGGCGGTCACGGGGCCGGCGGATTGGAGCCTGGCGGCGAGGTCGGCCAGGTTGATCGTCGTCGCGGTGGGCGGGGCGAGTTGCACGGCGTTGCGGCCGCACAGGGCGACGGAGCCATCGCCGCGGCGGCCCTCCAGATACGCGAAGTCGCGCTGCCCGCAGACGCGGCAGTCGGGGCTGCGCGCCGCGTCGACGCCGACGTTGCGCAGGTTGTTGGTCCACAGGTCCAACAGCGTCATCCGCGGGTTGACCGCCGCGCGGTTGCCGCTGAGCAGCTTCACCGCTTCCATCGCCTGCAGCGAAGCCACCACGCCCACCGCGGGCCCCAGCACGCCGGCGGTCTCGCACGTGGGCTGCAGCTCGGCGGGGGGCGGCTCGGGCATCAGGCACGACAGGCAGGGGGTTTCGCCGGGCACGATGGCCAGCACCTGCCCCTCGGCGCCGACGATCCCGCCAAACACCCACGGCGTGCCGCTGCTGACCGCAAAGTCGTTGACCAGGTAGCGGGTGGCGAAGTTGTCCGTGCCGTCGACGATGCAATCGACGTCGCGGGCGAGGGAAGCGATGTTCCCCGGCGCCAAGTCGGCGACGACCGGCTCGATCGTGACGGCGGAGTTGACGGTGCGCAGTCGCTCGGCGGCCGCGACCGCTTTGGGGAGTTGGCGGCGGACGTCCTCTTCGCCGAACAGCACCTGGCGGTGCAGGTTGTCGGCTTCCAGAAAATCGCGATCGACGATTCGCACGCGGCCCGTGCCGGCGCGGACCAGCAGATCGGCGACGACCGAGCCCAAGGCGCCGCAGCCGACGACCAGCACGCCGGCGGCGCTCAGGCGGCGCTGGCCCTCTTCGCCAAACGGGGCGAAACGGATCTGCCGGCGGTAGCGGTCAAAGTCAAAAGCGGCGTCGGTCATGGTTGTGCGAGGGCGGGGCCGATCGACCTTCAAACAAGTCAAGATAGCCGGCGGCACACTTGCCGCCGGGACATTCACGGCGCGCGTTCTTCCGGGCATTTCCCGGCGGCAGGTGTGCCGCCGGCTAGGACGCACAGTGGCGCGGATTTACTGCAGAGTCACTTCGACGAAGTAACCAGCCAGGTCAAATTGCGGCGCCAGGTCCGCCTGCAACTGATCGGCGGCAGCCCGGGCTGCGGCCATTGTAGGCGCTGCGGCGCCGCGACGGATCGCAAAAACGGGGCGAGACAACTCGGCCAACCACGCCGGCGGCGCCTCGTCGGCCTGCAGTTCGACGGCCAAGGCATCGCAACGGGCCAGTGCCTCCGCGCCAGGCGGATCGTCCGCCACTGAGCAAGTGAGAACAATCGAAACGCCATTGCGGCGCAACTGGTCTACTGTGTCGTCGAGCTGCGCCGCAGTGACGATGGCCGCGAAGACGGCGCCGCAGTGAATCAGGTTTGTTGGCACGGTGTGAGCGACGGCTTCCGAATCACTCCGCAAGTCGACGACCAACGCGACGCCCTCGCGCGACGCCTGCTCGCAAAACGCCAGCGGCGGTCGTGGGACCACCAACGCGGATTCGGTGTCGCGTGCGGTCTGGAGCAACTCCGCGATCGCGTCTTCCGATTCGCGTGCAAATGCGCTGCTCACCGCCGCGCCGCGGAGCACGGTGCGTTTCCCGGAGAGCTGAAACGCGGCGCCGACGGCGTACCAACGGCGAAACGCGAATCGCTGCGGCGGCGCGTCACCCTCGCACTGCAACTCGTACTCAAACGGCAATTCGGGCGTCCAGTAGCAGGGGTCGACGATCGTGGCCGCCGCGGCCGGCGGGCGGCCTGCCAGCGGCGGCAGCGGCTGCAGGGGAAAGTTGGCCGGCAACGTCCGCGCGAATTGGCAGAACGGCCCGCGAATGACGCCCGCAGGGTGCGTCGGCTCGCCGCCGGTGCGCTCAAGGAGCACCGTGGCCGACGATTCGGTCTGCTTGGCGCGGCGGATGAGGAAGTTGGTCATGGTCGTTGTCGAGCAAGATCGCGGCGGCAGGGCAGGGGGCATGACCCTTCGTTGTTGGGGGCATCGCTTATCACCACAGAGATCACAGAGCACACAGAGGAGAAGCGAAGCCACCTGAGTCATATCCAATCGGGCTCCGCATCGCTGCCGCAGTTGTCTGCCTCCCCTGGCGCTTCTCTGTGTCCTCTGTGAACTCTGTGGTAAGAAACGCCAGAGTTGCCTATTCGTGGGAGCTACGCCGGGGCGTTCGGGGCGATGTCCGCCAAGTGCCGGCCGGTGACTGACGCCTCGTTGGCGATCAGTTCCTCGGGCGTGCCCTCGGCGACGACGCGGCCGCCCTGCTCGGCGGCGCCGGGGCCCAGGTCGATCACAAAATCGGCCGCCCGCATCATCAACGTGTTGTGCTCGACCACGACCAGCGAGTGCCCCATCGCCACCAGCGAGTCGAAGCAGTCGATCAACTGCAGCACGTCGCTGAAGTGCAACCCGGTCGTCGGCTCGTCGAGCACGAACAGGGTGCGGCCCCGTTTGGCCGCCGACACGTAGTTGGCCAGCTTGAGCCGCTGCGCCTCGCCGCCCGACAGCGTGTTGGCCGGCTGGCCGAGCCGCAGGTAATCGAGCCCCACGTCGATCAGGCACTTGAGCCGGGCGAGGATCTTTTTCTGCCCGCGGAAAAAGGTAAATGCCTCGCGGACCGACAGGTCCAGCACGTCGGCGATGCTCAAGCCGCGGTACTTCACGTCGAGCACCTCGCGCCGGTAGCGGTCGCCGTGGCACTCGGGGCAGCGCATGAACACGTCGGCCATAAACCGCATGTCGATTTGCTGGTAGCCGTCGCCCTGGCAGGCCTCGCAGCGGCCCCCTTCGACGTTGAAGCTGAAGTGCCCCGCCGCGAAGCCGCGCGACTGGGCTTCGACCGTCTGAGCGAACAGCGCGCGGATCGGGTCGAACGCCTTGACGTAAGTGACCGGGTTGGAACGGGGCGTGCGGCCGATGGGGCTCTGGTCGACCAGCAGCACGTCCTCCAGGTGCCCGGCGCCCAGCAGGTCGTCGTAGTCGGCGGGGCGTTCGACTTCCTTGCCCAACCGTTGGGCGACGGCCGGGTAGAGCGTTTGCTGCACGAGCGTGCTCTTGCCGGCGCCGCTGACGCCCGTGACCACGCACAGCACGCCCAGCGGGAATTCGACGGTGATGTCCTGCAGATTGTTGCCCCGCGCGCCGACCAATCGCAGCCAGCCTTGGTTCGTTTCGCGGCGCGAGGTGCGGGCCCCGTCGGTGCGGCGGCCGGCGAGCCAGTCGCCCGTGCGGCTGTCGGGGTGCTGGAGCATGGCGTCGGGCGTGCCGTGAAACACGATCTTCCCGCCGAACTCGCCGGCGCCGGGGCCCAGTTCGACCACGTCGTCGGCGGCGCGGATCAGCGCGGCTTCGTGCTCGACGATCGCCACGGTGTTGCCGCGATCGCGGAGCCGCTGGACCTCTTCGACCAGCCGGGGCATATCGGCCGCGTGCAAACCGGCGGACGGCTCGTCGAGCACGTACAGCATGCCGGTCAGGTTCGAGCCCAGCGCCGAAGTGAGCGCCACCCGCTGCGCCTCGCCGCCGCTGAGCGTGCGCAGCGAACGGTTGACGGTCAGATGCCCCACGCCGACGCGGTCGAGGTACTCCAGCCGCGTGACGACTTGCTCCAACAGCAGCCGGCCGACCTGCTGCTGCCAGTCGGACAGCTCCAGCTCGCGCAACCAAGCGACCGCGTCGCGAATCCGCATGGCGGAGACTTCGGCGATGTTGCGCCCGGCGACGCGCACGGCGAGCGCCTCGGGCCGCAGCCGGGCGCCGTGGCAGGTCTCGCAGGGATAGTAGCTGCGCCAGCGGCTCAAGAAGACGCGGATGTGCATCTTGTACTTGCGACGCTCGAGCCAATTGAAGAAGCCGTCGAGCCCGCCAAAGTCGCGCTCGGGCACGCCGCGGCGGATCAGCTCCACGTGCTCGGGGGCGAGCTGAGCGAACGGCACGTCGACCGGCAACTCGTAATCGCGCGCCAGCGCCAGCAGTTCCTTCAGCTCGTGGGCGTAGGCCGGCGTGTTCCAGGGGGCGATGGCGCCCTCGCGGAGCGTCTTGTTGGGATCGGGGACGACGCGCTGCATGTCGACGTCGATCACATTGCCAAAGCCCTCGCACGCCGGGCAGGCGCCCTGCGGGTTGTTGTAGCTCAGCAGCGACGGTTCGGGGTCGGAGTATTGGATGTCGCACGCCTCGCACCGCAAGCGGTGGCTGAACATCCGGCGGCGCCAGGGGCGATCGTCGACGCTCACGTGACCGTTGCCGCTGGGCTTGGCGCCGTTGGCGGGTGGCTGGGGACGCAGCGCAGCGGAGCCCCCAGGGTGCGTCGCTGGGGGTTCGCTGCGCTCATCCCCAGCCACCCGAGCGTCGCTCATGCCGTCGCGCGGTTGCTCGATCCAGGCCAGCGCCGCGCCCCGCCCCGCTTGCAGCGAGGTTTCCAGCGAGTCGCGCATCCGCGGGGCCGCGTCGTCGCGCACCGACACGCGATCGACCAGCACGTCCAGTTGCGGCGCGTCGTCCAACCGGGCGGCCAGCTCCGCGGTGATGTCCACGGTGGCGCCCGCCAGCACGGCGCGGCGATAACCCAACGCCATGAGATCCGCCATCCACTCGCCGGCGGTGCCGCGCTGGCCGCGGTGCGAGGTGAAGCCGATCATCACCCGCGTCGCCTCGGGCAGCTTCAGCAGTTCGTCGACGGCGGACTCGGCCGTATCGCAACTGACCTGCTTGCCGCACTCGTGGCAAATGACCTCGCCAATCCGCGCGAAGAGCAACTGCAGGTGTTCGTTCAACTGCGTCGCGCTGCCGACGGTCGCCCGGCTGCTGCGGCTGATGCTGGTCCGCGTGACCGCGACCGCGGGCGGGATGCCTTCGATGCTTTCGGCCGCCGGCTTGTCGAGCTGTTCGAGGAATTGCCGCGTGTAGGTCGAGAAGCTTTCGATGTACCGCCGCTGGCCTTCGGCATACAGCGTGTCGAGGGCCAGGCTGGTCTTGCCGCTGCCGCTCACGCCGCACAGGGCGATGAGCTTGCCGTGCTCCAAGTCCAGATCGACGTCCTGCAGATTGTGCACCGCGACGCCCCGCAGGCGAATTTGCCGACCGGCGCCGGCGTGACCGTTGGCCGCGGCGCCGTTGGTCGTGCCGTTGGTTTGGGAGTGGTCGCTCATAGCCAGGGCGGATCAACCGGGGTGCAATCCCGCATGATACCGCGCCGCGGCGGCCGCGTCAGCCGGCCGCCGCTCGACAGGATGACAGGATTTGCCGGATTCACAGGACGTTTTGCGACCTTGAACGTCTTTGGGGTGGCTGGGGACGGAGCGCAGCGGAGCCCCCAGCGGCCATACCCGGGGGGTTCGCTGCGCTCATCCCCAGCCACCCCGCGTCTCGACTCCACGAGACCGCGACCCAGGCTCGTGCCCCGCTGCTGAGCAGCGATCCGGTTTGGTATAGTGGCGGTTTCGAATTTCGCCCCGGTCACTCGCCCACGCTCGCCGTGCCTGCCCAGAAGAAACGCCGCAATCCGTTCTATGCCCTGCTGGTGCCGGTCGGGCTGCTGTTCAGCATCACCGCCTGCGCCTACGGCTATATGGCGTTTGTGGAAGTCAATTCGCTGCGGAGCGAGGCCGACCGCTTTGCCGGCAGCTCGCTGTTTCGGCTGCTCAACCAGCACGGCACAACGGCCCTGTTGATCGAGTTGGCCGTGCTAGCGGTGTTGACCGTGGCCGCGATCGCGACGGAGGAGTGGCGGACGGACAGCGATGCCGCGTCGCCCTCTGCCAAGCAGGACAAAGTTGACAACGATGGCCGATAGCCGAACGTCAAACGGCACGCCGCCGGCGAGCTGGCCAGCTCGCGGCTTAAGAATCTGCTCTCTGACCTCCGACCCCTGACCTCTGACCTCTCACTTCAACTCTCATGAACGTCAAACGCACCACGGACGTCCCCCTCAACCCAGTCGACATGCAAGGCGCCTCCGGGTGCCAGGTCCGCTGGCTGGTGGGCAAAGAAGACAACGCCGCCAACTTTGCCATGCGGCAATTCGAGCTGGAGCCGGGCGGGCACACGCCCAAGCACTTCCACCCCTACGAGCACGAGATCTTCGTGCTGGAAGGCGAAGGCGAAATCCTCGACGGCGACACGCCCCAACCGCTGCGGCCCGGCGACGTCATTTACGTGGCGCCCGACGACGTGCACCAGTTCCGCAACACGGGCGACACGCCGTTTAAGATGCTGTGCCTGATCCCCAACGCAGCGTACGACCTGCCGGTGACCGCGGCGCCAGAGTGCGGCGTGGAGCCGACGAAGTAGCAAAAGAATTCACCACAGAGGACACGGAGGTCACGGAGAAAGAGAGTATCGGCCAGTGAACTCGCCTCTGTGCTCTCTGTGTGCTCTGTGGTGAACAGACGGAATGCCATCTATGGATAGTGCGCAGCGCGAGATTGAGCAGCTTCGCGAGGAGATCCGCGAGCACAATCGGCGGTATCACGTCGAGGCGGCGCCGACGATCACCGATCGGGAGTTCGATCGGCTGGTGAAGCGGCTGGAGGCGTTGGAAGCCGCGCACCCCGAGTACGTCACCCCCGACAGCCCCACGCAGCGGGTGGGCGGGGCGCCGCTGTCGGAGCTCACCCCCGCGCCGCATCGCGTGCCGATGTTGTCGATGGACAACGTCTTCAGCATGGAGGAACTGCTGGCCTACGGCGAGCGGACCGCCGCCCGGCTGCCGGAGGAATCGCTCGGGTGGGTCGTTGAGCTGAAGGTCGACGGCGTCGCGATCTCGATCACCTACGACCACGGCGTGCTGGTGCGGGCCGCCACCCGCGGCGACGGGCAGGTGGGCGACGACGTGACCCACAACGTGCGCACGGTGGCCGGCGTGCCGCTGCGACTGCTGGGCGACGCGCCGGGTTTGATCGATTTTCGCGGCGAGGTCTACATGACCAACGCCGACCTGGCCGACATCAACGCGGCCCGCGAGGCCGCCGGGCAGAAGCTGTACGCCAACACCCGCAACACGGCCGCCGGGGCGATTCGGCTGCTCGACCCGCGGCAGGCGGCCGAGGCGCGGTTGCGCTTCTTCTGCCACGGCGTGGGCGACACGGCCGAGCTGCCCGCCGACTCGCACTGGCAATTCATGGAGCTGGCCCGCCAGTGGGGCGTCCCCACGACCCCTCTGACGGCGCGGTTCGACGACTTCGCCGGCGCCGCCGCGTACTGCGACGAACTGGTCGAGCGGCTGCACGAGTTGGATTTCGAAGTCGACGGGCTGGTGCTGAAGGTCGACTCGTTCGAGCAGCGGGCGCGGCTCGGCTCGACCAGCAAGGCGCCGCGGTGGCTGATCGCGTACAAGTTCGAAAAGTACGAAGCCACAACCACCGTGCGCGAAATCGTGCTGAGCGTCGGCAAGAGCGGCGCGGTCGGCCCCACCGCTGAACTGGAGCCGGTGCAAATCGCCGGCACCACGGTCAGCCGCGCCAGCCTGCACAATGCCGAGGAGATCGAGCGCAAGGACGTGCGGGTCGGCGACACCGTGGTCGTGGAGAAGGCCGGCAAGATCATTCCGCACATCGTGCGCGTCGAAAAGCACCTGCGTCCCGCGGGGGCCGAGCCGTTCGTCTATCCGACCGAGTGCCCCGAATGCGGCACGGCGTTGGAAAAGGACGAGGGCGGCGTCTACATCCGCTGCGTCAATCCGTCCTGCCCCGCGCAGATCGGCGAGCGGCTGCTGTACTTCGCCAGCCGCAGCGCGATGGATATCGAGGGGCTGGGCGAGAAGCTGGCCGACCAACTCGTGGCGGCCGGCATGGTGCACCAGTTCGCCGACCTATACGAGCTGACGCCCGAGCGGCTGACCACGCTGGAGCGGATGGGGCAGAAGTCAGCCGAAAAGCTCGTGGCCGCGATCGAGGGGAGCAAGTCGCGGGGCCTGGCGCGGCTGCTCAACGCGCTGTCGATCCGGCACGTGGGGGCGACGGTCGCCCGCGTGCTGGCCGAGAACACCGGCAGCATCGACGCGCTGTTGGCACTGAGCGAGGAGGAACTGGCTGGGATCAACGAAGTCGGCCCGATCATCGCCGCCAGCGTGCACCAGTTCCTGCACAGCGACGCCGGGCAGCAGGCGATCGCCGCGCTGCGGGCCGCGGGGCTCGACATGACGGCGCCGCTGAAGCCGCAGGAAGAAACCGGCGGCGTGCTGGCCGGCAAATCGCTGGTCGTGACCGGCACGTTGGAAAAATACACCCGCGAGGAAATCCACGGCCTGATCGAGCAACACGGCGGCCGCGCGGCCAGCAGCGTCTCGAAGAAGACCGACTACCTCGTCTGCGGCGCCGACGCGGGCAGCAAACTGGCCAAAGCCGAAAAGCTGGGCGTGCCGGTGATCAGCGAGGTGGAGTTTGAGGAGCTGATCGCGGGCGAGACCGCCGCCGCCAGTGACTAATAGAACGCGGATGCTCGCGGGTGGTGCGGATTGACGCGGCCGCGGCCGAATGTCGCGCTACCGCTCCAATTCACCGGAAGCGGCAGGCCTCAGTAAAGCGCACGGGGCGGGAGGGCTAGTCGATTTCTGTCTGCTCAAACGCCCCATCTGGCAACGGAATGCTACTCGGCAAGCGAAAATATGCCTGGGGATCACGTTTGTCGAACTCGTATTTCTTGAACCGTATGTACTGAAGAAGGCGACGCTTAGCGAGCGACAGCAACAGCTTACGGGCAAGTTGCCAGCTTATATCCAACAGCTTGTGTGCATCGCTGATCGAAATTGATCCATGCTCAGCCGCCCAATTCAAGACCCGCTTTTCGTTCTCCTGGAGAGACGCTGCAATAGCCTCGCCGACGAGTTGGCTGATATCTTGATCCACCCAAGCACGTCGTTGGTGGATGTTGTTTTGTAGTGTCACTCGAACGATGGAATAGCCTATCTCCGATTGGCGGAACTCGGGCTTCGGTAACTGCATTCTTTCCATCGAGTCTCGGATTCGGCGTGTCCCCTCGTGAGCGCACTTGACGTACTCCAGGTAGAACATCGCATCCATGAGATGCGGATTCCTCGGCTGGTGCATGTCGTAGATGTTGTCGGGCGTCACGAATGGCGGGAATGGGCCGGGAGACTCGAACACTAAGCGATCATCAAACATCTTTACGAATATCGGCATGTTCCTCATGCCGTTTCCATAGGATCGATGAACGCAAGCGTTGACGATAGCTTCATACCATGCTTCTTTGGGGTACTCTGGGACCGGAAAGAATTTCCCGCTCGCATCCAATGGTGAGAAGGTTCGAAGTTGCGACTGGAGCATTTCTTCCGTTTGTTGAATTAGATGGGGAACCGAGCCCTCCAGGAACTCATCCTTCACGGCATTGTATTTCTCTCCGGTTCCCTCCTGCTCGCCTTCGAACCTCTGAAACCGCACCTTGCAACCCGGGCAAATGCGACCTGGGTCGGTAGAAAAGAGAAGGGCGCAAGCAACATTGGGCACGAATTCGCCCAATTCGAATCGTCCAAGTCGCCGCAATTCTAAGATTTCCTCCGCCGACAGGTCCTGTGAGAGATTGCGGCTCTTCCGAACGGCTTCGGTGAATTCGAGAATCGCTGCTCTATCGAATTCGTCGGGATAAGCAACGGAACATTCTTGCTGCTCGAAGCTTACCTCGCCCTTGTCGGCCCTCAATTCGCGGATCTCGTCTGGGGACAGCCCGACTTTGCTGTCGCCCTTTCGAACGAACGCTTTGCCGCCGGTCGTCTTAACAACGACTTCACTGTTGTAACGAACTCGCAACAATATGACGAAGTCCTGCTCCCCGCTCCCGTTGACCACAGGAACGTGCTTTGAGCTAACGTCAGCATCAGGGCAGTACACGTAGCCGACTTTCTCGCGATCGTTGACTTGGTCTTGCGACAACGAGTTGCAGCCTTCGAAACCGCCGCCATCTTTCATGCCCAGTACAATTAGCCCTCCATCTGGCTGAGTGTTTGCCCACATTGAGACGTACTCCCCAAGCGAGCTTCCCGAGTACCTGGCGGGTTTTCTCTCGATTCTGCGATCTTCAGATAAGCGAGTCAGTAGCGCAGCATCCGACTGATCGAAGATCTCATCGGCACTCAGAAGACGCTCAGGCTTGACTTCGAACGCTAATTCAAGCTGTCTCATCCGCGAACCACTTTGTTTGTCGATGGTCGTATTCGTCATGGCAATGCACCGAAAACCACCGTCGTCTCGCTGCTCCCAATTCTGGAGAGCGGCCCGCGGTTTGGCACCGCAGCAGACTTGTAAGTTGCAGTAGGGGTGGGCGGTATGCGCCGACTGGGATCATCCCAACCTCTCTCCCCTCAGCGGTTGCGACGTTTTGCAGCCCTCAAGAGCACTTCCCGAGCCCATTTGGACGCATTGCCGCCAGCAGCGGCGTCGACTAGCTCGCGTTCGGCGGCCGTAAGCCGGACGGCGAGCAGACTGTCTCTGCGCTCTTCTGGGGGCTTTGGCGGCGCCCCGCGTGGCTTCTTGTTCATGCCAGAATTATCTGTTTTACAAAAAATAGTGTCAACAGGCTCGATATACGGGATGTCCGTCAGAGAACGACTATCAACAAGAGAGCGCCGGGAGTGCTGAAAACAGCAGTTGTCGCGGGCCCGTCGCACTTTTGCTGGCAGGTGCGTAAACTGGGAGGTTCCTCCCGCCTCGCCCTCCCTGCCTTGCCGCTGTCATGGCCGCTTCGTTTGACGCTCGCGCCGATTCCTATGCCGAGGCGGCGGTTGTGCAGCGGGAGTTGGCCGGCTGGCTGGCCGAGTGGCTGGAGCCCGCCGACGCGACGCGCACGCTGCGAGCGGTCGACCTGGGCGCCGGCGAGGGGTTGTTCACGCGGCAGCTCGTCGGACGGTTCGCGGCCGTGGCCGCGGTGGATTTGGCGCCGCGGATGGTGCGGTTGGGGGCCGCGGGTTTGCCGGAGGCGTCCTGGGAAGTGGCCGACGCGTGGCAGTGGGCGCCCGCGGCCGACGCGGCGGCCGATCGGCTCTACTCGGCGAGCCTGCTGCAGTGGTGCCCCGACCCGGCGAGCGTGCTGCGGCGGTGGCGTGCGGCGGTTGGCCCGGGCGGGCGCATGCTGCACGGCTTCTACGTGGCGCCGTCGCTGGTGGAGTGGCAATCGCTGCAGCCGAGCCCGCCGCCGTTTACCTGGCGGACGCCGCGGGAGTGGCTCGCCCGGTTCCGCGCCGCCGGTTGGAAGGTGCTGCGCAGCGAAGTCGACGAGCGGACGTTTCGCTTCCCCGCAGCGATCGACCTGCTGCGGTTCTTTCACCACACCGGCGTGACGATCCCCGGGCAATTGACCGCCGGGCAAACGCGGTCGATCCTGCGCGAACTCGACCGCCGCCACCCGCCGTGCAACGGCCACGGGGGCGTGCCGAGCGACTGGACGTTTATGCGCGTCGAGGCGGAGCCGGCGTGACGCGGAGAGCTGCCCGGGAGGGCGAGGCTCCTGCCGAGCCGGCGCCGTGTACCCGCTTCTGGCTCGGCAGGAGCCTCGCCCTCCCAGGGGCCCAAAGCAGGTGGTAGAGAGCACGGCTCACAGAGCCGTGGCACAAGGAGGATGCAGGCCGCCGCTCAGGTCTCTTTGTCGAGTTCCTTCTCCAGGTCGCCGATCTTGTCGACGCGGCGTTGGTGGCGGCCCCCTTCGAACTCGGTGGTCATCCAGACGTCGATCATCCGCTCGACGGTGCGGGGGCTGAGCATGTCGGCCGACAGGCACAGCACGTTCAGGTCGTTGTGCCGGCGGCTGATCTCGGCGGTCACTTCGTCGGTGCAGGTGGCCGCGCGGACGTGCGGGTACTTGTTGGCGGTGATGGCCATGCCGATGCCGGTGCCGCAGATCAGCACGCCGCGATCGACGGCCCCCTCGCTGACCTTCTTGGCCACGAGTCTGGCAAAGTCGGGGTAGTCGGCGCTTTCGGTCGTGCGAGCGCCTTCGTCTTCGACCTGGTGGCCCGATTTGCGCAGGTAGTCGGCGATCTGTTCCTTCAGGTGGAACCCGCGGTGGTCGCTGCCGATGGAAACTCGCATGGTGGTTGATCCGTACTTTCGTGGAACGTTGTCGGGGGCTTCGCGGGAACAGCAGAACTGTCCGCGCGACAGCGTGTCCTAGTTGAACTCAATTTCTGCGACGCGCTGTCGCAGGGCCGCCTCGATCTGGGCGGCGCATTGTTGGTACACCTGCAGCGGCCCGCCGATCGGATCGGCGATGTCGCCGCCGTCGGCCCGCAGCGTGTGGGTCCGCTGCGCGACCTCGGGCCACCGCCGCAAAATCGCGTTGCGATGGGCCGCGGTCAGCGTGAGCAACAGGTCCGCATGGTGGGCCAACTTGTCGGTCAGCGGCTGCGATTGGTGGCAGGCGATGTCCAGGCCCTGGGTCTTCATGACCTCGACCGCCTCGGCCGCCGCCGGTCCGCCGGCCGCCGCCGCGATCCCCGCCGACGCGATCGTCACGCCCCGGCTTTCCAGGTCGTCGACAGTGCAGCCGAGTTTTTCGGCCGCCATCTTCCTGAGCATCGCCTCGGCCATGGGGCTGCGACACGTGTTGCCGGTGCACACAATCACAATCAACATGCTCGCTAGCCTATCTAATGTCTCGCGGGAGACGACCCCCTCGCGGAGACATTCGACGCCATCGGCGGTGGCCCGCACGACCGTGGACGCCTGGCCGTAGTGACACGGGCCGTCGTCCAGCACGAGCCCCACGTCGTCGCCCAGGTGTTTCATGGCGTCTTGGGCGGTGGTCGCGGCGGGCTCGCCGCTGCGATTGGCGCTGGTCAACGCGATGGGACCGGCGATCATTTGCAGCACGTCGAGCACCGCCCAGTGGGCCGGCACGCGCAGGCCGACTTCCCCCGCGGGGGAAACGCCCTGCTGCACGCGCTCGGGCAACTGCCTGACGAGGCTCGCGGGGCCGTGCTCAACCACCAGGGTCACGGGGCCCGGCCAGCAGCGTCGCGCCAATCGTTCGGCCCGCCGGTTCAGCCCGGGGGCGTAGTCCAGCGCGTCCTCGACGCCGCGGATGGCGAGCGCCAGGGGGGTCCGCTCGTCGCGGCCCTTCACCTCGTAAATGCGCTGCACCGCGGCGCCGGAGCGGCCCAGAGCGGCGAGTCCGTAGACCGTTTCGGTGGGGAACACGACCAGCTTGCCCTCGGAAAGCGTTTGCACGGCCCGGTGGACAACGTCGCGGCTATCGTCCGCCTTGCGAAGGTTGATGACCACAGGCGGCATGGACGAGCAAGCGTTTCGACGGGGCGGGCCGCGGGTGACAGAGCGCGGGCGGCGGGCAACAATATTTGCAGCGAGCAGACCGCGTCAGTGACGAGGGCGGTCCCGCAACGCATGGAGGTCACGGCGAGGATCCGATCCGGCAGAGCGGGCGAGGTTGCTTGCACCGCGGCCGGCGATGTCCGCCAAGCCCTGGATATTAGCGCTGCTCGCCCCGTTGGTCAACCGGTCTGTCTCCCGCCCGCGAGGTGGAAGTTGCTTTCTCGCATCACGTTACGACAAATGCACGAAACCGCGTCGCGGGCCGCGTGGGCCGGTGGCCTGCTGCTGGCCGTCGGATTGGCAACGGGCTGCCGCGATAACGGCGATGGCGCGGCGGCGCCCGACCTCATCTGGGGCAAGCAGGGACTGCTCGACGGGCAGTTCCAGAAGCCGCGGGCCGCAGCCATCGACGCGGACGATCGGCTGTACATCGTCGACATGACAGCCCGTATTCAGGTGTTCGACGCCGACGGGCAATTCCTCCGCAGTTGGCGCACCCCTGTGAGCGAGAACGGCCGCCCGTCGGGCCTCACCTTCGCCCGCGACGGCCGACTGATGGTCGCCGACACGCACTACTACCAGGTGCTGTTCTACACGCCCGAGGGGGAATTGCTCGAAGAGGACGCCATCGGCGGCGAGTCGGGGCAGGAGCCGGGCCAGTTCGGGTTCGTCACCGACGCGGTCGAGGACAGCCAGGGCAATTTCTACGTCGCGGAGTACGGCGACAACGACCGCGTGCAAAAATTCTCGCCCGCGGGCGAGTTCCTGCTGCAGTGGGGCGGGCACGGGGACGAGCCGGGCCAGTTCCGCCGGCCGCAGAATCTGGCGATCGACGAGCGCGACCGCGTATGGGTCGTCGACGCCTGCAACCACCGCGTGCAGATCTTCGACGGCGAGGGCGAGCTGCTGGAAATGTGGGGCGAGTCGGGCGACGCTCCCGGGCAGCTGTACTACCCGTACGATCTGGTGCTCGACGGCCAGGGGCACGTATACATCTGCGAGTACGGCAATCACCGCGTGCAGAAATTCACGCTGGACGGCAAGTCGCTGGGCGTCTGGGGCACGCACGGCCGCGGGCCCGGCGAGTTGCACAATCCCTGGGCCCTGGTCCGCGACAGCGCAGGGCGGCTGCACGTGATCGACAGCATGAACCACCGCGTGCAGCGCGTCGCGGGGTTCTGAGGACGTGGGATGTGGGATAGTTGATGTGCCGGAGCGAGCGACGGGCTTTCGGCTATCGGCCGTCAGCTATCAGCCAGAGAGGTGCGCGGTCGATTCGCGTCGACTGGCAGCGGCCGCTTAGCCGCGACTTGGCATAGTCGCCGGCGGCCTTGCCGAATGGCTGCGGCTCAGTATGCCCCGCGGGTGAACAGCACGGTGTTCACGGTGCGGGCCAGCAGATACAGGTCGAGCCAGGGCGACCAATGGTGGACGTAGTACACGTCCAACTGGACCCGCTCTTCGTAGGTCGTGTCGTTGCGACCGCAGACCTGCCACAGGCCGGTCATCCCCGGCAGCACGTTGCAGAACGTCTCGAAGTGCTCGCCGTATTTGGGGATCTCTTCGTCGACGATCGGCCGGGGTCCGACGGCGCTCATTTCGCCGCGGAGCACGTTCCACACCTGCGGCAGCTCGTCGATGCTCCACTTGCGCATCCACTTGCCCAGCGGCGTGACGCGGGGGTCGTTTTTGAGCTTGTGGTCGCGTTCCCACTCTTCGCGCAGTTCGGGGTGCTTCTGGAGGTAATCATGAATTGCCTTGTCGGCGTTGGCGACCATGGTGCGGAACTTCCACGCCTTGAACCGCGTATTGCCGCGGCCGACGCGCTGGTGGCCGTAGAAGATCGGCCCCGGCGAGGTGATCTTGATGGCGACGCTCAGCGCCAAGAACAGCGGCGCCAGCAACAGGCCTGCGGCGATGGAAATCACCAAATCCATGCCTCTTTTGACCAACTGCGGGATGGGCAACTGCAGGTGCTGGTCGATCTGGAACCCAGCCAGACCTTCGTCCATTTCGTGGCGGTTCCAGTGATCGGGAATGCCGGTCAGCTTCGACACGACGAACACATGCGGCACATTGCCCAGGTACTTGTCGACGGCTTCGGTCACGCGGGCGCCTTCGTCGAGCGAATCGACATACACGGCCCAGTAAGCATGCTTGTCGGCGGCAATCTGCCGGGCCTCGTCCCACGAGCCCAGGAAGTTGGCCGTGTTGTCGTCCAGTTCCAAGGCGTGCGGGTCGGTGATCACGCCCAGCGAACGCAGCCCCAAGCGGCGGTTGTCATTGAGCCACTGATGCACGCCGAACGCCGTGGCGTCGTGTCCGCAAATGATGGCCGGGAATCCCCACCAATCGGTCTGGGCACAGAGCCTGCGCATCATGCTGCGGAAGATGGGGGCGAACAGCACGCACACGCCATAGGCCACGGCCAGGAAGACCAGCCGCTCGAGCATCCAGTCGGAACTGCCGGGTCGAAAGCGGGCGGCGGTGATCAGCGCCACGATCGTGGCCGAGATAGTGAGCCGGCGAATTTCATCGACCAACCCGAGCCGCGTACCGGGGTACAGTCCCAGCACGGCGTTGATGAGCACGAACGAGGTCGCGACGGCCGGGTACCAGACAATGGCTCGCGAAGTGGGGTCCGCCGGGTTCAGCCATTGCAGCCCCAGCAACGTACACACGCTGACGGCGAAAACCAGCACCAGCAAATCGGCCGCCAGCAGCGGCAAGGCCGTCAGCGTCAACTGACGCAAATAGGCAAACGAGCCGTCTTCGCGCGGTTCTGGCATGCGGACGCGGCCCCGGACGCGCTCGGAATACTTGGGCGTACTGAGCTGACTGCGGTGGGTGCCGCGAAGCGAGATTTCCGACGGCGACGCATCCGGGGCGTCGGACGCCACGGCGGGCGTCGCCTGCTCGGCAGTGCGGGCGGCAGCCAGCGAACCGCTGGCGCCGGGATCATAATCCTCGGACAACGACATCTCGACAATCCGTGGTGTGCTATCGTGGTGCAAAATCTCGACAGGACTTCAATCGCAGCGGTCGTCGTTGCGATTGAAACGCCGTTTCGGCGATCCGGCCCTGGATCGAGATTGGCGGGAGCGACTGCTTTGCTGGCGCCGATCGTCTCGGCTAGCAACCCGCTCGCTCCGGCTCTTCGATTCGTCCCGGAGCAACTGGCATACCTAAGCAGTCTTCGGCGTCGCCGTCATAACCCGGCTGCCACTGGACAGCGCGTACGGCTCGACCGATTTCGCCGGCCTCAATCCCGCACAGCACGACGAAGTTCACTGGTGGAGCGCCCCCTGAACCACGAGACCCGATCGGCGGCTCGCCGCTGGAAATCCCTGTCAGCAGCGAGTCAATCGGGCAGTTTGTCAGCTCCGGGCGCATCGTATTCCAGTTACACAACCCTGTCAAACAGGCTCGCGGCGCGGCGGGTCCGGTTGTAGCGACCGGGTCGAGTCGCCGGGCCATCGAGGGCGCAATTGGGCGAATTCGACGCACGTCGGAAGCGCTTAGCCGGCGTCGCGGCGGGTTGTCATTTCTCCACCGAGCGTTGAGAAAATTCCACAGACAGCGCGACGACCGGGTCGGCCCGCTCGTAACGATCGCAACGGAAATGGCGGCGCGCGGCGCCCGCCGACGTTGCGTTGCCGCCACACGCATGTTGCCGCATGGCGACGCGCCGCCGGTTGATCGCCGCACCCCGACGGCAGCACCGGCCGTTTCTTCAGCATTTCACGGCGTCCGTCGCTGTCAGCGAGCTTGCCCCGGCCGCTTGGCGCCGATCCTGCAACAGGGCAGGTCCGTCGGCCCCGAGCCGGTCGCCCCTCCCGATGCGGCCCGGCGCCAAACCGTCCCCTTCCCAGGCGACATCGTCTACAATAAATGGCTTGGCCTCCTCCTGATGGGGGGTCGCCCCTTTTCCTCCTTCCCCGCCAACTCCCCCGACGCTAGCCGCCCGCCTTCGCACCTCGCCGCATAGCTATGATCGATCGTGACGCACCCATTTACGTTTCCGGCCACCGCGGCATGGTGGGCTCGGCCGTCGTGCGACGCCTGCAGCGGGACGGCTTCGGGCAGGTGCTCACGGCCACCCGGCAGGAAGTTGACCTGCGCGACCAGGACGCGGTGGACGCATGGTTCGACGCCCACCGTCCCCAGTACGTCCTCCACGTGGCGGGGACCGTCGGCGGCATTCACGCCAACGCGTCGCGGCCGGCGGACTTCCTGTACGACAACATCCTGATTCACGCCACCGTGCTGCGAGCCGCTTGGCGCACCGGCGTCGAAAAGCTGCTGTACCTAGGCAGCAGTTGCATCTATCCCCGCGACTGTCCGCAGCCCATCAAAGAAGAGTATCTGATGACCGGGCCGCTGGAGCGGACCAACGACGCCTACGCCATCGCCAAGATCTCGGGGCTGATGTCGTGCGAAGCCTACCGCCGGCAGCATGGCTGCAACTTCATCAGCGCGATGCCGACCAACTTGTACGGCCCCAATGACAACTTCGATCTGCAGGGCTCGCACGTGTTGCCGGCGCTGGTGCGCAAGTTCCACGAGTGCCGCAACTCCGCCGACGGCAAGGTCGTGATCTGGGGCACCGGCACGCCGCGACGCGAGTTCCTGCACGTCGACGACCTGGCCGACGCCTGCTTGTTCCTGATGGACCAGTACGAATCGGAGCAAACCATCAACGTCGGCACGGGCAAGGACCTGCCGATCGCCGAATTGGCCGAAACGATCCGTTCGATCGTCTGCCCCTCGGCCGCGTTGGAGTACGACGCCAGCATGCCCGACGGCACGCCGCGGAAGTTGCTCGACGTGACGCGGCTCCACGAGCTGGGCTGGACGCACGGCATCGAACTTCGCGACGGGATTGCCTCGACCTACGAGTGGTTCTGCGAGCACGAAGCCGCGGCGACCGCCACCTGAACACCACCGCCAATCAACTTCTCGCGCCGGCCCCCGCGCCGCGCGGCGACCATCAACTCAACCAGTCAGACTGAACCCGACGAGACCCAGCGCATGTCCAACGCATCTGCCCGCAAGAAAGCCCTGATCACCGGCATCACCGGTCAAGACGGCTCGTACCTGACCGAGCTGCTGCTGAGCAAGGGCTACGAAGTCTGGGGCATCATCCGCCGCAGCTCGTCGTTCAACACCGAGCGGATCGATCACCTGTATCAGGATCCGCACGAGCAAGACGTGCGGCTGCACCTGTGCTACGGCGACCTGGGCGACGCGTCGAGCATCAACAACTTGCTGAAGAAGATCCGCCCCGACGAGATCTACAACCTGGCCGCGCAGTCGCACGTGAAGGTGTCGTTCGACATCCCCGAGTACACCGGCGACGTGACCGGGCTGGGTTGCACGCGCATCCTGGAGGCGATGCGGGAATTGGACCTCGACGCCCGGTTCTACCAGGCATCGTCGTCGGAACTGTACGGCAAAGTCGTCGAAACGCCGCAGACGGAAACCACGCCGTTCTACCCCCGCAGCCCCTACGCGGCGGCCAAGGCGTATGCGTTCTACATCACCCGCAACTACCGCGAGTCGTACGGCATGTTCGCGGTGAACGGGATCCTGTTCAATCACGAATCGCCCCGTCGCGGCGAAACGTTCGTCACCCGCAAGATCAGCCGCGCGGCCGCTCGCATCAAGGCGGGCATGCAGGACTGCTTGTACCTGGGCAACCTCGATGCGAAGCGCGACTGGGGATTCGCCGGCGACTACGTCGAAGCCATGTGGCTGATGCTGCAGGCTGACAAGCCGGATGACTACGTCGTGGCGACGGGGGAGACCTACTCGGTCCGCGACTTCTGCGATTACTGCTTCGACGATCTCGACCTGCCGCTCACCTGGCAGGGCGAAGGGGTCGACGAGGTCGGCGTCGACGCGACCGGGCGCGTGGTCGTGCGGATCGACCCGCGCTACTTCCGCCCCGCCGAGGTCGACCTGCTGCTGGGCGACCCCAGCAAGGCTCGCAACGAGCTGGGCTGGTCGCCGAAGGTGAGCACCCGCGAACTGGCCACGATGATGGTCCGCCACGACCTGGACCTCGCCGAGCAGGAAGCCCATCGCAACAACTTCATCGCGTCGCGGGCCCAGTGATCTGCGTCGCACGCCGAAGTCACCGGCTGTTTAGCCTCCACCGTTCTCCACGAGCCGTCCTTCCGCTAAGACGACCTACGCGTTCATGCCGTCTCACACCTTCAGCATCGTGACGATTTCGTTCAATCAGGCGCAATATCTGCGCGCCACGATTGATTCGGTGTTGGAGCAAAAGGACGCCAACGTGCAGTACATCGTGGTCGACCCGGGGTCGACCGACGGCAGTCGCGAATTGATCGAGTCGTACGGCGACGCGATCGACGTGCGGCTGTTCGAGCCGGACAAGGGCCCCGGCGACGGACTCAACAAGGGCTTCGCCCACGCCACCGGCGAGATCCTCGGCTACCTGAACTCCGACGACGTGCTGCTGCCCGGCGCGCTGGACGTGATCGACCAGGCGTTTACGAAGCACCCAAGCGCCGACGTGATCTGCGGCCACTCGAACATCATCGACGCCCAGGGGAACTTCATCCGCGAGAGCTACTCCGACCCGTTCCGGATCAATCCCGTGCTGTATCGCGCCGGCTGCATCATGCAGCCGTCGACGTTTTTCACGCGGGAGATTTTCGAGAAGACCGACGGCTTCAATCCCAACAACCGTTTCGATTGGGACGCGGAGTTGTTCGTCGACATGAAAGCGGCCGGCGCCAAGTTTGTCCGCATCAACAAGTTCCTCAGCGGCTATCGCATCTACCCGTCGACGGTCACGGCCGAGCGGCGCGTGCGGATGATCGTGGAACCGAAGGCCCGCGAGTTGTTCGAGCAGAAGCGCAACCGCCCCTGGCAGTGGTACGACCACCCGCGGCGGTGGGCCTACCTGGTCATGAAATACCTGCGCGAACCGCGTTGGATCCGCGAGCGGTTGTTCCGCGGGCGCGTGGCCGGCCGGTTCAAGTAAGTCCCGTCCCCCGCCCCAGTCCCATCAATCCCACCTTGTCCGGCGTCTTCTCGCCGCCTTGTTTGCAGAGCAATTGAGCATGAGCACAACGAATCGCATTCTCGTCACCGGCGCCGGCGGACTGATCGGCAGCGAAATCGTCGCCCACTTTGCCGCCGAAGGCTGGGACGTGTACGGCGCCGACAACAACATGCGGGCCGACTTCTTCGGCCCCCAGGGCGACACGCGGTGGAACCTGCGGCGACTGTTGGACAAGCACCCCAACTTCCGCTGCGAGGAACTCGACATTCGCGACCGGGCCGCGGTGGGGCGGTTCCTGTCGGAAGTGAAGCCGACGCACATCGTCCACACGGCCGCCCAGCCGAGCCACGACCTGGCGGCGTCGCGGCCGTTCGACGACTTCGACGTCAACGCGGTGGGTACGCTGAACATGCTCGAGTCGGCGCGGCAACATTGCCCGGAGGCGCCGTTCGCGCACTTCTCGACCAACAAGGTGTACGGCGACGCTCCCAACCGCATCAAGCTGAAGGAACTCGACAAGCGCTGGGACTACGACGACCCGGCCTACGAGGGCGGCATTGCCGAAGACTTTACGATCGACCAGTCGAAGCACTCGCTGTTCGGCGCCTCGAAGGTGGCGGCCGACGTGATGGTGCAGGAATACGGCCGCTATTTCGGCATGCAGACCTGCTGCCTGCGAGGCGGCTGCCTGACCGGCCCCAACCACTCGGGCGTCGAACTGCACGGCTTTCTGAGCTACCTGATCAAGTGCAACCTGGAGGGGCGCACCTATCGCATCTTTGGCTATAAGGGCAAGCAGGTCCGCGACAACATCCACTCGTACGACGTGGCGACGTTCGTGGCGAGCTTCCTGGCCAAGCCGCGGTGCGGCGAAGTGTACAACCTGGGCGGGGGCCGCGAGAACTCAATTTCGATCCTCGAGGCGTTCGACCTGATCGCGTCGATCTCCGGCAAGCCGATGCAGTACGAATACGTCGACAAGAACCGCGAGGGCGACCACATTTGCTACATCTCGGACCTGTCGAAGATCCGCGACCACTACCCCGACTGGCGGCTGGAAAAGGACCTGAACACCACGTTCCAGGAGATTCACGACGCGTGGATCCAGCGGAAGGCGTCCGCCTGATCGGTGCGCGGCGAGTCGCGGGGCGGGCCGTTAATTCCCGCACGAGCGGAGCAAGCGGAACCGGCCGCCCGTCCCCCGGGGGGCGGCCCTTGTCATTTCGCCCGCGTCGCGAGACCTGCACGACAGCAAGCCATATGATGAAGCAGACGCTGTATCGCGGCGGCTGCCATTGATTCCACTGCGTTCGCCTGTTTCCCGCAGGCCGAGATTCCAGACGAAGGTAAATCCCGCGCCATGAACCGAGCATACGCCCCTGCAATGGCTGGTCCCTGGAATGCCGCGGCTGCCCGCACCGGCCCCACCGTGCGCATGTACGACATGGGCGGGATCGGCATGTTGATCCTGGGCGTCCTGACGGCCATTCCCGTGTCGTTCGTCGGCCGCTTGTACATCGGCGAGGTGCTGTTGGGCCTGGTCGGCCCCGTGGCGATTCCGCTGGTTGTGACCATGCCGGGCCGCTACGGCAAACTGGCCCGCACGCTGTTGATCGCCATGATCATCAGTTGGATCGGCTACATCGGCAGCGACCTGTACCGCGGCACGCCGGGCTTCGACTATCTGCGCGGTTGGTTCCGCTGGGTGGCGCTGATTTCGTCCTACGCGACGCTGGCGTGGCTCGGGTCGAAGAACGTCCGCTATGCCGTCTTCTTTCTGATCGGCTGGTGCTTGGGGACGGCGTTCTACCCGCTGTTCCTGGCCAATCTGCCGATTCGGGTGTGGTGGAAGTTTTACGCCGGTTTCCCGACGATTCTGATTCTCGCGTACTTCGCGGGCAAGTTCGGTCCCACGATCGCGGCCGCCACGATGGGCGCGGTCGGCGCGTTGAGTATTCTGCTCGACTCGCGCTCCATGATGATGACCTGCCTGGTGACCGCCGGACTGTCGCTGATTGCCGGCCGGCGCAAGCCGGACGCGCGACGGAGCGAGCGGCGGCTGTCGAAGTCCAGCGTGGTCGTCGCCGTACTGGCGATCGGCGTCTGCGGGGCCGCGTCGCTGTTCATCGTCGAGCAAATCGGCATCCGCTACGGCTATGCCGACCGGTTCGAGCGATCCAACGTCCGCCGGTGGACGAACGTCGAAATCGCATACGAAATCCTCAAGCAGTCGCCGTTGATCGGCTACGGCTCGTGGGCTCGCGATCCCGAGGTCGCCCGCATCCGCGACAAGATCGTCGCCAAGCAAGTGGGCAAGGTGACGCGTTCCGAAGCGCAGGACGACCTGATCATCGTCCACTCGCAGATCCTGCAGGCCTGGGTCGAGGGCGGATTGATCGGTCTGGCGTTCTTTGTGATCTACGGCTGGCATCTGGCCGAGAAAGGCATGCGGCTGGCGGCGGTGTTACCGTACGAGCCGCTGACGCCGCTGATTATTTTCGTGCTCATCACCGCGGCCTGGCACTTTTTTGCTAGCCCGTTCAGCGGCACCAGCCGCGTGATCATTTCGGTGGCCTGCGTGTTGATGTGTTATTTGGAGACCGGCGGCACGACGGCCCGGGTCGCCGCGCCAGCTTTGGCGCCGGCGGCTCCGTGGCGGCGATCGATGGCCGCGATGCCACGAGCGTAGCCGCAGCCCACGAGAGTAGCGCGGCCGCGGCCGGAGGATTGCAGGCCAGCGGCCGGCTCCTCCACTGATCGTCCGGCCGCCAGAACCGTCGCCCCGCTCCCGCGGAGCCGTTGCCTGTCAGACCCATTGCCCGCCGATTCTCGCAAGCCATTGAGCCGTCCCGTTCTCAGCGCCGTGCGTCGCCGCTTCGATGACCTCGTGCGTCGTCGGCCCGAGGTGGGGCTGATCGTCGGCAACATGTCGTGGCTGCTGCTGGAGCGCATTGCCCGCATGTTCCTGATGCTGGCGATGGGCGTGTGGACCGCCCGCTATCTGGGAAAGACCCAATACGGCCAACTCAACTACGCCCGAGCCATGGCCACGATGTTCACCGTCGTCGCCACGATGGGGCTCGATACGATCATCGTGCGGGAACTTGTCCGCGACGGCAGCCGCCGCGACACGATCCTGGGAACGGCCCTGGCCATACGATTTGTGGGGGGGCTGCTGGCGATCGCGCTGGCCGCCGCGACGATCTTCATCGTCCGCCCGGATGATCAGCTCCTGCAGTGGATGACCATCGTCATGGCGGTCGGACTGCTGTTTCGCAGCCTGAACATCGGCGAGTACTGGTTCCAGTCGCAAATGCTGGCCCGCAAGAACGCCACGGCCAAGACGGCCGCCGCGCTGGCCAACTGTGCGCTGCGCGCGGCGCTGATTTTGGGCGGCTCGGCGCTGGTGGCCTTTGCCTGGGTCAACGCCGCGGAGTTCGCCATCGAGGCCGCCGTGCTGACGTTTCTGCTGGTGCAAGCGGGCGTCTCGTTCCGCAACTTCCGGTTCGACTGGAAGGCGGCCAAGACCATGCTGCACGACGGCTGGCCGCTGATCGTCACGGGGTTTGCCATCTTCGTCTATATGCGGATCGACCAGATCATGCTGGGCGAGATGGTCGACGACGACGCGGTGGGCATCTACGCCGCGGCGGTACGGTTGTCCGAGGCGTGGTACATGCTGCCGACGCTGCTGCTGAACGCCAGCATGAAAGCGGTCACGCAAGCCAAGTCGATCTCCGCCGAGTTGTACGAAAACCGGATGCGCAAGCTGCTGACCCTGTTGGCCGGGTTGGCGTACGCCGTGGCGATTCCTCTGACGCTGCTCTCCACGCCGCTGGTCACGCTGCTGTTCACCAGCGAATACGCCGCAGCCGGCCCCGTGCTGCGGCTGCACATTTGGGCGGCCGTGTTCGTGTTTCTCGGCGTGGGACAGTCGGCATGGATCATCAACGAGGGGCTGACCCGCATCGTGTTGATCAACGCCATCCTGGGCGCCGCGGTCAACGTCGTTTTGAATTACCTGCTCATTCCCCACTACGGCGCGATTGGCTGCGCGATCGCCACGGTGATCTCGTATGCGGTCTCCGCGTGGCTGGCCAATGCTCTCTTTCCCGCGACCCGTCGCATGTTCCGTCTACAGGTCAGCGCGTTGACGCTGGGGCTTTGGAAATGATCCGCAAACTGCTGCCAAAATCCGTGCGCAAGCGAGCGTGGACGCTCTACATGGAGCGGGTGCGCCGCTACGCGCGCAAGAGCTACTCGCAAGAAGGCGAGGACATGGTCCTGCGGCGGATTTTCGAAGGCCAGCGGTCCGGCTTTTTCGTCGACGTTGGCGCCCATCACCCCACGCGGTTTTCCAACACGTTTTTCTTCTACTCGCTGGGGTGGCGGGGCATCAACATCGAACCCAACCCGGTCGGCTTCGCCCTGCTGCAGGCCCAGCGACCGGCGGACACGAACGTGCAGTGCGGTATTTCCGACGCGCCCGGGACGCTCGACTACTACATGTTCTCCGAGCCCGCGCTCAACACGTTCGACGCCGAGACTGCCGAGCTGCACAAGAGCATCGCCACGCTCGCGAGAGTCGAGCAGATCGCCGTGCGGCGGCTCGACGAAGTGCTGGCCGAGAAACTCCCGGCCGGGCAGGCGGTCGACTTTTTCACTGTCGACGTCGAAGGCCACGACCTGCAGGTGCTGCAGTCGAACAACTGGGACGCCGTGCGGCCGAAAATCGTCATCGCCGAAGCCCTGGGCACGGACGTGGCCAAGGTGCAAGCGAGCGAGATGGCGCAGTTCATGGACTCGGTCGGCTACGACTTTTACGCCAAGACGGTCAATTCGTCCTTCTTCCGCCGACGGGAGGAGTCGTGACGCAAGTCGTGCATACCGCCGACGCCGCGACGGGCGCGCAACTGGCGACGCCCGTGGCCATGCTCGTGTTTAACCGCCCCGAGCCGACCGCCGAGGTGTTCGCCCAGATTGCGCGCATGCGGCCGCGCCGGCTGCTGCTGGTGGCCGACGGTCCCCGCGAGAATCGCCGGGGCGAAGCCGAAGCGTGCGAAGCGACCCGCGCGATCGTGACCAGCGTCGACTGGCCGTGCGAGGTGGAAACGAACTTCGCCGAGTCGAACCTCGGCTGCAAGCGGCGAGTCGCCTCGGGGCTCGACTGGGTTTTCCAGCAGTGCGAAGAGGCGATCATCCTGGAAGACGACTGCGTGCCGCATCCGTCGTTCTTTCCGTTCTGCGAAGAGATGCTCGCCCGCTACCGCGACGACCAACGGGTGGGGCACATCGGCGGGGCCAACTTCCAACTCGGCCGGCGGCGCAACGACGACAGCTACTACTTCTCGCACTTCGCGCACATTTGGGGGTGGGCGTCGTGGCGGCGGGCGTGGAACCGCTACGACGTAGAGATGAAGGCCTGGCCGGCGCTGCGCGACGGCGGCTGGCTCGACGACATTCTCGACACGCCCGCGCAGGTGCGCTACTGGACCGAGATCCTCGACAAAGTGGCCAGCGGGGGCGTCGACACCTGGGACTACCAGCTGATGCTCGCGCACTGGATTCACGGCTCGCTGACCGTGCTGCCCAGTACCAACCTCGTCCGCAACATCGGCTTCGGACCCGACGCCACGCACACCGTGTCGCACGGCAGAAGTGCGTTTCTGGAAGCGCACGAGATGAAGTTTCCGCTGCAGCATCCGCAGTTTTTGATTCGCGACAAGCAAGCCGACGACTACAGCCACCAGACGATTTTCCACTCGCCATGGGATGCGCGGCTGAAGAAGCGCATCAAGCAACTGCTCGGCATCAAACGCCGCCGCCGCGGCGCGTGACCCTCGCCCATTCGACCACCCGACTTGTTCATGTCCGCCACTGCCGATCGCCGCCCGTCCGCCAGCGACGCTTCTGCGCCCGCGTGCCCCAGTTGCGGCGGGCGCCAAACGGCGTGCCGGGGGCCGATCCCGCAGCATTTTCGTTTTGCGGGCGTGATCCTGGACGAGCCGACGCCGCCATCGGACCTGTGGCGGTGCGAAGTCTGCCAATTGCAATTCCGCTCGCCGGCGCCGACTCCTGAGGAACTGGCCGAGTTATACACGGCGGCCGAGAACGAAAAGTGGGAGTACGCCGATCACCGCCGACTCGATTGGGCGCTGGCCCGCCAGGAGCTTGCCAAGCTGGGCCCGCCTGGGGCCGTGCTGGACGTCGGCTGCTGGGACGGGCAGTTCGTCGCCTCGTTGCCAGAAGGCTGGGAACGGTTCGGCATTGAAATTCACGACGGCGCCGCCCAGCGCGCCGCCGAGCAAGGCGTGCAGATGATCGGCCAATTCGCCACGCACGTGCAGGGTTACGACGACCGGTTCCAGGCCACGCTGGCCTTCGACGTGGCCGAGCACGTCCACGACCCGGCCGCGCTGGTCGACAGCATGCTGCGGATGACGGCGCCCGGCGGGGCCGCCATGATCGGCACCGGCAACACGCAGGCGCGCTCGTGGCAGACCATGGGCAGCCGCTATTGGTATTGCACGCTGCCGGAGCATCTATCGTTTTTGGGCGAAGATTGGTGCCGCACGTACGCCAAGAACCGCGGCGTCGAGTTGGCCGCGTTCCACCGGTACTCGCACGCCCCGAAGCGCTCGCTCAAACGCTCCCTATCGCAGCTCTTGGCCAACACGACTTACCGCTTCACGCCGCGGGTGTATGCCGGCCTGCGGTCGCTGGGCCTGGGCAAGCTGGAAGCCGACGCGTCGATCCGGGGGTCAATCCCGCCAAGTTGGACGATGGCGCAAGATCATTTCCTGGCCGTGTTCCGCAAACCCTAACTCTGGTCGCGCCGCCGCCGCGGCCCACTCGGACTGCCGTTGATGTACCAAGCCTTGCGACGCGCGATTCGCTCCAGCCCGCTGTGCCATCAGGTCATGCGGCATTTCATCGAGCGCTATCATCGGTTGGGCGTCAGGCCTGACACGCAGGTGGTGCTGGAAGGCTACCAGCGGTGCTCCAATTCGTTCGCCACCGTGGCGTTCATGCACGCCCAGACCGAGCCGGTCTCGATCGCCCACCATCTGCACTCCGTGGCCCAGATCAAATTGGGCGTGCGGCGCGGGCTGCCGACATTGGTGCTGATTCGCGAACCGCGGGGCGCCACGCTGTCGTTCACCATCCGCCGCGAGCTGCCGTCGGTCGTGTGGGCGCTGGAGGAGTACCTGGACTTCTACCGCGGCGTCGAGCCGTTGGCCGACCGCGTGGTCATCGCCGACTTCACCGAAACGACCGCCGACATGGGCGCCGTGACGCGGCGACTGAACGAGCGGTTCGGCACGCACTTTGGCGAGTTCGACCACACCGAAGAAAACGTCGAGGCCGTCTACCGCGAGTTGGAGCAGATCGAGCAGGACGCGTCCGGCGAAACGGAGGTGCGCGAGACGCATGTCGCCCGGCCGTCGGAGGCGCGGCAAGCGCTGAAAGAAAAGCTGGCCGCGCAGTTCGAACAATCGCCGGCGCGGGAGTTGTACGCCGAAGCGAGCGCGTTGTACGCACAGCTCCGCCAGCAATCGGCGCCGCAATCGCCGGCCCCGTCGCCCTCTCACTGAATGATCCCGACTCGCGCGGCCCATTGATTTATGTCGCTCCGCCTGGCCATCTCCGCCCTGCTGCCGCCCAAGCAACGCTTTGGGGGCGTCGCGTCGTTTGCCGACAACCTGCTGCTGGGCGTGTCGGAAATGGCCGCCAGCGGCGCGTTGGGCGCCGACCCGCAGGTGACGGTGTTCCACTTCGACGGGCAGCCGATCACGCAGCGCGCCGGGCTGCGGTACGAAGCGATTCCGCCGCGCCGCGGACGGTTTTATCGCGAGGCGGAACTCGGCTGGCGCCGCGGCCGCGAGTTCGACGGCTTTCTGTTTCTCAACTACTTCACGCCGCCGCGAGTGGGCGCCGAGCGGGTCGTCACCACGATCCACGACCTGCAGTACCGGCATCTGCCGCAAGCGTGGCCGTGGCGGAAGCGGAAGTGGCTCGATCTGTGCCTGCGTCACACGCTCCGCAAATGCACGACCGTCGCCACGATCAGCGAAGCGGTGCGGCAGGACGTGCTGGCCCAGTTCGGGCAGCAGCACGCGACGCGCGTGCAGGCCATCTGGAATCCGGTGCGGTGGCAGGAGCCCGTCGCCGAGGCGCCCGCGGCGATCGGCGAGCGCCCGTTCCTGCTGGCGGTCGGCGTCGATCGGCCGCAGAAGAATTTCGCCACGCTGATTCAAGCCTTCGCCAAGCTGAAGGACGACCACCCCGATTTGGCGTTGGTCATTGCCGGGCAATTGCGGTCCACGCGGCACGACGCCCACGAGCGGACCGGCGCCATGTCGCAGGAGTTGCCGTCGACTGTCGAGTTGGTCGAGCGGCTGGGGCTGAGCGACCGGGTGATCGTCACCGGGTTTGTCGACAACGACGTGCTGGCCGCACTGTACCAGCGGGCGGCCGCCTACGTGTTGCCGTCGCTGTTCGAGGGGTTCGGGATGCCGGCGGTCGAGGCGCTGGGCTGGGGCACGCCGGCGATCACCAGCGATTTGCCGCCGCTGCGCGAGGTGACGCTGGGGGCGGCGCGCTACGTGGCCGACCCGCTGTCGGCCGACGCGATGGCGACGGAAATCGACGCCACGCTGCGAGCGGGCGAGTCGGCCCGGCCGTCGGCGAAGTTTTCCCAACGGATTCGCGACCTGTTCGCCCCCCAGGCGATTGCGCGGCAATACTTGAGTTGCCTCACCGGCGACGCGTCGTTAACCGCGTCCATTGCGACGGTGGCCAAGACGCCGCCGGGTTAGCTTTTCGACCACCGCACCGCTCCTTGAATTGAATCGCCCAAGTGCTTGCTGAACTGCTCCACCACCGCAACGGGTTCGTCCGCAAGGGCGCCGCGCTGGCGCTGCGCGTGCCGCGGCGTGCGGCGCGGGCCGCGGCGGGCGCCGACGACTACGCAGCCCGGCCGCCGGTGCTGGCCAACTCGTTCCCCAAGAGCGGCACGCACCTGTTGGACCAGATTCTCGAGGCGCTGCCCAACCAGCGGAACTACGGCGAGTTTCTCTCGTCGATGACCAGCTCGTTTCAGTTCCGCCGAGCGACCGACGAGCAGTCGGCCGCCGCGCTGCGCACCGCCGTGCCCGGCGAACTGGTCCGCTCGCACCTGTTCTGCGAACCGGCCACGGCCGACGCGATTACCGCGACTCGGTTCGTGCACTACTTCATCTACCGCGACCCGCGCGACGTGGCGCTGTCCGAAGCGCACTACTACCGCACGATCAACCGCTGGCATCGCCTGCACAAACATTTCGCCGCGGCGGAGTCATTGGAAGCGGCCATCGAGCTAGCGATCGCCGGCCTGCCGGAGCTGACGCCGGAGATTTACTACCCGCCGATCGGGCAGCGATTCGAGCATTACGCCGGGTGGATCGGTCGCGACGACGTGTTCGCGGTGAAGTTCTCGGACCTGACTTCCGAGCGGCAGGGCGAGTTGCTGAGGCAGATGGCCGACTTCTACGCCCAACGGACGACCGCGGATGTCGACGCGGCCGCGATTGCCGACGCCATGGCGGGGAGCGTCGATCCCAGCCGCTCGCACACGTACCGCAAGGGCTCGTCCGGCGGCTGGCAGGCGAGCTTCACCGATCGCCACCGCGAACTGTTCAAGGAGCACTGCGGCGACGTGCTCGTTACGTATGGCTTTGAAACTGACAAGGATTGGTGAGCGCACCGCGCGTCGCGCTCGCCCGAATCGAACTCTATGCGAATTCTGCACCACGACTATGGCGGTTATCCATATCCGGCCGATTTGAGCCGGGCGCTGGCGGCGCGCGGGCATGAGGTGACGCACGCCTGGTGCGCCTCCCTTGTCACGACTCCCGGCGGCGTGTTTGAAAAACACCCCGACGACCCCGACGGGCTGCAGTTCGCTCCGCTGGAATTGAGCGAAGCGCTCGCCAAATACAGCTTTGTCAAACGGCGGCGCCAGGAACGCGAGTTCGGCGCGTTGGCGACCGAATTGACCGCGCAGGTGCAACCCGACGTGGTGATCTCGACCAACATGCCATTGGACGCCCAGGCGATGTTGCAGGCGGCCTGCCGGCGAAACGGGACGGCGTTCGTGTTCTGGCTGCAAGACGTGCTGGGGATCGCCGCTCACCGCGTGCTGCGGCGCAAGCTGCCGCTCGTCGGCGAACTGATCGGCCGGTACTACATCAACCTGGAAGCCAAGCTGCTGCGACGCAGCGATCGGGTGGCGCCGATCACCGATGACTTCAAGCCGCTGTTGCGCGACTGGGGCGTGGCGGACGAGCGGATCGTGACCGTGGAGAACTGGGCCCCGCTGTCCGAGCTGCCGCTGCAAGCGAAAGTCAACCCGTTTGCCCGCGAAGCGGACCTGGCGGACAAGTTCGTCTTTTTGTACGCCGGTTCGATGGGCATGAAACACAATCCCGAACTGGTGGCTCGGCTGGCGGAAGCCACGCTTGATCGGCCCGACGTGCGGATCGTCGTGCTGTCGCAGGGCGTCGGCACGGACTACTTGCGCCAGCAGCGCGAGCAACGCGGGCTGCACACCCTCGTGCTGCGAGGCTTCGAGCCGTTCTCCCGCATGCACGAGGTGATGGGCGCCGCCGACGTGCTGACCGCGGTGCTCGAACCGGATGCGGGCGTATTCTCTGTGCCGTCCAAAGTGCTGGCCTACCTGTGCGGCGGGCGGGCGCTGCTGACGGCCATGCCGCTGGAGAATCTCGCCTCGCGGATCGTCGACCGAGAGGGCGCCGGCATCGTCGTGGCCCCCGACGACATCGACGGCTTCGTCGCCGGCGCGCTGCGGTTGCTGGACGACGCCGAGACGCGCACAGCCATGGGGGCCGCAGCCCGTGGTTATGCGGAACGCACGTTCGAGATCGGCGCCATTGCCGACCGGTTCGAGGGGATTCTGCACGACGCAATCGCGACCCGCCAGGCGGGCGGCTGACCCGCAACGGCTGCGGGAGATCTGCAAAGTTCAAGTGTGCCACTGCTGGCTCGTCCAGCAGTGGGCGCCGTGTACCCGCTTCGCACTGCTGGACGAGCCAGCAGTGGCACGTCGACCCCGGCTTTGCAGGTCGCCTGCTCGCTTATGACCGCCAAATTGCAGAATTCGCCATGGCTGCGTAAGCTGCAGGGGTGGGCCGCCGCCTCGTCCGTCCCTCCCCACGCGTCGATGTCATTGTCATGCCAAGTTATGCCCCGCCGAGCGCTGCTTTGAAGCCACGCCTGCCAGCCGTCGTCTGGACAACTGTTGTCAGCACCATGCTCGTCGGCGGTTCCGCGGCAGTTGCGGCCGGCGTCGACGTCGAGTTCGTCATCGACCCGATGCAGTCGGAACTCGAAGTCACCGCGGGCGTGTCGTTCTTCTCCGGCAGCGACACGCAAGCGCTGGCCGGGACGGTCAACGCGCTGTTGGACTTTGGCGGCGGAGCCGATTTCCCCAGCGTCGCGGAACTCACCGTGACCAGCGGCAACGTGATGCCGACGGGCAATTACCTGATCACCATTGCCGGTTTGCAGACGGTGCGGATCAACGACGCCGCGGCCGACATCACGACGCTCAACCCGCCGGGGACCATGACGCAGATGGCCGGGACGAACGTGACCTACCAGTTCGACGCCGCCGACTTGTCGGTGTCGCTGAACCAAGGGACCGTGATCGCCACGGGATTGGCCGAGTCCACGGTCGATCTGGCCGCCGAGCCGGTCACCAACTCGGCGCCGGCGGGGACGTTCGGATCGATTGAGTTCACTGCAGTCACGACGAGCGGGCCCTATCGGACCATCGCCGCGGTGATGACGCTGCCGATCGAGTTGCAGGACACAATCGACGTCAACGGCGTGATGGTCAACGTCACGGCTGCGGGCGTCGTCGTGGCCGATGCGTCGTTCGTGATTGCGTTGCCGGCGATTGCGACCGATTTCGACATGAACCTGAGCGTCGACGCCGATGACCTGGCGATCTGGCAGAGCAACTTCGGGCTCCCCGCCAGCGCGACCACGGCCACCGGCGATGCCGACGGCGATGGCGCCGTGTCCGGCGGCGATTATCTTCTGTGGCAGCATGACAACGGACTCGCGCCGCCGGCGCCTGCGGCGGCCGCCGTGCCCGAGCCGACTGCCGCGCTACTCGCCGCGGCTGCCCTGGCGGTCGCAATCGTTCGAGGGCGACGCAGCGCATAGCGCACCGCCGCGTGGAGGCGAAAGACCGCTGCCCAGCGTGTGCGAAACCGCGCATGCACTGCCCACCACTGGACGCGCACGTGCCTCTCGGTTTACGTTGCGCTATGCCTCGCGATGCGGTTAATTCATCGGCAAACCGTGCAAGCCGCTTGGCTTGCACCGCGCTGTCGATCGCATTGCGACGGTTCTCCCTCCCGCCTCGGAACCTCCCGAGGCGCCGACCTGCCTGCATGGGACTCCCGCCATGGACGTGCTGCTGCTGTCGCGTTTGCAGTTTGCGCTGACGATCATGTTCCACTACCTGTTCCCGCCCCTGACGATCGGGCTGGGCGTGGTACTGGTGTATCTGGAAGGCATGTACCTGTGGACGAAGGATCCGCTGTACGAATCGGCCGCAAAGTTCTGGACGAAGATCTTCGGACTCAACTTTGCGTTGGGCGTGGTCACCGGCATCGTGATGGAGTTCGAGTTCGGCACCAACTGGGCCGTCTACTCGCGGTACGTGGGCGACGTGTTCGGGTCGGCGCTGGCGGCCGAGGGGATCTTTGCCTTCTTCCTGGAATCCGGCTTCTTGTCGCTATTGCTGTTCGGCTGGGATCGCGTGGGGCCGAAGATGCACTTCTTTGCCACCTGCATGGTGTCGCTGGGGAGCATCTTTTCGTCAATCTGGATCACCGTGGCCAACTCGTGGCAGCAGACGCCCGCGGGGCACGAGATTCGCGAGCACATGATCAACGGTCAGCCGTTCCTGCGGGCCGAGATCGTGGACTTCTGGGCGTTGGTGTTCAACCCGTCGACGATGCACCGGCTGGTGCACGTGTGGCTGGGCGCCTTTCTGCTGGGGGCGTTCTTCGTGATGAGCATCTCGGCGTGGTACGTGTTGCGCGGCCGGCATCTGGAGTTCGCCCGCCGCTCGTTCACGGGGGCGCTGATCCTGGCGACGATCTGCTCGTTGGCGCAGTTGGTCTCGGGAGACTTGCAGGCCAAGAGCGTCGCCGAGCACCAACCGGCCAAACTGGCGGCGATGGAAGGGCTGTTCGAAACAACCGAGTCGGCGCCGCTGTATCTGTGGGGTTGGCCGGACGAGGAGGCCGGCGAAGTGAAATACGGCGTCGCCATCCCCGGCATGCTGAGCCTGCTGATCCACCACGATACGGCGGCCGAGGTGCCCGGGCTGAACGACTTGGACGAGCAGTTCGGGACGCCGCCAGTGTGGCTCACCTTTCAGTCGTACCACGCCATGATCGGCATCGGCATGGTGATGATCGCCGCCACGCTGCTGGCGTCGTATTGGCGGTGGCGGGGCACGCTGTTCGAGAAGCGCGCCGTGATGTGGTTCTTTGTGCTGGCCGTCGGGCTGGCCGTGGCGGGGAACGAGCTGGGCTGGGTCGCCGCCGAAGTGGGCCGCCAGCCGTGGGTCGTCTATCCGACGATCGTCGACGGCCAAGCGGTGGGCGGACTGCGGACCAGCGACGCACTGAGCGAGTCGGTTTCGTCCGGGCAAGTGCTGGGCTCGATCATCGCGTTCGGGCTGGTGTACCTGCTGCTGTTCGCGCTATGGGTCATGCTGCTGCATCAGAAGATCTCGCACGGTCCCGAGCCGGTCGCACCGGCTGATCGTCCGGAGAAAGCCGGGCTGCTCGCCGCCGCGGCGTCGATGGCGGCGCACGAAGGTTCGCTGACCGAAGAGAGCCGCGGCGCGTCCTCGGGCGGCTAGGCGTCGAGCTGCGGCGCTGCGATATCACCCACGAACTAACGCCTCACGCATTCACGGTTTTTCGCATGGATCTCAACTCACTCTGGTTTGTGCTGCTGGGCGTGCTGCTGGCCGGTTACGCGGTGCTGGACGGGTTCGACCTGGGGGCGGCGATCATGAGCCGCGTCGCCCGTACCGACCAGGAGCGGCGGATCGTCATCAACGCGATCGGTCCGCTGTGGGACGGCAACGAGGTGTGGCTGGTCACGTTCGGCGGGGCGCTGTTTGCGGCGTTTCCGGAGGCGTACGCGACGATTTTTTCGGGCTTCTACGCCGCGTTCATGGCGGTGCTGTTTGCGCTGATCTTCCGCGCGGTGGCGATCGAGTTTCGCAGCAAGCTGGCGTCGCCGTGGTGGCGGCGGGTGTGGGATTTCAACTTCTTCGCCTCCAGCCTGCTGGCGTCCTTCGTGTACGGCGTGTCGGTCGGCGCGGCCATGGACGGCGTGCCGCTGAACGAGCGCGGCGTGTACATGGGCACGACGCTGGACCAAATCTCGCCCTACGCGGTTCTGGTCGGGGCGATGACCGTGGCCATGTTCGCCATGCACGGGGCGATCTTTCTGTACCTGAAGACCGAGGGCGAGTTGCAGCAGCGGCTGCACGGTTGGATGTGGCGCACGTTCGGCAGCTTTCTGGCGTTGTACCTGGCCGTGACGATTGCCACGCTGGTGTACATCCCGCGCACGACGCAAACGTTCATCGACCATCCGTGGGCGTGGACGTTGGTCGTGCTCAACGTGCTGGCGATCGCCAACATCCCCCGGGCGATCCACCTCAGCCGGCCGGGCTACGCGTTCGTGAGCAGTTCAGCCACCATCATGGCGCTAGTGGCCCTGTTCGGCATCGCATTGTTCCCCAACCTGGTCTCGTCGCTTCCGCAGCCGGAGAACAGCCTCACGGTCTACAACGCCGCCTCGTCGCCGTACACGCTGAAGATCATGACGATCATCGCGGCGTTGGGCATGCCGTTTGTGATCGCGTACACGGCCGTGGTGTACTGGACTTTCCGCGGCAAGGTCAAGCTGGGGCCGCATAGCTACTGACGCTCGCGGCCAGGGCGACCGCTAGGGCAGAAAGTAGCCGAAGGAGAATTGCAGCCGGTTGGCGGATCCCTCGGCGCCGCTGAACACCTCGTGCACGCCGTACAGGTACTCGATGCCGCAGAAGACGCGCTCCAGCGGATTGCAGATCAGGTTGACCGCCAGATAGGTCGTACCGCGCAAGCTGTCGGCCGGGGCGCCCGGGGGCACGTCGAGCGAGAGCTCGCTGAACGTGATGTTCGACGTGAGCCGGTCCGTCCACTGGTGCTTGCCGCCGACCATCCAGCCGAAGACCGGCAACACCGTGGCGGTCATCGGCCCGGTGGGGATCACGTCGGGCGAGCCGCGGTAGCTGCCGATGCCTTCGCCGAAGGTGATTTGGTAGTACGCTTTGGTCTCTTCCAACAACAGGAACGACCCGGTGAAGTTGAATCCCCAGGCCGTCGCGGTGAGGACGCCCTGTCCGTCGGGCTGAAATCCCAGTTCCCGGGTGATGCCTGCCGCCTGGAACTCGCCCCAGTCGTCCTCCCACCGCAGCCGGGCGATGAAGTCGGGGGTCTCGGTGCGTCCGGTCCCCGGCAGCGCCGGCGGCGCGATGACGTTGATCTGCGGGTTCTCAAGCGCCACCGCCAGCGATGAACCCTCCAGCGGAAGCGGCTGCGTCCACCGCACCAGACCCTGCCGACGATTGACATTGGAGACCGCGCCCTCGAAATCCAGCGTCTGCGGCACGGCCGCCGGATCGGTGAACGTGGTCCACGTCTGTCCTGCCGTAAAGCGGCCGATGCGGCCGTAGGCGTGTCGCAATCGCAGGGCGCTGCTCCCATCCGCCCCGTCGCCAAAAAAGTCGGTCTCGACAAACGCCCGCACGGGCTGGCCGTCGCCCTGCCAACGCGTGTCGAAACTGAACCGCGACTGCCGGGCATGAAACCGCGCGTTTTGATAATCCGTCCCGTCGGTCGGAATCTCGGTCGTGACAAACGAGTCGGGCGACTCAATCGCGTTGAAATCCTGGATCAGATCCGCTTTCACATAGCCGCCGATCTTCATGGCCGCATCGCGGCCGATGACGACGATTCCGCCTGTGAATTCGGGGTCGGCGACAAAATCATTGGCCAGACTGGTGGGCGACCCCGGCGCCAGGGCGCTGAAGCTGCGAGCAAGCGGCCCCGACTGCGCGCCGGAGAGCCAGCCGATTTGTCCTGTGCGGGTTTGAAACGCGGCCGGTTGCAGTGCATCGTCAGCGAACAACGACGGCTCGGCCGCCAGCGGGGGCTCGTCGGCCGCGGCGATCGGAGGCAGCGGAATCACCGCGTTGGCGGGCTCTCCCAGGGCCACGCCCTGCGCAAACGCCCACGCGCAGGCAAGAACACCCGCAGAAGCGAGCGGCGAACGCCGGCGGCGACGCAAAGTGAACATGGATGGGACCCGCTCTCCGCGCGACGAAACGAGCGTGCGCGACAGGGCCTGACGATGTGAGGAGTGGAAAAGGCGATGAGTCCCCGCTGCACCCGGCGCGCAGTGGTTCCCCGCGGTTATTATCGGCCGTTTCACCTGCCAAACTGCGAAGATTTGCCGCCACGTGCTAGCGGCGCCGGCAGGCCGCTCCAGGTTCAGCACGGTGAAGGCAAACTGCGGCTCCAGTCCGTTGCCCAGGATGATCAAGCCGCACCCCAACGTCGAATGCGGAACGGTTCGCAACGCATCGGATTGGCGATGAAGGCCGTGTGAAGAAACTGTTTCCTATCGCAGCCGTATGCAAGCGCGTTGGCGTCGCCGTCGAGCATGTCGAGCTTTCCTGCGAAGAACCCAATCGACTCGTTGAGCGCCTGGGGGAAAGGCATGCTGGCGGGTGGCAATTGCTCACTGTCGGCCCCTAGCCATTCGGGCAGCTGCGGCGCCGGCAGCAGAGCGCCCGTGCTGCGACCGAAGTCTTTGCCGATGCGATGCCCGGCCCGCACGTTCAGCAGCAGTTCCTCATGCAGGCCCGTTGCGCCGAAATCGAAGTGCGTCCTTCAATCGCCGTGCCCGACGACCAGGAAATCGCAAACCACGCCGCCAGAGGCGACGCCCTGGTGGAAATGCGCGTCATCGCCCGCAAAAGTGACGCGATGGTCCGCAAGTTACGGCCGTTTGCCCAGCCAATCACCCGTGAGGTGCGTTCCGATTGCACTGACCGGCGATGCGATTGCAGCCAGGGCCGCGAGCAAGGAAATGCGTGCGACGAAGGAAGTTGCGGCAACAGTGCGCATGGCGGGCGGGGTGCGAAAGTGCGGCGCACGCAGCGCGCCGCCAACTCCTTATCTCGGCAGGGTTTGCAGTGAGCTTGAGCGGGGCGGCGCGGCGGCGTCAGAATGTATCTGCCTTGCGGGTCTCATCCGCGCAGTTGCATAGGACCGCACGCCGCGGACATGGCGGTGCAATTCTGTCCCCCACTAGGGCAACTTCCCCCACGCTTCGTTGCAAGGATTTCTGCGTATTTGCGGATTTTTCTTGCTGACGTCCGTGGACGAGGTAGGATTTGGGTCAGGACATTCATCGCTATCAACCCTCTCGTCCTGCACTGCGGCCATCGATCCCACTGATCGTGAGTCTTCGCCGCGCACTTGCCCTCCAGTCCGGAACCGCATCATGAGTCGAAATCTCCTACTTTTCGTTTGTGCCGTTGTTGCGCTCGGCAGCCTCGGCCTCGCCGCGCAGGCGGCGGACCGCCCCAACTTCGTGATCATTTGGGGCGATGACATCGGCCAGTCCAATGTCAGCGCCTACTCGCGCGGCGTGATGGGTTACCAAACGCCCAACATCGACAGCGTGGCCCGCGATGGCATGCTGTTTACCGACTACTACGCCGAGCAGAGCTGCACCGCTGGCCGGGCCGCGTTCATCACCGGCCAGCACGGCATGCGGACCGGCATGACCAAGGTCGGTTTGCCGGGGGCCAAGCTCGGGCTGTCGGAGAAGGATCCCACCATTGCCGAATTGCTCAAGCCGTTGGGCTATGCAACGGCGCAGTTCGGCAAGAACCACCTGGGCGATCGCAACGAGTTCTTGCCGACCGTGCACGGGTTCGACGAGTTCTACGGCAATCTCTACCACCTCAACGCGGAAGAAGAGCCGGAGCATCCGGACTATCCCAAGAACCCCGAATTTCGCAAGAAGTACGGCCCGCGCGGCGTGCTCGAGTGCAAAGCCACCGACAGTGTGGACGACACCGTGGACCCGCGGTTCGGGAAGGTCGGTGCACAGACCATCAACGACACCGGGCCGCTGAACCGCGAGCGGATGAAGACAATCGACGACGACGTCGCCGATCGAGCTGCTGACTACATTGCTCGCAAATCCAAGGACGACGCGCCGTTCTTCGTGTGGGTGAACTTCACCCACATGCACGCCCGGACTTATGCCAAGCCGGAGAGCGAGGGCCAGTCGGGCCAGTGGCAGAGCGTGTACCACGACGTGATGATCGACCACGACAAGAACGTTGGCACCGTGTTGGATGCCATCAAAGCCGCGGGGATCGAAGACAACACGTTCGTCATGTACAGCACCGACAACGGGCCGCACATGAACACCTGGCCCGACGCGGGCATGACCCCCTTCCGCAACGAGAAGAATTCGAACTGGGAAGGCGCCTACCGCGTCCCCTGTCTGGTGCGTTGGCCGGGCAAGATCGAAGCGGGCAGCGTGAGCAACGAAATGATCTCGCACTTGGACTGGCTGCCGACGATTCTGGCCATGGCCGGCGATGATCAAGTGACCGACAAGTTACTCAAGGGCTACAAGGTCGGCGACGAAACGTACAAAGTCCATCTGGACGGCTTCAACATGGCGCCCTACCTGACCGGCGAAGAGGAAAAATCGCCGCGCGAGTCGTTCATCTACTGCAACGACGACCAGCAGATCACGGCACTGCGTTATGACAATTGGAAGCTGGTGTTTCTGGAGCAACGCGTCCGCGGCACGCTGCAGATTTGGGCCGAGCCGTTTGTGAGCCTCCGCTTGCCGAAGATTTACAACCTGCGGACCGATCCGTACGAGCGGGCCGACATCACGTCGAACACCTACTACGACTGGCTGTTCAGCCACGCGTTCTTGCTGGTGCCGGCGCAGGACTACGTGGGCAAGTTCCTGACGAGCTTCAAGGAGTACCCGCCGCGTCAGAAGGCGGCCAGCTTCAACCTCGACGAGGTGATGGCCAAGCTGCAAGAAGGCGGCGGATCGCACTAGTAATTTTGAGCGGCGCCGAGCCGCTGGCGTTCTTGCGCCCGGCTCGGCGACCGGCGCTTGCGCTGAGTCTGCCGCAGCGCGCCGCTGCCATGCGCTGGCGGCGGCGCGATGCTCGCGGCAGCGATCCCAGGAGAACTGCACAGTCGGACGGCGCCACGGCTGGCTTGTCCAGCAGTGGACGCTTGGCGACCGGTTCGCACTGCTGGTCAAGCCAGCAGTGGCACGCAGAAACTGGCTTTACGGTTCTCCTGGACGAGAGACCGGTGATGATTGATTTGGCCACCGTTTTTTCCTGGCTGGTGATGGCCGTGATCTTCGCGACGGTTGTCATGGCGATCGTGGTGCTGGGCGCCCTACCGGGCAAGATCGCCGCCCGCCGAAATCACCCCCAGGTGGACGCGGTCAACGCGGCCAGTTGGGTTGGCTTGGCGTTGGGAGGATTTGGCTGGCCGTTGGCGTTTGTGTGGGCGTTTTGGAGGTCCCCCGCGCAGCATCCGGCCTCCGCGGACGCAGGAAGCGATGCATGACATCCCTTTCACGCCGGTAAAAGCGGCCGCCGCCCGTTGCGGGCCACTCTCTCGCCAGCCATTTGCGAAGCCGTCGACGTGATTGCTCTGTTTATCATCCTGTACGTCTTTGCCATTTGGCTGGTCTTTGCCAAGTGGAGAATCAAGCCGACGCCGACCAGCATCGCCGCGGCCACGGTCGTCGGCGTCCTGGCCGTGGGGGCCATTCTCGTGCTCTGGCGGTTCTCGGCGCCCATGTCGGGCAACCTGGTTGTGACCCGGTACACGATCCAGATCGTGCCGCAGGTCAAAGGTCCGATCACCAAGATCCACGCCGAGCCCAATGTCCCGCTGACCAAGGGCCAGGACATGCTGTTTGAGATTCAGACGGACGCGTACCAATATGCCGTCGACGGCCTGACCGCGTCGCTCCGCGCGGCCGAGAAGCAGCGCGAGCAGTTGCAGGCCGGCATCACGGTCGCCGAGGCGACGATTGTCGAGGCTGAGGCCAATCTCGAAGCCGCGTCAGCCGATCTCGCGATGGCCCAGGAGGCCGAGCAGCTCACCCCGGGCGCGGTCAGCCAACTGCAACTGACCAAGCAAACGCAGACCAAGGCCGCGGCCGAGGCGGCGCTGACCCGGTCGCGGGCCGCCAAGGACCAAGCGACGGCTCAGCTCGAGGCGGCCGAGAGCACGATCGAAAGCCTGCAGGCCAACCTGGCCGCGGCGCAGTTCGACCTGCGTCAATGCCAGGTCTACGCGCCCGCCGACGGCTTCGTGACCAACTGGCAGGTGCGCGAAGGCACGATGGCCGTTCCGCTGCCGTTGGCGCCGCTGGGAACGTTTGTCGACACGTCGCGGGTCAGCGTGGTGGCGACGTTCAGTCAAAACCTGATAGCGAACGTCCAGCCGGGCGACAAGGTCGAGCTAGCTCTGAAGAACCGGCCCGGCGAGGTCCACACGGGAACCGTCGCGGCGATTATCCCGGCCTCGGGCGAGGGCCAGTTTCTGACGTCCGGTCAAATCGCCAAGTCCGCGGACCTGGCGCCCTCGGGGAAGTTCGCCGTGAAGTTTGACATCGACGATGAGCAACTCGCCCAGGAGTTGCCGATGGGCGCCACGGGCACGGTGGCGATTTACACCCACAGCGGCTCGGCGTTTCACGTCATCAGCCGCGTGACTGTGCGCATGAAGGCGTGGCTGTACTACTTGATACCTACGTAGAGATGTTGCCCACGACGGCGTTGACTTCCAGTGGCGCGCTGCGGAACCCAGCGCGGATGTCCGAGCAGCTCCAACGAGCTATTAGCCAACATGGCAGCTATCGCCAAGCTCAAACTTATCGGGTTCATATCTCGCATCGAGGCGCCAAGAACGGCGGCGAAACCAACAACGGGGATTGCCATGAGAAGCGCAGGTCAGTGTTGCCCATCGCTAGCGATCGGAACCGGCATCGTGGTCTTGGGGTTTATCGGCATGCTCAACGCTCCTGCCGCGGCCGACGAAATGCTCCCTCGCCCCGAAGAGCCGTTTCAGGGGAAGATTGGACTGACGTACAAGGACTCCGAGGCGGTCAAACCTCAGCTGACGATCCCTAGCAACCTGGGGCTCAATGACCCGCCCAATATCCTGTTGGTGCTGATCGACGATTGCGGCTACGGGCAAATGAGCACGTTCGGCGGCGGCATCCCGACGCCCACCATGGACCGGGTGGCCGACAACGGTCTGCGCTTCACGCGGTTCCACACGACGGCGCTCTGCTCGCCCACGCGGGCGGCGTTGCTGACCGGGCGGAATCATCACTCGGTGGCCAGCGGCGTGATCGGCGAGGCGGGGACCGGCTTCCCCGGCTACTCCGGCATCATCCCCGCCAGCGCGGGCACGTTTGCCGAAATCTTACGCGAGTACGGGTACAGCAATGCGTGGTTTGGCAAGAACCACAACGTCCCCGATTGGGAAACCAGTCTTGTCGGCCCGTTCGACCGCTGGGCCGGCGGGTTGGGCTTCGACTATTTCTACGGTTTCGTGGGCGGCGACACCGACCAGTTCCATCCTGCCTTGGTGGAAGGCAAAAAGCGCATCGAGCCGCCCGAGACGAACGAGGACGGCTCGCCGTACCACTTCACGACCGACATCGCCGACAAAGCCATCCGCATGATGCGCGCGAGCAAAGCCGTCGCGCCGCAGCGGCCGTTTTTTGTGTATTTCTCCACCGGCGCCACGCACGCGCCGCACCAGGTGCCGAAGGAGTGGATCGACAAATTTAAGGGCCAGTTCGACGGCGGCTGGGACAAGTACCGCGAAGAAACGTTCGCTCGCCAGCAGAAGATGGGCATCATCCCCCAGGACGCCAAGCTGACGAAGCGTCCCGATTCGCTGCCGGCGTGGGACTCGCTCCCCGAAAACCAGCGCAAAGTCTACGCCCGCATGATGGAAGTGTTTGCCGGGTTCACGGCTCACACGGACCACGAAGTTGGCCGGTTGATCGACGCGATTGACGAGATGGGCGAGCTGGACAATACGGTGATCATCTACATGGCGGGCGACAACGGCTCCAGCGCCGAGGGCGGCTTGGAAGGCCTGCTCAACGAAATGACGTTCTTCAACGGCATTGCCGAACCATTGGACAAAAAGCTGGCGGCCATCAATACGCTGGGCAGCGACAAGCACTACAACCACTTCCCCGCGGCCTGGGCGCACGCCATGGACACGCCGTATCAGTGGACCAAGCAAATCGCCAGTCACTTTGGCGGCACGCGCAACGGCTTGGCCATTTCTTGGCCGAAGGGCATCAAGGCCCGCGGCGAGACCCGCGACCAATTCCACCACGTGATCGACATCGCTCCGACGCTGCTGGAGATCGCCGGCGTCGAGGCCCCCGCCGAACTCAACGGCATTGCGCAAAAGCCGATTGAAGGCGTCAGCATGGTCTACACATTCGACGACGCCGACGCCGCGGACCGTCGGACCACGCAGTACTTCGAGATGCTCGGCAATCAGGGCATCTACCACGACGGCTGGATGGCCAGCGCCATTCGCGGCGTGCCGTGGCTCAGCGAGAACGAGCCGATGGACCTATTGAACATGCCGTGGGAACTCTACAACGTGGAGGAGGATTTCTCGCAAGCCAACGACCTGGCAAAAGAGCACCCCGAGAAGCTTCAGGAGATGGTGAAGCTGTTCTTCGCCGAGGCGGCCAGGTACAACGTGCTGCCGCTGGACGATCGGAAGACCGAACGGCTGAACGTGGAGAACCGGCCCAGCCTGACTGAGGGACGCAACAAGTTCATCTATCCCAACTTGCTGCGGTTGCCGGAAGGCGCCTCGCCCGATCTGAAGCACAAGAGCCACACCATCACGGCCGCCGTCGAAATCCCCGAGGCCGGGGCCGAAGGCATGCTGCTGACCCAGGGCGGCCGCTTTGCCGGCTACGGACTGATGGTCAAGGACGGCAAACTCGTCTACCACTACAACTTGGTGGGCGTCGAGCGATTCACGATCGAGTCCGACAAGCGCCTGCCGGCGGGCAAGGTGACGCTCAAAGCGGTGTACAAGACCGACGCCGACAAACCCTACGCCGGCGCCGACGTGACGCTGTTCGCCAACGATCAGCAGATCGGCAAGGGCCGCGTGGCGAAGAGCATTCCCAATCGCGTGACGCTCGACGAAACGCTGGACGTTGGTTTCGACACCGGCACGCCGGTGATGGAGGGCTACGACATGCCGTTCGACTTCACGGGTAAGCTCAACGCGGCGACCATTGAGTTGAACTGAACGCGACTCGCAAAGCGGAGCGAGCTGCGCCTTCGTTTGTATTTTGCATCGGGAAGAATATGCGTTTGAACTTCGCACTTGCAGCGGCCGCTGCGATGATTGCGCTTGCCGGCAGCGCAGCGCATTGCAGCGCTGCGCCCGCGGGCGCGGAGGCGTTCGATCGCTCCGTGGCGAGCGCGGACAATTTCGAACCGGCGATTCCTCACCCCGAGCAAGATGCGGCTGTCAAAGCGAAGTTGGCGCAGCTGCGGGACAAAGTCGGCCGGCGCCCCAACATCGTGTGGCTGGTGGTCGACGACATGGGCTACGGCGACCCGGGTTGCTATGGCGGCGGGGCGGTCATCGGGGCCGCCACGCCGCACATCGATCAGCTCGCCGCGGGGGGCTTGAAGCTCACGTCGTGCTACGCCCAACAGACCTGCACGCCCACGCGGTCGGCCATCCTGACGGGGAGGCTGCCGATGCGAACCGGGCTGACGCGTCCCATTCTCGCGGGGGACAAGATCACCAAGAACCCATGGGCTGACGAAGTTTCGCTGGCCAGGCTGCTCAGCGATGCCGGCTACTCGACGCTGCTGTGCGGCAAGTGGCACGTTGGCGAAGAAGAAGGGATGCGCCCCCACGACGTAGGCTTCGACGAGTTCTACGGGTACTACCCGGCTCAAAAGGAAATCTCGCAACGCGTCGACGAGCGGCGCTACCCGGGATTGGTGCGCGATCCGCGGCGCCTGGCGGCGTTCGAGGGCGCCGGGCCGGAAGATCATCTCACTCACGGTTTTAAGGGCGGGCGTACGGAGCGACTCGCGCAGATTCGGTCCATTCAGGACATGGGTCGCGCCGATGCCGTGCTGACCGAGTTCACCGTGGAGAAAATCAAACAACTCGCCGCCGGGGACAAACCGTTCTTCCTGGAGCACTGCTTCATGAAGGTCCACTGCGACAACTTTCGCAATCCGGACCTCGCCTCGCTCAGCGAGAGCAAGTACCCCTACAAAGAAGCGGTGTCCGAAGTGGACATGCATGTCGGCGCCATCGTCGACGCGCTGGATCAAGCGGGCGTCCTGGAAAACACGCTGATCTTCTTCACCTCTGACAACGGCCCGCAAATGGACGCCTGGCCGGACGCCGGGTACACTCCGTTCCGCGGCGCCAAGGGCACCACGTTCGAAGGCGGCGTGCGCGTGCCGGGGATCGCCTCCTGGAAAGGCATGATCCAACCAGGCCGCGTCAGCAACGACGTTTTCGACCTGATGGACCTGTTCGGCACGGCGCTCACCCTTGCCGGGGCGTCAACCGACGCGCTGCCGGCCGATCGGTACTACGACTTCGTCGATCAAACCTCGTTCTTGCTGCACGACCAGGGGCGATCGAACCGGGAGGCCGCGTATTTCTGGTGGGGCTCCGAACTGATGGCCTGCCGGATGCACGAGTACAAAATACACGTGAAGGTCGTGCTGTCGCAGGCGCCGCACATGCACATCGACCTGTCGGTGGTCAATGATGTCGGGCTCGCCCCCTGGTTCTTCAATCTGCACGTGGACCCGAAAGAAGAAATGACCGTCGGCCACCGCCTGGATCCTTGGATGGCCACAGTCATCGGCAAGCTGAAGGCCCACGCGGCGACGTTCAAAACCTATCCGCCCAAACAAATCGGTCTCTAGACGCAAAGGGCTCCCAGCATGACTCGCTCGCGAACGACACTGCTTGTGTTGACGATCGTCACGACGGCAGCGCATCTGGCCTGTGCCCAGGAGCAACTGCCGCAACCCGATCCGCAGTTTGGCGGCACGGTTGGTCGCACGATCGCGGACTCGAAACCCGACTTCCCCAAGCCAGTCGAAGCGCCCGCCGGCGCGCCTAACGTGCTGATCATCCTGCTGGATGACGTGGGCTTCGGCATGTGCAGCACGTTTGGCGGGCCGGTGCCGACGCCCAATATGGACAAGCTGGCGGCCGGCGGCTTGTCGTTCACGCGGTTTCATACGACCGCCTTGTGCAGCCCCACGCGGGCCGCGCTGCTAGCCGGGCGCAACCATCACAGCGTCGGCACGGGCGTGATTATCGAAATGGGCACCGGCTACCCCGGGTACACCGGGATCATTCCCCGCAGCACGGCCCTCGTGTCCGAGGTGCTCAGGGACAACGGCTATGCGACCAGCATGTTCGGCAAGTGGCACAACACGCCCGAGCCGGACATCAGCCCGGCCGGCCCGTTCGACCGCTGGCCGACGGGGTTGGGGTTCGATTACTTCTACGGCTTCAACCAGGGCGAGACGCACCAGTACTACCCGACGCTGTATCGCAACACGGTCCCCGTGCCGCAGCCGAAGTCGCCGGAGGAGGGCTACCACTTCACGGCGGACATGACCGACGAGGCAATCGCGTGGATCAGCAACACGCGGGCCGCGGCGCCGCACAAGCCGTGGTTCTGCTACTTCAGCACGGGCGCCGTGCACGCCCCGCATCATGCGCCGCCCGAGTGGAGCGAGAAGTACAAAGGCCAGTTCGACCACGGCTGGGACAAGCAGCGCGAGCTGACGCACGCCAAGCAACTGGAAATGGGCGTCATCCCGCCGGGGACCAAGCTGACGCCCCGCCCCGAGAGCCTGCCCTCGTGGGAGAGCCGCTCGGCCGACGAAAAGCGAGTTTACTGCCGGCTGATGGAGAACTACGCCGGGTTCATGGCGCACACGGACCACCATGTGGGACGGTTGATTGACAGCCTGGAGGCGAGCGGGGAACTCGACAACACGCTCATCTTCTACATCGTCGGCGACAACGGCGCGTCGGCCGAAGGCGGGCTGGAGGGCACGTTCAGCGAGCTCGCCAGCTTGTTGGGAATTCAATTGGGCCTGGAGAGTACGATCAACCGCCTCGACGAGATCGGCGGTCCCGAGAGCGAGCCGCACGTCCCGGTGGGCTGGGCGTGGGCGATGGACGCGCCGTTTCAGTGGACCAAGCAGGTCGCCAGTCACTTTGGCGGCACCCGCAACCCGCTGATCGTCCACTGGCCCAAGGGCATCAAGTCCAAGGGCGAGCGGCGCACTCAATTCCACCACGTGATCGACGTCGTGCCGACGATTCTCGACGCCTGCCACATCCCCGCGCCCGAAACGGTGAACGGCATCCGCCAAAAACCGATCGAGGGCGTCAGCATGCTGTACGCCATGGACGACAAGGATGCCCCGGGGACGCGGACGACGCAGTACTTCGAAATGTTGACCAACCGGGCGATTTACCATGACGGCTGGGTCGCCTGCAGCGTCGGTCCGCCGCCGTGGGAAATGGGCGGGCGGACGCTCGAACGGCTCAACAGCGCCCCCTGGGAGCTGTATGACGTCGAGAACGATTTCAGCCAAGCTAACGACTTGGCCGCGTCTCGACCGGACAAGCTAAAAGAGTTGCAGGCGACCTTCGAGGAGGAAGCCGAGAAGTACGACGTGTACCCGCTCGACCCGCGCATGACCGAGCGGATGGACCCCAAGCTGCGGGTCGCCGGCGACCCGCCGACCTCGTGGACGTACCACGGCAACGACGTGTGGCTCCCCGAGCCGATTGGCCCGCAGTTGTTCCCGCGCGGGTTCACGCTGACTGCGGCGATTGACGTTCCGCAGGACGGCGCCGAGGGCGTGGTCACGTGCGCCGGCGCCTTCTCCGCCGGGTGGACGCTGTACGTGATGGATGGCAAGCCGCACTTCCGCTACCAATGCTTCGAGATTGCCGACGTGGAGATCGCTGGCGACGTCGCCATTCCCAAGGGTCAGCAGGTGCAACTCAAAGCGGAGTTCACGCCCGATGGTTCGCCTGAAGGAGGCGGCGAGATGAAGTTGTTCGTCGATGGCAAGGCGGCCGGCAAGGGCCAACTTTCTCGCAGCCTGCCTCGTCATGGGTTAGAACCGTTTGAAGTCGGCCGCGACTCGATCACGCCGATTGCTCCGGCGTACCGGGATCAGGGCGAGTTCGAGTTTACTGGCAAAATCAACGAAGTTGCGTTCGAATTGAAGAAACCATGATCCATACCGCTACTGCTGTTCTGGGCCGACGTGGCTCCTCCATCGGTTCACGGAAGCTCGGCGCGCTCTTCGCCGGCGCTGCACTGTTCGGCGCTGCGCTGGCGTCATCGGCCACGGCCGACGAGCCGCTGCCGTCGTGGAATGACGGCGACGCCAAGGCGAGAATCGTCGCCTTCGTCGACGCCGTGACGACCGAGCGCGGGCCGCAATTTGTCCCGCCCACGGAGCGGATTGCCACGTTTGACAACGACGGCTGCCTGTGGGCCGAGCAGCCGGCGTATTTTCAGTTGCTCTTTGCTCTGGACCGCGTGCGGGCCCTGGCGGCGGATCACCCCGACTGGAAAACGACCGAGCCGTACAAGAGCGTCATCGCCGGGGACATGCCGGGGCTGATGGCCACGGGCAAGGAAGGCCTGGTGAAAATCATGCTGGTCGCCCACGCCGATATGACGGCCAAGGAGTTCGCCGCGTCGGTCCGCGAGTGGCTGGCCACGGCCCGGCACCCGACGACGGGCAAACCGTACACCCAGATGGTGTACCAGCCGATGCTGGAGCTGCTCGCATATCTGCGGGCCAACGGGTTCAAGACGTTCATCGTCTCGGGGGGCGGCATCGACTTCATGCGCGTGTTCGCCGAAGAGGTGTACGGCATTCCGCCGGAGCAGGTCGTCGGCTCGACAATCGACGCCAAGTTCGAGCTGCGCGACGGCGTGCCGACCATCGTCAAGGAGGGCAAGATCGTGCTGGTCGACGACAAGGTCGGCAAGCCGGTCGGGATCTACCGCCACATCGGGCGGCGGCCGATCTTCGCGGCGGGCAACTCCGACGGCGACCTGCAGATGCTGCAGTACGCGACGATTCCCCGGGACGCACACGACGCGACGCCCGCGTTTGGCATGATCGTGCATCACACCGACGGCCAGCGCGAGTGGGCGTACGATCGCGAGTCTCACATCGGCCAACTCGACAAAGCGCTGGACGAAGCGCCGCGGCGCGGTTGGCTGGTCGTCGACATGGCCCAGGACTGGAAGCAGATCTTTCCGACGGCCGAGTGAACGCGACGCCGCTCGGCTGGCGTACCCAACTCGATTCTTAATACCCAGCCCAAACAGTTATTAACACCTCAACTCCCTGGAGTGAGCACCATGCGACGTTTCTTTCTGCGATGCAGCCTGGCGGCGGTCGCCGCGGCGGCGCTGTCGACCGCTGTGATCAACGCGGCTGAAATCAATCCCGACGTCGATCAGTTCTTCAAGGACTACATCGCCGCGTTCGCCGCGGGCGATGCGGAGAAACTCGCCGGGCTGTGGACGACCGATGCCGCGTGGACCAACACCAACTCGGGCGAGCGGTCGACCGGTCGCGACGCGGTGCAGGCCGACTTCGCGGCGTTCTTTGCCGAGAACCCCGGCGCCCGGCTCACCGGCGACGTGCAACATGCCAAGCAGCTCGCCGAGGGCGTGATGTGCATCGAGGGCACGGCCGCGGTGGCCGTGCCTGGACAACCGCCCGCGCCCAGCATTTTCTCCGCGGTGTTGGTGCAGCAAGACGGAAAGTGGTTGCTGGCCGACGTGCGCGAGTCGGCCCCGCCGGCGGCTGAGTCGCCGGCCGAGCGGCTCAAATCGCTTGAGCCGCTCATCGGCAACTGGCAGGATGAGGGGGGCGACGTGCAGGTCAACACCTCGTTTCGCTGGGCGGCCGACGGGGCCTTTCTCGTGAGAACCTACGAGGTCACGCGCGACGACGCGACGCTGCGCGGCACGCAGGTCATCGGCTGGGACCCGCGCGAGAATCGGCTCCGATCGTGGAACTTCGTCTCCGACGGTTCGTTTGGTCAGGGGCATTGGTCGCAGAGCGGCGATGAGTGGGTCGGGCAACTGAGCCAGACGCTGGTCGACGGCGGCGCGGCCTCCGCGACGCAGGTAATTCGCTGGGTCGACGACGACACGCTGGAGGTGGAGACCGTCGGCCGTCAGGTCGATGGCGAGCCGCAACCGAGCACGCCGCCGGTGCGGATGGTGCGCGTGGAGGGGGCAGCAACGGATGCGGCGAGCGACGCCGGCCAACAGACAACCACCGACGCCGCAGCAGCGGCGGGAGGCGAGCAGTGAACAATCTCTCTCGAATTGCAACGGCCGTGGCGCTGACCTTGTTCGTACTGGTTGCCGATGCGGGCGCGATTGGTCGCGGCGGCGGCGGTGGCCGTGGGGGCGGCGGCCGTGGCGGCGGTGGCGGCGGCAGGTCCATGGGAGGCGGCGGCCGTCCCGCCATGAGCGCCCCGAACCTCGGCGGCGGGCGACCCGCACCCCGGCCGCAGGTTTCGCGACCGCAAGTTTCCAGACCGCAAACGTCGCGACCGCAAGTGTCGCGTCCCCAGGTCAGCCGGCCGCAGACTGGCGCGCGTCCCGGCGGCAACATGCGGCCCACCGGCCCCAGCCCTGGGATCAGCCGGCCCGCACCTGGCGGCGGATCGCGACCGTCGCAGTTGCCGAATTTGGGGGGCGGCAACCGCGGCCCGCGGCCCGGCAACGGCAGCAGCCCTTCCCTCGGCGGCCGGCCCAGCACGCGGCCGAGCCTACCCGGCGGCGGCGGCACTCGCCCGGGAGCAACTCGTCCCGGCGGGGGCGCCTCGACCTTGCTGGCGACTCGCCCAGGCGCTGGTCCAGGTACGCGACCCGGGACTCGCCCGGGCGGCGGGGCCAGCGCGCGCCCGCAACCGGGCGGCCGGCCCACGACCGGTGCGCTCGATGACTTTCTGGGGATCAACCGCCCAGGCGGCAGACCCGATCGCCCGACGACGCTCCCCGGCCAAACGCGCCCCAATCGCCCTGGCACGGGCAATCGCCCCGGCGACGGCGACCGGCCTGGTCGTCCTGGCACAGGCGACGGCAATCGCCCCGGGCGTCCCGGCACAGGCGACGGCAATCGACCCGGGCGTCCCGGCACGGGCGACGGCAATCGACCCGGGCGTCCCGGCACAGGCGACGGCAATCGACCCGGGCGTCCGGGAACGGGCAATGGCAATCGCCCTGGGCGTCCCGGCACAGGCGGCGGCAATCGGCCAGACTGGGTGCAGCGTCCCGGCGGCAACAGGCCGTGGCGCCCCGGCGGCGACAATGGACACGTCCACCGACCGCCCAACTGGTCCAATCGCCCAGGCGCCGGCGGCGTGCATGATCGCTGGGGCTCGGTGATCAATCGCCCTGGGCATCCGGGCATGAACAACTGGCTTGATCGCCATCCGTCGCGCTACGCGCGGTGGAACTACTGGGGCAGCAACGTCCGCCAGCACTGGCGCCACTATCACCATCACGGCGACTGGTTCGGCCGCGACTGGTGGAATCGCCATCGGTTCCGACTTGGCGGCTGGCACTACGCTTACTGGTATCGCTCGCACCCGTGGAACTACTGGTGGTCGAGACCTGCGTACTCGACCTTGGTGGGATGGTTCAACTGGTCGGCGCCCTCGAACGTGTGGTCGCAGCCCGTGTACTATGACTACGGAACCGGCGGCAACGTGTACTACGAGGACAACAACGTGTACGTCGGCGGCGAACAGGTGGGCACGGCCGCCGACTTTGCGGCCAGTGCCGCGCAACTGGCGACGGTCGAGCCGCCGGCATCCCAAGAGGAGCAGGACAACGCCGAGTGGATGCCCCTGGGCACGTTCGCCGTTTCGGCCGACGAAAAGGAAACCGAGCCGTCGCGGATCGTGCAACTGGCCGTCAATCGCGAAGGGATCGTCAGCGGCACGCTGTACAACACGGAAACCGACGACGCCCAAACCCTATTGGGCCAGGTCGACAAGGACACGCAGCGCGTCGCGATGCGCGTGGGCGAAAGCGACGACGTGATCATGGAAACCGGGCTGTACAACCTGACCAAGGACGAAGCGCCGGTGATGATCCACTTCGGCCTCGATCGCGTGGAGTACTGGCTGCTGGTGCGGCTGGACGCCAACGAAGACGGGCCGACGGTCGACGGGCAGTAGGCGAGAGAGGAACCACGAAAGGCGCGAAAGCTCTCGAAATCGGCAGGCGATTTGGGCGATGCCGATGGGCCATGCGGTCGAGGTGCGCGCAGAACGCGTGCCTCGGCAGACGCCCTCGATTCGCCCCCGTCGCACTGGCTCGACGGAGCCTCGCACTGTCCGTGCGCTCGGAGCTTGGCTCAGCGGAACCGTCAAAATGCGGTTCGCTGGCGGAGACTTTCGCGCAGTTTCGCGGCTTTCGCGGTTCCCACTCGTCCCGGCCCTTGGCCCGACTCACGCTCAACAAATCCGTGGCAGTTGCTCGCCGACGGGAATGGTGATCACGCGCGAGGTGCCCAGCGCGGTCTTCGCGACGACCATGCCGGGGTGCTCCGCGACAACCTGGCCAATGATTGCGGCGCTAGCCCCCGCGGGGTGCGCCTGCATGACGGCTAGCAGCGCGGCGGCGTGCTGCTGGGGGGCGATGCAGACCAGCTTGCCCTCGTTGGCCACATGCAGCGGGTCGAGGCCCAGGATCTCGCAGGCCGACTGTACCGTCGGATCGACCGGCACGCGCTGATCCTCGATTGCGATGCCGACCTGGGCCGCCGTGGCAATCTCATGCAACGTGGCGGCCAGACCGCCGCGCGTGGGATCGCGCAGCACGTGCACGTCGGGGCACGCCGCCAGCAGCCCGGCGACCATGTCTGCCAGCGGCGCCGAGTCGCTGCGGATGACGGCCTCGAACTCCAGGCCCTCGCGAACGCTCATGATCGCCATGCCGTGATCGCCCAGCGTGCCGCTGAGCAGCACGGCGTCGCCCGCGGTCGCCCGGCGGGGTGCGATGTCGACGCCCGGGGGCACGAGCCCGACGCCGGCCGTGTTGACGTAGCAACCGTCGCCGTGGCCCTTCTCCACGACCTTGGTGTCGCCGGCGATAATCGCCACGCCGGCGGCGCGGGCGGCGGCGCCCATGTCGGCGGCAATCCGCTGCAAGTCGGCGATCGGAAACCCTTCCTCGACGATGAACCCCGCGGTGAGATACAGCGGCCTTGCGCCGCTCATTGCGATGTCGTTCACCGTGCCGTTGACCGCCAAGTCGCCGATCGATCCGCCGGGAAAAAACAACGGCTGCACGACGTAGGAATCGGTCGAGACGGCCAACCTGGCGCCGCCGACGTCGACCACCGTCGAGTCCCCCAGCGCCGCCAGCGAATCGTTGCCCAGCGCCGGCAGGAACAGATGTTCGACCAATTCGCTGGAGAGCTTTCCGCCGCCGCCGTGCCCCATAATCACATGGGGGTAGTCCTGCAGCGGCACGGGGCAGCTGAGGCCGGTGAACTCGACGGCCGTCGGAGCCGGGTCGCCGTCCGGGGAATCGGTTGGCTGGCGATTTGTGCTGCCCACTTACGACCCCGCCGTCTGTCGCTCGCCCAATTGTACGAAGCGGCCGTAGTTGTAGTACGCCGCACAGGCTCCTTCGCTGGACACCATGGTCGCCCCCAGGGGCGTGCGGGGCGTGCACTCCTTGCCGAACGCCTCGCACTCGTTGGGTTTGATGGCCCCCTTAAGCACTTCGCCGGCGCGGCACAGCGACGACTCGCAGGTGCGAATCTCGGAAACGGCAAACTTGGCCTCCGCATCGAAATCGCGGTACGCGTCACGCAGTTTCCAGCCACTGTGGGGGATCACGCCGATGCCCCGCCACGCGCGGTCGGTCACCTCAAACACCTCGTCGATCACCGCCCGCGCCGCCGGGTTGCCCTGCTCGGCGACCACGCGCGGGTAGGCGTTCTCGACGCGCGCCTCGCCCCGCTCCAACTGCAGCACCGTGCGGCGGATGCCCTCCAACAGGTCCAACGGCTCAAACCCGGTCACCACGATCGGCACGCCGTACCGCTCGCACAGCGGCGGGGAGTCGGCGTAGCCGGTCACGCAGCAGACATGCCCCGCGGCAAGAAAGGCGCCGACCCGATTGCCTGGCGCGTTCATGATGGCTTCGATCGCCGGGGGGACGAGCACGTGCGACACGAGCGCGGAGAAGTTGCTGATGCGTTGCTCTTTGGCCAGCTTGACCGCCATGGCATTCGCGGGGGCGGTCGTCTCGAACCCGATCGCCAGGAACACGACCTCGCGGTCCGGGTTGTCGCGAGCGATATTCACGGCGTCCAACGGCGAGTAAACCACGCGCACGTCGCCGCCGGCGCCCTTCACCTTGAACAGGTCGTCGGTCGAGCCCGGCACGCGCAGCATGTCGCCGAACGAGCAGAAGATCACCTCGGGCCGCGCGGCGATCGCCAGCGCCTTGTCGATCACCTCCAGCGGCGTCACGCACACGGGACAGCCCGGACCGTGGATCATCTCGATCTCGTCGGGGAGGATCTGGTCGATGCCGTTGCGGATGATCGAGTGCGTCTGCCCGCCGCAGACTTCCATGATCGCCCACGGCCGGGTGACGATCCGGGCGATCTCGTCGGCCAGCCGGCGGGCCTTCTGCCCGTCGCGGTATTCGGTGAGGTGCTTCATACGATCATCAGCGTCAAGTCGTCGCGGCAACTCCCCTCCCTGCGAGGGAGGGGGAATCCGCGCTAGTCGGCATTCGCTCCAGGCTCGAACTCCGTCTCGCGCAGTTCCTCCAACTCTTCTTCCAGCAGCCCCAGCTCTTCAAATGTTCGCAGAGTTTCCTGGGCCGATTCTTCATCGACTTTGCTGATGGCAAACCCCACGTGCACGATCGTGTAATCGCCCACCGCAATCTCGGGCAGGTACGCCAGGCAAACGTCTTTCACCACGCCGCCAAAGTTGACCTTGCCCATGCGGGTCCCGCGGTCTTCGAAAATGCGTTCCACCTTGCCGGGTACGGCCAAGCACATGGCTACCTCGTCGGTTGCTTCAACTGATCAACTAGCGCCCGGCAGTCCCACAGCATCACGCGGTTGTTGCCGGAGTCGGCCACCGCCAGCGTGCCGCGATGAAAACAAATGCCGTAAGGCCAGCACAGCGTTTCCTCGTCGACCGCTTGCCAGCGGTTCTCGCCGTTGCCGGCGAAATCGGGCTGGCCGATCACGTCGGCCGCGGGGGCGAACGTGTCGGCGGCGTCCTGCTCGCGCCAAAACAGGATGCGGTTGTTCGCCGTGTCCGCCACGGCCAGCACGCCCTCGCAACTGTCGGTCGCGTAGGGAAACCGCAGTCGCGCGGGCCCCTGTGCATCGTACGGTAATTCGTACGCGGTTTGAAGATTCTGCTGCCCGAGAGCCGACGCCGCGGGGCCGTCCCCCGCCGGCGGCTCGGGCCAGCGGAGCACCCGGTGATTCCCCGCATCGGCCACGAACAGTTGCGTGCCGACGGCCGTCACGTCGTGCGGCCAGCGGAACGAGTCGGCCGCCACCGGCCCGCCGCGGTTCTCGTCGTGAACGTCGGCCGTCGGTTGCCCCAGCAGCAGGTCCGCCGGGGCGTTGCCCTCCGGCAGACCGTCCCAGGCGAGCACCCGCCGATTGCCGGTGTCGGTTACGTAGAGCCGCCCGCCGAGCCATGCCAACCCGTAGGGCCAGTACAGCGAGTCGAGGGCAGGGGGGCCTCCGCGATTGATTTCAACGCGGGACAGATCGCTCTGGCCGATCGCGTAGTCGGGCGGCGTGTCGCTGCGCGTGGGGACCTCGTTCCACACGAGGATGCGATGGTGCCACGCGTCGGCGACCAGCAGCTTGCCCTCGGCCACGATCACGCCGGTCGGCAAATGGAAGCCGGCCCTGGGGCCGCGTCCGCCGGCGGCCGGTCCTTCAGCCTCCGCGCTCGGCTGGCCCAACACCACGTCGGCCGGCATTTGATAGGCCGTGAGAGGCTGGTTCCAGATGAGCACGCGGTGATTGCCCGAGTCGCACACGATCAGCCGCTGGTCGTCGAGCCACACGCCGCGCGGGGCGTACATCGTTGACGCGCTGGGCTGCGCATCGGGCAGGGCCAGGCCGAACGGCGAGCGCGCGCCCAGCCACAACTGCGGCGTCGCCAGCAGCGGCGCCCGCATCGACTCGGCGACGCCGGCTTGCTGCAAACCGCGCTGCGCGAGGTTCAACATGCGGACTTCGGTTTGAGACTCGCCGGGCATGCGCGGCTCCGTCAATTCGGGCTACTCGGGCCGCACAAAGACGCGTCCCTGCTGGATCCGCAGCGGGAAGGGTTCCAACTGGCACTGCGGGGCGGTGAAGCACTCGCCCGATTCGCTGTCGAAACAGAACCCGTGCCAGGGGCAGGTGATCGTGCCGGCCGCCGCGTCGACGAGGCCGCCTTCCAGCGGCAGTCCCTGGTGCGCGCACGCGTTGCGATACGCCCGCAGTCCGTCGCGCGACGGCAACAGCAGCACTGAAACGCCAGCGGCGTCGAAGGCCAGCGGCCGCTCGCCGCCCAATTCCGCGACCAGCGGCCCCTCGATCCACCCGTGGTCGGCGCCGGCCGCCGGCAGCGGCGTCAGTTGAACCAGGTTGTCCGGCTCGTCCGCGACCACCTCGACCGCTTCGATTTCCGGCACGCGCTCGCGAATCGACTCCTCGACCGTGTTGCGCAACGTTTGCGCGGCCATCGAGCAACCGTTGCAACTGCCTTGCAGCCGAACCAGCACGGTCGCGTCCTGCACGTCGACCAAGGCAATGTCGCCGCCGTGCGATTGCATGTAGGGCCGGACCAGTTCGATCGTCCGCGCCACCTGCGTTTTCAAGTCGGGCCGCACCAGGCCGTGCATCGAAAACAGCGCGTAAACGCTCGGCTCGTCCAGCAGGTCGAACAGCAATTGCCTGGCGTGCTCGTCGTTTTTCAGCGTCCGCACGATCCGCGTCAGCCCGGCCTTGTGGAACTGCTCGATGGCCGTTTTCAAGGCCAAGCCCGTATCGCGGGCTTCTGCCGGCAACGCTTGCACGTCAGCCATTGCGTCGTCGACGCGCTGGGCCAGCGCCTGCAAATCGTCCGTAGCCGCGGGGGCGGGCGCCGGCGATTCCGTCGGCGCGATCGAGCCGTTGGTGGACATCGCTTCTCTTTCGTTGGTCAGATCGATTGGTAGCCGGAGTGCTGCTGGAGCGCTTCGACGGTCTTGGCGGCGAGCAACTCGGCAAACAACGCCTTGGCCATGCCGATTAGCGTCTCGTCGATGGGGCCGGCCGGTTGCGCGTCGATCTTGCGGCGGGGCAGGGCGCGGAGCACGAAGCACGCGCCGTCGACGTTGGCCAGCAGAAAGTCGTCGAAGAACGCTCCCGTGAACTCGGCCAGCTCGCGCGCGGAATCGCTCGTGTCGTCCTTCAGATGCGCCAACGCGCCGTCGGCGCCCCGGTGCCGCTCTTCCAACCGGGCGACGTACCGTTCGACGGCCGTCGCCAGGAGGTAGCCGAATTGCTGCTGCTCGTGTAGGTCCATCGCGGCTACCTCGCTGACGCGGCGGGCTGGCGAACATCGCTGAGGCGCTGGTTGATCTGATCGACGAGTTGCTGTGCGGCGTCGGCCTGTTCGACATGGTCGTACCAGTGAAACAGTTTGTACGCCTCGGCCAGCTTCTCCAGCGCCGGTTTGAAGACGCCCAGATGCGCCAGCGCGTTGGCTTGGTTGAGCAGCACCAGGGCGTAGGCCACGGGGTCCCTGGCGCGGCTGCGGACCTGCAGCACGTCCTCGTAGATCTCGACCGCCTGAATCAAATTGTCCTGGGGATGCGAACTGGGGGCGTATTGCAGCGCGTTGGCCAGATTCATGCTGACGCTGGCCCACATGTCGGGGTGCGTCTCTTTTTCGTAAACGGTCAGCGCGTGGCGAAACGACTGAATTGCCACGCCGGTGCGGAGTTGGCTGCTCGACTCGACTGCCGGCATCGACAGGTAGGCCAGCCCCAGATTGTTCTGCAGTTGGGCGAACAGTTCCGGCTGCTCGGCCGCGGTGATGCCGCCGTGCAGCGCCGCCTGGTAGACGCTGACCGCCTCGAGCAGTGCGCCCCGCTGACCGTTGGCCGAGTTCTGATAGACCATTCCCAGCTTCATCCACAACTCGGCCCGTACCAGCGAGCCCGGGCAGCCGTCGGCCAACTGCATGGCTTCGCGGTAGAGTTGGGCCGCCGCGGCCGGCGATGCGTCGGGCGTCTGCAGCAGCACGTCGGCGCATTCGCCCAACAGCAGGGCTGCCAGCAGGGGGGACGGCGCCCGGCAGGCGTCCGCGGCCTGGCGGAGTTTGTCCATGGCGGCCGCGTGCTGCTGGCGTTCCAAGTCCGCCGCGGCTGCGGCGGCGAGCGCCACGGCCAGCAACTCGCCGTCCAGTTGAAACTCGTCGGCGATCGCGTCGACGACCCCCGCGCAGTACGCGGCCACCTCGAGTAGGGCGGCCAACGCGCCGGTCAGTTCCGCTTTGACTTCGTCGTAGCACTGAGCTGTCGGCTGCAACACGAAGCGGTTGTAGCGAGTCAGCGGCTGGTCGTCCGTCGGAAGCAACTCGCAGGCCCGCTGTACGTCGCCGCGTGCGGCCGCGACAAAAAACTGCCACTGCGACGGCACGTCCGCAGCCCCATCGCCGCGCAGCAGAGCCTGCAGCGCCTCGCTGGCGTCCGCCACGGGCGGCAGGATCAGGTGGGCCGCCGGGAGAGCGAAGATCCCCGCCGGCTGAGGGCGCAGTTCAATTTCGTGCATGGGCGGGTTCAGAAGCCTGAGGGCGGACGGATGTTGCGGCTGGCGGAGCGGGCGATCCACGTGGCGGCGACGTGGGCGTCGGATTCGGTCGCGTAGTCGTTGATGCGTTTCCAGTTGTTCGCGACCGGGTGGCCGTCGTCGTCGGGTTCCCACGAGGTGACGTTCAGATAGACCACCCAGCGGCCGTTCTCCTGCACCACGCGGGTCGTGGCGTCCAGCGGCTTGAACGGCGGCGGGGGCGGCGCGTCGTCAGATGGTCCGGTCGGGTCGTCATTCATGCCCTGCCAGATCCACGGAGAGATCGACGCGATACCCGCCGACTGACTCGTCCCACTCCGCCGCAAAATGCCCCACGGGAACTTCGTGCCCCAAGGCGTCGGCGATCAACAGGCTGCGGTCGCCCAGCGGGTTGCGCTGCTTGAGCAACAGACCGCCAGCCGCAGGCCCCCGCGTGGCGAGCAACAACAGCGAGTCCTGCTGTCGCATCGCCAGCACGGTGTCGGCAGGGAAACAGCGCTGGGCGTCGGCGCGCGACAAACGCAGGTAGCCGTTGGCGGTGAGTTCGAATTCGAACCGCTCCGGCGGCGCTGTTGCCACGTCATGAATCATTGCGTCGGTCTCCTCGCCCTTCGGCGCCGCCGGCAGCGGCAGTGTCTCAGTCGAAGCTGCGGCTCAGTCGAAGCTGTCAGTTGGCTGAGGTTCCAGAATGTCGAAGAGACGATCCGCCAAGTGATCGATCGCGCGATCGACGGCCGGGGTAAGCGGCGCTCCCAGTTCGAATCGCTCGCCCTCGATCAGATAGGCGGTGACCCGCTGCGGATAGTCGTCCTTCAGCAGCCACCGCGCAAAGGCAATCGCGTGGTCCCAGCGGAACGCGTGCAGGTTCAGCCCCCGCAGCGGCGGCAGTTGCTCGACCTGATCGCCGGGGACCTCGAACAGGCTGCCCGGCTCGCTGCCGCTGGTGCAGGCGTCGACCAGGATCACGTGCGGCACGCCGCGCATCTGAAACGCCACGTCCATGCCGCCGGTGCCGCCGTCGGCGCAGTGGACGTGCGCGGGCAAACCCCGCTCCCACATTCGGCGAATCAGCACCGGCCCCGCCGCATCGTCGCCGCGGAGGATGTTGCCACAGCCAATCACCAAGGCGGCGACGCCACTGGTCGTCGCCACCGCGGGATCAAACGGCGAATCGGCCGTCTCGTAAATCACGTTCATTTTTCAGCATCATGTCCTGCGGGCGAGACAAAGCGGACCCGGCGGTCGCGGCAGAAGCCCGCCGAGTCCCTCGCGCAGGGGTCAATTCCCCCGCACGATTTCGCCTCGCGCCGACAATTGGAAAAGTGAGTCGTCCTTGCTAAGCCCCCTCGCCGATGCGGAACCGCGACAGTTCGCGGCCGGTTTTGCCGTCGTACGCATGCACGGTGCAGACCAGACACGAGTCGTACGAGCGGGCCACGTGCCCCATCTCCACGGGGTCAGCCGGATCGGCGATCGGCGAACCGATAAACGCCTGCTCCATCGGCCCATGAACCTGGTTGCCGTCCTGCGGCCCGATGTTCCAGGCCGTGGGGGTGACCACCTGGTAATTCTCGATCTTTCCGTCTTCGATGACAATCCAATCGGACAAAGCCCCGCGTGCGGCCTCGGTGGAACCGAAGCCCTTGCCCGATTCCAGCTCGGCCGGCTTCGCGTAGAACGGCTCGTGCAGGTCGAGTTCGCCCAACCATTTCTCAACGAGCTTGTAGTACTTGCAGGCCTCGTGCATGCGGGCCATCACGCGGACCAACACGCTGGCGCCCTCGGATTTGATCGCGTCGAGAATCAGCGGGTCGTAGTCCTGGTGGTCCGCGGCGCCCTCGCGGCCGGCGATCACCTGCCGGGCGAGCGGTCCTGCCTCCAGCGGCAGCGGGCCCTTGCCGGGCACCTCGTACCGCGGCGATTTGGCCCAACTGTACTTGCCCTGCTTGTGCCCGTCGGCCGGGTCGATCGGCTCGGTCTTGCCGTCCCACGGGTGCAGGTACGTGTCGCCCTTGAAGAACGAGTGGGCCGTCGACTCGCGAACGTTCAGATGGTCGAAGTCATGGAACTCGGCGCCGTCGTATATGCCCGAGCGATTGATCAACGCCGCGTTGCGGCCGTCGATCGTGGGGTGCTCGTACAGCGACGGCTCGAAGTACGTGCCGGTGGCGATGAAGTTCCCGCAACCCTGGCCGTACTTGTCGAGCCCGGCGGCGCGCGAGAATCGCAGCGTCAGCGCCAGATCGGAATTGCGCTGGCTGTCGTTTTCGTCAGCCCACTTCCACAGGTCGTCCCAGGTCTTCAGTTCCAGATAGCGGTCGATCGAACAGCCCAGCCACTCCTTCTCCAGCCACTCGCGTTTCCAGTAGTCGAGAATCGCAATCGAGCGCGTCACGTCCGCCAGGTTGGGCCCGCACATCACGCCGCCGGGGACCATGAAGCTGGAGTGCGGCCACTGCCCGCCGAAGATGGCGTACACCTCGACCGGTTTGCCCGACAGCGTGACGCCCTTCTCGTACCCCGTGCCGACGAACGGCGCGAAGCGGCGCACGACTTCGTCGTACTCGGGCAGATTGGCGTAGTTCTTGTTGGTCAGATCGATGGCGAACAGGGCGTAGAACCACCGCGGGATTGACTGCAGCGTCTCGCACGCCTGGGCGATGTTGCGGACCAGCGTGGCGTTGCGCGGCACGTGCGTTTGCCACGCCGTGTCCAGCGCGTAGCACGCCTTGTACAGGTGGCTGCCGCCGCAGATGCCGCAGATCCGCGGCGTAACGATCAGCCCCGCCTGCGGGTCCTTGCCCTTGAGGATGATCTCGAAGCCGCGAAACATGCTGGCTTCGGTCCAGGCGTCGGTCACCACGCCGTCGGTCACTTCCAGCTTGAGATCGAGGTCGCCCTCGACGCGGCCCAGCGGGCTGATGCGCATGGGAGCTGCGGTCGCCATATTTCAATCTCCGATGAGTCGTGTCTGCGGGCTACAGACTGTCGTTCGTTGTCAGTTGTTGGTGGTCCGTGGTCCGTGGTCAGTTGTCCGTGGTCCGTCGCAGAACGACAAACTGACGATTGCCGGCAAGTCCAATGTCACGCGATTCAGCGGCCCACGCGCTATCACGACTGACAACTGACCACGGACAACGGACACTTCCCTACACCACGAAAATGTCTTCTTTGGACCATTGCGGCGAGGCGACCCGCGCCGCCGCGGCGTGCGCCATGTAGGTCACGTGGTCGGTCCCCTCGGGCACGTCCTTGGGGATCGAGCCGCCGATCTTTTGCGTCTTGAACACCGTGCCCGGCGCCAGGTCGTAGAACGGGAATTCCGGCTCGGTGCACCCAATGCACGGCATGCCCGCGCGGGTCTTCGACGACTGGCGGTTCCAGAGAATGCGGTTGCACGAGGAGTGCGTCATGGGCCCGCGGCAGCCGAACTCGTAGAACAGGCAGCCGGTCCGCGTCCCCTGACCGAAGTCCATCGTCGACTGCTTGTACTCGAAGAACTGGTTCCGCGTGCAGCCGGTCTGGGTGAAGGTTTTGAAGAACGTCTGCGGGCGTTGCAGGTCGTCCAGGGCGATGTCGCCGGCGCGGCCGCTGGCGATGGCCACCAGGATTTGCGTCACCCAGTCGGGGTGACACGGGCAGCCCGGGATGTTGACCACGGGCAGGCCCCATTTCGACTTGAAGCCGGCGCCCAAGAAGCCGCCGTGGTCGCGTTTGAGGAACTGCAGTCCGATGCTGTCAGTGGGGTTGGGAGCGTTGGCGGGGATGCCGCCCCAGCACGCGCAGTCGCCCAAGGCGACGACGGCGTTGGCCTGGGCCGCCAGTTCGGCGACCCAGTCTTTCATGGGCCGATCGGCAAACATGTTGAACCGCCCCGAGCCGCCCGGGCCCATGATCACCGTGCCCTCGAACACAAAGATGTCCAGCTCGCGCTCGCCAGCGGTGATCTCGCGGAGCATCCGCTGGACGTTCTCGCCCATGTCCATGCCCAGCGACGGATGCCACAGCACGTCGATCCCGAAATCGGTGACCAGGTCGCAGGCGCTGGGCTCCTCGGCATTGAGAAACGACATGGTGTTGCCGCTGCAGGCGCCGCCTTGTAGCCAGAGCAAGGTTGCCATGAAGAGTTCCTCCGGTGCCGTATTGGCTGGAACTGCCCGCTGCGGCGAGTCGCCGGCAGACAGGTCGGGGTGGTAAGTGGTGATCGTTTGCTACAGACCGAATCGAATCGCCGCGCCGCACGCGGCGACCGACAGCCCGGCGGCCGCGTGGCCGTACCGATGCATGTCCGGCAGCCGCACCAGGTGCACGCCGGCGCTCAGCACGGCGACCGCCAGCAGCATCGTGCCGACGGTGGCTACGGCAAACGCCGCGACCACCGCCGCCACGACGCCTGCGTGGGCCTGGGCCGCCGGATACATCAGCAGCGGGATCAGGACCTCGCAGGGGCCGAACACGAAAATCAAAAACAACGCCCACGGCGTCGCGCGGCCGCTGATGGTTTGCCGCAGCTCGCTGCGCGCCCGGGCGTCGTGAACGTGGCAGTGGGCCGCGTCGTGCTGGTGGCGGTGCGAGTGCACGGTGCCGTCCGCATGGGCGTGCGTGTGCGTATGCGGCGCGTCGCGCGCTGCTTGCAACACCGCCCACACGGCATATGCGGTCCCAAGTCCAATCAGCAACCATGCAGCGACATCGCCGCGCAGCGCCTCGAGCGTTTCCAACTGAAACAGGGCCGTACCCAGCGCCAAACCGACGGCGCCAATCACAACCGACCCGGCGACATGCCCCAAGCCGCACAGCGCCGTGACCGCAAGCGTCTTGCGGAGCGACCAGCCGCCCGCCTTCGCCATGGCCACGAACGGCACGTAGTGGTCGGGCCCCAGCAGCGTGTGCAGCACGCCGGCGGCGGTTGCCGTGGCCATCAGCAGTGTCGAATCGCCATTCACCGCGAGAGGAGCCTGGGGTGCGAGGCGCGGGGACGAGAGTTTCCAGCAGCGTGAGTGATTCTTGTGGCGCGCCGCGACGGGGGAAATAGCATGCTCATGCCATTGCCGGGAATTTCTTTTCTGCAACGCTACAGTGACTGGTCTCGTTGACACGCAGCGCCGGGAGCTCTTCTCATGCCCGCCACCACCGCGGAAGCATCCTCGTCCGAACAATTGCTCAGTCGGTTGAACGACCCGGCCGTCGCCGCGGGGCTCAACCGATTGCTCGACAAGCTGGATTTGGCGTCGTTCGCGCTCGACTCGATGGACGGCTTCCTTCGCCGCGGCGAGGTGATTGCCGATTCGGTCGGCGAGAGCCTGAACGAACTCAAGCAGTCGCATCCCCGGTTCGCCGACGAACTGCTGCAGGACGCGCCCCGCCGGTTCGCGACCGGCGCCAAACTGGCCGATGCCGCCGGCGAGATGGACATCGACGAGCTCAGCCGCTCGCACGTGCTGGCGCGGCTCACCGACCCGGCGACGCTGTCGGCCGTGAACCGACTGCTCGACCAGCTCCCCCTGCTGGCGTTTCTGGCCGAGGCGGTCGAGGAGCTGATCGGGCGCAGCGAGACGATCGCCGAGAACGTGGCCGGGGCGGTCGACGAGCTGCACCTGCGCGACAAAGGGGGCGGGCTCGACAAGCTGCTGCTGTTCATCGGCGCCCTGCCGCGCGTGACCGAGGCGGGCGAGAAACTGCTCGCTTCGGGCCTGATGGACCGCAATTTCGGCAAAGTCGTCGACGCCGGCGTCACGATGGTCGAATCTGGTATGCTGGATGAACAGGTCGTCGGCATCCTCGGCGACCTGGGCAAGAAGTTCGCCGAGACCTTTCGCGAGGTCTCCAGCAAACCGATCGAGCCGGTCGGCGGTCTGTTCGCCACGCTCCGCGCGACGAAGGACCCCGACGTGCAGAAATCCGTCGGCTTCGCATTCGCCTTGGCCAAGGCGTTCGCCAAGCACCTCAAATAGCCGCGCCGCCCGATGCACGAATTGTCGATCGCCCACAGTCTGGTGGAAATCGCCACGGAGCACGTCCGCGCCGCGGGCGCGGACAGCGTGCGGTCGCTCACCCTGAAGCTGGGTGCGTTGTCCTGCGTGCACAAGAGCGCGCTGGAGTTCAGCTTCGAGCTAGTGGCCAAGAACACGCCGCTGGAGGGCGCCGTGCTGCACTTCATCGACGTGCCGGTGGTCGTCTACTGCCCGCAGTGCGCGTGCGAGGTCGAGCTGCCAGGGATCCAGCGGTTTCGCTGCCCGCAGTGCGACACGCCGACCGCCGAGATCCGCAGCGGCCGCGAGCTTGACCTCCAATCCCTCGAAATTGTCCAGTCGGACGCAGCCCCCGCTTGAGCCGTGATTCAGCCCCGCATTCTGGAAGTTCGCACCAAGATTCTCAAGAAGAACGACCAACTCGCGCGCGACATGCGCGACGAGTTCGTCGCCGCCGACGTATTGGTCACAAACCTGGTCTCCAGCCCCGGCACGGGCAAGACGGCGCTGCTGCGCGAGACGCTCACGCGGTTGGTGCAAGCAGGCGTCCGCGCGGCCGCGGTTGTCGGCGATCTGGAAACCGACAACGACGCGCAGCGCCTGGCCGAGAGCGGCGCCCCCGTGCGGCAGATCATGACCCACGGCTGCTGCCACCTGGAAGCCGACATGATCCAGGAGCACCTCGCCGGCTGGAACCTGGCCGAGTTGGATTACCTGTTCATCGAGAATGTCGGCAACCTCGTCTGCCCCGCCAGCTGGGATTTGGGCGAAGCGGTACGCGTGTCGCTGCTGTCGGTCACCGAGGGCGAAGACAAGCCGCTGAAGTACCCGGGACTGTTCAACTCGTCCGACGCGGCGGTGATCACGAAGATCGATTTGGCCGGGCCGTGCGAATTTGATCGCGAGACCGCTCTGGAAAATATACAATCGGTGCGACCGGGGATGTCCGTGCTGGAAACGTCGGCCAAGACCGGCGAGGGGATCGACGCTTGGATCGACTATCTGCAAACGAAGCGAGCGCAGCTGGCCGCGCCCCCGGCCGAGGCGTCCGGCTAACGGACCTGCTGCCGGCGGAGTGCCCGCCGGCGGACGCGACTTCGCCCCGGCGGCCCGATCGATCACGGCTGCAACTGCGCACCGCGCAGCGGCGCATGGAGCAGCTGTCGGTCGCCGCGCAGTGCTTTGCCGTGCAATTGGACTTCAAAAAGCTGCTGGGCGAGATCGCCGCCCACGCGCAACAGATTCTGCCGGTCGATCGGGTCGTCGCCTACTCGCACATCGACGGCCGGCTGTGGGCCGAGGCCGCGTACCCGCAGCCGATTCCCACGGGCGGCCGCGTCAGCGAGGACGTCCGGTGGTGCGTCCGCTATCTCAAGCCGCGGGTGACCAACACGCCGCAGCCGGACGTGCCGGACATCCGCAACTCGATTTGCGTGCCGCTGCTCGCGTCGCAAAACCGCGTGCTGGCGGTGATCGAGTTTCGCAACAAGCGTTCCGGCGGGTTGTTCACCGAGGAAGACGCCCAGGTCGCGCAGTGCCTGGCGCGAATCGCCGCCAGTGCGTTGGACCGCGCCCGGCTGTTCTTTCGCATGGAAGAGTGGCGGCAGTCGGTCGAGACGCTGCTGTCGTTCAACGCCACGGTCAACCAGCAACTCGAACCCGAACAGATGGTCCGCGAGCTGGTCACGAACGTCATCGGCTTTCTGGAGGCCGACGGCGGGTTGGCCGGCATTCTCATCCGCACCGAAGCCGGCCTGCAGATGCAGTGCGACGGCTTGTATTACGCCGGGTTGTGGAGCGCGTTCTGCCGCCGCTGGGCGCCCGACGAAGGCATTCCCGGCACGGTGCTCGAAACGCAGTTCCCCTACCTGACCCGCGACTACAAGAGCGACGCGCTGGCCGATCGAGACCTGTGCCGCAGCTTCGACCTGGGCCCGTGCGTCTGCGTGCCGATCAAGAATCCACAGGAAGAAGTGCTGGGTTTCTTCCAACTGCATCGCCGCGCGGGCGAGCCGGAGTTCACGTGGCAGGACGCCGCGTTTCTGGAGCAACTGGGCGGCACCGCGGCCGTGGCCATCGAAAACGCTCGGCTGGTCAAGTCGCTGGAGCTGAAGAACCAGCAGGTGAAGAACCTCTCGCGGCATCACGTGCATCGGCTGGAGCAAGAGCGCCGCCACATCGCCCGCGAACTGCACGACCAAACCGGGCAAGTGCTGATCGGCTTAAAGCTACGGCTGCAAATCCTCGACGGCCTGCTGTCCGGCGAGCAATCGGAGGTGAAGGGCGAACTGACCGAGCTGCGCCGGCAGGTGAATCAAGCCGCGGTGCAGCTGAAGGACCTGTCGAAACGCCTGCGACCGCCGCTGCTCGACGAGTTGGGCTTCGAAGCGTCGGTCCGACAACTGGTGAGCGAGTTCCGCCAACACGCGTCGTTTGTCATCGGCCTGGAGTTCGCCTCCACGCCCGAGTTGTCCAGCGAGGCCGAGACGGCGCTGTTTCGCACCGTACAGGAGTGCCTGACCAACGTGGCCAAGCACTCGCGGGCCTCGCGCGTCGACATCCGCTTCGGCCAGCGCGAAGGGCGGCAGGTGCTGCGGATTGTCGACGATGGCGACGGCTTCGATCCGCAGGCGGCCTCCACGGGGTTGGGGCACATTGGCATCAAGGAACGCGTCAGCATGCTCGGCGGGCGGATGCACATTGAAACCGCTGTGGGCGCCGGCGTCTGCGTCGAAGTCACTCTCCCGGGCGAGCAGTCGGCATGAACGCAGCGACCAAAACCCGCGTGATTCTGGCCGACGACCACAACCTGGTCCGCAGCGGCATGGCGGCGCTGTTGAGCCAGCACGGCGGGTTCGAGGTCGTGGCCGAAGCAACCGACGGCCTGGCGGCGCTGGAGCAGTTGCAGCAGACGCCGTGCGATCTGTTGATCGTCGATTTGGCCATGCCGCGGCTGGGCGGGATCCAGCTGATCGAGCAGCTCCGCCGCACCAAGCAGCCGATCAAGGTGTTGGTGCTGTCGATGTACGACGACGCCCAGTTCGTCGCCCGCGCGCTGAAGGTGGGGGCCAACGGCTACCTGCTCAAGCACGCGATGGACGAAGACCTGTTTCAGGCGATCGAGCAGGTGCTCGCCGGGGGCGAGTTTGTCAGCGAATCGATCGACCGCGACGCCCTGGCCGAGTTCACCTACCACGACAACGAACTGACGGCCCGCGAAAAGGAAGTGCTGCAGCTGATTGGCGAGGGAATGACCAACACGGAAATCGCCGCGCAGCTGACCATCAGCCCCCACACGGTCACCCGCCACCGCTCGAACCTGATGCACAAGCTGAACGTGCACAACCGCGTGGAATTGGTCAAGGCCGCCACCACCCGCGGGCTGATCGTCATCGCCAAGGGGGGCGAGTTGTAGTGCGTGGACTCGTCACTCGCTGCTCTCGCCATCCCGAGCATCGTTTGGTTCTGCTGATTCTGCCAAGCGGCTGAGGCCAAAGCGCGCTCCCACGACGCCGCCGAGCAGCCCGCCGATGATCGCCGAAACGATGGCCGCGGATTGACGCGGACGGGCCGGAATCCCGTTGCAGACAACGTGAACTAACCCCAGGATGGGAACCGCCACCAAGGCAATCAACGCCGCAAAGAAGTAGGCCGCGATCAAACCCGCGAAGATCGCATCACGCGTGGGACGCGCGGCTTGGGCGAGCGAAACGCCCAGTATCCCCGGCACGACCACCGCAAACACCAAGGGCCGCGTCTTGGCGAGCCCGAGCGAGACCGCCACGCAGACCATGATTGCCAGCGCCTGACGCACTGAAATTTGGATAAACGAATCGCTGATCGGCGATTGTCTCATCTCACACCGCTAGAAACGCCCGCAGCATGTCGAAGCCGGCGTGGGTCAGAAAACTCTCGGGGTGAAACTGCACGCCAAACACCGGCAACGTCTTGTGCGTGATCGCCATGATCTCGCGGCGGCCCGTGTCGGGGTTGTCGCTCCAGGCGGTCATTTCGAACTCGTCGGGCAGCGTGTCCGGCTTGATGACCAGGCTGTGGTAGCGCGTGGCCTGCAGCGGATTGTCGAGCCCGGCGAACAGGCCCGTGCCGTTGTGGTGGATCATGTCCGTTTTGCCGTGCATCAGCCGGTCGGCCCGCACGATCGTGCCGCCGTACGCCTGCCCGATCGACTGATGGCCCAGACACACGCCCAGCAGCGGCGCCTCGCCAGCGATCCGCTTCGCACAATCCAGCGACACGCCCGCCTCGTTGGGCGTGCACGGCCCCGGGGAGATGATCACCCGATCCGGCTTGCGCGCCAGGATCTCCTCGACCGTGATCTGATCGTTGCGATCGACCCGAATGTCCAACCGCGGGTCGATCTCGCCCAACCGCTGGACCAGGTTGTAGGTGAACGAATCGTAATTATCGATGATCTGAATCATGGCCAAGCGGCAGGGCAAAGGCGGGGCAGGGCTCTTCCGAAACGGTATTGTAGCCCGAGCGGCAGGGCAGGGGCTACGGCCGTGCGCGAGGCCGCTGGGCACCGCGAAAGGCGCCAAAAACCGCTAGACTACGGAAGAGAGCCCGCGAATCTCGCGAATGTTCGCGAATTGTCTCCCGAACCTCGCAGGACGGTTTACAGATCGGCCACGGCTCTGTCATAAAACCCTCGCCAACCGATCAAAAAAACCATTCGCGTGAATTCGCGCTATTCGCGGGCTCTTTACGGCCATGACCAATCTGCACAACATCGCGGCCATTGCCGTGGGCGGCGGCATCGGCGCCCTCTGCCGGCACGGCGTCAACGTCGCCTGCCGGCAGTGGCTGGGCGAAGCGTTCGCCTACGGCACGCTGACCGTAAACGTGCTGGGTTGCTTCGCGATGGGGCTGCTGGCCACGCTGGCCGCCTCGCCGCACTGGGCTGAGCGGGCGCCGTGGATCGCCCATTCCGCGGTCACCGTTGGCTTTCTCGGCGCGCTGACCACCTTCTCCACGTTCGGCATCGAGACGGTGCGATTCTCTCAGGCGTCGCAGCATCATCTGGCCGTGGCCAACGTCGCGGCCAATCTGCTGCTGGGCGTGTTGGCCGTGCTGGGGGGCATGTGGCTGGGCCGACAGATTGTCGGCTGACGCGCGGTGATCGCACAGAATCGCAGGCATGCCACGAGCCTCGCCCTCCCGGTGCGGACAGTTCCGCAATTCAACGCGCCAAGATGCCAGCGGTCACGTCACAGACTCGCCCCGCAATGCCGCGAGCGAAGAAGTGCGTCACAGCCAGAACCACGGCAATCCGCGCGGCGGCAGGTTCGGGGACGACGCGCACGGTGGCGAGCGCCGCACCTGGCACGGCGAGCGGCGTCCCGTAGCCTGCGAACCAAGCGGCCAGGTCGCGCTCGTCGACGACGCCGTCGCCGTTGTCGTCCGCGCCGACAAAAGGAGTCGCGGCGGCGCCGACGCTGCGCTGCCACTGGAGAAAATCGGCGCCGCTGACGACGCCGTCGCCGTTGAAGTCGCCGGTCAGATTCTGATCATCGGCCAGTTGCGTATACACCACGGCGCCGGCGCGGGCGACGCCGTCGGCCGCTTGATAAACCAGTTCCAGATCGAGCGCCCGGCTCGCGTCCCAGGCGACGTCCAAGTTGGCGGCCACTCCCGGAGCAAGAGTCGTGGCCCCGGTTGCGTTCAGTTCGCTCAGTGCGAACGGGGTGGCGTTGGCCTCGGCCCATTGGGCGTTGCCGCGGTCCGCCAAGCTCCGCCAGGACGTCTGCAAGGCGCCGCTGGGCGAGCGAATCGAGTAGCTGATCAGATCGACGGCCGCGTTCGAGCGGTTCTGCAGGACGGCACGGCCGGTCTTCAGGTCGACCGCCAACGTCAGCCCCGTGTCGGCGCCAAGCTGCCACAGCACCGCGGGCGTCGTCACCGCGCTGTACCCGGCCGCGTTGGGGTGCGTGCCGTCGGCCACGTAGGTCTCAAACACGCTCGGCGTGTTGTCCTGGATCTGTCGCCACACAAGATTGTTGTCGACCAGCGTCAGGTCGCGCTGGGCCGCCACGTCGCGGTAGCCTTGGTAATATGCGGCCAGTTGCGGGCGTTTGGTCGCGGACCCGCGGCCGTTGGGCGCGTCCCAGGCCGGGTTCATCGTCTGCAGCACGATTTGCGTCTCCGGCCGCGCCGCCTGCAGCGAATCAATCATCGAGTTCAGATTGGCCTGGGATTGCTCCGGCGAGATCCCATAATCCAGATCCGTCGTTGCATAGGCCGTGAACGCGTCGTTCATGGCGAACTCGATCAGCACGGCGTCTGGCGAGTGCGCCAGCACCGCGGACTGCAACAGGGCGACGCCCGTGTTGGACGCCTTGCCGCTTTGCCCCGAGTTGATCCAGGTGATCTGCCCGGGGTACTGCCCGTCCAGCACGCTGGCGACCTGGGAGACCCAGGCCCCGCCCGCGGTGAGGCTGGTGCCGTACACGACGATTGTCTGCTGCCGCCCCTCGTCGAGGCGCTCGATCAGCGGCGAGGCAGCCAGCGCCCGCGCAGCGTGCAGCGGCGTCAACGCGGCATGCAGCGCGCCGACCAACGCGAACGTGCGCAGCCACGGCCGAGGCGTCATTAGGCGATCACTGCAGCAGCTACGTTGGCCCATCAGAGCAGTCACTCGCGGCATCAATCGGCGTCCATGCAACGCCGGACCGTTGCCCGGGCCAGACAGGTCAGGGCCACAACGGTTAGCAACGCCGTGGACGGTTCAGGAACGCCGGCAACTGTCGCGACCGCAGCGGGGCTCGTGCCGAACTGCGCCGTCCACGCCGTCAGATCGGCGGCGTCGACGTTGCCGTCGCCGTTGGCGTCGCCGGTCGTCTTGTCGCTTTGGCCCGTCAAGCCAAAGCCGCGTTGCCAGGTCAAAAAGTCGCGGCCGTCGACCGTTCCGCTGGAATCAAAGTCGGCGTTCTCAGCGGCGATGACCGCTTTGTCGCCATAGTACACGGTCCCCGCGTGCAGCACGCCGTCAGCCGTTTGGTACTGGAACTCGAGGTCGCGGTCGTCCGAGTTGAAGTCCCACGCCGTGCCCAACGCTTGCTCGTCGCCGGGGGCCATGGCCGCCACGGAGTGCGTGTTCAGCTCGGTCAGGTTGAACGTCGTCGGGTTCGCCTTGAACCAGTCGGCGACCGAGGCGCCTTCAAACCCCGAGAACGCGGGGTTCAACGCGCCTGCGGCCGACGAGACCGTGTAGCCGATGAAGCTGACCGATTGCGCCGACTGATTCTGGATGGTTGCCAGGCCGTTGGCGGGATCGACCACCAGGACCAGATCGTTGATCCGCCCGACCGGCTCGATCACGGCGTCGACGAGTTCGCCGGTCGGCGATTGGTAGCGAAACGACACGTCGGCAACCTGGACGGGGTCCGTCCCCAGCGGCGCGCCGGCGTTCGCGTTGATCGGCGTGCCCAAGTCGCGCGCTTGGCCGGGCGTGATCGTTAGCGTGCCGGTCGCGTTGAGCTCCGAGAGCTGCGCCGCGGTCGGGTTCGCCTCTTCCCACCCCGAGACGCCCGCGTCCTGCAGCGAATTCCAGCGGCCATTGGCGCCCGAGACCCCGTTGCCGGGAGAGGCGAGCGTGTAGCTGATCAGCGGAATGTTGACCGCGTGGCCCGAGGGATTCATCAGCGTGGCGGCGCCGGTGAAACGGTCGACCTGGACGACCAGCCGCTGCTCGACCGACACGGTGAGCGCTCCGCCGCTGCGCGAGGTCGCGAACACCTGGCCAGCGTTTCCGCGGAGGTTGGGGTCGACCTCCACCGCGTCGAACGAGCCGGTGATCGCCGGGCCCTGCATGATCGTCCACGAATTGCCGGCGGCCGCTGTGAAGTTGCTGTCGGGCGCGCGCTCGACCCGCAGCGTTCCGTCGAGCGAAATGGCGTTGGACGCGGTGATACGATTAGCGAACGTCGCCGCACCCGACACTTGGGCCACGAGCGTCGACGCCGCATTCTGCGTGTATCGCTCCACAGACACGGCGCCCATGTCGTCGCGCAGCGTGAGCGTGCCGGCTCCCCCGCCGCCGTTGGCCAGCGTGCCCGTCCCAAATGCTTCGGCCTGCACCGTGATGGCTCCGCCAGTGCGAATGGTCAGTCCGCCGGTCGAACCGGCCGTCTCCGCGATACGCAGATCAGCCGGAGAGATAGAGATCCCATGGTCAATCAACGCAATGCCGCCGTTGGAAATCGAGCCGTACTCATCGAAGAACGAATCCGGCTGCAAAAAGGCCTCCGGCGGCCCCGGGTTGTACCAGTTGGTCGCTTCGCCGCCGCCGAGGTCGCCGGCGTCGTAATCGGCCTCGGCCCCCACGGGGCCGATCCATTGGTATTGCGTCTGCGCGACAGCGCGCTGGATCGGTCCAAGTCCCGCCGCAGCGGCGAGAAACAGCAGACAAGCAAGTCGGTTCATGGTGCAAATTGCTCCGAATAGCCGTCGATCCGTTCGCACAGCGGCGAACGATCCACGGAGGAGGAGTGCGAATAGCGGGGTGGCGTCGTCACGGAAACTTCACGCGGGTCGTTTGGCGCGGCGCGCTTGCCGCACAACCAGCCCCCCGGCAAGCGTCATCACAAGGGCCGCGACGCCGCTGGCCGGCTCGGGAACGCCCCACAGATTGACTCCCTCCAACGTGGCGCCGGTCCCCAAGAAGGACGTCCGCCACAGATAAAAGTCCGCGTGATCGACCAGCCCGTCGTAGTTCACGTCGCCCTGGGCGTGCGTGGTCCCGGTCAGAAAGTTGGTGCGAATGACCTGAAAATCGTTGAGCGTGATGCCGGGCGCGCCGTCGACGTTCGGGTCGGGCGGAATCACGGGCGTCACGTCGGCGAACGAATCGCCGATGCGAAACTCGTCGACCAAGAAGTTGGCGCCGTTCTGAGCCGCCAGCCGCATCGTCTGAAAGTCGGCCGTCAGGTCCGTGTCGGCGTCCGGCGCAGGAATGTCGCCGCCAATCGCGGGGTTCGCGTAGATGTAGATGTGGTCCTCGTTGGTGGCGCTCGTGTTGGCGCCGGCGCCGAAGACAATCTGCCCCACCAGCAACACCGTCTCGCCGGGGGTCGCGATGACGGGCGTCTGAGCGCCGTTGGCGGCGTCGAGGTCGCCGTAACCGTAGTTGCCGGGACTCACGTTGCGAGCGGCCAGGTAGAAGTCCGTGTCGGTGGCAGTCGAGCCGGTCAGTTGATCCGTGTAGAACGACAAGCCCGCGAACGGCAACCCAGTGTACGTGCCGGGCTGGATGAGGTAGCTGAACCACAACTCGCCGGTCGCGGTGTCGCTGGGGTCGTTGTAGGCTTGGCTCAGCCCGCGGAAGTTCAGCGTGGTTCCCGCCCCGGCCAGGTCCAACGCTCCGCCGGTCGTCTGCAGGTTGGCATAGGACAGTCCGCCGCTCACCACGTTGCCGCCGTCGGTTCCTTGCGTCCACGCGGTGCTGAATCCCGGATCGGACGCGGAGCCCTTTCCCGAAAGCGTTCCGGCGGCGTAGTTGAAACCCTCGTAGCCGTAGAGAGCGGCCCGGGCCTCGGCGGCGCACGCCAACAGGGCCGCTGCCGCCACAAGCATGGTCTTGTACATGGGAATCTCCAGGTGACCAGCGGGCCGCGCGTCGCGGGCTCGCCGGTCGTTGTGAATTCGAGATACTCGTCGCGCTGAACTACCGGCGACGCCGCTGAGCGAGCACGCTTACCGCCAGCGCGCACAACGCCAGGCTCGCCGGTTCGGGAACGACGGCGTCGGCGTTGGTCATCACCGAGGGATAGAACTCCGTGGCGATCGCGCTCGAGTCTTCGTTGTAGAAAAGCACCGTATTGCTCGCGTTCGTATCCCCTTCGTTGGTCAGCAAGAAGGTCATCAAGTTATTGGTGTCTGCCTGCACAAACGCGGTGACGGCGGGGCCAAAGAAATCAATCACGTCGCCGGACGTATCAGCCGCGAACGTGATCGTGCCGAGATGCACGAGCGCAGAATCCATGACGTTGTTGTTCGATCCGTCGGAGTCGTCGCCCAAAATGATCCCATTGGTGGTCAGCGTCGACCACGTGGCCGACTGAGTGATGTTCTCGTTGGCGTCAAGATCAGGGACGCCCCACAGCGAAATCGCTTCGCCAGCGACGAAATTATTCGACGCGGCGGTGCGCTCAATGTCGAATCGCACCGAGGCGGCCGTGACGGGTCCAAGCGAATAACCGCTGAATTGAGCAACGCCGATGCGGTCGTTGCTGTTGGCTCCTGCGATGTTCTTGACCAAGATGCGATTCTCGGTCGTCGCGTCGCTACGCCAAATCGTCCAGTCGTCGCCATCGCTGAGGGTCGTGATCACGGCCCCGCGCGCCATCGGCGCGACCGATGCCACGGCGGCCAATAAGAAACATGATGAAAAAGATCGCAGTGTCATGAGTCGGTCCTCTCAAAGCAGTTCGTCAGGACGAGGGAAAAGTCGCCTTGGCCGGCAAAAAGCAAAGGCAAGTGGTACGTGAACGTGATGATGTTGCGATAGGCGAAGCACGCGAACGTCGCGCGGTTTGCGGCGGACGCGACTCGCAGTCGTGCGACGCCCCGCCGCCTGATTAATCTGATCTCGTGAATGAAATGTGCGACTCCTCGACGGGTCATAGACGGCTTCCGTCAACGCGCGTGTCGACGCGAAGTCGATCTTGGTTCGCGACAGGGGCCCTTTCCGCAGCGTGCACCGGCGCGGGCGTGCGGATCTCGCCGCCGTGGCGAGCGATCAGCAGTAACAGCGGGATGGCAGTCCAACTGCATACGACTGCCGAAGGCTCGGCAACCTGCAAACCGCTCAGTGCCGCGAGACTGCCGCCCTGGGCGAGATACGCGTCGCGCCACAGGAAGAAATCGCGTTGGTCGACCAGCCCGTCGGCGGTGGCGTCGCCAAACTCCCCGAATGAGACCTCGCTCGTGAAGTTCGCGCGAATGAGTTGATAGTCGGCCAGATCGACCAGGCCGTCGTGGTTCACGTCGGCTGTGGGCGGAGCGTACAGCTTGACGATTTCCAGCGTGTTGAGAAAACCGCGCAGCTCGCCGGCACTGACGCCTTCGACAATCAGCACCAGGTCTTGCGCCCCGGCGATCGTGAACGTATCGGCCACAAGGCTGTCGTGATTTCGCCAGGTAGCGTCGCTGTCGTGCGTGAGCGCCAGCGGGTCGAGCCCTGCGTAGTCGGTGGCCCCCGACGCGGCGTCCACCACCAGCGAGAACACGTTGTACTGTTCGCTGTCACTCGTGTTGGTGTTCTTCGCGGTGAGGAAGGCGTCGTACACGCCGTCGCTGAGCCCGCTGATGCGAACGCCGATGTCGACGCGACTGTCCTTGCCGTCGCTCACGAACAGGGCGCTGGACGCGTTGCCGGCGTACAGCCCCGAGTTGTACGCCGAGCCGGTGGAGATCGTCCCAAACCCCGTGGCGTCCCAGTCGATCACGTCATCGTCGACGCCGCTCTTGCCCAAATCGACAGACACGCCCGTCGTTCCGCCGCGCGTGTTGACGATCCCCCCGGCCACGTCGCCGGCGACCAGATTCCACCGCACGCCGGGCAGTCCGCCCAACGCGTGTCCCGGGCTGTTCGCGCTGCCGTTCTGCACGCCGCCAAACGACAACGCAATGCCGGCGTCGGGCGACGTGAACGTGGCCCCCAGGACCTGCTCCTCGCGCACCAGCCGCGACCGCAGCAAGGGGTACGGCAGATCGGCCGCCGCGATTTCATGGTCGCCCAGCAGCGCCGCCGCGGCGCCGGCCGATTGGCCCAGCGTCATGAACACCGGCTCCATGCGGATCGAACCGTACGCAATGTGCGTCGCACTGAGCGCCACGGGCACGATCAGATTGTCCGCCTCGCCGGGACGGGGAACCATGGCCCGATAGCTAATCGGGTACGGCCCGCCCGCGGGCGCGACCTGAATGTCGCCCTCGTTCGCCACATAGCCGTCGGCGTCGACATACCGCTGCACATGGTGAGAGTCCATGTTGTATCCCCCCATGCCGACCGAGTCGGCGAAGAGCTCGTCCTGCCGATCCACGTCGTTCTGATCGATCGTCACGGCCCCGCTGAGCCGCCGCGCTTCGCGAATGTAGATCTCCTCGGGCCAGTGGTCGTTGTCGACGAACTCGTCCGCGGGCAAGCCCCACTGCGACCAAGTGTTGCGAATGCTCTGCGGCACGCGGGGACTGTTCTGCAGCGTCCACACCAGTCCCAGTTGATAGTCGCGATGGGCCGCCTCCATCGCTTCGCGCGTCTCGTAGTCTGCTTCGGCGTAGTTGACGCCGAGGGCCAGGTCGTAGTTGCCGCCGATGAAGTCGGTGGAGATGCCGCCCGAGTTATTCGAATCGGTCTTGTGATTCGGCATCGCGTCGAGCTTGAAGAATCCGCTTGTTTGCCCCGCGGCGATCGAGCGAATCAGCAACTCGAAGTCGGCCTCGTCGTAGTTGGCAGGTTGGGCGATCGGCACGCGGTTGGCCGGGTCGTTGGTCAACACCATGCGGTAGTTGTAGGCCTGCAAGCGATTGTCGGGCGAACCGTCGGCCCCGCCGGCGTTGGGATTGACGCCCGGCAGCAAGCCGCTGCTTGGATCGCCCGGCGTGACATACGGATCGATGCCGCGCCGCAACTGATTCTTCGTCGCGTGGGCCGTCTGAATGCCATTGAGCGTTTCGCCAAACTGGGCGTTCGACTCGCGCCCGATCTGATAGGAAACGCCTGCGGCCGCCATCAGATCGCCTTCGTAGGTGGCGTCGATGAACGCCTTGCCCGTGAAAACGTCGCCGCCTTCGGTGCGAATGGACGCGATCCGCCCGTCGGTCATGACGACGCCGCCGGCGCGGTCGAGTCGCCCGCTCGCCACCGGCACGTTCGCGCTGGCGATCATCGCGTCGAAAATCGCGCGGGCCGCCTTGGGCTCGAACGTGAACATCATCCGCCGCTGGGCGTCGGGATCCAGCGGCGCTCGACTGATGTACTGTTGGCGGGTTTCCAGCGTCCACGCCGTCGGGTCGAGATAGTAGTCGTAAACGTTCTGATAGAACTCGCGCGACAGCCCGCCGATCGTGTCGCGATCGCCGATGTCGGTCCAGCCCAGGCCGTTGGCGGTCATGCCGCCCAGGTGGGCGTCGGGCGATACGATGACGACCGACTTGCCCATTCGCGCCGCTTCGATCGCCGCCGTGACCGCCGCCGACGTGCCGCCGTAGACGACCACGTCGTATTGCTGCTGGGCGCGCGCGACGTTGCCCGCGCCGGCCAGGATGCAGACGGCGAGCGTGGAACACAAAAAACCAGCGGTGCGAAGCAAGCAGCGATGCATTGTCGGATTCGAACAGGCTCGAAGTTAGGACTGAACTGCGGCGAGACGCGCGCCGGACACGCCCCTGGCACCCGCTAGAGCGGAGTGCCGTCTTCCAGGCGGAAAATGAATGGCTCGTTAGCTTCGGGCTTCACGTCGGCGGTCAAGCCGCTCGATTCGAAGTGGCCGTAGTGTTCGGGAATGAGCGATCGGCCCAAGGCCATTTCGCCCTCGCCGCCCGCGGGCGCGGCTCGGCTGGCGATCCGCACCTTGTTCGGGCCGATGCGAGCGCCCGGCTCGCCGGCGGGGTTTTCCAGCGCGAACTTGCCGTCCACGATCGTTCCGCGCGCCGGCGGCCCGTTGGCGGGCTGAAACATGATCACCCCGGCGGCCAACGGCTCGCCCTGGTACAACACCTCGCCGCTCACGGGAACGTAGTCTGACTCTTGGCAACCGGCCGCGGCGGCCAGCGCCATGGCGGCAATCACGCCCAGGGACTTGCGACTCGCCATCACAGCGTCCCCTCCGCAACGAGTTCCCCTTCATTGACCGTGCAGACCGCCCGGTAGGCGTTCAAGTCGACGTCGTCCACGACAAATCGCACGCTGGCGTCGGCGATCGCGAAGTTGGCGCCGCCGGGATGGAAACTACCAAACGGCAAATGGTTGTACGGCACCGCGTCCGCGAGACGATCAATCGGCGCGTTGGGCACGTACTCGGCGACCTTCAGCACATAGGACGGCCGCTCGTTCACATTGCCCAGCGCCGGCGCGCCGCCGATCCACGTGCGAATGTTCCCGGGCAATTCGTGGTAGGGTCCCGGAAAGCGATCGGTGTGGACGAATTCGCCCAGCGACAACGTATTGGACGTGCCGTCGGTAAACTCCTTCAACCGGCGCGGCTCATCGCCCCAGGTGAACGCCCCGTTGAGCGGAATGTCGCCGTATCCGGGCGTTGTCCACCGCTCTTGCCGAGCCCGCGGAATACTCGGCAGGAAGGCCCCTCCGACCGCCTGGTAGGTCGTGATGGCGCCGTTGCGATTGCCGTCGTCGAACTGCGGATCGCCCGCGTAGTCGGGGCAGAGGTACGTATCGATCACAACCGTACGAACCGTTGCGATTTCTGGCGAACTTTCCAGGTCAATCTGCTGATAGATGCTGTCTTGTTCGATGTACGGCAGCAAATAGGTAAACAGGCCGTGCTTGGCCAGCCCCGGACTGCCCGGCGGCAGATCGCCGTCGTGCGACGAAGCGTAGTTCTGAATCGCGATCGCCTGCTGGCGCAGTTTGTTCGTGCAACTGGACCGCCGCGCCGCTTCGCGGGCCGCCTGAACGGCAGGCAGCAACAGCGCCACCAGCGCGCCGATGATCGCGATCACGACCAACAACTCGACCAACGTAAATGCTCGGTAGGACCGAATCATATCGCCGCCTCGTTTCCGTTACCGTTGCCGCGCCGCAAGTCGTCCGTGCCGTGCGTCGTGGGAGCGGGGCGGCCGTTGTGGGCGCGATCGGGACTCCCGCCGCGGGCGGGCGGCTCCGACGCGCGCATGATTTGCACGTGCTGCTTGATCTCGTCCAGCGACAGGGCTCGGTCGTAGACGGCCAACTCGTCCAGATGCCCGACGAACGGCCGCACCGTGCCGAACGAGAACAACTGTCCGATGATCAGGTTCAATCCCGCGGGCAAGTCCGTTGCATCGCGCGCTTCGGCGACCTGCTCGCCGTTGATGTACAGACGCATCCATTCGCCGTCTTTCGTCACGGCCAGATGCTGCCAGACCTGCGCCCGGTAGAAGACGCTCGAGAAACAAGACGTCCCGCCCTGCTGGTCGCTCGGGGGGCTGCGATGCAGGAACCGGATGGCCTTGGACATGCCTTCCGGCGGCGCGTTCGCTCCATGCAACTCGAGCAGCATGGCGTGCAGGTCGACTTCGCCCTGCTCGTCGACGTCGCGCTGCACGAGCGCCGCGATCGTGCCCCACTGAAAGTGGCTGGGCTTGACCCATACCTCGAACGAGTAGTCGCCGGCCAGCTCGTCGAACGGCTCGACGGCCGTAAAACACGCCGCGTCGTCGCGAATCACGAACTCGGCCACGCCGTCGCCGTCGCGATGCACGACCCGCACGCCGTCGCCTGCGATGGCCAGGGCGTGCCGGGCGCCCATTTCGTTGGGCACGCGGCTCGCGTCGTCGTCCTCGAAGCGGTAATACGCAACCGGCTGGGCCGCTTCGATCGCCGCGACATAATCCGGCGACACGTGAATGCGGTCCGACGCCATCAGCAGTTCGAAGTCGAACGCTTGAGAATCGGCTCGCAGCTCGGCCATATGCAGATCGGACCGAGCGCCGCGCCGCACGCGCAGGCCGCGCCCGGCCGCAATCATTTTGCGATTCCCCTCGACGGAATCGACAAGCTCGGCGTCCCCTTCGAAGGCGTAGACGAACGCGTCGTCGCCGTGGCCGTCGATGCCGACATACGAGTCGGGACCAATCTGGACGGTCGCCAAAGACAGCCGCAGTTCGAACGGGCGATCGCCGTGATTCGTCACGATCAACCGGCCGTACTTCAGGGACGGCACGCCGTCCTCGTCGATCGCCAGCAGCGCGGGCCCCTTGAGCCGCATACTGGCGCCGCGATCGAAGTCGACTTCGGCCACGCCGTCGAACAGCGTCACGCTGCGCCCCGCCTGGAGCGAGTCGCCCGCATTGATCGCATGGCCGGCGTGCGAATCGATGAGGAAACTCGTGTTGCTCACCAGCCGGGCCACCGGCGATTGCGGCTGGGCCGCATCGTCGCGCGAAGCGGCAACCGGCGGCTGATCGACTTGCCCGCGGCGCGAGTTGGCCATAAAGGCCGCCGCCACGGCCAACACCAGAGCCGCCGCCACGGCTTCCCACTTGAGGATCCAGGACGAGCCGCTCGGTCGCGACTTGCGCAGCGGGTGCACCGCCGCGTCCGGCGCCGAGGTCCCCTCGCGGTCCGAGGCGCCCTGCCCGATCAGTCCGTCCAGCGCCGGCATACTCGCCCTGACTTCCCACTCCAGATCCGACATCTGCGCAAGCACGTCCACGACATATCTGCGAGCGTCTTCGTCGCTGCGCACCAGCTCGTCCAGCCAGCGGCACTGGGCTTCGGACGCGTCGCCCGACGACATGGCGACGACTACGCGACAGATTTCTCGTCGCAACTGGCGATGGCTGTCCACGCGGAAGCTCCTTCTGCCCTACGAGGTTTTCCGCTGGACGCACGTCAGCAGCAGTTCGTGAATTCTTGCCAAAGCACGGTAGACCGATGCGAGCGATCGCCCAATCGTGGTGGCGATCTCGGGCGGCTTGCAGTCGGCGTAGTACCGCCGTTCGATGAGGACGCGATCGTCCGGCTGCAGCGCCTCAAGGCACTCCAGCAGGGCGTCGATCCGGGCGTTCGGGTCGTCCTCACGCCGCTGAAACTCGGCCGAGAGCATTTCCAAAGCCTCGTCCGAAAACGTCTTGCTGCGCTGACTCTTCTCGCGGCACTTGCGCACCTCGAACATGGCAATCTGACATGCCCAGGAGAAGAAATTGCTGCCCGCCTCGAACTGGTCGAACTTGTTCCACAGCACCAAGCTCGTGCTCTGAAACACGTCGTTGGCGTCACTGGCAACCGGCGTCAACGTCCGGATGTATCCGTACAGCCGCCTGGAATTCCGTGTGAACTCCAGGATGAATTCGTTGTACCGTGGGTCGGGGCCGCTGCTCACGCCTGTGTTCCTGTTGATCGCCGCGGGTCAATTCGATTCCGGTCGGCGGGTCGCCTGAGAGGCCAAGCCGACAACGCGACCGCCAGATGAGCGACGCGCTGGCCCGCCGGACGAACCGCCGCGCTAGTTTTCGCTTCGCCGGTGATTGATGAACAGGCGAAAAGTCAATCGGTGGTGAGCAGCTGCCCCGCGCTAACCCCGACATTGGCATACCCGGCGAGGGCCGGAATTTTCTCAGAGAAATTCGAAACTGGGCGAATTCGGCCCCCGTGGCGCCACGGGGCGACTCGCAGCGACAGCCTTGGGGCCAGCGCAAAAAACACCGGGCCGCGCAACCGTTGGGTTGCGCGGCCCGGGCGTTGGGTCGACATTACTCGATGGCGCTGGTGCGCTTACTTGATCTCGATCCGCTTGGGGAGCGTCTCGGGCTTCTTCGAGACCGTCACGTGCAGCACGCCGCTGTCGAGTTCCGCCGTGATCGAATCGGGGTCAACCGAATCGGGCAGCGTGACCGTATGGGTCAGCTGGCCGTAGCGGCGCTGATCGATCAGACCCTTGCGCTCCTCGCTCGGCGATTTGCGGTCGGTCACGATCTTCAGCGCGCCCTTCTCGAACGTCAGCTCCACGTCTTCGCGAGCGACGCCGGGGACGTCCAATTCCACATGCAGGGCGTTCTCGTCTTCCCACATGCTGCCCGGGACGTAGAACGGCTGAACGCCGCGCACGCCGGTCGGTCCGAAGAACTGGTCGATCATCGAGTTGAACTCGCCCCACGACCCGGGGACGAACTCACGCAAACGATTTTTGGCCACAGCGTTGGACATGGTGATACCCTCCTTCTTTGCTTGAAACTCTTCGGCAAACCTGGTCACGAAGCCGCCGCGAGTTGACCCTCGCATTGGCGAGTCCCGAATGCTGCGGCCGCGGTCCGCAGCGACGGGGTGATGGTTTCGCAAGAGTAGAAAGCAACGTCCGTGCCAATCAGCCCAGGCCCGCGCCGGGCGGCAAAGGACTCGCGCAACACATTACCCTACAAGAGTTTGCGACACATCCGGAAATGGCGAGTCACCGCGAAACTGCCAACGCGGCAGGTGCAATCTTGGCAGCGCGACACTCATTCGCTCGGCGGGCTGCCATTTTGGCGCCACGGCGGAACAGGCGGCGCAGCGGCGCACGAAAAAAGCCTCGGCCGGTGCAGCCGAGGCTTTGCTTCGTTGCGTGTGACGCGGGCGCGATCGCCGCCGCGTTACTGCGCGATGACGGGCTCTTCGTCGCTGACCTCGTAGTAGATCGCCTGCTGAGCGCCGTCGGCGCCCGGCTCCACCTCCACCGCGCCCGCCGGGTTCACTAACGCGATCCCCCCGGGCGTCTGCCAGCTCACTTGCCGCACGTCGGCCGTGGCAGGCCGCAGACTCCTCGGCTGGCCCAGGGTGATCGGTTCGTCGCTGACCGGAGGCAGGGGCTTGATGACCTGGCTCACGCGAAGCGGCGCCGGAGGTCGGCCGATCGGCGCGGCCGTGGCCGTGGGTGCGAAGCCGCGACCGCCGGCAGCGCCCAGCAGACTGGGCGGCAAGGCGGGCGGAGCATCGTCGCCCTGCAGGTTCGGCGCGACGGCCGGCTCAACGTTCATCGCCGGCTGCACGATGGAGCCTTCCGGCGCCACGGCCGGCAACGGCTGAACAAACGACGGCATCGGCGGCGGATCGTTGCGGTGGTTGGGGTTGGGGGGCGTCATCGCCACCCCGGCGGCGGCCGGCAGGCTCAGTTGCGCAGTCGGGTCGCTCGGCTGCTGGTCGTAGCCAAACGGGTCGATCGCGGGCGCACCTTCGCCGGGCCCCAGCGGTCCGGCGTCGTCGGCGCCAGGGCCAGGAATCGGACCGATCGGCGCTTCGTCCGATTCCACCGCTTCGTCGCCGGCTTTCTCGGCGCTGGTGGCGCCTTCCTTGGCCGGGTCGGGCAGGACGAGTCCGCCCAATTCATCTTCGGCTTCTTCGGCGTCCGTTCCCGCAGCAGTCGGCGTCGGCGCGACCTTTTCGCCCGGCCAAGGCCGCCAGTGGGTGTGGTACCACCCCCATTCGCGGCGATTGGGACGGCACGTGCCGTCGGCGGCGCATGGCGGCGGCGTGCAGCCGGTTGTGCCGTACGTCTCGGCGGCCGCGAGCGTCAGAATGATGCCGACGGCGAGCCAACTGGCACGCTTCGTCGCCATGGTGTGCAGCCAAGATCGCATAGCCTGAGTTCCTTCCGATGGGCGGCGCGTCGCTGGGTCGAGTGCGGGGCCGCTACGAACTTGGTGAAAGGTTGGAATATTTCGCAATGCTGCGGTGGTTATGCCGGAGGCGGGTTCCCCTCCGGTCGCCGCGTCGGGCGGCCGGAGGGTCCCGTCAACTGGTCGCTACGCTAGAACGTGTTGGGCTGGCCGAATCGCACGATGCGGTTTGCCATGGAGGTCGACAAGCTGACGAAGCCCACGATCCGCTCGAACGGGTTGAGAATCTTGCCCACCAGGTTCGTGACGCGAGTCATCTTGTCTTCGGCGATGTACAACCGGTCGTTGGGCATCAATTGGTAGTTGGTCGCGGTCACGGCGCCCTGGGCGATCATGTCCCAGTCCACTGGCAGAATCTGCTCGCAGCCGACGCCGTTGGGCGCGGGACGAGCGATCCACATCTTCGTCGACGACACCTGCGACACGCCGCCCAGGTTGGCCACCGCGTCGAGCACTTTGTCGTTGCCGGTGATCGGGAACTTGACGACGTTGTCGCCCAGCCCGGCGCCCTGCGTGATGACGTAGTACACCTTGCTGTTGTAGGCGAGCACGTCGATGAAGATTTCGGGGTCTTCCAGCTTCTCGGTCAGTTTCTCTTCGATCGCGGCCTGGGCCTGCTCCAGCGTCATGCCGGCGACGTAGACCGAACCGTAGGTGCCCAGGTTGACCCGGCCGTCCATGGCCACCAGGTGCTGGCCGGTGATCATTTGGGCGCCCGAGGAGGAGATCAGCGAGATCGACACGTCGGCGTCGCTGAGAATTTTGCTGAGTTGCTTGCGGGCCTCGTCTTCCGCTTCCTCGATCGTCAGATTGACGACCTTCACGCGGCCGTAGGTCGGACCCAGGTTGACCGTGCCGTCGGCGTCGACGGAGTAAGCGTTGTCGATCGGCTGCTCGGGGAACGCCCCGGCGACGCGGACCAACAGCACATCGAACGTTTCGATGCGATGCGGGCTCTTGGGCACCAGCTTCACGCCTTCGATCAGCAGAATATCCGGCGGCTCGATCACGTACCGCGGCATGGTGACCATTTCCAACTCCCGCGGTACGGGACTGGTGATGGGCGGCTCGTGCGGATCGGCCGGGTGCGTGTCGCGCGGGGCCATGTAGGCCGTGCAACCCGTGGAAGCAGCCAGAGCGGTCAGCAGCAGCAGGTGAATCCCGCGGCGGATCATTGGGCACGCCTTCATGTTCGTTCTCGCTAACTCGCACGGCGAGGTGACAAGTCGTCCCGCGAGTCGCCTCGTGAGAGGCCGCGCGGGATGCGCAACCGGCAGAGCCGGAGCGACGGTTACAATGGGTATAATCGTCAGGGTTTGACACCGACTTTGGGGGAATGCCAGGAAACGGCAAAAACGCCCTGCATGACGACCGCTGGCGGTGCTGGCGCCGCCGGCACGGGCCGTCTGGGCAATCCCGGTGAAAGACCGGCCGCAGCGGTCAGGCGGACACTCGCGCAAAGCGTCGCGCGATCGCGTGGACGGCGCGATCCTCACGACCCCACCTGCGGCCGTAAGTGCTTGCTGCGCCAACAGGTTGCACCACGGGACCCAACGGCCAAACTGTTTGACAGGTTGCCAGCACGCGCGTATTCTCGAAACACAGCGGAGCGGGTTTGAGTCGACCGCAAGGTCGCCGTACCGAAAGCCTGCAGCCGCGGCGGCTCGTCCCTTGCAGCTAGCCCCGGATCATCCGCCTTCTCCCGAGACGACGCGCAAGCAGAGACCCCTTTCATGGCATTTGGCAACGCTGATTCGCTCGACTGGACCGACGATATCCCGCTGGGCGAAAACGAGGCGCGGACCGCGTGGATCGTCTTCGGCGGACTGGTCGCCCTGACGGTGGCGGCCTACGGCAACATGCTGAGCTTCGCGTCGACGTTCTGGTCGAACGACCTCTATTCCCACGGCTGGATTGTGCCGTTGATCGCGGCCTATCTGTTCTGGGATCGCCGGCGTCCGCTGGTCGAAACAGAGGTCGTGGACCGCTGGATTGGCGTGGGCATCATTGCCGCCGGGTTGGGCCTGCGGCTGTTCGCCTCGCACATCAACAACAACTTCCTGGACCGGATCTCGTTCATCGCCGTGTTGCTGGGCTTGTGCCTGCTGGTCGGCGGCCGGTCGCTGTTGAAGTGGGGCGGGCCGGCCTTCGCCTTTCTGATCTTCATGTTCCCCCTGCCGTATCAGGTGGAGAACACGTTCCTGATCAAACTGCTGGGCTGGGCCAGCCGAGCTAGCACCATCATCCTGCAGACCCTCGGCGTCGGCGCGGTGAAGGTGGGCCAAAGCATTAAGATCGACTCGCTCGAGCAGCCGCTGATCGTCGCCGAAGCGTGCAGCGGCCTGCGGATGCTGACTGTGTTCGGCGCCATGTGCGTCGCCGTGGCACTGATCATCGACCGCCCGTGGTGGGACCGACTGGCCGTGTTGGTCAGCGCCATTCCCATCGCACTGGCCAGCAATATCATTCGCATCGTCACGACCGGCCTGCTGTACATGGCATTCCCCGAGTCGCAGACGGGCGGAACGTTGCACACCATCATTCACGACGGGGCGGGCTACGCGATGATGTTCATCGGCATGGGCCTGCTGGGGCTGGAACTGGCGATCCTGCGACGGCTGACGATCCCTGTGGAAGCCGACGACTTCGCCCCCGCGGGAGCGGTCACTGCGTGATCGCGGCCCCCTCGCCGCAGCCTGGCCGGGCCGCCGCGGCCCCGCCGAGCTGGCTGCGGGTCGGCAACGCACTCATTCAATGCACCTAGTTCCTGCACAACGGACGTGCGGGTTTTGACGGTTTGCCGGACGCTCGCGCTGCATGGGAGCAACGCGACGTTGCAAAAAGCCGACGCCGGCCGCCAGGGCTGGTCGCCGGCAGCAGCAGTTTTCCCCGGGAATTCGCCGCTGGGGCGGTTTGGTCCGCCGGTTGCTACCCCCTGGGGATACCGCCGCAGGTTCGCGGCTCGACACGCGGGAAACGCCCGCGAGCTGGCGCCTCGACCGCCCGCTCCGGCGACGACGCCCTCGTCCACCACCACTTGTGGGTTCCGACCCGCCTATCGGGCTGCACGCTCACTTTTCAGCGAGGCAATCAATGGCAAGTACTCACTCTGATTCAGCGACCACCGACGTGCTGGCTCCGCCGAACGACTCTCACGGCGGAGCGCTGGCTCTTCCGGAGATGGCGTATCCGCTCCCCGCGGGCTACGGGGCGGCCCCGGCGCCGGCCAACGAATTGCTTTACGGCAGCTTCAATCAGAAGTGGCTGGTCAACTGCCTCCGTCGCCGCTGGCTGATGGCCGCGTTGTTGGGGGCGTTCATCGCGGGCCTGACCGGCCTGGCGTTGTGGTTGCTGTTCCCCGCGTCGTCGCGGACCAGCGCGTACTTGATGATGAATTTCGGCGACACGTCCGCCTTCGGCAATACGGAGAAGCCGCTCACGCAAAAGCAACTCGAGCAGGAGCAGCTCAGCCAGTTGACGCTCATCAAGAGCGCGACCGTGCTGAACGCCGCGCTCACGAAGCAGACGATTCGCGAACTGCCGGCGGTCATTTCCAACCAGCCCGACCCCATTCAGTGGATGTTCGACGAACTGAAAGTCAGCTTCCCCAATGACGGCAAAGTCATGGAGGTCCGCTACGACGGCGACGAGAATCCCGAAGACATGGTCGACATCATCAACGCGATCATCGATTCGTACTACACCGAGGTGGTCACCAAAGAACGCATCAACCGGCTGCAGTTGTCAGACGACTTGGAGAAGGTCGAACGAGAACTCACCAGCAATTTGTCAAAGAAGATGCAGACGCTGCGCGGCATGATCGAGACGGCCGACGGCGCCGATTCCGACACCGCGGAGATCGAGATCAAGACCCTGTTGGACAAGATTCACTTCATCCAGGCCGAGTTGAGCAAGCAGGAGAAGACGCTGCTGGACAACGAGGTGATGAAGGAAGTCGCCATCCGCCAGGCGAGCAGCCCGGCTCGGATCGAAAACCTGGTGGCCGCGGCGCTCAGCGAAGACCCGATGATCGCCAACTACCAGTCGCAACTGTTCGAGATCGAAACCGCGCTGATGGCGCGGCAATCGATTGAGAAACGCCGCAATTCGCCGGAGGTGCTTCGCATGCAGCAGGCCAAGCAGCAAGTCGAAGCCATGATGCAGCAGTACCGCGCCAAGGCGGAACGCGAACTGCGCGAGCAGATTGCCAACATGCCGAACGAAGAACTGCAGGCGATCATCGCTCAGTACCGAATCGTCAAGGAAAAGACCGAGGCGACCATCAACGAGATGGAAGAAGAGCTGAAGCAGTCGGAGGACGCGCTGCTGCGACTGGGCGCCCGCGATCCGGAAATCGAGATGCTGCAGTCGCAGATCGAGAACGATCAGGAAGTCGTTCGCGAATTGGAAATCCGCCTGCAGCAGCTGAAGATCGAGCGTCAGGCTCGTGAAGCGGCCGGCGCCGAAACCGAGCGGCACGAAAAGGTGCAGATTATGCAGCCGGCCATGTCGCAGGAGAACATCAACAACATCGAGCGGGCGTCGATCGCCGGCATCGGCGGCTTGGCGGCGTTCGCGCTGACTTGCTACGGCGTCGCGTTGGTCGAGTTCCGCAAGCGTCGACTCAACGGGCCCGACGACGTGGACGAAGGCCTGGGCATCCGCGTGTTGGGCGTGCTTCCCAGCACCTCGGCTCGCAAGTCGCTCGCCGGCGGGAGCCTGGTCGCCGCCCAGGTGGCTGAGTCCATCGACAGCGTGCGGGCGACGTTGATGCACGCTTCCACAAAGATGCGTCGTCAGATCGTGCTGATCACCAGCGCCGAAACGATGGAAGGCGCCACGACCGTGGCCGCCAACCTGGCGATGAGCCTGGCCCGCGCCGGTCGTCGCACGCTGTTGATCGACGGCGACCTGCGAGCCCCGTCGCTGCACGGCCTGTTTGGCCTGAACCTCGACGGCGGCTTCTGCGAAGTCTTGCGGTCGGAGATCGACGTCACCGACGCGGTGCAGACCACGCAAACCGAGAACTTGTGGCTGCTGACCGCCGGCGTCTGCGACCGCATCGCGGTGCAGAATTTGGCCACGGATCAGCTGGACCCGATCCTGGAGCAACTGCGTACGCAGTTCGACTTCATCATCATCGACGGTCCGCCAGTGCTGAAGATTTCCGACAGCCTGTCGCTAGGCCGACGCGTCGACGGCGCCATCTTGACGGTGCTTCGCGATCACAGCGAAGTTCGCAAGATCAACAAGGCCGTCGAGTTGCTGGACAGCCTGGGCGTGCGGATGATTGGCGCCGTGGTCAACGGCGTGCCGGTGCGAGCCGATCGCCGCGTGGCACGGCTGCAAGCCGGCGCCAGGCAGAAGCAACTGCCCGGCAAGGCGCCCAAGGCCAAGAAGGAAAAGAAGGCCAAGCCCGCCAAGCCGTCCCGCGCGGCCAAGCAGGACGAGCCAGCCGCCCCGTCAACGCCGGTCGCCGAGTTGGATCCGCTGGAGGAGCCCACCTCGCGCAACGCGGACATCGACATCGACGATTTCGAGATTGAGTTGGACGACTGAATCCCGAATCATCACGCAGATTGACAAGCAGCCGGTGCGACGCGCGTCGCACCGGCTGTTTTTTTGCATGTAAAGACAATTGCAGGGTGGCTGGGGACGTAGCGCAGCGAAGCCCCCAGAGTACGCCACTGGGGGTTCCCTGCAGTCATCCCCAGCCACCCCCTCCGTGTACAACGCGTCGGCACGCGACTGTCGCACGGGCATGCTCGGGCCGCTACCCGCCGCGCCGCCGGCGGAGTACGATAAACGGGGCCTGCTCGCCCGCCGCACTGTCTCGCCCGTATGTTCTTCGATCGTCTTGGCCAGTTTGTCAGTCGACGCCGGTGGCTAGTCATTGCGACCTGGCTGGCGGCGGTCGCTGTGCTGCATCTGGTCGCGCCCCACTGGCGCGACGTGGCCAATGACGGCGATCTCGATCAACTGCCTGCCGAGACGACGACGGCCCGCGCCGCGGCCCTCAGCGCGGTCGCGTTTCCCGACGATGTCGGAAGTAGCCAAATCGTTTTGGTGTTCGCCCGACCCGATGGCGAACTGACCGCCGAGGACCGCCAGTTCCTGCACGAAGCGGCCCGCACCGTCGCGGCCATCCCCGACCTGCCGCTGGTCGACCCGCCGTGGACCGAGTCGACTCCCGTCGTGGGGCCGATGCTCAAGAGTCCCACGGGCCGCGCCCAGCGCGTCGTCGTGCGGCTCACCAACGACCTGATGGCGGTCGACAACTCGCGCGTGCTGGAGCAGGTCGCCCAGGCGCTGGCCGACCTGCGGCCGCGCCAGCCCGCTGGGCTGGAGGTGGGCGTGACGGGCTCCGCGGCGATTGGCGGCGACATGCTGGCCGCTGCGGCCGAGAGTCTCCGCAACACCGACCGCACCACAGTGCTGCTGGTCGTCGCGACGCTACTGCTGATCTATCGCTCGTTGTGGCTGACTTTGGTGCCGCTGGCCGCCATTGCCGTGGCCGCGGTCGCATCGCTCGACCTGCTTGCGCTGTTGGCCCAATGGGGCGCCGACGGCGGCTGGCCCGAGGTGCGGATCTTCACCACCACGCGGGTGTTCGTCGTGGTGCTGCTGTTCGGCGCGGGCACCGACTACTGCTTGTTCCTGATCGCGCGGTTCCGCGAGCTGCGCGCCGCGGGCCAGTCCCAGATTCGTGCCGTCAGCGAAGCGCTCGGGCATGTCGGCTTGGCGTTGGCCGCCAGCGCACTGACCACGGTGGTGGGCCTGGCGATGATGGCGTTTGCCCGGTACGGCAAGTTCGCCTACAGCGGCCCGGCGATTGCCGTCAGCCTGATCATTGCGCTAGCGGTCTGCGTGACGCTGGTTCCCGCGCTGCTGTCGACGCGGTTGGGCGCCGCGGTCGGGGCCGACACGGAAAGCGATCGCCGGGAACGTGGCCTCTTGCGCGGATTCTGGCAGCGCGTGGCCGACGGCGTGCTGCGGCGGCCCGCGGCGGGGCTGCTGGCGAGCCTGGCGATCGCGGCGCCGCTGGCCTACACGGGCGGACGCGTGGCGGTCACCTACGACATCTTTGGCGAGCTTTCCGCCGAGCGAATCAGCCGCCAGGGAACCGCGCTGTTGGCGCAGTACTTCCCGCCCGGCGAGATTGGCCCGCTGGTCGTCCTGGCCGAGCGCGATGCGGCCGACCTGACGGGCGTCGACGGCCGCATGACGATTGCCACGCTCACCAAACCGTTGGAGGATCTACCGGGCGTCGACAAAGTCCGCAGCGCCTATCGTCCCACCGGCGAGCGGGCTGGCGAGGTCAGCCTGTTTTCCACGCAGGGCATACAGTCGCTCGCGGTCGCGGGAAGTCCGCTCGCCGAGGCGGCGTTCGTTTCTCAGGCCGGCGACTACGCCAACCGCGTGACGCGCATCTTTGTCGTGCTCGCCGACCACCCGTTCTCCGACGCGGCCGTGGCGACGGTTGAGCAAATCGAAACGACCCTCGCCCAGCTCGCGGCCGACGCCGACTCGCCCTGGCACGGGGCGCGGTTTGAGCTGCTGGGGACGTCGTCAGGAATTCGCGACCTGGAGCAGGTCACCCTGGCCGACCGGGTGCGCATTCAATGGCTGGTGGCCGCCGCCGTGCTGGGCGTGCTGCTGGTGCTGCTGCGGCGACCGGTCGTGTGCGCGTATCTGATCGCGACCGTGCTGCTCAGCTACCTGGTCACGCTAGGCATCGTGCAACTGCTACTGAGCAGCTACTACGGCGCCGCCTATCCGGGTCTCGACTGGAAGGTGCCAGTCTTTCTGTTCGTGATCCTGACGGCCGTGGGACAGGACTACAACATCTATCTGGTCACGCGAGTGTTTGAGGAGCAACAGCAGCACGGCCCGATGGAAGGCCTGCGGCGGGCGTTCGTCGAAACTGGGGGCATTATTACCAGTTGCGGAGTGATCATGGCCGCGACGTTTGCGTCGATGCTGACCGGTACGCTGCGCGGCATGGTGGAGATGGGGCTCGCCCTGTCGCTGGGGATCGCCCTGGATACATTTGTCGTGCGGACCGTGCTGGTGCCCGCGTTCCTGGCAATGCTGGCCCGCCGCGGCAATCGGGGCTGAGCTCGCCAGAAAGACGCGGCTCCGCCGAGCGCGTGTGACTGTACGCCCCGTTCCCGTCGGGCGCCGGTTCGCGCCGATTCCGCTTGCCGGCCGCGGCGGTCGCGTCTACCGTGGCGCCATGCCCCATGTGCTCCGCCACGTTTCGCCCGCCAAGCGCCGCACGTCGATTCGCTGCGCGCTGGCGAACGCCGGTTTGTGGGGCGCGGGCAACGGCTTGGTCAGCGTCACGTTGGTCCGCTACCTGGCCAACGAAATTGGCGCGTCGGGGATCGCCATCGCCTGGATTCTCGCGGCCCCCGAGTTGGCCGGCGCCTTGCGCGTGTTCGCGCCCTGGTGGGTTCACCGGCTCGGCAGTCGCAAGAAGTTCTGCGTCAGGTTATATACCGTCAGCGCCATCCTGCTGCTGGCGCTGCCAGTGATTGCCGCGCCGCACGTGCTGCCGCTGCGGGGGGAATCGCTCCTGGCGCTGGGCGCGCTGTGGTTCTTTTTCCACTTGCTGGAGTACGTCGCCGCGGTGGCGCTGTGGTCTTGGCTGGGAGAACTGACGCCGCCTTCGGTTCGCGGGAGTTTCTTTGGGCGCCGCGAGAGCTGGCTCAACGTGGGCCGCGCCGTGGGAATGTTCGCCGCCGCTTTTTTCTCGCTGTACTGGAATCGTCGGTGCAGCGAACTCGACCGGCCGCACGACCTGTGGATCGGCTACGCCGCGTGCGCGGTGGTCGGCGCCGTTTGTTTTCTCCTGGCGGTGATCCCATTGAGGCGCGTCGCCGATCGACAGCAGCCGCTCGACGAACAGCGGCCCCCGCCGCTACGGAGCTTGCTGCTGCCGTTTTTGGACAGCCGGTACCGTCGTCTGCTGTTGTTCGGCGTGTGGTTCTCCGCCGCCAACGGGCTGTTCTACGCGGTACGCAGCTTGTACGAGATGCGGCAGATTCAGTTGCCGTTCTTCCACAAGAAGATGCTCGACGCCGGGTCGCGCGGCGTGCAATCGCGCCTGTCGCCGCTGGCCGGGCGGCAGGTCGACCGCCGCGGCAACGTGCCGGTCTTGGCCCTCACGCAGGCGGCGATCTCGTTGGCGCCGCTGTTCTACGTGCTGGCCTCGCCCGACGCCGTCTGGTGGATCATCGGCGCCTACGTCTGCTGGCTGGCCTACGCGGGGATGAACGTCGCCCAGCCCAACCTGATGATCGGGCTGAGCCCGCGCGACCGTCGGGCCACATTTATCGCCGTGTGGTTCGCTGTGAATCAGTTGGCCCTGACCGTGGGATTCTTCCTGGGCGCCAAGCTGCTCCAGTTGGTCGTCTCGTACGAAGCCCTGCACCCCGCGGCGCTGCTGGCGACCACGATTTACCCGACGTCCATCGCGCCTGCGGGCGCTTTGCCAATCACCGCGATGGCCGTGACGGGCGGATGTGCCAACTCGCCGACCGACAACCTGACAGGGCTGCTAATCGCCACCGCATTGGTGCAACTGGCCGGCGCCTGGTGGGCCTTGCGAATCCCGGAGCCTGAGACGGAAGACAACGGGGCGCCCCCCGCTGGCGACGGGGCGGAAGAGAAGAGCGGGTGAAGGGAATCGAACCCTCGCCTAAAGCTTGGGAAGCTTTCGTTCTACCATTGAACTACACCCGCAACGGCTGGTTCCAGTTTAGAACCGGCAGGCCCCCCCCGCAAGCTGCCGCCCGCGGCCGCTTGATCGCCGCGGCATACGCCCATTTCGCCCCCGGTCACTGACCGGGGGCGAAATGTGATCCCGTCCGTGGGCGTCTCGACGCCCCGCGCCGTCGCCGGTTCGCCTGCTAGCAAGCTGGCCGATTCGGCATCGCCCCCTCTGCGCTGGCTCGCTACACTCCGCGCATTGTGACGCTTCTCCGTCTTGCCGACACGGGCCGCGGATGCGGCCCCGAGTGCTTCATGTCTGCGCCAAACCGACGCCGCTGTCTCCGCTCGCTGCTGCTTGTCGCGTTGCCGCTGGCGTGTGCCGCGATCGCGCGGGGCGAAGGGCGACAACCGCCGCGCGCCCCCACGATCGGGACGCAGCAGGCCGGGTTCTCATTGCGAAGTCGCGGCATGGAATCGTTGCCGGTCGCACTGGAGGGGTACTGCCCGGTCACGCTGCACGACCGGCGGGAGTGGGTTGAGGGTCGGGAACAGTTCGCCGCGGCGTTCGACGGCAAGTGGTACTATTTCGCCGACGAGCGACAGCGGGCGATCTTCGCCGCGGCGCCCGAAACATACGTCCCCGTGCTCGCAGGGGATTGCCCGGTCACGTTCGTCGAGACCGGCCAACGCGTACCCGGCGAATTGCGGCACGGGCTGATGTTCAATGACCGGATGTACTTCTTGGCCGGTTTCGAGCAGGTTGCCGAGTTCCAGCGCGCCCCGCAGAAGTACATTGACGCCGATCTCCACGGGGGCGGCATCTGTCCGGTGACCTACGCCGAAACCGGCCGCCGCGTGGCCGGCAATCCCGATACGGCGCTCACGTTTGCCGGCGGGCTGCGATTCTACTTCGTGAACGCGGGGGCGCGACGCGAGTTCTTGCAGTCGCCGGGAGACTTTCTCACCGACGACGCGAGCGGAATTCCTACCTGGGATCTCGCTGACAGCACACTCGCGCCCGCTCCCAAGTCAAACCGCGTTGGCGCCACGGCGCCCGACAGTTCGCAATCGGCCAGGCCCCAACCGGGCGTCGTCGTCGAAGCGCCCCGCAGCGCGCAGGCCGACGCGTCGGAACAACGGCCCGCGGCTGCCAACGAGAAGAGCGGCGGCGTCAATGCTGCCGAGCCGCTGTTCAGCGGACACTGCCCCGTGTCCATCTGGAAAGATCTGGAAAACCCCTGGGTGCCAGGGCGCTACGAGCACCGCAAATCGATCGACGGCATGATCTTCCTGCCCGCCGGGCTGGCGGAGCGCGAGGCGCTCATCGCCGATCCCGCGCTGTACATCCCCGCGTTGGGCGGCGATTGCGTGGTCACCTACGTCGAGACCGGCAAGCGGGTGCGAGGCAGCATCTGGCACTCGGTCCAAGTACCCGCGACCCACCGCATCTATCTCTGCGCCGATGAAGCGGCCGCGGCGCGCTTGAAAGCCGATCCCGACCGCTACGCCGGCGTCGATCTGGCGGCCGGCGGCAAGTGCGTCGTCACCCGGCGCGACTCGGGCGAGGAAGTCCCCGGAAACCCGCTGATCGGCGCTTGGTTCGAGGGCTGGCGGTACCTGTTCGTCGACGAAGCGGCACGTGAGAAGTTCCTGCAGGACGAACAGAAGTACACGGCGCCAATCGGCGACAACTAGAGCCGGCGGCCAATTCGGTGTAGCCCCGCAGCGTGGCGCGGCTGCCACCTGCTCGTCGAGGGCCCGCCGCTAGCAGGGTGCGCCACAACTCTCTTGCGTCGTCCGGCCGGCGCCCGCTACAGTCCGCGCGAATCTTGCCCGACCGATCGTGAAGCAGAAAGAACGGATATGAACGGATTCGACGCCGCCCAAGGATTGGCGCTCAACGACTCGGCCCAGCAGTTGGTGAACGACGTGCTGGTGTGGATCGGCTTTGGCACCGTGATTGGACTGTTGGCCAAAGGGATCATGCCCGGCCGCGATCCTGGCGGGGCGATTGCCACCGTGCTGATGGGCATCGGCGGCACGGTGATCGGCTGCGGGATCCTCAGCTACTTCTACGACGGCCAGCGCGTCACTCCGGTCAGCCCCATGGGCATGTTCGTGGGCACCGTCGGCACGCTGCTCATTCTGTTCTTCTACAAACTGCTGGGCGGCTACTACTTCGTCGAGGGCGAATACGTGACCCGCAGCCACCGCCGACGACGCGGCTATCGCCGCCGCCGCTACGATTCGGCGGTGTACGAAGACTGAAGTCCTGAGTGACGAGGCTTGAGGAGTGGGGTAGAAAGCCGGCAAGGCGCCGGGACGTCCTCCCTCGCAACTCACCGCTCACAACTCACATCAAAAAAAAGGTGGCGGCCGGCAGACATCGGCGATCCAGGACACCGAGACCGCCGGGGCGCGCTGCCGGCCGCCAAATTGAAACGCTCGTATCACATGGACGAGAGTTCCCCCCCTCGCGTCCCCCCAGAGCGCCGCGACCGCAGAAAGCGACCCATCGAAACCGCCGCCGATGCATTCGCGGGGTAGCGTTGCGAATGCACCGGCAGCAGGCCGTCGGCCAGCTCCGCTTACGGAGTGGCCGACAGTTCGAAGACCAATTTGGCCGGCGGCACTTTCGAGGCGATATTGCTGAACGCCTCGAGCAATTGCTCCTCCAGATCGGCGACGGTGGCCCCCCCAGGCACATCGATGTAGATACCGCCGCTGGCGTAGGCGATCGCTTCCATCAGGTCCCGATCCGCTCCCTGGCCCACAGCGAGCGTATGGATCGTGATCCCCAGTTTGATGGCTTCGGTCGCCTCCCAGAAAGCGTACTGCTTTTTGGAGTCATTCGTCCAGTAATTGGCATTTCCGTCGCCGTCGTAGTCGGTCCACTCCGACCAGTCGAAATCGCCCGGCAGGCTCCAACCGTACGGTTTCTGGTTGGTTTGGCCGTCGGTCATGACCAGCATGGTGGGCCGGGCGCCATAGCGGGCATACCCGTCGTCAGAGGGGTCCCCCGCCGCCCCCACCAGCAATTCGCGGGCTTTCAGGATGCCGTCGCCCATGGCGGTCCAGCCGACGTATTCGCCCGCCTGGTGCCGCCGCTGCATCGTGTCGATCGTGGCGTAGTCGGACGTGATCGGGTCGGCGGAGATGTCGATGTCCACCTCGCCGTCATAATAGGTGAGTTGCTGCTCGGCCCACTGGCCGTAGGCGACCCAGCCGACTTCGTCGCCGAAGTCCAGTTCCTCGAGGAAGCTCAAAAACAGCGACGTGCCGTTGCGGTTGGCGTGGAACGGGTAGTGCGGCGTGCGCCACAGATCCTCCGACTGACTCGGGTCGTAGCGGCGCTCCTGCATGTAGTCCATGAGCGTGCGGTAGCCGTACTTTTTGTGGTACGAGCCGCCGAGATTCTTCACATGGTTGATATAGCCGTTCCACAGGTTGTCGCTGGTTGCGTTGGACGGCTTGTTCTTCGGCGCCCCGCTGCTGTAGCGGCCGGCCTGCGGGAACGGGAACCTACGGCTGTAGCCGTCGTTCTGAGTCAAGCCCAGGTAGTAGCGAATGGCGTTCGTGTCGTTGCTAGAGATGTAGGTTCCTTCGTAGGAGTTGATCGCCCCGAAGCCGCCCGCGGGGAACTTCGAATCGGTCGTCCCCGGCCACTTGGGATCGGCGTCGACCAGGGCGTCCCACATGTTGTCCAGTAGCATCTCGGCTTCCGCCGTGCCCAGCGGCGATCGCAACGAGCTGTCGTCGTTCATCGACGCCGACACGTCGATCACGACGACCAGGTCGCGGGCTTCGACGAACGCGGTGGCGGACGTTTGCACGGGCACCTGCGAGCGACCCACGGCCCAGCCAAACGCCAGCGGCAGCTGGCCGTCGGGGGCGGTCGTGTCGGCGTTGGTGCGGCGGGCGACAACCTGCACCACGTTGTAGGGCGACGTGTTCCACTGGATCGGCCACGTGCCGGTCGCCGCGTCAAACCCCCGCTTGCCGAATTGCACGTCGGCGTCGGAGTCGATGTACACGCCATTGGCCGCGGCCACCTGAGCGGCCATCGTGCGGGCAGCGTTCACCGCGATCGAATTGGCGTCGATGTTGGCCGATCCCTGCCCCTGCCCGGCCGCATAAACGGCGGCGGTAATTTCCTGAGCAGCGGCCAGAGCCGCTGCGTCCACCGCGTTCTGCATCTTCGTTTCGGTTAGCACGATGCGGCCGGTATCAACCGACAGGGCAACGAACGCGAACATGGCGCACAGGCAGAAGCCGGTCAGCACGACGATCACGCCGCGGCGGCGTTGGAGTTTTGAGCGTTGAATCGTCGAGCGTCCATGCCGCGCGGGGATGCGAGCATTCATGGAAAAATCTCCAGGGAGCGGGTTCGCCGCGGTCCGCCGCGACAAGAAGGACGTGCAGAAGTAACGAAAAGTGATGGCGGAAAACTGACAGGCGGTCCCTGCTCGACGACGCCGGCGCGGGGCCGGCGTCATGCTGATTGGTTGGTTACTGCGACAACACCGCCCGGCCGTTGCGGAAGGTGATGGCCGAGGTCAGCGCGTAATCGCTCTCCTGAGCGACCGGCGTGTAACTGATCGCCGAGTACGGCACCGACACCTGCACCTGGAACAGCTTCAAGTCGTTGGCGGGGTCGTCCAGGTCGAATGTTTGCGACGTGTCGGCCGCGCTGACGACGCTGACCGTCACGTCATCCGACGGCATGCCCGCGGTCGCCAGAAAGCTCTTCACGTCGCTGGCCAGCTTCGCGTTGGCCGTTTGGCCCTCCTGCAACATGCCCGTGCGGTCGAGCGCGGCGAACCGGGCGCCCTCGCGAGCGGCCGTCTCCAGCACGTTTTGCACTTCGTAGACGCGGGTCAGTTCGATCATGCCAACGACAATCGCCAACAGCACGGGGGCCACGCAGGCGAATTCGACGGCCACGGCGCCGCGGCGCTTCGGGGGGCGTCGTTTCATGGCGGTCATCTCCAGGGAGGGGCAGGGGTGAGCGTGTCGTATCGTCAGGCGGACCGGGGGGGCCGCCGAGGGTTACTCGTGTCGCATGAACGCTTGGGCTTCCAACACCACGCCGTCCATGAACGCCATCGGCACCAACGCGATGTCGTTGTAGGCCACCCGAGCGCGGACCACGAACATCTGCCGCGGTTCGGCTTCCGCGACTTCCAGATCGGGCAGCGCTTCCAAGCCTGCTCCCGTGGTGGGCGGAGGCGACGCCGAATCGAACACATCGGCGTCCTTCACAAACACCGACACGGCTGCCGGATCGACGGCCGAGCCCAGAGTTTGATTCACCCGCGACAGCACGTCGGCGGTCGTGGTGCCCTCGGTCGAACCGATCCGCGCCGCGACGCGGCACCCGCTGTTCAGCAGGTGGGCGACCATCTGGGCGTGGCCAAACTCGATGATCGACAGAAAGAGAAACAAGAACACCGGCAGAATGACGGCCGTTTCCACGATCGTCGTGCCCCCGCGGGCGATCTGGCCCCCGCGTAACAACGGGCCCCGGCGGAGAACCCGACGAGATTGACTGCAACGGCGAGCGAGCGACAGCGCATGCATGGGGCAGCAGCCTCCGACGGGGGTCGGCGTGGTTCCACGCGACGGGGCACAACCTGCTGGGCCAATGCGGTCGCTCCAACGGCGATTCGCATGGCGCAAGCGTGCCGCCGTGGCGGCAAGAGACGAGAGCAGAAAGAGGCAGGAGTCTGGCGGGAAAAGCAGCTGGCGGCGGCGCCCGTTCATTGACGAACAGGCCGGCGCGATCTCCAGCTATCAAACCCTAGGTCACAGAACCACGGCCGGCACGGAAAACCGCAACAATGTCGCAGATTTCTGACCTGCACCGCCTGTGCGGCTCCCTTGCAGTTGTGGCAATCAGCACAGGCCTGCTGCGCCGACTGATCGAGAACGCCCGCTCATGGCGTCTTAAAAGAAGTGCGTCCTACTCAACTGCCCCCAGAAACTTCCTGTGATGACACGATGGCGACGAAGCGCCTACGAGAGACGCGTTGGGATCGTCGCAGACTGAACGCCGTCGTCTAGAATCCTTCTTTTCTCATGACGGATGAGGCGCTGACCGTCTTGCCGCCCATGAACCAGGGCGACGGGATCCAGCTGACATTGGCAAAGTCGATCGACGTCGTCACGGTAATCGCGGCGCCGGTCGAGGCGGCGGCCGGGTCGGGAGACACCGTCACCGTCAGCCCCGACACGCCCACGCCGTCGGCGTACTCGTTGACGGCGGAAATGACCTGGGCCTCGGTCGCGGACAGCGTAACGGCCCGGCGGGCGCCCACCCGCGAGGCGTTGATGAGCACCTGCTGCACCATCAGCGCCCGGCCAACCTCAATAATGCCGATCATCAGCAGAAAAAAGACGGGCGCCACCAGGGCGAATTCGACCACCGACGAACCTCTGCGGTCGCGGCGGCGAAGACCCCGGCGGCGAGCCGGCTGCGGTTGGCGGTTGGTCAACGTGGGCATCACGCCTCCTGTCGGCGCCGAAGCGCCAATTCCTGATTGGGTCCGATTTCGTAGCGAGGTCTTGGTTGCTGTAATGAATCTCAGCGATCGCACCGCCGTCGGAAGGCAACCGCGCCGGCTGTCACGTTCGGAAGTGCGAAATCGGGTTTGCGCGAGCTTCCTGACGAGGGTGCGAGGCTGAGAAGTATCGTGTCTGTCTGGGAGTCGGTATCTGGCCCCCTCCCTCGAAGGGAGGAGCTGGGGGAGGGATTGGTAATGTCAAACATCGTCGCACACGCCCCTGTCCCAACCTCTCCCCGCGGGGGAGAGGGGCCGGAAAACTGGCTCAAGTCGCGCCTACTTCACCAACACCACGGGCGAGTAGACATAGTCGCTGGTGTCGGTCGTGGAGGGGATGACGCCTTCGACGACCATGGGGGCTGGCTGGACAATCACGCGTTTCTGCTTCATCGGCCCGGTCAGCTTGACCTCCATGATGCGGATGCCGGCCCACTTGACGATTGTGTACTGGGCGTTGTTGCCTGGGCCGACGACCTGCGAGAAGATCGGGATCATCCGCGGCTGGCCGATGATTGACGCCAATTCGTCCTTCACGCCGGCGCTGATACCGGTGTCGCCGTTGAGTTCCAACTCGCCGCAGCCGTCGAAGACCACCGACCCGCCGTGGTAGGCCAGGTCCTCCTCCGACACGCCGTAGACAATCTGCCGCGCAATATCGGCGGTGCTGTTGTTGGCGCTGCCGATGTCGACCGTGCCCCGGTTGCCGGGCGAGCCGGTCCCTTGCGGAAACAGGTTCACTTCCAACACGCCGTCGGAGCCGCACGTCACGGCGCCGGTGGCGGCGTTGTACGTCCAATCGTCGTCAGCACAGCCCGCCAGCAGATCGTTCCAAGTGTCCTCGTCCAGCGCATAAGGCAGCAAGTCCACGTTGCCGCCGCTGCCGGGAGTCGTGAAGCCCTTCACCTTGCGCGAGAACCCGGCCGTGGCTTCGGCCTCGAGCCCCTGCCCCGTGCGGCCGAAGATCTTGGCAAAGAAGAACGGCACCTCGCCGTTCAACGAACTGTCGCGGCGGACCTTCACCGTTACGGCGTTGAATTTGTTGTAGTTGGCCGTGCTGAGCGAAAACTGCGATGCGTCGTAGTCGGCGATTTCGCCGAACACAACGTCGCCGGAGACGTGATTGCAGGAATTCTCCGCCAGAGCGGGATTGACGCCGCCGATCGTGTTCACGTTGGCGTAGGTCGCCGCTTCGCCGCGGCCATCGGAGACGGCGGTGTACGGATTGGCCCCATTGGCCACTTCACGGCCGAATTCCCAGCACGCGGCCATGGCCGCCGCGTCGGCCGTGCGCTGCAGCTCTTGCTTGTTGGACAGCACGTAGCCCAGGTCGACGCTGAACGCGACCATGCCCAGCATGACGATGGTCATCACCGCGGCGAGAACCGTGATGGTGCCGCGGCGCTCCGTCGCCGATGCCTGCGTCCGTGGTCGGATCCTGGTATTCATGGGAAAAACCTCGTGGCCTTGCTCGTATGGGGAAAACCGTGGAAGAGGGGATGGCGTGGTGCGGGACGGCGAAGATCAGGGATCCAGATCGGCGTCGACGTCGATCGGCGCCACCAACTCGTAGACCTGGCCTTCGCTGTCGATCCAGCGCAGCCGCTGCAGCGTCAGCGAGCGGACGCGATTGCCGGCGTAGTTGACCCCCGACTGCTCGATCGAGATCGCCGGACGGTAGGAGTTGAGATTCACCGCGTCGCTCGGCGCGCTCACCCGCAAGTGGCCAGTGCCGCCGAACGAGCCCCACGAATCGCTCGACCCGTTGTCGATCTCGAACGTGACGGCCCCGTCGCCAAGCGTCATCCGCTGACGCCATGTGAGCGTCTCTTCGACGTGATCCAACGTGCCCTCCTGCGGGCCAATCCGGGCTTCGGCAACATCCTCGCCCGACCACCGCTGCACCTGCATGCCGCCGGGGACGAACTCAGGATGACTGTGATGATTGACCGTGAACACGAAGTAATCGGTGTTCAAATCGCCCGTGTGCGACATCACCATGCACACCTGGGGCGAGCTGCTCGGCCCGTCCGGCTCGCCCACCTGCAGTTCCCAGTATTCCTCGATCTCGACGATCTCGATGGCGCGGGCTTGCGACGCCGCCAGCAGAAGCAACGCCGGCAAACAGGCCTGGCAGAGGGGGGCGATTCGACGCATGGCTGACTCCGGGGATCGAGGCGGGAGCCCGGCCGCGCAGCGGTTTCCGCTCTCAGCGGGCGATGCGCACGCGCATACGCAAGCCAAGGGCGGGGACGGCTGACGGCCGAAGCGGGACGGGACGTCGGCTCGCACTGAGGCGGACCGAGCGAGGCGGGACAAGTGGCGGGAAAAGTCTCAGGCGGGCGTACGGCACGCGGCCGGGGCGAACCCAACCGAATGCGGCACAACAGAAGACTATGTTAAGAAACTCCGCTGCGTCGGGGGTGAGTGCGCGAATTCCAAGATTTGCACATTTCCGCAATGCCGATCTGCGTCTCGTGACCGGTGCGTGTTGACGATCCGCCACCATGGTCGCCCCTGTGCCGCAGGCGGACTGCCAGTCTGTTGCGAACCGGCAACACGCGCTGGCATCGGCGCCCGAGCGACTCCCGCCTTCGGCGTGCGCCGCACGCGCCGGCGCGATGCGGAAACCGCGCCAACGCGGTTGCCGTGTGCGGACTCGACACAACGCCCGCGATGCGCAGCGGCGGCAAAGCAAGAATTCCGGGAGCTTTCTGCGTACAAAAGATGACGCGGGGCGATGGCGCACGGTTTGCACCAACAATCCGGTGCGTTGCCGCCTACGGTTGGCTCGCTCGCCGAGCACAAGAAAGGAGGGTCAACGCCATGAACGCGCGTACGCTGTTGTTTGCCACGGACTACACCGAGGCGAGCCAGGACGCTCTGAAGTACGCCGCTTCTCTGGCCCGCGATCTGGGCGCCACGCTCGTCATCGCCCATGTCTCTGACCACGAGCTGCTGCCGGTGGGCGAAGCCGTCGCTGAAGTCCCCCAGGCGAGCCGCGAAGAGCTGGCCGAGTTGGAGCAAATCAAGCCGCCCGGGGGCGGCGTTGCTTGCGAGTACAAGCTGCTGTTCGCCGAGCCCACGTGCCAAAACATCGATCCCGTGGAGGAACTGATTCGCTTCGCCGATCGGCGCAAGGTCGAGGCAATCGTCGTCGGGACGCACGGACGAACGGGTTTGTCGCGCGCGTTCTACGGCAGCGTGGCCGAGCAGTTGGTGCGACGAGCGCACTGCCCGGTGATCACAGTCCGGCCGGCCGCTGCGCCGCCGGCACAAGAGCAAGGGGACGGAAATGTAAGCGTCCGACAGGCGTCGAAAGGTGGTCGATCATGAGCTACGAACGAGTCGGAACCGTGCTCAAGGAGGTCTGCGATTTTCATCGGCGCGAGAGCGACCTGTTCGGCCGCCTCGCCCAGGAAGTCCGGCAACCGCGCGCCAAGTTGCTGCTGGAGTCGATGAGCGACCACGAGCGGCAGCTCGCGGCAGGCTTGTCCGAGTACGTCGCGGGCGCGCCGGTCGGCTTGCTGAACACCTGGCTGGGCAGGCAGCTCGATCTGCCCTCGGCACTGGCGATCAGCGACCCCGAGTTGCCGGACGACGCCACGGTCGACGAGCTGCTGCAACTGGGGCTCGACTTGGACGATCGACTGCTGGAAGTCCTGCAGGAATGCGCCGATTGTTGCGGTCCTGACGGCGTGCGGCAGTTGTTCCGCACCTTCGTCGAACAGCAACAGCAGGAAGAGCGCCTGCTGGCTCGGCAAGCCATGCGAGCCATCGACCTGTGAGCGCATGGCCAGCGCCCGCGTGCCACGGCTCTGCGAGCCGTGCGGCATGCCAAGTAGCATGGCCGCTCCGGCCGTGCGCCTCCCATGAACTCCCGCTTCGCACGGCCGGGGCGGCCATGCTACGAATCAACACGCCGCGGGCGATCCGTTACCGATAGACGATCCGTCGCACGAAGTCGCGCTTGCTGACGTTCACCGCCAACTCGCCGAAGTTGTAGTCGCGGGCCGCGTAGCCGCCGGCCACGTTGATCCCGCCGATGGCGTCGCCGTCGCGGTCGTCTTCGGCATTGGTGTCCGGGGCGATCAGGCCGTCCGCCAAGGTGCCCAGTACGCCGTCGCCGTTGTCGCCCGGCGTGTCCTTGCCGTCGCGATACCGCAGCGGCTGATTCACCTGGGTTACGTTGTATTCGCCCGGCACGAGGTTATCGAACAGGTACGAACCGTCGGCCAACGTGGTGGTCGTCAGCGACACGCTGGCCCCCGTCATGTCCAGACCGGTCAGCAACATCGTCACCCCGGCGATCGGCGATTCGCCCGCGTCGAACACGCCGTCGTCGTCGCGATCGTGGTAGACGAACCCGCCAATGCTGGCCGGCTCGGCCTGCACGACCGTCGGCTCGTCGTCCTGGTTATTGGCGTAGTTCGTTTCCTCTTCGTTGGCTCCGACTTCCGACTCGTTCAGCAGCGTGCCAGTAAAGGTCGGCGCCACCGTCACGGTGACCGTGATCGTGCGCGTGGCCCCGTTGGCCATGTCGCCCAGATCGAACAGCAGCTCGCGGCCATTGACGCTCAGCGGCGTGAGCGAGGCGCTCGTGAAGCTCACTCCCACGTCGGGGAGCAGGTCTTTGACGATCACGCCGGTCGCATCCGAGGGACCGTTGTTCTTGATCGTCAGCGTGTAGCTGAACGACTCGCCGGGGGCGACCGGGTCCTTGGTGTCGGTCTTGGTGATCTGCAGGTCGATCTTCGGCACAACCGTGTTCTGAGCGTCGTCCCAGTTGTTGGTCGTGTCTTCTTCGTTGGGGGCGGAGACCTCCGCTTCGTTCACCAGGACGCCCGTGGCCGAGGCCTGGACGTCGGCCATGACGGTCACCACGATCACGTCGCCGGGGGCCATGTCGCCCAGGCTGCCGGTCAGCTTGCCGGCCGAGTGCGACAGGCTCACGCCGCTCTTGGTTACGCTGTGCGACACGTAGCTCACGCCCGGGGGGAGCGTGTCGAGGAAGTCGACGTCGAACGCCTCCGACGGCCCGTCGTTGGTTACGGTGACCGTATAGGTCAGCCGCTCGTTCGGCGACACGGCGCCCTTGTTGACGTCTTTGGTCAGCACGAGGTCGAACCCGTAGAAGCCGAAGTCGACCGTCATATTGGTGTTGCTCAACGCGTCGCCGTCGTTGGTCGGCTCGGCGCCGCCGGTGAGCGTGACGGCCTGGCTCATCACATAGCCGCCGGCGATCGCCATGCCGTTGTCGTCGTTGTTGACGTTGTCGTCGGGGTCGCTCGGCGTGCCGTTGCCGGTGCTGCTCTTCATGCCCTCCAGGGCCATGCCAGCCTGGAAGTTCATCGCGTCGACGCTCACCACGTACGCGCCCGGCGACAAGTTGTTGAACTGGTATTTGCCGGCCGAGTCCGTGACCGTCTCGGCCAAGTAGGCGTCGACGCCCGCGGTGTACGCGTTGTCGCCGTCGGTGTCGGCGTACAGCTTGACCTTCACGCCGCCAATGCCCGACTCGCCGGCGTCCGCCATGCCGTCGTTGTCGATATCGTTCCAAACCAGGTCGCCCAGGCTCAACGTCGGCGTGGCCGTGAAGTCGGCCTGCTTGTTGGTGATGCCGACCAAGCCGATGCGCGAGACCTGCCCGTCGACGGCGGTCACGCCCTCGAAAGTCAACTCCACGGCGCCCACGTTGGCCCAATCGACGCCCGAGCCGCTGCTGGCGCTGGTGGCGTCGGCGTAGCCGAACACCAGCGAGCTGGTCGCCGCGCCGCCGTTCGTTTCGGGGACGACCGAGCGGAACTCGGACCAGTTGTTCGCGTCCGTGTAGACGCGGATCGAGACGGCCGAAGCCGGGTGGTCGGCGCCCACGGTCAGGCCGATGCCGGTCATCGTGTTGCCGTTGTCGGTGCGCAGATCGAGCCCGCCCAGCCCGGTGTAGTTGATCTCCTCGGCGGCGCCGTCGACGCCGTCCCAAACCAGCTTGGCGTCGCCGGTGACGGTCGAGCCGCTGGCCAACCGCAGCAGGCCGCCGCCGCTAATCAACGACACGCTGGAATACTTGTCCGTGCCCGCGGTGATCCTGACGAACATGTCGCGCTCGCCGCCCACCACGCTGGCGTCGGCCACGCTCGCCGGGTCGCTGGCCGGCATGGGCGGCCGGGCTTCGACGATTTGCTCCGAGTTGAAGCCGTCGATCGTCAGGCCCTCGGCCCCGGCCGCGTCGTTGGTCGTGATCGTGACCGCCTGCACATCGGCCCCCGCGGCGAACTTCATACCCGCTGGCAGCGAGGTCTTCACCAGGTACTGCCCGGCCTGCAGACCGCCGAACTGGTATCGCCCCGCGGCATCGGTGGCCACCGGGCTGGCCGCGGCCACGTCGCCGCTATCCAGCACGCCGTTGCCGTTGTCGCGGTACAGCGAGACCTGGGCGCCGGCCACAGCCGCGTCGTTGGCCGCGTTGCCGTCGCCCTGCAAGTCCAGGCGGACATGGCCGACGATTTCCGCCATGTCGGCCGCCAACAATTGACGTTGCTCTAGCGATTCGAATGCCAGCCGCTTCTTGGTGTGAGTCAGATGAGAACGAAAACTTCCAGCGGGCGAATCGGAACCAAAGGCCGCCATGCCGGCACCTCATGCGCAAAGTCACAGGGGGAGGGGATAGACGCTGTAGAGGGGTATCGGCAAACCCCAACGCCAGAATCCTCACGAACCCGAAACTCAGCCAAGATTCGTCAGACTGCCATCGAGCGCAATGCAAGCATCGCCATCAAGAAGAGATGACAAGGGAGAAGCGACAGCGCACGCCATGCGGCGTAGCAGCGACCAGAATCAACGACGATGGAATCGGCGCAGAGGCGCCAGCCGCGCGTCGGCAGCCTGAAAGGCTGCGCTAGGAAAGCTCAAATTGGGGCGCCATGGCCACGAGGCGGTAGCTTTGTGGCCATGCGACTTCAATCCGAGATCGGCATCCCCGCAGCGGACGACCGCCGCGGGCATGGCGCCCATTCCAACACGTGCGCGGCAGGCGAGCCGATCGCGCCGCTCAATACTGGTACAAGAACCCCAGCGTGACGCCCTGGACCCAGAAATCGCTGTCGCGGAATACGAACTGCGGACGGGCGGGAGCGACGACATTCGGATCCGTATAGTCGGTGTCGCCGGGAAACGGCAGATAGTCCGAATTCACATTCAGATCGATCTGGTCGCCCGGGCGGGCGACACGGCTCCAGTAGATGAACGAGTAACCCACGTTGAACCGCAGCCGCTCCGTCAGGTCGTAGCCCAACGTCACGCCAAGCTCGGGAATAACGGCAAACACGTTGCGCTCGTAGACCCCGACGTTGGACGGCTGGGCTAGCAGTCCGCTGTTTTCCTTGAGGTCCACCCCGTCCCGCAGGTTCGATCCGCTGATGGCGACTTGTTGCCGCGTGTTGCCCAAACCGAGCTTGGACAGGAACTCGAATGACCACCGGCGGTGATTCCAATCCCAAATGAAACCCAACTCGCCGCCGAAGAACTCGTTGTTGGTCGCAAAGTTGTCCGTCAACAGGAACGTTGTCGCGGGCGTTGTCGTCGCGGTCAGATCTTCGACGATGCGCAGATTTTCATCGAGTTCCATCCACCGCACGCCGGCGATCAGGTCCACATGCCGGCGGCCGCGGGCAAACATCGGCAGGTAAGGATCGTCCAGCCAGGTGCACCCCACGCCGCTGCCGCAGTCGACTCCGCTGCCGCACCCCACGACGCAGTCGCCGCACTCGGGTCCGCAGCCGCCCACGCAGCACAGGTTTCTCCGCAATCGCACGCTGGCCGAGTTGAATTCGCTCTGCGAGTCGACAGTCACCGTTCCCATGACGCCGGGGAATGACACATCTTCGACGGCATTTTCGCCGGGCGGAACCAAGTTGGGCAGCTCCGAAGTAAAGAATCCCGTCGACGCCTCGATGTACGGCCGACCAACAATGGGCGTCATGCCGTTGCCGCCGTCGACAAACCGTTCCTCGATCTTGCCGAGAGCCAAGTACTCGCCCTCGATCCCCAGTTGCCCGTAGTCATCGAGCCAGTATCCCAGGGTCACGCGACCGCCGTTGCGCTGGCCTTTAAGAATCTCTTCGTTGCCGTAGACGATAAACGCGTTGTCAAAAAAGTCGTCGGCCGGGCCGGCATCGCTGCCTTCGTTCACTTCGCCCCGCACCACCAGCGGCGGCGTTTGCATCCCCTTGGCCCACATCATCAGGTAGTCGGCACGGGCGTAGAAGATGGGCCGGGCGCCGTAGCCGCACCCGCCGGGCGGGCACAGCATGCTGCCGCAACTGGGGCAGCCGACTTCGTAGCCGTGCGAGTGCATCGGAAAGTCGAGGCCGTCATCCAGGTACAGCGGCTCGCCCTCCATGACCACGCCCTGGTCCCCTTCCATGATGACGCCGTCTTCGCCTTCGATGATGGCCCCGGGGGGGAGTTCTTCCTCGTGTTGAGCCAGCATCACGCCGGCGCCCACGGGAGATCGCGGCAGGTTGAGTTGCGACGCCAACAGCGTGCCGCCCGTGTCGCGGCGGACCGACACGGTTTCGCCGATGAAGGCGTCCAAGTCGATGCTCTCCACCGGCTCGATGTAGCGGGCCACGCCGCCGTAGCGATCCACCAGCGCGTAGGGCGGATTGCCGTCGCTTTCGTTCGGATTGTAGACCAACGTGCCGCTGAAGCCGCCGCGGCGCGAGGCCCGACTGCTGGGGACGCCCAGGGCCGACGAAGCCGCATCAGCCAGTGGATCGGCCGGCGCTTCGGGCGCCATCAGCACGTCCAGGAAGTGTTCGGCCGCCTGGTCCGCGTCCTGCAGCGCCGAAGCAGCCGCCTGGTCGCGACTGGCTCGCGAACGCCGCGCCGCCCGCTCTGAGACCGGGCCGGTTTGGGCCGCTGCCTGTGCAACGATCAGCAGAGCTGGGCCCAGGGCCAGCAGAAAAGTGTAAAAACGAGTCGCTCGTGGCAGGTAGCTCATGACGAGATTTCCTGGCGCCTGAAACGCCGCACAAGGGGCCGGACCGTCGCACACGCCGCGTGCGCGCAGGCGGGCCCGGATGTCGCGGCGGCTTGTAGCAACTCGACAAAACCTCTGGCAAGGGCAATCCGCCGCACAGTTCCGCGTTGCAACAACTCCCGCGGCGGCCGATACTAGCGGAATGCAGTTCTGCCGCTCACGCTAGCGTTCGTCCACGACGCTCCAGCCACTGGCCTGACAGGCCGGCCCGAACGTCGGCCAACCATTTCAACTTGCCGCGTTGCTGAATCACTCATGTGGCCCGAGAAAGACAAGACCGAACAGCTATTGGCCGAAGCCCAAGGCGGCGACGGCGAGGCCGTGAACCGGCTGCTGGATCGCCATCGCGACGCGGTGCGGCGGATGATCGATCTGCGGATGGATCGCGTGCTCAAACGCCGCGTTGATGCCAGCGACATCGTCCAGGAAGTCATGATCGAGGCGAACCGCCGCCTGACCGACTACCTGGCCAACCCCGTCATGCCGTTCCACCTGTGGCTGCGGCAGATGGCCAAGGATCGGCTGATCGACGCCCATCGCCGGCACCGCCAAACGGCCCGCCGTAGCATGGATCGCGAGCAACCGCTCGTGGCCGCCGCTGGCGACGAGTCCTCGGTCAACCTGATCGGCGAAATCAGCGACGGCGAACTGACCCCCGCGGCCGCGGCCACCTGGAACGAATTGCAGCGCCGGTTCCAGGAGGCGTGCAGCCAACTGGACGACCACGATCAGGAAATCGTCGTGATGCGGCACTTCGAGCACCTCTCCAACAGCGAAGCCGCCGAGTCGCTGGGCCTGTCCGCCCAGGCGGCCAGCATGCGTTACCTGCGCGCAATGCGCCGCCTGCGCAAGCTCATGGAAGGCGACGATCCGGGGGCCGAGGAATGACCAATGACCAAGCTCCAATGATCAAGGATGATGAGACGGACTCGGTCCTTCATGACATTGGTCATTGGGATTTGGTCATTGGTCATTGATCTCATCGTCGGTCGGTCGCACCCGCCGCAGACTCTTTCCCGCTGATCCAGCCCCGCCGCAGCATGGATTCTACTGACGCCCGCGACGAGCAGCTTGCTGCAATTCTCCAGCAGGTGACCGATGCGCCGGCGGAGTCGCGGCCCTCATTGGAGAAACTCACGGCCGATCATCCGGACCTGGCCGACGACCTGCGCGAGCTGTGGGGCGCGGTGATGATCGCCGACGCGGTCGCCAGCCGCGACCCGGACGAGTCGATCGAAACGACGGCCCCCTTCGCCGGCGGCGGTCGCGCGGGCGTCGACGCCCGCCCGCCCAGCGAGTTGGGCGACTTTCAATTGCTCGAGGAGATCGGCCGCGGCGGCATGGGCGTCGTGTACCGCGCGCGGCAGCGGTCGCTCGACCGCGAGGTCGCCGTGAAGGTCATGCTCCGCGGCGCCGAGGCGTCGCAGGGCGATCAGGCTCGGTTTCAGTTCGAAGCCGAAGCGGCGGCCCGGCTCGACCATCCCAGCATCGTGCCCATCTACGAGACGGGCGTGGTCGACGGCTGGCGGTACTTTGGCATGAAGCTGATCAGCGGCCAGACGCTCAGCAAGGTGCTGGCCGAGGGCCCCATGGAGCAAGTCGAAGCGGCGCGGCTCGTCATGCGCGTCGCGCGGGCCATCCAATACGCCCACGAGCACGGGGTGGTGCACCGCGATCTGAAGCCGGCCAACATCCTGCTCGACTCGGCCGGGCGGCCGTTCGTCACCGACTTCGGGCTGGCCAAACGCGACACAACCGACCCCACGCTGACGACCACCGGTGCGATCCTGGGCACGCCGTCGTACATGGCGCCCGAACAGGCCGGCGCCGGCCGCGGCGAGGTCGGCCCCGCCAGCGACGTGTTCAGCCTGGGCGCCATTTTGTACGCGCTGCTGACCGGGCGGCCGCCGTTTCAGGGCACGTCGCCCGTGAACACGGTGCTGGCGGTGTTGGAGCAGGACCCGCTGCCCCCGCGACTGATGCAGCGCAGCCTGGACCGCGACCTGGAGATGATCGCCCTGCGTTGCTTGCAGAAACCGCCGGAGCTGCGCTACGCGTCGGCCGGCGCGCTGGCCGACGATCTGCAGGCTTATCTCACCGGCGATGACATCAGCGCCCGCAGCGGCAAGTTCTCCCACGTCGTGGCGCGGATCTTCCGCGACACCCACCACGCCACGGTGCTCGAGAACTGGGGCATGCTGTGGATGTGGCACGCGGCCGTGCTGCTGGTGCTGTGCAGCGTGACGAACTGGCTCAATCTGCATCACAACGACTGGCCGGCGACGCGCCAGCACTGGCCCTACGTCGCCGTGTGGGGCGGGGGATTGGCGATCTGGGCGCCCATTTTCTGGGCCCTGCGCCGCCGCGCCGGGCCGGTCACCGCCATCGAACGCCACATCGCCCACGCCTGGGGCGGCAGCATCGTCGCGGTCGTGCTGCTGTTCGTCGTCGAGGCGCTCTTGGGGCTCCCCGTACTGACGCTCTCGCCCGTGTTGGGCCTGATCGCCGGGGCCGTGTTCACCGTCAAGGCAGGCATTCTCGCGGGCGCGTTTTACGTGCATGCGTTCGCCCTGTTCGCCTGCGCCCTGACGATGGCCCTCATGCAGCACCTCGGCTGCCCGTACGGCATCTCGCTGTTCGGACTGGTCGCCGCGGCGGTGTTCTTCGTGCCGGGGCTGAAGTACTACCGACAAGCCAAGACCCGCGAGGGCGTGGGCGTCTAGCGGCGCAAGAAAAAACGCTCCGCCCTATTTCAGGCGGAGCGTTGCGATGGAACGTCCCAGCGCGCCGTGAGCGGCAACGCGATGTTAGCGGCGCTGCTGCGGCTGGGGATAGTAGTTCAGCGTGTTCTGGAACACAGCGGCGTGCCCCGTCGGGGCCATCGTCTGCGAGCCGGTGATCTCAAACGGCGGCCGCGCGGCCATCTGGGTCAACTGCTGCTGGAACCGAGCGTTCTGACGTTGTTGCGCTGTGTTGGCTTGCTGCTGCTGCAACTGCGGGCGCACCTGAGTGTAGTAGTTCGTGGCCGTCGAAGAGAACGGCGACGACAAGCTCAGATAGGGCGTCACGCCGCCGCCGCTGTTGGCGCCAGTAAACGGTTTCGTGGCGGGCGTCGAAGGGCGGTAATTTTGAGCCAACTGCGTTGTCAACTGTTGATTGACCGGCGAGTAGCCGCCCCCGACGTTGAGCCCTTGGCGAATCAGCGAATTGTACTGCTGCTGGACCGAATACCGCGATGTCGACGCCGAGAAACGGTAAGCCCCCAGTTGCTGGTCAGAGTACTGCGCGCGGGCGTCAGCAGACAGCAATGCGACAACCGCCAATGCGGCCGCGGTCAGCGCCAAAGTCTTGCAGCGAATCAACATGGCAACGACTCCCAACTCGAATTCACTCGTGCGGCTCAGGCACGCCTGCGATCGCCGCCGCGTCTCAGAAGGTTTCAGCGGCAATTTGGGCGCGCAGACGATGTGCAAAACATCCCCGCCTCTACATCTATCCTAGTCAAACGACTGGCAGCGACCAAGGAATTCCCTCCGTTGCGAGGGAATCGACGATCGATGTAATCGCTACAGTCGGAACGAGTTAGAGCCACAACCCGCCTAGCTCGCCTGCAGCCCGACGAACCCGCCAGTTAGCAGCCGCACGATTTGCCGGCGGCGCTCCCAGGTCAGCCGCGGCAACTCGCGCGTTGCTCGCTACGCAAACAGTTCGCTGATCACCTCGCCGCCGTCGACCAGTTTGATCGGCCGGCCGATGGAACTCATGTTCTCGACCTCGGGATCAATTCCCAGGGCGTGGTACACGCTGCGGAACAGGTCGACCACCTGCACGGGGCGATCCGTCACGTCGACGCCCGCCAGGTCGGTTTTGCCGATGACTTGCCCGCCGCGCACGCCGCCGCCGGCCAGCGCCACGTTGAACGCCCGCGGATAGTGGTCCCGGCCCGCGCGGGGATTGATCTTCGGCGTGCGTCCGAACTCGCCCATCCACACGACCAGCGTGCGGTCGAGCATGCCGCGCTGCTTGAGGTCGGCGATCAAACGCGCCGCGGGCTGATCGATCTGGCCGCACAGTTGATTGACCTTCTCGAAGTTGTCCTGGTGCGTGTCCCAGCCGTTGGAAACCACCTCGACGAACGTCACGCCGCGCTCGACCAACCGCCGCGCCATGTGACAGCCGGCGGCGAACTCGCCGGCGCCGTACGCTTCGCGCTCCGTGGCCGTCTCTTGCGACAGGTCGAAGGCTTCCATGTCGGGGCTGCGCATCATCTCGGCGGCGCGACGCACCAGCAGCGAGCGATCCTTCACGGCTTGTGCACCGCCGGCGGCAGCGAACTCGGCTTGCAGCGAATTGAGCAACCCCAGCCGCCGCTCGAACCGATTCATGCCGGTCGTCGCTCGGGTGTTGTCGGGCGGGCGGTTGGCGCTGCCCAGCACCAGCGGATCGTACTCGACGCCCAGCAATCCGCCCCCGCCGGCGTTGGCCAGCCGACCGCCGATCCGCACGTAGCTCGGCAGTTGTGCCGCGGCATCGCCAATCTGATGCGCCACGTTGGCGCCCAGCGTGGGATGCTTCACCCCGCCCAGCGGCAGGTAGCCGTGGTGCAGCAGATAAGTGGCCCGCTGGTGATTGCCCTCTTTGCTGGTCATCGAGCGGATGACCGCCAGCTCGTTGGCGACGTTGGCCAGGTGCGGCAAGTTCTCGGAGTAGCGAATCCCCGCCACGTTGGTGTCGATCTCTTTTGTCTCGCCGCCGTTGGGCGAGTGCACTTTGGGGCTGAACGTTTCGAACTGCGACGGGCCGCCCTGCATCCACAGCAAAATGCACGCCATGCCGCGGGAGCGCATCTCGTCCGCCGCGGCGGCAATGCGTTCGGTCCAACTCATTCCCGCGGCGGCGACTGACGCGGCGCCCGCGTAGCGCAGAAAATCGCGTCGCCCCACCACGTGACCGCGGCGGGTGGCAATTTGAACATGGCGTTGCAGCGGCCCAAGCATGTCAAACTCCGGTCAGTTCCATAAAGCCGCGACCGGTGGTCGCGGGGCGGAGGCGTGCGGTGCGTGATGGTGATGTCGTCGCCCAGGCAAGCCGTCACCGGCGGTGCTGGAATTCGGCCGAGTTCAGCAGCGCCCACGCCAGATCTTCTACGGAGGCGGGGCGGTCGGCGACGGACTCGAAATACGCGCTGGTCGTCGCCAACTCGTCGACGGTCGGTTGTCGGCTGAGCAGGCGCAGGTAAAGTTCCGCGATCATCTGCTCGTCCGACTCGATCTGCTGCTCGAGCTGCCCCAGCAACGTGCGACGGTCCGCCCGCATGGCGGCGGCCAGTTGCGGCGAATTCATCAACGCCAGCGACTGCGGGATCGAGCCCACGATCTCGTCGCGCGGCTCGCTGGGATCGAAGCCAAACGTGGCATTGAACCCGCCGCGTCGCGTAGCATCGCCCGAGGGGCGACGAAACTCTTGCCGCCGCGGCGCCGGCTCGGCGATTTCCAGCGCCGAGGTGATTGCGTTGTACAGCTGGTCGGCGCGCAGCGGCTGCGGCACGTTGGCGGCGAACGCCGGCTGGTCGGACTCCCGCCGCGGTCGCGATTCGCGCTGGTAGGCGTCGGTCGCGCAGATCGTCTCGATGAGCCGCTTCACGTCGTAACCGCTGGCGACGAACTGCTCGCTGAGCAGCTTCGCGGCCGTTGGCGCCAGCGCCGTGCGGCCCGGGCCCAGGTCGTCGATCGGCGTATAGAATCCTTCGCCGACCAACTCCGCCCACATCCGGTTAACGAGCGCCGTGGCAAACCATTCGTTGCCGGTTAGCCAATCCGCGAGCGTGCCGCGACGTTCGTCGTCGGGCGTGCCAAACGGCATCTTGGCGCCAGTCAAAAAGAACTTGGGTTGCATCTGCCGCCCGGCGGCGTCGGGGTTGCCCAGGTCGGGCATGCGGTGCTCGGGCATCGGCAACCGATCGTTGTTGCCGCGGCCGCGGCGTTGCGGACGATCGCTGACGACCACCTCGAACGACCGCCGAGCCGCGCTGCGCACCGGTCGCACCGCGATCCGCGGAAAGAACGCCGCCAACTCGTGGAACTCTTCGCGGCGATATTCGTCGTACGGGTGATCGTGGCACTGGGCGCACTGAATCTGGATGCCCAGAAAGATGCGGGCCATCTCGGCGGTCGTTTCCTCGGTGCGACCGTCCTGAGCCATGATGATGGCCGTGGCGCCGTTTTCGCGCACGTCGCCGCGGGCGGTGATGAACTCCGCGGCGATCTCGCTCCACGGCCGATTGGCGTTGAGCTGCGCGCTCAGGTCGGCCTCCATCGCGTTGGCGGCCAACAGGGCGCGGTCCTCCACGCGGCGGGAGAACACCACGTCCCGCCAGTACCGGGCCCAGTTCACGCCATATTGCTCGTCGGCCAGCAGGCCGCGGACGACCGCCGCCCGCTTGTCGGGCGCCGGGTCCAGCGCGAAAGCGATCACATCCTCGGGGGCGGGGATGTCGCCCACGATATCGAGCCACACGCGCCGCAGGAAAATCTCGTCGCTCGATGGCGGGGCGACGGCCGCGTTGGCGCCGGCGAGCGTCTCGCGCTCGATGGCCGCGTCGACCTGCCGGGCGAGCTCCTCGACCGCGACGGGCGCGTCCGCACGGCAGGGCGAGTCGGGCGTCGTGCAGGCCAGCACGAGGGCCAACGGCAAGAGAAACAGGTGCAGACGAGTCATCGGACCGTTGAACCTCCACGGCGAGCTAGGGCAACTCTCCATTCTAACCCGCTGCCGCCGGGGAAGTTTCGCAACGGGGCGAACGGGAGTCATACCCCTCTCGCGGCGAGCACAAAAAAACCGCCGACCTCCTTGGGGAGGCCGGCGGTCCGGTTGTGTATAACTCGGTGCGACAATTCCCGCAGGCGATCAACGCTTGGAGAACTGCGTGCCGCGACGGGCGCCGTGACGACCGTACTTCTTGCGTTCCTTCATGCGCGAATCGCGGGTCAGGAAGTGGCCCTCGCGGAGCTTCTCGACCAGGTCGCTGTCGTGCTTCAGCAGCGCCCGGGCGATGCCTTGGCGGCAGGCGCCAGCCTGACCGGTCGTGCCGCCGCCGTGGACGCGAATGGCCACGTCAACGCTGTCGGCCACTTCGCACGCTTCCAGCACCTGCAGCACGGCGCGACGATCTTGCTCAATGCGGAAGAACTCGTCGAGCGGTCGCTTGTTGACCGTCACGGTCCCTGATCCGGACTTCACGCGGACTCGCGCCACCGACGTCTTCCGCCGACCAGTGCCCAGTGCTTCTTCAACAGCAGTCGCCATGTCTTGCTAATCCCTCGGCGTCCCGCAACGGGGACAGGCTCGTGAGTGACGGGCCGCTCGCTCGCGTGCGAGCGGCCGATTGTTGTGTGTCAGGACTTGCTGGCCAGTTCCGTCGGTTCAGGCTGTTGGGCCTGGTGCGGATGGTCCGAGCCGACGTAGATCTTCAGCTTCGAGAGCATGGCCCGGCCCAGCTTGCTCTTGGGCAGCATGCGCCGCACCGCCTCGCGGAGAATCATCTCGGGCTTGCGCTGGAGCCGATCGCCAGCGGTCTGCGTCCGCTGCCGTGTGTAGCCGGTGTACCAGGCGTAGGTCTTCTGCTCCCACTTCTGGCCGGTGAACTTGATCTTCTCGCAGTTCACCACGACGACAAAGTCGCCCGTGTCGACGTGCGGCGTGTACGTGGGGCGGTGCTTGCCCATCAGGATCACGGCGATCTCGCTGGCCAACCGGCCGACCACCTTGTCTTCGGCATCCACCAGAAGCCACTTCGGCTCCACCGAGGCCGGCGCCTTCTTACTCGCCGGCTTGGCCATGAACGTTTTCATCAGACGTGATTCCCTTGCGGGCGGGATTCTCTCGCGGGACGCTCGCGGCGGCACGACGCTTCCGCGCGGCGGGTCCCATGATTCGGTAAAAAAACGCCGGAGGCAGCCGCAAGCACACACAAAATGCGGAGGCCGCCTCCGGCGAGACGGGGCGATGTTCTAGACTCGTCGGCAATTTGCCGCTGAGAATCCCCGAATTTAGCACTTTCGCCAGCTGCCAACAAGTCCCTGCCGGACGCCGCGATGCGAAAACCGCCGGCCCCGACCCACCCGGCAGAGGCCCCCGAATGGCGGCCCCCAAATCCCCCGGCAGCTGCGGGGGACGGCCCCCGCGGCGAGTCCTTGATTTCGACCATTTTTGCCCGAAACTGTTCCGCCGCCCGGGGGTTGTGTACTCTATCGGACGGACCGATCACCGCATTCTGCACTATCCTTGCGGGACAGGCGGCCGCCGAGGGGGGCGACCGTTCCGGAACAAGACTCTGTAGCGTCCGCACTTCGACTCATCACAGGACCGACGCGCCCCGCTTGCCGAACTTCTCGGTCGGGGCTCCCCGGCGGCGGCCTGCTCCAGGAGAACCGAGCGATGAAACGTGCACTGGCGGCCATGGCCGCATGTCTGATGGTTGCCAATCTGGCGGCCGCCCAACCCGACGATCGCGGCGGCCGTCGCCTGCGGGGCTTTGACGAAGGCGGCGATGCGGGCGAGGACGCCCAAGGCCAACCCGGCGGCCGGCGCGGACGGGGCGGCCCTGGCGGCGGCGAATTTGGCGGCGGGCCCGGCGGCCCGGGCGGACCTGGCGGCGAAGAGGGCGGACGCGGCGGCTTCCGCGGGCGTGGACGTTCCAACCCGCTATTTGAAGCCATCGACGCCGATGGCGACGGGCAGCTCACCCGGCAGGAACTGCGTCGTGCCGCTGCCGCGATCCTGACGCTCGACGCCGATGACGATGGCGTGGTCACGCTGCAGGAAGCCTCGCCGCAACGCGGCCCCGGCGGTTTCGGCGGCCCCGGCGGCGGATTTGATCCCCAGTCGATGGTCGATCGCTGGATGGAAGGCGATGCCAACGGCGACGGCATGCTCTCGCCGGACGAGCTTCCCGGGCGGATGGGTCAGATGCTCGGCAACGCCGACACCAACAACGACGGTCTGCTGGACCGCGCGGAGTTGACCGCCGCGGCTGAGCAGATGGCCGAACGCTTCGGCGGCGGCCGCGGAGGCCCTGGCGGCCAGCAAGGCGGCCCCGGCGGCGGACCCGCCGGTTTCGGCGGCGGCGGCGGATTTGACGCCCGGCAGATGACCGAGCGGATGATGGCCGGCGATCAGAACGGCGACGGCCTCTTAACCCCCGACGAAGTCCCGCCGCAGATGCGGCAGGCCCTGGGCCGTGCCGACCAGAATGGCGACGGCGCCCTGGACGCCCGCGAGATTGCCCAGTTCGCTGAGCAAATGGGCCAGCGGATGCAGGGTCGCGGCGGCTTTGGCCGCGGCGGCGGCGAGCAGGGCGGCGGCGGTCGCGGCGGGCGGCCCCAGCGCCCAGAGAATTGAGCGAACGCTCAGCGCCCGATAATTGTTAATCAGTTCACGGCGGCCTCGCACCTGATGCGGGGGCGCCGTTTTTTTGTCGCCGACGCAGCGCGCCTGCGCGAGGAGGTGGCTGGGGACGACCAACGGGGCCCCCAGCCGCCGACCGTCCGACGAAACGCCCTGGGGGCTCCGCTCCGCTGCGTCCCCAGCCACCCAGCGGTGCGCCGTGAGCGTCAAATCCCCAGCCGCGGCGGGCGCCGGCGGACGCCCCCAGCGGTTACAATCGGTGCTGACGATTGACGACCTGCCGATCCAAGCGTGGTCTCAACGAGCCTCCGTTTCTCGGGCTGAGAACTGACAGCCGATCGCTGACAGTCCTGCCGGAGTTCATGGACGGCGCCACTCTCCCTAGTTTCGCACCGACTGCGAGGTCTTCTCCGATGAAACGCCGTGACTTTCTTGTCCAAGGCGCCGCGGGCGTCTCTGCTTTGACCGCCGCCGGTTCGCTCAGCCAATCGGCCCGTGCCGACGACGACGCGGCCGCGGCCGGCAAGCACTCGTTCAAGCTCCGCTACGCCCCGCACTTCGGCATGTTCGACGACCTCGCCGGGCGCGACCCGATCGACCAACTCAAGTTCGCTGCCGAGCAGGGCTTCACCGCCTGGGAAGACAACGGCATGCGCGGCCGGCCGAAGGAGCTGCAGGAGAAGATCGCCCGAACGATGTCGGACCTTGGCATGCTGATGGGCGTGTTCGTGGCCCACGGCAGTTTCGGCGAGACCACCTTCGCGGGCCGCAACAAGGACGCCCGCGAGCGGGTGCTGCAGGAAATCCGCGACAGCGTGGAAGTGGCCAAGCGGGTCAACGCCAAGTGGATGACCGTCGTGCCCGACGCTTACGACAGGCGCACGGAATGGGGCTACCAGACGGCCAACTGCGTCGAACTGCTGCGCCGCGCCGCCGAGATCCTCGAACCGCACGGATTGGTCATGGTGCTGGAACCGCTGAATTGGTGGCGGGACCACCCCGGCTTGTTTTTGCACAAAATTCCGCAGGCGTACGAGATCTGCCGCGCCGTCGACAGCCCGGCGTGCAAGATCCTGTTCGACATCTACCACCAGCAGATTCAGGAAGGCAACCTGATCCCCAACATCGACATGGCATGGGACGAAATCGGCTACTTCCAATGCGGCGATAACCCCGGCCGCAACGAACCGGGCACCGGGGAGATCAACTACCGCAACGTGTTCCGCCACATCCACTCGAAAGGCTTCGAGGGGATCATGGGCATGGAACACGGCCTGTCCGTCGGCGGCGAGGACGGCGAACGAAAGCTGATCGAAGCGTACGTGTCGGCGGATGATTTTTGAGGGGAGCTGCCAACTCTATGCGAGACAAATCGAGCTGAGATGGTTGCGTGCCACGGCTCTGTGAGCCGTGCGAATCAACTTGGGTGACACAAATCCGCCGCGCACGGCCGACACAGTCGTGGCACGCCCGGGCGTCTTTCACTCGCTCTTCGCCGGCTTGATCTTCTCAATCACCGCCAGCACCTTCTCGCTGTCCTTCGCCGCGTTGACCTTGGTGTCCTTGTACGCGATTTTCTTGTCCAGGCCGATCACGAACGTCCACCGCATGGCGGTCGTGCCGCGGGTCAGGGCGACGATCTGTTTGTCGATCTCCCGCTCGATGGTGCCCCCGGGCGCCGTCTTCACGCCGAACGCCTTGGCGATCTTGCCCTCGGGGTCGGCCAGCAGGGTGAAGTTCAGGTCGTACGCCTTCTTGAAGTGCTGGTGATTCTCGACCGAGTCGCCGCTCACTCCCACGACCTCCACGTCGTCGCGTTTGAGTTCCGCCAGGGCGTCGCGGTAGGCGCACGCTTGCGCCGTGCAGCCGCCGGTCATGTCGGCGGGGTAGAAATACACGACTAGGATCTTCTTGCCGACGTGGTCCTTCGACTTCCACGGCTTGTCCTCGTCCGTGCGACCGGCGAACTCCGGCGCGGCATCGCCGACCTCCAGCACGACCTCCTTCGGCTTGGCGTCCGCTTGCGGCTTCGCGGCGGCGGCCGCATCGGTCTGAGCAGCATACAACGGCGCCGCGCACGCCACGGCAAGCAGGACAACAGGCGGGAGAAATCTGGTCATGGCAGGCAAACTCGCAATCAATGGAAGGGGCGGCACATCGAATGACGTAGCATGGCCGCTCCGGCCGTGCGGATTGAAGACGACCCGTCACGACTCGCCAATCACCCGCACGGCCGGAGCGGCCATGCTACCAGATTCCTTGCAATTCTACGGGATTCCGCGACTGCGGCGACAAACTCCGTGCAACGGCGGGCGTCGGCCAGTAGGATGCTTCACTGATTGCCGCCCGCTCCCTCCTCCCCCGTCCAGCCCGCCGATGTCCGCTCCCCCTCGCACCGCCGTCGTCACCGGCGCCTCGTCTGGCATTGGTCGGGCGACCGTCGCCGCACTCGTCGCCGAGGGCTTCCACGTGCTCGCCGGGGTGCGCCGCGACGACGACGCCGCGGCGCTGTTGCACGAGTTCGGCCAACGGGTCACGCCGCTGCAGTTGGACGTGACCGATGCGGAGCAAGTCGCCGAGGCGGTCCGCATCGTCCACCGCCACGCTCCCCACGGGCTCTCCGCGCTGGTCAACAATGCCGGCGTCGGCGCACCCGCACCGATGGAGTTGACCGAAGTCGACGAAATCCGCCACCTGATGGAGGTCAACGCCATCGGCCCCATGCGGCTGATCCAGGCGCTGTTGCCGGCGCTGCGGCGCGGCGGCGGACGGATCGTGAACCTCTCCAGCATGAACGGCGTGCTTAGCTTGCCGATGACCGGCGCGTATTCGGCCAGCAAGTTCGCGCTGGAGGCGATGTCCGACGCACTGCGGGTGGAACTGATGGCGTGGCGCGTGCCGGTGATCGTGATCCGCCCCGGGCAGGTCCGCACGCCGATTTTTAACAAGGCCCGCGCCGACATCGAGCGGCGTCAGGCGGACATGCCGGCAGCGCTGGCCGCCGGTTATAAGTTGCCGTTTGCGCGCACGGCCAAGTTCAACGAGCGCGGCGAGAAATCGCCCACGCCGCCCGAGACCGTCGCACGCGTTATCGTCAAGGCGCTCACCGCCCGCCGCCCGCGGCGCAACTACTACATCGGTTGGGACGCGCTGGGCATGCGGCTGCTGCGGTCGCTGATGCCCGCCCGCTCGCGCGATCGGCTGCTCGCCCGCGCCATCGGTACGCGGCGTCGCCTGACGGAGCAGCCCGTCGAGGCGCCGGCTCAATCGCCCGCGGCCTCGGCCTCCGGCGCTTCGATCGGTCCGTAGTACACGCCGAAATTCTTGAAGAACCACGCCCGCGCCAACCAGCGGTCGGCCGGCCAGCGGTTCCAGACGCTGGCCGCGATCGGGTGCAGGTCGGTCGCCGCCCGCCGCTTGGTTTCGTTGTTCAGCGGGCCCATGGTCATCTCGCGGCAACCGCGCTCGATCGCCGCCTGCACGCCCGCGTAGATCAGGTTGTGATAGGCCAGCACGTCGTGCGAGCGGTCGTAATCCAAACCGCCATGCACCTGCATCCAGCGGTCGCCGACGTGCAAGAAGCTCATGAACCCAACCACTCGATCGTCGACCGTGGCGATCAACGCCGTTTGCTGCTGCTCCGCGAACGCCGCCGGTGCGATCAGCACGTCGTTGTAGGGCGCAATCAAGTCGGAGTGCGCTTCGCTCGCCTGCAGCAACGTGACGAGCTGCTGAAGCAACTGCGGCTGCGCAGCAAGCGGCCCCTCGACCGTGGCGATCGTCGCCCCCGCCTCGGCAAACACGCCCGACTCGTGCCGGTAATTGCGGCGGCGTTTCTTCGACAAGCTGGCCAGGAAGTCGTCGAACGACGCGGAGCCCGCCAAGTCGATACTGGTCATCGGCAAGATCTGGAACTGATCGAACCGTTCGCCGGCCGCCCAGGCGGCTTCGGCCGGCGGTTCGGCAATCCACACCGTGTCGATCTTCTTCTGCCGGCACAAGAACCGCGCAATCGCCTGCTTCGCCGCGTGCCGATCGACCCCTTCGGCGATCTGGAATGGGCTGTGCTCGTCGAACGCCAGGAATGCCGTGTCGACGATCAACGACGTCTTGCGCGCCAGCGGTCCCAGCCATCCCAGTCGCCGCCGCCACTCGGGCCGCAGCATGTCGGTGGCCGGGCGACGGCGCAGGCGAGTGACCGGCGCGGCCGCCACGACCCGCCCGCTCTGCCGAGCGACGGCCCAGCGCAGCTCGGTGTCGGCCGTGTTGTACCGCTCAAACAACGCGTAATTCGCCGTCAGATCCGGCGCAAGGGACAACTCGGCCGGCGGTTCAAACGACGGCTCAAACGCCACCTCAAGATTGTCAGGGCTCGGCTGGGACATAACTCGCAACGACGGGCGTCGGACTCGAGATTCCCGCCATCCGGGCGGAAACACGCACTGAAGGGGGGACGGCGACAACCTGAAGGTTCTCCGCTCCCTGTGGCGGTTCCCCGCCCCCATTGAGCCTAGTTCAGCCAACTTCTCGCGGCAAATTGACCATGTCGCAGTCCGGGAGTAGAGTTTAGGGATTGGGCGAATCAGGCGGACTGCGGCACTTACGCCCCGGCCGCCCGACTCGCTCATTCTCCCGCACTGACGCTCGCCGACCGAGTCGCCGAGCGTTCCCGCCGCGCACGGAAGCCGTCACTGGCGTCCACCCGGTGCGTCGCGCCCTCGGGGGCGTGCCGCCCTGATCCATAGAACAAACACTGGGAATCCGACGGCTGGCACGCAGGCTGCACCATGGCGGTTTGTCCTTGGTCGCCCCGGCGGCAGCCGCTTCCCAGATTCGATCCCCCAATAGCATGAGGGTTAGGTCCGCGTGGGTCTGATCACGAACTTCACCGCGTCCGAACAGCGGGAACTTGACGAAAAGCGGACGATCCCCCGCTTGTCCTCCATGCCCCTGGCCCTGGCCAGCATGGGTTTGGCGACCATTGAGCCGTTCGCCTCCAACCCCTGGTTGTGGGGACCGCTGTGTCTGTTCACGGCGTCGATGATGTTCTGCTGGACCAGCGCCCTGCACGAGGCGGCGCATCAAACGCTGTGGAAATCGCAGTGGCTGTCGATCCTGACCGGCCGCGCGCTGGGCACGTTCATGTTCACGCCCTACACCGTGTATCGCGAGAGCCACATCCGCCATCACGCGTACCTCAACACGCCGCGGGACTGGGAGCTGTGGCCGTACACCGACCCCGACGCGTCGCTCACATTCCGCCGCGTGTTCGTCTGGTTCGATCTGCTGTGCGGGGTGGTCGCCGGGCCGATCATTTACGGCCGGCTGTACTTTTCGTCGAAGTCCCCCATCAAATCCCCCGACGTGCGCCGCACCATCGCGTGGGAGTACGTCGGCATCGTCGCCGTGTGGGCCGGCATCTGGGGTTACACCACATGGGCGGGACTGTGGCCGCTACACGCCCGCAACGTGCTGCTGCCGATGTACCTGGCCGCCACCGCGCAAACCGTGCGCAAGTTCACCGAGCACCTGGGCATGGCCAGCTTCGACCCGCTGCTGGGCACCCGCACCGTGTTGCCACGCAAGTGGCTGCTGCGGCTCAGTTCGTTTCTGAACTTCGACATCTTCATCCACGGCCCGCACCACCGCCACCCGCGGCTGGTTCACACGCACCTGGAAGCCAAGCTCGACGAATACCGCGGCGCCAACCCGGAGGTGAGCTACCCGGCATACGAGCGGTACTGGCAAGCCTCGCTGGCGATGCTCCCCTGTCTCTGGCGCAACCCCGGCTGCGGGGTGAATGCAGGGGCGCTGCTGGATGAAAAGAGCGCCGCCACCGCCGAAGCGGAAGATTTCGCCAGCGACGTGGTGGGGGCGTAAGCAGTCACGGCCGCTCAGGTCTGGCAATTGCCGCCCTGTTACCCAAGCTTGTCGTAGGGAATTTGCGGCGCTGCTGCGCGTACTTCTTTCGCCGGCGCCAATCCGCCGCAATGCGTGCAAACCACGTGCAACTAGGTGCCATGCCCACGGCGGTCTTCCGCTGTGGGCATGCTGAGTCACCAGTGCGGCATGCCCACGCCTGCGGACAGGCGTGGGCATGGCAAAACGGCTTGAATGGGTGTGCCACTGGCTCTGCCAGTGCACGCTGAGCGTTACGCAATCAATGCATTTACACTAGCAGATCCAGTGGCCCCCGGCGCAGCCGGTGAGACGCCCGCCAGGCGGAAATCGGGATCGCTCGTGCCAATCATCATGCTGGCGACTGCCAGCGCGTGCCCGTCCGGCGAACGATTGGTCGTGGTCTCGTTGTTCCCGTCGTAGTAAAGTCGAAACGGGTTGACCTGCGTATGGTAGATGTTTGGATTCGTGTCAAAGTCGGGGTCGGGGGCTCGCTCAAGATCAAACTCTCCTAACCTGCCACCTTCGCCCGTAAGCCCTGTGACCCTCGAATTGACTCCGTACTCTCTGGGTACGAGGCGGTCAGCGCGGGCGGCCGAGGCAATCAGAAGCGAAAATGCAAAACCTAATGCAACCTTCATTTCTCTTCTCCTGCATCGGCCGGCTTCACTCCGAACTCAAACCCGCTGCAAATCATCCGTCGGACAACATCGCGATTGTGTTTTCTGGGCCTGGCAAGCCCGTCCGACACGGCTTCGCCTTGAACGTACCGCACCCGGTAGTCGCGCGGCTTCAGTTTGCCGAGCGGGATAACAGCGATGTTCCATCGCCCAAGCGGCGTCGATTTGCGGATGAAGTGGTAGTGGACGGTGATCTCGCGCCCGTCGATCTCGACCCTGTCAATCGCCGTGTCGTCCTGCATCTGGTGAGCGAAGAAGACTAGCCGGAGACTCTCATCCGTCGTGAAGTCGATTCGCCGTTTGCGCCCCTTCAGCACGGCGACAGCTTCTTTGAGCGGGTCCTTTTCCGTGACGATGAACCCGGGCTTAGCCGCCCTACCTTCCTTTGGCCGGTCAGCGAGAATCTTCTGAAACTGAAGAACCACGCTGCGCTTGGCGAGTTCATCCATCGGGATGAACTTCCCCTCCAACTCGGGCTCCCGGATCGGCTTCGTATCCGGCATGTTGTATGCCGTGATCTCGGCCGGGGGGATGGTGACGACGGCTGCGAGTAGAAGAGAGAGCATGGCTTTGGTCTTCCAGCTTGAAGCGTATCGCTACTGCTGCTGGGCGCCAAGTAAAATCTTCTTTCCGTAGTACGAATCGCCTACCGACGGCTCGGGCTCCGCAGCTTCTTGTAGAGCGCAGAGTTACTTCATCGCCTGGCGGCTCTTGAAACGACAGGCAGGTTCCGTTCCACGTCGCCCGCAATAGTTCCTTCACCCCACAAAAACACCGACCAGGCGCCATGCCCAAGGCGGTCTTCCGCCGTGAGCATGCTGAATCACCTGCGCCAGTTGCCGCTGGCAAAACGGCGTGAATGAGTGTGCCACTGGCTCTGCCAGTGCACGTTGAGCGTTATGTGATCCATGTGTTTGCACTGGCAGAGCCAGTGGCTCCCGGCGCCGAGACAAGCGGTCGCATCGCGCGCGGGGTCGTCGACCAAAGCGGTCGGTTTACGGTGGGCACGTTCGAGGCGGCCGACGGCGCAGTGGCCGGAGCGCACCAGGCGATCGTCGTGCAATTGGCTCCGCCAGAACTGCTCGCCCAGCGGCCGCGCGGCGAGCTGACCGATCCCGAGGCCCACGCCGGGCACGAACACTCCGGGCTGATCTCCCCGCAATTCTCGCAGTATTCGACCACGCCTCTTACTGCGATTGTCTTGCCAGATGCGCCGAATCAGGTGACGCTCATCGTGGAGCCGCTGCAGACGAGACGGCAGAGCCGCGATTGACGTGTCCGGCTCCAAGAAAGCGTTTGGCCTCGGGTGAATGTCGAGGCAGACACCAATAAAGCGCCCCGGCGGGTCTCACCGCCGGGGCGCGCTTCATCCAGTCGCTACGAACGTCGGCGACGGCGTACAGCCGCCAGGGCGGCGATCGCGAGGCCCCCCAGTCCTACCGATGTCGGCTCGGGAACCTGCTGGACATCAAGAAAGAAACGCCCCGAGTCGCCGAACGTCCCCGATTCGTCAACGAGCCGGAACTCGGCCGAGTAAGTGCCGCGTGGCGCCGCGGCGTCCACCCACAGTACGGGAGTGAATGCAAAAAACTCGTCGCCGTCGCCGACATGCACGTCGCCCCCGACGGGGACGGCCGAGGGATTGGCGAGCGTGCCCACGTTGAGGTGGGGCGAACTGACGCTCACCAACTCCAAGTGAATGTGCGCCGCGTCGAAGTTGCTACTCCAGCGGTTGCTGCTGCTGTTAAACAGAACGTCTTCCGCAACGCCCGCGCCGTTGAGCGAATGCACGTTCTGCATTTCAAGGGCGGAATACTCCAAGCCGACGAGATGTTTCGTCGTGTTCTTTCCAGCGTAGACGCCGACGCCTGGTACAAGCGGCAACGGCTCCTGGCCAGTGTAGGTCTCGGGCAGACGATTGTTGCCGTTCGTGTCGATCAGCGTCGGCGAGCCAGCGGGGCCGGCGTACACGTATTGCCCAATGCCGTGATAGTGGTTTCCATGCTGAAACAGCAGTGTCAGCCGGTTGTAGTTCGGGTTATTGGGATAGGCCCCGCCGCCTTCGGCGGCTGGCGCGTCGAATGGAGTCGCGCGGGTATCGATTCCAACGTAGTACTCGGCGAGATCCGCACGAGCGCCGGCGACGAAGCACGTCGCACCAGTCAACAATGCCAGAACCATCGAGGATTGAAGGGGTTTCATGAGGTCTCTTACTCCGTGAATTCAGTGGATTGATCGAATTGAAATCTCCTTGCGGAGACGAGAGTCCGGTCCCAGGCATATGTTCCGCGCCGCGGCACGCGCATCGACGGCGCAGCGCCGCGAAGAACGCAGCAGGGGCGGCAATAGCAACCCCCTGGGCAGATCTTCAGCGCAGTTCTTGAGGGAATGCCCGCAGAGCCTGCAAGGCGCCAGATACCGGCGGCGTAGCAAGGCGAACGGCGCGAGGACCGTCACGTCGCGCCTCGCTACTGCCGCTCGCGGACTCGCCGCGACGGGTTCACCGTGCCCCAAGAGGCACGCTTGGCGCAGATTGGCAGATTGTCATAGCGGCGCCGCGAGAGGCGGCCCGCGGGACCGCACGCGAGAGGGTTGGATGGCGCGTCCGAGACGCGCGCCGGCGGCGCTCAGGCCGCCACATAGGTCAACTAGCGCGACGAAGCCGCGTGCAGTCGCCACGGCGGCGCCCAACTGCAGCAGCAGCCGGCATGCCAAGCATACAGCGGTAATGCCGGTATCGCCGACCGATCGCTGCGCGGCGTCGTTACGTAGACACCCCCGAACGAGTTGAGGTCGTTGACCGAAGCCGCTGCAGTCGCCTGCAAATGCTGTGAAATCGCTCGACGAAGCCGCGCCACGTTGGCGACAGCACGATTCGCTATGCCAGCAGTGCCCCCGTGCAATGATCGCCAAATGCACGGCCGCGAGGACGACAGCCAGAAAGGGGGATCGATGCGCTGACATGGCAAGTCGCTTCACCGGGCGGCAGTTCGCGAATTCTCACGTTGGCGAGCCATTGCTCGCGTTATTGAGATGCGATTGTGCATGTCCTGCAATTCATTTGCAAGTGTATTTTTCGCGGAAAACTTCCTTTCGCGCAAACGACGCCTTTAGCCTTGTGCCCGGTTGGCCAGACACTCTCCGCAATGACCGCGAAGCAGCACTTCTGTAATCTCGCCGAGCTTCTGGCGACGTCGCCCGCGGCTTGGCGAAATCGTCACCGAGAAACCATCGAGACAAGCGACGGCGCCGCAATCGACGCACATGAAATGAGGATGTTCCAGGGCGTCCGTCCCGGCGGTTTTGCGAAGTTCGAATCGACGGATCTGATCGCCAAGTTCCAGCCGCGTGAGAATGCTCGCGTCGGCCAATTCCTGCAAGCCTCGAAAAATCGTCGACTGATCGAAACCCAGAGGCCCCAGCGCGTCGACGACCTCTGCGTGGCTCACCGGTCGCCGTTGCTTGGCCAAATGCTGGAGTATGGAAACGCGAGCGGCTGTCGCCCGCAGGCCCGATTCGCGCAACAGCATCTTTGTTTCGGCGACGGGGGATTCGATTTCCACGGTCGGCACAAGTTCGTGTTCGGGTACGGACGGCGTTCAGCAAGCTAATCAGTTGCAATTCTCCGGGGATTGCGGATGAATTGCAAGTGCGCCCGAGTCATACGCCGCCAACCTACGTCGGTTGGACCAGCCGTTGCGGAATGGCCCGCGCATCAATCTGCTGAGGTGGAACTCACTTCCTTCACTTCGACAACCGACCGGGGGTCATGCCCAAGGCGGTCTTTCGCCGTGGGCATGCTGAATCACCAGCGCGGCATGCCCACGCCTGCGGACAGGCGTGGGCATGGCACCCTGCTCTCGCGCGAGACGCCCCACGTTTTCAGTAGAAAGTGGGCCACCCCATCGCGTACAAAGCAGGTGCGGGCCGTTCCGCCGTGGCGCCGACGGGACGCACGCCATGGGACGGTCGCGCGGGTAGCGGGTTTCGCTCGCCCCCGAGGGGTTTTGCTCGCAAAACTCGCGGTCCAGAAAGCCCTCGCGGTGAACGCAACTCCTTGACGAGCAACGCTTACGGTTCACGTCACCTGCAAAAACGCCAACGAGTTTTGCTCGGAGAATCTGACGTTTTGCACACGAGCAAAATTGCAAAACCGCCCAATGCGCCATCACGCCGCGTCGTCGCGACGGCCGGGGGTCGAGTCGTGCCGGCCGGTGAGCCGGCTGCGGAGCGCGGCCAGGCGGCTTTGCGTGTTGGTCGTGGCGGCCGTGGCGGCTGCGGCGCGGCGGGGGGCGCTCTCCAGGCCGCGCACGCCCAGGTCCATCCCCTCGCCAAAGTAGTATTTGCGCGCCGCGGGGTTCTGCAGCACCTCGTTCGGCTGGCCGTGGCACAGCACCTGTCCGGCGCGGATCACGTAGCTGCGGTCGGTGATCTGCAGCGTTTCGCGGACCTGGTGGTCGGTGATCAGGATCGAGATGCCGCGGCTGCGCAGGTCGCGGACGATCTCCTGGATGCTGGCGATTGTCACGGGGTCGATGCCGGTGAACGGTTCGTCCAGCAGGATGATCTCGGGATTGGAGACCAGGCAGCGGGCGATCTCCAGCCGCCGCCGCTCGCCGCCCGACAGGCTCATCGCCTTGCTCTTGCGGAGCTTGGTGATGCCGAACTGCTCCATCAGCTCTTCGCAGCGGCGCTTGCGAGTCTTGCGCGGCATGCCGAGCATTTCCATCACGCCCAGCAGGTTGTTCTGCACCGAGAGCTTGCGGAACACGCTCGATTCCTGGGCCAGGTAACCCATGCCGCCCTCGCGGGCGCGGCGGAACATCGGCCAGCTGGTCACGTCCTTGCCGGCGAGCGAGACCTTGCCCGCGTCGGGGTCGATCATGCCGCAGGTCATGCGGAAGGTGGTCGTCTTGCCGGCGCCGTTGGGCCCGAGCAGGCCGACGATCTCGCCGCGTTCGACGTGAAAGTCAACGCCGTCGACCACGCGACGGCGGCCGTAGTTCTTTACCAATCCCTTGACGCGAAGCAGCGACATCGGGGCGTCCTCCATGACGGGGAAGCTGTCAGCTCTCGGCTGCCAGCTTTCAGCTTTCAGCTTTGATCGATTGCGGGCCGTGCTTGTCCGTGCGGGCCCTGCTTCATGTTTGTTTTTTTCCACGCCTCCGGCCGACAGCCGATAGCCAACAGCCGACGGCCCTCTTCCTCACCTCACCAATCGCATATCGCCAAAGTTCGGGAACCCCGGCAGCCACGGCAACCCGGGGATGCTGCCCCAGGAGTGCGGCCAGAACACGGCGATCGCCTTGCCGATCAGCAGCCGGCGGTCCACGTAGTTCCCGCCGGGCAGGCCCGCGTTGCGTCCGCTTTGCGGCTTGGTCCACAACCGCGCGTCGAGACTCTCGGGGCTGTTGTCGCCCATGACGAAGAACTGGTCCTCGCCCACGGAGAAATCAACGCGGCGCCGATGCTCGAACCGCCCCCACGCCTCGGGCGTGGCAAGCAACTCGTCGACGGTGCCGACCACAGGGATCCGATTGCCGTTGGAGTCGCGCCGCGAACCGCTGGGGTAGTCCGCCATCGAGTTGTCGCTGGAATCGTCGAGCGGGTCGTGTTTGGCCGCGATGTAGTAGATGTCTCGCAACACGGCGAGCCGGTCGACATGCAGCTTGGCCCCGCGGGCGCCCACGCCGGCGGGGGCCAGGTCGCCCTGATCGCCCGCGTCGTCGTCGCTGGCCCAGGGAATCAGCGACTCGCGCCCGCCCAGCAAGGCGTCGGGGTCGTAGGCGGCGCCGGTCAACTCGACCGGCTGGCCGTCGACCCACAGCCAAAACTGGTCGTCGACGTTCGCCAACCGCAACTGGTAGTCGCCTGCAGCGGCGAGCGGCGTCTGCCCGGTGGCCTGAAAGTCGAGCGTCTCGCCGGTGCGGCCGTCGATGATCGTGCAACTCACCGCGCCGCTGCTCAGGTCAATCGCCGCCTGGAAGTGGTAACCCGCCTCGACCAGATCGAGCAGCAACTCGCCCCGCGCTTCGTCCACGGTCACGTCGCATTCCAATGCCAGGTCGCCGACCCAGCAGAAGCCGGTCGATTCGGTGCCCGCCGAGGCCAGGCGCCAGCCGTGGCCGGGGCGCTCGGCCGAGTATCGCAGCAGCCGCGCATTGTAGGGGTTGAAGTCGCTGATCAGTTGCGGCCGCTGGCTCTCCTCCCACATCTCGCGTTGCGAGTCGGTCAGTTCGCCCGCGTTGGCCAGGTCGGCCGTCATCCAATCGTCTTCCCGCGGCACCAGATGACGGTAGCGAATCCACGCCGACTCGTCGCCGGTCGCATCGATCGAGAAGCTCTGCTCGACCGTCTCGTCGCCCGGCTCGACGGCATGCTTCCAGCCGTCGCTGCTGGTCGCCGCCCACCGCAGCGGCCACCCGGCTTCGTACAGTTCATTCGGCTCGTAGCGCGTATCGTGCACCGGCTGCAGCATCGCTTCGAGCGTGCTCGCGGGACGCCGGGCGATGGCCAGGTCATCGGCCCCCGCCGGCTTGGCGAACAGGTCGCCCTGGTACACTTCCAGCGCGTCGCCCGGCAGCCCGGTCAGCCGTTTGATGTAGTTCATGTTCCCGTCGCCGGGGAACTTAAAGACCACGACGTCCCACCGCTGCGGTTCGTAGAAGTCGAGGCCGAACTTGCTGACCACGATGCGGTCGCCGGGATAGCTCGGTTGGAATTCGGGATCTTCTTCGCCGGCCGCTTCGAGCAAGGGCTCGGGCAGATCGGGCCGCAGCGGCATCAGGTGCCGGCACATGGGGCACATGCCGCCCACCGTCTGGGCCAACGCCGGATTGCCGCGGGCGCGCCCGCGCAACTCCTCGGGATCTTCGTTGCTGGCCGTCACGCGAAACCGGTAGCCGCACTTGCTGCAGTGCACGTCCTTATGCTGCCCCTGCAAGGTCGGCGACATCGACCCGGTGGGGATCACGAACGCTTCGGCCACGAAGGTGCGGAACAGAAACGCCAACACGAACGCCACGGCCACCGACTCGATCACCTCGCGCACCGCATGGAAGTTCGCCCCGCCGGGCGCTTCGATGGCGGGCGCAGATTCGTCGACCGGCTCGGGGGAAATTTGGGAGCGTTTCTTGGCCATGGGGCAACTTCGAGCGGTTCGTACGAGCGGCCCCCGGGGGGCGCGACGGGCGGAGGGTAGGTTATTCGTTCTGCGCGGGCCGATCTAGCCGAATCCGGTGCGAGGAAAGCCATTTCCGCGCCGTAGGTCAGGCTTTCCAGCCTGACGAGCGACCACATTGCATGCTGGGCCGCTCACGGCCCGCTGTGTCAGGCTGGAAAGCCTGACCTACTGGGGGCGCCCAAGTTCCTGTCTCATCGCGGCGTTTGGGGCTGCGCCGCGGCAGCCGCTCGCGCTGCTGGCGCCAGCGTCTCATCGCCAGGAACGAGCCGCTGGGCAGCCGGGCGCACCGGCCAGGCGTGCTCGTCAAACGTCTCGCCGCTCATCAGCACGACGCGGTACGACAGCTGGTCCCGGTCGAACTGCAGCAGCTGCACGTGGTGATCCTGGCCCACCTTGGCGTCGGGGGACTTCAAGTACCACCGCTCGGGCTTGGGCGCCCGTTGGCCGACGCCCAGACCGCCCTCGCCAATATAGGGAACGCCGGTCGGGTCGATTTTGTTCGCCCGGACCGGCGGGGTTCGCTTGATATTGTGGCCGTCGCCCTCGCACACCAGGTCCACGTTGAACTGCTCGAACAGCGGCACCCAGTGCACCAGTGCCCGGCCGGGCAGTTTCACCGCCGGAAACGCCGGGCGATGATACTGGGCGACAAGCCACCGATTGTGCGGCCGGGCCGACTCCAGCTCGGCGGCGAGCCACTTCGTTTGATCCCCTGCAACGCTGGTTTCGGTGTTCAGCGTAACCAGCCGCACCTGCGGCCCCACGTTGACCGCGTAGTAGTTGCGGTCGCCCTCGGGGAATCCAAACACTTCGTTGAACACCCCGCTGTGATCGTGGTTGCCGCGGGCCGGAATGATCGGCAGCAGCCGGCCGTCCGCGCCCACCGTCTGCTCGTGATCGTCCAGCCACTGCGACCACAGCGCCACATCGCTGCCGTCGTAGACAAAGTCGCCGCCGTGGGCGAGCGCCAGGATCGGCGGCCGCTCGGCCGCGTACGATTCGGCAACCATCCGGGCCATCAGCCGGTTCATCTGCTGCCGCTCGGAAATTCCCGAGCGCGAGTCGGCGCCAAACAGCAGGGCGATCGGCCGATCGTCGTCCGGGGCGGTTGTGAAATGCATGGTCGGCGACCGCCGCCCGTCGGTTTCGAAGACGACTTGGTAGGTGGCGCCGGGAGCAAGCTGGTCGACCCGCGCGTGGTGGTAGAACAACTTGGCCGAGTCGCCCGTGTGCCGGCCGTTGCGCTGGGCCGCAATCGTCCGCTCGTCGACGGAATCCGCGGAAAGTTCCGCCTCCGCGCCCGCGGGCACGATCCGCTTCAGATGCACCGCGTGCCGTTGCCCGGCTTCGGTCGTGCTCCAGGACAGCAGCGCGGCGGTCGCGGGGTCCTCGGTCCACACGCACCGCCAGTGCCGAGGCGTCAGCGGATCGCTGGACTCGGTCGCGGCGCAGGACGCGACCGGGACGAAGGCGGCCGCCACCAACAGGACCGCTGCCGCACGACGATGATTACAGTGGCGAAGGGGACGACTATCGGCTGGCTGCACGGGGGGCTCCGGGAGTGGGGTCGGCAAGGATCTCGTCAGACAATTCTACCGCATCGGCCAGCCACGCAATCGCCAGCGGCACGGCAAAATGGGGCGCCCGCACGGCCACGTCGTGCCACCAGAACCAGCCGTTGGCGGCCACGCGGCTCAGGGCCGTCACCAACCCCCAGGCCGCCATCCACAGCAGCACGCCCCGCCAGCGGGTGGTCACGCACAGCACCGCCACCGCCACGTCCATCACGCCAATGGCCGTGAGCAGCCACCGGGCGCTCTGCTCAGGCATGTCGAAGCGGAGCCAGCGGCGGGCAAAATCGAGCAGCAGATCGACAAACACCGGATTGTGCTGCAGAGCTTCCACGCCGTGGGCGGCAAAGGTGACCGCCAACGCCCACCGCAAGACAGCTTCGAACCCGCGGCTGCGGACGGGCAGCCCGTGATCCGTCGCCTGTCGACCTCGCCGCCACGCCCACCACGCCAGAACCGCCGGGGCCGCGATTCGCAGGGAGTTGGTCAGCAGCGGAAACGCCCGCCGGGTCGCGGGACCAAGCCACTGGGCCGACACGGGAAAGCCGCTGTCGGTCTCGGTCATCGCCCACGCCAGCACGACTTGCACTGCGGCCAGCCACGCGGCTGGCAGCCAATGCGGCTGCAACAGGCACCACCCGCCGCACCCCAGGCAGATCCACCCGACCGCGGATTGAGCGGCGATCGCGACGCCCTCGCCCATGCCCCAGCCGCCCACGTCGCGGGGGCTGTGCAGCCACTCCAGCAGCGGCGACTCGCCCAGCTGGCACAGCCACCGCCACACGCCCACGGCCGCCGCCGCCACGGCCAGCCGCAGCGCCCACACCGCCCGCTGCCGAACCGCGTCCGCCCGAGTCGCCTCTGCCGATGTCTCTGCCATCCCTCGATCCTATCGCGGGCGGCGGGGGAGGGCCATTGGCCGAACCAGCGAGTCGCGTTGCCGGGCCCGTGATTTTAGGGCGCCTGGGGACGACCGCAGGGAGCCCCCAGTTCGGGGTCCTGGGGGCTTCGCTGCGCTGCGTCCCCAGCCACCCCACTCTGCTGCCAGCCAGCCGAAAAATCGCCGCTGCGGGCCGCTCGGGCGTTTGCTACAGTTCCGCCCCGATTTCGCCGGCCGCGGTTCGCCGGCGCCGATTCCCCGTTCTTGCGGAGTTGCTGATCATGTCCCTGGCCCGGTTGTTTCGTCGTCGCGAGAAGGTGCCGTTCGCCGAGTGGGGGCACCAGGTCCACGAGTTCGACCTGGCCGCCGACGGCCGCGTCGAGTACGCCCAGTGGCTCCACCCGTACGAAACGCCCAAAGCCATCGAGCAGGACGAGGTCGACGGCCTGCGGCAGTTCATCAAGCCGGGCGATTTCGTAATCGACGTCGGCGCCCACACCGGCGACACGACCGTGCCGCTCGCCCTGGCCGCCGGGCCCACCGGCTGCGTGCTGGGGCTGGAGCCCAACCCATACGTGTTCAAGGTGCTGGCGGCCAACGCCCGGCTGAACCGCGACAAAACGCACATTCAACCCCGCTGCCTGGCCGCGACCGAGCAAGCGGGCGAGTTCGTGTTTCACTACAGCGACGCCAGCTTCTGCAACGGCGGCTTCAAGACGCAGCAGCGGTGGAAGCTGTTCCGCCGCAAGTACCCGCTGACCGTCCAGGGACGGCCGCTGGCCGAGTTGCTCGCCGAGGAGTTCTCCGACCGCCTGCCGCGGCTGAGCTACGTGAAGGTCGACGCCGAGGGCTACGACCGGGCCGTGTTGGCTTCGATCCTGCCGATCCTGCGGGAATACCGCCCGGTGATTCGCACCGAGGTGTTCCGCAAACTGGTCGCCAGCGAGCGGTACGCCCTGTACGCCCTGCTGGCGGACGCGGGGTACGCCGTGCACCGCTTCGGCGGCGGCAGCGACCCCCAGGGCCCCCGCCTGCGCCGCGACGACATGACGGCCGACAAGCACTTCGACCTGCTGGCCGTCCCGGCGACGCACCAGTTCCGCAAAGCGGCGTGAGCTGACCTGCTATCTGACCTGTTCTCCGCTGTTGGCTGATCGGACGTCAACCGACGACGGTGAGCGTCACGCGCTGACTCTTATCGCGCAGCGCCGCGCGATGAGCAGACCGAGCGCGCCCAAGCCGCCCAACGCCAGCGCCGCCGGTTCGGGCACGAACGTGACGCTCCCCTGCACTTCTTCCAGCACGTTCCCCGCGGGCGTCGCCACCGTGAACGTGCCGCGGTACGCGACCGTGTCGCCGATGCGGCCCACCAGTTGGGCCAGCGGGAACACGGGCGTGGCGCCGCTAGTGTCGCTCATATCAAACGCACCGCTGAGCGAGTCGGCGCTCTCGGCGGGATTGGTGACAATGCCGTCAACCGATCGAGCCAGGAAGTACGTGTCGTCGGAGTCGTCAATGACGCCAGCCATGCGGAGGATGCTCCACGGGGCATCGTTGAACACGTTCTGCTGGCCAAAGGGGACGATCTGGATCAGCGGCCCGGTGATGCCGTAACCCGTGCCGCCGACGGGATCGAAATTGAAACCAATGATGTTGCCGGCGTCCGAGGTCGCCGTCAGCAGGGCGATCGCAGCGTGCGTACTTTGCGTGTAGGTCGCCCTTTGGTACTGGGCGGTGATCGTCGTGCCAGCCGCGGCCTGGCCAGCCGCAACGGTCGCTATGAGTAGCGTGAAACAAAATGCTCGCATGATTCGCCTCATTCTGTCGCAACAGGTTACCCCGGGCTCGGTGGTTGCCCCCGCGTCGATCAAGCGGCCCCGCGCCGGCGCCGCGCTGCGATCAGGCCAATCGTCCCCAGCCCGGCCAGCACGAGTGTGCTCGGTTCGGGGAGGATAGAGAAGTCACCTGAGACTCGCTCCAAGACGTTGCCGGTCGGCGTCGCCACTGTGAAGTCTCCCGTGTACGACACGCTACCGCGAAATCTCCACACGATCTGGGCAAACGCCAACGACGGCCCTTGGGCGTTGGCATCGCTGAAGTTGAAGGCGCCGCTGAGCGAAGTGGCGCTCTCGGCCGCGTTGATGGCGATGCCCTGGGCCGTTGGGACGAGGAAGTGGGTGTCATCCTTTGGACTGGCGCCGAAGGCTTCGAAAACGGCAGCGGGGACGTCGTTGAAAATCGCCTTCTGGCCGAACGGATCGACCTGCACCAGCGAGCCGGAGAATCCCAAGCCGGAGCCGCCGCTGGAGTCGAAGTTGAAGCCGATGATCCTGCCGGCGTCGGAGGTCGCCGTCAGCACGACCGTAAACATGCGGGTTGGATCAGCGGGGGTACGCTCCCAATCCGAGGTGATGATCGTCGCGGCCGAGGCCGGCACGGCCCATGCGGCGAGCATGCCGAAAGCGGCAGTGCGAAGAATACGATTGGCGTTCATGGGGCACCCCGCGTGGTTGACGTGCTGCTTGCCGAGCTGAGTATGGCCGGCAGGGCGCCGACGCACGACGGCGCCGCCAACCGAGGCAGACGACGCCCAGCCCCGCCAGCGCGATTGCACTCGGTTCGGGACAAATGGGGGGTTCAAGCCAAGAAGTAAACTCGCCGGATACGCGTTCCAGGATGTTCCCAGTTGGAGTGGCGACCGTGAAGTCACCCGCGAAGCTGATGGTGCTACCTCGTAGATGCACCAACTGCGCGAACGCGAGGGACGAACCTTGGGCGCCCCTGTCGCTGAAGATAAACGCACCGCTTAGCGAGTTCCCGCTCTCCGCGGCGTTGATGTGAATCCCGTCGGTCGAGGCAACCAGAAAGTGCGTGTCGGCCTTGATGTGCGTCCCGGCCAATTCATAGATGGAGCTGGCCAGATCGTTGAAGATCACCTGCAAACCGAACGGATCGACCTGCACCAGCGGGCCCTGAAAACCCAGGCCGGACCTGCCGCCCGAGTCAAAGTTGAAGCCGATGATATTGCCGGCGTCGGACGTGGCAATCATCGTGATCGTTTCCAACTGGCATTGGCCACCGGGCGTCCACTCGCGCTCGCCCCTGATCGTCGTCTTCGCCTCTGCGGCGCCGACAGACAGAATTGCGGCCAGCGCCGCAACGCCGACCCGATGAGACGCTTTCATGGCGACTCTCCGTTGTAGAAAAGCAGGCTCCAGTCGCAGGGCGCGCCGTCGGCAAACGCAACGCCCCAATCGGCGCCGGCTCCTTTCGATTGTAGCCAAGTTCTGCAGGACGTGCCCAGCCCGCGACAGGGCAGACGGAAAACCTGGAACGCAACCCCCCATCGGCAATCGCCAGGCAGTTGAGATGCGACCGGTGATTACACCAGACAGCATCTTCTCGATGTGAAAGCGCCAACAACGCCCTCGAACGACGCTGCCACGGCAACCTCGATACACCGACGTTGGCCGAGAAGTTGCACGCAGGCCAGTCGAAACGACCATGTGCGGAGTATCTCAACAGAGGTCTCGCAGAATCTCCGAGACCGGTGCGACCAAGACAGTCGCGGCTCCTGCAATCGGCGGTAACCGCAGTCAGGGCGAATGTCCCGGATCCGCGTAGATCGGCGCACGAAAAAAGCCCGCCGCTCGTAAGGAGCGGCGGGCTCAGGTATCACCCGCTCGGAAGGGGAACCTCCCGGCAGAAGATCGTCAGTGTCAAACCTTAGGCCATGCGGCGACGAGCGGCGACCAGGCCGAGGGCGCCCATACCGGCCAGCACGAAGGTGGCGGGCTCGGGAATGCCGAAGGTGAATTCGCCAGTCACGCGCTCCAGCACGTTGCCGGTCGGGGTGGCAACCGTGAAGTCACCAGCGTAGCTGACCGTATTGCCCTTAACGCCGACCAGCTGGGCGAACGCCAAGGACGGGCCCTGAGCGCCGGCGTTGCTGAAGTTGAAGGCGCCGGCGAGCGAATCGGCGCTTTCGGCAGCGTTGATCGCAATACCCTGAGCCGACGGCACCAGGAAGTGCGTGTCGTTCAAAATGTCCGAACCGGCGGCGCCGAAGATGGCCCCGGGGACGTCATTGAAGATCGCCTTCTGGCCGAACGGATCGACCTGCAGCAGCGGGCCAGCGAAGCCAAGACCAGACCCACCGCCGGAATCGAAATTGAAACCGATGATGTTGCCGGCGTCCGAAGTCGCCGTCATGACGATGGTTTCCCAGCCCGCATCGCCGGGCGAGTCCTGACGATCCAGCGAAATCACAGTTGCGGCCGACGCCGACCCAGCGAACGCCACAAGACTAAGAGCAACAGTGCAAAGAATTCCGGAGAGCTTCATAGTAGTAACACCTTTAAGTGATGTAGTTTTGGTCACGAAATCGAGAATCGAAAAAGTAAGGTAAGTACGTTGGGGAGACTGACTTGGCAAAGCTGTTGCCTTGAGTTTCCCGCATCACCTTGTCATTAGCATCGTTCTCCAAGAGCTCAAACCAATTTCGAATTCGTGTATCTGCTAGTCTTCAGCGGCACCGCAGAGGCACCGCCGAAGAACTCAATCTCCACTAAGCCTTGCGACGAAGACCGTACAGACCAAGGCAGGCCATGCCCAGCAAAGCCACCGAGGCGGGCTCGGGGACGGCGCCAACGGGCGGAGCCGTTGCGGACTGGTTGAAGTTACCAGCGAGGTCGGCGAGGTCCAAACCATTGACATTGCCGTCACTGGTCGAGTCGCCATCATCCCAGCCCAAGCCGCCGGCGTTGAAGTTGCCAGCCAGAATGGCCAAGTCGAGACCGTTCACGGAACCATCGCGATTGAAGTCGCCCTTCAGCAAGCCATCGGTGCCGACGCTGTCGCCACGGACGCTGGTGACGCCGACGGTGCCTGGCACAGCGCCAGTCCCGTTGTAGACATTGGCCTGCACGCCCGACAGGGTCGGACGGGCGCCGCTCCACGAGCCGCTGGCCAGCAGGACCGAACCGTCCCACGAGTTGGCAGCAGTCGGGAACAGGTCGTCCTTGCCGCCGCCGGCGGCGAAGGTGGTGACCGTCGCGTCAAGATTGTCGCCAGCGACCACTTCGGTGTCGGCGCCAATCAGGTTGTAGCGGAAGATGTTGGTCGCGTTGTCCCAGACGCCGCCAGTCGAGCTGACCGCACCGCCGGGGGCGTCAACGCCAGTGACGCCAGTGTTGCCGCCGACCAAGGCGACGACGCCCACGACGTCTTCGCCAGCGGTGCTCTTGGCGAGCAGTTCCCAGGTCCCGCCGCCGGTGGCGTTGTTGGGGTCGGTATAGCGCAGGTTCAACTGCACGTCCACAGCCGCCAGAGCGGGCGCTGCCACGAAGGCCGCCGCTGCACACAGAGAGGAAACCAAACCACGGTTCATTTTCATTGCTCCAATTCCCCGTCTCAATGTAAGTAGATGATACCTGGTGAAGACCTACGCTCGTCTGGGGGCAATTCGAGATCTAGCCTTCTAGTCGCGATGCGTCGGGTGGCCCGACAACAGGGCGCGCCACACACGTGACGCTACCCGACGTAGCGAACCGTTGCCTGGCGAGACTCCTGCTCCGTGGGGGCGGCGGAGAAAAGACCTGCCAGTGAGCTAACGAGTCGGTCGCGTACCATGCGACCTGACTGCCTGACCCATGTAGCCTGCTTAAAACTGCTGGATTCGTCAACTCTCTGGGCAGGGAAAAATCCCGCTGAACGACACTTTGGCCGCCATTGCTCTTCTCACTCTAACAAGGAAATGGGGGTTTGCAACTGTTTTGCGGGTAAGAGCCGGCAAAAATTTTGGGACTGGGAAGACTGGGGGGGCCTCGTCGCGGTTAGTCCGGGCGGGAAAACGACTTGCGCTTGGCCCCCAGCGGGCAGGCCCCTCAAGGGACCGCTACGCACGACTCGCTGGCATTGACCGCAATCGCCGTTTTCGGGCTTGGCCGCAGCGCCTAGAATCGGGCGTTTTGCGTAAACCAACGGGCGAACGCCCCCGTCACCGCGGCTGTCTTGCAGGCCAGGCTGGCGTTCGACGCCAAATGGCGGGATCTGGCAGCCCGCTAACGATTTGCCGGCCCGCGCAAAACTTCCCACTCTCACCAAACTGCATAGAGCAACGCCACGATGCCGATCGTCGTTCTCCCCGATGGTTCTCGCCGCGAGTTGGCCGCTGGCAGCAGCGCCTTTGACGTCGCGTCCGATATTGGCCCCGGTCTGGCAAAGGCGGCCGTCGCGGCCGAGGTCGACGGGCAGATGGTGGATTTGCACTCGCCGCTGCCTGACGGCGAGGAGTTGGCCCTGCGACTGCTCACCAAGAAGGACGCCGAGGCGCTGGCCATCATGCGGCACAGCGCGGCGCACGTGATGGCGCAGGCGGTCATGCGGCTTTTCCCCGGGACCGGGCTGGCATTTGGTCCCGTGACCGGCGCGGGCTTCTACTACGACTTTCAACTCGACACGCCCATTTCGGAAGACGACTTTCCGCGCATCGAAGCGGAGATGAAAAAAATCGTCGCCGACGATCTGCAGTTCGAGCGATTCGAGCTGCCGCGGGATGAAGCGATCAAGCTATGCGACGAAATGGGGCAGCAACTGAAGGTCGAGCACCTGCAGACCGGGCTCGGCGAGGAAGAGTCCGTGTCGTTTTATCGGCAGGGCGAATTCGTCGACCTGTGTCGCGGCAAGCACATCCCCAGCACCCGGCATATTGGCAAGGCGTTCAAGCTGACCAGCGTGGCCGGCGCGTACTGGAAGGGCGACGCCAGCCGCGAACAGTTGCAGCGCGTGTACGCCACGGCGTTTTTCGACAAGCAGGAACTAGCCGATCACATTCGCCAGCTCGAGGAAGCCAAGAAGCGCGACCACCGCGTCCTGGGCAAGCAATTGGAGCTGTTCACCATTAGCCCCACCGTCGGCTCGGGGCTGATCCTGTGGCTGCCCAAGGGGGCGATCATCCGGCAAACGCTGGAGGACTACCTGAAAGACGAGTTGGCCCGCCGCGGCTACGAGCCGGTCTACACGCCCAACATCGGCAAGGTCGAGCTGTATCAGATCAGCGGCCACTTTCCCTATTACAGCGACAGCCAATTCCCGCTGATTGATCTGGGGCCGCGCGAGGGCGCCGCCGAGGGCGAGGGCGAACGGTACCTGCTCAAGCCGATGAACTGCCCGCACCACATCATGATCTACAAGAGCAAGCCGCGCAGCTATCGCGACTTGCCGGTGCGGCTGGCGGAATTCGGCACCGTGTACCGCTACGAACAATCGGGCGAGCTGAGCGGCATGACCCGCGTGCGGGGGTTCACTCAGGACGACGCGCACATTTTCTGCACCGAGGAGCAGGTCGCCGACGAGTTCCGCGGCTGCTTGGAAATGACCCAGGCGGTGCTGTCGTCGCTGGGCATGACCAACTACCGCGTGCGGCTTGGCTTCCGCGCCCCCGACAGCGACAAGTACGTGGGCGGCGAGGCGGTCTGGGATCGGGCCGAGGCGGCGCTGCAGGCGGTGTGCGAGTCGATGGACCTGCCCGACATGTCGATCGAACCGGGCGAGGCGGCGTTCTACGGCCCCAAGGCCGACTTCGTGGTGACCGACTGCATCGGCCGCGAGTGGCAGCTGGGCACGGTGCAGCTCGATTACAACCTGCCGAGCGAAGCGCGGTTCGGTCTGGAGTACACCGGCGCCGACAACAAGCCGCACCAACCGGTGATGATTCACCGGGCGCCGCTGGGCAGCATGGAGCGGTTCGTGGGCGTGCTGATCGAGCACTTTGCCGGGGCGTTCCCGCTGTGGCTGGCCCCCGAGCAGGTCCGCGTGCTGACGGTCAGCGAGAAAAGCGAAGATTACGGCCGGCAGATCGAACAGCAGTTCAAGGCGGCGGGGCTGCGGGTGAGCTCCGACTTCCGCGGCCAGAAGCTGGGCGCCAAGATTCGCGAGGCCCAGCTCGATCTCATTCCCTACATGCTGGTCGTGGGCGAGAAAGACGCCGAGGCGGGGACCGTCACCGTGCGGGACCGCATCGACGGCGACCTGGGCGCCATGCCTGCAGCCGGGGCCATTGCCAAATTCCAGCAGGAAATCGCCGAGCGAACCGTGCGGCAGGTGGCCGACGCCACGGCCCCGGCGGCGGTCGATCGCAGCGAGATGACCAGCGACTACTGAGTTGGCGTCGCCGGAACCCAGCGACCGGCGGGGGCCGTACCTGCAGGGTCCCGCCACGCGGAGGCGGCTCCAAGGCAGGGCGACGTGACGCTCGCTGCGGCGTGAAGAATCGCTGCAACCGGCGCAAATCGCCCCACAAAGCCGCGGCAGGAGTTGACTCGCCCCCGGGGCGTATCCAATACTTGAGCGTTCTTTTCCGCGGCAGCGACCCACGTCTGGGGCTCTGCCGCCAACTTTGCACCGCGAGAGCTCGACGCTGGCGAGCCGCGGCAGCGCACCCTGTGGAGACTGTAGCAATCGACCGCAAACAACAACGGATCAACGAACAGATCCGCGTCTCGCCGATCCGCGTGATTGGCGCCGAGGGAGATCAACTGGGGGGCATCAGCCGTGACGAGGCGCTGGAGAAGGCGCGCGAGGCGGGGCTGGATCTGGTGGAGGTCGCGCCGACCGAGAAGCCCCCCGTCTGCCGGATCATGGACTTCGGCAAGTTCAAATACCAGCAGAAGAAGCGCCAGCACAAAGGCCACACCCACCACAGCAAGAACAAAGAGATTCGCCTGCGGCCGAAGATTGGCGAACACGACTTTATGACCAAGGCCAACCGGGCCCGTCGGTTCCTGGCCGACAAGGACAAGGTCATCTTCTCGGTGGTGTTCCGCGGCCGCGAGAACGCGCACGTCGACGAAGGCTTCAAGCTGATCCAGAAGTTGACGGCCGAGTTGGACGACGTCGCCAAAGTGGAGCAAGCCCCGTCGATGCAGGGCCGGCGGATCGTCGTCATCTACGCGCCCAAGTAACGCGTGCTGCGCTCGATGCGCCGACAGGAGCCTTGCGAGTGGATGCGCTCCGCTTGTCGCAACTGGCGCCCGGCGGACCGGCATGTGCGGCGTTGGCTCTTGTTCCGCGTCGAGCGTCTGCCGTCGGAGACGCTAGCGCTCCGACGATTCGCGGGTCAATGCGAAGTAAATTACGTAGATCCACGACAAAACGCCCGCCAGCGCCGCGAGCAGGATCGAACGATTTCGCTGCCAACTGCAGACGATCGCCAGTGCTCCCCCAATGCCCAGCCCTTGCTGGACGATGATCTCGTTGGCTTGATGAGCGACGATCGGGTTCATGGCAATTTGCTCCCGCCGCGGGCAATGTTGATGAGCGCTTTCTGGGGCGGCGTGACGGCCGCCACCTGCTTCTTCGCCGGCACATCGCCAATATATCGGCTGTCGTTGCGACCGTAACACGCTCGCGTGTTGCGCGACCGAGCGGCTCCCCGTGAGCTTGCGCCCGTGCGCGGCAATTCTGCGCAGCGAAGCCGGCTTGCCTCGCTGCCGTACCGGTCGGTTACAATTCGGCGAATCGTCCGCACGTTCCGTCCGTTGTGCGGCGAGTTGCTCTGCCCTCGTGCCCCTCAAGGTCGCAGTCCATGATCGTCGGCGTTCCCAAAGAAGTGAAGCTGGATGAGTACCGTGTCGCCATGCTGCCGGTGGGCGTGGAAGAACTCACCCGCCGCGGGCATCGCGTGCTGGTCGAGGCCGGCGCGGGGCTGGGGTCGGGACTGCCCGATCACGACTACCTGGCCGCGGGCGCGGAAATGGCCCCGGGGCCGGAGGAGATCTTCGGGCAGGCCGATCTGATCGTGAAAGTGAAAGAGCCGCAGGCCAGCGAGTGGCCGCTGATCCGCAAGGGACAGGCGGTGTTCACCTACTTCCACTTTGCAGCAGACAGGGAGCTGACCGAAGCAATCCTCGCCACCGGCTGCACGGCCATCGCCTACGAAACGCTGGCCGACGAAAAGGGTCGCCTGCCGCTGCTCACCCCCATGAGCGAGGTGGCGGGGCGGATGAGCATTCAGGAGGGCGCCAAGTACCTGGAGCGACCGCAGATGGGTCGCGGCATCCTACTGGGCGGCGTGCCCGGCGTGGCGCCGGCGTACATCACGATCCTGGGCGGCGGCGTCGTGGGGGCCAACGCGGCGAAGATCGCCGCGGGCTTCAACGCCAATGTCACGCTGCTGGATATCAACATGGACCGGCTGCGGTACCTCGACGACATCATGCCGCCCAACGTCGACGTGCTGTACAGCGACCGCCACATCATCCGCAAGCAGCTGCAGCGCGCCGACCTGGTCGTGGGCGCCGTGCTGATCCCCGGCGCCAAGGCCCCGCGGCTGATCGAGCGCGAGGACCTGAAGGAGATGAACCCGGGAGCGGTGATCATCGACGTAGCGATCGACCAGGGCGGTTGCATCGCCACCAGCCGCCCCACCAGCCACAGCGAGCCGACCTACATCGTCGACGACGTGGTGCACTACTGTGTGACCAACATGCCCGGCGCCGTGGGCCGCACCAGCACGTTCGCGCTGTGCAACGTGACGCTCCCGTGGGTCATCGAGCTGGCCCAACGCGGCATCGAACCCGCCGCCGCCACCCTGCCGCCGATCGCCAAGGCCGTGAACATGCACGCCGGCGAAGTGACCAACAAAGCGGTGGCGGAGACGTTTGGGCTGCCGCATCGGGCGATGTGGGGCGCAGCTTAGCAGGCAATTGAAACTTGCGTGCCACGGCTCTGCGAGCCGTGCGTAGCGGAGAAATGCTCGCCTCTTCACACGGCTCACAGAGCCGTGGCACGCCGCTTTGCCGGCGAGTCAGAGCGCATGCCGCAGGGCGCTCTGGATGGGTTCAGCACAACGCTGCGGATGCGTGATCAGATTGCGCCGATTGTGCTGCGGCATGGCCGGCTTGGTCGCAGGCCCCCGGCCCGCCATTTGCAGGTTACTTGACCAAGAGTGCTAGATTTGCCGGGGTCGGCGATCGGCCCTGCGCCGGATCCGCACATTCGCTCGCACAGGAGCGCGCCGCCGTGACTAGCCGCTATCACGACCGTTGCCAGACCTTCGCCCGTCACATCATCGAGCAACAGCAGGACTGGCACCCCGAAGCGCGGGGGAACTTCTCCTGGCTGCTGTCAGGCATCGTCTTGGCCTGCAAGATCATCGGCGAAGAGGTCCGCCGACTGGGGCTGTCCGAATCGCGCGGCGCCGCGGGCGACTCGAACGTGCACGGCGAGCAGCAGCAGGGCATCGACGTGTTTGCCAACGAGGTGCTCATGGAGTGCCTGGGCAACCGCGGCAACGTGGGACTGCTGGCGTCCGAGGAGAACGAAGAGCCGGTCGTCGTGCTGGAGCACCCCGACCAGGGCGAGTACGTCGTCGTGTTCGACCCGCTGGACGGGTCCAGCAACCTGGACGTGAACGTCAGCGTGGGCACGATCTTTTCGATCTACAAGCGCACGGCCCACAACGGGCACGACATCGACCAGGAAGTGCTGCAGCCGGGCCGCGACCAGATTGCCGCGGGCTACGTGCTGTACAGTTCCTCGACCATGCTGGTGTACACGACCGGTCGCGGCGTGCATGGGTTCACGCTCGACCCCACGATCGGCACGTTCGTGCTGACGCACCCCGACATGCGGATGCCCGAGCGGGGGTGGACGTACTCGGTCAACGAATCGTACGCCGACGGGTTCCCGCCGTACTGCCGGCGGTTCTTGCACTGGCTCAAAAGCGGCGAGGACAACACGGCGTACCGCTCGCGGTACATCGGGTCGCTGGTGGCCGACTTTCATCGCACGCTGCTGACCGGCGGGATCTTCATGTACCCGCCCACCAGCAGCTACCCCGACGGCAAGCTGCGGCTGGCGTACGAGGGCAACCCCATCGCCTGGCTGGCCGAGCAAGCCGGCGGCTTGGCCACCGACGGCCACGGCCGCATTCTCGACATCGAACCGTCCGCCCTGCACCAACGCGTGCCGCTGTTTGTCGGCAGCCAGCTGGAGATGCAAAAGCTGCACGCGTTTATCGAGCAGCCGTTGAAGGTGTGAGTGACGGCCGTCAGCGATCGCGCGGGTTGTGAAGTTGGCGTTTGAACCGCGTCCTCACTCCACGCGGACGGCGGTGCCGCTGATGCTGACCATGAGCATGCTGCCCTGCGCGCCGACGGTTTCGTAGTCCAGGTCGACGCCCACGATGGCGTTGGCGCCCAGTTCGGCGGCGCGGTCGGAGATCTCGCCAAACGCGATGTCGCGCGCCTTGCGCAGCTCGCCTTCGTACGCGGCGCTGCGGCCGCCCAGGATGTCGCGGATGCCCGCGAAAAAGTCTTTGAAGACGTTGGCGCCCAGGATCGCCTCGCCGGTGACGACGCCCAGGTACTCGCGGACGACATAGCCTTCGACGGTAGGCGTGGTGGTGATGATCATTTTCGCGCGTGGCAAGAGGGGAGTGGTCGGAGGTCGGAACGGTTTGCGTTATGATGGGGCGGCATTTTACCACAGCATGACGCGTTGGGAGTAGTTCGTGGCGAACATCGAAATCTTGCCGACTTTGCGGTGGGAAGGCCCCGCGGTCGGCGGCACGTTGGTGCTGCTCGACCAAACCCGATTGCCGGGCGAGACCGTCGACTTGCGGTGCGACACGGTCGACGCCGCGTGGGACGCCATCAAGCGGCTGGTCGTGCGCGGGGCGCCAGCGATCGGCGTCGCCGCGGCGTACGCGACGCTGCTGTCGCTGCGGGAGCTCAATGATGCGCCCGACGCCGATGCCAGCAACAAGACGACGACTCGCGAGATTGCCGCCACTGTCACCGCCGCGTGCGACCACTTGGCGACCAGCCGGCCGACCGCGGTCAACCTGTTTTGGGCGCTCGATCGGATGCGCGCGACCGTTGCACACTGGGAGCAGCAGCGAGAAGACGACTCTCCCGCCGGCGGCCAACTCGGCGCCGAGCTGGGCGAGCTGCTGCTATCCGAGGCCCGCGCGATCCACGCCGAGGATCGCGACATGTGCGCGGCAATCGGTCGGCACGGCGCCGACGCGCTGGCGGAGCTGCCCGCGGGCGCGGGCATTCTCACCCACTGCAACGCCGGCGCGTTGGCGACCGCCGGGGACGGTACGGCGCTGTCGGTGATCTTCGAGCTGGCCCGGCGCGACCGCCAGCCGCACGTGTGGGTCGACGAAACGCGGCCGCTGTTGCAGGGCGCCCGGCTGACGGCGTGGGAACTCACCCAGCGCGGCGTCGACTGCACGCTCATCTGCGACAACATGGCGGCCGCCGTGATGCAGGCCGGCCGCGTGCAGGCGGTGGTCACGGGCGCCGATCGCATCGCAGCCAACGGCGACGCGGCGAACAAGATCGGCACCTACGGCGTGGCGACCCTGGCCGCGGCGCATGGCATTCCGTTTTACATCGCGGCGCCGACCAGCACGTTTGACATGGCATTGGCCAGCGGCGCTGCGATCCCGATCGAAGAGCGCGAGCGCGAGGAAGTCACCTGCGGCTTCGGCCGCGAGACGGCGCCGGCTGGCGTGCGGGTCTTCAACCCGGCGTTCGACGTGACGCCCGCGCGGCTCATCCGCGGCATCATCACCGAGCGGGGGGTCATAACGCCAGTGACGGCCGGCGCGGTCGCCGCGACGCTTGCTGCCGGTTCATTAAGTTGACTTGGCGAAACGCCGATCATCGCTACGATTGGCGTCCAGCGAGTTCAAGCCCCAACCACAACGCGATCGTTTGCTCGACATCAGCGAGCTGTTCAGGCGACAACTCGCCCAACTGCCGAATCAGCTTCGCCACCGGAATCGTGACGAGATTCTGGGCGTCGAAAGCGCCTGGTTTGAGAAATCGCAGTCGTGTGGCGACTTCAAATCGTGATTGGCGGCAAGCGGTCGTGTGCGGAACGATGGTCACCAACGCCCTGTCGGCATCGCCTGGCGGTACGCTCATCACCAAGGCCGGGCGCACTTTGGCCGCGTACCCGAGGTCAACGAGCCAGATTTCACCCCGCGTTGCCGGCATCTTGCTGCTCGTGAGCGTCAAGCTGTTGGAACAACTCGTCAGCGACGTGCGTTAGATCGTCGTCCGATATCGGCGAGGTCTCGCGGGCGGCGACTCGCCGGCATAGCTCAGCCGTGAGCGCAGCCTGATCCCCAGGCGGCAACTGATCGAACTGGTGCAGCAGCTCGTTGAAGCCTATCGACATATGAGACTCTGAATAAACGTCCGGGAAAATTGGGCGAGCGAGGGGTGCAGAAACGCGGCCCTTTGCCGCCGTAATTCTAGCAGCGCTGGCCCGACGACGCCAATTCCGAAGTCGCGGTCGGGTCAACCTTGGCCCGTCCCCGCGGCGCGCCTATCTTTGATTAGCAGAGCAGTTCACCCCGCTTGGAGGCACTCATGGCAACGACCACGCACGAGGCCGGCACGTCGATCGGGCAGTATCTGATTCAGCGATTGCAGGATTACGGCATTGCCGACGTGTTCGGCATTCCCGGCGACTACGTGCTGTCGTTCTACACCATGCTGGAGGCCAGCCCGCTCAATGCGATCGGCTGCACGCGGGAAGATTGCGCGGGGTTCGCAGCCGACGCCTACGCGCGGGTCCGCGGCATGGGGGCGCTGTGCGTGACGTACTGCGTGGGCGGCTTGAGCGTCTGCAACAGCGTGGCGGGCGCCTTTGCCGAGAAGTCGCCGGTGGTGATGATCACCGGCTCGCCCGGGATGCGCGAGCGGATCCACAACCCGCTGCTGCACCACATGGTGCGGAACTTTCGCACGCAGTACGAGGTGTTCGAGAAGCTGTGCATCGCGGGGTCGGAGCTGAACGACGCGTCGACGGCGTTTCGCGAGATCGACCGCGTGCTGGCGGCCTGTCAGCGCTACAAGCGGCCCGTCTATCTGGAATTGCCGAGAGACATGGTGCACATGACGCCCGACGCGCCGCCGCCGGCGGCGATCGCCGAGCCGACGAGCGATCAGCGCGCGCTGGCCGAAGTGGTCGACGAAGCGGCGCGCAAGATCGAGCAGGCCAAGCAACCCGTGCTGCTGCTGGGCGTCGAGGTGCATCGTTTTGGCCTACAGGACCTGGCGCTGCAGTTAGCCGAGCAGGCGGGGCTGCCCATGGCGGCCACCATGCTGGGCAAGGGCGTGGTCGGCGAGAAACACCCGCTGTATATGGGGCTTTACGAGGGCGCGCTGGGCCGCGAGGAAGTGACGCGGTACGTGGAAGCGAGCGACTGCGTCGTGATGCTCGGCACGTTCATGACCGACATCAACCTGGGCATCTACACGGCCGAGCTGAACATCGGCGACTGCATCTACGCGACCAGCGAACAACTGCGCGTTCGGCACCACCACTATCACGACGTGCGCCTGCAAGACTTTCTGACCGGGCTGACGCGCCGCAAGTGGAAGCGGGCCCACCCGCAGCCCCCGGCGCCGACCGACTGGCAACCCGAGCCGTACCAGATGGCTGCGGAGGACCGGATCAAAATCACGCGGTTGATGCGGCGGCTGGACGAGCAACTGGACGACGGCACGATCGTGATTGCCGACATTGGCGACGCGCTGTTCGCGTCGACCGAGCTGACCACCCACGGCCGCACGGAGTTCATCAGCCCCGCTTACTACACGTCGATGGGGTTCGCCACCCCCGCGGCGCTGGGCGCCAAGATCGCTCGGCCCGACGCGCGGGTCGTGGCCATCGTGGGAGACGGGGCGTTTCAGATGACCGGCATGGAGTTGTCGACGCTCGTCCGCCGCGGCCTGCCGGTGATTGTCATCGTGCTGAACAACGGCGGTTACGGGACCGAGCGACTGTTGCACCCGGGCGACTACGAATTCAACGAAATCCACTCGTGGCAGTACCATAAACTGCCCGAGGTGCTGGGGGGCGGCCGCGGGTTCGAGGCGCGGACCGAAGGCGAGTTCGACGCGGCGCTGACGGCCGCTTGGAACGCGACCGAGGGGCCGAGCCTGATACACGTGCACCTGGACCCGTCCGATTGCAGCCGCGCCCTCGACCGCCTGGCCAGCATGATGAGCCACACCGTGGTGCAGAAGTAGGCGGTTGGTCCGTTGTCAGTTGTCAGTGGCCAGTTGATACTGGAGGCGGCAATCTTGGGCGCCAAGCGGCGAATGAGCATCCGGCGTCGTTTGTTCGGGTCGCCGACATCGGTGGACAGCCACCATGCCCAGCGGCGACGTTCAACGATGGCCTACTGACCACTGACAACGGACCACTGACAAACGTCCCATGACCGAAGAAGCCGCCAAGATCGTGATCGTCGCGGGGGGCTTTGTCGGCTTGCTCGTCTGGATCGTGGCGTTGGCGTGCTACCGTCGCATGGCGTCGGCGGCGGAGAGCGAGTTCTTCGAGGCCGAACTGCCGGGGAGGGAGCCGGAAGACGCGATCGCAGCGGTGGTCGATCAAGTCAAGCAGTACGCGAACATGGCGAAATTCTCACGGCCGACGCCCACGAGCTTTTCCGTCGAGCAATTCGGCATTCAGACGCACTTTGCAGCCGAGCGGCACGGCGGGGCCCCGACACGTTTGGTGGCGGGAGTCGATGACTCCCGGATGCGACGCTGGTTTCAGGTTGCCATGGGCCTGCTCGTCTTGTTGATCATGCCGATGGTGATTTTCGGTCTCTGCACTGCGTTGTGGGTGTGGGCGGCGCCCGTTGCCGGACGATGGCCGCAGCGGCAAACCTGGCAGATTGTGCAAATGATCCACGTGCTGTGGCCGCCGTTTCTCATCTACTACCAGTGGCGACAACTACGCGGTCGCGTGCGGGCGATGGTGACGAACCTGTTCGTGCTCATCGGGGCGGGCACGTAGTATGGCCGCTCCGGCCGTGCGAGATGCGAGTGATCGGTGACCCGTTACCAGTTACCGGTGCTTGCCAACCCAATCACCAATCACCAATCACCAATCACTGGTCACTGGTCCCCAGTTCCTCGCACGGCCGGTGCGGCCATGCTACCTCGGCTCATTCAAAACAGCGTCTGCTGCACTTCCACGCACGCGGGGTCGTCGTTGGCGACTTTGTTCACGCGGGTGCTGACCGGGTCGACGGCCAGCTCGCCGTCGGGCAGCGGGTCGAGCAGCGGCCGCAGCGCGTCGGCATCCTGCAGCGTGGGGTCAAGCCACGCCTCGTAGTCGCCCGGCGAGAGGATGACCGGCATGCGGTCGTGAAACTCGCGGAGCTGCGCGTTGGCGGCGGTGGTGAGGATCGTGCAGCTCTCGATCACCGGCCCCGCGCCCCCCGGGCCCCGCCAGCGATCCCACAGGCCCGCGAAGGCGTACAGTCGCTCGTCGGGGAAGCGGATGTAGTACGGCTGCTTGCTGCCCTTGGCGCCGGTCCACTCGTAGAACCCGTCGGCGGGGATCAGGCACCGGGTCCGCTTGAAGGGGCCGCGGAAGGTCGGCTTCTCGGCCACGGTTTCGCTGCGGGCGTTGATCAGCGGCGCGCCCTTGGACATTTCCTTGGCCCAACTGGGGATCAGGCCCCAACGCATGGGCGTCGCCTCGCGGGCGCCGCCCTCGGACGTGCGAACCACGGCAATGTCTTGCGTGGGGGCAATGTTGTAGCGCGGCGAGAACAGCTCCAATTGCCGCGGACCGGGACTCTCGAGCCCCAGCAATTCGGCAATCATCGGCGCCGGCGTTTTGAGCGTGAAGCGTCCGCACATGAGGAGGTCTGAGACTTGAGGCGTGAGATTCCAGCCGCGACCTGGCGACGTCGCTGGCGGGGGCGCGAGCGACGACCACAATTCTACGCCGCGGCGCTCAGTCCCTCGACTGCCAGTCGACCCCCGAAAGCTGCGCCAGCGCGAGCATCAGCGCGTGCGTCCCGCTGCGGGCGTGTCCCTGGGCGGCGACGGCTTGGTACAACTGTTCGCACAGGGCCAACCCAGGCAGCGCCAAGTGCATCCGCCGCGCCTCCTCCAAGGCCAGCCCCATGTCTTTCAGGAAATGCTCGACGTAGAAGCCCGGGGCAAAATCGCCGGCGATCATCCGCGGGCCGAGGTTCGACAGCGACCAACTGCCTGCGGCCCCCGAGGCGACCGATTTAAGCACCGTCTCCAGGTCCAGTCCGGCGCGGTAGGCGTACAGCAGCGCCTCGCACACGCCGACCATATTGCCGCCGATGAGCGTTTGGTTGACCAGCTTGGTGTGCTGCCCGGCGCCGGGACCGCCCTGGCGGACCCAGGTTTTGCCCAGCACGTCCCACACCGGCGCCAGCGCTGCGACGGTCGCCTCGTCGCCGCCGATCATGATCGACAACGTGCCGCTTTTCGCTCCCACGTCGCCGCCGGAAACCGGCGCGTCGATGGCCGTCAGTCCGCGCTGGGCGGCCGCCTCGGCGATCTCGATCGCCAGCGCCGGCTGGCTGGTCGTCATGTCGACGACCACGCCGCCGGAAGCCAATTTGGCCAACGTGCCGGCCTCGCCCAGGTGGACTTCCCGAACATCGCGTGGGTAGCCCACGATGGAAATCACCACGTCGCTGGCCGCGGCCACCGCGGCGGGGGAGTCGGCCCACGTGGCGCCCGCGGCGATCAGGTCGTCGGCTTTGCTGCGCGTACGGGTGAAGACGGTTGCCGCGAAGCCGGCATCCAACAGCCGGCGGCACATGCTCGCCCCCATAACCCCGGCGCCGATCCAGCCGATGCGAGTTATCTGCGGGACGATCGTGATTTCAGTCGGAGCGACGGACATGTTATTGGGGCGGGAAGGAACCGGGACGGGCATCGTGCGGCCCCCCAGGGTATCACGAATCGCTTTCGGTCGCTCGGCTGCCGCCGATGGGCCATAACCTGACTACGAATCGCCAGGTGGGCGCATAGAAAAACGCTTCCACCCCAGCCAGAAACCATGACGACGTGTGTGCGTCCGAAACGCCGTCAGGCTTCACTGCCCCAAGTGACCGAGGGTGGAAGCGTCTTAGTTTTGCGTTCGCGAGTATGGCGAAACGCGCAATCTTCTTCGTGCTACTTAGGAATCGGCCCGCCGCACCGCGGCAGTCGAGTCGAGTTCCGACAAACAGCTAGTGGAAATCCGAAGTTTGCTAGAGCTGGTTTCAAATCCCCCTCCCTCGAAGGGAGGGGCAAGGGGAGGGATTCCAAACGCCGGAATCTTCGCCCCTCTCCCAGCCTCTCCCCTCAGGGGAGAGGGGTATTGAAACTGGCTCTCGTGGAAATCCGAAGTTTGGCGGTCCGATGACAACGGCGCGGCGCAGCGTGCGGACAACCCGTGCGATGGACTGGTTGGCGCCCGGCGCTACGATTGTCAGGGCGTGCTGCGGCGAGGCGGCAGGAAACAGTGCAAACCACCTACGTTTTTGTCGCTCCATTCAGACAAATCGCTTCGTTACGACCAAAGAGAAGATGTGCCATGGGACTGCAGTCGACCTGGGGATGGTTCAGCGATCGAGCTGCATCATTCGCAAAAACAGCCCTGGAAGCGTTTGCATGGGTCGCAGTCACCCAGCCGAATCGCCGGATTCGTCGCGCCCAACAGTCAGGGCGATCAGCACGCTGCGCTTACCTGGTCGTCCAGCACCAGCACCGGCGTTGGCGGCGACGGTCTGAAATCCAAATGCTGGTCGAAGGGCCGGTGAGGGATAATCTCCGCTGACTGGCCCGCGTGCAGGCCCGGTGCGGGCAGCCGCAAGTCGGGATGAGCTCGCTAGGACTTGTTTACCGACTCCTCGGGCAGGTCGAACACATACCGATCGATGCACGCCAGCGCCCCCAGCGCGAGGGCCGAAGCGACAAAGCAGGCGGCCGCGTAGCCGGCCTGCCCTAACAGTTCCCGGCTTGGAGCATCGCCGCCGAGACTTTGCACCCATTGGAACAACAGGTAGCCGGCGTCGCAAAGAAAAACGACGCCCAGGATGAACGCCACCCAGGCTGCCAATTCGATGGTCCGCTCAAATAGCCATTCCATGGAACGCTTCGACTGGTGGTGCTAAATGGTGGTGGGATTCTGCCGCCACGCGTGTCGCGCCCCAGCGAGGACGGCCCCGACACGAGCGGGCAGACGGCGACCAGAGCGAGGCTCCAATAGGCCGGCGTCGTAGCGAGGCCCGCCCGAAGGCGCTGCGTCCGTAGTTATAGTGCCCGGAGCCACTCTTGCGAGCAGAATCTGTGGGAACCTACGCGTCGCAGGTCGCCTGCAGGTCCTCGGCCCCCTTGCGGTGGCAGAAGTCGCCAAACGACTCGCCCTCGTCGCGCTGGTCACGAAAATACGCCAGCACGGGCCGCAGTGTGGCGACAACTTCTTCCTCAGGCACCAGATCTTTGTATACAAAGTTGAGCCGATCGCCCTCACGGCGACCGCCGAGAAAGACGGTGTACTTGCCCTTGGTCTTGCCGACCAGGCCGACATCGGAGTTGTAGGGCCGCGCGCAACCGTTGGGGCACCCGGTCATGCGGGTGGTGAACGTTTCGTCGCTCAGCCCCAACTCGGCGAGCACCTTCTCCAATTCGTCCATCATCCCCGGCAGGGCGCGTTCGCTTTCGGTGATGGCCAAGCCGCAGGTCGGCAGCGCGGGGCACGCCATCGACCACCGCCGCACGGTCGAGGTTTCCTCGGTCGTCGGCACGCCGTGGCGGGCGAGCACTTCGGCGATGCGGTCGCGGTCGCCCTCGGCCAGATCGCAGAAGATAATCCCCTGATGGGGCGTCAGCCGCAGCGGCGGGGCCATCGAGCCGAGAATCTCGCGCAACGCGGTCTTCAGCCGATAGTCGCCCTCGTCCTTGATGCGGCCGTTCTCGATGTTCAGCCCGTAGAAGAACTTGCCGTCGCCCTGGGCGTGCCAACCCATGCCGTCGTTGTGCTCGGTAATCGGCGCGGAGCGCGGCGCGGGCAGCGCGTCGCCGTAGTACTCTTCGACCTTCTGCTTGAACCGCTCCAAACCCCAGTTGGCGATCAGGTACTTCATGCGCGCGACCTTGCGGTCGGCGCGGTTGCCGAAGTCGCGCTGCACTTTGACGACCGCCACGGCGACGTCGATCGCCTGCTCGGGCGTGACGAAGCACATGGGCTGGCCGATTGCGGGGAAGGTCTTCGCCGCGCTGGGCGTGGTGCCAAAGCCGCCGCCGACCAGCACGTTATAGCCGACGACCTGGTTGTTCTCGGCAATAGCGAGGAAGCCCAGATCCTGGGAGTAGATGTCGGCACTGTTGTCGCCGGGCAGGCCGACGCCGATTTTGAACTTGCGCGGCAGGTAGGTCGGCCCGTAGATCGGCTCGACCTCGCCGCCGGCCAGCTGCTTCTCGCCGGTCGCCTCGTCGGTCAGCCACAGTTGGTAGTACGCCGGCGTCTGCGGCCGCAGTTTCGCAGCCAGATCGTCGGCCAGTTGCTGCATCGTGTCGTAGACCGGGTCGCCGTGGTACGGGCACGGCGAGCACATCACGTTGCGGTTCACGTCGCCGCAGGCGGCGATGGTGGTCATCTGCACGTCGTTGATGCGACGAATCGTGTGCTTGAGGTCCTTCTTCAGCACGCCGTGCAATTGCAGCGCTTGCCGCGTGGTGATGCGGACCGTGCCGTTGCCCACTTCGTCGCCCAGGTCGATTTCGGCCAGCAGTTGCGCACTGGTCAGCTTGCCGCCGGGGATGCCGGTGCGGAGCATCATGCTGAAGACCTTTCCGTCGGGACCGCCGCGCTCGTCGCGGTTGTCCTGCTGGTAGGTCCCGTGGTGCTTGAGCAATTGGATGCTCGCCTTGCCGAAGTGATCCGTGCCGTCAACCAGGTCCGCGGGAATCGGATCCAACAGGTAATTGCTCTGGGCCTTGAACCCTTCGACGGGGCTCAGCTTTTCGGTCGTGTGTGTGTCAGACATATCAACGGCAGGCAGCGGGCGGACGGGGCTTGGGTGCGACAGACATCGCAACTTACCCAATCGGATAAGTTAGGTGCGATTGGGCATGATACCGACCGGCCGCCGCGTCGGCCATATCGACTCGGCTGTGAGGGCGACGGCCGATGGCCGCCGTCGCGGGCTGTGAACGGCTTGGTCGCCCGCTTGAGCCGGGGGCATTTGCTGCCTACGATGCGAGCCATGCAGACGCACGACGACAATCCGCTGCCGGCAACCTCAATGGGGGGGCGACTGGCCCTGTGGATCGCGACAGGCTTGGGGGTGGGCATGGTGGCCCCCGCGCCGGGAACGATCGGCGGATTGTGGGGCCTGCCGCTGGCCGCGGCGGTCTGCGACATGAACCACTTGGGGGCCCAACTTGGGGCCGTGGCGCTGATTTTCGTGGTCGCCGCGCTGATCTGCACCGCGGCCGAGAGGGCCCTGGGCGGCGGTCACGATCCGCAGTCGATCGTGCTCGACGAGATCGCCGCGTTGCCCATCGTGTTCATCGGAACCGGACCGGCGCGCTGGCCGCTGCTGCTGGTCGGATTCCTGCTGTTTCGCCTCTGCGACATCATGAAGCCGGGACTGGCTCGGTCGGCCGAACAATTGCCCGGCGGCTGGGGCATCATGGCAGACGATTCGTTGGCTGCGGTGATGGCCTGCATTCTGCTGCATATGGCCCTGGGGATCGACAGTTGGTTGCAGTGGGGCTGGCTCAACGCGTAGCCGTCGTCGACTGATCACGCGATCATTCCACCCCGCAGAGGTGTTCGGCATCTGCGGGCTGACCGGGTTGGGGAGCCAACCGCTACGTCTCTCACCGCGCGCGAGCGGTTTGACCGACGTTACCCCCAGTTGCGGCACATCCGTGCGCAGGACGCGCACGCCCTCCCCCGCCGCCAAACGGATTGGCAAGAGCGTTTCTCAGGCGGAAAGGGTCCCCATGACTTCCCGATGTGCGCGGACGGCCCTGCTGGGTCTGGCCGCATTGCTCGTGGCTGCGCCGGCGCGCGGCGACGAAGGCTGGTACGGCGGTATCGATTTTCTGTTTCTGTCGCCCAAGGTGAGCGACAACGGCGTCCGCAACCTGTTCTATCTGGACGGGCTGCCCTCGGCCGTATCCTACGGCGGCTCGATCAGCTCGCCGCTGCAATTCGCTCAGCGGTTGTATGGCGGCTACGAAGGCGACTGCGGCGGCGGACTGCAGGCGCGGTGGTTTACGTTCGACAACCAGCTGGATTACAACGGGGTCGTGGACGAAGGCGGCGGGCCGATCGCGTTGTTGGGCGGCACGCAGTTGGACCTCGATTCGGTCGACCTGGAACTGACCCAGCGCGGCCAATTCGCGGCGTGGGACTGGCTGGGCACGGCTGGCGTGCGAATCGCCGATGTGAGCCTGCGTGAGAACGCGATCAATTTCGAGGACCTGGCCGACTTTGTGTGGGCCGGATCGACTGGCGTGCAGTTCCAGGGCGCCGGGCCGACGATGAGCGTGCAGGGCAACCGCCCCATTCTTTTCGACGGGTTCTCGCTGGTTGGTCGGGCACGGGTCGCCCTGCTGTTTGGCGACACCGATTGGTGGACGGCGTTTCCCAGCTGGCTGGGCGCCTCGGGCGGTCGGTACACGATCCACGACGACTTTGTGCAGGTCTGGGAACTGCAATTTGGCGCCGAGCATGAAAAGCAGTTCGAGAACTTCGACCTGGTGACGGGCATCTTCTGGGAAGCCCAACGGTGGGAGAGCGACTCGAACTTCCTGGGCGATTTGGCGTTCCACGGGTTCGGCGTGCGTACCGGGATCGAGTACTAGGCAGGGCATCGCCTCAGCACTTCAGGCGACGACATACTCAGCTTCACACAAGCGGGCCAGCTCCTGACGCGGGAGTTCGGCCCGCTTGGCTTTTGTTTAGAGCAGGCGGCGGTTTCTTTATTCTGAGCGGCGCAGCGTCCGGCGTGGCTTTTCTGCTGCGCGGCCCGCCTGAGGCCGGTAGGCAGCGGCCGGGAGAAGGCGTAAATTGGCGTCTTATCCGCGATGCGCACCGGTGCGAAGTCATTTCAGCCGCTGCGGATCCGCCGTTGCCGCGGGCGGTTTGACGATGCCGGCGCCGGTCTCTCGTCCTCGCAGTCTGGCTCTCTTTGCTCGAAATCACGGAGTCGAAACAGCGTCATGGAAAACAGCGTCATCCCTGGATTTTGGTGGGTCGCCCCCATCGCCTCGGTCGCGGCTCTGGGCTTCGCCTTCTTCTTCTACAGGAAGATGATGGAGGCTAGCGAAGGCACCGAAGTGATGAAGGAAATCGCGCAGCACGTTCGCGAAGGCGCCATGGCGTACCTGTCGCGGCAGTACCGCGTCGTGACTCTCGTGTTCATCGTGCTGGTGGTCATCCTGACCGTGCTGGCCAAGTTCGGCATTCAGAACCCGTTCGTGCCGATCGCGTTTCTGACCGGCGGCTTCTTCAGCGGCTTGTGCGGCTACATCGGCATGCGGACCGCCACCAACGCCTCGGCCCGCACCGCCCAGGGCTGCAGCGAAGGCCTCAACCGCGGCCTGCAGGTCGCGTTTCGCAGCGGCGCCGTCATGGGCCTGGTCGTGGTTGGCTTCGGCTTGCTGGACATCTGCCTGTGGTACTGGATTCTCGACGCCGTGGTTTACACCAAGGAGCATATGACCGAAGGCTGGACGATGTTCGGCATGGAGTTGGTCAGCCCCGGCACCGAGCCCATCGAAAAGCTGGTGCAGATCACCACGACGATGATCACGTTCGGCATGGGCGCCTCGACCCAGGCGCTGTTCGCCCGCGTGGGCGGCGGCATTTACACCAAGGCGGCCGACGTCGGCGCCGACTTGGTGGGCAAGGTTGAAGCGGGCATCCCCGAAGACGATCCCCGCAACCCGGCCACCATTGCCGACAACGTGGGCGACAACGTGGGCGACGTCGCCGGCATGGGCGCCGACTTGTACGAATCGTACTGCGGGTCGATTCTCGCCACGGCCGCCCTGGGCGCCGCGGTGGGGGCTCATGCGGTGGCCAACGCCTCCGGCGAAGAAGCCGTCGGGACGGCGTTCGGCACCGCGATCAACCTGGTGGTCGCCCCGATGATCGTCGCCGCGATCGGCACGATTCTATCAATCATCGGCATCTTTATGGTGAAGTGTCGCGAGGGCGCCACCCAGGCGAACCTGCTCAAGGCGCTGCTCATCGGCACGCTGGGCTCCAGTGCGCTGATCGTGCTCGTGTTGATGGGATTGGCCACCACGCCGCTGGTCGGTTGGGGCATCGTTGGCTCGGTGATCGCCGGCCTGGCCGCGGGCGTGATCATCGGGCAATCGACCGAGTACTACACCTCCGACGAGTACAAACCGACCAAGGGCATCGCCGATCAGGCCCAGATGGGTCCGGCTACGACGATCATCGACGGCTTGGCCGTGGGCATGTACTCGGCCGGCATCCCGGTGCTCACCATCGTGATCGGCATCCTGTGCTCGTTCGCCTTTGCCGGCGGGTTCACCGACATGAACATGGGCCTGTACGGCGTCGGCTTTGCCGCGGTCGGCATGCTCGCCACGCTGGGCATCACGCTGGCCACCGACGCGTACGGCCCGATCGCCGACAACGCGGGCGGCAACGCCGAGATGGCGCATCTGCCGCCGGAAGTGCGCGAGCGGACTGACGCCCTCGACTCGCTGGGCAACACGACCGCCGCGACCGGCAAGGGCTTTGCCATCGGCTCGGCGGCCCTCACGGCCATGGCCCTGCTGGCGGCCTATATCGAGGAAGTGAAGATCTGGGTCGCCAAGCTGGCTGACACCACGGACGACAAGCTGTTCCACGTCGGCACGGCCGCCTTCACCAACGACAAGAGTCAAGCCGGCGAAGGCGTCTACTACGCCGCCACCGCGCAGATCAAAGACTTTGTCGACGCGTACGACCTGAACATCATGAACCCGCTGCTGCTGTGCGGCCTGTTCTTGGGCGGCATGATGGCGTTCGTGTTCTGTGCCATGACCATGAAGGCCGTCGGCCGCGCCGCGGGCGCCATGGTCAACGAGGTGCGACGCCAGTTCAAGGAAATCCCCGGCATCATGGAAGGCACGGGCAAGCCCGACTACGCCCGTTGCGTGGCGATCAGCACGGCCGGCGCCCAGCGAGAGATGATCGTCCCCTCGATCCTGGCGATCACCGTGCCGGTCGCGGCTGGCCTGGTGCTCGGCGTGCCCGGCGTGCTGGGCCTGCTGGCCGGCGGTTTGACCACCGGCTTTGTGCTGGCCACGCTGCTGAACAACGCCGGCGGCGCCTGGGACAACGCCAAGAAGTATATCGAACGCGGCCACTACGGCGGCAAGGGCTCCGAGGCCCACAAAGCCGGCGTCGTGGGCGACACCGTGGGCGATCCCTGCAAAGACACCAGCGGCCCGTCGCTGAACATTCTCATCAAGCTGATGGCCATGGTGAGCGTGGTGTTCAGCCCGCTGGTGGTGAAGTTCTCCCCCGCCGTGCAGGAAGCCCTGGGCATCGTGTTCAAGGCCGCCGGGGCGGAATGAGCGACAGCTCTCGGCTGTCAGCTATCGGCTGTCAGCTATCGGCTGTCAGCTATCGGCTGTCAGCTATCGGCTGTCGGCCAGAGACAACAACGAATGACGACGGCCCGCGATCGCAAGATCGCGGGCCGTTTTCGTGGGTCAGGCTTTCCAGCCTGACAACGCCAAGGGTTGCTCCCCCGTCTGCCGTTGGGTGCGTCGGCTCCGCGGCGGAATGCGCCGGACGATGAAGCCGGTGCGGTTTCGGACGGTTCAAATCTTGCTGAGGTTGTGACATCGAATGGCACTTAGTTATTCTTTGTCCCCTTGATCATAGCGAGTTTTGTTTCATTTCTAGGCATGCGCAGATAGCCGTACAA
>PABB01000039.1 GCA_002702655.1 Planctomycetaceae bacterium
GAGGTCTACAACTCGCTGTCGCACCCCACGGCCCGCAAACTCTACCGGTACCTCGGCAAGCAGTTCTGGGTCGAAGCGAGCGGCCGACCGAAGCGGCGAACGCATCGCATCGGCATTCACGAGCTCTGTCACGACAAGCTCGGTTACCGCATGAGCGAGCAGCGGACGAGCCGGCTGAAAGAAAAAATCAGCCCGGCCCTTGAGGAGTTGCAGGCCCGGGGCGTGTACGGCCTGCGACATGAGTTTGACCAGCACTACGGAAGCTGCGACGTGCTCTTCACGCACGGCGAGCGAGCCACGGCGAAGAAACAGCGAACCGAGGAGCCGCTGGTGTCACGGCTGATTGAGCTCCGCGTCCGGCGAGAGGACGCTCTGACGGCGGTCAGAAAGCTAGCGGCGGAACGCATCGAAGAAGACATTGAGGACTCCGGGTTTCGCGAGCGGACCGGTCAGCTCAAAGGGAGCCGGGCCGGTTGTCTGGCGGCGATGCTCAAGAGCGATGAGCCGTGGGAACGACCGAGCGGATTTGTCTCCAGCGGCGAGCGTCGTCGTCGCGACAAGCAGGCGGCGGAAGCCCGCTTGAAGCGAGAGCAGGAAGAAGCTCGGAGAGCGGAGGAGGCAGCCCGGGAAGCGGGCTTTGAGCAGCAACAGTTCACTGAGTTTTTGGAGTCGCTTGGCGGCGAGGCGGAGCAGGAGGCGTTTGCCCGACAGGCACTGGCTCGCAAGAAGTTCTTCCGCGACGCCTATCAGCGAAGCCTCAAACTGGGTCAGCCGGAGCGAGCCAGCGAGTATCGCGAGTCGGCGATGAAGCAGCTCTGGCGTGAAGGGCAGGAGTCGCCGCCCTCCGCGGCGCCGCCTGGCGGATAGGGTCCGCGTAAGGAGTTCGGAAGTTCAGCCCTTTCCCGGTTGCATCTGTATCGTCGGCGTGCGACTGTCTTGATACACTGACGCGATTCGCGAGTGCCGCTTAAGAATGGATTTGGAGCCGGTATGCCAGTCAGCAAGAAACGCCCGAAAAACGCCCTCGTCATTCGCGATTACGAAAAGCTTGAGACGTTCGCCGCTCGCTTTGCCGAGGGGCATTTCAATCTGCTGATTCTCATCGGCGGCGCCGGGCTGGCCAAGAGTCAGACGGTTCGGCGGGCGGTTGGCAAGAAAGCCCTGTGGGTGGAGGGCTCGGCCACGGCGTTTGGCATCTATCAGGCCCTTTACGCCAACCGCGGCAAGCCGGTCGTGATTGACGATGTCGACCAGCTCTACACCGACAAAGAGTGCGTGCGGTTGCTCAAGTGCATCTGCCAAACCGACCCTGTGAAGCAGGTGTCGTGGTTCACCGGAGCGGCCGGGGACGGCAAGGACATCCCCAAGCAGTTTGAAACCTCCAGCAACGTCATCATCATCGCCAACGAGTGGAAGACGCTCTCAGAGAACGTCAAGGCGGTGGAGAATCGCGGGCACCTGCTTTCCTTTGAGCCTGACCCCGTGGCGGTCCATCTGAAGGTTGGCGAATGGTTCTGGGACCAGGAGGTCTATGACTTCTTCGGCGCCAATCTGCACCTGTTGCCGGGGCTGTCGATGCGGCACTACGTGCAGGCATCGGAACTCAAAGAGGCCGGCATGGACTGGCTTGATATCCTCCACCGCGAGGGGTTCAACGAGAAGACGGTGCTGGTGGCCAAGCTGCTGCTCGATCCGGCGTACGCGAGCGAAGAAGACCGCATTGCCGAGTTCAAGCGGCAGGGAGGCGGCGGCCGCACGACCTACTTCGCTCACAAGAAGAAGCTCGCCAAGAAGCGACGCGTCGACGTCCCGCACATCAGACTCAAGCGACGCAAGCGGCCGACAGCCCCGCCGCGGCTGCGAGTGGTCGGCGGGTAAGAAGAAGGCCGCCGCCCGATTATTCAGGCGGCGGCCATTGCTGTTGGAGCAGCGAGACAGACTCTCGTGACGCCTATGCGGACGCGACGTAGATCATCCCGCTGGGGCAGTTGTCGTGGAGCCAGTCTGTCAGGACGCGGCTGTTTTTCAGTCGCGTCGGATTCTGCAGGCTGTCCACTTCCTTGCCGGCAAGGATGCAGCCCTGCGTGTCGCCCTGCGTGTTGCCGACATGGACGAGGATGTCCGTGAATCCGGGCACGTTGGACAACCGCAGCGTCTTGCCCAGCTTCGCGGATACCCACTTGCGAAACGAGAAGCGTCCGAGCGGGATGGGGCCTTTGCCGACGGACGAGCGAGGTTCAAGCGTGTAGCCCTTGAACTCGAATTCGGACTCATTCTTGCGAACGCCAATGTAGCCCCACGTGCCATAGGCGTTCTCTCCGGCCCGCACGACGGCGACATCGTGCTTGCCCCGAGCGACCGTCGAAACATCGACGGACCGCATGGCTTCGTCAAAGGGCTCAAAGCCTTCGAACTGATGGGGACCGACCTGCGGGTTCTCGCGAGAAACTTGCGGACTCATCTTTCAGGGTCTCCGTTGGGGAGGAAGCCGACCACATGTCAGGCGTTGGGAGGCGTGGCCGGCCAGGGCATGGTGGTTGCCTGATGGCGTTGAAAGTACGAAGTCCGGAGTTACTCCTCGAAACGCTGGTGTCCAGGTTTTTCTGATCGCTGCGTTGGAAGGGAGTGTCGCCCGCAAGTGACTCAGCTAGAGGAGGTTACGGCTTGCGGCGAGTTGCTCTCATGCGGCGTCAGGAGAGCGGGAGCGGCCGTATAATGAAGCCTCCTTTGGAGGTGCTGCCGTCTTTTGGCCAGGAGTGAAGAATGCCGCTCGACCCTGTGGAAGTCATTCGAGAACTGAACGCCAATCCCGAATACGCACGTCGTTTTGGGGCGGCTGTCAGGGAGAAGTACGAAGCGACGCTTCATCGGCTTGCTGCGGTGATTCACGAGGACGCTGCGTTGTGTGCATTTGACGGAGGTCAGGCGACGATTCAAACCGTGGCCGGCTGGGTTCGTGTCGACAGCGGCGTCATCAGTCAGTTTGCGAACGGGAAACTGCTGGAGAAGGGAAAGAAGTGGTCGCAGCAGCGGCTGCTGAAATGGAGTGAGCGATTGTCGGAAGCGTTGGTCTGTCGCGGCATCCTGGTTCCAGCGGACGATTTCAACGAGTGCGACGTGAGTGAAGCGACAGCCAAATTCCACCATGACCGTGTTCTGGCGTTGTGCAAGCTGCCGGTGAATATGGCCATTTTGGGTCTGGTGGGGGCGACGAATGAAGCGGAAGGCGTGCTTCAGCGAGGATCGAACCAGGCGGGCCGCATGTTCGCCAACGCTTTAATGGGCTGGGTGCCAGTCCTCGAAGGGGCCGGGACGTTGCTGGCGGGCGTTCACGAGACCCTGTTGCTGGAAGCAGAAGCCAGCATCAATTTGTGTGTTGCCGGAGCTCGCAAAGCGGCAGAAGCCGGATGCGTGAAGCATTCGGAGGTGAGGCACCGGTGTGTTGGTTATGGCGGGTACGCACTCGCCCGGTTGGGAATGGCAAGGCGGCAGGCGACACTCGTTGCTGATGGCGAGGAGAAACTCAGGGTGGCCGTGCGAGCGAATGTCGATTACCACGGCGAGCGGGATTTTCACTGGATGCATTGTGCCAGACTTGTCGAGCTCCATGGGTTTGGCAATCCTGCAGGGGTCGCGTTCGCGAAGAGCCTGTCGAATCTGCTTCAGGAAGGAAGCTTGGAAGTGCTGGCTGTGTTCTGGAAGGAAGTGGATAAGAAGAGGGGCGTTGTTTACGAAGTGTTCCGTGCTATGTGGGGCGAGACCGTCATGGAGAAGTACTGGAAACAGGCCAAGAACGCGGCGAAAAAGCTGGATAGTCAAGAGCGAAAGCAAGGCGGCAAGGGCGGTTCAGCCGCTGCGGTGATAGGCATGCTGCTGCTCGCGATCGCTCCTCTCTTCGCCGATCAGTTCAGCGGGCCGCGAGCAAGTGCGATCGGCGCCAGTAAAGCGTCCGGCGCCCTGTTGGTTCGCGGGACCTGAGCCGCCAACGACTGGGTGCAATCTTCGGACTGCAGGCGATTTGCAGCCGAGCGAATCTGCAAAAAGGCTGAATTTCTGAACTTTCCCTCAAGTCAAGTAGAAAGGTCCAGCGGAAGCGAGCAGCAACCGGAGCGGGACCTTGTCGTGAACGTTGGAGGCGGCTGTCAGGCCGCTTCGTCGCGAGAAGCCTGATAGTCGGCTTCGATGGCCTCGTACGCTTTGCCTTCCAGCTCGGCGAGCACCGCCCGAACGCGGGGGATGTCGTCGAGCGGGACGTGGAGCACTTCGTTGACCCACTGGCCTTCCCCGTTCTTGTAACTGCGAGTGACGCTCGTCACGTAAAAGGGATTGCCGTCGCCGTCGTGATTCTGCCACAGGGCGCCCTGAATGTTGCGTCGGCGGGTGGCCTCGGCGAAAGGACGCTTCTTGTTGCTTGTGCGGTTGCCTGTCGTTGCCATGAGTAACCTCGATTCCTGGTGAGAGTAACCGTGGCTCAGGCTGCTGCTCTTGCTCCGCTGACCTGACGGGATAGTCTCACGGTCGGCGCCGCTAAGCAAAAAAAGTTTCGACTAGCATTAGCGGGCGTTCGAGTCTCGTCGCGACGCGGCACGACGCTCTTGACGGGTCTTCAGCACGGCACGCAGTTTCTGCTCGCCGGAGCGAGGGTCGAAGTGGTCTTCAAGGCGGACAAGCTTCCCTCGATTGAATTCAAAGAGAAACGTGATCGGCGTCACGTCGGGGTCATCATTGGGGAGCAGGGCCTTGTGGGCCGCTCGTTCCCGGGTGAGGGCGACGACCGTGTTGCCTTCGGCAACGAGTTGCATGGAATCGACAATCATGCGTCGGTCGAGTCGCTCCATGACGGAGAAGAACTGCCCCCAGAAGTCGTCAAAGCCGTCAATCGTGCGACGCTCCCCGGCGAACGGGAAGAGCTCCGGGTCGCCCGGGGCGACCACGGTCATTTCAGGGGCCAGCAGGTCCTGGCAGTGGGCCACGCACTGCCGCTCGTACAGGGCGTAGCATTCGATGATGCGGCGAGCGGCGTCTTTGGGCGAGAAGGCGAGGTCCTCGGGAAAGACCGGGTGCTCGGTCGTCGAAAGCGTTTCCGCAAGCACCTCCAGCGTGTCGGGGTGGACTGACCCGCTTGCCTCGGCCTTGGCAACGAGGCGTGCCGTGAAGCCGGCCAGTGCCGCGAGCTCGGGCTGCGTCCATCCGCGGCGGTTTCGCTGGTGCTGGACGGCCAGGCCGTTGCATTTGACAGACCGCGTGCGGGGTCGTTCTTTCCATCCCACGGCTGGCGTCCCTTTGTAGAGGTCAGGCTTCAGAGATCTGCGGCGGCAATCGTCGACAGGGCCCGATAGGCCGTCGCGTCGATCGACTCGCTGAGAAAATGGACGGACGAATCAAGAAACAGAAACTGACAGCCGCCGGGATGGCTGCTGCGAAAGTTACTGGTCGAGTGCGGCCCTCCCTCGTCGCTGCTGCGGCAATCGTCGAGCCCGGCCAGAGTAATTGCGGTGTCGGTGACAGGGGACTTGTTCATCGGCTGGTTGGTCGTGGCGTACGTTCCCGCGACGACAAAGTTCTGCTGGACGAGCACGTCGTAGCCTGGTTCTCCGCTAATCCAGACCTGTGAGGCAATCGACTCGGGGAGGGGGTCGGTGCAGTCGGCGCCGTGGCAGATGGGAAACGCGGTGTCGGCTTCGCCCATGGCGATGGTGCGACTGGCGCCGTCCTGCACGTGACGAAACGCACAGGTGCGATTCAGTTCAAACGGGCCGAGCCGCTCGTCGGACACGTCGCCTGACAGGCACCAGGCGTCAGACGCTCCCTTGGAGTAAACGTAGTGCGTCAGTCCGTAGGCGTCGCCGCTGGGGAGGTTCATCCCGTTGGGACCGAGGAGCGGAAACACGGCGACCCGGTCGCCGCTCGACGAGGGGCAAAAGAACGCGGCCGGCGCCGCCATGGCGACAGACGGGGTTTGCTCTCGCCACGATTTGGAGCAGTCGTAAGCGTTGGCCAGAGCGGATTGCTCAAGGTGGGGCATCAATTGCACGTGGTTCCCGGGGCCAAACGAGAGGCCGGAGGGCGCCGGAGTCGCCCGGGGAGAATCGGGCAGCTCCCCGGCAACGTCGTGGTAGGCCGTCAGGGCAATGCCGAATTGTCGCAGGTTGTTTTCGCACTGGGTGCGGCGAGCAGCTTCTCGGGCGGCCTGAACGGCCGGCAAGAGCAGGGCGACAAGCACGCCGAGGATGGCGATGACGACAAGCAGCTCCACGAGGGTGAAGCCTGAGGCGGAACGGCGGCTGGCGAACACGGCGTCATAGTGGCGGGACGACAGAAAATACTTAATACCACACCGACAGAGGGTCTCCGCAGTGTACCCCGGATAATCGGAGGATGCACGCAAGGGTTGCGAGCGTTCATGTTCCGTTCATTGCCAGTGCATGTCGCGTTCGTTGTCGGCGAGTTGTTCCTGCTTAGGCTAGTGAGGTCGTCGGTAGAGGTGTCGTGGTCAGGTTATGGCGACTGCATTCGTGAGGAATCTGAGAGTGTCAGACTACAGGAAATACTGGACCTTAATGCGTGTGCCTGTTTCTTTGAGACTGGCATTGGTCGTCGCAGTTGTTGGTGTGTGTATCCAGTCGGTTGACGCCGCCGGGCAGACGTATTGGGTTGGCTATCAGGACGGCTGCGGAGGCGAGCTGGTCAATGGAGGTGAGGCGTCATTTCACGATGGAAATCAGTGGTTCGGTTTCGTTGTTCCTGGGGCGAGCGATGACGTGTCGTTTGACGACCGTTATGACCCGCAAGCCAACGGCGTACCTCACATGGTGCATTTCGGCGATTTTGAAGTGGATGTTGTTGGCGTCGGCTGTCAGGACCATAACGAGCCGGGGGCCGATGCTATAGTCGATGACTTGCGATTCGACCATGGAGACTTTGCGTTTGACCTCGGCGGACAAAGGCTCGCGTTCGATACTCTGCGGCTGTCCGATGGCGAGCTTGTGCGGCCGGGAATCTACAGCCAGGCCGGAGGCCTTTCGCTATCGGGTGGCGGCGTCGCCCACGGCCGTCTGGTGATTGTTGGCGACTACGATAATAACGCGAACGCAGGAAGTCTTGAGGTGTCTGGGCCGGGAACAGTTCTTCAGACGGATGATGATGTTGAAATCTCCGATGGCAGCAACCTTCACGTTCATCTCGGCGGGCAGATTCAAACCGCGGCGAAACCAGATGCGGTGCTGACCTTTGGGCGAAATGATGGTGGGGCAACTTCCGGTGCTTCAGGAGTCATTGAGCATCCGACAACTCGCGTGGAAGTGGGCTCGTTCGGCGTAAGTGGAAATTCGGTGTTGGAAGTGAAAGATGGAGCGAGTATTGCCACTTCCTACTACGGTTCTGTTGTCCAGTCATCAAAACTCGTGCTTTCACGCAATGCGAGTGCTTTGTTGCAGGAGCACGTCTCCGTAGGTTCCGGGGGTCTTATTTCGCTCAGCCACAACTCCTCATTGACCGCAAAGGAGATTCGCGTGCTTAGCGGCGAGGGTCCCTCCATGCCAGGTGGAATGCTTGACGCATCGGGGAGTGCAATCGCTTCCTCGGGGGTGATGACAGTCCGCGGCGATGCCATCTTAGCGGCCGGTTCCGTAGCCGACGTCGGGGATGCCTTGTTCGTATCTGGGCTCAACTCCACAGAGGCGAGCTTGGACATCGGCGGGCCGACGACCGTTGTGACCGCAGTCGGTCAGTTGGCTGCCGGACATTGGGTGACTACAGGGGAGACCGGGGCAGGTCGCGTCGTGATTCACTCGGGAGCCAGGCTCGTTACTGGCAAGGTGGGGTCTGGGAGCGGTTCAAGTGGAGTGTTGGGTACAAAGGAGGGCTCACTGGGCGATGTTTCGATAGTTGGATACGGGTCTCAGTGGAATCAAGATGGCGTGCTGGGCGTAGGGTTCGGAGGCGAAGGCATGTTGGCAGTGAGTGCGGGAGGCTCCGTGACTAGCGAGTCCGGGGTCATTGGTCGCCTTGAGACGGCTTCTGGCAAGGCCGTTATTGGCAGTGACTCATCGTGGTCGATGACTGGGAGTTTGCTGGTTGGCGGTTTGTCGGAAACCAGCGGCGGGTATGGCGAACTGGTCGTTGATGTTGGTGGGGCCGTTCAGGCGTCCGACGTTACCATCTGGAGCCGTGGTGTTCTTTCTGGTTCGGGGGAAATTGTTGGCGATGTAAATGTGTTCGGGTTGCTGACGCCAGGTTCGTCGCCGGGACGTCTCTCTGTTGACGGAAGTTTGACGCTTGGGTCGACATCGACAACTCGTATTGAGATTGCTGGAGCTGCCGCCGGTCGCTACGACCAACTGGCCGTCAATGGCCCTGCTACACTGGGCGGAGTTTTGGAAGTCAGTTTCATCGAAGGCTTCTATCCGTTCGGAAATCAGGCTTTCGAACTGTTCTTGGCCAGTAACATCGCAGGCGACTTCAATCGCGTGGACGTAGCCGGGTTGCCAGACGACGTTTCATATGTCTTTGAGAGAAAGCCCGGTGGGTTCGTGCTGACAACAATGGGAGCGATTCCAGAACCGTCTGCGATGGCACTGCTTGGAATCGGACTTGCGGCACTCGGTGCCCGCTGCCTCCGCTCCACGCGGGGGAGTGAATGCCCGCGGATGCTGTGTGAGCACTTGCGATAGTCAGAATTCGGCGCCGCGAGCAATTCGTCGTCTAATCCGGTGCCGGAGCCCCAGTCCTGCTGGCTGGCGGTACTGGCGATAGCGTCTCTTGTGGCAACAGGTCGGCGGCTGCGATTGGAAATGGCCGCTCGGATTTGAGTAGCAAGAGAAGTGGTCGTATTATCGCTGTCAGAAGTCGTCAGTGCCAAAGACATGGGCACGCTCTTAAGACCCATTGTTCGCGGCTCCAGTAAGTCTGGTCTTATCAACCAGATGAAGGGGCTCTGCGACCGCCATTCGAGCTGAGTGCATGGAGACATGCTCGCTCAGCTCTCAGAAGGGCTCGACTGGCTAACGCCGCCGTTTCGACGAGGCTGCCGCTTCCTTTGTATGGAAGTGCAGTCGTTTCCCCCCTCCCGTTGTTGCGGAGAGGAAACGAGCGTCGAGACACTCGGTTCAAAACCAGTCGTTCGACTTCATGGAAAGCACGCAATCCGTTTGGGGACGGAGCCCCGGCGGTTGCGGCCTGTGCAGCACATGAGCACGGGCGATACGGACATGCTGCGTTCAGCCTCAATGAACGCGGTCGTCAGAGAACTGCGAACTCGTGGTTCTGGCGTCACTCTCTGCGGAGGGCGACGTTGTCGAAAGCGGTAAGGGAAGCGTGGCTTCCGGAATCCGCCGCACGCGGTCGAAGCTTGGAGGGCAACCTTCGAGGTCGGCAACGTGTGCCAGCGATGGGGACCTTGTCCGGCCGAAAGGCAGGGCATCGCCGGAGAAGTCACCGGCGGGAGGCGAGACAAAGGGGAACGACTCCCCACAAAACTCGCACTCGGGAAAGAGCTCAACCATCTGCAGTGCTCAAGGGGCCACCGGACCCCGAGAGCTTGCTGGTAAGCGTACTTAGGAGAGGACGCCGAACAGGTCGCCAGCGAAGTCGACATAGGACTTCAGGCGACGGCGAACGTCCAATCAGTCTTAGGGTAGGGGAGCAGCTTCTGTGTTCTGGCCCCTGAAAGCCGCAAGAGGCGGTGACGTGACGAACCCGGAAAGGGCGTCACAGACTGAGGCGATCATCAGGCTTACGACCTGATAGCCACCTGACCTGGTACGCAATGAAACGACCTGACTAACGTAGGAACGACTCCTGCACCAGCTCGGCAAGACGCGGTCTTGTCGGGGCCCGGGGCGACTCCCCGGGGAAGGCGTGAGCGGTCTCTGTCTGACTGCTCTTTATGAAGCCTTGCGGCGTTGGAGTCCGGGAGTGTGGCCTGAGCATCGCGTCGGGGTGATAACCGGCGTGCGGTAGGTAGCGGGTAGAGCGAGTCTTTACCCGGCGATGTCTGGAGGGAAGCTTCCAGCAGCACGGCCCATGCGGGTCTCGTGCTGGTCGGCAAGGCAGTCGACACTCGTTCTCTGTGACGGGAGGGTGATATCTCTCTGAGAGACGACGAAAGGGCTGAGTGGCGTGACAGAGCAAGGAGCGTTCTGTCAGTGGTCTTAAGAGTCAGGGTCACGTCTGCGGAGAGCACGTGACTCGGGGAGGCTCCTTCGTGAAGAGGAGCCTCCCCGCTGGTGATTAGAAAAGGATCTCGCGGAGAGCGAGTCTTTTTTTAATTGCGGGCTGGCGGCAGACGGGATTCGTCTGCCTTGAGGTTGGATTTTGGGACGCCAATGAATTGGCGGCTGCTAATACGGAACACAGCGGCGACAGACGCCGCAGCGATTCGCAGCCGCCTCATGCGAGGTGCATGCACGGTTGCAGCGTTCCGATGAGCGGTTTTCAACGGTTCTTGCAGAGGTGGAGGTTCCTATGGGTTCCCGCGAGCGAGGCGTTCTCGACGCGTTGCGGTTTTACTGACGGTTGAAAAACAGGGGCCTGCGGCAAGCCAACAATTGCCGCACCTTGAGCACGGGTCGTCTGCGGACGTGTCGTGCTGGAGGGCAAGTCATGAGAGGCAAAGACGGATATCAGTGGATTACGACCAGTGACGAAGGGTTTGTGCGGTACCTGGTGGCCAACATCCTGCCGCACGGCTATCGGTTCTACACGGCCGGTATGGTGAAACCAACGACCGACCTGGCTCACTTTGACGCGGTGATGGAAGAGAAGTACTGCTACCGGATGAGCCGGTCAGCAAGATGGCGCCGCAAGGCGGCGACGACTCCGGCCGGGACGCCGATGAACCTCGGAAACGTTCACTACTTGCGGCGGGATCGGTTCTACATTCTGATTGCCACGGCGGGCTCGCACCCGTTCTTCCGTCACAACGTCACTGAGACCCGCGACCGACACGGCCGGCTGCTGAGCCGCAGGAAGCACTTTCGGGACGCTCACCGCGACCCGATTTTCTTTGACGGCTATTCCATTCGGATTGACTGCGAAGGGGGCTACCGGCCGCGGCGGTTGTGGGCGGACCCGGAGGTCCCCGAGTGGGACGGCCGGCCGCGGGTGCGGGTCGCCATTCAGCGAGAAGTCATGCTGACCATCCGGGCCGACTTCATCGCTCGGGCGAGGTCAGCAAGGTGGTCGGCTACAGTTCTTGAGTCCGAGGTGAGAAAGCTCCCCTATCTCCGCTATGCCCCAGTCAGGCAGCAACTGCGAAGCCTTGTTCTGGCGATGAACCGGGAGCGAGCGAAGCGGGGGCTCTCCGACAGGCTGGACCCGAAGCGATGCATCAGCAGCTACATTCCGGCGGTGGGGCCATTTGACAGGATAGAGGCAGATAACGCCGCCTCGGGGGCGGCGTAAGAGCGAGCGGCGGTTTAGCCGAGTAGCTCGCGTACATCGTCAGATTCGAAGGCCACGTTCGTTCTCGTTGACGCAATGCTACCGACGTGAATCGTGTGTTCGTAGACCATGTAGTGAGCTTGCAGGTGGGCAGTCTCAAGTTCCCAGATGGTAGGAGCTCCGTCGTGGCGGAGGGGAAGTGCCTCGCCGTGATATAGGCTGATGGTTTCTTCAAGTTCATCGAGGAGCCTTTCAGGGCAGGTGCCGCTGCAGTGCTCATTCGCGAAGTCGGTAAAGCCATCGTCAATACATTCAAATACGAATCTCTTGCCAGCGATGTCGGGGTGTATCCAGTTCATATCTCTCCTCCTTAATGAAAAAGTCTCACCGAATGCGACTTTTTCTTAAGCGAGGAGAGCGAGCCCTGCGAACGTGTAGAGAGAGCGACGAGGTTTGCAAGGCGAATGCCAGACGCGTCTGGTGTGAGTATTGCTAACGAGTGCCGATGAGATGAAGCGGCGAGCGAGATAGAGGCTCGGATACACCCCGACATCGATGGCAAGGTAGTGGCGTTGAGGTTGGGTTGATGATTGGCGACAAGGCAAAGTCGCAGGAGAAATGCGGGGCGCCTCTGCTCTGAGAAGCGGAGAGATTAAGGCGGGGCAGCGAGGCTCTCGCCACCCCTTCGCTCAGGCGCCTCAGAGGGCAGATCCGGCTTCGAGCTTAGCCGTGGCAGTCAATGCCGCATGCATCTGGTCGAGGCCAGCGTCAAGCTCAGAGCACTTCTTAGCGGCCATCTCGGCTACCCTTGCAACGGCCTCGGCGTTACGCGGATACATCCGGTCGGTGTACTTGAACTGCCCGCTGGTCTGATTCTTCCAGCAGCGACTCATTGTGAAGTAGTGCGACTGGTTGCCGTCTGGCGACTGGGCGACGAAGATGCTTGCTCCGATGGCTCCTTCGCGTACGGTGGCGATTGGTCTCGTGCCCTGTTTTGTGGTCGTTGTCTTTTTCGTGTCCATGTGCTTTACCTCCATGCATTGGTGAACAGCAGAGGGTAACACAGCGGGAGAGGTAAGCAACTTGTGTCGCGGGCGACCCGGCCGTCACCCGTCCTTCAGAAGAATGACGAGTCGGGTCCTGACCCCGGTCTGCCGAAACGCGTCGGCCCCCTTGAAGGCGTCTTCTGGGAGCTTGATGCTGTGGCCGTCGAGACTGGCGAACCACCGCTGGAAGTCAGTCGCCTTTCTGTCCTGTCTGAAAAACGGCGACTCGCTCATCACGCTCACCAGTCGTCCCCCGGCAGCGAGGCACTCGTAAGCGTGCCGGACGTGGTCGATGTCGGCCAGGTTCTCAAAGGGAGGATTCATCACGATGCGGTCATAGCACCCCTCGTGCGAGAGAAAGTCCGCGAACTCCACGGCAAGGTCTTTCGCTGCCAGGACGTCGGCCAGCGTGCGGTTGAGCTCGATGGCCGTCACTGGCGATTGCGGGTGAGCCTGCTTCACGGCAAGCACGATGTCTCCCTTGCCGCAGGACGGCTCAAGGACGGTCTCCCCGGGTTCAATCGCAGCCAGTTCGAGCATCTGCTCAATAACGGCCGGAGGGGTCGGGAAAAACCCCGGCAGTTTCTTGCCAATCAGCTCTCGTTCGGCGATACGCACCGGGTCGTCGCCTCGCACGGCCGCCCGGTGCGGGAGATACTCCCTGAGGGCGGCCCGCAGCTCGTGGATATCGCCGAGGCAAGCCCGCTGCAACCGCTGGTAGGGGGCGAGCTGGTCAATGACGCGGCTGCAATCCACCCCGGCGGCCTTCGCCCGCGACGCGAAGTCGGCGACGAGTTCAATGGAATGCTCGTGGCGAACGGTGATGAAGTCGTTGCCCTCTGACGAGCGGGGCAGGCGTTTTGTCAGCCGTGCCGAGAGGAGCTTGAGTCCCCGTTTGTTGCGACACTCTCTGACAAGGTCGGCCAGATGGCGTGCTGAAAACGACGGATACGGATACGCGGCATAGCGAATGTCATCCTCGGAAACGGGCCGCTTTTCTTCTTCACGGGGATTCAGTCCGTAGCCGTAGTCAGACTCCGGGGTCGCCGTGCGAATGGCCCGGAGGCGGCCCCATCGGGCGAGCATCAGCACCCGGTCAAGCTCTTCGAGATGCGTGCGGTGTCTGATGCCGTCGAGGTAGGTGGCCTCGCCGGTCGAGATGGCCGTGGCGACCGAGTGAAGCGAGCGGGCCAGTGCGGCTTCGGCGTGGGCTCGGCCGCGTACGCCTGCCTGTATATCAGCTCGTCTGGCGGTGTTCTGCCGGCTCGCTTCGCTGCGGGCGATGGTCTCGTCGGCACGCTCAAGCATCTGGTCGGCCAGCTCATGGAGTCGTTCCGCGGCCGTCTGTTCTTTTCGTTCTTTGCGACCGGCAAGCACGTCGCTGCGGTCAGCGTCGTTGCTGAGAAGCCCGGTAAACCGCTCGGCAGTTTCTTCGCTCAGAAACTGAAAGCCGGCGTCGGCCTTCTTAAAGCTTGAATACCAGCCGCCAAGTTGCTTCGCTTTGGCGAGCAGCTCGCGGTACGTCTCGCGTTCGACGCGGGCGCCAATCTGGACAATCCAGAGCGGACACCGACGCTTGTCGTGAAAGCCCTGCTTGATAGTGAACTCAACGTCGCGTGCTTCCTCGCTCTCAAAGCGAGTGACGACTGCACTGGCCCCGTTCTCAGCCCGTCGCTCGCGAGAAAGGTCGGCATGAAGCGAATCCCAGCGGGCCATTTGCTCGTTGGTGAGAGCCGCTTCGCCCCGGGCCTCGATGAAGAGCCGGAAATCCCTGAGGTCCCGGGGATTCTCAATAGCCTCTCGCCGCTCGGTCTGTTTCGCCTCCAGTTCCGCATAGTGGGCCAGCCACTGGTCTTCCGTCACGGCCAGCACCTTGGTCTTCACGGCCTCAACGTAACTCTCGCCCATGGCCACCGAGACAACCCCATCGAGCAGAAAGCTGGCCAGCATCTTGCGATAGATGCTCTCCGCGTTTTGCTGCTTGGTGTTCTGCCGGGCGTGCCAGTCGCCGAGGTTGGCCGCGATAGCCTTGAGCTTGGGGGCCTTGTAGCTGCTCTGGAGCTCGGCAACGAGCTCGTCGTGGCTGCGAGAAAGCCGCTCGAACTGCGAGCGGTACTCGGCGTACGACTTGTGCCGGAGCCCGTTTGTCCATAGCTCTTTGAATTCGGCGAACTCGTAAGGTGCGGGGACCCGGTCCCGGTCGGACCAGCCCCCCGGCGGGGCGTTCTCGGCGTTGAGCTGCTCGACAATCGCCGCGAGCGGAGTGCCGTTGCTTGCCGTTGTCGGCTCGGGCTCCGGAGCGGGGTAGATGGCGCCGACTTTGAACCAGCCGCCTCTGGCAAGCGTGTCATCCCACGCGACGCGGACTTCGCCGCGGGCGTGGCTAATGCCTATCACCTGGCCGGTGTGAAACCGGTTGTGCCCCATGTAGGCCTCGACCGTATCGCCCCGCTTAACAACAAAGCGATGGGCCGGGCCGTCAATGTCTTCGCTGATGCGATCGACGGTGATGGTGTCGCGGTCATGGAGCTCTGTTGCGGGCGGCCAGTCGTAGTGCGTCGTGGCGTCCGGGTAGACAATTTGCCGGTCGGGCCGCACCAGCGGCGGCGGCAGCGAAGTGTCGGTCGCGACGTGCTCTGGTTCAGGCTGCAGGCGACGTTCCGGCACGCTGGCGGCCGGTGCGTCAAAGTCAAGTCGTTGTTGGTGTTGCATGGTTGTGTTCTCGTTGTCGTTCATGATGTTATGTCTCCTTTGCGTGGATGTGTGACGTGGAAAATCAAAGCGTGTCGTAGGCCTCTGGCGGAAGGAGAGCGTCTGGCGAGGCGTCGGGCACCTCCTCGGCGTAGTCGACTTCCCAGTCGCCGCTGTTGTCCTGTTGCCAGTAGGCGCCGTCGACTCGTTCGGCAATTTCAAGTGCCTCCAGGTCGGACGTGGCGTGGACGTATATGCGGTATGACTGGCACGACGAGGCAATCACCCTGTAGATGCGTTTGCCTCCGTCGCCGTCGTGGTTCTCACTCAGTGGGTGTGGGCTTTGGTCTTTGGCGTGGGACCCTTCTGGGACTTGTTCGCTGCACGGCCAGCAAGAACTCCACGACGGAGATGAGTCAAATAGCGATGCCATGCGGTCGTTGAAGCTATACGACCCGTGTCGCGAGAGCACGACGTGGTCGAGGAGCTTAATTCCCAACAAGTTGCCTGCATCGATGAGTGCCCTTGTAACCCGCACGTCAGCGTCGCTCGGACTGGAATCTCCAGACGGGTGGTTATGTACCGCGATGATAGATGCGGCCGCGTCCAGGAATGCGGGTCGGAAGACCTCGCGTGGATGCGTTGGGGTGCTGTAAAGAAGTCCTACGGTGACGCAGTGGCTCCGAAGTACGCGGTTGGCTGCATCGAGCGTCAGGATGTGGAACTCTTCCTGCAGACCCTGCTCAACAATGGCCTGAAAATGGCGTTCGCAGAAGCGAATGGCGTCCTGTGCATTGCTAAGTGCGTCACAGAGTGGCCGCCTGGCTGCCGCGTCCTCCTTGGAAAGGTATCTCGCATACGAGGAATCGCTGACAAAGAATGAAAGCGAATCATCGGCAACTGCGGGGCGGGCGTGCTGCGAGAGGGCGTATCGCGTGGCTCGAAGCTCGCTGGCGAGGCGTCTGATAGAATGTCGAGATAGACCGGCATTTGTGGTGGTTATGCGTTTCATGTGTAATTCCTCCATGATTGATTAAGTGCAATGAGAGCGACTCTCTCGCTGCGTTCTGTGAATCAGCACGCGAGGTCAAGGGGAAGCCTTTGCGAAGCAAAGCAGCAGCGACGAGGCGTGCCTCGACGCGGCCCTTGAACCGCGTGGTACAATCGGAGCAGTTGAGAGAGAAGAATACATTCCGCGTAGTCACCTCTCGCAAGTTACGAGCACGGAAGATGCCTTTCCGTCTACTTGGAATGCCGCTGTCGGCTGGTGAGTAGCAGGGCGTGGCCGCAATGAATTGCAGTCGGTCGAGTGGAAGCGGGCGGTGACACGACAGGCGTGTGGGGAGGGGCATGATGCCGCGAGTGTTTGGCAGCTACAGGCAGTACCGCATGGACGACACACGCATCGTTACGGTGCGTGCGGACACGCGGTTGTACTTCGGCGTGCAGTGCGGCGGCACCAAGAAGTCGTGGGGGCGGTGCGTCGGAGCGTTCTATCTGATCAATCCCGGTTCAGCGGAAAGCGAAGCGACGGCTGTCAACCGTGACGGCCTGACAAGTCACCGCTGGGGGCCTCTTGTCTATCACCGCGAAGACCTGCTGCCGACCCTTGAGCGGGTGCTTGACGAGGCGTACTGCCGGGTGCGACGCAAGAACGCTGAGCAGGCGAGGGGCCTGCTTGAAGACGGCTACGTTCAGATACTCAATCTGGCGTACGTGAAGTCGGCGAGCGACGCGGGCCGGGCACTGACGGACTGGCGAAGCCTTGTCGAGCAGAAGGTGGCAAGAGATGACGTGCCGCGAGGCGGGCCGCTCTCATTCGTCGTTTTTGGATGGGGAAACCGGTTTCACAGCGAACGTGATGGCCGTCGTGTGACAAGCGTTCTTCGCCGTTGCGTCGATGAGACTACGTTGCTTATTTATCCCTGCACGCAGGATATCTGGGAGGCGAGTCCGGTGACCGTTGCCCGTGTGGAGCCGGACGAGCTGAGCAGGCAGTTGAGGCTCACCAACAACTACCCGTGCGGGGCGAGTCACTATCCAAAAGGCGATGGCAGGACGCGAAGAGAGTATTGCACTCGGTATGCGAGGACAGTCGGGCCGCTGCTTGGTGAGTGTCTGGTTTCTCGTGAGTAGGGAGGTTCGGCGAAAGTTAGCATGATTCGGGCAGGGGGCCGAGAGGTCTGGTGCGACGTGCAGCGTAATCGTCCAGAACCTCCGTCTATTTCCTCCTTTCTGAGGCAGGAAGGAGGTCGCTAGGCAACCTCTTTGAATCCCGGGGCGTCAACGGTCTCGATGCTGTCGAGCAGCAGGGAAACCGCCTTTTGAATGCGTTCAAGGCTCCGGGCGAGCAGGTCCTTGTCGCCTTCGTGGCCCTGAATATAGTCCGAGGAGTGTCTCAGGGCGTTCGACAGGCCGGCCGCTTTGGACACCACGTAGGCTACGGCTTCTGCCTCCAGTTCTTCGACCGTCTTGGAGCACCTGCTGCAAACGGTCCCGCGGTGAAGAATCTCATGGGCGAGTTCGTGGGCCAGCGTGTTGAATTCCTCGGCATGTGAAAGCCCCCGAAGAAGTACAATCTCGCCGCCTTTCGATAGCCCGTCAGCACCGCCGAGGTCGTCATCGAAGCTGACCGTGATGCCAAGAGTGTAAGCCGTGGCGTGAAGTTTGCTGAGCTTCTCGCCAGGGTCTCCCGAGATCTTGTTGATGTCAGGAAGTTCGTCTCCCTCGGTTTGCGACACGTCGAAGACGTGGACGGCCCGGAAGCCAAAAACCTCGCGGGTTTCCTCGCTGCCGTCCGCAGCTTCCTTCTTGCCAACCAGAGGTGCAAGGATACAAATCCCTTTCTCACCCTTGCGAACGTGCCGGCCGAGCTTCAACCAGGCCCGAAAGCCAGCCACCAGTGTGGCGTTCGGTTTCTGCTTACCGATGAGCATGCAGTTTCCAAAGCTGTAGTTGTGGAACGCACTCATCGTGTCAAGAAACCGGGTCAGTTCTTCGCTCTTGCCCGCGGCCATGTGTGTCGCCAGTTCGGCAAGGGCGTTGTCGCTCAGTCGTTTTGCATCATCTCGTTTCATGGTGTATCTCCTTTGTGAGCCAGCGTGCCGACTGACAACGCAGGCGAGGTGTTGTTGAAGAACCCGTCGGCGGTTCCTGTCGCTTGAGTTACAGCACGCGAGGTCAAGGGGAAGCCTTGGCCCGTAGGGCCAAGCAGCAGTGACGGGCCCCCTGGGGCCCGCGAACGGCCCTTGAACCGCGTGATACAATCAGAGACTCAATGAGCCGCCTATTTGCTCGCGTCAGAATCCGTGCGGCGTTCTGCGAGGCAGGGGGAAGGCCAAACCTTCAGTGAGAAACCTGGTGCTGCACGCCGCCAGCCTCAGAGAACACGGCACAGAAGACGTGGTCTGTGAAACCGGGGCGATGCGTTTCGTCTACCCACAGCAGCCGGGTGAAAGAGCAAGGGCAAGAGATGCCATGTGTCGCTTAGAGTAACACGGTGTAGATGCTACTCAAGCTCGCGGGGCGAGAGGTGACATGGCGTTCCGGTGGCCTTAGAATCACGGCCATGGCCATTCCAACCTTTAAAGACCTGATGCTGCCTTTGCTAAGAGCCTTTGGCGAAGGGGGCGAGCACCACATCCGCGAGATGCGAGAGCGTCTGGCGGATGAACTCGAGCTCTCGGACGATGACCGAAAGGAAGAGCTCCCAAGCGGCCAGCGAGTGCTCAGCAATCGCGTCGGCTGGGCGAGAACGTACCTGAACAAGGCCGGTCTCATCGAATCGACCCGGCGGGGATGGTGGTCGATTACCGAAGACGGGCAGAAGCTCCTCGCCGAAGCCCCGTCCCGCATTGATTACCATCTTCTCGACCGGTTTGAGAGCTTTGCTGAGTGGCGCCGCCAGAAGCCAAAGTCAGACGGCGATGCGGGCGAGGAGGCCGTTGAATCGGCGGCCACTCCTGACGAGACGATGGAAGCCGCGTTCCGCGAGCATCGCGAGCAGGTGCAGGCGGAACTTCTCGACACCGTCAAGAGCGTCTCGCCCTACTTCTTTGAGAAGGTCGTGCTGCGGCTGTTGCGGGCGATGGGCTACGGCGGGGCGACGGGGCGAGGGGAGGTGACCCCGAAGTCAGGCGACGGCGGCATTGACGGCGTTATCTACGAGGACAAGCTGGGGCTTGATACTGTCGTGATTCAGGCCAAACGCTGGCAGGGGACCGTCGGCCGCGAGGCCGTGCAGGCCTTTGTTGGCAGCATGGATTTTCATCGGTCTCGCAAGGGCGTGTTTCTGACCACCGGGAGCTTCAGCCGCGAGGCTCTGGAGTACATCGACCGTATCGAAGGCAAGAAGGTGGTGCTCATCGACGGCGAAGAGCTTGCCGGATTGATGGTCGATTATCGGGTAGGCGTAACGCCGACCAAGACTTACGAGCTGGTCGACGTGTCACAAGATTTCTTTGATGAGGACCTGTGACGTGGACCAAAACCGTCGAGACGAGCTTGAGAAGCGATTCCAGCAAATTAACCGTCGGCTTGAGAAGCTGCCTCCCTGCGATGGGGAGGAAGAAACCGAGCGGAACCGGCTGCTGCAGGAGCTTGACGAAATCGAGTACGAGTTGGGCGAGGCGTTTTTTGAGATGAGGACGCGGCAGGAGTGAGGGCAGGACACACCGAATCGAATGCAATCGCAACGGGGGCGGGTCAGGTCTCGGCTCCCGCGAAATAGGCTCCTTCGGCCTTAAAAAACCGCGTCCAGCGGTCGAGAAAATCAGAGGCAATGGTCGTCCCCTCGCGAAGCTGCGGCAGCGAATACTCTTGCGGGGAGTCAGTTGCCCGCACGGCGTTCCCCAGTTCTCGCATGGGCATGCTCATGGAACGCGGCGGGGTCCGCGGCACGGGACCGAACTGCTTCTGGTTGATTCCTCTGATTTCGGCTGACAGATAAACCGTTGTCAGGCGTCGGTCGGCAATGAGTTGATAGCACGAGCTGGCGACGTTGATTGCTGCCAGCAGCCGTTGCGACACAAGGTTACTGTCGATGATGCACCCCATCATGATGGAGTGCTCAAACCCGCGGTCAGGGAGCGTCAAATCACCGGAGACGATGCAGGTTCCGTCGGCGTACAGCGTCAGAGATGAAAACGTCTCGCGGCGACCGCGTGACTGCTGGCGAAAACGTACAAAGTCGCGGCCCTCTTCGGTGCGAGTTCCTGATGTGGCGTCAAACAGACGCGGCTTCTGTCCGAACAAGAGAAGCTGAGTGACCTCTTCGTGAAAGCTCTGGTCACTGAGCCGTTGCGGGCCAAGCAGTTCCCCGAGGTCCTGGGTTGGCGTGAGCCCCACTAGCAGTCCCGACTGATGATGCTCCGGCTGGACGGCGTCGCTGCACGATACGATATGCCGTGCTGCTTCGTCTGCTGACCTCTTGCCTCCGCCAGCACGGCCGAGGTCGTTGAGTCCGCGAACGACCAGATTCTGCAACTCCGCCGCAGTTGTGTACTTCGCGTAGAAATAGCCGCTATTGTAATCGCCTACCTTCCGCAGAAAGTCGTCCTGTTTGGGGTCTTTCTCCTCGTTCGAGACGAATACCAGAATGCGAAGGCCACGCTGACGAGCTTCTTCAAACTCCTCTTCTGATACGGACATCCCTGACGGGGCGACATAACCGTACCGTCGTCCGAACACACCGACGTACACATCGCAACTTCTAACCTTGTCCAGGCATGCCGACTGAGAGCTTTGGGGTTGAGCCCCAAAGCCCTCAGCCATCACGGCCTCATGTCGAAGGAGTTCAATGGCGTCGCGAGCAGCGGCTCGCTCTGCCTCAAATCCCTGCATCACAGAACTGACAAAGACTCGCATGGCATGCTCCTGCATGTGGGGCGGCTACCGCGGCCGGTTCGGCAAGGGACGTTCACGGACGCGGTCGAGGTAGACGCTGGAGCAGGCGGGGCAGCGGGCAGGCGATGTGCAGACCTGCCGGGTTTCCGCTTCTCCTTTCTCGTAAACCTCCAGTTCAAAGCGTCTTCCGCACCGAGTGCATTTGAATTCGACCAGCAGCATAGCAAAAACCTCCTCGTACGCCTGCTGAGCGTGACAAGCCGCCGTGATGAACTACGCGGGCAGCGTAGCGGAGAAATCGCCGACTCGTCTCAACCAGACGTCGGCGGCCCGAGTCCGCTCAGGGGACAGAGGGGCCGCGTGCATTACTTCTCGCCAGTGGGCGAGCACGCTGCCTACGTGACAGACCATGAAGGTGATGGACGCAGCAGCGACGGGCAGGGTTCGCGTCACGGCGTAAAAAAACCCAAAAAGTTGCCGTCAGGGGAGGAAAGACGCCAGTTCACGGGCTCGGAAAGCCCGCCAACGGTCGCTACAATGGCCGCAACCTCTTGCCCACCACGCGTTTACGAGGTTGTGCCAATCTCTCTTTGCGCGACTCCGACTCCATGGCGAAATCAAAGACAACCAGCAAAGCGACCGGGCCCGATGAGGTCCAGTACGGCCCCAATAATCCTCATCCCCTCAGTACTCTTCGCACCGAACTCGTCTGGGAAGGAAAGTACGACGAGTGGGGTAACCGTCGTGAAGTAGATGCGGCTGATCTCGCGATGCCGCTGCAGAAAATTGAGACGATTGATGAGCCCAGAGCGAGAGCGGAAGCTCAGGGCGTCCTTTTCGATGCAAACAACGCACACCTTGATGATTTTAGGAATCGATTGATCTGGGGGGACAATCTACTGACAACCTCCTCGCTGCTAGCTGAGTTCAGGGGTGCGATAGATCTGATCTACATTGACCCACCATTTGATGTAGGTGCTGATTTTTCAGCCAAAGTTCTGCTTGGTGACGAGCGAGAAGCGATAGAAAAAAATGCTTCTGTTTTGGAGTTTGTAGCTTACAGAGATACATGGGGCAAAGGGTCTGACAGTTATCTTCATATGATTTCCTCTCGTCTATTGGTAATGCGAGAGTTGCTCGCGGAGACGGGTAGCATCTGGGTTCACGTGGGGCCTTATGTCAGCCATCAGGTAAAGCTCATACTTGACGAAGTGTTTGGGCCAGGTACAGCTCGTGCGGAGATAACATGGCAGAGAACATCGGCCCATGGCGATGCAAAGTCGTTCGGCCACGTTACGGACCAGATCTTTGGATACGCAAAAGCGGCAGGTAGGGCGAAGTGGAATAGGTTGTATGTTCCGCTCTCTGAGAAACATCTGGAGACGGAATACAGGTACCAAGACCCGGACGGACGGCGGTTCAGCCGCGGCGACTTAACCGCCGCCGGAATTCGACGAGGCGAGACCGGCAAAGCGTGGCGAGGTCTAAATCCAACGTCTCGCGGTCGACACTGGGCTTTGCCGCCAGCAGAACTCGACCGTCTCGACGACGAGAAGCGAATCTACTGGCCGCCTAAGGGTGTCTGGCCCAGATTGAAGCAGTATGCAGATGAGAGTTTGGGGAAGCCTGTTACTAACTTATGGTCGGATATTCCCCCACTAAATAACGTGACATCCGAAGGAACCGGATACGAGACCCAGAAGCCAGAAGCACTGCTTGCTCGAATAATCCAGGCATGTTCCGACGAAGGGGATTTGGTAGCGGACTTCTTCTGTGGATCGGGCACGACGGGAGCAGTTGCCGAGAAACTGGGACGTCGGTGGATAATGTCTGATTTGGGAAGGTTTGCTATTCATACAAGTCGAAAGCGACTGATTGACATACAGCGGTCACTTCACAAGGACGACAAGCCATACAGGGCGTTTGATGTTTTTAACCTTGGACGGTACGAGCGACAGTGGTGGCAAAAGGAACGTCTTACAGGTGCAGACGAAGACCATCGTCGAGTCGTGCTCGAGTTCTACAGGGCCGAAGTGCTGAAGACGCCTACATCACCGCTTCTCCACGGTCGCAAGGGCCCGTCACTCTGTCACGTAGACGGCATTGACGGCATTCTCACCCGCAAGGAAATCGATGTCGTAGCGAGGGCCGCGAAAGAGGCCGGAGCGAAGGAGGTAACGTGTCTAGCGTGGGAGTTCGAGATGGATTTGCGTCTCGAATGCAATCGGCTTGAAAAAGAACTTGGCATCAAGATCAAGCTCATTCAAATCCCGCGGGAAATCATGGAGAAGAACCGCACGGAGCCGCCGCCATTTCTGGAAGTGGCCACGCTGGAAGCCAAACCGGTCTACCGCAAGAAGGGCAAGACCAAGACAGTCGACATTCAACTCACCAAGTTCTTGCCGTCGCTAGCCGAGGTTCCGACCAAGGAAATTAAGGCCCTGCAGGAGCGTGCCGTCAAGCACGGGTTCGACTTCATTGACTTCTGGGCCGTCGATTTTGACTTTCAGCACGGCGGCCCCTTTAACCACCACTGGCAAGACTACCGCACCCGCAAGGACCGCTCGCTCAAGACGGAATCGGAGCAACGCTACCAGTACCCGAAGAAGGGCTCTTACACCGCCTGCGTCAAGGTCGTGGACATTTTCGGATGCGACACTTCCATCACCGTGGAGGTCGACCATGAGTAGCGACCCGGTGGTCAATCTCGGGGCGCTGGAACCGCTGTTTGGCCCGTCCGATGTTCCCAATCAACACCGCGTTCGCGGCGAGCACGACGGCGACCCGGCACGAATTATCAACGGCCGGAGGCCAAGCCCGGTCGTTATCGCTCAGAACATGCGACGAGACCTCGCTGACTGGCGGGAAGCCCAGTACGGCGGCGCCTCGGACACGTCACGAGAGTTGCTGCACCACTGGTTCTATTCAGACCATTACGTTGAGAGCCCGGACGGAGCGAGCTTTCCATTCAATTACTATTTCTGCCAGCGAGAAGCGATTGAGTCCCTCATCTATCTGTATGAGGTTCGCGGGATTCGCACCCTCTCCGGGCTCACTGCGGAATTTGGCGGTCCGGACCGAGAGCGGGCCGCTCTGGGCATCAATCCGGAGGAAGATGCTTGGGCCAAGTACGCCTTCAAAGTCGCGACGGGGGCCGGGAAGACAAAAATCATGAGCCTCGCCATCGTGTGGAGCTATTTCCACTCGTTGCGAGAGCCGGACTCGGAGCTTGCGAAGAATTTCGTCGTTATCGCTCCTGGAGTCACGGTCTTCGAACGGCTCAAAGAAGACTTCGGCGATGGCCGCATTTTTCATTCAGACCCTCTTATCCCTTCCGCCTGGCGGGGCGATTGGAACCTGTCGGTCGTGCTGCAAGACGAAGCCGCGGGAACTGCCACGGGCGGCGTGCTGTACCTGACGAACATTCATCGTCTATACAACACGACAAAACGCCGGAAGAAGGACGCGGAGACATACGACTGGATGGGCCCCAACGTGTCGAAGGCCAAGGCACTCGACACGAGCCGTGCCCTGCGAGAGAGAATCACCTCCCATCCCCGCCTGATGGTGCTCAATGACGAGGCCCATCACGTCTGGGATTCTGATTCCGCGTGGAACGAGGCCATTGGCTTTCTGCATTCGACGACCCGGAAGCGGGGCGGAGGTCTCGTCGCACAACTCGATTTGTCGGCGACGCCGAAGGACAACAAGGGAAACGTATTCCGGCACGTCGTGGTCGACACGCCGCTTGGCGAGGCTGTCGACGCAGGCATTATCAAGACGCCGGTTATTGGCCACGGCTCGCAGCTCGTGGAGCGAGCTCACGACGACGCGGCATACAAGTACGAGCAGCATCTCACCATCGGCTACAATCGCTGGCTCGCCTCCAAGGACGAATGGGACCAGAGTGGCAAGAAGCCGCTTATGTTCGTGATGACGGAGGACACCGAGGCCGCCGATCAGATTGCTCGACGCCTGAACGCCGACCCGGCGTTTGCCGAGCTCAATGGCAAGACAATCAACCTCCACACAAACCTCAAGGGCAAGCTGAAAAAGCGGGGGTCAGGCGTCAATGCCTACTACGAGTTTGTCGAGAGCGAGAAGGACATCAGCGACGAAGACCTCAAGGCACTTCGAAAGCTCTCTCGGGACCTTGATGAGAATTCCAGCCCGTATCGCTGCATTGTCTCGGTCCTGATGCTTCGCGAGGGCTGGGACGTTCGCAATGTCACCACGATTGTCCCGCTGCGTCCTCTGACAGCCGCGTCCAAGATTCTCCCGGAGCAGACGCTTGGTCGCGGGTTGCGTCGCATGACGCCACCGGGCCAGGCGGCCGAGGTCGTCACGGTCGTTGAACATCCTTCCTTCGTCGGGCTGTATCGCGAGCAGCTCTCTGAAGAAGGGGTTCCCATCGACGGCATCGATATCGACAAGATTCCTCGCACGACCGTCACGATCTATCCTGACGCTGAGAATAAAGACCTTGATGCACTGAATCTGGAATTGCCGCGTCTGTCGCCGGGCTATCGCATTGAGCCGGAGCTCGGCGATATCTCAATCGCCGATGTCCGGAGCAGTTTTGGCGAATTCGCCACGCTTCCGCTCGGAGCGCACGAAGACAGGGAGATCCAATACGAGGGGCGGCATCTCATCACAAACGAAATCGTCGAGCAGATGACGATTAAGCTCGACCTGCTCGCGGATGGCGTGGGGGCGATTTCGTTTTTTCGCGAGGAAATTGAGCGAGCCGTCAAGATTCGCGGCACGCATGCGAAACTGGCGCCCCTCATCCAGGAGTTTCTGGAGCAGGTGCTATTCGAGGAGCCAGTGACTCTGTACGAATCCCGGCTTCTTGCTCGACTGGCCGACTCGGATGTTCGCGAGCACATCCGGGCGACGTTTGTGCCGCTCGTGCTGTCTCGAATTACCCGCAAAGAGAAACGACTCAAGGAGGCGGCCCCCCAATCGATGACGACATGGAAGCCGTTTCAGGCCACGCACTCCGAACGTCATCCGGCAGAGATTGCTAGTCGTACGCCCTTCAATCTGGTCCCCTGCAATCGGGAATTGGAAGTCGCTTTCAGCGAGTTCGCAGACCGTGCCGACGACGTCGCCGCGTTTGCCAAGAACGCCGGGCCGCAGGCCCTTCGCATCGACTATCTGGCCCGCGACGGTCGTCGTTCCATCTATACGGCTGATTTCATCGTGCGGCTGACCGACGGGCACTACTTGCTTGTCGAGACGAAAGGCCAGGTCGATGTCGAGGTCGCTGCGAGGGCGAGGGCCGGCATCGAATGGTGTAAGGCGGCAACCACAAAAAAGACTCGCTGGGAGTATCTCTACGTCCCGCAGGACGTGTTTCAGAGGATCTCCCGCCGGAGCATGCGGGAACTTGCCCGGGCGTGCCAACCAGCTCTGGCTGACCTGTTGCGAGAGTCTGGCCCTCAACTGAGCCTGCGGTTTGACCTCTCTGACCACGACCGCATAGCCGAACAGGTCGAGCACTTCATTTCAGCGGCCGAACTGAAGACACTGCCGGTTCGGTTTCAAAAGGCCATCGAGCACGCCGTAACGCTCTACTATTTCCATGAGAACAAAGAAGACGTCTCGTACGGGCCGATTTTTCAGCCGCTGCTCGGGCCCGTGGACAATGCCGCCGAAGCTCTTTTGCTGGAGCGTCTTTCCCAGGATGTGCCCGTCGTCGAGGCTGAACAAAAGGACTATTTCGAACCCGACATGGGAGAACCTGCCAATCGAAAGGAGAGAGACACGGCCGAGTACCTGCGTAAACGGGCCGAGCCCTTCAAGCGATTGTTGGTACATCGCAGCCCCCTGATGCCGACGGGGCTACTTGTCTTCTGCCTCGAATACGCCGGAAAGGATTCGCAGCCCCTCGGCGGCATATTTACAAGCATCTATTCGCATTTTGGCGAGCTGGCAAAGACCGACCTCGGGAGCCTTTTGAAGCAGGTCTATGAGTTTCGCAACGACTACATCGCCCACGAAAAGAAGTCGCTTGACGACAGCGAACAGGCCAAAGAGGCCGTTCGCCTGTGGGTCAGAACTCTCAGCAAGCTTCACCAATCGCGACGCAAGGATTAAGGAGTCGTGACTTGCCGGCCCCGGCATCAACGAGAATGGGTGAATTCAGGGACGAACTAACGGGATTCATGTCCACCTTTCTCGGCTACGGTTCGCTCTCAGCGAGCACCTGGTTCATCGGCCCGGAAGAGGGCGGTGGGCAAAGCGTGGAGGAGCTGGAGAAGAGAATTGCTGTCTGGCAAGCACTCGGTAAGCGACCAACCGTCGACCTCTGCGAGTTTCACATCCGGCTCGGCGTTACCAAGTATTTCGCGTCGCGGCCGACAATTCAGCGAACATGGGGCCAGCTAGTTCGGGTGCATCTTGCCGCGTCCGGCAAGGCCACGAACACCCGAGTGGTTAGGACCTATCAGGCCGAGAGGCTCGGGCGGGCTGATGGCGACTCACTGCTGGGAGAACTGCTGCCGCTGCCAAAATCCTCGCTTCGGGCCTGGCCTTATGCACCGCTTGCGAGTTCGATTGCTTGCCTCAGGACGCAAGAAGCTTATCGCGACGAGCTGCAGCCGCAACGCATCGAGCTCTGGCAAAACATGCTGACGCGGTACCGCCCGGAGACGGTCGTCTTCTACGGGACGAATCAAAAGGCGTTATGGGAGAGCATTGCTGGAGTCCGATTCGACACACGACATGGCGACTTCAACACGGGCAGCAATGACTGGACTCAGTTCATGCTGCTCAAGCACCCCAACGCTCGCAAAGGCGTCGATAACAGCTACTTCATCACAGCCGGTTCCTATCTCGCGGAACTACTGCGGTAAGCCAACCCGAAGGGCTCGTTGGGGGCCTGCTTCACGTCATCTCAGGGCGTATTTTGCTCCTGGCGCCAGGGTTCCAGGATAAAAATGGGGCTGTAACGACAAGGAGAAGACCGCGACGAGGTCCAGCGTATTCGTCCCACGGTAACTTGGCGGGCAGGGGCCGCTCCCCAGCGTCGCGGTCACTTCCAGTGTAATCGAAGGACAACCTATGGAAAGGAAGCGAAACCCCCTCCGTCGGTCGACCGCCAAACGACGCGAATCAGAGCCACTGAATCTCAATGGGCCGACCGAGCTCCTCGGCAATCGCTTCGACCGTCAGGCGAATAACGACCTCGTCAAACGCCGTATCGGGCTTCAGTAGCAACATCTGCTCCGGAAAGCCGCCTTGCTCTGCGGCGGCTGCGGCGAGGTTCTGCGAGAATTCCTCGATTCGCTCAGCAAGAGCCCGGGCAATCGGGTTCTCTGGGTCAGAGCTTCTTAGAGCCGCTTCGATAGCGGCCCTGTTATTGCGGTCAAACTTGTCGGACATAGAGCGATAGTGCCACAGAATGCCTGTGTTGTCACTCGCTTCATCCGATAGTATGTAGCCGAAGAGTTATCCGTTGCGAGGCAATGCCCCGAAGGCGACATCGAGTGGTTAGCCGTTCGTTGCTGCCGGACTCACCGTGAGCGGCCGCATGCACCTGCAGCGATTTTTGTGGAGACGGCACGCAGTAGTCATTAAATGCGTCGGACCGCGACTACTGAGGCCGCCACCAGGGCGATTACGGACAACACATGCCCGGGCGGTTCTGGAACGCCGAGAGCCGTGCTGCTTGTATTACTCATGCCAAATTCTCGCTGCCAGGCGAGGAAGTCGGCTCCGGTGGTGAGCCCGTCTCCGTTTGCGTCGGAATCGCCGTTTAGACCATAGTCTCCTTGCCACTGCGAGAGGTCCATGGCATCAACATCGCCGTCACCGTCGAAATCGCTCGTGAGCGTCAACGCCGATGCGGTCCACCACGCGACTCCATATTGCTGGTTGTAGGACAAATGCTGGGAGACGGGAACGTCGTCAGGAATGACTTTCGCACCCTCCTGATAGACCCAGAATTCGTAGTCTCCAGTACTGGGTATTTCGAAGAACATGTGTTCAACGGTGCCGTCGGTCGCGTTTGACGCCCAAATAGCATCATCCTTGCTTGTTGAACCCTGGGGCAGGAGGTAAAGGTCGAGGTTCGTGGCTCCTGGCGACGTGAAGGAATCAAACTGATTATCGTACACGTCTTGCTCGTCAAAGTCGTTGAAGAAATTAACGACGCGGTCCCACGTGAGCGTGACGGAGATGAACACGCCTTCGGCGATTTCCCCCATGCGATACCTGTTTATTTGGCCATCGTCACGGGTGAAGCCTTTGTCCCAGGCAATTTGCGGTCGGTCTGCCGTGTCGCTGGAAGCGTACTGCCCGGGTGCGAACTGGGCGAGGGCCCGCAATGCGTTCAGGTGGCCAGCTCCCAGCTCTTCGTCGAAGACAATGTTCTGATTGCTGTAGGCGGACGAATCGAGCCACGTCGACGTGCCGTCTTGCTTGAGTACCGTCCGGTCCATGCCAAGATACTTGCCATTTCCGGTGTCCTGGATTTTATCGGCGGAGTTCAGTATCACGGCCTTGATGACTTCGTGTCGGCGACCATCGGTCAAGAGCCAGGAATTAAGGGCTCCTTCAGCAATGCGAAAATCTGCGTATTCCTGAAGCAGGGCGACTGTACCCGTGACTTGCGGCGCCGCGAAACTCGTGCCGGTTTTCGTGACTTCGCCATCAGCCAATGTGGCGAGTTCGACTTCGAAACCCGGGGCAAGAATGTCAATTGAGGTGCGTAGTCCGCTGGCATCAGAGAACGGGTCATTGAGCTCGCCGTACTGGCGAAACACTCCATCTTTCTTCTGTGAATACGCAACGGTGATGCCATTGTAGTGGTCGCTTGGAATAGGCGTTGCCGATTCCCCTTGTGGCCCGGCTACGATGTTCAATACATCATGCTTTCGGGATAGCCAATCCATCCCGAGTGTGAGCAACGTCGTTCCATCGAGTGGACCGATAGGAGACTGTTCTTTCAACCAGCTGTGATTGATGACCCTCGTTCGCGATGTGCTCGTTGGGCCAAATAGAGTCGAAAGAAACTGCGTGGTGAGCAGCACGTCTCGGTACCCCGGGTCGACGCCAGCCGTCACGTACGGAGCTGCTCGCAGGTTTGCATTCGGGGCCACTCCCAGGGGAGCGTCGCCGTTGGAATTCGAGTCCGTGGCATCGGTCGATACGATGACGCTCGCTACCTCCGTCGCGTGGTCACTGACATGAGTATCAACATCGGGCGGGTCGCCGTACTGGTCATACACTACGGTGGGGTCGACAAATTGATTGGCGTTGGCATTGGCATCAAAGCCAAACTTCCCAGGTCTTGAATCTTCGATTTGACCAACGGTGATGCCGTCGCCGGTGAGGGGCGTCAGTCCGACGTCGGGTAACGTCAGTCCAGTCGCATTGATTCCATTTGGCCCCAGGGTATCAAGGCTCGCTCTGGCACTGGGGACAATGCAGTAGAGAGTCCATGCGACAACAAGCGTCAAGTGTTTCATCCTTGCTCCTCTCTTTCTTGTGGCTAGTCGGCGATGGCAAAGCTGAATCCCTTTGGAACGACACGGCTTGCATACTCACGGTATTTCTTCGCTTCGATCCCAGACAGCTCCTTGGGAGTTGCAAGCGAGAAACTCACCTCATACCGGCCCTCAGGGAGAACTCCGACCGGAATAATTGCGAAGTGCTCGGTCAGCTCCTGGGTTTCATGCGTGACAAGCGTGTAGGTCAAGCACACCTTGTGGTCACTGGTCGATACCTTGACCTCTTTGAGGTGGACGTAGCGGCTGCTTAGACGTGCCAGAAACACAATTGACAGCTCATTGGCATCACTGTGCGAGGCTAAGGGGTCCTCACCTCGGACGAGTACGCGGTAGACGTTCTTCAGTGCCTCCCGCCCAGTCCCGCGAACGACGAATCCAGGGGGCAGCTGAGAGAGCTTTGATTTACGGAGCTTTGCTCGAATTGGGTCAACCATCGAATCCTGCGGTCGCACCCAATCGATGCGACGCACCGATTGGGTGCCAGGCATATCAAGTGCCCAGACGCGTTTGAGTGGAATCTCACGCGTATCGTCCGCAGCGGGCGAGCACTCGCTTGTCGCAGTGGAGGTGTCTGCAATCCTCTCGCCTGCAGAAGCGGCAATAGGAAGCAGAGCAATTGCGAGCGTTGAGTAGCACCACGACAAGCCCATGATGAAAACCTCTTAGCTGGGGTAAAATATTCTACCGTAAGCCGGCGTTGACCTAAGGCATTGCCACATCTTGTGATGCGATAGCTTCTTGATTGCCGCCGAACGCGAAATAGCAGGGTGTGTCCCCTACGCAATATGTGGGATGCAGTCACCGCACGCTGCGACAGATTGCGGCTGCGGGACGCCGCTCCCAACGACTGAATTCTACCCTGTCCCCGGGATAGCTGCAGGTAGAGAAAGAAAGCCGCTTAATTGTGTTTGCACGAGGCGGGACTCGCACTTAGATTTGAGTGCTCAGGCCATTCCCCCCCGCGTTGAGAAAACAGGCGTGATGCTGCTACGACAAACCGCGTTGTTATGGTTTCTGGCGTCATTCGCTGCGTCGCTCACTTCACACGCCAGCACGTCTTCGACGATGTGGGTCGCGACGCTCAATCATGAGCTCATTGCCGTTGATGTTGCTACAGGTGACGCTGTTCTTGTTGGCACTTTTGAACCGGACCTTTACGACATCGCTTTCTCGCCGCTGGGTGAACTCTACGGCGTCACCCGACGCGACCTTTACCGAGTCAATACCGAGACAGGTGCTGCCACGCTGGTCGGGGCTTTCGATTTAGGCAGTACGGTCGGAATCAATGCACTGACATTCGATTCTGAGGGAACGCTCTTCGCTGCAAGCAGTCAGCGAGGAAATCTCTACCAAATCGATACCGCCAATGGGGACGGCAGCCTTATTGGTCCGCTCGGAGTTGGTTCCGCGGGCGATGTGACATTTGACCGTCTCGGGCGGCTGGTTCTCACGACTTCGACGAATCGGCTGTATGAAATCAATACGGATACAGGTGCTGCTACTCTCATTGGTCCGCTGAACATCTCCGGCGTCTACGGCGTCGCGAGGGCGCCGAACGGACAGCTCTACGGCGTGGCCGACAGGGAAATCCTGGCCGTCGATACCATCACCGGCGAATCAAACGTCATTTGGGACTACTCGACGAGCGGGTGGGGGGACGGTGGCGGGGCGGCCTTCCCGTTGGAAGCGTCGCTGCCGTACCTCGCTGGCGACTACCAGCCCGATGGCCACGTGGGAGCCTCCGACCTCGCCGCGTGGCAGACCGGCTTTGGCGGTACAGGTCCCTACCTCGCGGCCGACGGTGATTTCAACGGACTGGTGGACGGCGGCGACTTCCTCCTCTGGCAGAGGTCCGTCGTCGACACGTCGGCCCGGGTCGCTGCCGCCGCCGTGCCTGAGCCGAGCGGGCTTGTCCTGATGGCGTGCCTTGGGGGGCTGTTTGGGAGTCGACTTCGGCGGTCTTTTCTTTCCCTTGCTTACTTCTGATAAAATCTGTTATCGTAAACAATGCGAGGACGATAAGGACGGTGGGGGAACCGCTCGCGATGGGCCCCCGGCATGGAGGAAGATGGACAAAGAGACGTATGTGAAGCTCTTGGAGCGGGTTGAAGAGTATGGCGATATGTCGCCCGCGAAGCTGGCGAGGACCTGGTGTAAGCGGCTGTCGCCTGACTCGAATCCTGTGCTGATTCGCAAAGGCTTTCCGCGAGGCTACCTGATGATGCAGCTTCTGCAGCAGGAGTTCGGCCGCCCCGCTGAAGATGGCGCCCCTCGGCTCGACGACACACACTGCATCGCTGTGACGCGTGAGAAGAGCCAGACGTAGATGGCCGACGACTCAAACGGAGAAATCGCACGGATGATTGATGCCGGAGAACTCGTCGTTGTTGGTGCCGAGCTCGACGTCGACCGGATGCCGCCAATCCTGGCCGGCCAGTCGACGCGGGCGATGGTCGACCGCGTGGAGCGGTTCTACTTCTCCGTTGCTTCCGTCTTTGAAGCGTGGGTCCATCGCCGCAAGAGCGAACACACCCGCCGAGCGTACCGACAGGACGTGGAAGCGTTCATCAAGTTCCTAAAACTCGACTGGCCGCGTCAGTCGACCGACCTGCTGGCCGTCTCAGTCGACGATGTCCTCACCTGGCGTGACACGCTGGGGGCCGCTGGAGCGGCGCCAAAGACAATCAACCGCCGCATCTCCTCCGTCTCGTCTTTCTACAAGTACCTGCAGGCCGTCGCGGCCGAGATGCGACTGCCGATTGTTGTTCCCAACCCCGCTCACGCACAGTTCATCGGCCGCAGCTCTCGCGACCCGGTCGACGAGACGCGTGCCCTCACCGCGACCCGGGCTCGCCAGCTTATGGGCCTGCCGCAGGGCGACGATGTTATCGCCTACCGCGACCGGGCCATCCTGCGTTTTTACATCTACTCCGGAGTGCGGCTTTCAACCGGAATTCGCCTTCGCGTGCAGGACCTGCATATCGAAGACGACGAAGCCACAGTTCGCGTCAATGAAAAAGGCGACAAACGTCGCACCATCGGCCTGCATTTCGCCGCCGCCGAGGCCATCTCCACCTACGCGGAGAAGGCCGGCATTGAGTCAGGCCCCCTCTTCCGGCCCCGGTGTGGCCCGCGTAGCAGCACGCTCGCCGCACGGCATATGAGCGACAAGGCAATGTACTTGCTGATTCAGGGCTACCTTGAGAAGCTCCCCGGGGCCATGCGAAAAGACGACGCAGGGATTTCTCGCTGCATCTACTCCCCTCACTCGCTGCGGGCCACGACGGCCACGACGCTGCTCGATGCGGGCGTCGACATCGCCCGCGTGCAGGAATTGCTTGGCCACCGCCACGTGACCACGACGCAGGTCTATGACAAACGGCGGCGTACGACGAAGGAGTCGGCAAGCCATGACGTGCCAATCTAATTTGTGGCGTAGTCACTGCCCGGCGCCACTCTGACGGCCATCGTGGCCGTCCACGAGCAACTGATTTACTCGTCTACTTCACAAACGACCCGCCATTCCTTCCAGATCACAGGGACCTCAGATGGAAGCTCGCGTGCGAGTGCGGTGGCAGAAGCTGGTTGACGCATTCCATATGGACAATCTGCCCGGATTCAAGCCCTGGGACGCTGTCGCCGTGGACGCTTTGAAAGGCTTAAGCTCCGGGGAACATCACGTCGCTTGCTTTCTGCTCGGCGTATGGGACCCCGGCAATCGGGATTGGCAACATCCCCGCTTCGACGTCATCGAAGCGATGGCCGCGTGGGACCCAAACTGCCGCCGGGCGTTTCTTCTGTGGGCAGAGGACCCCTTCTGGCCGTGACGACTTGCCCGATGACACGGGTTCTTACTAAGGCGGTCCTGGCCATTCCGACACGCTTAATATTCGCACTGCAGCAAGCGATTGTTGTCGGCCTATTGATTCTGTCGCGTTGACTGGGCATCGATATCGCGGATGCATAACCCCAGGTTTTCAGCCATTTTCGCAATGATGAAAGAGGCGGCCCATCGGAATACGACTCCCGGGGGCAGCTCAACCACGTCAACTACATCATCATCCGGCTCGCCGGTAAACAGGACGATGCAGTCTTGCTTTCCTTTCCGTGCCCCGCATCGAACATCGCCCCAATCGTAGAAAAATTCATGGGGTACGCGAAAACCGTTGATTAACTCCCGCACCTTGGGCTCTTCGAAAGTGAGTCCGTGCATCTGATGTGCGAACATGTTGCGGATCTTCCGAAGGGCATGAAGGTCGCAGAAGACATTGGGCTCAAGCCATCCGAGACAGTAGGCCGCGTCGACCTTGGCTGAGAAAGTTGCAAAAGGCCCGCTGGCGTCCTCCAGCAACTTGCGTCTGGTCGCAGCGTTGCCCCTCCCAAAAAGCAATTTGAACTTGGCGCCCAACAGGCTATCCATATATGCGACAACGAGAATCGCAGATGCCCTATCCGACTCCTTTTTCAGTTCCTCAAAGAAGGCTGCCCACTCTTCGTGTTCAATTGATATAGACTCCACACTGCTCTCCTGCACGCTTGCGGATGTGACAAGACGCGGCGTCGCACTCAATCGAGAGCGGGCGTTGCGACCACATCGCTAACTCACGTGCTGTCGCTGCTCACTGCCCGGCTCAATCGGATTGGCCGGGATTCATCGAGCCACTGTCACGGACTGGCAAGGCACGCTACCATCCCCTTGAAATGGACAGGGTCCGCTTCCTCGATGAGCTGCAGGACGTCCTGCAATAACCCGGGCGCCCCCGAGAGACTGCTGAGGTCTTCGTCATAATCGCCTACGGCGTCGAGATGCGACTGCATGTTACAGAACCGGTAGAGGCGTGACCGTCTCTCTTCATTTCCATCGACCGCCTCCATCTTCGCATAGAGGCTGCCAGCGTCGGGAGCCTTGAACGCCAGAAACGCCTCCAGAACGCGTCGAGCGATGTTCGGTGCCGGCAGGTAGTATTCAAGCGGCTGGCCATTGTGATTCGTAGCGAGATGATGCACCCGGCTGAAAAGGTACTGATACTCGGAGTGAAACTTCGCCAGAAGCGAGTCTATCTCAACGAGTGCTGCATTCCGCCCGTCGGCGTCGCACGCCACGTCTATCATGAAGATTCGGCATTCGTTCTTGAGGGGTTTCCTGAGATTCTTGAACCACTCTCTGACCATGCGAAAGAACGGAAAATTGTGCGTCAGTATCAGCACTTGCTTGGCTGCTCTCGACCGGTCTTTGATGAAAGCAAAGGCGTTGTAGAGGGCGTTCGAATCGAGACTGGACACCGGGTCGTCAAAGACAACGATCGCATCTTCCAGCTTGAATTCGTCGTCTGCGAATGTCTTCAAGAAGTACAACACGGCGATGGCTGTTCTCTCACCGTCGCTCAACTTCTGGGCGAGCTGGCCTCGTCGCGTCACCCGATAACCTTCCGCATGCGGTTCAAAGACAAGGTCGTTGTGACCGAGGTATCGAGCAAGGTCAGCGGTCAGCTCCTTAGCGGGAAGCCTGTGTGAGAGCAACTCAGCCCTCATTTCTCGTGCCTGCCTTCGACATTCGTCAAGTCGTGTTCGCGAAGCGTCGTACGCCTTCGTGGCATCGGCAGCGTCAGCGACTTTGGCGACGTAGTCGTCCAGGCAGTCTCTGACGCGAGCGTTCTCATACGAACGTTGTGCGGCTGCAACGCCTTCAGAATGGTTCTGGGATGCGAGGTTGTGGTCGTCAACGAGACGGAGTAATGCCTCCCACTCATCATTTGACGGGACCTTGTCCGGGTAGCTTGTCGACAACGTCTCAAAGAGCTGCAATTGCTTCTCCTCAAGGCATCCCCTGAGCCTCGAAAGCTCTTCGCAATATTCTTTCACGCATGTTTTTGCACTTTCATGGAGCTTTGCGTACCGCTCGGCCAGATGGTCGGCAATCTCGGCGTTCCGAGGGAAGGCTATCCGAGTGAGCTCGGTTTGCGTCGCGTCGATGCGGCCGAGAACCTCTTCGATGTCGCCTTGCAGCTTCGTTACGGCGTCGCTGAAGTGCTTCTTGAGGGCTTCAACCCGCTCCGCTGGCACGGTCTGCCCACAATAGAAGCAGTCCTGGCTCTCACGTGCTGCGTGGAGAGACAGACCCTGTTGCACCCACTGTGCTACCTCCGCGTCGGCCGTCAACTCGTCAATGGCTTCAGAAACGACCGCCCGCTTCCGTAGCAAGGCGACGTCGTCCCTAATTGCCGCAATGTCAGGAAGAGTCGCACTTGGCTTGGCGACCCCCTCCTTGTATGAGGCCCGGGTCCGCTTGAGAAGCTCCTCCTGTTCCTGTTCCGAGGGGTTTTCGCCGCTGGCGGGCCCACTCTTAGCAAGCTCGTCTGCTTTCGCTTTGAAGCGTCCCTTGTTGTAGGACGCATAACGATTCCCTTCCCGGCCGAGCGTATCCTTCAGGGCCTTTGCCGACTGGATGCAGAACCTGTCGAGCTCCTTGTCAGCCTTCTCCTTCTTCTGTCGCAGCACGGGCACCTTTAGCTGCAATTCCTTGCCCTCCGCTTCCAGGGCGTCGAGTTCCTGCTTCTTCTTCAGGTTCTCTTTGCCAAAGACGGAAATGGGCTTCATCTCTCCTTCAACGGTCTCGCGTACGAAATCGCGATTGAAGACTTTGATGGAGCAGTCCGAGTCGCGGAACTCATCCTTCGCAATCACGCCCGAGTCGAAAAGAATCTCGATGGCATCTCCCTCGGGCCGCTCTCGCAACTCGAGTTGCCGGAGAATACCGCTCAGCGTGCTCTTTCCCGTGCCGTTCCACCCGAACACCAGGTTAAACCGCTTGCAGTCGTCAAGCCCGGAGGCTGGCCACGAAAAGTCGCGGAAGATGCCGCAACCTTTGAGTTTCTGAATTCGCTTAATCATGACTGGCTCGTCAAAAACGTCACTCGCCGTCTTGGATTGAATCGCTTTCAAGTAACGGTGCAGCCAGTCCCTCGATTTCAGCAAGGCCGGCTCCGGCGATCGCCTGCAAGTCGCCATACATCCCGGCCGTCGCATCCACGACCAGTCGCAGCTGTTCCTCGCGTTTCGCCCACATGCGGGTCATTGTGCGACGCTCCTTCTCCAGGTCCTCTTGCATTGCGGTGAACTTCTCGACAATGGCGTTCACGCGATGCCGGAACTGCGGGCCGGTGAGGTAGTCGTAGACAAGCTCCATCTTGGACTGCTGGCCGTCCCGCGAACGGCGGGCCTTGTTCAGTTCGATGAGCGACGTCCGCAGAGCGATGCAGACAGGAATGGCCGTAAGCGGCGACGTAACCCATACGCCGTCGACGAGGTCAAAACTCTCGACGCCTGCGGGCAACGCCTGCGACATGATAATGGCCACGTCGGCTTTCGCGGCCCGTTGGTCCTGCCGCAACTTGACCAGCCAGCCGTCGCTCCAGTTCTTGGTTCGCTTGGATTCCCACAGAATCGTGCCGGAACAGACGCCTGGCGCCGGAATCACGCGATGAAGCACGTCGCCGCCGTGTTCACCCTTGGGAACAGGCGTGACCTCGTCGAGCGGAAAGCGGGAGCCTATCAGCTCCTCAAGCACCAACTCCTGAACCTCTCCCTGCAGCTGCTGGGAGCCCTGCTCCGCCTTCTTCTTCAGGTCCTCGATTTGCTTCTGCATCGCCGCAATGACCTGCTCCTTCTCGGCGACCTTGAGCTTCATCTCCTGCTCGGCGTCCTGTTTGCCCTTCGCACGCTCGGCCTGCAGCGACTCCTGCACGCGACGCTCAACGGTCAGCTCCAGTTCTCGCTTCTGATCGTCGAGTTCACGCTGCTTGCGAATGAGGTCGGCCTGAGCCTTCTGGGCGTCGGCAAGCTTCTGCTCGCGTGCCGCGAGCACCTCTTTGAGTTCGGTCAGCTGCTTGTCGCGTTCGCCGAGTTCGGCGCCAAGAAGAGTCCTCGCTTTGGCGGCCTCCTCTCCGGCAATGCGGTCGCGTTCTTCGTTAAGCCGAACGGCGACCTGCTCGTCAAGTTCGCCGCGAGCCTTTTCCAGCTCCGCTTGTTCCTTCCGCAGGCTTTCCTCTCTGGCACGGGTCTTCTCGGAAAGCTCAGCGAGCCGCTGCTCATACCGTTCTCTCGTGGCCGCGATAAGCGGTGCGGCAAGCGACTCCGTCAACGGGATGTCGGCGTTGCAGTTGGGACATCGTATCTGCGGTTCCATGTCGCGAGACCTCCTGAGATGGTTTTGTACCACATTTTTTTACCTGCGTCGTTACATCCCGGCCGGTCGCGACTGACGTCTCGCGTCCTGTACGGACATGCCGCCAAGCCAGTAGGTTCACGTGCCCCCGCCGAGCACTTCGCTCAGTGGAGTTCTGCGAGTGCTTCGCTCCCTTCATCCGTATGGCCCTCGCCCCCTTGCCGGGGCCGTGCGGATGGAGGGGGCGGAGCACGGCCGGGGCGTACCTCCTCGCGTACCGCCTTTCCGTCCCGAGTGCTTTGCTTAGCAGATTCCGGAGGCCCCTCTGCGGCCCTGCCGGATCGCGACGCGACAGGCCCGTCCTGCGGCTGGGCGATGTCCGCGGGCGATGTTACGATAAGCCCGACTTGCTCAGCTGCAGACGGTGCATGTAGCCAACGGAACCGACAGCGACTGCGAGGGCCAACACGGTGACCGACACGAATCAGGACGATGCCGAACGCGACTTTCGAGACCAGTTGAAACAGACCGCGGCGGAAACCAGCCGGATTGACGGCGTGTGGGATGCATTCAAGGAGCTGGCCAGTAGTCAGCGAGGCCGCATCAAGTTTGACGACCCGTCGCTGGAAATGGTGCGGGAATCGCTCCTATCGTTTGACGTCCGTCGACTGCCGTCGAGCCGCATTGAGAGGCTGTTCGCTCTGGTGGTCGCTCTGGCGGTCGTGAGCCCCTTGCTCTCGGGGGGCGGCGGCGCCACGAGCCGGTCGACGTGGGCTCTTCACGCTGTTTTTCTCTGCGTCGCCGCGTTTCTCGGGTCCTTCATCTGGATTTTCGCGAACGGCCTGCAGGACGCCAAAGGCAAGGGCCTCCAGGTGCTGCTGCTCGTGCTCGTGTGCTGCGGGCTGGTGCTCGGCCCGCTTTGTTCATGGCTCGAGGAGATGTGTCTCCGTGCCAACGGACTCACAAGCACTGACCACAGCGTGCGGGCGGGGTTCATGAACAACGTGCTGGCTCGGGCGTGGCACGGCGAACTCTTGAAGATTCTTCCGGCACTCGTGTACATCAAAGGCAAGCCGTCTCCGAATCGCATTGGCCTGGTAACCTACATCGGGCTGTTTGCCGGCCTTGGGATTGCGGCCGTCGCTTTGGCGTCTGGCCAAATCAACATTCTGGAAGGCGTAAGAGCTCCGAAGGACCTGAACGTCTTGAGCGTATCGCTTTCGATGATGAATAGCGGTTTTCGGCTGGCGGGGCCGACATTGCTCGTGGAAGCGTTTGCCACGTCGCTGTTTGCATACTGTCTGTATCTGGGCTGGCACCTTCCCCACCGAGAGATGCCGCTTTTTATCCTCGGGTACGTCCTGGCGGTGCTTGTCACGAGCATCTACCACGGCCTGGCGTTCACGTCACTGGGACAGATACTCATGGTGCTCGCCCTTTCGCTCTACGTGCTCGACAAACTCAAAGCGAGCCATCTGATGATGGAGGCGCCGTAACACGCTGGCGGCCGGCTAATCAAACAGGTCCTCGACAGACGCGGGCTTTTTGGCAGCGGACTTTGGAGCTCTTCGCGTCTTCGGCCCGGACAGCTCGTCATCTGGCGGGGGCAAGAGCCCCAGTCGGGCGTAGTCGGCCTTGTCCCACGGCGGCAACCACTCGTTCTCGACGTCCATCGGGTCGCGACGCGGGTCGGCCCCTTTCGGTTCCAGCAGTTCGTCGAGCAGCGGCAGCGGCATCCCCGCGTAAAACACCGGCAGATGCGGCATGACGTAGTAGCCGTGAAACTGCCCGGCGGCTCGCGGGTCGGGAAGACCGGAAATCTCAGAGGCGAGCACAGCGTCCTGCACCCGTTCTTCGTACGATTCGCTGCTGCTCTTTTGCCAGCCGCTGGTCACGCCGTGGCTCTTTGACAGATGGCCCGTGGTGACCGTATCGGAGCCGCTCGTGCTGGTCGAATAGGACATCTTACTGTACTTCTCCAGCTGCTGGCCGATCTGTTTGCCGGCCCACTGGGCGGTGTCGCCGTCACATTTGAGAAACGCCTTGAAGCCGCACTGGCCGAGAATCGTCTTCGCGTCCTGCTCGCCATAGGCCGAGACCATCTGGCTGTAGGTCTGCACGCCGATGACGACCTCCACGCCGAACTCGCGGCCCTCGGTGAGCAAGTCGCTGAGTCCTTCGAGCCTCCCGAGCTGCGAACACTCGTCAAGAAATATGGCTCGCCGCTCTTTGGTTCCCTCCCCCGTTTCGACGTGATGGTTGTACCGCGAGTCGAGCAACAACTGGCTAAGTCGCTTAAAGAGCAGTCGATTGAGGGGCCTGACCACCGTTTCGTTCTCCCGGACGTTGGGCAGCAAGAGCACCGTACGCGGCTGGTGCTGCACCCAGTCTTCGAGACTGATGCTGGTCAGCTCGTCCTCGGCATGCTCGCTTGCAGCCAGCCGGTGCCAGAGCGACGCGACAATGCGAAAGTCGTCGAGGTACGTCGTTGAGGAGGAATAGATGCCGGTGGCCGTCTCGTGGGCGATGTTCATCGTTTGCTCGATGACGGCCTTCCCTTCGGGATACTGCGACAGCACGTGTTTGAGCGAGTCCTGGCTGGCAAAGGCGTTGATCACGTCCCGGAGCGTCCAGCGAGGCTGCTTTCCGCCTCGGTAGATGAACGCCTGGACGACGCCAGTAATCTGTCGCCGGGCGTTGGTGCGGAAGTACTGATGCTGCTCGGCGTTCTGTCCGGGCGGCACGCTGCTCTGCAGAAACACGTCCGCGAGCAACCGGGCGTCGGCCGGACTGCGAATATCGCGAGCGAGATCCCACGCCACGGCCCGGCGGTCGAAGGGATTGAGAATGAACAGGTCCTTCCGCGGCTGAAACCCGTGGCCGGTGAGCAGCGGGACGTGCTCGGACTTCGCGTCGTAGACAATGGCCTGATGAGTGTCGTAGCGACTGCTGCGACGCACCACGTTGCTTGTGACGCTCTGCTTCGCCGCGGCAGGCAGCGGCAACAGCGACCCCATCAGCATGCGAAAGCAAATCGTTTTGCCGCTGCCTGCCATGCCGACAAACAGCTTGTGCGTGTTGCTGGTGCTGCCGCGGACCACCGGCATGCCGCCGACCAGGTCGTGCGTCTTGAAATGCACCAGCGGCGTATCCCCCCGCCGCGGAGTCGTCTCAATGAGCTGCATCAATGCGGCGGGCAACACCTGGCTCGCCATGTGGACCTTCGGGCCGCGAAGCACCAGCCGCTCTGGCTCGTGATTGCCGTCGTAGTGAAACGTCATCCGCGGCCCGGGCGGGGACAGGTGTTTCTGCTTCAAGTACCACAATGCGGCGGCCGAAGCCGCCACGCCAACGAGCGGACCGGGAACGTCGCCGACGGCGGCCGAGACCATCGCTCCGGGTATGAGGGCAAGCGTCGCCCCGACGGCAAGCAGAGCCGCAAACTCGACTGGCTGGCGAACGTACTGGTCGCCGTACTCGTCTTGGAGTTGGTCAAAAACAAGAAAGGCCGCGACGGGGGCCAGCAGCAGGAACGCAAGGGACAGCGAGAACATCGCGTGAGCCAGTGACACAATGATCGCCACGGCGACGACAATCGCAGCGAGCGTGACGCGACTCCTCTGCCGCCGCTGCCGAAGCATGTAAGCCGTCACGCCGTCGAGATAGTCCGGGTCGATGTAGATGCTCGACTCTGGGTAAGCGAGCTCTTTGAGCGGATTGTGGACATAGAAGTACTGGGGCAGCGTCCCTTTGAGTTCGGCCAGTTCTTCTTGCGGGATGGTGACGGCCATCGCGTCGTACCTCGTCCGAATAAAAAATGCGTCATGTCGTACAGCACAAGCGTCACAGGTGCATGCCGCGAGTTCGCTCATGCTCTTGCCGGTGCTCTTCGGCCGCTCGTCGGTCGCGTTCGGCCTGCTCGCCATGCTCCTGCTCGAATCGCTCCCGGGCCGTGAGCTCCACGTCGTGAGCCATTTTCTTTTCGCGAGAGCGACTGGCGTTGGTCAAGAACTCGGTGAACTCTTCGCCCGCTTCCGCTTCGGTGAGGTACATCCGCACCGAATCACGGACTCGGGAGAGCTGGGTGTAGGTCTGCTCTTTATCCTGCATAACGCTGTTGCCCAGCACGTAGGCCTGCTCGACCGTCCCGCCCTGCATCTTGTGGGTCGTGAGGGCGTAGCCGAGTTGAAGGCCCTCGTAGTGCTTGAGGTCGACGGCGACGACCAGCGGTTTGGGAACAACCGGGACCAGCGGACCCTTGCGAGTGGGAAACAACCCGAGACTTCCCTTGCGGTCAAGCAGAACATGGACGCGAGCGGCGCCCACGACGCCCCGCGGCCGTTCGATATTCACCACCTTGCCAAGGTCGCCGTTGAAGACGCCCATGCTGCGACGATTCTCCGTGAACAGCACGCGGTCGCCGATGCGAAGCGTTTCGCCCTGCGACGTGGTCGCCCCGCCGACGGTCAGCCGGCCCATCACGCCGCGAAGCGTTTGGATTTTCTGGTTGACGGCCCGGGCCTCTTCGTTCGTCGAAGTAATGACGACTGTCTGTTTCAGGCTGTCGGTACGACCGGCGGCCCAATCTCGCACGAGCGAATCGATGGCCTCGGCCTTGGTGGCGTCAACGGAAATGCAGCCCTGCTCCGCGTAGAGCGACAGGGCGTAGTCGACGTCCCCCTCGGCGAGCGACCGCACGGCCTCTCGCATCCACTCGTGTCGCTGCCGCTGAATGGTGGTGAGCGTGGCGTGCTCGTGTCGGTCGAGAAGCGAGCTGAACGGCCCCCCGGCGCCAATGGATTGGACCTGATTGCGATCGCCGACGGCGACGAGCTTTGCTCCGTGGTCGGCCACGTGCTGCTGCAACTCTCTCCAATCGCGAGCGTTAACCATCGAGGCCTCGTCGGCGACGATGATGGTTCGCTTGCCGATGGACAGGCTCTCGGGCGGGTCGGGATTGATGCTCTTTTTCTTCAGCGGCGAGAGCCGGGGATATTTGACGCTCGTGCGATAATTGTAAGCGGCGACCTTCGCCATTCGTTTGGCGGCGTCTTTGGCCTTGTCGACATACCCGCGGTCGAGCAGCGACAGCGTCCGGTAGAGACTTCGCGACGCGATGCCAGTTTCCTCCTGGAGCGTCAACGCGGCCTTGCCGGAGACGGCCAGACCGACCACGTCGTAGCCCCCCTTCTCCCAGGCGATTCTCGCCGCCGCGAGCACCGAGGTTTTCCCCGTGCCGGCGAGCCCCTGCACAAGCGACAGGGCGGCCGGGTTTTCCACGACGTGATAGAGCACCTTGAGCTGTTCATTGCTGAGACGGGCCGCCGGACCGTGCTGTTGCTGAAGCCGGCCGTTGATTTCGTCAATCGCCGCTTCGACATGCCGACCGTCGACCCGATGGAAGGTGCGGTCGCGAAGCTCGTCGGCCGCGGCGAGCAACTCCTCCTCCAACCGGTACATTGCGGGGGTCGCAAAACAGGGCTGCAGCGGGTCAGGGCCCTCCAGCTTGATGCATTCGGCCTTGATGACGTCGGCGAACCGCAGCACGTCGGCGGCGCCGAGACCGCGGCCCTGACACTCCTCAGCGACGGCTCGCACGATGTCGCGTTCGGGAAAGTGGTCGGTGCGGTTGTCGAGACGCTCTTTGACCCGGGCCACAACGGCGTCGCTCGCCTGTTGATGCCGCTGTGGCGAGAGGGTCTGACCGGGTTGGGCCTGCTGGAGCACCCGGGCCGCCTGCGGCGGACCAAACCCGGCGGCCGCCCCCTGCTGCTGCCAGAGTTCAAAGGACTCCTCGCGATTGACGTGCCCCTTGGTCTGCCGGGTCGTTTCGGCGAGAAAGGCTTTCACTCGGGGGTCGGACCAGCCGTACTGCTCGGCCAGCTCGGAAATTTCGGCGGCTCGCTTGGAGAACGACTCGATAGCCTTTTGGCTCACGCCGCGGACCTCAAACCAGCTCTCAGGCGTCTTGACCGTCTGGCCGAGAATCTGCTCAGTGCGGGTGGGCCGAAACGTCGCGAGCCCAAGCTCCCGGCCGAGCTGCTCGGCGAGGGCGGCCCGGTAGAGGGCCCCCATCGCCATCTTATGGCGGTAGAGCTCGCGACTGATAATGGTTCGCGTTTGCCCGTCGGCGCCGACGCAGAGATTGGCGACCAACACGTGGGTATGCAGCTGCGGGTCGTGGGCCCGCGACGTACCGTGCTCAAACAGAGCGAAGACGCCCCCGGCGGCCCGCTCCTGGCGGGTCCCTCCGCGGCCAGTCCGCGTGAGTAGCACCTGAGCGTCGAGATAGGCGAGCGTGTCGCGGACGGCCCGGTCGTGGGCCTGCTGCATCTCGGCCCGCGTCTGCGGGTCGGCCTGCGACCAGAGGACCGAGACGCTCTTGGGGGCGGAGAAGCAGAGGTCCCAGCCGGGCTGTCGCTGGCGGCCCTCCTGTCGCTGCACGAGCGAGACTTCGGGGTTCTCGGGCGAGCATCCCTCCAGCACGGCCCGCAGGTGGTCGCGGCTGACCTTGCTGCGGTCGGCGAGCCCGAGCTTCTCCGCCCCGGCCCCGGCCCAGCGACCGGGCGGCTCCCCCCCGAGGGCGTAGTAGTCCTCGCGGGCGAGGTCGAGATAGTAGGCGGCGCCGCCGATGGGAGCGATGGAAAGCACGGCCCGACTCCTGCTAGAGATCCTTGAGGACCATCACTTCGTGGACCCACTGCTTGGCCTCTGGCGGCTGCTGGCCGTCGGCTCGCATCTCGGCGGCCCGCAGCCCGAGGAAGGCCCCCCGGGCGACGTTGCGATTGAGCTTCTCCAGCTTCTCTTCGAGCCCCGCGAGGGCCGTCAGCTCGTGCTGCCGCTGGTCAAAATGGAGGGCTGCCAGCAACAGCTCGCGAGCAAAACTGGACCGCTTCTGACCGGCTTGCTCGGCCCGCTCCGCGAGCAGTTCGAAGTCGGCCCGGTCCTCTTCACTGAAGGTGACGGTGATCGAGAGCCGCTCTGGCTGTTTGCGGGGCGTCCGGTTGGCCATGGCGATTGCCTGTCTCAGTGCAAGTCTCGCAACAACATTCCCAGAAAGAGGTTAAGGCGACATTAGACGATTGTCGCAAGCAGCCTGCAAGCAACTTCTGAAGAGGTTTTCTGCCGGGAAAACGCCGCCCACAGGCCCCGGCCCCGCCGGGGCGGCTTGCACCGCAGGTGCATCAGGTGTGAACCGGAGAGCAAACGACTGGCGGCGAGCGAGCGACGCGAGCAGGCAGTCGTTTGCTTGGAGGACCCTTTGCGGTCTCGCGATGAGCGAGACTCGCCCATCTGTTTCAAGATGGCGACTTCGCAGCACCTGCTGCGGCGAAGCGTCAAGTGATGGCGAGGGGGCTGCTCAGCGAGCAGCTCGCTATCACTTTCGATATGGCGGAGGGGCTGTCCCAACAGCCCGGGAGCCGCGAAGCCGGAACGGGCGTTCCGAACCGCTTCGCTCCACCAGGCGGTCCTCTGAGGGAGAAGACGGCTGCTACGGCTTGCGGCGGTCTGGTCGGCGCCAGCGGCGAAGGACCTGCCGAAGTTTCTGACTCCACGTGAGGGCGGCCCAGCGGGCTTCTGCCGCTCTTCGCTGCTCGTTGTGCTGGCGGACCCGGGCATAGAGGTCGACAAGCCGCGGCTCAAGCGGCGGGCGACTGGCAGCCAGCCGGGGCCCGGATGGCTCCCCGGCAAGCAGCTGTCCCCAGACCCGGCGGGCCATCACCTCCACGCGGCGGCGTTGCCGGCAGTCGGCGAACTCGACGGTCACGGCCTCGGGAAACAGCTGTTCGGCAAGGGGCCCGAGGGCGTCCGCCGGAAGCGTCGGTGCGGCGGCCGGCTCTGCTTGCTCGGTCGGGGTCGTTTCGTGGGAAGGGTTGTTTGCGGGGCCCGCGGGCTCCTGGTCTCTGTGTGCCATATCTCTGATATGGCCATCTGAGTATCACAGGTGCGGTAGCCGTGGCAAATTGGAGGCAGCAGAGTCCAGAACGCCTCACTTCCTGTCGAGCGGGGCCTTGAGCCTCACCCCCCGCCCGCGAAGCGACGGGGGGAGATTGTCTTCTTTAAGTTCGACCCCCTGCAGCTCTTCGTCGGTGAACAGCCCGGCGACCTGATGGGCGTAAAGGAAGAACCCGCGAGAACCTGCCGGGCGGATGAGGTCGTTGGGCCGCACGGTGCCGTCTGCGACCAGGTGCTGGACGTGAAAGGCCGGAGCGTCGGGGTGATAGGCGTGACGCTCGCCGCGGATGGTGGCGATCAGGTCATAGGGCGTGCGGTCGGCCATGGCGAACGTCAAACGCTGGTAGCGGGGAGACGGCGAGCGGAGGGCCCGCAACGGCGGCCCATTGTAACAAGTCATGCCCTGGGGCGCCCCGTCCTGACAGTGTGCGGGCAGCTCAGCGTGCATGATGCGTACATGGCAGGCACGGTGGCCGGCCTCGATACTGGGCGAGTGGCCTATGCGGCGGAAGTTGCTCAAGGAGAAAGAAGTTGTCGTGATTAAGACCCCTGCCATTCTTCTTCTAACCGTTGCGGCTATTCCGGCTTGCTGCGAGGGAGCGAGGGCCGCCGCAACATACGAGTTTGTGGACAGCGACACGGGCCAGGTGCTGGCACGACTTGAGCTCCGGCAACTTCCCGCGACGGCCCCCGACGTGCTTTCGCTGACCTTCACCGCGGCGGGGGAAGCCACGCTGGGCTACGGGGGCGGGTACGCGGGCACGTTCGACGGCATGGATTTGTTCGACACGACGGCCATGCCCGTCTTCGGCCAGCCCCCGCCCGTCTACACCGGCCCCCCTCCGGCGTTTATCGACGACGGGCTGGGCGGGCTCGGGCCTTACACGGCGACCAACTACGAGTGGATCTTTGACAGCGACCCGCCTTTGGCGACCGTTGACGCGGCTAACGCCGTTGTAAGGGTTTCCCTGCGGGTCGGATCGGTGGCGGGACTCGATGGGATTTCGATTGACCGCGACATAAAATTTGGCGGTGACGGCACGTTCCTCGGTGCAGTCGCTTGGGGCGATTGGCGGCTGCACGCCGTGCCGGAGCCGTCCGCTGTGACGTTGGCCCTCGCTCTCCTGGGGGTGGCAGCAACACGTTTGGGTCATCGACGACGAAAGCCGTAGGATAACTGCGTTGCCTGCCAAACGTTTCTGGCTGGGCCGCGGCCAATCCACCAGCTCGGGAGAAACGACATGCCCACGAAGTTGCTGGCGTCTATCAACCACGAGATGGTCCGACGGATTGTCTGGGCCGTCCTCGTCGTCTGCCTTTGTCGCGGTCTGTCAGGTGAACGCAGTTTCGGGCAGCATATCCACGTGCTCATGGTGTCTGATACGGCCGACGCCACGCTCAACAACGCGTGTGCCGCGACCGTTCACGAGTGGCGAGAGACGTTGAAAGAGCTGGTGCCGAGCGACCAGTACACGTTCATGGCTGGCCGCACGTCGATGGACTCGTCGGACAACCCTCTTTTGACGGCCCAGTTCGTTCGCGACGTGCTCGGCGAGGCTCGCGTGAAGGGTCAGGAAGGAACGGGCATCAAGCCGAATGACACGCTGGTCTGCCTGTACCACGGCCATGGGGGGCGATTCTTCGGCGACCATTACATGGAGCTGTCAACTGGCGAGTGGATGTACAGCCACGAGCTGCAGCGACTCGTCAACGCCGTTCCCTGTCGGCTGAAGGTCATCATGACCTGCAGCTGCAACGCGGGCATCCTTGACCGCTTCTTTGGGGCCTTGGACCGCGAACCGTGGGACGTCGAGAAAAACGGCATGGCCCCGGTCATGAAGAGTTTGTTTATCGACCACGCGGGACTGCTGCACATGAACGCGTCGCAGCCGTCCCACTATTCCTACAACAGCCTGCCGCAGATGAAGGAACTGAACGAAGAAACGCTGGGGATGTGCCCCGACGCCGGGTCCTGGATGTTCAACGAGTTTCTTAAGTACTGCAAGGCCAACCCCCGAGCAACGCCGAGTTGGCACGACATCGACCGCATGCTCGACGAGCGGTTGACGGAACGATTTCACAAGGCCCGCGAGTCGGGCTCTATCAGCCGAGCGAATGGTAACTTTTTGAGTCACCAGCGTGACGCGAAGGTCATTACCTACTCGTTCGCTCATCGACGCTGAAAGCGGTTGAGAACGCCAAGCAGGCGAACTCTGGCAGCGGCGAAAGGCGAGAGCGGCCGGGGCCGCCCTCGCCACGGGCAGCTAGTTGCCCGCGGTGGCTGACTCGTCTGAGGCCGCTTCGTCAGTCGCGTAGTCGGCGATGAACTCAAACGCCCGGGACAGAACCTGACCGGCGAGCAACGTCTCTTCGCGGTTGAAGAACGTGCGTTCTCTCCAGCCGTTGTCTTTTTTGCCCTTACGCTTCTCTTCAGGAACGCGGTAGACGAGCACCGGCGAGGTGGCCTTGAGAATCGGGCCGTACTCGCCCTTGTCTTTCCAGATGCTGCATCGCATGCGTCCGATTTTGATTTGGTGGATTGGTTTTTCTTTCTTGTTGGTCATTTTGTTTTCTCCATTAAAAGCGGGTGACCATTCACCCTTTGTCACCTCCGTGCGGGTGATGGTGAGCCGCTATGGAGAGAACTCCCGGTTCCCGCTGTGCCTGCAGCCGCAAAGCGAAGACTGCGGCGAGAAAGCAGGTATGGCGAGACAGGAGCCGGAAAATGACTCATCAAGAAATCAACAGCCGGGCCACAACGAACCGTTGACGCATGCGATGCCGCATCGGGACTCGGCAGGAGTGACGGCCAACAGGCCGTTCCCTTCGGTGCTCGACGACGGCGTTTTCAACAAGTGCGTGCGTAGTGGGCACAATGTCACCGGCTGGAGAGTCGCGTCTCTCTGCCGCCGCGAAGCGACGTTGCCGGCCGCTGTAACGCCCGAGGGTTTGCGAGTGCCTTCGACCAAGCGACTTACGAAGCGGGCTCAGACGAGTCAACCAAAGAAATCGGTGTACCCGAGCAGGGCTCGCACCTCGACCCGGTCGGAGTCGTTCATCGACAGGACGCGGACTGTCGTGCGACCCACGTCGGTCAGCCCTTCGATGCGGGCTCCGGCGTACCGGAAGTGTTCGTCCCAAAGGTCGGTGCGGGGATGAAACAACCGCGTGTAGCGGCCTGTCTCGGGGTCCACTCCGGTGAGGTCCGTGCCCTTGTGCAGATTGCAGTTCTGGCAGGCGAGTGCGAGGTTGTCCTCGGCCGTGGCGCCGCCGTGCTTCTGCGAGACGACGTGGTCGACGTGAAACGCGAACGCGTCATCATCCTGATGAATGCGGCAATACTCGCACCGGCCAGCGGCCCGGCGAATGACGGCGAGACGAAGCTGCGGGTCCATCAACCGGCACGCGTGTTGGCGGCGGCTCGCTTGGCCCGGGCCTTAATGACCGAGAGCATGTTGCCGTACTTGACGAGCGTCTCGTACTCGGCCTGCTCCTCGTCAGTGAGCATCCCGTCGTTGCACTTCTGAGCGAGCACGTCGACGCGAGCCTGTACGTTGGCAGGCACCTTCAGAGCGGCCACCTGAGCGGCCGCATCAGGCGTGAGCCCGTCAAAGGGTTGCAGCATGTCAGAGAGAATGGCCATCGATTCGGTACTCATACGTGACATTCTATCACACGACGCCCGACCCTGGCAAAACAAACCGACCGTCCCGCGGGCGGCTTTCAAGCCCCGGGACGGTCGGTTGGAAAGAGACGGCCGCGGAGTCGAGGCGACTCCCCGCTGTTTGTATCGGCGTCGCGTGCAGCCGGAAAACGGCTGAACTTGCGAACAACCTAAGCGGCGTGCCGGCGACGCTGGCGAATGGCGTCGGCCACTTCCAGCAGAGCGTCAATCATCCCTTGTTCCCCCACGTCCCTTCGCGAGCTGATGACGATTCGCACGCCGTCAGTCGTCCGAAACGTCTCGTTGGTGGTTTTACGGGGCTTTCGCTTCGCCGACACGTTCTTTTTGGCCGCGTCGCTGCAGGTCACGCGACCGGAAGCCGCTTCGGCGGCCAGTTCGCGTTGCTTCGCTTCGTCTTTGACCTTCGACAGCTCGTAGCCGGTGGCCGGTGAAATGGCCCCCTGTTCGACCTGGGCCTGGATCTCTTCGGGGAGCTTGAGCAGCGACAGGGCCTTGGAGACCTTGCCGTTGCTGATGTTGAGCTCCTCGGCGACGCGACTTTTCGACCAGCCGTTGTCATCCATCAGCTGCTTAAGAGCCCGGGCCAGTTCGATGCCGGCAAGGTCCTCGCGAAGCACGTTCTCGATGATTTGCTGGGAGCGGACAATCGTGAGATCCTGCGTCTGGTCGTCGAACGTGCATTTGATGCGACTGAGGCCCGCGAGCTTGTGAGCACGCCAGCGACGTTCCCCGGCGACAATCAACCATTTGCCTTCCGCTTCGCCCCACCGCACGCGAATCGGCTGCAGCAGGCCGTGGGCCTGAATGCTCGCGGCGAGTCGAGCGAGTTCGTCGTCGTCAAACTCCTTGCGGGGCTGTCCCGGGTCGGGCATCACCTCGTCAATTTCAATCTCGCCCGTATCGCGGGCCCGAATGTAGTTGGTTTTCGGCGCCGAGCCGGGAGTCGTGCTGTAGCTCGGCAGCGAGCTCTGGCCGTCGCGAATGCCAATCGAATCGGCCAGCCCGTCACCAAGCCGACCAAGGAGGGTTTCTCTCTTTGATGCCATGATTTAGGCCGCCTTCTTTTTCGCGGTGGTGGTGGTCGTTTTCTTGCTGCGAGATTTCTTGACCGGCTTGGGGATCTCGACAAGCACGTTGGGATGGGACTCGCCGGTTCGCTGCAACACCTCGTCAAACAGAGCGACGACCGCTTTGCCGGCGGCGTTATTGGGTTTGTGCAGCGTCATCGGCGTTTTGAGCGACACCGACTCTTTATAAGGCGTCGCCAGCGGGACGACGGCCTCCAGCACGAACTGCGGATACGTGTCCACGAGCATCTCGCGATACACCTGATGAATCGCGATTCGCTGCAGCATCGAGATGAGTATCCCCATCCAGCGAAGGTCGTGGTTGCGAGTCGCTTGAACGAGTTCGACGAACTGCCGCACGGCCCGGATGCCCTGCGATGCGAAGTCCTCCGCAGGCACCGGCGTGAGGCAGTAATCGGCGGCGACGAGAGCGGCGAACGTGAGCATTTGCAGGTTGGGCGGCGTGTCAATCACGACCACTTCGTAGCGGTCGGAGACCTCGTAAACAAACTGCCGCAACGAGTCCTGCAAGAAGCCGTGCTCGGTCGGGTCCGGGTAGTTGAATCGAGTCAGAGCATCGCACGCGGGAACGATGTCGAGCCGGTCGAATTCCGTGCGGTGAATCACCCGCTCCGGGTCCGGGTCCATGCGGTCGTCAAACAGGGCGACGACCGACCTATCCGGCGGCAACTCTTCGATGATGCGGGAACCGAACGGCTTGATGGATTGCGACAGCGACGCCTGCGGGTCGGTGTCTATCAGCAGCGTTCGATTGAGGCGACGAGCGGCTTCGCCGCCCAGATTAAAAACTGTGGTGCTCTTGCCACAACCGCCCTTGCGGTTGCTGCTGACGAGCACAAGCGGGCGTGCGTGTGACATGAGTCCAGGGTCCGTCCGGGGAAGCGTGGGGCTCGAATCCGTTCCGAGCACTGAAACGAATTATCGGACCGAACCTGTTGGCGGATGAAGGGTTGCTGCGATTTTCCAATCGAAAACTGCTCGCTCAGGCAAGCCGAACGGCTGACATTTTCCATTGGAAAATCCAGCGAGCCGCTGCGGCACACGAAGAGTTTGACGACCGGGCGAGCGAGGCAACGGCGGGCGTGGCAGTTATCGCCGGACGTACTCTTTGTGCTTTTCGATGAGCCAATCCATCGCTTCGTCAACGAGGTCCTGCTTGTACCGCGGCCCGACGCCGTCGGCACGCATGAGCAGAAAGATGCGGTCAATGAGGCGAGCCTTGTCCCGGTCGATTTTCCAGGTCGGAGCGACCCAGCTGCGGTCCTGCGGGGGCGGCTGCGAAGCGGTCTTTCGCGAAGGGCGGGAGCCCTCCTTTTTCCGGGGCGGGGCGGTCCGCTGGACGGCCGGGGCCGGCTCGCTTGTGGGGTCGGTTTGCCCCCCGTCGACCACGGTCATTGACGGCTCGGAAACCGAGGTTGAACCAGTCCGTTTGGCGGCGAATCTGGCAACGTCCTCCAGCTGCCGGCCAAGCAGCCCGGCCGTTTTGGAAACGTCGAGTCCTTTAGCCATTCACGCCCCCCTGAGTTGCGGCCACAAGCCGCGGGACAATCACCTCCTCAACGAGGCTGCGAATGTCGCTGGCGGCGCCACTGGTTCGCAGCGGCCCCCGCATAATGGTCGTGTTGCGACGGACGGTTCGTTGCGGGCGGATTCGGGCGGCAGCGACCGGGATGCCGAGCGGCTTGAGCTGCCTTGTGAAACTGCTCGCTTCGGCGTCGTCCCGGGCCGTTTCGTTGTAGACGATAAACGCCTGCGGACGGCCTTCGTGCTGGAGCTGACAGGACCGGATAACGGCCAGTGCGGCGCCGGACTGCAGCAAGTCCCGTTCGCAGACTTTCATGGCCAGCAAGAACACGTCGGCCAGCATACAGGCGGCCGTCAGCTGGCGGCCCGTCTTGCCGGGCGAGTCAATGATGACGACGCGGCCAGCGGCCCGCAGTTCGTCGACGATGCGTGCCGTCTCAGCCTGCGAGGAAACGGCCCGCGTATCGATATCGGGCACATGCTCTTCAAGCAAACTCGCCGTCGGCGAGCCCTCTTCGGCGTCAACGAGCGTGACCGGTATCCCGGCGTCGTGCAGTTCGACCGCGATATTGGTGGCGAGCGTTGATTTGCCCACCCCTCCTTTGGAACTTCCCAGTGCAATTGTCAGCATGCGGCGACGCTAGCACGCTGGCCGCTCGGCTGACAACACACTTTCTTGCGTGCGAGCGAATCTGCTTGACGGCGTAGCTGGCCACGCAGCCAGCCAGCTGACCAGCCAGCCGGGCCGGCGAGGATCGCATGCGTTTCCAATGCAAAACCGCAGACGCATTTAGCCGAGAAGGGGCCTGGCTGCCGCGGAGAACGCAGATTCTGGCGGGGCCGCACCGCGAGGGCCGGCAGGGCGTTTCCATCGCTGAGAGCGACGACAGCGACTCGGGCCGATTACGAAAGCAAGGCAGAGTTTGCCGTCGGTCGCAGCGATGAGAATACAAGTGCCTGCCAACTGAAGGCGTGCGATTGCTACTGAGCAAGCCTCCCTGAGCGGGCCGGTGGAAAAATCGTCTATTGCCAGCGGCAGGGGGCAGGTGGTTTAATCTCGTTGAAGTAATGCCTCTGAAGGCGGGTCTGGCAGCTCGCTGACGAGAGGCAGCGTTTCGAGCAGGCACAAAAAAACCGAGCTGGCAGGCTCGGTTCTTTGGTGTCTCGGGCAATTCCGTTCGGTTCTGGCAGGAAGCGAAGGAAGGGCCAAGACGGCTGCAGTTGGTTGTGACGCCTCTGACTCTAGCCGCCTCTGGCTTCTTTCGTCAATAGCTTTTCTGACGCTACCGGTCTGCCCCCGTCCGGGGGACTGCTCGTCCGGCTCGGCACGGCCGTGAGACAGGCGTCACCCCTGCAGAACTCAGCCCCCCGGCTGGTTGCAGGGCGAGACAAGACTACCGACCGTTGTGGGTCATTGGTACCGACTGTTGCAGGTCACTTGTACCGACCGTTGCGGGTCAATGTACCGACCGTTGCGGGTCGGTTTACCGACCGTTGCGGGTCCTTTAGGGCCCGTAAGTCACTGACAGTAAAGGAGTTTTGAGACCCTTACTTTAGATACTTAGAGAAACAATCTTCTACTGCACGACGTGGCATGAAGCAGCAGTAGCGTTTGGAAATAAGGAAGCATGGGCAGGAAACCCGGCAAGGAAGACACACAGGAATTTCTTGAGTATCTCCGTACTGGCAGAGACCAGATGGATTTGCTTGAGTGCTCGCTCTCGGGTGCGGACAAGAAGCCGGACTTCGACACCCGGAGTCTGTCCTTTTCGCGGGAGTGCCAGCACCCGTTGACGGGCGAGTCGATTGACCGTTCCTGGCTCGTCGCCTTCTCTGCCGAGTTCGGTCGGCCCACGCCCAAAGACGACGACGTGTTCGTGGCCCTGATGAAGGTCAGCCAGGCGGCGGGGCTCATGTCCGCACCGGCCGCGGGCGAGGTGGTCAGCCCGCAAGTCCGATTCTCGTGCTATCAGCTCATCAAGATTCTCAACTGGCCGGAGAAGGGCCAGAGCTATCAGGCGATTGACGATGCCCTCAATCGGCTGCACGGCGTGCAGATTGTTGCGAAGAACTATCGCTGGGACCCGGAGGTCGAAGAGTTCTTTGACGCCAAGTTCCACATCATCGACAAGGTGTTTCTCTACGAGCGGGACAAGTACGACCGGGCGTTGCGGCGGGCCCGGGCCGAAGGCAAAGACCGGCCGACGAGCTCGGTCTGGTGGTCGGACGTGATGCTGGAGAGTTTTCAGGCGGGCAATGTGCGGCGGCTTGACCTTGAGGTCTACAACTCGCTGTCGCACCCCACGGCCCGCAAACTCTACCGGTACCTCGGCAAGCAGTTCTGGGTCGAAGCGAGCGGCCGACCGAAGCGGCGA